>NZ_CP175927.1:0-1556768 GCF_048537655.1 Wolbachia endosymbiont of Rhagoletis cingulata
ATGAACTTAACTAGCCCTAAGGTTTCTACTATGTTTTTTGATCAGATTATTACAGTAACGGATCATAATGTTACTTGGGAAAAAATCCAAAATTGTCTTTATAATCTTTATGGAGAAGCAACATATAATAGCTGGCTGAGTTCACTAAAATTTGTCAGTAGCAGAAATGGGGAAGTTCTTTTATCCGTGTCAACAAGGTTTATAAAAGAGTGGATTACAGTTCATTACATGAAAAAAATATTATCATTATGGCAAAGCGAAGATAAAAGTATACGTTCTATTGATATTCAAGTAATTGAGGAGAGGAATTCAAATTTTAATGTTATACTAAAAAACAGAGAGGAAAGTAATCATAATCTTGGTTCGCCGCTGGATCCAAGGTTCACCTTTGATAATTTTGTAGTGGGAAAGCCAAATGAATTAGCATTTACGGCGGCAAAGCGTGTGGCAGAATCTATAGATCCAATATTAGGCAGCAATCCTTTGTTTCTATATGGTGGAGTGGGACTTGGTAAAACACATCTAATGCATGCTATAGCTTGGCACATAGTCAATTCCCCATCAGCAAAAAGAAAAGTGGTGTATTTATCAGCAGAGAAATTCATGTACCAATATATTACAGCGCTGCGAAGCAAAGATATTATGTTATTTAAAGAGCAATTTAGATCAGTAGATGTATTGATGGTAGATGATGTGCAATTTATCAGTGGTAAAGATAGTACACAAGAAGAATTTTTTCACACTTTCAATGCATTGATAGACCAAAATAAACAATTGGTTATATCAGCTGATAGGTCTCCTAGTGATCTTGATGGAGTGGAAGAAAGAATAAAATCACGACTCGGTTGGGGGTTGGTGGCAGATATTAATGAAACAACTTTTGAATTAAGGCTTGGTATATTGCAGGCAAAAGTGGAGCAGATGAATATGTATGTTCCGAAAGATGTCCTAGAGTTTTTAGCAAGGAACATAAAATCTAATATAAGAGAATTAGAAGGAGCATTAAATAAGGTTACCCATACCTCATTAATTGGAAGAAGTATGACGGTAGAATCAGCTAGTGAAACCCTAATCGATCTTCTTAGGTCAAATCATAGGTCAGTCACAATAGAAGAAATACAAAAGAAAGTAGCTGAATTTTTCAATATAAAGGTTGCAGATATGCAATCCAATAGAAGGCTTCGCAGTCTTGCAAGGCCAAGACAAATAGCTATGTATTTTGCCAAAAAATTTACGCAAAAAAGCCTACCAGATATTGGGAGAAACTTTGGTGGCAGAGACCATGCTACTGTTATACATGCAGTAAAACAAGTAGAAAATTTTATAAAGACCGACTCAAAATTTGCTGATGAAATCAATCGATTAAAAAAAATGTTTAAGTAGCGTTTTTAAAATAGCTAATAACAAATCCTAAAATGAATCGACTATAGTTTTAATCCGTTTAAGTTTAAAATCTTCTGTTAGCTTCGCAGAATACATTTCCTTATTGTGTTGATTATAGAAGGTAAATTCGTGATCATCTAAATTTAGTATTGCAAAGCCAAAGCCAAAAAAGTTTCTAACCTCGTGTGCTAAGTAGTTTTTACCATTTGAATAGTCAAATTCTACATTTTGATAAACAGATTCTTGATCTTGAGTGTGTAATGATGCACCACCGTTTCCAACTATAATTTGGTCTGGAACATTATCCATTAATAAAATCTGGGCTATATGAATGTGGCCAGAAACTATGGTAGTAACATTGCTTGGAAATTTATCTCCAAAAGCTTCGATTTGTGTAAGATTACCATGGCTTTTTAATGTCAAAAATTCTTTTTTTGGAGATCTCCAAAGCGGTTTATGAGTTAAAAACCACATGGGCTTGTCAGAACTATTTTGTATCAATTTATCAGATTGCCTCTCAAAAGCATCAATTGTGCTTTGGGTTGTAAAAATATCCTCACCGGATGAAGAGTCGAAGATAAAAAATTTCATCGGTCCAGCATCTAAGGACCAACTAGAAACGAAGTTTCCACATTTTTCAGACGAAAAGGGGTATGAATCTAGATACCTGAACCATCCTTCATAAGCTCTATCACAACTCTCATGGTTTCCACGAACAAAAAGGAAAGGGGATTGTGATAAAATATCCTTTGCAGGCTCAAACCAATCAGCGTACCAAACTTCTTTATTATATCCATAAATATCGCCACACTTTTTTGTATTTCTACATTTTGTTTGTCTATAATGATAATCACCAACATGGATAATTAAATCTGGTTTATGAAGGGCGATTGAATCTAAATTTTTTTTTAAAGGCCAGCTATCTACCGAATTACATTCCTGCTGAAATAACATATTTATTCTACAGCCCGTGTCACCAATGAAAGCAATTTTATTAACCTTTTTTGGTAATATAGGAACCCGTAGATCCTCAATACTAATGTTTTTGGCACTTGTTTGTACTGTCAGTTCACAAACTGTTTCGTTATGACCACCATTGTTAATTGAGCTGCGATTCAGCATTTCTGTTTCCTCGCCATCAACATAAACAATGGGACACATGTCATTGTCCGTAATTGCGCGTATGCTTAGTTTATTTTCTGGGATAACTTGAGACCATGTGTATAATATTTGTGCATGGACGAAATGAAAGCTAGTTATAAGAGAGAGAGCTAAAAAAATAAAGATATTAGCTATATTCATTTGTATAAAAACCTAAGTTAAAAATTAGTAGTAAGGTTATCTTAAATGATTAAAATTTATAATCACAAAATTCATAATCAAATTATACAAACAATTTCTAAATTATTCTAGTATCAGATTGACACTCTAGATGAAAAATTCTAAAATGATTAAGTAATTTAAAATAATTATATAAAAACTAGAATATAGTGCGGCCGTGGTGGAATTGGTAGACACGCAGCGTTGAGGTCGCTGTGGCTCATAAGGCCTTGGAAGTTCAAGTCTTCTCGGCCGCACCAGTTTTTATCGCTGTTTAATATGGGTAAAAATGTTTATAGGAAATCAGAGTAGCAATAAGGTAGAAAGAGCTATCAGCGAAATCAGGCGCGGTCGGCCAATTGTAATATATGATGAAAGTAATTACCTATTGTTTGCTGCTGCTGAGGCTTTAGAAAGAGATTTATTTAATCAATACAAGCTTACATCAAGTAATGTATATGTTACTTTAACTTCAAGTAAGGTAAAATACATATCTCAGAATAAAGAACATAACAGCAAACGTCTGTTGGTGAATAATTTTGATGAACTGCTCTATTTAATAAACTGTTCAAAGGAAGATTGCATAAAAGAGTTGCAATGCTCAAAGACAATAGATGAATGTGCTATTGCCTTGCTTAAGTTCTCAGAATTATTGCCATACGCGTTAGTGGCTGATATGACTTTTGAGAATAACCATGAAATGCGAAATTGGTGCGAGAAAAATGACGTTATTGCACTGGACACGTCATTCATAAATAATTTTCAAGAAAATCAGGATATATATGAAGTGTGCAAAACATCATTATTTTTAAAACAGACTCAAGAAGTAAATATCATATCTTATAGAACCGAAAGTGGTGGAAGAGAACATCATGCAATTATCATTGGCAATCCAGATAAAGATGACGAACCATTAGTGAGAATTCATTCTTCGTGCTATACGGGTGACTTGTTAGATAGCTTGTCATGCGATTGCAGAAGTCAGTTACGTCAAGCAATTCAAATGATAGCTGACTCTGGAAGTGGTATTATATTGTATTTGATGCAAGATGGAAGAGGCATTGGTTTAACTAATAAGTTAAGAGCGTACAGTATGCAAAGAGGACATAATCTTGATACTGTTGATGCAAATAGAATATTGGGTTTTGAAGATGATGAAAGGAGTTTTGCTGTTGCAGCTAAAATGCTTAAGAAATTGAACATTAACAAAATCCAATTACTTACAAACAATGATAGGAAATTGTCAGAATTGGAAAGTAGTGGTATAGGAGTTACAAAGTGTCTACCACTTATTGTGGAACGTAATAAATATAACGATTCATATATGGAGACAAAGTTTGGTAAATTAGGCCATAGATTAAGAGTTTTTTAGCTTTTTTGCTGTAACTACTTTGTTAATTTGCTATGTTTATTAACATAAGTTAAGATTTTTAGGAATACTAAAATGCTAAGATTTTTTAAGCGAGAAAAAAATACTGAATCCTTAGATAAGGATATAAATTGGAATTCAAACCGCTACAGCACAGTTATTGCTCAAAGGAATATTCTACTTTTATTTGCATTAATATTATTAGCAACGATCTCTATCAGCATATTAGTCATATTTAAAATTAGCACAAGTAGCACTATTGAGCCATTTGTTATAGAAATTGACAAGAAATCAGGAATAGTGCAATTGGTTGATCCTGTCACAGTAAAACAGTATTCTGCAGATGAAGCGCTAAACGATTATTTTATTTCAGAGTATATAAAAGCAAGGGAGGTTTTTGATCCATATCATTATAATTATAACTATTATACAAAGGTGAGGTTGTTTTCCTCACCTGATGTGTATAATGAATTTAGAAATTATGTAGGATCGCAGAATATGGATGATCTTTTTAATTTATATTCAGATACCAAAAGTGAATTTAAAATTCGCTCAATTCAAAAGTTGGGTAACGATGCTCTTCAGGTGAGATTTTTTGTGGAATTTACACGGAAAGATGGAAGTTCTACGAGAAAAAATAAGATAGTTATTATGTCATATAGATATGCATCGCTTGAAATGGATGATCAGCAAAGATATATTAACCCATTAGGATTTCAAGTTATTTCATATAGAGTAGATGATGAATATGTATAGGATATTATTAGTTTTAGCTTTACTTGTAAGTGGCAATTTAAACGCATCCATTAATTATAATGAGCCTATTTCTATAGATAGTAGAATAAAGACTTTTGTGTATAGCCCTAATGAAGTATTTACGGTGGTTTTTAGTCAGGGTTACTATTCTTATATTGAATTTGCGGAAGGAGAAAAAGTTAAAAATATCGCTGTTGGTGATGCATCAAGTTGGAAAATTAATCCTTATGACAATAAATTGCTTATCATGCCATTTGAAGTTAGTAGTCGCACTAACATGATTATTACGACAACTAAAAAAAGAAATTACATTTTTGATTTAATCTCAAGGCCAAACTACGATAAATACCCGGATACTGATGCTAAGAAAGTAGATCACGATTATTCTGCTGAAAAGGATATATCTTACGTAGTACGTTTTTATTATCCTCAAGAAGAAGGTGAATTTGATGTTGATTTAGATGAGGTTTCTTTACCTACTCAAATGCAATATACTACAGACAAGCTAGAAAAAATAATACAAGAAAATGATACGAAGTACAATTATACATATATTGATGAAGGTGGTAATGCGGATATAGTTCCGATCGAGTTATTTGATGATGGTTATTTAACCTATTTAAAATTTAGAAATAATAATAAAATACCTCAGGTTTTTGTAGAAGGGGAGGATAAACCTTGTAAAAGGCTGTTATTTGATGATTATGTTATAATAAAAGGAGTACATAAAAAGCTATTTATGCGTTATGAAGATGGTGAAGTTGAAATTATAAATAGGTCACTTTAGCTGTGGTACATGCAATATGAATAAAGAAAGGCGTAACAATTCAGAAGATGAATCAGAAATAGAGAATAAGGTAGTAACAGTTGGCTCTAATCAAGGTCATAGGGCATTGATGGTCATTATTTTAGTGCTTCTGGCTGGTGGAGTGTATTATCTCTATTTTAGTCCTTCTCCTAAAGAGGGTTCAGAAGTTATTAAAAAAGAGGAAACAAAGCAAAACGTTCAAGAATTGAAAGGAAAGTTGGAACAAGTTCCAGATAATGTAATGGTTCCTGAAAGAATAATAACTGATCCCTTACCACCCTTACCTCCTCTTCCTACACCACTAATCATACCAGAAATAAAACAAATTAGAAAAGAAGAAGTGATGAAAAAAGAAGAAGAGAAACCAAAAGAAACTCCTGTGTCAAATATACCTATTTTGCCAAAGCAAAATTTTCCTTCTAGTAATGTTATGGGCAATTTACCTACCTCGTTTCCTACAATAGGGGGTGGCGGTTATCCTAGAGACAGACGTAGTGCACAGATGTTGACAATTTCAGGTGGTAGTGGAGAGAACAAGGCTGCTGATGCTATTTTATCCGACACTTCAGCACAATCGAGCAAAGCTACCAGAGTAGGAAAGCTTGGTTTAATGATTACTCAAGGTAAAATTATTGATGCTGTTCTTGAAACTGCAATAAACTCTGATCTGCAAGGAATGCTGCGTGCTATGGTGAGTAGAGATGTTTATGCAGAAACTGGTGATACAGTTTTAATACCTAAAGGCTCAAGATTGATAGGCAGTTATTCATTTGACTCGAATGTTGCTAAATCTCGTGTAAATATAAACTGGAATAGAGTGATTCTGCCACATGGAATAGATATTGCAATCTCATCACTTAGTACTGACGAGCTTGGTAGAGCAGGAATAGCAGGAATAGTTGATAACAAAATAGTAAGTGCGTTATTCTCTTCGGTGACACTTGCTGGTGTTTCGATTGGTTCTGCTGTTATAGGGCAAAAGGCTTCTAATCTTGTTGATACGCTAACTGTCAGAGATGCAGTAAAGTCTATCACTGCAACCGAAATAGATTTTTCTTCTCTCCAACTCATTATTGACCCAGAAAAGAAGATATCTAGTGACAAATGGAAATTAGGCCTTGGGGCTATCGGAAGAATTCGGAGTGCCAAAAGCAGACAAGATTTACTAAAAATAATGAAAGAGGAAATAGCAAAAGCACTAGGAATTGAAGAAGACGAGGTAAATATAAGCCTGGAAATTGTAAATCAACTGTTAGAACAAATTCAAAGAAAAAGCAAGTCTGTTTATGATGAAGCAATCGGGAAATCAATCGAGGATTTTTCTAAAGATATGCGGGATGTAGTGGGCAGATATACAGATAAAAAACCAACTATTTATGTTGATCAAGGCACTGCATTGAAAGTATTTGTTAACCAAGATATAGTATTTCCTCCACAGGCAATATTAAATCAATGAAATGAACTATGCTGCACTTGATACATATTTGGAGCCATTACAAGGCATATTTCAAGAAGAAGGCGTAAATGAAATATCAATAAATAAGCCAAAGGAAGTATGGATTGAAAATCGCGGTGAAATAAGGTGTGAAAAATTAGAAGTATTCGATCTTAACCATTTGAAATCTCTTGGCAGACTGATTGCTCAAGCTACAGAACAAAAACTTAGCGAAGAAGCGCCGTTACTTTCGGCAACATTACCAAATGGTTATCGTATACAGATAGTATTTCCGCCAGCATGTGAACCTGATAAAGTAGTCATGTCGATTCGTAAGCCTTCTAGCATGCAGTTAGCACTCGATGATTACGAAAAAATGGGGGCTTTTTCTGAAACTGTTACAGAAGCAACTGATAATCCAGTTGACCGTCATTTGGATTTATTGTTAAGGCAAAAAAAAATAAAAGAGTTTTTAGAATACGCTGTAATAAGTAAGAAAAATATTATAATTAGTGGTGGAACTTCCACTGGTAAGACTACTTTTACTAATGCTACTTTGCGTGCTATTCCAGATGAGGAAAGAATTATTACTGTTGAGGATGCAAGGGAAATCGTTTTGAACGATCATCCCAATAAAGTCCATCTAATTGCCTCTAAAGGAGGGCAGGGCAGAGCAAAAGTAACCACTCAAGATTTGATAGAAGCGTGCTTACGTTTAAGGCCAGACAGAATAATAGTTGGTGAGCTCCGTGGAGCGGAAGCTTTTAGTTTTCTTAGGGCGATAAATACTGGTCACCCTGGATCAATATCAACCCTTCATGCGGATAGTCCAACAATGGCCCTTGAGCAAATAAAACTGATGGTTATGCAAGCAAACCTTGGCATTCCTCCAGACCAAATTATACCATACATTAGAAATGTGATTGATATTGTTATTCAGCTAAAAAGAACCGGTGGGGGCAAAAGAAGCATTTCTGAGATATTATTTACTAGATCTGCGAGCGAAAATGCTTAAATTTATACATAAGTTAAGGAAGAGTAGTTTATGAGTAATAGAAATCACCTACGTAATATTCTCATAGGAGGTGTAGTAGCTTTTAGCGTACTTGAGTTTTGCTTCTATCTATCTGGTATATTGTTTGTTCTGTTTGCTGATGGTCCGGATGCTGTGGATTTTAAGGCAATTAATCCTAGTTTGGCGCCTTTCCCTCAAGCTCTTTGGCCAACGATTTTTGATCATATACAATATTGTTGGCATCATCCAGAGTTATATAGCCTTGAGCTCAAAATCACATTAATTATATCTTCTGCACTGCCTATCATTGTTTTAATGATTATCTTATGGAATTTAAGAGAAAGGATAATTGAGTGGCGACCATTTAAAAAGAAGGAATCACTTCATGGAGATTCGCAGTGGGCATCAGAGAAAGACATACGAAAAGCAGGATTAAGAAGCAAAAAGGGATTATTGCTTGGTAAAGATAAAAGAGGATACTTCATTTCTGATAGGTTTCAGCATGCATTGTTATTTGCACCTACAGGTTCTGGTAAGGGTGTTGGCTTTGTAATTCCTAATTTATTATTTTGGACTGACTCGGTAATTGTACACGACATAAAATTAGAAAACTATGAAATAACAAGTGGTTGGCGAGAACGACAAGGACAAAAAGTATACGTATGGAATCCAGCGCAGCCAGATGGAATAAGTCACTGTTACAATCCATTACAATGGATTAGTGAAAAACCTGGGCAGATGGTTGACGATGTGCAGAAAATAGCTAACCTAATCATGCCTGAACAAGACTTTTGGCAGAATGAAGCAAGAAGCTTATTTGTTGGAGTGGTATTATACTTACTTGCTGCACCAGAGAAAGTTAAATCTTTTGGTGAAGTTGTGCGTACGATGCGTAGTGATGACGTGGTTTATAATCTTGCTGTTGCTCTTGATACAATGGGTAAAATACTACACCCTGTAGCATATATGAATATTGCAGCTTTTTTACAAAAAGCTGATAAAGAAAGGTCAGGTGTTGTATCAACCATGAACTCATCACTTGAATTGTGGGTAAACCCATTGATTGATACTGCAACTGCGTCAAGTGATTTTAATATTCTAGATTTTAAAAAGAAGAAAATTACAGTTTATGTTGGTTTAACTCCTGACAACTTGACTAGGCTCAGGCCTTTAATGCAGGTTTTTTACCAACAGGCAACTGAGTTTTTATGTAGAAAATTGCCATCGGATGACGAGCCTTATGGCGTATTGTTTTTAATGGATGAGTTTCCTACACTTGGAAAAATGGAGCAATTTCAAACAGGTATTGCATATTTTCGTGGTTATCGAGTTAGGTTATTCTTAATTGTTCAAGATACTGAGCAGCTCAAAGGAATATACGAAGAAGCAGGGATGAACTCCTTTTTGTCAAACTCGACTTACAGAATAACTTTTGCAGCCAATAATATTGAAACAGCTAATTTAATATCGCAACTTATAGGAAACAAAACTGTACAACAAGAATCGTTGAATAAGCCTAAATTTTTAGATTTAAATCCTGCTTCAAGGTCATTACATATCTCTGAAATACAGAGAGCATTGCTATTGCCTCAAGAAGTTATTATGTTGCCACGTGACGATCAGATAATTTTAATAGAGTCGACTTACCCAATTAAATCAAAGAAAATTTTGTACTACAGTGATACCACCTTCACAAGAAGGCTGCTCAAACAAACTCGTGTGCCTACACAAGAACCATATGACCCAAACAAAGTTCTTTCTGCCGCTGCGAGCAAAGATAAGGTTAATAACGAGGGGAATAATGTTCTTGAGGGACCTAATTCAGTTGATTATCCTGCTGAAACTAAAACCGAAGATGCAGTATATGATGAATCAGATGAATTTGCAGACGAAGATATTGATGATGAAGATATCGACGATAAGTTTGAAGATGATGACGAGGAAGATGAGGATAGGAGCGATGATGGGTTTGATGACAAAGAAGAGGAGGATGAATTTGAAGATGAGGATAAATTAAAAAATGACGAGAAGTAAGGTTAACTTTGCCTATTTTTAGCTCAGAAAAGTGCAAGTTATGCAAATAATTAGGTTTTTCATATTAAGCCATTTTTAATTAATTAGTATTAGATTAGCTATTTTAACTAGGGGAGTAGTAATGATTAGTAAAAAAACATTAGCGGTTACAGCATTTGCTTTATTGTTGTCACAACAATCTTTTGCAAGTGAAACAGAAGGGTTTTACTTTGGTAGTGGGTATACGGTCAATATTTAAATAACACAAGCGTACTAAAAACAAGCACTACAGGTATCAAAAATTTGTCTATAAATGACAGGGGTGCTCAGAACACAGAAGGTCAGTCACTAAGTGAGTATAAAGGAGATTATAATCCACCTTTTGCTGCAAATGTGGCATTTGGTTACACAGGGGAATTGGGTAACAACAGCTATAGGGCTGAATTGGAAGGGATGTATTCTTCTGTAAAAGTGGATAATATTGGTTTAACAAGTAGCCAAATAACTGTTTCATACCTAAAGGAGACTGGTGAGGATCCTGATAAAGAAACTTATCTCTATAGTGCTGCAGTTAGTCATGACCAAATTGAGAACATATCTGTAATGGCAAATGTTTATCATCATTGGAAAAGTGACCGTTTCTCTTTTTCTCCTTACGTTGGTATTGGGATCGGTGCAACAAGAATGACGATGTTTGAAAAACCTTCAATAAGACCCGCAGGTCAATTAAAAGCTGGCTTTGACTATCGCATAAACGAAGATGTAAATATGCATATCGGATATAGAGGTTTTGGTGCTATTGGTAGCGATATTAAGCTTACAGCAAAAAGGTTAGGACAAGTGGTAGACGACCCTAATAATGATAAAAAAAAGAAGCTTAATCCTAGCTCAGGTAGCAAAGTAACTGAGGAAATAAATATAGGTAATCAACTATTTCACACACACGGTATAGAGGCTGGTCTTACTTTCCATTTTGCCAGCAAAGCTTAAACATGTTGCCCTTTAAAAAATGCATAAAACCGTTCCTGTCGTCCTATGGCTTGACCATAGGATCTAGTTAAATATAGATCCAAGTAGTCACGCTACTTGGATGACTAGGTAGAGGGTACTGGGATGATATAGGATAATATGGGATGAAGGCAAAAAAACATTAGCTATGTTCTTTTCACAACAATGCATCTCTTCATTCCCGCTAAGTCATATACATATTCCTGAAAAGCTAATTCGTATGAGGGGATTATTTTGTCAATATTGCTTTGATCTTCACCTATCTCCAATATCGCAAACCCATTTTTTTTAAGGCACTTTCTCAATATTGGAAAAATGCTCAAGTAACAGCTCAAACCATCAATACCACCATCAAGGGCAATTCTTGGTTCCTTTTGCACTTCAGCTTGCAAGTCTTTCAATTTGCTTCTTTTAATATATGGAGGATTACTGATTATAAGATCGAATGAACCTCTGCACTCTGTCCACGAACTTGGAAATATTTTGGCTCTGCTGAGAAGATCATGTTTTTTTGTGTTTTGATAGGCAACTTTATATGCTTCCAAGCTTTTTTCAAAACCGACGCCAACAGCATATTCATACTCACTAAGTACGGATATCAATAAACAACCTGTGCCTGTACCAAAATCTGCAATTTTTAGTTTCTGTTTTTTGTTTGGGTAATATTTTAACACTGCTAGGATTATTGTTTCACTATCTGGCCTTGGATCTAAAACATGCTGGTTAACTATAAAATTTTTACTCCAGAATTCACGATTACCTATTATTTGCGATATTGGATATCTTTCCGCTCTTTTTTTTGTTAATTTCCAAAATAAAAGTTCTTTCTCCATCGGCACTTGATCAGCATGGTTCACAATTATAAATGATCTTTCCACTCCAAGTACGTGCTGCATGATGATTTCACAATCTAAATGTGGTGATTCAACTTTATGTGACGATAATAACTCCGATCCTTCTTGAATTAAAGTGCTGATTGTTTTCATTATTCTAAAAATATGTTTCTTTCAGCCAAAAATAGCAAGATGAGCTTCCAGTTTAGGGTAGCTGCACTAAATCCCAGTGTCAAGCACGCAGCTGTACGAACATTGCAATTTGCAGATCCAAGTAGCTTGACTACTTGGATCCAGCTAAGTTGGTGAGCATAAAAGTATAGCTAATGCGAGCTTTACGTCATACCGTCACGGTATCTCTAGATTCCGCTAACACGTAGCGGGACGACGAGGTCAGGGTGTCATCCTAGTACCTTCTCCTGTCATCCCAGTGCCCTGACTACTTGGATCCAGGAAAAAGAATGGTGTCATCCAAGTAGCCTCCCTCCCCTGTCATCCCAGTGCCCAGACACTGAGATCCAGAAAAGTTTGCTTGTAAGCAAGCAAACTAGCACAGAAAGTGGTTACAACATTTTCGATGAGATTATATGGAAAACTGGATTCCAGTGTCAAGCACTGGAATGACACCTTCCTGCCCAGTTCATGTTGCCATAAATATTAAGAAATTTACCAAGCAAAAAAAAGGCAAAAGAAGCCCTAGTCATTGTCTATTTTCAGTATTGGCGTTTTTTAAGTCTTAAACACTGCAATTTAGCTGCTTTTAAATGCAACTCACCTTAGTTTAAATGTTTAAGAAATTTACTAAGCAAAAAAAAGGCAAAAGATATCCCGTATTAGCTAGTTGTCACTCTCTAATCCTGCAAATTGGCGTACTATACTGTCTTAAACGCTTTATAAGCGCGTTTCAGCTTATATAGGTAAAAACCCAGAAATGTTGTGAAGAAGTAAAGTGTGCATAGTGCAAAAAATTAAAAATAAGACGCCAATTACGTAATACTGTTGTCATTTAATCTGCACAGATTGAAGATAAATGAATACCTTCAGTACCATGATAATGGGGCTGGCGAAGGGTGTCAAGTAAGTTTTTTCGTTTCTACTGAATGACAGTTGTGGCTTGGGAGGTAGTGCAAGAAGTCTACTGATGGCTTTCAAGGCAGTTGAGCTTAATTATTAGAGTAGTAATGTTTATTTTTATATTGACTATTGAGGTTTATTATTTTATAACTAAAAACTTAGTTATTTTAATGAGCTTGAGTTTATAACATATGCCTACGATAAATCAATTAATACGTAAGGGTAGATTAGGATTGACCCATAAGAAAAAGGTACCAGCTTTGGGAGAAAGCAACCCTCAAAGGAGAGGTGTTTGCACTAAGGTGTATACTACAACTCCTAGAAAGCCTAACTCAGCACTCCGTAAAGTAGCCAGAGTAAAAATTAGTGGGTATGGTGAAGTGACGGCTTATATACCTGGTGAAGGTCATAATTTACAAGAACACTCTGTTGTTTTGATACGTGGTGGGCGGGTTAAAGATTTGCCAGGTGTGCGTTATCACATAATAAGAGGTGCCCTTGATCTGCGTGGTGTGCAAAATCGAAAGAAAGCTCGTTCAAAATATGGTGTAAAGAAATCTGGTTAAAGTTTATGGCTCGTCGGAATAAAGCAAAAAAAAGAGAAATAAGTCCTGATTCGCGTTACGGCAGTGTTTTGCTGATGCGTTTCATTAATACAATCATGAAATGTGGTAAAAAATCTACTGCAGAAAAGATTATCTATGACGCTTTGTCTTTAGCTGAAAAGAAAATAGGCGAAGGTGGGTTATCAATTTTTGAGACAGCAGTAGGAAATGTTACTCCTTCTATAGAAGTGCGTTCTCGACGCATTGGTGGTGCAACTTATCAAGTACCTGTTGAAGTTCGACAAGATAGAGCGGTTTCTTTAGCGTTAAGGTGGATTGCTAAAGCAACTTCTGCTGCTCGAAAAAAGAGTGGAAAAACCACTGTTGATTGTTTGCAATCTGAAATACTGGATGCTTATAATAAACGCGGTGGTGCGTTTAAGATGTGCGAAGAAAAATATAAAATGGCTGAAGCTAATAAGGCATTTTCTCATCTTCGTTTTTAATGTTAGCTAATTAATTGTGATATGGAAATTGGAATATCTAAATACAGAAATATAGGGATAATGGCTCACATAGATGCTGGTAAGACTACCACAACAGAGCGTATTTTATTTTATACTGGTAAGCAAAATAGAATTGGTGAAGTGCACGATGGTGCAGCTTCTATGGATTGGATGGAGCAGGAAAAAGAGCGTGGTATTACAATCACATCTGCTGCAACAACATGTTTTTGGAATGATCATAGGGTCAATATAATAGACACTCCTGGTCACGTTGATTTCACTATTGAAGTTGAGAGATCTTTAAGGGTTTTGGATGGTGCAGTTGCTGTATTTGATGGAGTTGCTGGAGTTGAACCTCAATCTGAGACAGTGTGGCGTCAAGCTGATAAATATAGCGTTCCTCGTATCTGCTTTGTTAATAAGATGGATAGAATAGGGGCAAATTTTTATCGATGTGTTGATATGATAAAGACGAAGCTTGGTGCAGCACCTTTAGTTATTCATTTACCAATAGGGAGTGAGAAAGATTTCAAAGGTATAATTGACCTTATTTCTATGAAAGCCATTATATGGCAAGAAGAAACGTTGGGCGCTAAATTTTCTTATGAAGATATTCCTTCTGATTTGCTTGATAAGGCTCAAGAATATCGAAATCTTTTATTAGATGCTGCAGCTGAGATGGATGATGAAGCGATGAATACTTACTTTGAGTCTAATGATCTGCCAGTGGATTTACTGAAAAAATGCGTGAGAAATGGGACCATTAAAGGAAAATTTGTTCCTGTGTTATGTGGATCAGCTTTTAAAAATAAAGGCGTACAACCACTTTTAGATGGTGTGGTTGACTTTTTACCTTCTCCTATTGATGTTGATGTAATTGTTGGAATTGATCCTAAAGATTCAGAAAAGAAAATTGAGGTCAAACCTTCAGAAAAAGAGAAATTTGTTGCTCTTGCATTTAAAGTGATGACGGATAAATTTGTAGGCAGCTTGACGTTTATCCGTATTTATTCTGGTAAATTAAAGTCTAAATCTACCGTTTCAAATGCGTTAAAAAACGAAACTGAAGGGATTGGCAGAATGTTACTTATGCATGCAAATAACCGAGAAGATATAACTGAGGCTAGGGCTGGAGATATAGTTGCTTTAGTTGGGCTAAAGAAAACAACCACCGGAGATACTTTATGTTCTGTTGATTTTCCTATATTATTGGAGCGTATGGAATTTCCTGAGCCTGTTATTGAAATTGCTGTAGAACCTAAAACCACTTCAGATCAGGAAAAATTAGGTATTGCTCTAAATAGGTTGGTTGCAGAAGATCCTTCTTTGAGAATGTCAGTAAATGCGGAAAGTGGCCAGACTATATTGAAAGGCATGGGTGAGCTCCATCTTGAGATTATTGTTGATAGAATGAAGCGCGAATTTAACGTTGAGGCTAACGTCGGTGCTCCTCAGGTTGCATATCGTGAAACTATCACTAAATCTGTTGAAATTGATTACAGTCATAAAAAACAATCTGGTGGAGCTGGTCAGTTTGCTAAGGTTAAAATAAAATTTGAACCTCTTGAGCCTGGTTCTGGGTTTCAATTTGAAAGTAAAATTGTAGGTGGTGCTATTCCAAAAGAGTATATTCCTGGGGTAGAAAATGGCTTGGAGTTGATAAAAGAAGGTGGTATAATTTCGGGATTTCCGTTGATTGATTTTAAGGCTACCCTTCTTGATGGTGCTTTTCATGAGGTTGATTCTAGTCCTTTAGCTTTTGAACTTGCTGCTAAAGGTGCTTTTAAAGAGATGGCAAATAAAGCTGGTCCAAAAATGCTGGAGCCTATAATGAAAGTTGAAATCATTACTCCTGAAGAATATATGGGTGATGTTATGGGTGATATAAATAGTAGAAGAGGAAATGTTGCTGATATGCTCGATTTAGGTAATAATAGTAAAATAATTACTGCTTCGGTACCTCTTGCAAATATGTTTGGTTATATCAACGTTTTGCGTTCTATGTCTCAGGGAAGGGCGCAGTATAGTATGCATTTTTCTTGTTATGAGCAAGTGCCACAATATGTGGTTGATGAGTTAAAGTTAGAGTATAATTAAGGGTAATAATTATGACAGCAGTAGTGGAAGCATTTGGAAAGCCCCATGTAAATGTGGGAACAATAGGACACGTGGATCATGGGAAGACGACGTTAACAGCGGCGATAACGAAGCATTATGGAAATTTTGTAGCGTACGATCAGATAGATAAAGCGCCAGAAGAAAGGAAGAGGGGGATAACGATAGCAACAGCGCATGTTGAGTATCAGACAGAGAAAAGGCATTATGCACACGTTGATTGTCCTGGACACGCTGACTATGTAAAGAACATGATAGTAGGTGCAGCACAGATGGATGCGGCGATATTGGTAGTGTCGGGGGTTGATGGGCCAATGCCACAAACGAGAGAGCATATATTGCTGGCGAAGCAGGTAGGTGTTGGATATATCGTGGTGTATATAAATAAAGCTGATGTTGCTGATGCTGATATGATAGATTTAGTAGAAATGGAAGTGAGGGAATTACTGAGTAAATACGGATTTCCAGGGGATGAAGTGCCTGTGGTGGTTGGTTCAGCGCTCAAGGCGCTGGAGGATGACAGCAGCGAATATGGAAAGAAATCAATAGATAAATTGATGGAAAAGTTAGATGAATATGTAGCGGTTCCACCAAGGCCTGTGGATTTACCATTTTTATTGCCAATCGAAGATGTATTTTCGATATCGGGGCGAGGAACAGTGGTAACAGGAAGAATAGAGAAGGGAGAGATAAAGACGGGAGAAGAGATAGAGATAATAGGTCTGAAAGCGACGCAAAAGACGATATGCACAGGTGTTGAGATGTTTAAGAAGTTGCTGGATAAGGGAAGTGCAGGACTCAATGTAGGAATATTGTTAAGAGGAACAAAAAGAGAAGAAGTGGAGAGAGGGCAAGTATTAGCGAAACCGGGGACGATAACACCGCATAGAAAGTTTAAGGCGGAGGTTTATATATTAAAGAAAGAGGAAGGAGGAAGGCATACACCATTTTTTGCGAATTACCAGCCACAGTTTTATTTAAGGACAACGGATGTAACTGGGAGCATAAAATTGCTAGATGGGAAGGAGATGGTAATGCCAGGAGATAATGTGAGTGTAGAAGTAGAATTGCAAGTACCGATAGCAATGGATAAGGGATTGCGTTTTGCGATAAGAGAAGGCGGTAGAACTGTTGGTTCTGGTGTTGTTTCTGAAATTTTGGAGTGAGAGTTTGAGTTATAGGAGTGTAGCTCAATTGGTAGAGCGCTGGTCTCCAAAACCAGAGGTTGTAGGTTCAATTCCTATCGCTCCTGCATTAATGTTGTGGTGGAAATGTTAAAAAGTTTGTGTGGTTTTTTCTGTGATATAAAGCAAGAAATACGAAGAATTGCTTGGGTAAAGAAACAGGAGGTGTTGTCATCTCTATTTGTTGTAATGATTGTTATATTATGCTTTTCGATTTTCTTCTGTTTTGTGGATTTTATGTCTCTTTACGTAATTAAGGCTTTATTTGGAATTATTTATGGAATGTGAATATAAATGGTATATCATTAAAGTTGATTATGGATATGAGCAAAACATACGCGAATTGGTAAGTAATGCTGTTTATTTTAAGGAAGTGTTTATTCCTTATCAAACGGTATGTAATTCAAAGTCTGATATAAAAGAATTATGTGAAGTGTATGTATATATGCATCTGTGTGATGAAAGCAAAAATATTTTGAATCAAACGCCTGGATTCTGCAGTGGCGAATCTGGTGATTTTGAGATGATTTCAGATGATGAGATAAGTTTAAAGTGTAAAGAATTTAATAGATATAAATGGTATATCTTGAGAGTTGCTTCCAATTGTGAAGAGAAAGTGCGCCAACATATATTGGAAAATTCTATGAGATTGGGTGTTAATGATTACTTTAAGGAAGTTTTTATTCCATATGAAGAGCTAAGTGAAGTAGAGTTGAAATCTAAGAAAATTGCTACACGAAGGAAATGCTTTCCTGGTTATGTCTTTTTATACGTGAATTTATGCGATGAAGTATTGAATTTTATCAATAATATACCAAAATCTCTTAAGGTTTATGGATTTTTGAAAAACGGTAATATTCCAAAGGTGATTTTGGATGATGAGATTCACTCAATGTGTAATGCGCTTTATAATGCTCAAGAGACAAAGAAGTTAGGTTATGGTTATGAAAAAGGTGAAAAAGTGAAAATTAATGATGGTCTTTTTCAAAATTTTACTGGTAAGGTAAATATGGTAAACGATGAGAAAAAAATTATTAATGTGGAAGTATCGATTTTAGGTAAGCCGACAATAATAGAGCTTGATCTGGCTCAAGTAGAGAAAATAGAGGATTAATTATGAGTGTTATAGTTGCTAAGATTAACTTACTTATGGAAGCTGGGAAAGCAGTTCCAGGACCGAAAATTGCTTCAGTACTTGGTCCACGTGGTATACCTGTTCCTAAGTTTTGTGAAGCTTTTAATAAAGTTACTAGTGCTGCTAACGCTAATTATAAAGTAGGCGATTTAGTAACAGTGCGAATTTCCATAAAGGATGATCGCTCTCATGATTTTACTGTCAGCGGTCCGCCTGTGGCTTATTTACTTAAGCAGGAGGCTAAATTAAGTAAAAGTTCTGGTAATCCTGGTAAAGAATTAGTGGCTAAATTACCTATGTCTGCTATAATTAAAGTAGCAAAGTGCAAGATGGTTGATATGAAAGTGGATAATGAAGATTCAGCAGTGAAAATGGTTGTAGGCACTGCAAAATCTATGGGTATAGAAGTTGTGGAAGGTTAAGTAAATGAATACATATAATGATAATCCTAAGCAGTGTTTGAAGAAGATTGTTGAGTCTGCTTCAGCAAAATTTAATGAATCAGTTGATATTGCGGTCAATTTAGGCGTAGATTCACGTAAATCTGAAGAGCAGGTGCGTGGTACAGTAGTTTTGCCTAAAGGTATCGGGAAGAATATTAAAGTAGCTGTTTTCGCTCAAGATAAACATTTATTAGAAGCTGAAAAAGCTGGTGCTGATATTGCAGGAGGAGAGGATTTAGTTGAAGAAATAAAAAAAGGTAGAAAGTTAGATGTTGATTGGTGCATTACTACTCCTGATTTTATGGCAAAAATCACTCCTATTGCAAAAGTATTGGGTGCTAAAGGGCTGATGCCTAACCCTAAATTTGGTACTGTGACTTCTAACATTGCAGAAGCTATTAAAACCATTAAGTCTGGTCAGGTAAAATTTAGAACAGATAAAAATGGTGTTATTCATGGTAAATTAGGAAATATTAAATTTGATATTGATGACTTGCTAGAAAATTTAAAAGCCTTTCTTAAAGTAATTAAAGATAATAAACCTATTTCTGCGAAAGGAATTTACTTTAAGGGTGTTTTTTTAAATTCAACTATGGGTAAAGCTTATAAGATAGGCAAAGTGGAAGATATAATTTAAGGGAGTGATACCGTGAAGCGTAAAGATAAGGATGAATTTATACAGAGCACAATAAACGTATTTGTAAATAATGATTTCTTGATATTAGTAAATTTTAAATCTATAAATGCTAATGATTCATTAACTCTGAGGAATAGTCTGAAGTCTATAGCAGGTGGGGTATTAGTAGTTAAAAACACTCTAGCGCGCTTGGCTTTGGAAAGGACTGGTAAATTCTCTTATTTATCAGGCAAATTTTCCGGTCCTGTTGCTATTATATACTCTAGTGGCATAGTAGAAGCTGCAAAATTAATAGTTGATTTTACTAATGCTAACAAAGAAAAAATGTCTGTGATTTGCGCAGCTCATTTAAATGAATTGTTAACAGTGGAAGATGTTAATAAACTGGCTAAGTTGCCTTCTCTGGGTGAATTGCGTGTTAAAATTATGCGTTTAATATCTTATGATATTCCTGCTCGGTTAGCGTTGTCTATTAATTCATCTTCTATGAGGCTTATGAGAGTTTTGGATTATTATAGTTCTAAAAAATAAATTTGTTGTTAAGTAAGGTGGTAATTATGAGTAATGTAACAAGTGATTTGGTTGATAAAATATTATCTTTAAACCTATTAGAGGCTTCTGAACTTGTAAAAGTTTTAGAAGAGAAAATAGGGTTGCCTGCTGGTTCTTTTCTTGGTGGAGCTGTTGGTGCTGGGGCGCCTATTGGTGATAATGCTGCTGCTCCTGCTGCTCAAGAAAAAGCTGAGTATAAAGTTGTGATTAAAGAAATTGATGCGAGTAAAAAAATAGGAGTTATTAAAGCTGTGAGAGAGGTTAATTCTACATTGGGTTTAAAAGAAGCAAAAGAGTTGGTTGAATCTTTACCTAAAGATTTGACTGCTAATGTTCCTAAAGACGAAGCAGAAAAAATCAAGCAAAAACTTATTGAAGCAGGAGCAACTAAAGTGGAGCTTGAATAATATTTAATGTATTAATTTTATATTGATATAGCTCTTTTAATTAGTTTGGGGTATTTTAATGGTTGATTCTTCTTATATGTACGCTTCTGGTGCTTTTGTTCCTAGAGTTTCTTATTCTAGGTCGATTGATTTAAAAGATTCTTTATTGGATTTGGTTAAGGTTCAAAAAGAATCATATGATTCTTTTACTCCTAAGAAGAAGGGTAATGAAAGACTTGAAGTTATCTTTCATACAATCTTTCCAATAAATGATCCTTTGCGTAGGGCTACTATTGAGTTTATAAGTTGTAGGGTAGATGATCCTAAGTATGATGAATCTGAGTGTATAAAGCGTGGTGTAACTTTTTCTGCTCAGGTTATTGCTTCTATACGTCTTGTTGTTATGCAGGATGGTATTTCTCTTGATGAATATAAATCGATTAAAGAGAGTGGAGATCATTCTAAACTTGCAACCGTTGTAAAATCTATAGAAGAGCAGAAAGTCCACTTTTGTGGGTTGCCTATGATGACTGATAAGGGCACTTTCATCATTAATGGTGTGGAAAAAGTTATCGTCTCACAAATGCATAGGTCTCCTGGTGTATTTTTTGATAGCGATAAGGGAAAAACTTACAATTCTGGTAAATTGATCTATTCTGCTAGAATTATTCCTTATAGGGGTTCTTGGCTTGATATTGAATTTGATGTTAAAGACCATTTGTATTTTCGTGTTGATAGAAAAAGAAAATTGCCAATTTCAGTTTTATTAAAGGCGTTGGGTCTATCAAATAATGATATACTCGATAGATTTTATGAGAAAATAAAGTATGTAAAACATAAAGATGGTTGGAAAGTGCCTTTTGTTCCTGATAAATTTAAAGGAGTGAGGCTGCCTTTCGACTTAATGGATATTGAAGGTAATGTGCTGCTTAAAGCTAACGTTCGTATTACCTCAAGACTAGCTAAAAAGCTATATGATAATGAATTGAAAGAGTATCTGGTTCCGTTTAATTCTATATGTGGTTTATTCCTCGCAGAAGATTTAATGGATAGTGCTAGCTCTACGAAAATTTTATCTGCTGGTGAATCTATAAAGCTGGAAGACATAAAGAAGCTTGAGTTATTATCTGTAGATGAAATATCAGTGTTGAACATAGATAATTTGTTTGTTGGACCTTATATATTAAATACGCTTTTCTTAGATGAAAACATGTCTTATCAGGATGCACTATATGAAATATATAGAGTTTTGCGTCCTGGTGAAGTTCCTGTTTTAGAGATAGTAGAAGAGTTTTTCCGTAGTCTTTTCTTCAGTCCGGAAAATTATGATTTGTCTAACATTGGTAGGTTGAAGCTTAACTCTTACCTTGGATTAAATTATGATGAGGATTTAACTGTTTTAACGCATGAAGATATTATTGAAATTGTGAAAAAAATAGTATTGTTACGTGACGGTCAAGGATCTGTAGATGATATTGATCATTTAGGAAACAGAAGAGTAAGATCAGTTGGAGAGTTTATAGAAAATCAATTTAGAACTGGGTTGTTGAAATTGGAACGCGCAATAGTTGATTCTATGTCCACTTCTAGTTTAGATAAAGTTTCTTCATCTGATTTTATTAATCCAAAAGTGTTAACTAATGTCTTAAGAGATTTCTTCAATTCTTCTCAATTATCTCAATTTATGGATCAGACTAATCCGTTATCTGAAATAACACATAAAAGAAGGTTATCCGCGTTAGGTCCTGGCGGTTTAACAAGAGAACGGGCAGGATTTGAGGTGCGTGATGTTCATCCAACTCATTATGGAAGAATTTGCCCTATTGAGACTCCTGAAGGGCAAAATATAGGGTTAATCAACAGCTTAGCTATATACGCGCGTATTAATAAATATGGTTTCATTGAAAGCCCTTATAGAAAAGTAGTCAATAGGGTTGTTACTGATCAAATTGAGTATCTTTCTGCTATAGACGAAGGCTCACATCATATAGCTGACACTAGCGTAAAGCTTGATGAAAATAATTGCTTTGTTGATGACATGCTATACTGTAGATATGCTGGTAGCTTCGTCATGGTAAGTAGCGACCAAGTTAGTTACATTGACGTATCTCCTAAGCAGGTAATATCAGTTGCAGCTTCCTTGATTCCATTTTTAGAAAATGATGATGCTAATAGAGCATTAATGGGCTCAAATATGCAACGTCAGGCCGTACCTTTATTGAAGCCTACCGCTCCTCTGGTTGCTACTGGTATGGAGTCTTTTGTAGCTTCTGGCTCTGGTGCTGTAGTTTTAGCAAAACGCGATGGCATAGTTGATAGTTCTGATAGTAACTCTATAGTTATACGTGCTTTTGATAAAGAAAGGGTTAACTACTTGGACGTAGATATTTATCATCTAAGGAAATTTCAGCGTTCTAACCATAATACTTGTATTAATCAAAGACCGCTAGTGTGCGTAGGTGATTATGTTAAAAAGGGTGATGTAATAGCTGATGGTCCTGCAATTAACAGTGGTGAGTTGGCGCTTGGTAAAAATTTGCTAGTCGCTTTTATGTCTTGGCAAGGTTATAATTTTGAAGACTCTATTATTATTTCTAGTGAAGTTGTTAAAAAAGATCTCTTTACTTCTATTCATATAGAAGAATTTGACTGTGTTGTACATGATACCCCTTTAGGATCAGAAAAAATAACTCGTGCTATACCTGGTGTTAATGAAGAAAATCTATATCACTTGGATGATAGTGGTATAGTGAAAATTGGTACAAGAGTTGGTCCAGGCTATATTCTGGTAGGTAAAGTTACACCTAAACCTTCTCTTTCATTGCCTCCTGAAACGAAGTTATTAATGACAATTTTTGGTGAAAAGTCATTCGATTGTGCGGATTCCTCTTTATATACATCTCCAGATGTTGAAGGGACAGTAATTGATGTACAAGTCTTTACACGCAGGGGGGTTGAAGAAAATGAAAGGGCATTACTCATCAAACAAAAAGAGATAAATGACTTTGAGGAAGAGCGAGATTATATAATCAATGTTACTAGTGAATATTTCTATGATGAACTGAAGAAACTTCTTATTAATTCTGGTTCTCAAGATCGAGAAAAATTTGACTCTATTGAACGTGAGCAATGGTGGGGTATAGGATTAAAAAACCAATCCATTTCTGAGCAAGTTAAGAGCTTAAAAAAAGATTTTGATGAAAAAGTATCACATGCAATAGCACAGTTTAAGCGAAAAGTAGAAAAATTACATGAAGGTTATGACCTGCCTCAAGGTGTGTCGATGTCAGTAAAAGTTTTCATTGCTGTGAAACATAGTCTGCAACCAGGGGATAAAATGGCTGGTAGACATGGAAATAAAGGTGTGATTTCTCGAGTTGTGCCAGTGGAAGATATGCCTTATTTGGAAGATGGTACTCCTGTTGATATTATTCTTAACCCTCTTGGTGTTCCTTCACGAATGAATGTAGGGCAAATACTGGAAACGCATGTAGGTTGGGCTTGTAGAAAATTAGGGGAAAAGGTAAGTAATATTCTCGATGAGATCAATAAGATCAAAAGTGCTTTTTGCAAGGGAATTAGGTCCCTTAACGATGATAATTTTACACAATTTGCAGTAGCATACCTTGATAATAAAAAAATTGAAAATATTGATGATGATGAAATAACGGCTTCTGTTTTAAATACACCTAATAAGAATGCACTAAATGACGAGTTGAATGAGTTAGTAGAGAACTATTTGAACTCTTGTAAAAGTTCATACAGCAATTTACGTAACTTCCTGATTGAGGTTTATAGCTATGGCAGTAACGTATCTATCTGTAATGATATTCGTAATATTAGTGATAATAATCTCATTGAATTTGCACGCAAATTACGTGATGGCGTTCCTGTTGCTGCACCTGTATTTGAGGGTCCAAAAGATGAACAAATAGCAAAATTATTTGAACTTGCTGGTTTAGATAACTCTGGACAAGCTGTATTATATGACGGTTGCAGTGGTGAAAAATTCGACCGCAAGGTTACAGTTGGTTACATGTACATGCTTAAGTTGCACCACTTGGTTGATGGTAAAATTCATGCGCGTTCAGTAGGGCCTTATAGTTTGGTTACTCAACAACCTCTTGGAGGAAAATCTCATTTTGGTGGTCAGCGTTTTGGTGAAATGGAATGTTGGGCATTACAAGCCTATGGTGCTGCTTATACTTTGCAGGAAATGTTAACTGTGAAGTCTGATGATATTAATGGTAGAGTTAAGATTTATGAATCGATAATAAAAGGTGACAGTAATTTTGAATGTGGAATTCCTGAATCCTTTAATGTGATGATAAAAGAACTACGTTCTTTATGTTTAAATGTAGATTTAAAGCAAAATGATGTAGTGATTGAAGATATATCTCACACTAACATTGCACAACCTTTTAATGAGGTTAGCATATCGATTGCTAGCCCTGAAAGTATTAAGCGTATATCTTGTGGTGAGATAGAAGATGTTTCAACTGCAAATTATCGTACGTTCAAAGTTGAGAAAGGTGGATTATTTTGCCCTAAGGTTTTTGGCCCTGTCAATGACGATGAATGTTTATGTGGAAAATACAAAAAAAGAAGACACAGAGGTCGCATATGCGAAAAATGCGGAGTAGAAGTTACATCTTCTAAAGTAAGAAGAGAAAGGATGGGTCATATAGAGCTTGCATCTCCTGTTGCTCATATATGGTTTTTGAAATCGCTTCCTTCAAGAATTGGAGCATTATTGGATATGTCTCTCAGAGATATTGAGAATATTTTATATAGCGATAATTATATCGTAATAGATCCTCTTGTTTCGCCTTTTGAAAAAGGTGAGATTATTAGTGAAAAAGCTTATAATGAAGCTAAAGATAGCTATGGGATCGATAGTTTTGTAGCTATGCAAGGTGTTGAAGCTATAAGAGAGTTGCTAACGCGCCTTGATTTACATGAAATTAGGAAGGATTTAAGACTAGAATTAGAATCTGTTGCTTCTGAGATAAGAAGAAAGAAAATTATAAAGAGATTGCGTATTGTTGAAAACTTCATTAAATCTGGAAATAGGCCTGAGTGGATGATACTTACAACTATACCTATTTTACCACCTGATTTGCGTCCTTTGGTATCGCTTGAGAGTGGTCGTCCTGCAGTTTCTGATCTGAATCATCATTATAGGACTATTATTAATAGAAATAACAGGTTGAGAAAATTGTTGAGCTTAAATCCTCCTGAGATTATGATTCGTAATGAAAAAAGGATGTTACAAGAAGCAGTTGATTCTCTTTTTGATAATAGTCGTCGTAATACTTTGGTAAATAAAGCTGGTGCTGTTGGATATAAAAAGTCCATTAGTGATATGTTAAAAGGAAAACAGGGTCGTTTTCGCCAGAACCTCTTAGGAAAAAGGGTAGACTACTCTGGACGTTCTGTAATAGTTGTTGGTCCAACTTTGAAACTAAATCAGTGTGGATTACCAAAAAGAATGGCTCTTGAACTATTCAAACCTTTTGTTTACTCAAAGCTTAAGATGTATGGTATGGCTCCAACTATTAAGTTTGCTAGTAAGTTGATAAGAGCAGAAAAACCAGAAGTTTGGGATATGCTTGAAGAGGTAATAAAAGAGCATCCTGTTTTGTTGAATAGAGCGCCTACGCTACATAGACTTGGTATTCAGGCTTTTGAGCCAATCCTTATTGAAGGCAAAGCAATACAGCTTCATCCGCTTGTCTGTACGGCGTTTAATGCTGATTTTGATGGTGATCAAATGGCAGTGCATGTGCCAATTTCATTGGAAGCTCAGCTTGAAGCTAGGGTGTTGATGATGTCCACTAATAACGTTTTAAGTCCTTCTAATGGCAGACCGATTATAGTTCCTAGTAAAGATATAGTACTTGGTATATATTATCTGACTTTACAAGAACCTAAGGAAGATAATTTACCATCTTTTGGTGCTTTTTGTGAAGTTGAGCATTCCTTGAGTGATGGTACTTTACATATGCATTCTAGTATAAAGTATAGGATGGAGTATATTAATAGCAGCGGTGAAACTCACTATAAAACTGTTTGTACAACTCCTGGCCGTTTAATATTATGGCAAATTTTTCCTAAGCATGAGAATCTAGGCTTCGATCTAATAAATCAGATATTAACAGTCAAGGAAATAACTGGTATAGTTGATTTGGTATATCGTAACTGTGGTCAAAGTGCTACAGTGGCATTTTCTGATAAATTAATGGTACTTGGCTTTGAGTATGCCACATTTTCTGGTGTCTCTTTTGGTCGTTGTGATATGGTTATACCTGAAACTAAAGCTACACATGTTGATCACGCGAGGGGTGAAATTAAGAAATTCTCTATGCAATATCAAGATGGGCTAATAACTAGAAGTGAGAGGTATAACAAGGTTATAGATGAATGGTCTAAGTGTACGGATATGATAGCTAATGATATGTTAAAAGCAATATCTATATATGATGGAAATAGTAAGTACAACTCAGTGTATATGATGGTTAACTCTGGTGCAAGGGGTTCTACTTCACAGATGAAACAGCTAGCAGGAATGCGAGGGCTCATGACCAAATCTTCTGGTGAGATTATAGAAACACCTATAATTTCTAATTTCCGTGAAGGATTGAACGTATTTGAATACTTTAATTCTACTCACGGTGCGCGTAAAGGTTTAGCTGACACTGCACTTAAAACTGCAAACTCTGGATACTTAACTCGTCGTTTAGTTGATGTATCTCAAAATTGCATAGTTACAAAGCATGACTGTAAAACAAAAAATGGTCTTGTTGTGAGAGCTACAGTTGAAGGAAGTACTATAGTTGCATCTCTAGAGAGTGTTGTGCTGGGTAGAACAGCTGCAAATGATATATATAACCCAGTGACAAAAGAATTATTAGTAAAAGCAGGGGAATTAATTGATGAGGATAAAGTAAAGCAAATCAGCATTGCAGGTCTTGATGTTGTAAAAATTAGATCGCCTTTAACTTGTGAAATAAGTCCTGGTGTATGTTCTTTATGTTATGGAAGAGACCTTGCAACTGGTAAAATTGTTTCAATAGGTGAAGCAGTTGGTGTTATAGCTGCTCAATCTGTTGGAGAGCCAGGTACTCAGTTAACGATGCGTACTTTTCATATAGGTGGAGTAATGACTAGAGGCGTTGAATCCTCGAATATTATAGCTTCTATTAATGCTAAAATAAAGTTAAACAATAGTAATATAATTATAGATAGAAACGGAAATAAAATTGTGATAAGCCGTTCCTGTGAAGTCGTGTTGATTGATAGCCTTGGTAGTGAGAAGTTGAAGCACAGTGTACCTTACGGCGCTAAGCTTTATGTAGATGAGAGTGGGTCAGTAAAAATTGGCGATAAAGTTGCGGAATGGGATCCTTATACATTGCCTATTATCACGGAGAAGACTGGTACAGTGTCTTATCAGGACTTAAAAGATGGAATTTCGATCACTGAAGTGATGGATGAATCTACAGGAATATCAAGCAAAGTAGTAAAAGACTGGAAATTGCATTCTGGTGGAGCTAATTTACGTCCTCGTATTGTGCTGCTTGACGATAATGGTAAAGTAATGACACTCGCAAGTGGCGTTGAAGCATGTTATTTTATACCAATCGGTGCAGTGCTCAATGTACAAGATGGCCAGAAGGTTCATGCAGGTGATGTTATTACAAGAACACCAAGAGAGTCAGTTAAAACTCGTGATATTACTGGTGGTTTACCGAGGGTTATAGAGTTATTTGAAGCACGTCGTCCTAAAGAGCATGCTATTGTTAGTGAGATAGATGGCTATGTAGCGTTTTCTGAAAAAGACCGTAGAGGAAAACGCAGTATATTAATTAAACCTGTAGATGAACAAATTTCTCCAGTTGAATATTTGGTATCAAGAAGTAAGCATGTAATAGTCAATGAAGGTGATTTTGTACGTAAAGGTGATCTATTGATGGATGGTGACCCTGATCTCCATGATATTTTACGTGTGCTTGGGTTAGAAGCTTTAGCGCACTATATGATTTCTGAAATACAGCAAGTTTATAGATTGCAGGGTGTTCGTATAGACAATAAGCATTTAGAGGTGATCTTAAAACAAATGCTACAAAAAGTGGAAATTACTGATCCTGGTGATACTATGTACTTGGTTGGCGAAAGCATTGACAAGCTGGAAGTTGATAGGGAAAATGATGCTATGAGTAACTCTGGCAAACGGCCTACTCATTATCTTCCTATTCTGCAGGGGATTACTAGGGCAAGTCTTGAAACTAGCTCCTTTATTTCTGCTGCCTCTTTCCAAGAGACAACAAAAGTACTTACAGAAGCAGCATTCTGCGGGAAGAGTGATCCTTTAAGTGGATTAAAAGAAAATGTTATAGTAGGAAGATTAATTCCTGCTGGTACAGGTTTGATTATGAATAAGATCAGAGCACTTTCACTTTGTGATAATGTGGATAAATATGAAAAATATTTTGATATTGAAACTTATGACGAGGAATGGTTGATGGATAATGGTTGTCATTTACACTCTGGTGAGGAAGAGAGCGTAGTGGCATACGATCAGTCGAATTGAGTACAGCTAGTGTGTCTCTTGACCAAAAAAGCCAATAATATTTTCTTTCACTTCTGTGCTATCTGTCATGTTATTTACTCTCACACGAAATTCAGATGAGCCTTGAAGCCCGCTACTGTACCAACCTATGTGTTTGCGGGCCATCTTTATTCCTGTGTCATTTCCATAGTACTCAAGAATATTGTCGTAATGCTCGAGTATGATGCTTAATCTCTCTGAAGCTGTTGGCTCAGAAGTTTCACTTCCACTGAGAAAGTTCATTGCTTGATTAATCAGCCAAGGTTTACCGTAGGCACCACGACCTATCATCACTCCGTCTGCTCCAGATTCTTTGAGAGCATTCTGAATATCATTTAAATTTTTAATATCGCCATTTACTATAACTGGAATTTTCACTTGCTCTTTAACATTTCTAACGAATTTCCAATCTGCTTGACCATTATAAAGCTGCGCTCTTGTTCTTCCATGCACAGTGATCATTTTTGCTCCTAAGTCTTCGGCAATTTTCGCAAGTCTCGGGGCATTGCGATTTTCATCGTTCCATCCAGTGCGCATTTTCACCGTAACTGGCATATTCACTGCTTTGACCACAGCTTCAATTATCTCAGTGGCTTTTTTCTCATCACGCATTAGCGCTGATCCTGCATAACCGTTTACAACTTTTTTAACAGGGCAACCAAAGTTTATGTCTATAATTTTTGCTCCCATGTCCTCGTTTAATTTTGCAGCCTCCGCCATAACATCTGGCTCACACCCAGCAAGCTGCACAGCAGTTAATGCATCGACTTTTGCTTTTTGCAAACTCTGGCGAGTTTGCATAATCATAGCTCTGCTTGCGATCATCTCTGAAACTAACAAACTTGCACCAAGTTTCTTCACAATACTTCTAAACGGATAATCAGTCACTCCAGACATTGGAGCTAAAATAACTGGAGAATCAATTGTCAAATTTCCTATTTGGAGGGGCATAAGGTCAATGGTAATTTTTCATTGATTACATAATGCAACACAAACTTGCATTCTCCCTTGAAATAGAAGACTGAGATGTTTTCGTCCTTGGCGGACGCTTACGATTTCTTAGATCTTCCTTACATTTCTCATCTTCCATAAGCGCTCTTGTAAATTCTTCTCTTTTCTCATTCAAATCAAATTTATATTCTGATAACTTTTTGTCAATTTCGTCAAATGATTTGTCTTCGTTAAGCATTTGTGTAATTTTATGAGCATTTTCTAACGCAAATATTCCACAGTTATACCCGTCACTTTGCTGCTTAGTTGGGGAAATTCTTATGTCTAATACCCATTCCTCTTTTTGCAGTTCTCTTTTAACAATATTTAGCACATTATCTGGCAATTGATTACCAAATGAGTCACAGTAATAAGCTCTAAATTTTTTATCACCTGCATCAGGTTTAATAACCAAAGTTACCCAATGATTGTTGTTAATATGAAGAACCGAAGTAAATATCAATTTAGAATTTTGTTTTAATTCACCTCTATAATTCTGAAGAAATTCTTTTGTGAGTTCGTCCCAACCATTAGAATAGCTAGGAGCAAGAAAATAGACATTATTATTACTATGTTCACTTTGTGAGTACCCATACACAACTCTTGCAATATGTGTAATGTCATCATCACATAACCAGTAAGCATAATTTCCTCTGTTTGTCTGATGCACAAGAGTGTCCAAATTTTCATGAAACTCTTTACCACCCAAACCACTATCTTTTGAAGCAATAGAACTTCTGCGACTACTGTTCTCTGAAACAGTTGACCCATCTTCATTATCTGGTCCAGGAAAAATACCACTATCCTCATCTGGAGTTTTTTGCTCACCTTGACTTGCTCTTTTTCCATTAATATAACCCTTCGCTAAGTAAAATAAAGGTTCAACAACCATTTTGTATGCTACTGTAAGAATTGTTCCCATTAAAACCCAAACTACGGGGTTAGAGATGAGCATAGCAAGTGGAAAGGTCAATAGAGGGGATCCTATTACCGCCCCTAAACAGCCAGCAGCGAATGTGGCTGCTAGGCATACACAAGTAGCGTAGATAACGAATTCCTCACCAGCAAAGTAAGTGCTCTCTTTCTGATTATTTTTTGTAATGCCCAACATACTACACCCTATGAACGCTAAGTTAATTAAATTTAAACAAATTCTAACAAAAAAATCAACCATAATAATTTTAGTAGTATGAGAATATATTGAATATTAAGAGCTTTTGGAGTACAGTAACAATGTTAGTAATAGCACAATATATGCACGATATAGAATATATACGCAAAAACCCTGAAGGATTTGAAAAGGCAATGAAAAGCAGGGGAATTAGAGAATCTACTGCGGAAGAGATATTAGAAATCGATCACGAGAAAAGATCATTAACCACTAAACTGCAGGATTTGAATAGGCAGCGCAATGAAATCACAGAGGAAATAAAAAAGCTTAAAATGAGCAAGAGCCCCTGTGAAGAGCAAATAGAGTTGTCAAAAAGCATCACAAATGAGATAGAGGCAATCAGCTTAAAAGAACAAGCAGAAAAGGATAAGTTAGTGAATGTTTTATCTAACTTGCCGAATATTCCTGCGCAAGATGTGCCAATAGGCGCAGATGAGAACTCTAATTTAGAGGTGAGAAGATATGGAGGAAAAAGACAGTTTGATTTTGTACCAGAATCTCATTATGAACTCGGAGAAAAATTAGGTTTAATGGACTTCGAACAAGCGGCGAGAATTTCCGGATCAAGATTTACGATATTAAAAGGACAGTTAGCTAAGCTTGGACGAGCGCTAATAAATTGTATGCTTGAAATGCATGTTAATGAATTTGGCTATACTGAGGTGTACCACCCGGCTTTGGTGAAAAACGAAGCTATGTATAATGTTGGTCAGCTACCGAAATTTTCTGACGATTCGTATTTAACTACCGACGAATTGAGGTTGATTCCCACAAGTGAAGTGTTTTTAACAAATTTAGTTGCTGACAAAATAATGGAAGAAAAAGAACTGCCTATTCGCTTTACTGCATATTCGGAGTGCTTTCGTAAAGAAGCAGGTAGTGCAGGTCGCGATACCAGGGGCATGATAAGGCAACACCAATTTGGTAAAGTGGAGTTGGTAAGCATCACAACTGAAGACCAATCAAATGATGAGCTTGAGCGTATGACGAGTGTTGCTGAAGAGATATTAAAAAAATTAGAATTGCCATACAGAGTAATGCTGCTTTGCAGTGGCGATATGGGTTTTGCTGCACAAAGGACTTATGACATAGAGGTATGGTTACCTGGGCAAAATAAATATAGAGAAATATCAAGCTGCTCAAATTGTGGTGCATTTCAAGCAAGAAGGATGAACGCTAAATACTCTTCAGAAACTGATAAAAAGATGAAAAAATATATTCACACTTTAAACGGCTCAGCTTTAGCTATAGGAAGAACGATTATTGCCATAATGGAGAATTATCAAAATTCTGACGGGTCGATTGCAATACCAAACGTGTTGCAAAAATACATGAGTAATGATACTGTTATAAGCAAATAATAATTTTGACATATAGAAAAGCGAGGAAATAAAGATGAAGGTTCTGGTTATAGGTTCTGGTGGGCGTGAGCACGCTCTACTTTGGGCTCTAAAAAAATCTCCTATCTTGACTGAGTTATATGTAACTCCTGGTCGCCAAGCTATGAAAGATCTTGGGGCTCTTGTGGATGTAAATATTCAAAATTCAGTGGATGTTACACAATTTTGCAAGAGAGAAAATATAGAGTTGGTTGTTATTGGTCCAGAACAACCAATAATTGATGGGCTTGCTGATGATTTAGTTGCAGAGGGAATAAATGTTTTTGCTCCAAGTCAAGCAACTGCAAAACTTGAGGGATCGAAGTCTTTCACCAAGGGACTATGTAAGCGATATGGTATACCAACTGCCAAGTACGAGTGTTTTGTTGATGAAGGGTTAGCTAAAGATTTTGTACGTAGCAATAAAATAAAGTTTCCACTTGTAGTGAAAGCAAATGGAATTGCAGCAGGAAAAGGGGTGGTTATATGTAATACAGAAAGCGAAGCTTTTTCAGCAATAAATTCAATGCTAGTGGAGAAAAAATTTGGTGAATCAGGTGAAGAAATAATCATAGAAGAGTTTTTAGTTGGAGAAGAAGTAAGTTTTTTTGCTCTTATTGATGGGTTGAAAGTAGTAACTCTTGGGTGTGCAAAAGATTATAAGAGAGTTGATGAAAGTAATGAAAGCCAAAATACTGGAGGTATGGGGTCGTACTCATCACCTTCAATTATAAGTAAGGACATGGAGCAAAAAATTATCCAAAAAATAATATACCCTACAGCTCAAGCATTGGTTAACATGGGTACGTCTTATAAAGGAGTACTCTTTGCTGGTTTAATGATTTGCAAAGATAGCCCAAAACTTCTCGAGTATAACGTTAGATTCGGTGATCCAGAAACGCAATCTATATTACCTAGATTTGATTCAAATTGCGATTTGTTAAAATTGATGTTGTCAGTTGCAGAAGGAAAGTTAAATGTCAAAATGGTGGAACTTAACAACAAATCTACAGTTTGTGTAGTTGTTGCAAGTAAAGGCTATCCGGGTGATTATCAAAAGGGAGAAGTAATTAAAGGATTAGATAAGATTGAAAGCATTCCTGGTGTGTTGGTGTTTCATGCTGGTACTAAATTCGATGAAAGTGGTAACTTAGTTTCCGATGGCGGAAGAGTGCTAAATATAGTAGCAGAAGGGAGCACTATAGAGGAAGCCAAAAGTAAGGTGTACTCAGCATTAAATTTTTTAGAATGGCCAGGGGGCTTCTTCAGATACGATATCGGTAGTTAATGTTAGCTGTCGGTTAGCAGGTGGTTCACAGAAACGAAAAACTTCCTTGACAAACTCCGCCAGCCCCCTTATCATGAAACTGAAGCTATTGTATTTGCTTTCGCCAATCTGCAGATTAAAAGGTAAGGATTACTTAATGTATCGGCGTCTTATGTTCAATTTTTTGCAGTATATAGATACTGTATGTCTTTACAAAACTTCATCTACATCTAGATTTTTATCTAAATAAGCTGAACGCGCTTATAAAGCGTTACAAGACATCAAAAAATGCCAATACTCGACAGAGATAGTAAAAGACTAGCTAATTCGGGGATTCTTTGTCTTTTTTTCTGCTTGGTAAATTTCTTAAACATTTGCAGCATAGGTTAGTTGCAATTAAAAGCAGCTAAATCTTGCTTGTCAAGCGTTTAAAACATAAAAAACGCCAATATTTTAAAGCAGATAATAACCCCAGGGCTTCTTTTGCCTTTTTTTTCATTTGGTAAATTTCTTAAATATTTATGGCTAAACGACAATCGTCATACCGCAGCGGGATCTAGAGATACCGCGGCGGTATGACGTAGGGAAACCTTTCTTGGGTTAGCTATAAAACTAATCAGCATCTTGTTTAGCACATATAAATTAAGTTTCACAAATATAGTGCTAAACCTTGAAAATATGTTATAGCTACTTCTTCCAATTTAGTGGTGGGTTTTGACAGTACACATGTTATTTTACTAGCTACCAACTCAAGTGTCACAGAAGTTGCAATCACTGCATTTATATTCTGTACTTTAACATTTACTCTACTTTCTATTAGAGGCTTTACCCCCCTTACATCATTACGTACAGCAGTATGATTTATTTCATTTTCAATTCCACTACTATGCTGCAACAAGATATCCCCATTAACTTTTATTTCAACATTTTTGTCACTACTACCATTGTTAAAATTTAATCCCTCATCTCTTCTACTTTGTCTTTTTTCTTTTAATTTTAATTCAGTTTCTCTTTTATCAAGGGTAGGAAATGGGATGTGAGTTTTTTCCTGACCATCTTGATTTATAGCTCTTGTTGTATTAAAAGCTTCGTTGCTTTTACATGATATTGTATAAGTAAGTGGTGTGTAGATTTTTTCTTCACTATCTGGATATTTTATAGTTATTGTTGCATTAAGAATGTCTTTCAGAATATCATTTTCTCTAGCTATGTCTAAAATTTTTTGAATAACTTTGCGATCATGTAATGCGGCAAGTAACTTATCAGTTACTTTTTGATTATTTTTATGTTTTATGGTTATTGTTGTGTTAAGAATGTCTTTCAGAATACCGTTTTCTTTAGCTACTCTTAACATTTTCTCAACAGCTATACTATCTTTACGTAGTATAGCATAAGCAAGTGGTGTGCAAGTTTCTTCCTGACCATCTGGATATTTTATAGTTGTTGTTGCGTCAAGAATGTCTTTCAGAATACCGTTTTCTTTAGCTACTCTTAACATTTTCTCAACAGCCATACTATCTTTACGTAGTATAGCATAAGCAAGTGGTGTAACAGTTACTCTCCGACCATCTAGACATTTTATAGTTATTGTTGCGTTAAGAATATCTTTCAGAATACTGTTCTCCTTAGAGATTTTTAAAATTTCTTCAATAGCTATACTATTTTCACGCAGTATAGCATAAGCAAGTAGTGTGTAAGTTACTTCCCGGCTATCTGAATGTTTTATAGTTGTTGTTGCGTCAAGAATGTCTTTCAGAATATCGTTTTCTTTAGCTACTCTTAACATTTTCTCAACAGCTATACTATCTTTACGTAGTATAGCATAAGTAAGCGGTGCGCAAGTTTCTTCATGACCATCTGGACATTTTATAGTTGTTGTTGCATCAAGAATATCTTTCAGAATACCGTTTTCTTTAGAGATTTTTAAAATTTCTTCAATAGTTTTGCTATTTTTACATGATATAGCGTAAGTAAGCGGTGTGTAAATTTCTTTCTGACCATCTAGATATTTTATAGTTGTTGTTGCGTCAAGAATGTCTTTCAGAATATCGTTTTCTTTAGAGACTTTTAAAATTTCTTCAATAGTTTTGCTATTTTTACATGATATGGCGTAAGTAAGCGGTGTGTAAATTTCTTCTTGACCATCTAGATATTTTATAGTTGTTGTTGCGTCAAGAATATCTTTCAGAATACTGTTCTCTTCAGCTGCTACTAGAATTTCTTTAATAATTTTGCCATCCTCCCAGAACATAGCATGAGCAAGTGGTGTGTAAGTCACTTCCCGGCTATCTAAATGTTTTATAGTTATTGTTGTGTCAAGAATATCTCTCAGAATACCGTTTTCTTTAGCTACTCTTAACACTTTCTCAACAGCTATACTATCTCTACGTAGTATAACATAAGCAAGTGGTGTGTAAGTCACTTCCCGGTCTAGATATTTCATGGTTGTTGTTGTGTTAAGAATATCTTTCAGAATACTGTTCTCTTCAGCTGCTACTAGAATTTCTTTAATAGCTTTGCTATCCTTCCAGAACATAGCATAAGCAAGTGGCGCGTAAGTCACTTCCTTGTTATCTGGATATCTTATAGTTGCTGTTGTGTTAAGAATATCTTTCAGAATACCGTTCTCCTTAGAGACTTTTAAAATTTCTTCAATAGCTATACTATCTTCATATAGTATAGCATAAGCAAGTGGTGTAACAGTTGCTCTCCGACCATCTGGATATTTTATAGTTGTTGTTGCGTTAAGAATATCTTTCAGAATACCGTTTTCTTTAGAGACTTTTAAAGTTTCTTCAATAGTTTTGCTATTTTTACATAATATGGCATAAGTAAGTGGTGTGCAAGTTTCTTCCTGACCACCTGGATATTTTATAGTTGTTGTTGCGTCAAGAATGTCTTTCAGAATACCGTTTTCTTTAGCTACTCTTAACATTTTCTCAACAGCTATACTATCTTTACGTAGTATAGCATAAGCAAGTGATATAATAGTTGATTCTTTACCCCGATGTTTACTTACTTCCGTAGTAAGAATCCTTTGTTTTTCCTTTTCAGATATTTTTTCTAGTTCTTCAGCAATGCTACTTTTTTTGCCTTCTATTTTTGATGCTAATTTTAAAATACTTTTTTCATCTTTCTCTTTCAATTTCGAATCGTTTACCTGATGAGTCATTTTTTTTCTCAAGGTCTTTCTTATTAAACTAAGCATAACATTTTCTCTCTTCGTGGTTATAATATTTGCTTTTATGAATCAGTTGTGTTGATAATGTATTAATTGCATAGTTCAGACATTGTTTTATAAAGCAAAATTTTAGTAGACCACCTTACAAGAACGTTTCTTGCTAATTCTGAATCCGAAAAAAGGACGCAGTAAAGTTATTTGTAAGGGAAGAATGAAACTTGTAGCTATAGCTAAACTGACTTACGATAATTTGAAAAACCGTCATCCCGCTGCTTGTTAGCGGGATCTAGAGATACCGCGGCGGTATGACGGTTCGCAGTGGTATGACGGTTCGCGGCGGGATGACGATAAGCTCGTCATCCCGCTACATTAATATTGTATTAATAAAAACTTAATAATAATCCTTAATAATATATGAACTAACATGTTTGCAATTTCGTATGACAGAGGAAACAAAAGATGGATATGCTTCCTTATACGTTGCAATTCAGGAAGGTAATATTGAAGCTGCAGAACTACTAATAAAATGTGGCACAAACGTCAATGATCATTATGAACGCAATCGTACGCCACTGCATATTGCCATCGGACGCAAACAATTAGAAATAGCAAAATTGCTGATAAAAAATGGAGCAAACGGTGTGCCGTAGAGATACAAAGAATGTTCAAGTAAGAGCAAACTAAGTGCAAAAGCTGCACAGTAGATGAGGGTAGGTCCCTCGGAGCCGGTTTACAAGAGCAGGCTTCAAACAACCATAAGCTGCTTTGGTAAAGAGCCAAGGTAGTGAGCGTTATGGAAAAGGCATAATTATATGTCATGTAAGGAATAGAGAGATGAACGAAAGTGAACCACTGATGAAGTGTCGAAACCTTTTAAATGACGTCAAAACCAGGGGGTCGTTTGTAACCTGGGATAAATCTATCGGGAGCTTGTTTACTGGATAGATGGCGTCCGGCATAAAGGTGGCATGAATCCATTTCAGGCTATTGTGTGGAACTACGGGAACCTGTCGTTTCGATGATAAGGGAGAAATCCAAGGAGCTAAACTCTAAGGATGAGAGTACCGATGCGAAAAACAGGGGCGGATCAGCTCGTAGTAGTGAAGAAGTTTCTGTAATGGAAATCGAGAGAAGGGGCTGAGTTATTTAGTTTTAATGATTTATCAACCGAAAGGGAGGAGTTAATGAGTAAAACAAAGTCTTTTGATATATCAAAGCAACTTATTTGGAGAGCTTATAAACAAGTATCGAAAAATAAAGGTGCTGCTGGTGTGGATGAGGTTTCGATAACAAAGGTTGAAGAAAATCTAAAAGATAATCTGTACAAACTATGGAATAGGATGTCATCCGGAAGTTATTTTCCAGAGCCGGTAAAAGCTGTTGCGATACCAAAAGATACAGGAGGGCAAAGAATTTTATGTGTTCCTTCAGTATTCGACAGGATAGGGCAAACGGCTGCTGCTATGTATCTAGAGCCGCTGGTAGAACCAAAATTTCATGAGGATTCATATGGTTATAGACCAAATAAGTCTGCACTGGATGCGGTAGATACAGCTCGTAAAAGATGCTGGAGGTACGATTGGACGATAGATCTTGATATATCTGGATTTTTCGACAATTTGGACCACGGCTTGGCATTGCAAGCTATCAAAAAGCACACAGACTGCAAATGGGTCATACTGTATGTTGAGAGGTGGATGAAAGCCCCCATTCAGCAAGCAGATGGCAGTAAGGTAGTTAGGGATAAAGGAGTTCCGCAAGGAGGTTCAGTTAGCCCAATCATCTCTAATATATTCATGCATCATGTGTTTGATATATGGATGAAAAAGAACTACCCGACGGTACCATTTGAGAGGTATGTGGATGATGCGATAGTGCACTGCAGAACAGAGAAACAGGCAGAGTTTGTGAAAGTAATGATCGAAGAAAGATTGGCTGAGTATAAGTTGAAATTACATCCTGAAAAGACACAGATAGTGTACTGTAAGGATGACAATAGGAGTGGTGGATTTCCTAAACAAAGTTTTGATTTTCTGGGTTACACATTCAGACCCAGGTTAGCAAGAAATAAAATAGGGAAATATTTTGTCTCATTTCTCCCAGCAATTAGCAACAAGGCCAAGAAAAAGATTACTACAACCATAAGGTCATGGAAAATGCTACGAAATACGCATATAACATTAGAGGAGATGTCAGGAAAAGTAAATCCAATAGTCAGAGGCTGGTATCAGTACTATGGCAAATTTTACAGAACTGAAGTATACAAATCTCTAAAGAATATAGAGCGGCATCTAGAAAAGTGGGTGAAAAGGAAATATAAGAGACTCAGGAGTCACGGAAGACTAGCAAGACAATTTCTAGGAAAGGTGAGAAAGAGGTCTCCGGATATTTTCTATCACTGGACACTAGGGTTAGGCCAAAAGGCTGAATAATGGAAGCTGTATAAATCAAGAGGTTTACGTACAGTTTTGCGAGAGACTGGTGGGGAAGTTCCACTGGTCTACTCTCCTTAATGCAAAAACTCAAAATCATGGTAAAGATGATCTAACACCAATGCACTTTGCAGTTTTTGCAAATACGCCAGAATTTATAGAATTACTAGCTAGCCATGGTGCATTGATTAATGAAAGAGAAAGTACCGAAGGGTATACTCCTCTTCACTTTGCTGCTTTATATGGGAACAAAAATATAATACAAGCCTTAATTGATAAGGGACAAGATATTGAAGATGTGGACAATAATGGGCGAACAGCTCTGTTTTTAGCTGCTAGGCAGTGCACTGAAGCAGAAGATGATAGCAGAATAGAAATTATCAAGTATTTGATAGACAAGCTCAAAGCAGATGTAACAAAGAAAGACAATAATAACAATGCAGTACTCTTTCCTGCCGCTAATAATTGCCCTGGAAAAGTGGTAGAATTCATCATTGAGCAATATATAAAAATCTTTGAGTTAGAGAATTTTATCAACCACAAAAATAATGATGGAATGGATGCTTTGGATATTGCGCTGAATAGTGGAAACGAGAAAGCTATTGAAGTATTAAGATCATATGGAGCAGATATCAAGAATAAGGTAGATGGTAGCATTCAAAAAATTACTGCAGAAAAACCAAGTAGTACCCTAGACAGAGCAGAAAGTGCAGAGGTAGCGCCTCCAATTAAGCAAAGAGTATAAAGCTTTTTATAAAGCGATTATAAATTTCAGTAAGTTGCAGAGGCTCTACAATGGGAAGTGTAGTATGTTAGCAGATACAAATGACTAGATAAATTATATTTCATTAAAGTCATTTATCTTGAAACATAAGCAGGATTTTGTATAGTTGTTTCAATTTGGGTCTATATATTGAAACAACGCGTGAAAATGACAGGTCATTGTACAAGAGGTATCTAATTCACCGACAAGAATGCTAGATAAAGACACTTACATTTCAATTATTTCACAATTTCTGTATAATCTTAAAAACTCAATTAGTGCGTTATGAAGATAATAATAGGTAATGCTAGTAAGGAATTAGGGGAATCAGTAGTTAACCGGCTAGATGTTCAACCATCCTCTGCTTGGATATCAAAGTTTACCGATGGTGAGGTAAATGTAGAAGTAGCAAATGATCTATATAATCAAGAAGTATATATAATACAATCTCTTTCTCCCCCTGTGAATGATAATCTTATGGAGCTTCTGCTTATAATTGATGCAGTAAATAGATTAGGAGCCAAAAGGATAGTAGTAATTATCCCTTATTATGGATATAGCAGGCAAGATAGAATTATCAAGAACAATAATGTGCAGTCTGCTTTAAGTGCCAAATTAGTTGCAAATCTTATTCAAACTGCAGGTGCAAGTAGCGTTGCAGTTATTGATTTGCACTCAAGTCAAATTGAAGGATTCTTTGATGTACCGATAACTAATTTGAACTGCTTTGAAGCATTTGTTGACTCTATACACACAGAAAATTTGGCAATTGTTGCACCTGATGTTGGAGCAATTGGCAGAGCACGTGCTTTTGCAAAGACTTTAGAGGAAAAGTACAAGATAGGGTTAAATGATAAGATTATTGTAGTAGATAAATATAGGGAGAAAGCAGGCACATCTCAAGTAATGAACATAATAGGAGAAGTTGCAAATAAAAATTGTGTCATTGTTGATGATATAGTTGACTCTGGTGGAACATTGTGTAATGCAGCTCTTGCTTTAAAAGGCCACGGAGCAAAGTCCGTAATTTCATGCATCACACATGGCGTGCTTTCAGGAAGTGCAGTTGAGAAAATTTCTTCCTCTTCTTTAGATAAATTAGTGATTACGGATACCATACTTCACAAATTTGAAAAAACTGGTAAAATAGAAGTTGTTTCGGTCGTAGATATTTTAACTCACTTTATCCAAGGAGGTAAAGATGCCAGCTAAGTCAACAGAAGACGTTATTACTTCACTAATAGAATTTGCAAATAAGAGAAAAATAACAATTACCAAAGAAGAAATGCTTAAAATTGCACAGCTTGTAAGGATTAAGTTATCAAATGACGAGATTGATCACTACTCCAAAGAACTGACAATGCTGGATTGGATACATGATACTTTATTGCAAGTTAATACTGAAGGTGTTTCTCCTATGCGTTATGGCAGCATAGACAAGGACATTCATGTACGCGATGATGTTATAAATTCTCAAAACATTAAAAAAGAGATATTGTCCAATACAAAACCTGAGCATGGGTATTTCGTAGTGCCAAAGGTTATAAGCAATTAAAGTAAAATAAGGCTCATATCAAATCTATAATAGATCTACTTTCAAAAATAAGACCAATCCGGTAAAGAAGCATTTGTGGGAGTGGAAACCATTTTTTGATTTTTCTTTACTAAGTCTACTAAATATAGTTTAGAGTTGCTTGGTGATTCTGTTCTTGTAAAAATGATTTCTCTACCATTTGGTAACCATGCCGGGGATTCAATTTTATGCCCCTCTGAAAGCAGACGTTCTTCTTTGCCATCTGGCTTCATAACTCCTATGTAAAATTTTCCTGACTGAATCTTTGTAAAAGCTATCAGATCTCCTTTTGGCGACCAAACAGGCGTAGCATATCTTCCACTTCCAAAACTAATTCTTTTAGGTTTTTTACTTTTGTTAGTAAAATCGATAACGTACAGTTGCTGACTCCCACTTATATCAGAACTAAAAGCCATATACTTTTGATCTGGAGAAAAAGAGGGAGAAGTGCTTATAGCTGAACCTTTAGTAATTTTTTTTGTTCGTTTACTACTTAAATCCAAAGATAATATATTCGTTTCACCACCCAATGAGTGGGAAATTAAAAGAGATTTACCATCGGGAGAAAATCTTGGTGCAGAAACAACTCCTTCAAATGCGCTGATTATTGATTCAGTGTTATCTTTTAAATTTTTTAATATTATATAACTTTTACCATTTGCGTACGAGATATAAACAATACCCTTTCCATTTGGTGAGAATCTCGGTGTTGACACAAATCTATCGCCATTTGTTAAGTATTTTATATTACTTCCATCTTGATTCATCACAGCAATTTTACGCACAGATTTGTAGTTGCTATCTTTTTCTTCAGCGATATACGTGATTTTTGTGTTGAAGTGCCCTTTCTCACCAATTAATCTATCATGTATCACATCCGAAACGAGGTGACCAATTTTTCTCCAGTCTTTTGCTGGAAAAACAACTGACTGAGTAAGTAATTCTCTTTTTGTAAAAGCGTCAAATAAACGAAATGATAGCTCTAATGCACTACCAGATATTTCGCTTAAACTTACTGTGACTACAGTATCGCTTTTCCAAGATTTAGATTCAGCTTCCGCGCCACGTTTTACATTAAATAAGCCACAATTAGATAAATTTGTTCCTATTACCTTTGCAATATTTTCGCTTAATTCGCTTTCCAACGCTGTTTTACATGTACATTTAGATACAACAAGACCAATGTTACCAACACTGCTTTTTTTTATATCAACATATAAAGCAGCTTTTGTAAAATAAGGAATAAATAACGAAATAAATAACACCAGATGAACGAATAGCTTCATTCATTTCATACCTGTTCTATCTGAACCTCAATTATAGGCCTTTTTAGTAAATATTCCTTTAAGATACTCAATATTGAACTTTCAATCTTATTTTTAATTTTTTTTGTTGGCTGCAAACTAAACAACGACTCAACTTTCTTGACAATTTTCTGTATGGTAGCTGCATCTTCTAGCACTTCAAAAACACCAGGTACAAATACTTTTGGTTTAGCAAGCAATTTATTTTTCTTGTTTACAACTGCTGTTACCACAATAACTCCGGCATCTCTCATTCTTTTACGCATTTTTATAACACTGCTCTCCGGATGACGTAGCAACATACCATCAATACCAAAGTAGTCAACATCAATTGAATCAACCTTTCCTCCGTTCTCCAAATTAACAATATCACCTGGTGCAATCATTATTGCTTTTGCCACACCGCACTCTTTAGCAAATTTTACATGTGCATGCGTGTGAATATATTCGCCGTGAACTGGAATAGACATCTTCGGTTTTATTAAAGAATACATTTCCTTTAGCTCTTCTCTTGTTGGATGCCCAGAAGCATGAACATGCTCTGTTTTTTCAGTAATAACTTCTACCCCCATCTCAATAAAGGCATTGAGCATGTTGTGCGCACGAGTTTCATTTCCAGGAATGATTTTTGACGAAAAGATCATGGTATCACCTTGCTGCATTTTAAATGCTTGATGACTCTTAGCAGCAAGTCTTGCGGTAGCTGCCAGTGGCTCACCTTGACAACCTGTGCAAAGTAGCACCAGTTCTTCCCTTGGAAAATTTACTGCTTCCTTTGCTTCAAGAAACTGAGGAGAATCAGTTAAATAACCACTATCTTGCGCAACTTTCACTATTCTCCATAAAGATCTACCAAGTAAAACTACTTTTCTATTTAGTGCTTTTGCAGCTTGGCTTATCGTTTCAATTCGTGCCACATTTGAAGCGAATAGCGAAACAGCAACTAATTTTTTAGACCGCTTTATTATGTTATAAATATTATTATAAATTTCACCTTCTGACTCAGGGTGATGCTTGCTTAATATATTGGTTGAATCGCAAATTGCTGCAAGCAGGTCACCTTTATCGCCAATTTCTTTTAGACGCTCCATATTAGAAGTTAATCCAACAACAGGTTTTGGATCAAATTTCCAGTCTCCGGTATGGAGTGCACTACCCATTTCAGTGCTAATTAATATTGAATTTGCCTCAGGAATTGAATGAGTTACATTTATAAACTCGACGGTAAAAGGACCCAAATTTATGCTGCCATTTATGTCTACCTCTTTCACAGGCACTATACCTTCCAATCGAAATTCTTTTAGTTTCTCTTTAAGAAAATTAACCGTAAACTTTGTTGTATATATGGAGCACTGCAACTCTTCCCACAAGTGGGGCACTGCACCGCAGTGGTCCTCATGTGCATGTGTAATTATTATTCCAAGTAAATCTTTTTTTCTTTGAGCAATAAAATCTATATCAGCAATGAGCAGCTCAACACCTGGCATAGTTTCATCTGCAAAACCAACACCAAGGTCGATCATAATCCACTTACCTTGGTAATGATATAGGCTAACATTCATCCCGATTCTTCCTACTCCCCCAAGCGGAAGAAATAAAAACTCATTTTTGTTTATATTCATTAAATTTAAATTATTCAAACCTGAGAATAGCAAAACTTCGACCTTAAATAAAGAAATTTATTGCTTTTACATAGTTTTAAGGAACTAAGAAGTTTCTGTTGGCTAATAATAACACTATTGTTAAGTTTTCCATTAATAAGGTCAAAGAATTGCAGGATTAAATGAAAACCCGTAAACAGTTACCCCTTTAATGTCATTTAGCAGATTTCTTATTTTTTTTTTACTTTACTAAAAAACCCTTCAGATTGCTGTTGTACACTTGCATTTTCCTCTTCTTCAAGCGCTTTTAATAGTTCAATTTGCTTTTTAGTTAAATTTTTTGGATTTAAAGTCTCAACTATTACCTGTACGTATAAATCACCACGAGCATGTGAGTTCATATATGGCATACCCTTTTCCCTACAACGTAGTTTGGTACCAGTTTGAGTGCCTTCAGGGACCTTTACTTTTATTTTAGCTCCATCAATTGATTGAATATCGATTTCACCACCAAGCACTGCTAGTGTCATTCTTATAGGCACTTTACAGTGTAAATCTGCTTTATTTCTAGCAAAGATTTTATGGAAAATTATTTTCACGTATACGTATAAATCTCCACTTTTTCCACCTTTTGTTCCAGCTTCTCCTTTACCACTTATCCTTACCTTAGCTCCTTCTTCTATGCCTTTTGGAATTGAAACGGATATATTTACTTCATCTCTTCTACGTCCACTTCCACCACATTTCTTACATTTGTTTTGTATTATTTCTCCTTCCCCATAGCATGTAGTACATGTTCTTTCGATGGTAAAAAAGCCTTGTTGAGTTCTAATCCTACCGCTTCCCTGGCATGTGTGGCACTGAACTGGTTTAATTGCTCCTTCGCCACCTGTGCCTTGGCATGTATCACATTTTACATTTGTCACATAATGTATAGGCGCTTGTATTCCTTTAAATGCATCTTCTAAGGTAATTTCAAGATCATAACGTAGGTCTGCTCCAGATACTCCTGTTGTACTTCTTTTTGCTCTCGATCTACTTGCACCACCACCGAATCCTCCACCAAAGAAGTCATTGAATATGTCGCTAAAATCTCCTGCAGAGCTAAAGCCTTGAAATCCACCAGAAGCACCTTCGTGGCCATAACGGTCATAGCCTGCCCTTTTCTCAGAGTCAGACAGAACTTCATATGCAGCTGTTACTTCTTTAAATTTTTCCTCTGCTTCTTGATTGCCAGGATTTCTATCAGGATGATATTTTAATGCTAATTTTTTATACGCTTTTTTTATCTCATCAATACTGGCATTTCTGCCTACTTCCAGCAGATCATAGTAGTCTTTTTTGCTCATATATAATAGTTTAGTGCTTAACCTTTAAAGATAGGTATTACATATATTAATTTCAAGTGTGACTTCTGTTTCCTATAAAATGTGGTGCACCCTGAGCGACTTGAACGCCCGACCTTTTGATCCGTAGTCAAATGCTCTAATCCAACTGAGCTAAGGGTGCTTTCACAAAGTTAACTTTAGCAGGTTTTGTAGCTTGATTCAATTAATTTGGCTAAAAATAAAACTATTGATTTCTATCATACGTGAACCCCTCACAATTCTCAAACTGCCGTTTCGCATTAGAATTATCAAATTCACTACAAGGAGGAGCAGTTGGAGTAGTATTAGGATCTTGAGAAAAGTAAGGAGGTGGTGCATCATAACGAGAAGAATCTCCATAACCATGCCCTTGTCTAAGACAGCTATCTACCGCTCCTTTAGCTTTCTCGATATTTTCTAATTCTTCCTCATGCTTCATATGAAAAGCTAAACCACCAGCAAAACATACGAGAGAATTAACGCCAAGGATAGCTAAACCCCACACTGGTAAGACTGGGTAAACAGCACAAGCTACCAAAGCTGCCAAAGAAACAACGCCAACCGCAAATTCTATATTTCTGAACGTTTTAAATTTACTATCCAGGTAATCTATTTTTTCTTCTTTTCTAGCCACTTTTCTGCTGCTGTTATACCAAAAACACATACCAGCATGGAAAGCAACACACACAACTGCAGCTACTATACCCAAAGCTAATAGCTTTCTACTGTCTTCTGATTCTTTTTTATTCTCTTTTCTCCCTTGATGAGTGGTATTACCATTGTTAATATTCGTTATATTATTAACCGTAGTGTGACCACGTCCACCGAATAAAGAATCCATCCAGCATTGTAATAGCAAATAATCCCAAAAGTCTAAACCTCTATTGTGTACATGTATATGTGTAATCTGAGAGCCTGTAGGTTGTGCGTTATTCCCTGCGTTATATTGATCATTTCTGCTTCCTGTATCGTGCCTATTGCTTGAATTTGGATGTGTAAATTCTTCATACACATTTTTAAAATTCTCCTTGCTCCAAGTTAAATTCGGTGTATTATTACAATACTGTAGAAACCCTTCAATATTATTATTATTACCTAATTTCTTTATATAGGCTAACGCATACCTTTTTAAAACACTATCACTTGCTACCATAAATACCCTCTTAAGTTAAGATTAAATTAATAAATATTTATTATAACAAGATAACATCTACTTGTCAACTTGAGCCTGATTCAAGTATCCGTTCAGAGTGTGGCAGAAGAACTTATTCAAATAAAGTAGGTGGTAAAATATAAACATTTTATAAAGTGAAAAATGGACTTTTCAGACCACTGCCGAGCTAAAAAAGCCCTGAAAAACGTGATACTTAGGCCACTTCTTGCTTAAGCTGTACAATTTCAGCTTGAGAAAGGCCAGTGGATTCAGCTATTAAATTAACAGATACACCAGCTTTAAGTAAATTTTTTGCAACTTCGATTTTTCCTTTCTCTATACCTTCCTCAAGTTTGTATTCAAGAATGGCTTCTTCTTTCCGCAGATCCATTATTCTTTCTTCATATGCTACTAAATCTTTTTCATTCCAGCTAAACCTGTCTAATTCATCGTAGGCTAACTTTATTATTGGTGATTTTTCTGCTATATTCCTTAGGTCTTCATCTGTAGTTTCATCTGCATACTGTTGTCTAAGTGAAGAAGGTCGCCCCTCCTCACTCGACTTCAAAACCGTACGTGAGGTAGAGTGGGCAGCCAGCGAGTTACTTGTTAAGTACTTTTCCAACAACCCCTCTCCGAACCACGCATGATCGTTTCCGTATCACGTGGCTCTCCAATAATCTAACGTTTTAAGGAGTCACCATCATATTTTCCATATTGGATTTTCTTATGGCATTCATGACAAACAACAAGAGTCTTCCTCTGTCGTTCAATCATTCTCTTTTTCCATTTCGGTAGCTCAGTATTACGTTTACCTAGCAAATCAGCAAGTTTACGTACGTGATGTACTTCAATCTGCTCTTGTGATTTACATAATTCACAAGTTTGTGCCAATAGTCTTTGCTCTATTTCACTACGCTTATTCCATATTGGTATAAGGTTATCACTTATACTTACCCATTTATTCCATTTTAGTGACACAGCACCAAAGTGTGTAATTAATGGTATCTTTGATGGTAAACGATCTACTCTGACTTGGATGACTTTTCGTTTTTCACCTTCGTCGTTTTCAATCATTGCACCAAATTTTCTATAAATTTTCCTGCAAGTTGTTTTGTATTTAGATGCTAAAGTCTTTACTAATGATACTTCCATCACATACTTCAAATAACTTAGTGTGTGAAGGTTGTAGGCCATTTTGTAATATTGTACAATTCCTCGATATTCAGTTTGATACTGAGCAACAATACTGTAAGCTGTATCAAGTGTACGTTGAGGTAAATGTATAGGCTTTCCACAACGCATATATTCAGAACACTTTTTCTGCTTTATATGATGTGGTACACGTAACCCAATACTACCGTTAATACATCGTTGTGTCCGATGATCATGTTTATCATCTGCATGCAAGACGTGTATTTTATAACCTAAAAAATTGGCTTTGCTATCACACGCGTGTGTAATAAGCGTTTTATCTTCATTAAGCATAAGTTTGAGCTCCTCATTGAGGAATTTAGCAATCTCATTTTTAATTTGTTCAGCTTCATTTTTTGGTCCTGCAAACCCTACCAGAATATCATCAGCATACCTAACATACCAAAGACGTCGATAATTTAGATCACAAGAATCCTTAGATGGCATACCCTGCACTAATTGACGCAGTTGTTTTGCTTGATCCCAGTTCCCTTGTTTTCTCATCATCGATACTTGCATGGTTAACCTTAAATATTTTGGATTTGTCTTTCTTCGCTTACCTCGGTTATTTGCTGGTATTAGTATATGTTCCACATGTTTATCTAACCGATCGAGTAATATGTTACTCAAAATTGGACCAATAATAGAACCTTGTGGTACCCCACTATGACTCTTATTGTACTTCCAATTTTCCATATATCCTGCTTTTAGCAGTCGATTGATTAGCTGAATAAAACGGTTATCTTGGAAGCTTTCACTCAGTATTTTCAACAACATAGTATGATCAATTGAGTCATAACATGCACTGAGATCTCCCTCTATAAACCATTTTGTACCTCTGCCTTTTTGCATTACTGCTCTTAATGCAGTGTGGCATCCACGCTTTGGTCGAAATCCATGTGAACATTCACTAAATTTAGGCTCATAGTAGGCTTCCAATATTAATCGGATTACTTCTTGAAGTAACTTATTTGACCATGTTGGCAATCCTAACGGCCTGCGTTTACCACTCTTCTTTAAAATATAGATACGTTTTACTGGTGTCCACCGATATCGCTCATAGCGTAAATCCTCTATGATTTTATCGATTTTCTCCAAAGACATACCATCAACTGTTTCAGTTGTCACACCTTCTGTCATAGCACCTTTATTACGACAAAGTTTGCCATACGCTCGAAGGTAAAGATCACGCTGATAAAGTAGGCGATATACGTTTTTAACCGGCAAATTTCTTTGTCCACGTTCACGTATAATGTTAAGTATTGTTTCAGCTTTCCGCATCTTGCGTACCTCCCAATTTCAACATTCAATTATCTGTCACCCTTTGCCCTGTATGTGGCTTTCCCACGCTCCCCGGTGATTCGTTACTTTCACGACTACTACGATGACTCCGTAACCATAGAACTCGCGTTCCTTAGGTCATCCCATGTTCCGTCACTAAGAACTGTTCTAGATCAACTTAGGTTTTCCATTCATCCTCTTAAATAAGTTCACTACTTATCGTTCTACAGCCAGAATGTCACACAAACGAAAGTTTAATCTGTGCTTACCGTAGACATGGGGTTTTAAATGCGATACCCATGGATGTGAAGTCCCACCCCTGAAGATTAGAATTCAAGCAGTTTAGCTTTAACCATATTGATCAGGTGTTGCAAGCCGTTATCTTACACATCTTCAGATAACTCTCGCTTTACATACATGCTCTTGTCCTCCTTCCCTTTCGGGTTAAAGTTAGTTGTTCACCTCGAGGCCATTTATTCTGAACCCCGCTTAGCTCTGCTAAGTATTTCTTAATGCGTACCACGGCGCACACTTTGCGCCTCATACGGCTTCTCTCTAATTTGGTGCTTGTCATGCACACCTCCTGTGTAATTCATCGTGACAATGCCCATGTAACAAAGATAAATTTTTGATCATATTGTTTCGTCTATTCCGGTCTTTATGATGTATTTCTATTATATCATCACTTTCAAACCATAGTCTACAATTACCGCATTTACTTTGTTGTAACTTCAATAGTTTTATTACTCTCGATGGCTTATCTGGTATTTCTCTAAGACGATTACCCCAATATACCCAATCACCATCATATGGAGATCTGGTTTTTTGCACTTTGATATGTCGTTTAATAACATGATCGCTGTGTATAATAAGATGTATCTTGTTACTTGTCATAAAACGCCAGTTATCGTTATTATACTTTTTAAAGTATTTTCTTTTTATCCAGCATTTCCCTTTGTTTGGGTGCCTAAAGACTGCCCACTTCCAGAGCTTTCTATGTATAGTATTATCCAATGAGCTAAAGATTTTACATGAAACTACCGAAGAGTAATATTGACTCCATCCTCTGTTTATTGGATTGAGATTCCTTATTATTACTTCCTGTGGCGCCCCACGCATTTCTCTAAGTTTATGTTTAATAGCAAATGTATGCTGCTTTATAGAATTACGACTTGGTTTTATTAATAATGTGTAACCTTTTTTACTTTCTTTTGTTGGATATTGTCTTATTGAAAATCCAAGAAAATCAAATCCTGGTTTTGTTTCGTCAATGGTTCTTAATGTATGAGAAATTCTTGTTTTAGAGGGCTTTAATTTTAGTCCAATGGTTTCTAACCATTCTTCAACTAAAATTTTTGCTTTAAGAATAATCTCTTCGTTTTCATGTATGATGACAAAATCATCACAGTAGAAAATTACACTAATAGACTTTTGCGCGTTTTTATGCGATATCCTACCATATTTTCTTTTCATGCATTGAAAGAGTTCGTTTGTTAATGCTTTTTTGACATGTTGCTCTAATCCGTGTAATGCAACACAAGCTAGCAACGGTGCCTCCTTGAATTGTACCACGTTTTGTGGATTGAAGCTTTCCATCTTCCATAACACCCGCTTCTAACCATCCTCTTATGATTTTCTTTAACGCTGGTGTGGTTTTCAAGCAGTTTATTATGGTTAATATTGTCAAAGCATCCAGAAATATCAGCATCTAATACATATGCTGTTTTCTGTTTTAGCACATTAAATATGGCTTCAATTGCATCATGACATGATCTACCAGGTCTAAAACCATAAGTGTTTGGCTCAAGTTTTGCCTCCCATTCTGGTTCCAACACCATTTTTACAAGTGTTTGTTTTGCTCGACACGATATAGTTGGTATACCAAGCGGGCGATATTCCGATGGCTTACCAGGTTTTGGGATCCAGACACGTCTTGATGGCTTTGCTTTCTCTCTTATATCTAAGGAGTTTGCCAATTGCAATCTTTCTTTTTGACTAAGGTTAGCTTTTCCATCAATACCTGCAGTTTTTTTCCCTCTGTTGTCCTGAGTTACCCTTCTAACTGCGATCGTTCTTGCACTTGTTGATTTGAGTAATAATCTCTGAAGGTTGTGCATCTTTTTGATATCATTACATTTAGAGGCTTGGTAAATTCGTTTTTGTAGCTTAAATGAAGATTTCTTCAGCTTTCGCCAAGGAATTCCATTCCATTCATACCTAGCTTTTTGCTGGTCCATAACATATTCACTACTATTCACCACTTTACCTTCCAAATTAAAGTGTTTACGTCTGCATATCCCAGATATTACTTTGGGCATTAGCTTCTTAAACAATCCTTCCACATAGCGGCTTGTGGTTGGCTACCTACTTATATTTAATGAATATAAGAGCTTTTATGTGGTTACTCCGTTCCATAGCTTCGTTTCACGTTAAACTTAGATTCCTACTATTTGCCGGAAGCTGGGAACATCAATAACTAAAGTCTTCAATCTTTAGTTCCCCTTTTGCTTCGTACCATTTTGGTCTATGCGTAGTTCAACCTCTTTTCGCATACTATGCTTTGACGACAATTCAAACATAGGTTCCTCTCGTAATCATATCTAACTCTGTTTGCAGGGATTCACCATGAGGTTTAGTGTTACCTGCTTTTATCTCATGCTTGCATCCCAAAGGTTGCCATCCTTTGAAATGTGAGACATACATTATCCCCGATGTCTAGGGAAGATGGAATTTAACCATCACAAAACCACGGCTTTCCGGGTCGCACTGAAGAAAAATAACCAACGATCCACTATGCTTTCTAGCTGTTCTTCCTTATTCTTAGGAAATTTAGGTAGTTCAATAAATACAAATTGAAAATCTTTTAAGTCATGCTCATAGGTTTTCTCATCTCTTATAGTGTGGCTGGATATATAATCAAGCTTATCAGGAAATAAATTACAATTAGAGATAGCAATAAAGAAAACCTTCTTTAAATCAATGTACTTACCAGATTTATCAGCTTGCCTTGAGTAAGCCTTAGCAGCATATAGTTGAGCTCGTTTCTCAAAACCTTTATCACGAGCAAACTGGTCAGGTAAGGAAGCAGTATTACTACTACTCCCTCCCTTAGAAACCTTACTATTACCCACAAATATGAGGTTCATGAGCAAGTCTCCATCCTTCTGCTAGATCAAAGAGACGTCTCCACCCTTTCCAAAGAGTAATTGGTCCTGGTTTTGGGTCGCTTTTTCTTGCTAAATGACCTCCAAGTTCACGAAACGGCTTCTTTTATAGTAGGAGCTATATTTGGACATGGTTTCCTGTGTATTTTAACATATAAAACTTTCCATTCTTCCTCAGCTAATAAGGCAGTACATAGTAATGTTGGGTTAGTTCTTGCAATTGATGTAATAAAGAAAATTCTCCAAGCAATAATGCTCATGACTGTTAAATACCTCATTAATCTTTCTGCTGTTCCAAGTCTACATTCCTCAACTTTGAGACCAGATTTTAAAATCTTATGCAATATCTCTATTTTCCATCTCAAACAATACCAACTAACTTTTTCAACAGCTTCTTCAAAAGTACTGACCGGAAAAAAGCATCCACTCTAGAGGACTTGCTTCGGGAGGAGAGTTTTTTTCAACAACATGAATTGCGTGAAGTTGTAGACTCTGTCGGTTTATATTTTATGTGACCTTCTTTACATTTTATATGGCCTTCATGTGATAAATTTTCCGAATCTAATTTCTAAAAACGCTGTCCTTTTTTGCTTGTTATCTCTAGCAGGGATTTCAACTTCTACTTTTCCAGCGCAAGGGAGGCCTTGGATAAATGACCATAATTTTTGCTTGTTCCTGGTATGCATGAATTTTTTATTTACATTTCTGTTGTGGCGAGCTCTTACTAAAATTGCTGAGTTAAGATTATGTGCAAGTTCAAAAAAATCATGCATATCTGCTTCTCTGTCACATACAGTTATAGCTTCGGTTTGGGCCAGATCTATAATATTATTTGTTTTCTTTAAACTTTCTAGCCATTTCATACTTTCTTTATCCTCAATATGAACGTTGTTACGATGGCTCTTTAGTCTTTTTTCTTCTTCAGAAATGAGTTGCCTCGAGTAAATCTTTTGATCCAGTATTCCCAGCTTCCGTACTAACAGCAAGGGCTGTATGCATTACTGCTCCTTTTCCAGCAATAGTTCCCAATCCGCTTATGGCTTGAGTATGAAATATAAGTTGTATCTTGAATCACAAGAATTCTTTTATGAGCTTTTGTTCTTTCAACTGTTTTATCAATGTGTGAAGCTAGAATATCGACTTCTTTTACGTTCTCATTTTGAAAAAAACGTTATGCTGCTTTTGCTTCTGACCAACTTCCGCATGCCTCATTAATTGAGCTTTCAGGTAAACTTATCAAACTATCAGCAATCTTTACTAATCGGTCAGTTAATCTTTTATCTCCAAGTACAGCATCTCCAAATTCATTTTTAGCCCATTCATTACTCTCGTTTGCCATTTTTATACCCTCAATATTTGCAAACTTTAATATTGTAATACTTTATTTATAAGTACATTTATATTTGTGGGTAATAGTAAGATTTGATATGCTGCCAACACTTATGTTCAAATTAAAAATGTCATTTATGATACTAGCCACTTCACGCTTTGAGTTTTTGTAAAATCCGCTGAGTGCTGCAATTATAGACTTAACCCTTGGACCAAATGTATCTGGCGTAACACCTTCTGGTAACTTGCTACTTTTTCTTTTTCTGCATCTCCAACAACGACCATGTTCCAATTACTACATAAGGCCTAATTTCCGGAAGATCAACTTTTTGGTGAACATAAGGTTTTTCGCATATTACAAGCTCTCCTCCGCATTCGCAAATATTAGGCAACTCTATTTTTACTACTTTATCCGCTTCCATTGTGGCATGAAAATTTCCTTTATGCCCAACCTGATCGCCAACATTCCTTTCGCTTTTTGGCTTGTCCTTTTTTGTTTTGTACAATTCTTTAGAGCTCGGTAGAGATGAATTTTTCGAGTTTAAACCAAGCCTTTCCTTTAATTCAGCGTTCTCTATCTTTAAAGCTTTATTTTCTGCTTTTAAGTTTTCTATCTCTGCTTTCAGTTTTTCTATTTTTTGCTGTAAATTTTTGCAAAGTTCTAAAAGGTTTACCACATTACCTCACTTTTGCTCTATGATTATCTTTATTATCTTGCTTTGTCTACCTTATTCTACCACTCCGCTGAACGGATACAATTTACTAAACAGAAAAAAAGGCAAAAGAAACCCTAGGGTAGCTAGTTATTCACTATCCATTTTTTAAGTTGGCGTTTTTTAATGTTTTAAATAGCGCGTTTCAGCTTGTGTAGGTAAAAACCTAGAAATATTGTGAAGACATAAGGTGCACATAGTGCAAAAAATTAAAAATAAGACGCCAACTACGTTGTTTTCTTGCTGTTTAATCTGCACAGATGAAGATAACTGAATACCTTCAGTTTCATGATAAGGGGGCTGGCGAAGGGTGTCAAGCAAGTTTTTTCGTTTCTATTTCCAATAAAAGTTTGTTATATGGTTATGCAAGAAGTCTATTATAAATGAAATGAATGTGAAAAATATCTTGTTAGCACTTTTAGTACAAATGATATTCAGTTTGCCGCTATTTGCAGCTGATCCTGTTTTGCTCAACTGCATTAAAACTCCGGAAATATATGACCTTGATGCAAGGCCAAAAAATTTTAGCTCTTCAAACAATTTAAGAAGGAAACCTGGTTCTCCAAATAGTGCAATAGGGGAATTAATACACATAGTGGGTAGAATTACTGATATAAACTGCTTACCAATACAAAATGCTGTAGTTTCTATATGGCACGCGAATTCACGCGGCGTGAACCATTACGATAAGAATATAGAGGATGATCTGAATTTTGCTGGATCAGGAAGGTTTGTAGTGAATAATCTTGGCTATTATAATTTTATTACGATAGCACCTGGTAAAATTGGTGATAGAGCTCCACATATCAACTTTCTAGTTCAACATCCGGATTTTCCAGAATTCACAACGCAAATGTTTTTTGCTGACCATAATTGCGATAATTGCGCTGATCCTGTTCTTGAAGATTTTGTTAGTAATGGGCTTGCAAGCCTTCTCATAACACCATTTACTTACAGTGATCAGGTCATAAAAACCTATACGTTTAACATTACCTTGGGCGGATATAATAAGTTCTCTAATAAAAGATAAAAAACCTTGCATGTAAGGGAGTCCATAGTAAACTTAAGTGTTATTGTACTTAGGATGTATATGAAAAATATCTTACTGATGTTTTTGCTATGTTTTATGTACAGTTTACAATTATTTGCAACGGAGATACCAGCAATGAAAATAACAATTTCTAAAATTTCGCCCGATTTTAAAACAATAGTAATGGGTTTATTTGAAGACAACGAAACCGTAAATGATGGCGGAGTTTTGCAAGGAAAACAGGTCATAGATAATATAAAGCAATTTAGCGATTTCAATGGAAGTTTTGGTGAATTTTTCTCTACTGCTTTGCCAGAAGAAAAAAATGTTATAGTTGTTGGACTGGGTAAGAAGGATGAATGGAATGAAAATAAAGAATTAAATATTGGTGGTAAAATATATTGTGAGCTAAGCAGATTAAAAATTAAAAAAGCAGCGGTTTTAATCGAAGGTAGTGCAGCAAATGTTGCATATGGTGCGTTTCTGCGTAGTTTTAAGTTTGATAAGTATAAAACTAAAAAGGATGAGAAAATTACAGAGGTAGAGGAGATTACCGTATTAGTAAAAGATGAACAATTAAGTAATGCTGAAAGATCATTTGAGCACTTAAGGCAAGAAGGTGAGAGTATATTCCTTGCGCGCTCTTTTATAACAGAGCCTCCTAACATTCTATATCCAGAATCCTATGCTGATCATATAAAAAAAGAACTTACTAAGCTTGGCCTTGAAATCGAGGTGCTTGATAAAAAGCAGATGGAAGAGAAAAAAATGGGAGCCTTGCTTGGAGTTGCACAAGGAAGTAGTAAAGAACCAAAATTAGTAGTGATAAAATGGAATGGAGCTTCTAAAGAACAAAAGCCTATAGCTTTTGTTGGTAAAGGTATAACGTTTGACACTGGTGGAGTATCACTCAAACCTTCACGTGGTATGGAGTCAATGAAATATGACATGGCAGGCTCTGCTACTGTGGTTGGGGTGATGCATGCTTTAGCAGGACGAAAAGCAAAAGTAAATGCGATCGGTGTGGTCGCACTTGCAGAAAATGCAGTGGGTGGTAATGCTCAAAGACCAAGTGATCTAGTAACTTCAATGTCTGGACAAACAATAGAAGTGTTGAACACCGATGCAGAAGGAAGGCTCATACTTGCAGATGCTTTATGGTATACGCAAGATAGATTCTCACCAAAATTTATGATTGATCTTGCAACTTTAACTGGTGCTATAGTGGTTGCACTTGGAAATAACGAATATGCTGGTCTTTTTTCAAATAATGATGAATTAGCAAACCGTCTGATTGATGCAGGAAATGAAGTAAATGAGAAGTTATGGCGTTTTCCTATGAATGAAACTTATGACAAAATTATTGATTCACCGATTGCTGATGTTCAAAACATCGCTCCTGCAGGCTCTGGTGGAGATAGCATAATGGCTGCACAGTTTTTACAGCGTTTTGTGAATGAAACTTGCTGGGCACATTTAGATATCGCAGGCACTGCTTGGCACGAGAAAGGTACTGACATTTGTCCAAGAGGAGCAGTAGGTTTTGGTGTAAGGTTACTTAATAAGTTGGTTGAGAAGTACTACGAAGCCAATGATTAAAGGTCTTTATACTGGATTTATGGCTTAGCTACATGAACGTTTATTTTCGAGGCGCAGCAAATGAAAGTAGCTGATACATATTTCTTTTTTTCTGGATTCCAGTGTCAGCTACTTTCATGACACCCTGACAACCGTCATCCCGCTACTTGTTAGCGGCTGAGATACCGCGAATGAATCGCGGTATGACGGTTCGTGGCGGCGTGACGATAAGCTCGTCATCCCGCTGCTTGTTAGCGGGATCTAGAGATACCGCGGCGGTATGACGTAGGACTGCTGTCATCCCAGTGCTCCTTTTTTTGTCATCCAAGTAGCCTCCTATGGTGTCATCCCAGTGCCCAGACACTGGGATCCAGTTGAGCTATTTCAACAAAAATACTGCATTTTGAGATGAACGTTTATTTTCACCAGATTATTTACAAGTATAACAATTAAAGTCTGGATTCCAGTGTCAAGCACTGGAATGACACCGTCTTGGATGGAAACCAGTGTTGGCTACTCGGATGACATCATAGGGGCGCTGGGATGACACCCTGACAATCGTCATCCCGCTGCTTGTTAGCGGCTAAGAGATACCGCGGCGGCATGACGTAGGGAAACCGTTTTTTGGGTTAGCTATAACAGTAGTCAGGAAACAATAGCTTAAAAAGAGACTTAGTGTTAAATTTCTAATAGATTACTTATAAAAATAAATCTTATGGAAAGCAGAGCTAAGGCTTGGTTCATTTGGCTGATTAGTAACTTGGTTGTTATATTCAGCAACATGCAGATAATTTATACCTTTATAAGTGTAAATCTCGAAAAGGAACTTGGACTTACAATCGCGCAAGTTGCACTGGCTAATTCAGCATATACTTGGACTTTCGCCATCTTACAATTTTTTAGTGGAGCAACGTTTAATGTTTTTTCCAGTAAAAAAATTTATTTTTTCTCGTTATCAACTATGATCTTGGGGTTTTTTGTCCTTATTAATAGTGACAATTTCTCCCATTTGATTTTGTCTCAAGTGTTGATTGCAACTGGAGCATCATTTGGTTTTATTGGTGCTGCTCACACAAGTAGCATATGTTTTTCCGCTGCCCAATTTGGACTAATGTTTTCACTAGTGCAGACAATTTCAAGCCTTTCTGCTTTGGTAATTCAAATACTGTTCTCTAACTTGCTTGCCGAAGATGCATATTGGAAAAATCTGATTGTATGCATAATACTATTTGGTGTGTTGATATTTGTACTTACGCTTTTTTGTCCAAACACACTTCCAGAAAGCAGCTCAGAAAAGCGCACAATAAAAAGCTCTATGAAGACAGTAATGTGCTCTATATTAACAGTGCTAAAATTAAGAGATATCTGGATAACTTCAGTGGTGGGTGCTATTACTTTTGGAACATTTTTAGCACTTAATACCTTGTGGGCTCCAAGGTTACTGGGCAACTCAGAACTCAATGCAATGGAGTCAGGTATAGCAACTGCAATACTATGGCTTGGTCTTGCAGTTGGTGCTCCAATTGCAGATCGAATCTCAAACTTATTTAAAAATAGGAAACATGTAATTTCTGCTTTTGCTTTATTGCAAGGCGTCTCAATTATTATTTTACTATACAGCCATTTAACAGTCCACGTTGTGTACTTTTGTATGTTAATGTTCGGGTTTTTTGCGGGAGGACATATGCTTAATTTTACTGTCGGCAGCGAGATTGTGAAACGAAAATACATCAGCACATCATCATCCATTATCAATGGATTTATGTTTATTGGCAGTGGAGTTATAGTGTCAATGTTAGCACTTTTTACAGATCATAAAATGGAACTTTTTGCAATATTTGCGATATTGATAGTTGCCGGTATTTTAAATTATGCAACAAAAGAGACATACTCTAAAAAATAAAGTAGCTGAATCTCGAGTCGATTGCTATATTATATTTACGTATTGTAATATTTATCAATAATGGATCACGTTACAACAAAAGACACAACAGTAACTAAGGCAACGATAGCTGGAGATATAAACCAAGAAATAGGATTATCAAAGGAAGACTCTGTTTCGATAATAGATGATATATTGGACGAAATAAAGACAAGCTTGGTAAAGGATGGAATAGTAAAAATATCGTCATTTGGAACATTCTTGGTTAAGAAAAAGAAGGAAAGACCAGGAAATATACCAAATACATCGGAGAAAGTGATGATTCAGGCAAGAAATTCAGTTTCTTTTAGGCCTTCAAAAATTATAAAAAAATCAATCAATAATTAATGAACAAGGAAAAATTATTTTATACGATTGGGGAAGTAGCTGAAGAGCTACATTTGGAACAGCATGTTTTGAGATTTTGGGAAGGTCAATTTCATCAAATTAAGCCTACAAAGCGTAAAGGAAGAAGGCTATATGATCGCAAGTGTATAGAGGCCATAAAGAAAGTAAAATACATGCTATATGATAAAGGATATACAATAAAAGGAGTGCAAAAAGAATTTGGTAATGATATAAAAGTCACAAAGAATTTGTTGCAAGAACTCACCGATTTGAGGGACTATTTAACTAGTAAAATAAATAACGAGGAAAGTAACAAGCAGGCGTGAAACACTACGTCTCGCTAAAATTTTGGAGTTTTGTGAGAGTTTAAAATGTGGCATATAGCCTCATTTCTTATGTTATTAGCAATATTAATAGGCTGTGGCCTGCAAAAACCTGCACCTGTGCTGCTTAAAGGCGAAGAATTTTACGGAAAAAGAGATCTGGAATATACAAGAGAGTACCATTTAATTAGGGAGCCTTCAGTGCAAAAAGAAAGTAGAAAAGCCATCATAAATAGGATATACAAAGATAACAATAATACACAAAATGTGGGGGTAAATTGTAAATTTGTAATGCCAGTTAAAGGTTCAGCTACCTCTTCTGATGAAATGTGTAAGGATGGCATAAAAATTGCTGCTCAAAATGGAACGAACGTAGTTTCCTCTGCACCAGGCAAAGTGATATATGTAGGCAAAGGGCTGAGATGGTATGGGAATTTAATTATAGTGGAACACAAAGATAATTACATGACTGTGTACTCCTATTTAAAAAACATACATGTTGAAATTGGCGATAAAGTAAAGCAAGGTCAAGTAATTGGATCTGCAGGTAAATCAAGCACACAAGATAAAGATCCACAGATGTGTTTCACAATACGACATAATGGCCAAGCGGTTGATCCTTTGATGCATATGAACTGTAATTGAATTTGGATTTATATGAAATATGATTTTAAAAGTGTTGAAAAATTTTATCAAGATAAATGGGATTTTTCTGTAAGCAAGAGTGGTAAACAAGAAAAGTGTTACGTGTTGGAAATGTTTCCATATCCATCTGGTAAAATTCATATGGGACACTTACGTAACTATGCAATAGGGGATGTGATAGCGCGTTACAAGAGAGCTAATGGATTTGAGGTTTTGCATCCAATTGGCTGGGATGCGTTTGGATTACCAGCTGAGAATGCAGCAAGGGATAACAATATTAGCCCCGAAACATGGACAAAAGAGAATATAGATAATATGCGTACACAGTTGAAATCTATAGGTCTTTCTTATAATTGGGAGCGTGAACTCTCCACATGTGAACCTGACTATTATAAACACGAACAAAAATTTTTCCTGGATTTTTTAAAGCATGGGCTTGCCTATCGAAAAGAGTCATGGGTTAACTGGGATCCAGTGGACCAAACAGTGCTTGCAAATGAACAGGTGGTTGATGGAAAAGGATGGCGATCAGGTGCAGTTGTTGAAAAACGTAAGTTGTCCCAATGGTTTTTAAAGATTACTGATTTCGCTGAAGATTTACTCAAGTGCCTGCAAAGTTTGAAAAATTGGCCAGAAAAAGTCAAAACAATGCAGGAGCGTTGGATAGGAAAATCTGAAGGAGCAACTATAGAGTTTGAAGTAGTTGGCCTGAATAAGAAATTAAAAGTTTTTACAACTTATCCTCATACTTTGTTTGGGGCTTCTTTTTGTGCAGTGGCAGCAGAGCATCCTATTGTGCAGGATTTAAAGAATGGTTCTTCTGTTGTCATCCCAGTGCTTGACACTGGGATCCAGGAAATAAAATCAAAAAGAGAGAACGATGAAAAAATAGGAGTTTACACCGGATTAAACGTCAAACATCCATTTCTTGATAAGGAATTGCCGCTTTACATAGCGAATTTTGTGTTGATGGAATATGGGGAAGGCGCGATTTTTGGTTGCCCTGCACATGATCAGCGTGACTTTGAATTTGCACAGAAATATAATTTGCCGATAATTCCCGTTATTTCTTCAGCCCACTTAGGTGTCATTCCAGCGCGTGACCAGAATTCTTACAATGGATCCCAGTGTCAAGCTACTCAGATGACAAAGGAGGCGTATACTGGAGACGGGACAATGTTTAACTCCGAATTCTTAAACGGATTAATGGTTAGTGAAGCAAAGGAAGCCATAGTTAAAAAATTTGAAGAAAAAAAAATAGGCAAAAAAACAATAAACTATCGTTTGCACGATTGGGGAGTTTCAAGGCAGCGTTATTGGGGATGCCCTATACCTATCATATATTGCAAAGATTGCGGAACTGTTCCAGTGCCAGAAAAAGACCTTCCTGTAGTTCTACCAATAGATGTAGAATTTACAAGTGGTGGCAATCCGCTGGATAAGCACCCAACTTGGAAATTTGTTGATTGTCCAAAGTGCGGAAAGCAAGCAGAGCGTGAAACTGATACATTCGACACCTTTTTTGAATCTTCCTGGTATTTTGCTGCATTCTGTAGTGAAGATAAATCAATAGACAAAGATGCATGTAATCGTTTTATGCCTGTTGATTATTATATAGGTGGGATAGAACATGCAATTCTGCATTTGCTTTATTCAAGATTTTTCTGCCGTGCTTTAACCAAATGTGGCTATTTTGATATTAAAGAGCCTTTCTCTACTTTAATCACTCAAGGAATGGTCTGCCATGCAACTTATAAAGACGAAAATGGTAAGTGGCTATTTCCCGCAGAAGCAAAAGAATTAATAGCGCGAGGTGCAAAAGTTCAAGTGGGCAAAGTTGAAAAAATGAGCAAATCGAAAAAGAATACAGTTGACCCAAACTTTATCATAGAAAAGTATGGTGCTGATACTGCTCGCTTGTTTGTGTTGTCCGACACTCCTCCGGAGAAAGATATGGAATGGTCCGATGATGGCGTGGAAGGTTGTTCTCGTTATGTAAATAAATTGTGGCGTATGGTCATGCAGCTAAGACCTGTAAATATACACTATGATAATGAAAATGTTACGGGTGGACTTCTAGAGTACAGAAAAAAAATTCATAAACTCTTACACGGACTTACAGATGACTTGGAAAACTGCAGATTAAACTGTGTAGTGGCAAAATTTCGTGAGATGACGAATTTAATAGCTGAAATAGACGTAAAAACTGGAAAATCTCTTATTGATGAAGGTATATGTATATTAATCAGAGTAATCGAACCATTCATACCACATCTAGCTGAAAGCCTATGGCAAGAAATAGGAGGTCAACCTTGGCCAAAAGCTGATGAATCATTATTAGTTGACGATACGGTAACTATAGCAGTGCAAATCAATGGAAAATTACGTACAACAATCAAGGTGGCAATTAACTTACCTCAAGAAGAATTGAAGAAAATAGCGATAGACTCTGTGTCCAGTAAGATCGATCAAAGCAAAGTTCGCACTGTATATGCTGTACCAAATAAGATAGTAAATATAGTTATATAAAAGACCTGAGTAGTACGTTTTATATAATCTGATTTTATGGCTATACTTTTTTTGACATGTAGTTATATCTTTTTTAATACAAAGGATATATACTTATGCATTATATATTTTTTTGTATGAGGAGTTATATGAAAATAAAGAGATTGTGCGTTTTGGCTGTGTTGCTTACTTCATCTCTAGCAGGTGCAGCTAGTAATAGTGCAAGTAAGTCAGAAGATAAGTACTATGCAGGTTTAAACTTTGGTGCTGGTTGGGGTGGTGGCTTTAAAATGAAACCTGGTGTTGTTCTTGGTTACCATTATGACCAAAACTCTAAATTTGAACTTGAGGTTCTCAGTAATATTAAGTCATTAAAGAGCATAGGAGCTAGCTTATTGGCAAACTACCGCTTCTATCCTGACCTTGATATTGATCCCGTTAAACTATATGTCAGCGGAGGTTTAGGAGGATATCTCCAAATAACACCTTTTGGCTTTGGTGTTAGTGATACAGTTGATGGTGATGGCAATAGTTCACAAGAAGAAAAAGAAAAGGAAGAAGAAACACAAGGTGCTCCAGAATCAGGTGGTGAAGCTGCTGGTTCATCTGTAGTAGATAAAATACTGAGTTCTATTTCCTATAAACTAAAGTTAGGTGTTGATTATGAAATTACTCCGCAGATAATTGGTGCAGTTGGTATGACCATGGGTGGGCAACTAAGTGGTATAAAAGCAAAACAAATACCAGATGCAACTCTAGAGATAGGGGTACGTTATAATTTTTAATGCTGCTACTTAGTTCATAAAGGTAGAGACGATGTTGAGGATGAAATAAACAGCATTAAAAAAAATCCGAAAACGTATTTTCGAATATGGTTTTGAACGCTAGCTATAGATTAGAAAAATAACAAGAAAAAGGGTAAACATACTGTAATTGCTGTTGAATGATGGAGTCCATTATTTTAGCACGAAGTAACGAATTCAGTAGAATAAGTTCTTCAAAAATAATTTAAACTTTTATTAGTAGGAGCAGTCTCATGGAATATTATAGCGATCTCACTAAAAGAAACTTTTATAAGTATCGTTGATGAGAAAGGAAAAATTGTTAAGGAAGAAGTTGTTGCAAGAGAAAGTAAGGCAATAGCTGAATTTTTTCTTGGTCAAGGCAAAAATGACCTTACCCAGAAAAAGTGGAGAGAAAGTGTGGAATGTTTTTTACAAAAAGAATGATGCATCAAATTGTTCTGGAATGCAATAGTTAATAGTGACGTTGTTTGTTATAAAAAATTTCTATGTATTCAAATATTGCAGTTCTAGTTTGTTGAGCAGAGTGTTGTGAAGTATCAATAAGTATTTCTCTTTTCAATGAGCTAAAGAAGCTTTCTGCAACAGAATTGTCGTAACAACAGCCTTTATTACTCATCTATATTCTTTACAGCTAAGAGATATTGATACCCTTGCGCAGTATATTGTGAACCTTGGTCACTGTGCAGCAGTAGATTTTTAACAGGTTTACGCCTATTAATGGCCATTAATAAAGAGTTCATAACCAATTGTTTATTTATTGCACTACTCATTAACTACCATACGTGAGAATTATTGCTGCCAAATATAGCCATCCCTCCTTGGTTTTGATGTAAGTAATCCCATACTTTATTTGGTTGATCAACAATAAAGTTTTGATCTAGTATATTGGGAGCTACAGCTCTATTATCTGTTTGTTGTTTTTTAATTTTAAACTTTCTTCTCAGTATAGCCCTGATGTCATTTTTCTGCATAATACTTTGCACCGTTTTTAAGTTGCAACTTTTACCCAAAGCCTTTAATTCAGCATGAATTTTAGGAGCTCCATATCTACATTTAGAAACTTGATATATTTTTTGAATAGCTGCGAGTAGCTCTTTATTTGCTGATTCTCTACTGCTTATTTTTCTTGTGGTCCACTTATAGTAGCCACTAGCAGAAAATCCTACATAATTCCTGTACTTTATAGCAGTTACTATACTCTTTTATAAAAAAATATTTTACTCTTTTTGACTGGCCAGGGCTTTTTTTTAAATGTCTCTTTCCCTTGTTACTTTTGCTAACTCTTTCTGTAAATCAAATCTCTCTTTGTCGTAAGGAGCCATGTTACCTCTACCTGGAAATGCATCTGCTGCCGACTTTTTTTCGTTGTGTTTCTTTATCCATTTTCCTAATAAACCACCCTTTATTCCTAAATCCTTTGCTGTTTTTGTAATTGTTTGACCTACCTTTCTTTGTTCATTTGCCAGCTTAACAGCTTCCAATTTGAACTCTGCCGTATATTCTCTTGCCATTTCTAATCCTCCAAAATTTTATTTTACCCAAAAAAACTCTTTTCTTTCTCTCCACTTTTTCTGGATAAGGTCAAACAATGACTATGCAAAAAACCTAATAACATGTATAATCTATAAATAATTTCTGAGGTAGATTGTGAAACTAGGTGTTAATATCGATCACGTTGCAACCCTCCGCAACGCACGTGGAACTTCTTATCCAGATCCATTGAAAGCAGCAGAAATAGCCATTGACGCTGGAGCAGACTTTATTACTGTACACTTACGAGAAGATAGAAGGCATATTAGAGATGAAGACGTATTTAACCTAAAAAAAAGCATTAGCACTGAGCTAAATCTTGAAATTGCAGCCACGGAAGAAATGCTTGAAATAGCAAAAAAGGTAAAACCCTATTCGATTAGTATAGTACCAGAAAAAAGAGAAGAATTAACAACCGAAGGTGGCCTGGATATCGTGAATATGCACAGTAAACTTTCTAGTATAATAGAGGAAATGCATAGCTCTAGCATAAAAGTCTCACTGTTTATCGATCCAAATATTGATCAACTAAAATATCTTGAAAAGCTAGGGACAAAACCTGACATAATAGAAATTCACACAGGGGATTACTGTGATAATCCATCAGAAAAAAAGTTACAGTTAATTACTAATGCTGCAGAGTACGTCAATAAATTAGGAATAGAATGCCACGCAGGACATGGCATAACTTATAAACACGCTAAGAAGATGACAAGAATACCTCACATCTCAGCTCTTAACATAGGCCACTATTTAATTAGCGAAGCTGTATTTTACGGCTTACACAGCGTAGTAAAAACAATGAAAATGACAATGTCTAACTAACTGCTGCTTTTTCCTTCTCATTTAAAATACTTAAAAGAGTTTGGCTTGCTTTAAATTTTACCCTTGTCTTTTTAGGAACAGTCATGATCTGACCACTTTGGGGGTTACGACATTGTTTTTCCTGACTGATAGCAGTAGAAAATGTTCCTATTCCATGCAAACGTATTTCACCTTTCCCATGCAGCTCATTCTTTATTATTTTAATAAACGCATCATGAATCTTGCTCAAATCAGATTTTGTTATATCTATATTCTGACTAGAACAATCTTCCTTTAATTGTTTTATTATATCTTCTTTACTCATAAATTACCTTAATATTGAAAAAATCACATAAATAGCATATTATGTTGACACCGATAGTCAACTAAATTCATCACAAAAATAGAGGATATCATACATTTTTGCAAATATTTGTATAATACTTACAAAAAAACACCCCTATAAAATAACTATCTCTTAGAAAATTGACACTTTTTCCGAGCTTTATGTTGACCATATTTCTTACGTTCAACAACACGTGAATCTCTAGTTAAGAACTCACCATTACGTAGTATAGAATGCAAATCTTGGCTTACACTACTTAAAGCTCTGCTTATTCCATGAGCTAGAGCACCTGCTTGACCAGATAGCCCTCCACCTTTTACAGTTGCAAATACATCGTATTTATCCAATGTGGAAGTTGCAACAAATGGCATTTTTACTATTTGGCACACTGACTCTCTTTTAAAATAAGAAATTAGATCGCCTTTTTTGTTAACACTAAATTTTCCACTCCCCGGCTTTATCCATACTCTTGCTACAGATTCTTTTCTTCGGCCTGTAGCATATAAACGACCAAGCGAATCAACTGCTGATTTAATTGTCTTTTCTGACCAATCATTGTTATTTATTGTAGAACTCTTCATTTTTACTCCATTACTTTTTATTTTTACGATTCAAAGAGGCAAAATCTATCTTTTCAGGTTGCTGTCCTTGATGCTTATGCTCTGAACCAGAATAAACATACAAATTTTCAAAGCGTCTACGTGCCATAGGCCCATCATCAAGCATCCTTTTCACTGCCATTTCTATTACACGCTCAGGAAATTTGCCATTTAAAATATTATCTGGAGTAGTTTTCTTCAAACCACCAGAATAACCTGTATGCTTATAGTAAATTTTATCTTTAAGCTTCTTTCCGGTGAAATGCACCTTTTCTGCGTTGATAATAATTACATTATCGCCACAATCCATATGAGGTGTATACTCAGGTTTATGCTTTCCACGTAATAGTGTCGCTACAAATGCTGCAAGCCTCCCTACCACTAATCCTTCTGCATCTATGACAAACCACTTTTTATTGATTTGTTTCTCCTTTAAGAAAAAAGTCTTCATTATTTGATCCAACAATAGTAAGCTATGATATACTTAATTTCTCAATAGTGTCAACAATATTAGTTATTGATTATTAAAGTAATTTATGTTAGTAATTGAGCTGCGCAACCAATATGCATAGGAATTAGAATGTTTCGATTGATTATCACACTTGCGATCATTTTTAATACTATAAGTTGCTATGCAACCGATGTGGGAGAAGTGATAAGCAAAGCCATCAAAAATAGCTCAAAAATAAAGTCTCAATTTTACCAATATAAAAGCGCAGAAAAACACTATAAATCTTCTGGGTTAGCTGGATTTTTACCTGACATTAATTTGCAATACAATTTCGATAGTAACTTTAATCTTGATACATCTGAAAAAAAACTTACATTGCGCCAGAAATTAATCGATGGCGGTGGTACCTTTGCCACATTCAGTCGATCAAGCCATCTTCTCAAAGCAGAAAAGATGCGATTTCAGCAATTAAAACAAGAGCTTGCACTTAATGCTGTGAAAGCATATGTTAATGTTTTACAAAAGACAGAAATATTAAAGCTCAGAGAACATAAAGAACGCGTTTCTTTGGAACATTTGTCAGCTATGAAAAAACGCTTTTCCCTTGGAGAGGTAACCAATGCTGAAGTTTTGTTAGCAAAAGCAAAATTTTCGTCTTCTATATCCGAAAGAGTTGATGCTGAAGGTAAATTAAAGTTGGTAAATATTGCTTATTATCATTTGATTGGCGAAGATGCTGATGACCTTTCTGAAGCTAATGATAAACTACCTTCTGTTCCAGAGCTAAATGAATGTTTACAGTTAGCAAAAACCAATAATTTATCTCTAAAAGCAGCAGTTTATCAAAAAAGAGCAGCCGGAATGGAAGTGATTGCTGAAAGCTCCAAGTGGCTTCCTTCTTTAAATCTAAGTGCAAGCAAAAATTTTGGGGAGGATGGTATGAAGGTAGACAAACTATTAGAAAATGTTCATGTAGTTTTTACTCTTGATGTTCCAATCTTTAAGAGAGGAGTTAATGCTTTTGGTGTCAGTAAAGCTAAAATGGATGCAAAAAAATCTACCTACGATTATTATGAAACGGTAAAAAATATAGAACAAGCAGTTGTAAATGCTTGGAATAATGTGTTGACAGCAAAGGCCATTATCAAAGCAAGTCAAGAAGCGGAAAAAGCAGCAGCTCTAGCATTGGAAGGAGTTGAGCAAGAAGTAAACTTAAATTTAAAGAGTACATCTGACCTTTTGGACACTGAAGATGCATTATTTAAAGCACGTTCAGACTTAGTTGAAGCAAAAAGCAATTATGTGATTAGTGTTTACAACTTGCTTTTTATGATAAATAGTATAAACCTCTAAATTTAATGGTATTAGCACTATGCATGATGAACAAGGTAATCAATCTGTAAAAGATATCCTAGAAGATATAAAAAAAGCTATATCGGGTAAAAACGCGAGTAACGATAAAGCAGAAATAAAGGATGAAAATGATGATGTGCTATACCTTGAGGAAGAGTATCCAGAAGAAATAGAAGAAGATGGCAAAAAAGAAAATAATGAAAAAGAGGACATTGATAATGATGACCAAAGTGAGGAAATGGCTTGCAACAATAACCAATTTAATGGCCATAGCTACAATTCAGAAGAAAAAAAAGATATTTATTTGTACGATAATATCCAAATGAGTAATAACAAAGCGAGTAATAGCGGCTTACAAGCGCAAAATAACGATCATCTAATTTTAAAAGAGAATATGGAAGAGATCAAAGCGTTGCTTGGAAAAATGCAAAACGAATTACAGCATAAACAACAAAAAAAAGCGAACCTTACTGTTGAAGAATTAGTTACATCTCTTTTAAAACCTCAGCTCTCAGAATGGCTGAATAAATATCTACATGCACTGGTAAAAGAAGTAGTTGAAAAAGAGCTTAAAGATATAATCAATAATAAGTAGGGTATTAGCAATAAAAACTAGAGTAAAGACGGCTAGAGGCAGAAAACTATCTTCAACAAGGTGGCTACATCGTCATTTGAATGATCAGTATGTGCAAAAAACTAGCAAGGATGGTTATAGGTCACGCTCAGCATATAAGCTGGTAGAAATGGATAACAAATTTAAATTATTCCAAGAAGGGCAAAAAATTATTGATCTTGGTGCTTCTCCTGGTGGATGGTCACAAGTTGCATCTCAGAAAGGTGCAAATGTGGTTGCTCTTGACATAAAACCAATGAACGCAATTAATGGAGTAGAGTTTATACAATGTGATATTATCAATGAGTTTGAAATTTTAAGAGAAAAATTCAAGGATCAAAAATTTGATGTAATTTTATCTGACATGGCGCCCGAATCTTGTGGTTTAAAATCGTTGGATCATATCAGAATTATGCTTTTATGCGAAGCAGCGCTCAATTTTGCAAAGCATTTCTTGAGTCATGGTGGCACGTTTGTAGTAAAAATTTTCCAAGGAGAATCTGACAAAGATTTTTGTAACGAGCTAAAAAAAATGTTTAAAACAGTAAAATACTTTAAACCAAAGTCAAGTAGATCTGAATCTACAGAAATGTATTTGGTAAGTTTAGGCTTTATTGGCAGCAAACCTTCTATATAATATTAATCTAGGTAGTCCGCAGAAACAAAAAACTTGCTTGACAAACCTCGCCAGCCCCCTTATCATGAAACTGAAGCTATTGTATTTGCTTTCGCCAATCTGCAGATTAAAAGGTAAGGATTACTTAATGTATCGGCGTCTTATGTTCAATTTTTTGCAGTATATAGATACTGTATGTCTTTACAAAACTTCATCTACATCTAGATTTTTATCTAAATAAGCTGAACGCGCTTATAAAGCGTTACAAGACATCAAAAAATGCCAATACTCGACAGAGATAGTAAAAGACTAGCTAACTCGGGGATTCTTTGTCTTTTTTTCTGCTTGGTAAATTTCTTAAACATTTGCAGCATAGGTGAGTTGCAATTAAAAGCAGCTAAATCTTGCTTGTCAAGCGTTTAAAACATAAAAAACGCCAATATTTTAAAGCAGATAATAACCCCAGGGCTTCTTTTGCCTTTTTTTTCATTTGGTAAATTTCTTAAATATTTATAGCTAAACGACAATCGTCATCCCAGCGGGATCTGGAGATACCGCGGCGGTATGACGGTTCGCGACGGCATGACGATAAGGTTTATATCTTGTCATCCCAGTGCTTGACACTGGGATCCAGGAATTTTATTAAGTTGGTGAGCATAAAAATAGCTGTTTTACGTTAAAATACAATGTTTTGATGATTATGGAAAGGCTGGATTCCAGTGTCAAGCACTGGAATGACACCATAGGGGCACTGCCATCATAAAGGAACCAGTGTAGGCTACTCGGATGACATCATAGGGGCGCTGGGATGACACCCTGACAATCGTCATCCCGCTACTTGTTAGCGGGATCTGGAGATACCGTGACGGTATGATGAGGGAGAACAGTTAGCGGATGAGATACCGCGAATGAATCGTGGTATGACGGTTCGCGGTGGCATGATGTAGGACTGCTGTGACACCATTATAGAATGAACCAGTGTCAGCTACTTGCATAGAAAATGTTTATGACTAATTTTTAGATCAAACATGGAATTTCGACAAACTTAACTTTTTTGTGAGATGGTTCAGCAATAATAAATAAATTGAGAGGAAAGGTTACGGCAATGGAAAAGAAAAAGTTTTTTGAAATAATAAATGAGGTAAGCAAGAGTGAAGGTTTAAATGAGAATAATTTACTTGAAAGAATAGGGAATAAGCTAAAAGATGCAGACTCAATAGTATATAGCACTTATAACAATTTGAAGATAGATAAGATGTTCAGTATATTAGATTCAGACAAAATTGTAAATTATATGTTGGTACATCTTGCTGTGGAATGTAACAGTGTACCAATAGTAAAACTCCTACTAGCAAAGGAAGCAAAAGTTAATGAACCAATATATGAACTTGATGAAGCTAAGTCTAAGCTAACTGCTTTGCACATTGCTGCTTTGCATGGTCATCAAGAGATAGTTCAGCTTTTATTGAATAATGACGCAAATCCTTTACTAAAAGATAGTCAAGGCCGAACTCCAAGGGATATTGTCGGCGATGTAGAAGGTAAAAAGGCTATAATAAAAATGTTAGAGGAAGGAGAACAACGTTATGCTGAGACAAGAGCTACGAGAAGACAACCTTATAGACAAGGCACTTTACTGCAGCCTAATAATAAAACTCCAGGAAATTTAGCTTTGAACGGAAATAACGTAACTGCTGCAGTACAAGCATGGGGTGCAAAACATCAGGAAGAGAATAGTAGAATTACACCAAACAACAAAAAAGTCTATGTACAAGATGAGGATGAACAGACTTCTTCAAACTCAATCGTTAATGAAAACAATACAGACAAAGTAGATGATACATTAGAAAAAGAACAGGCTATAAGAGAAAGAGATGCTATGGCGCAAAAGTTGCAAGAGGCAGAACAAAGACTTGCCAATAATCAGAAGCGCATAGAACATAATGACTTGCACAGTCAACATCCAGAGCAGTATACTACATATAATGGGGAACAGACCTTTTTAAATAAAAGTAATAGTGGCGATAGTGGAATATATTTTGATGCAGATGAATCTGAAGCTTTAGGCCAATCTATATTAGAAAATGGAGAAGATATTAATGCACAAGATAAAGATGGCGTGACCCATTTACATTGGGCTATTGCAGATAACAATAAAGAATCAGTGGAACTTTTGGTAAAATGTGGAGCAAAAGTTGATGTACAGGATAAAGATGGACTGACCCCTTTACATTATGCTGCTGCATATGGTTGTGTAGAGATTGCAGAATATCTAGTAGAAGGTGGAGCAAATGTTAATGCACAAGATAAAGTTGAGCATACTCCCTTATATTATGCTCTTGCAAATGACAATAAAAAATTAGCAAAGCTTTTGATAAAGCATGGAGCAGATCGCTCATTGATAAAGGATGAAGACCTAATAGATAGACTAAACAGTATGTGTGATCAGCCATCTGAGGTTGTACCTAGTACCTTTTCTCATTCCAAAACACACAACGCAACGGAAACTCCAGAAAAAGCAGAAAAGGTTGAAAAACGTAAAGCTAAGTTAAAAGAATTACGTACTCAGCTAAAGGATGAGCAGAAAAAGAATGAATTGCTAAAACAAAAAATACAAGATCTAGAAAGTAAAAACACAACGCTTAATAGTGAATTAGAAAAAACAAAAACTAAAACAGACGAAGTACCATTAGAAAAAGCGCAAAAGGAACTAACAGAATTGAAAAGTTATATCACTGGACATGGAGCTAGGCTGGACACACTGGAGAAACTCAATGAAGAGAATGAATCACTAAGACAAGAAATAAAAAATCTAAAAAATGAAAACACAACACTTAAGGGTGAATTAGAAAAAACAAAAACTAAAAAAAACGAAGAACCATTAGAAAAAGCGCAAAAGGAACTAACAGAATTGAGAAATTGTGTCACTGAACATGAGACTAAATTGGAAGTACTGGAGAAACTCAATGAAGAGAATGAATCACTAGAACAAAAAATACAAGATCTAGAAAGTAAAAATACAACACTTAATAGCGAATTAGAAGAAAACGAAAATAAGCATTCTAAAACAAAAGTGTTGTTAGAAAAAGCGCAAAAGGAACTAGCAGAATCAAAAAGTTGCATAGTTGGACATGAGACTAAGTTGAAAGAATTCAATAAAGAGAATGAATCACTAACACAAAAAATAAGAAGTCTGGAGAATGAAAACACACCACTTGATGGTGAACTGGGCAAAACTAAAACAAATGAAGTGTCACTAGAAAAAGTAGGAAAAAGACAATTTTCCCCAAAAGTTGCCTATGCGAGCCTTGCAGCTATGTTAGCAGTAGGTGCTGCTCTTAGTATTGCTTCCGGATTGTCTGCTCTATTAATAGTTGCAGCTTCTGTGGTATCTGCACTGATAGCTGGTGGCATTACATACACAATATCAAAACCCATCGCTGAACCAAAACCTACCACTGAATTGAAAGAAGTGAATATTCAAGATTCAGCACAACGGTGTTTGTAAAATTTAATTTGTACACTTGCTATAGATTCCAGCGCGTGACGCTGGAATGTAGTAAAAAGTATTTGTAAGTTACACAGTAGTGTGAATTTTTTACTTCGGTAGTTTTTCATTGTCATTATAATCATAATAATAGTTGAGTTTAATTGATATGAAAACTTTTACGAAAAATTTTAAAAATAACGAAAAAAAGCTAGAGGAGTTTAATAAGGAAATTGAAGATATAACAACTATAGCTCAAGATAAATTTGCACATGAACTTGAAAATATCGCATATGACAGTGTGCAAAAATTTCGCAGTCTGCTTGCTAAAGAGTTAAACTCCACCTTCAATAATATTCATTCTCAAAATGTCAATCTACTAAAATCCAGCCTAGTTGAATATGCTATAAGTTCAAATTTTATCAACAAAAAAGGAGAAACAGCTTTAATACGTTCTCTTCTTAATATATTCATACGATAAAGCACTCAGAGTTGTTGCTGCGCCAATTTAACTTAATGTTGCATGCAAGCTGCATAGCTAAAGTAAGTAAGATTTGCCCCACGCTGTCACGAGGTAAACCTTACTTATTCTAGCTATATCAAAAAGGAGGGTTATTATGTCAATAAGATCTACTTCACCAAGAATATCTGTGCAACGTAAATCTAAGCCTGAATCTTTTCCAGTTACTTTAGAAGAGGTTAAATCTTTTTTACGCATTGAGAACGACCAGGATGATAAGTTGATTTCAGATCTAATTTTTATGGCAACTGATTACGCTGAATGGCATATGGAAAAGTCACTGGTGAAACAAACATGGCAAGTTTCATATGAAGATTATGTACCTCGTAGGATCTATTTAAGCTATGGCCCTGTGAGTAAGATAGTATTGGCTACTGCAATGATGTCTAAAAATCAAGAGAAGAGTACACTTAAGTATTATTTTAGTGATGTAGGGGGCTATGTTGAGTTTTTCAATTGTTTGAATGCAATAAGAGTTGATGTTGTATACGAAGCTGGTTATGACAATGTTCCTGAGCAGATAAAACTAGGTATTATGCGGCATGTTTCTGCTCTTTACAAAAATCGTGAATCGGAGGTAAGTAGCCATTTATCTGAAGTGAAGAAGGTATATTCTCCATTTCGCGAACCAAAGGTTGTTTTGTAGCTCTTTCTGGTCATTCAAACTGGGCTACTACGTCATACCGTTACGGATAGATCTCGCTAACAAGCAGCGGGATGACGAGGTATAAACCTTATCGTCATACCGCCGCGGTATCTCAGCCGCTAACACGTAGCGGAATGACAGCAGTCCTACGTCATACCGTCACGGATAGATCCCGCTAACAAGTAGCGGGATGACGAGGTATAAACCTTATCGTCATACCGCGATTCATTCGCGGTATCTCTTAACATAGATCCCGCTAACAAGCAGCGGGATGACGAGTTTCTATATATCTTTCGAGGGTTAATTATGAAAAAAATTCAAGCTATAAACGAGTTGTACAGTAGCATTTATGAAGCACTAAAAGCAAACTCTGATTTAAGGAAATATGTTACTAACATTTATGACTACTTACCTAAACAGGTCACCATTCCTTACCTGAGATTGTGTGTAGTGAATTATAATAACCTGCATATGCTGTCCAATTTTGCTACAAAGGCAAGATTTTCATGCGACATATATACTTATCATATAGACAGTATGTTTGCCATTATAAGGCATATTAACTTGATACTTAAGAGCATTGAAGGTTTTAATAATGAGGCCATTTTAGAAAGTAATTGTGCTATGGATCAGCACGATGAAATTTTACATTCAACAATTAATTTTGATATTTTAATAAAAGGAGGTGATAATGAGCAAATTACAGCTAAAAATTAAAGATCATGACAATAATTTTATTGTGTTAAATAATATAAGAAACCTAAGGTTTACTTTGCGTAATAACAGAGAAGAGGTGAAAGATATTTCTTCTTTTGGCTGGAGGAAAGTGCTCGATTGTGCTGGAAGCAGACACATTACGATAAAAATTAATGGAATTTTAGACTCTGTATTAGCTGATGAATTATTACGTAATTCTGCTATGCTAAACTCTAATAATGATTATGAAATTAGTTTTAATGCTAAGGAAAAGATAAGGCTTAGGTGTTCAGTTGAATTGTATGAGAGGTATTATGATCCTGTTACTTTTGACAGCTTTACTGTAGTTTTAAATAGTGCTGAAGTTGTAAACGCTTTTCATTAATGTTAATTTAATTTTTTCATATACAATAATAACTGGTGAGAATTTTAACTAAATTAAAAAAAATCATGAATGACGAAAACCTTTTCGAGGAAGACGGTGATAATATTGAAGAAAATAACGATGATAAAAGAGAGAGAAGTTTAGAAAATGAAAATCAGCAAAATCAAGAAGAACAACACAAAGAGGAAGATAAGCAATACATAATACAGTATATTCAAGACTATTTGAAAGTTTTTGAGGATATTCTAAATCAGATCGACGAAGGAATTGATAATTCGGATAGTTACGAAAGGACTATGCAAATAAAGCGAAGCATAGACAGGCTCATAGAGGCTTTATATAGTCAGGCTGCGTCCGAAGATATTGATGCAGAATTTGAAACTACCAAACACACTCGCGATAAATCAGAATCTATGAAAAGAGTTAGAGAGAAGAGAAGAAAGCAAGTGATAGAAGAAGTATTAAGTAGCATGTTTGCCCAGCAACAAAAGGAGCTAATGAACGCTAAACACTTAAGTCATGGACATGAAACAGCAAAAGATGGGGATGTCCACGAAGCAAAGGAAAAAGTGAAGTCTTCAATCAGGGGAGTGTTGTTTTCGGTGATTGCTCATAGGATGGATCCAAGAAGGAGGGCAGGGGAAACTGCTGACGGTAACGAAAAGCAAGCTCATATATATGGCAGGGAAGCAGTTGGTGGAGCTTTAGGTGCATTGTTAAAAACGTTTTTAACAGCAGTTATTGCCGTTGTGCGTGAAATTGCTAAGCCACTTCAGAAACCGGAAACATCTTTTGCAAAACAAGTTGAAGAAAGCAGAAACGCAGATTCACAAAAGGGTCGATCTGTGTAGATTTCTCCTTGTAATAATCTTTCGATTCTACTGTCTGTTAATTCAAATTAGGGTTATAAAATTTTAGAAGCCAGCTCTTATATAACCAATTTATAGCAAGAAATTACGATACAAAAATCAGCGTCCGTTAGAAAATAAACATAACACAGGGTGATAGAGTTGCCCCTATCCATAAGCGTCAGTTAAGCTCAAAATTGTAAGCTTAAAATATGGTTGAATAATTATTAATAATAGTATATAATTATTAACGTTTTTCAGGCATTTTTGTTATGGGTGCGCCAAGTAAGCGTTTAGAATACAGTTGGTGAAAATCCAACTTAGGCAAAGTCTAGCCAACAGCCTAGAACAGACCATTATGCTGCGTGAGGTAACGAGCGTAGTAAAGCTAATGGAATGGACAATATAAGGTGCAATGAAAATTGACCTTACCCAGAAAAAGTGGAGAGAAAGTGTGGAATGTTTTTTACAAAAAGAATGATGCATCAAATTGTTCTGGAATGCAATAGTTAATAGTGACGTTGTTTGTTATAAAAAATTTCTATGTATTCAAATATTGCAGTTCTAGTTTGTTGAGCAGAGTGTTGTGAAGTATCAATAAGTATTTCTCTTTTCAATGAGCTAAAGAAGCTTTCTGCAACAGAATTGTCGTAACAACAGCCTTTATTACTCATCTATATTCTTTACAGCTAAGAGATATTGATACCCTTGCGCAGTATATTGTGAACCTTGGTCACTGTGCAGCAGTAGATTTTTAACAGGTTTACGCCTATTAATGGCCATTAATAAAGAGTTCATAACCAATTGTTTATTTATTGCACTACTCATTAACTACCATACGTGAGAATTATTGCTGCCAAATATAGCCATCCCTCCTTGGTTTTGATGTAAGTAATCCCATACTTTATTTGGTTGATCAACAATAAAGTTTTGATCTAGTATATTGGGAGCTACAGCTCTATTATCTGTTTGTTGTTTTTTAATTTTAAACTTTCTTCTCAGTATAGCCCTGATGTCATTTTTCTGCATAATACTTTGCACCGTTTTCAAATTGCAACTTTTACCCAAAGCCTTCAATTCAGCATGAATTTTAGGAGCTCCATATCTACATTTAGAAACTTGATATATTTTTTGAATAGCTTCGAGTAGCTCTTTATTTGCTGATTCTCTACTGCTTATTTTTCTTGTGGTCCACTTATAGTAGCCACTAGCAGAAAATCCTACATAATTCCTGTACTTTATAGCAGTTACTATATAAAAAAATATTTTACTCTTTTTGACTGGCCAGGGCTTTTTTTTAAATGTCTCTTTCCCTTGTTACTCTTGCTTTGTAAATCAAACCTCTCTTTGTCATAAGGTGCTACATCTGGAAATGCATTTGCCGCTGACTTTTTTTCGTTGTGTTTCTTTATCCATTTTCCTAATAAACCACCCTTTATTCCTAAATCTCTTGCTATTTTTGTAATTGTTTGACCTACCTTTCTTTGTTCATTTGCCAGCTTAACAGCTTCCAATTTGAATTCTGCCGTATATTCTCTTACCATTTCTAATCCTCCAAAATTTTATTTTACCCAAAAAAACTCTTTTCTTTCTCTCCACTTTTTCTGGGTAAGGTCAGTTTACTGGCCTCTCCATGAGTGAGATTGAAAAATTAAGTGTGAACGGTTACCTTGGATGACAGAAAAGAGTGTTGGAAGGAGGCAATATTAAAAACTTAATTTCAGTCCAGCCAAGAGCACATAACCAGAGTTGTTATTTTCTATTTTAGGTTCTTTGGTACTAAATTTTACAATATCGAAATAGTATGAAGTACCTAAAAAAAGAGAATTTTCAAGGCTTAAAGCATATGATGTTAACTCGTTTGTACCTTCGCCTGCAATATCCCTACCACTACTAAAATATGTTAAGCTTGATTTGTAAGAATCAGAATGGTAAGCGATACCTGCATTCATATAATACGTATTATTTATTTCAGGATTACGCCTCTCACCAGATTCACCACTATTACCATACGAAAAAATGCAATCAAGATCGAACAATTTTAGCTTCAAACCAAAATTCCAGTGCAGTAATTGATTGCGACATTCATAATTTTTAGAAGTTCCATCTGAGCAACCAGTTAAATTTTCTCTTGCAAATTCACCAGTCAAAGCAGTAGTAAAACCTATATCATTTGACAAGCTGTTTTTATAGGAAAGGCCAGCAGCAATTAAATTGCTGTACTGTAAGTTATTTTTTCCTGGAACATAACTGAATCCGAGTTGAAAGTTATAGATTTCAGGGGAGATGTAGTTAATTGATGATTGTTTTAACCCTAGTTCGAGTTCATTATAATCGCTATAAATATTGGGCTTGACCCAGAACACCTTGTCTTGATTATATCCAGGGTCACCATCTTTTTTATGATCACCGCGCAAATTTGCATAGTTTGTCCAATGACCATTTACTCCTCCAGCAGCTGCATAAATTTTTGAAGTGTTAATTAACATGCTCTGACCAACTAAACTTCTTTTACCATATTCAATTGATCCAAGTTCCTGGTTTTTTATGATAAAATACCATTCCTCCATGTCTAACTTTTCTATGTCTAACGCTTTTAGGTTTGCAATACCAGAAACCCCTGCCTTAACATTAACCCCCATTTGAGTATTTGGATAAACTTGCTGTAAATAAAGAAAGCGCAAGTATGAATAACTTGAAGTTTTATCCTTAGGCTTAGCATTGAAAGAATCTCTGTTGAAGGCGTAGCCGAATCTCAAATCTATTTTTCCGTCTAGTTCTGCATAAAATATTTCCTTATCCAAAATTGTTTTAGAGCTAGCACTATTCTGCAAAAACAATGATGAAAGCAGTGCTACCAGGTAGTACTTTAACTTCATAAATAAACTTAAATCTTTATAAAAATTTAAGTTTAAACTCAATATAAATAAAAAACAACTTTTCAGAAGGCACCGCTGGTAGATTTTGCTGCCTGTTTTTGAGCTATATTCCCATAAATTATTGATACACTTGGTAATTTTCGCTTTAATAACTGCTTATTAATGGCAGAATGTATACGATTAATTATTTTAGATATACTTTTTACATCGCAGTTAATCAAAACAAAAAGCACTTTATTCTCATCAATATACCCTAGAAAATCATCACTACGGCAATTTTTATAAAAATGTTCTATGATAACTTTCAGTGCATTATTTGTCTCACTACAGCTACTATTTAAGCCAATCACTCCTATAGCTGCATTAATTTGATGTTGAAAGGCAAAATTTAATATAACGTATAACTCTAGAATAGTGGACTCATTGCCCGGTATATCGAATAAGTCATGGTTTTTATATTTTTTACCCATTAGATATTTATCTCTAAAGATTCCTAGTTTATGGGACAAACTGATATCACGTATTAATAGCTCATAATTTATTTTATTACTGGCAAATTGTGCAGTGCGGAAAACTTTTACTTTTGTCCTGATATCTTCTCCCTTAGCATCAATTAAGGAAAAATCTATCACTTTAGGTAGTATATCAAGTAAATCGTGTCCATTTTCGGTATACTCTAAATAATTCTTCACGTTGTCAGCTGCTCTTGTGCTTAAGATATTAATTAATGGCTTATTAAGCAAATTCTTCTCTTCATATTTTAACAAATCCCTTGCAACTTGATTGAGCCCTAAAATTAACACGTTTTTTTTCTTATTATCCTGACAAACAGATACCACAGCATCATCTTTTCTTCTTGCAGTTATGAAATCATCCATACTTTCATTCTATACAGCGTATTTATAAGTATAATAAGATTATATTAAGATTTACTTACTTATTAATATGCTTAATTGGGTATAGGCAGAATGTCATATGGAATGGCTTTGTTGTAGAAGAATCAAGATTACTGTTTATAGACTTCAAGTTACTGCAAAAAATATTTTAAAACATAGTGATATCTTGACTTTACCTAGTTAATATTCCAAATTATAAAAAAACAGATAGTTCTATGACGACAAGTCTATTACAAGGCAAAAAGGGATTAATAACCGGAATAATAAATAAGAGATCAATAGCATACGGTATAGCAAAAACTCTCTCAGAGCACGGAGCAGAACTTGCAATCACCTACCAGAATGAAATAATAGAAGAAAAACTATCACCAATAGCAGATGAACTAAATGTGGAGCTAATATTACACTGCGACGTTTCAAATGAAAAAATCATAGATAACGCTTTCGAAATAATAGAGAAAAAATGGGGTACTCTTGACTTTTTGGTGCATGCAATAGCATTCTCCGATAAAAATGAGTTAGATGGTAAATATGTCAATACTTCACTGGATAACTTCCTCAATGCAATGCATATATCGTGCTATTCTTTTACTGCTTTAGCGCAAAGGGCTGAAAAAATGATGTCAAATGGTGGTAGTTTACTTACTTTATCTTATTATGGCGCTGAAAAAGTTATGCCAAATTATAACGTTATGGGTTTATGTAAAGCGGCACTTGAAGCAAGTGTAAAATATATAGCATGTGACCTCGGGCCACAAAATATCAGAGTAAATGCAATTTCCGCTGGTCCAATCAGAACTTTAGCATCTTCTGGAATAAGCGATTTTCACTCCATATCAGAATGGAATAGAAATAACTCTCCGCTCAGACGCAATGTTACAATAGAGGATGTTGGCAAGGCAGCGTTATACTTATTAAGCGACTTAAGTAGTGGCACTACTGGAGAAATTTTGCACGTTGATTCAGGATATAACGTTGTGGGAATGAAGGTGGTTGACTGAGATCTAAATCCTTAATTCAAAGCGCTAGTTCCTTCGGGTTCATACACAACTCTATCAGGAGTTTTGTGACTGTGATTGCAGAAAACATCGAACATAAAATTCCTATTGATAGAGTGACAGAAAAGCCTCTTATTGCTCCACTGCCAATAATGAACATTATTCCTGCAGCAATTAATGTAGTGATATTTGAATCCAGTATTGTCTTTATAGCGTTTTTAAACCCTTCTTCAATAGCACGTTCCACTCTCTTGCCAGATTTGATTTCCTCACGAATTCGCTCAAATATTAAAACATTTGCATCCACCGCCATACCAACAGTAAGTGCAATACCGGCAATTCCAGGTAAAGTTAGAGTTGCTTCAAGCAGAGTGAGAATTGATAATATAAGAACTACATTAGAAAAAAGTGCAACAGAGGCCAATACACCTAATTTGCCGTAAGTGATGATTATAAATAAAGCCACGGCTATAATAGAGATTGTTGCTGCCATTTCCCCTGCCTTTATTGATTCTTCTCCAAGACTTGGGCCAATGTTTTTTTCTTCAATTATTTTAAGTGGTGCTGGCAGTGCTCCAGATTTTAAAAGTATTGCAAGTTCGCTTGCTTGTTTTTCAGTGAAATTACCGCTAATTTCTCCCTCTCCATTTAAAATTGGCTCACGTATTGTAGGTACTGTTAAAACTGTGTTATCCAGAACAATTGCAAAAGGCTTTCCTACATTTTCTTTAGTGATTTTCGCGAATCTTTTACTCGCTATACTGTCAAATTTAAAATGCACTGTCGGTTTACCTAAATTGCCGAATCTAACTGATGCGTTAACCAGCGAATCACCACCTATTTCAGTTTTGCGGAATATTGGATAAGAATTACCTAAAGAATCCTTGAGCATGACAGTGGTTTCATGGTCTATATCCTGCACCTTGGCTATGTTAGTGTTTGCCAAATGAAAAGCTAGCTTAGCAGTTTTGCCAAGCAGAGATTTTATCTGCTTGGTATCTTCTACTCCAGGCACCTGCACTAATATTTTATTCTGCCCTTGTTTTTGAACGCTGACTTCCTTTGTGCCAAGTTTGTCCAAACGGCGCTGGACATTGTTTATTGATTCTGCAGCTACTTCACTGATCAAAGAATTTTTATAATGTGGTTTATACGAAATGAGAATCGAAGAATCTTTTCTATTTAGCTCTAAATTTGGATTTATCGCATTAATCAACACAGATGCTTTTTTATAATCATCAATACTATTTAAAGTTATAACGCTATTTTGTACGTTAGATTCAATATTTTTTGTTAGCAATGTCTCTTTTATTTCGTTAGCTAGCATGCTTAGCTTTTCCTTAAAGTAGAAGTCTAAGTCTATGTTTAAAAGCAAAGATGCCCCTCCTTTCAGGTCAAGGCCTAAGTTTATTCTTTTTTTCGAAATAAAAAGCTTATTATCAAAGAAATTTGGCAGTGTTATGTATAAAGCAAATAAACAGATGCATAATACTGAAAAAGATTTGACTATAAGTCTGTTATACATAAGTTGTAGGTTTAAAATTGTAATAATTGATTGTAAGTTAAAAATAGATTTTTGTAAAATTCTCTATTTGACCTTACCCAGAAAAAGTAGAGAGAAAGTTAAGACGTTTTTATCATGAGAATAAATTGTGCAGGAATGCAATAGTTAATAGTAGAATGTCTACGTTATTTGTTATAAAAGATTTCTATGTATTCAAATATGGTAGTTCTGGTTTGTTGAGCGAGAAGTATCAATAAGCAGCTCCCTTTTAAGTGAACTTTTCTGCAACAGAGTTATCGTAACAACAGCCCTTATGGCTCATGCTGGAAATGATGTTTTTTGTATTCAATAGAAATTGGTAATTTTGAGAGGTATACTGTGACCCTTGATCGCTATGTAACAGCAGATTTTTATCGGGTTTGCGTTTATCAACGGCCATCAATAAAGAATCTATAACTAATTATCATGTTACTCATTAACCACCATGCGTGAATATAGGTCAATTATTGCCGCCAACAACCTTCTTTAGTTTTTATGTAGGTAATCCCAAACTTTATTTGGCTGATCAGTAGTAAAATTTTGATCCAATGTGTTCGGAGCCACAACTCGGTTGCTTATTTGCTGTTTTTTATTTTTGAACCTTCGTCTAAACTTGGCTTTAATGCCATTTTCTTGCATAACACTTTGTACTGTTTTAATTTTTGCCTAAAGCTTTTAATTCAGCGTGAATTTTAGGGGCTCCATATCTGCATTTAGAAGCTTGATTATTTTTTGAATATCTGCTAGAAGCCCTTCTTTTGCTAATTCTTTACTGCTTTTTTCCTTAGCAACCCATACCACCAGTACAAAACCCTACATAGTTCCTGTGTTTTATAGCAATTTCTATATAAAAGAATACTTTACTCTTTTTCTTTGCCCAGGGCTTTTTTTAAGATGTCTCTTTCTCTTATTAGCTCTTTTTTTAGATCAAATCTTTCTTTGTCATAAGGAGCCTTTGCCTGGAAATGCGTATGCTCCAGACATTTTTCCATTATATTTTCTTACTTAACATACTGCCATCTATACCTAGATCTTTTGCTATTTTTGTACTTGCTTGACCTGTTTCTTTAACCAGCTTAACAGCTTCTAATTTGAATTCTGCTGTATATTCTCTTCTATTTGTCATATTTTGAAAAAACGTTTTATTTTACTCCAAAAACGTTTTAACTTTCTCTCTACTTTTTCTGGACTACTCCGAATCGGTTGACAAATTGGACGTTTGATAAGCATAATTTGGAGCTTCTTGTGTAATGACTATATCATGAGCGTGACTCTCTCTTAATCCTGATGCAGTAATAGTAACAAATTTACAATTTTTTTTCATCTCTTCTATATTCCTATTACCAGTATACCCCATTGCAGCTTGCAATCCGCCAATCAATTGATGGATTACTCCTGAAGCTGGACCTTTGAATGGAACTCTTCCTTCCACTCCTTGTGGAACTAATTTGAGTTTTGAATCTTTATCTTGAAAATAACGGCTAGCTGAACCTCGTTTCATTGCACTAATAGATCCCATTCCTCGATAGCCTTTATATGCTCTGCCCTTATACATAATAATCTCACCTGGGCTTTCGTCAGTGCCAGCAAAAATCGAACCAATCATCACAGAGTCAGCACCAGCTGCAATAGCTTTTGCAACATCTCCTGAGTATTTTACCCCACCATCAGCAATTAGTCTGACGTTTCTTGCTCTACACGCCTCTGCAACATTCTTGATTGCAGAGAATTGTGGCACACCAACACCTGTAACTATTCTGGTTGTACAGATTGATCCTGGTCCTATTCCAACCTTCACTGCATCAACACCCGCATCAATCAACGCTTCAGCAGCCTCCTTTGTTGCAATGTTTCCGCCAATTAATTGCGTATTAGGATACATCTTTTTTATTTCCCTAATGGTATTGATAACGTTTTCGGAATGACCATGAGCAGTATCCACAACAACTACATCAACTTCTTCTCCGATCAAAGCTTCACATCTGTCTATACCATCTTTTTTACCAGTGCCAATTGCAGCGGCAACTCTGAGACGCCCTTTACTGTCTTTACATGAATTTGGGTATCTATTGTATTTTTCAATGTCTTTAACCGTAATTAAACCTATACAACAAGAATTTTCATCTACGACCAAAAGCTTTTCTATTCTATTTTCATGCAACAATTTCATTGCTGAGGCACTATTCACTCCCTGCTCCCGCACTGTCACTAACTTATCTTTTGTCATCACTTCGGAAACTTTTACATTCATGTTCTGGTCTTCAATAAATCTCACATCTCGGTTAGTTAAAATTCCAACTAACTTGCGTTGATCGACTACAGGAATGCCAGAATAATTGTGCTCTCTCATTAATGAAATTGCTTCCGCAACTGTTTTATCCGGTGAAATCGTAATTGGGTTATACACGATCCAACTTTCATATTTTTTCACCCTTCTCACTTCTAAAACTTGTTCATCTATTGATAAATTCTTATGTATGCAACCTATCCCTCCATGTTGGGCAATAGCTATTGCAAAGCCCGATTCAGTAACAGTATCCATTGCAGAGGATATGAGAGGGATATTTAGTTCTATACTATTTGTTAAATAAGTTTTTGTATCTGCATCGCAAGGCAATATATTAGAATAGGCTGGCAAAAGAAGTATATCGTCAAACGAATAACAAGCTTCCATTTTTTTCATAGGCTTTATTTAAAGCTTATACGCCAATTAATTAAATTGCAATAGGCAAAATTAGCTAGGAGCCTTTAATTGTATAGCTCTAACTGTTTTTAGGAGATAGAAAAGCTATATAGTTGCTAATACATTTTATTGCACAATAAGCATTCTACATTATTTGCCAGCAAACAGAACTGCTCAATAGTTAAGTTTTCTGGACGTTCATTTCCACTCAATTTAGCGTTTTCAAGGACAGTTTCAGCGTGGTTCGTTATATTTTGCAAGCTATTTCTCAGCATCTTTCTTCTTTGAGCAAAAACAGCACGTATTAATTTTATTAAGGTTTCCAAGTTTACTACAAACTTTGGGGTAGGCAAAGGATTTACTGTAATTACTGAAGAATGTATTTTTGGTCTTGGAAAAAACTCTTTAGGTTCAATATCAAATTCCTTTTTTATATCGCATAGTAACTGGCTTAGCACTGATAGAGGACCATAATCTTTAGAATTGGGTCTTGCTGTAATGCGATCTGCTACCTCTTTTTGAAACATTAATGTCAAACTCGTAAAAAATTTTATACTATCTAACCACTTTAAAAATAACGCTACCGAGATATTGTAAGGCAAGTTAGCAATCACTTTAACTGGGCGCTCTATCAGCTCTTCTTCTATAATATGCAGTGCATCCGCTTCTATAATTCTATACTTTCCTTGATGCTCATTTAGCAGTTGGTCATGGTGTTTTACTAAATCTCTATCTTTTTCTATAGAAAGTAGAGACTTTGGATTATGCACCAATATTTCTCTTGTTAATGCACCATATCCAGGACCAATTTCAATGACATTAAAATTTTCCAGACTACCAGCTAAAGCGACGATTTTTTTTGTTATCTCACTCGATAAAATAAAATTTTGCCCTAGACTCTTTTTTGGCTTCAGTAAAAATTTTTTCATATTATTTTCATTATACAGTATTTTAAAAATTAGTTGACGAAAATTCATTGATAATTGTATATTATTAATGTGTTTAACGCCGGCTTAGCTCAATTGGTAGAGCAACTGACTTGTAATCAGTAGGTTGTCAGTTCAAGTCCGACAGCCGGCACTCTCGCCCATATAAGTAAAGTTGATGTCCTTTTTAATAGTAGCAAATTGGAAAATGAATGGAATGCGTTCTTCATTTGTTGACTTTATAGGCAAACTTAACAACAAGAGCAACGAAATTACCTCTAAGCTAGTGATTTGCCCTCCTTTTACGTCATTTCCAAGCAGTATAGAGTTGAACAATAATATTAATATAGGAGCACAGAATTGCCATCATAAAAAGTTCGGTTCTTACACAGGTGAAATTAGTGCAGAAATGTTAAAAGAACTAGGGTGTACTTACGTAATACTTGGGCATTCTGAAAGGGCTAATGAAAAAGATAGTGAAATAAAACTTAAGTCGGAAATAGCAATAGAATCAGGCTTACACCCAATTATCTGTGTGGGTGAAAATTCAGAAGATTATAAGAATGAAAAAACAAAAGAAGTAATAGAATATCAATGCAAAAACCGTTTGCCAACACACGGTGAATATACCGTAGCATATGAGCCAATATGGGCAATAGGCACAGGTCATGTGCCAAATAATGATGCAATTGCTAAGGTGATAGAGGTAATAAAATTGTGTACTAGTAAAAAACACATTATATATGGTGGTTCAGTCAGTTCAGAAAATATAGAAAATTTGCTCAGTATCTCAAATTTATCAGGAGTTTTAATTGGCAGTGCAAGCTTAGATTTCGATCACTTTTATAAAATTATACAACAAGTTGAAAAAAAGTTTTCTCTTATCAATTCTAAAATCAGCAACTAAGAATCCTATAACAAATGGCATCATTTCAGTGTCAAGCATATGTCTGTACGAGCATCTAGTATAGCTAAAGTAATCTAGAAAATTAACGATATTTTATTCCCCGGTGAACGCTCTATTTTGTTTTCCAACTCTAGTTCTAAAAGAGCCATTAGAGCTATGTTGGTAGAAAGTCCGCTTGCTAATATAAGTTCATCTATATCAACAGGTACAGAGTTAATATGATCAACTATAACAGATTTTGCCTGTTGTAATTTTTCTTGTTTTTGGTTAACAAAATGGTGCTCAACATCAAATAGGTTTTTTTGCTGCGGAGGTAAACTAAACCTAATACTCTCTATTATGTCATCAGCGGATTCGATAAGCTTAGCACCGTTTTTAATTAAATAATTACTACCACTACAGCGTGAATCTAAAGGGAAACCAGAAACTGCAAACACCTCTCTCCCTTGATTTAAAGCAAAATCTGCTGTTATTAGAGAGCCAGAACGTTTCGATGCTTCAATCACTGCAACACCTAGCGATAGGCCAGATATAATTCGATTCCTTTGAGGAAAATACTGAGGCTTTGGTTTAGTAGCAAATGGAAGCTCAGTAATTACTAACCCACCGTTCCCAGTGATTTTTTTGTATAGATCAAAATTCTCTTTTGGATACACCACATCAATTCCACTTGCTGTAACAGCAATAGTGGGATGATTTTTGTATATTACACTGTTTGCTGCAGTATCAATTCCTCTTGCAAGTCCAGAAACGATAATAAAACCAGCTTCGCTTAAATCAAGTGCCAACTTATTGGCAAAATTTCTTCCATTCATTGAAGAGTTACGCCCACCGATTATTGCAATTATCTCACGGCTTAATAATGATATATCACCAAGCGCAGTTATTACAGGAGGACAACTAGGGATATTTCTTAAAAGATCAGGGTAATCTGGGTCACATGCGGGTATAATTTTAGCTCCAATTCTTTCTGCATTATTGATTTCTTCTCGTGCATCTTGAATGCCATACACCTTATCATTAGCCACCCTATTGAGATATTTTAGCACCTCATCTAGCGATCCGTGTGTTCTTAGTATACTAAAAAACTTTATTGGTCCTATGGTTCTAGCCAGGCTTAACCATACTTCTAATTCTTTGTTGTTCAATTTATTTATCTTCATAAAAAGCTTGAATTTCTTATCAATTTAGTGTACCCAAGATAATGCAAATATACAGTGTTTTATGACGCATTTTGTTACAGATAAATGCATAAAATGTAAATATACAGACTGCGTGGAAGTATGTCCCGTTGACTGCTTCTATGAAGGCAAAAACATGCTCGTGATTAACCCAGATGAATGTATTGATTGCGGAGTGTGCATACCTGAGTGTCCAGTAGATGCAATTGTAACTGATGATTCCATAAAAGATATTTTAGAACTAGATGAAGAGTTGCTGAGCAGCGAACAAAAAACTTTCAAGTTATTTTACGATATAAATGTAGAATACTCACAAAAGTGGCCAAATATCACAGCTAAAAAGCAACCCCTCTATACTGCAGAAGAGTATAAGGAAAAAAAGGATAAAACAGCTTATTTTGATGAAAATTTAGAATAATGCTACTGAAGGAAAAGAAACTTTTTGTATTTCAGGGTTGTTGTTTTTGGTTGCTGAAAATAGTTGCGTTATCTAAGTTGTTATGCTGATAAATTAGTATCGATTAATTTAAGGATTAAGGAAAAAGGCTTATTGACTTTTGAAATATTTGATTATAAAACTAGCTGTTAGCATTAAATCTTGGGGGTAAGTTATGAGTATAAATAAAAGAGAAACCATTAAAAAGATTGAAGGGTTACTTTTTCAAGCGAACGGTAATCTTGAAAAAGCATGTGATCTATTATCAACAGTAGAGTTAACCGAAGATGATATTAAAATATTGCTGGAAGAGATGATAAAAGAGTATCATAGCTTGTTTGAAAAGATTTCTTGGAGTTGTGGAATTACTGCAGGCAGTGCACAAGATGCCAACGCAAGCAGCTTCAACGAAGTTTTTAAGCTAGGTTCAAAAGAGTTAGCATTGGCAATGACGTCAGATCTCAGAAAGTCTTATGATCAAGAATTATTTAAGAAATATAAAAAAGAAGAAATGTCTTATCCTGAAGGAGAAGGAGTACAATTTATTAGAGAATTGAGAGTTCTAAGTAGAATACTTACTATATCTTTAATAAGGAAACTTGATGAAGTTTACAAGTTTACTCCAGAAGAAATTGAGCGTTTGAAGGAATATATGTTAGTTAGCAACTATGATATAAGCAAAAGTCTTTCTGATATAGACAAATATATGCATGCACTATCTGCCTTAATTAGAAACTCTTCACTTGATACAAAAAAGATATTTGAGCTAAATAATCGAATGATAATACACACTACAGCCTTAATTGATTTAGTAACTAGTGGAGTAGTGAAAAAAGAAGAAGCAAAAGAACAATCTGCTGAGGATTTAGAAAAGCTTATCTGTGAACAGTATAAAGGTGCAGCAAACACGCCACTACCGTTGCAGAGCACGCTATTTGAAGTGGATAAAAAAAGTGCTTGAAGAAAGTTTATAGTTAGCCAAAGTAGGTATTTAATAAGCTTAATGTAACCATTATGTATGCTATATAGCAAAACATAGAATGCTTATGATTCCAACTATAGCAATTTTAAGTGGTGGATTTTCTTGTGAGAGAGAAATATCGCTTATGAGCGGAAAAGCAGTGAAGAAGGCGCTCGATAGCCTTTCATATAATGCAATAGAAATAGATGTTGACAGCAATATTGCTGAAAAGCTTAAAAAAATTAATCCGGGCCTTGCTTTTATCGCTCTGCATGGACCTTATGGTGAAGATGGCTGCATTCAAGGTTTATTGGAAATCTTAGGTATAAAATATACACACTCAGGAGTTATGGCTTCTGCCGTTGCTATAAATAAAGTGATGTCAAAGCATATATTTCGATCCCTTAATATCGACACTCCAAAAGGTTATGTAATTAGCCGAGAAGATGTACTAAAAAATAATATTAAAATCGATTATCCGTACGTCTTAAAACCAATTAATGAAGGTTCAAGTATTGGAGTGTACATAATTTTCTCGCACGAGGATTACTTAGAACTGAAAAATAATAGTTCTACTATAATGGAAAAGATGATCGTAGAAGAATACATACCGGGCATAGAGTTACATACTGCTGTATTGCTGGATGAAGCAATTGGCACTATAGAAGTACGACCAAAAAATAAATTCTATGATTATGAAGCAAAGTATACAGATGGATTTGCAGAACATATATTTCCTGCTAAAATTCCTGACAATATATATAAAATGACCTTGGAACACGCACTGAAAATACATCAATTTTTAGGATGCAAAACTATTTCCCGCTCAGATTTCCGTTATAATCCTAAAAATAACACTTTAAAAATGCTTGAGATTAATACACATCCTGGCTTTACTGAGTTATCGTTAGTGCCAGAAATTGCAAAATTGGCAAAAGGAATCAATTTTAATGAATTAGTTAAAATTATTATTGAAGATAGTTTGCGGCACAAAAATATTAGGGATTTAAGTCATGTTGAGCAGTATTACTAGAAGCCAAAGGAGTTTTTTGCGTAAGTGTGCCTTGGTTGTTATCACAGCACTTTTTCTTACGCTAATACTTTACAGCTCACTTGATAAAATAATAAATCGATTTAATTACTACTTTACTTGGTACAATGACTGCCTATCTAGTTTATTACTCAGTAGTGGATTTTCAATCGACGAAGTAGTCGTGAGCGGCAATAAATTTACAAACAAAAAGGATATTCTAAGTTTGACAGATAGAACGCAACCTATCCTGTATATATCACTTTCAAAACTTGCCGGTAACATACAATCCGTAAGCAGATGGATAAAACACGTAAGAGTTCACAGAATTTTGCCCAATACTCTACACATTAATATAGATGAGCATAAACCGTTTGCTCTCTGGAAAGATAATAACAAAACCTCGATAATTGATTTTGAAGGTAAAGTGATCGTAGATGACTATCTAGTAGATGATCTTGTTGTAATTACAGGACAAAACTCATTATCAAACCTAGAATTTGTTAAAGATGTGTTAGAGAGTAAAACTCAATTAAGTGACCACATTTCTTCTTTTGCTTATATAGGGAATAGAAGATGGAATATCATACTTGATAACGATTCCACAGTAAAACTGCCTGAAGATAACCCTTATAGTGCATGGGACTATTTAAACCACTTACACAATACAACTGATTTTACTTTCAGCGATTGGAGTATTATTGATATGCGTATTACTGATAAAATCTTTGTGAAGAGGTGATCTGCTGTAATCCAAGTAGCCCCTTTTCCTGTCATCCCAGTGCCCAGACACTGGAATCCCGCCGCGAACCGTCATACCGCGATTCATTTGCGGTATCTCTTAACATAGATCCCTTATTTAACCGCCATACCTTAACATAGATCCCGCTAACACGTAGCGGGATGACGAGGTTATCGTCATGTCACCGCGAACCGTCATATCGCCACGAACCGTCATACCGCGATTCATTCGCGGTATCTCTTAACATAGATCCCTTATTTAACCGCCATACCTTAACATAGATCCCGCTAACACGTAGCGGGATGACGAGGTTATCGTCATGTCACCGCGAACCGTCATACCGTCACGAACCGTCATACCGCGATTCATTCACGGTATCTCTTAACATAGATCCCTTATTTAACCGCCATACCTTAACATAGATCCCGCTAACACGTAGCGGGATGACGAGGTTATCGTCATGTCACCGCGAACCGTCATACCGTCACGAACCGTCATACCGCGATTCATTCGCGGTATCTCAGCCGCTAACAAGAGATCCCGCTAACACGTAGCGGGATGACGGTTGTCGTTTAGCTATAAATATTTAAGAAATTTACCAAACGAAAAAAAAGGCAAAAGAAGCCGCGTGGTTGGCTAATTACTTACATTATACTTTCAAGTATGGCGTTTTTTTATTCTAAACGCTTAATAACCGCGATTTAGCTGCTTTTTAATGCAACTAACCTTTAGTCATAAATGTTTAAGAAATTTACTAAACAGAAAAAAAGGCAAAAGAAACCCTAGGGTAGCTAGTTATTCACTATCCATTTTTTAAGTTGGCGTTTTTTTATGTTTTAAATGCTTTATAAGCGCATTTTAGCTTATATTAGGTAAAAACCTAGAAATTTTATAAAGACATAAGGTGCACATAGTGCAAAAAATTAAACATGAGACGCCAGATACGTGAGTTTTTTTGTCATTTAATCTGTACAGAGAAGATAAATAAATAGCTTCAGTTTCATGATAAGGGGGCTGGCGAGGTTTGTCAAGGAATTTTTATGCAAGAGATCTATTGAAATGCCCCTGTAAAATTATACTATTAATTAGTACACTATAAATTTAAAATTATAGATATGTTAAGCAGATTGGTAATTTTGCTATTAGTTTTTATACTTCCTTTTTCTTCATACTCATACCAGTTTAGAACCAAAGCAAAGCAAGCAGTAGTCTTAGATTTAGCTTCAGACTCATTCATTTTTGACCATAATTCTGATGAAAAAATGGCCCCATCTTCAATGAGCAAGCTAATGACTTTATATATAGCCTTCGATTATCTAAAAGCTGGAATAATACACATGGAGGATAAATTTCGAGTAAGTAGAAAAGCGTGGGAAAGGAGAGGCTCTTCTATGTTTTTGAAAGAAGGTCAATCCGTTACGGTGAGGGAATTACTTGAAGGAATTACAATAGTCTCAGGCAATGATGCCTGCATAACACTAGCCGAGGGCATTGCAGGATCAGAAGAGAATTTTGTGGCTGAAATGAATGAAGTTGCACAAAATTTGAATCTGAATGACAGTCATTTTGTCAACTCAAGCGGGTGGCCAGATGAAGATCATTTTATGAACGCAAAAGACTTGGTAATGCTGGCAAAAAGGATTTTCACCGATTTTCCTGAATATTATGATTTATTTTCCGAACAATATTTGACATATAATGAAATTGTACAAAAGAATAAAAATCTTCTACTTTTTCACGATATTGGGGTTGATGGCTTAAAAACCGGTTATACAAATGCTGGTGGTTACGGCATTGTAGCATCTGCAAAACGAAATGATAGGAGAATTTTTGCTGTCGTAAATGGTTTAAACACTGAGAAAGAGCGGATAGAAGAAGCAAAAAGATTGATACAATACTCCTTAAATCATTTTAACACTAAGAAAATATTCGTTAAAGACAGCGTAGTTGAGGAAGTAAATGTTCTCTATGGAAAAGATAGAAAAGTGCCTATTACAGTTGCAAACGATGTTACCATAACTTACAACCGCAAATTGCATGACCAAATTAAGGTGCGTATTGAATATAAAGATATGATACCTGCACCCATTAAAAAAGGTCAAGAAGTGGGCAAAGTTTTTGTAGAAATACCAGGTATTGAGCAACAAACTACACCACTTTATGCAGCAAATGACGTGCAGGAATTGAATTTCGTAGAAAAGTTTTTTAGGATGTTGTTTTAAGTTTGATATTAAAGCAATTCCGAAAGAGAGATCTATTGCACTTTAGTGTAGTTTTAACTAACAATTTCTGTTACAATACAAGATTGAAATGTTACGAAAATGTGCTGGTTGTATTTGTTGCTGTCTAGTATCCTAGAGATACTGTGGGCTGTAACGCTAAAGTTTAGTAACAGTTTTACTAAAGTTGTGCCTTCGATTGCAACATTGGTAATTATGATCATTAGCATTTACTTTTTATCTCTTGCAGTATGCTTTCTACCTATTAGGGTATGCTATGCAGTTTCCTCTGGAATATGCACAATTGGAATAACTATAATTGGTGCAACCACTTTCACAGAGAATATTAATTTATCTCAAGTTTTATGTATCGTTTTAATTGTAATAGGAAGCATAGGGCTAAAGCTCTCTATTTAAACCTAAAAATTTATGCATGAATTGGATATATTTACTCTTATCGTCACTAATTGAAGTGTTCTGGGTCATAACACTTAAGCATAGTTATGGATTTACTCATCTCGTACCATCAATAATTAGCATACTCTCCATGGCTCTTAGTACATATTTACTTTCGCTCGCTACACGTTCTATACCTATCGGAGTATGCTATGCAATTTGTACTGGAGTGGGCGCTATAGGAGCTTCGATACTTGGAGTTTACCTATTTGATGAACCAGTTAATTTATTCGAAGTAATATGCTTTATTTTAGTTACATTCGGGATTATAGGATTAAAATTGTTTGATACTGCAAAACAAACTGTTGATAAAATGGAATAAAAGATCCCACTGGGATGAAAGAAGCAGATACTCCATATTGTCATGCAAATTGGAATCCAGACTTTTTTCTATATAGCATGGTGAAGACGGGAAACCGTAACCGTTCACACAATGGCGTCAACTTAAGGAAAAATGTCAGAGATTGTGTATAAAATTTCTCTCCAAATTTTTTATCATTAAATTATCCAAAGAGTGCAAGGGACAGCACTTTTGTTTCTGTTTTATTTCAACAAAGAAGTCTAAAATGTGTCCTTTTTAGGTGAAATATGCAAAAAGGAAAAAACCTTATTCTACAAATTAAAAATATAATATACTCGAAAACTTTTCAGAAAATCCATTGTGTTGAGTTTTACACGAACAAGAAAACTTCCTTTTTCGACAGTATTTTCTATGATTTTAAAGTTAGTTAAAAAAAGTTTGGGAATAGAATGTGAACTTATGGAGCCATTGACATGTACCCTCAAAGCAAGCTTTTTCTAAAGCAAGATATAAGATTTGCCATACAGGCTTTCAAGAATTTAAGCATCCAAACAGCCTATCAGGATGAACCTGAGTTGGAGAGGCTATAGACTTATTGCAGCAGATGGTTCTGGTATGAGATTACCCAGCTCTGGGGAAATTGTATCCGAGTTTGAACCAAATGGAACAACAGGCACCATTGGCAATTTGTTTGTTGATTTGTGTACTTCGCTGATTTGCAGTGCTCGTCTTGCAGCTTGGAATATAGGTGAACAAACGTTGGCGGCAGAGCAATTACCCGAAGTTATCACTCAAATGCGTTTATTAAATCAAGAGAAATTATTATTTATCTATGATCGTCTTCAGTAAAATTCATTCAGCAGCATTATAATTTGGAAGTAGATTTTATTTTTCGCTTGCAAAAAAGAAATTATAGTAAGCTATGGGAACGCTGGCGAATTAGATTTTGATTTTATATTAGAAAATGAAAAGCTAAAAAATAAAATGAAAGGACAGAAAGTAAGAGTTATAGTGCTGACATTAGCCAACTGAGAAACAGAGTTTTTGACCGAGACTTTGGAGCAAAGCTTATGTGTTAAGGTGGCACATAGAGGAGTGCTATAAACGACTCAAAGTAGGAGCAGAGTTAGAGAATTTTTCTGGAGAGGCTGTATTACAAGAATTTTGGGCAAACTTGGTCATGTGCAATATATTATCGCTTCATATATGTGATGCACAAGGGCCTTGGAACCCAGATCAAATTACTGAGTATCGTTTAAATTTTTCAGTTTTATTTAGTGTAATGAGACAGAAACTCTATCAGGTACTTATTGCGCCAAAAAACTTTCAAGCCCTTTTTAAGTATACGCGCTAAAGTTAAAATCCGACCGGGACAGCCGCAATAAAGTAGATAAGCCTAAACGCCATCATGTCTTTAGGAGAGTTTGCTAATGAAAGTTCTTAAGTTGACGCCATTGGCTGAACGGATACGATTTATTTCAGTGCATGAGCTGGTCCTTTTCGGGTTTTAGCGCTGTGTACATAACTGCACGAACGTCTAGTTTAGGGGTAAGAAAAATTAGGGCCCGCAAATTAATCCAAACACATAAGTGTAGTGTTACCACCAAATGCTGTAGTGTTAACACTTACAACTTTTTCTGTAGAAAAACGCTGTAAATAATGAGGACCACCAGCTTTTGGCCCAGTGCCAGATAGTCCTCTACCACCAAATGGTTGTATCCCAACTGCTGCACCTATCTGGTTACGGTTGATGTAGACATTTCCAACTGATATTTTTTTACTTATAGTGTCAATTTGACTTTGTATACGACTCTGCAAAGAAAACGTAAGCCCATATCCAGTACTATTTATATCACTTATAACTTCATTTAATTGTGACTTGTTAAAACGTATGATATGTAAAATAGGACCAAATACTTCTTGCTTTAATTGCGAAATTTTTTGTATCTCATAAATATATGGAGGAAAGAAATAACCATTATGAGAATTTGTATCCATGGGTACTTTAAATAACAGATTTGAATCTTCGTCCTCTGACATTTTTTGCGTATGTTGAGTTAGCATATCGATAGATGCTTTGTCAATTATTGGACCAATATCAGTACTAAGTTGTATTGGGTCACCAATCTTGAGTTCTTGCGCTGCACCGCATATCATTTTTATCTGCTTCTCTGCTATGTCCTCTTGAATAAACAGCACTCTAAGTGCAGAACAGCGTTGACCACTGCTACGAAACGCAGAAAGCAAAGCATCCATAGCCACTTGCTCTAAAAGAGCAGAGCTATCAACTATCATAGCATTGAGCCCTCCTGTTTCAGCAATAAGTGGCACAATAGGACCATCCCTATTTGCAAGCATTTTATTGATTATTTGAGCAGTTTGTGTTGAGCCAGTAAAAGCTACTCCGGCAATTCTATTGTCTGGAACTAATATTTTGCCTAAATATCCACCATCCCCAGGAATGAGGTGTAACACATTCTTTGGTATCCCAGCTTCATGTAGTATCTTAACAGCTTCGTAGGCAATAATCGGCGTTTGCTCTGCCGGTTTTGCCAGCACTGCATTACCTGCTGCAAGTGCAGCTGAGACCTGCCCAATGAAGATAGCGAGCGGAAAATTCCACGGTGATATGCATAAGAAAACTCCTCTGCCTTCAAAAAAGATGAAGTTATCTTCACCTGTTGGGCCCGGCAATTTTTTCCAGTCGCTCAGTTCATTTTTTGCTATCATTGCATAATAACGCAGAAAGTCGATTGCCTCTCTTACTTCTGCTATTGCATCGGATAAAATTTTTCCTGCTTCCACAATCAGAATGTAAATTAACTCTTTCATCCTTTCCTCAAGCAAATCTGCAGCTTTTTCAAGGCATTTAGCGCGCTCTTCTGCTGAAACATTCTGCCACTTAGCAAAAGCACTGTGTGCTATTTCAAGAGCGTTTAAAGCTTGATCGCTTGTTGCACTTGACACTTCTCCAATTACATTTTCCAAATGTGCAGGATTCACTACTTCGATAAATTCAGCATTATCAAATAGTGCTTTTCCATCAATTATTGGTCCAATTTGCCACTTTTTTTCACTAAAACCCTTTATATCATCTGCAAATTGTGAGACTATCACAGAATCACTAATATCCATCCCCAAGGAATTTTTTCTTTCTGGTCCCAAAATATCTTGTGGTAATGGAATGCCTGGATGAGGTTCATAATTAAAATTTATAGCTTTTTCCAGTGGATCTGAAATTAACTCATCGATTTTAACGTTAGGATCACTTATTTGATTAACAAACGAACTATTAGCTCCATTTTCAAGAAGGCGTCTTATAAGATAAGGCAACAAGTCACTATGTTCCCCAACGGGTGCGTAGACACGACAGCTAACATTTGTTGCAAGCTCTGACATTGCATAATCATATAAGTCTTTTGCCATTCCATGTAAGCGTTGAAATTCAAATCCAGGGTGGTTTTTATCAGCAAGTTCCATGATAGAAGCAAAAGTATAGACGTTATGAGTTCCAAAGCATGGGTAAAAGCTGTTTGGTTTACTCAAAAGTTTCTGTGCGCACACGAAGTAAGATACGTCAGTATAGCTTTTTCTTGTAAATACTGAGTAATCATTTAATCCCAATTCTTGCGTACGCTTGATTTCTGAATCCCAATATGCACCTTTTACAAGCCTCACCATAATTTTGTGCTTTGATCGGATAGCAACATCTTCAACAAAGTCAAGAACAGATAAAGCGCGCTTTTGATATGCTTGCACAGCCAAGCCAAGCCCTTCCCACTCAGAAAGTGATTCATCAAGCCGTAATTGTTCAAACAAGATTAAGGACATTTCAAGCCTTTCTGTTTCTTCTGCATCTATGCATAATGAAATGTTGTATTTTTTTGCTTCATGACAAAGCTCTAGCAGTTTAGCTCTCAACTCTTCAGCTATATTATCGAATTGACCAAATTCATAACGTGGATGTAACGCAGACAATTTGATTGAAACTCCATGCGATTTAAAACAATCATTTATTTCAGTGGATTCACCTATAGCTTTTATTGAGTGCATGTATGAATTAAAATACTCTTCTGCATCTTCAGCTGTGTGAGCAGTTTCGCCAAGCATATCAAAAGAGTATAAAAACTTACTATTGTCATCTAGTTTTGCATACCTTAAAGCTTCTTCTATGGTTTCTCCAACAACAAAATGATTACCAAGCATAGACATTGCTTGTTTTACTGCTTTGCGAATGATCGGTTCTCCTAAATTCTTAAGTAACTTAGAAATTGCGTAATAGAACTTCGAATCGCCTTCATTATCTCTCAATATACTGCTACCTATCATCAAGCTCCATGTGGAAGCATTGACAAACAACGAAGAAGAGTGCCCTAAATATTTATTCCATTCCTGATTGGCAATTTTATCTTTGATTATTTCGTCTATTGTATAATCATCTGGTATTCTAAGTAGTGATTCAGCAAGGCACATCAATGCTATTCCTTCATCATTGGAAAGCGAGTATTGCTGCATAAAGGAATCTACAATACTTAATTTATTGTGTTTGATTTTTTCAATAACTTGTTTTGCAATATTATAAATTCTATTTTTTGAATCAGCCGAAAGCTCTGCTTTTTCTACAAGATAACGTATATAACTCTTTTCATCAGTACGATAAAATCCTTGTAAACGTTTTCTGAGTTCATTAGGTTCTTGTATAGAGCTTATCATATATAATTATCTCCAAAAAATACTCCGACACCATATGTATGGTGAAATTATATCATAACTTTGCGCAGAGCAAATTGCTATTTACAAAGGGATCAGGGCTGGCTAAAAGAAGTCCATGCAATAACTTCACTAAATCAAAAAGATTGTGCAAGTATGTAGCTCAACACTCCACCACACATCAAGTATTTAGTCTCAGTTGCGGTTTGTACACAGCATTTGAGTTGAATTGATTGTTCAGAATTATCCTTTCCTTTGATGATACATTCTAGATTTCCACCTGGCACTATTTCACCTTTTATGCTTATTACCTTACTACCATCAAATATCTTTCTGGTTATTCCATTTTGGAATATAAGTGGAAGAACACCCATACCAACTAAGTTGGACCTATGTATACGCTCAAAGCTTTCTGCAATTACAACTTTAATCCCCAACAATAAAGTACCCTTTGCTGCCCAATCCCTACTTGAACCTGTGCCATACTCCTTTCCTGCCACAATGATGAGAGCTTCCTTGTAGCGCATCGCCGCATCAAAAATTGGCATAGTTTCTTGAGAAGGAATATATTTTGTATATCCACCTTCGGTGCTAACCATTTCATTTTTTATTCTAATGTTAGCAAAAGTCCCACGCATCATTACATTGTGATTACCACGGCGAGACCCGTATGAATTGAAATCCCGTGGTTCAATTCCAAGCCCTTTTAAATATAGACCGGCAGGACTACTCGAGGCAATATTTCCCGCAGGGGAAATATGATCAGTAGTTATGCTATCGCCAAACATTGCTAATATTTGTGCACCCTTTATATCGATTTTATTATTTTTAGGTGATAAGTTATCAAAATAAGGCGGATTTTGTATGTAAGTACTGTTTGCATCCCAATTATAGATTTCACTTTTTTCACACTTTATCTTCCGCCAATGTTCATCACCAGAAAAAACATCCTTATACTTTTGTATAAACATCTCACGTGTTACCACACTTTTAACACAATCTTCGATTTCATTGTTTGTTGGCCATATATCTTTGAGATAGACATCATTTCCATTCTTATCTTTGCATATTGAATCTTTTGTCAGATCAATTTGCACAGTACCAGCAAGTGCATATGCAACAACAAGTGGCGGAGATGCCAAGTAATTAGCTTTGACTAACGGATGAATTCTTCCTTCAAAGTTACGATTGCCAGATAAAACTGCAGCAACGGTTAAGTTTTTGTTTTTAATGCCATCTTCTATATCTTTATTAAGTGGACCAGAATTCCCAATGCAAGTTGTGCAACCATATCCAACTAGATTAAAACCCAAAGCATTTAGATCTACCTGCAATCCAGACTTTTCTAAATATTCTGTTACAACTTGTGACCCTGGAGCAAGAGAAGTTTTAACCCAAGGCTTTGATTTTAATCCAAGTTTAATTGCATTACGAGCTACAAGACCTGCAGCAATCATCACACTTGGATTTGAAGTATTAGTGCAGCTTGTTATTGCTGCAATAACTACACTTCCATCTTGGAGTTTATCGCTTTCCTTTGACTCATTAACTGAAAATGATTTAGAAAAAGACTCTGCCACTTGTGAAAGAAAAACCTTATCTTGTGGTCTTTTAGGACCAGCCATTACTGGCTTCACGCTCGATAAATCAAGTTCTAGTGCGTCAAAAAATGCTAACTCATTATTGCCACGCCACAATCCTTGCTCTTTCGCATAAGCCTCAACTAACTTAATCAGCTTTTCTGGTCGCCCTGTTAAATGTAAATAATCGAGTGTTTTCTGATCAATTGGAAAAAACCCACAAGTTGCACCATACTCTGGGGCCATGTTTGCTATAGTGGCTCTATCTGCCAAAGATAAATAATCTAAACCATCACCATAAAATTCTACAAACTTACCAACAACGCCTTTTGTTCTTAGGATATTGGTAACCGTCAGCACTAAATCAGTCGCAGTTACTCCTTCCGGCAGTCTGCCAATTAATTTAAATCCAACTACTTCTGGAATCACCATACTAATTGGTTGACCAAGCATCACAGACTCAGCTTCTATGCCTCCAACACCCCAACCAAGAACTGATAACCCGTTAACCATTGTAGTATGGCTGTCAGTACCAACTAAAGTATCAGGATATATGACTCCATCATTATTACACACAACTTGCGCTAAATATTCAAGGTTCACTTGGTGGCAAATCCCTGTGCCAGGCGGCACTACTCTAAAATTTGTGAAGGACGATTCTCCCCACTTTAAAAATTGATATCTCTCCAAATTTCTTTTTACTTCTAACTCAACATTCTTACTGAATGCGGAAACACTTCCATAACTATCTACTTGAACAGAATGGTCAATCACAAGATCAACCGGTACAGACGGATTTATATTGCTTGGGTTTCCTCCATTTTTCTTAACATAGTCCCGCATTGAAGCTAGATCAACAACAGCAGGAACCCCTGTAAAATCTTGCATCAACACCCTTGCTGGTTTATAGCTAATTTCGTGATTAGTGTGTTTATTAACGCAGTCTGCTAGTACTCTTATGTCATCTAGCTTTACGTTTACTCCATCTTCATTGCGCAATAAACTTTCAAGCAGAACCTTAAGTGAGCAAGGCAATTTAGTCACATCTATTCCTAAAAATTCACTAGCACTACTTAGGCTAAAATAGTTGTATGACTTCCCGTCAATGTTTAAAGTCGTTTTTGCATTTAAAGAATTGCTCATCCTATCACACTATATTAGTTAAAATTGGAATTACTACCGTTACTTTTTTGTTGTTGACCTTGCTGCTCATACATAGTTTCAAAATCTATAGGATCTAGCATCAGTGGGGGAAATCCACCACTACTTGTAACTCTTGCAATTATTTCTCTTGCAAAAGGGAAAAGAAAAGTAGGTCCGCCAATAAACAAAGCTTGTCTTACCTCTTCCTCACTCAACTCTTTTAAATTTTCTATTGAAAAAATGCCACAATATTTCGTCTCACAAATGAAAGCTACACCATCTTTTATGCCTTCATCTTTTACCGTTGCTTTGACTTCTATATGCAAAGTAATTTCATGAAAAGATTTTTCTTCATTCACTTCTTCTTTGTTTTTCGTCCCTTCTAATTTTGCTGAATTGATATTAACCATTACATTAATATCTGGAGCTTTACTAGAAGAAAGGAATGGCGAATTCGGATTCTCAAATGATAGATCTTTAACATATTGACCGTGAATTCTCATTTTTTGTTGTGGCATTTCTTACGTCTCCTTTAATTAAGTTGAGATATTTAATACTTTCTTATATAATATATTCATTTACAAACGAATAGCAAACCTGATTATAAGTTGATATGAAAAACATATTTTCATTAATAATTAATAATGTTCGGATACTTTATATGCCAAGGAGTTGAGTTACTATGATAGAGCTTGTAATATATGCTTTATTAGCGGCGTTCATTTTTTCACGTTTGTATAATTCTTTAGGAAGGTCAGCCAACCTCAACCTAAAAAAGCTAACTAATGTATTGGATGTAAGCCGAAGTAGAGAAGATGTAGTAGAAAACATTGAGGGTTACATTGATAGCAATGATGAAAATTCAATAAAAGTTACTTATAAACAAATATTAAAAAAAAACAAAGATTTTTCTATTTCCCACTTTATAGAAGGTTCAAGCATAGCTTTTGAATTAATAATAAAATGTTTCAATCAAGGAAATTTGTCTCAGTTAAAACCACTTCTCGATAAAGACTTATATGATAATTTTGCAGAGAAGATTAAACATCGTAAAGAGGTGCACGAGTCTATAATTGTTTCTATCGTTTCACAAAAGATTTTAGAAATAAAGCTAGTAAAAAACGCAGTGTTTATTGCAGTATATTTCCTTTCAGAGCAAATTAACTTCGTTAAGAACAATGAAGGAGATATAATATCAGGTAGTACATCCACTATTAATAAAGTTGAGGATGTATGGCAATTCAAAAAAAATGTTAATTCATCAGACCCAAGCTGGTTGCTTGTTTCTATTCACTATAAAAAGACAAGTAACGATAAGACAAATGATAAGTAAGATGAGTTTTATTTGAAATGGAAAGCAAGCTACGCGAAATAGTACTTGACACTGAAACGACAGGTCTTGACACTGAATCTGGTCATCGAATTATTGAAATAGGGTGTGTGGAATTAATTAACCGCATTCCAACAGGTAAAGTATTCCATCGGTACCTTAACCCAGAAAGAGATATACCTTATCACTCGTTTAAGATTCACGGTATTAGTGAAGAATTTTTAGAAGATAAACCATTATTTTCAGATGTTGCACTTGAATTTCTTGACTTTATATCTAATGATATTTTGGTAATTCACAACGCTGAATTCGATGTTAAGTTCCTTAACATGGAGTTAAGCAAGCTGAATGCTAGGTTAATTTCCTCAGACAGAGTGCTAGATACATTACCTCTTGCGAGGAAAAAATTCGCAGGATCACCTGCTTCTTTGAATGCATTATGTAAGCGTTTTGATATATCGCTAGAGAATAGAGAATTGCACGGAGCACTAGTTGATGCTCAATTGCTTGCAAAGGTATATGTTGAACTTACAGGAGGGTTACAAACCTTTCTGTTTGATAATGAATGCAATCAGGACAGTAACTCCACATTCGTTCAGCATAAAGTACGTAATCTAACTCCCAGAGAACATTTACCAAATAGTGAAGAAATTGATGAACATAAGAAACTGTTAGACAAAATTAACAATACACTTTGGAATAAATATATTGAATAGGTTAACCAATAAAGATACAATTCAATTTTACTGAGAGCATTCTAATGGTAAGGTTTATAAGATTATTATCTAATGTGCTAGCAGCATTAGCAGTTGTTTTTTTAGGTTATTGTTATTTCACTAAAAAAGGCATATTTGCCCCAGCAGCGATTCACAACGCAGAAGTTAAGATAGGCGGAGATTTTTCTTTAATTAATCAGGACGGACAGATCTTGCGCAGTAGTGATTTTAAAGATAAATACATGATGATTTTCTTTGGGTTTTCCTCATGCAAAAGAATTTGCCCTATGAACCTTGGAATAATTTCAGAAACACTTGCAAAGTTAGATGAGAAAACTAACAACAAGCTACAAACATTCTTCATCACAGTCGAACCTGAGCGCGATAGCACGGAAAGACTTAAAGAATTTCAGCAGCAATTTGACCACAGAATACAAATGTTAACTGGTGAAAGAGAAAAAATAGACGAAGTAATTGCAAAGTATAAAGTATATGCTAGCAAAGTTGGTGGAGAAGAAGAAATCAACCATTCTTCAATAATGTACCTTATTGGCCCTGGAGGAAAATATGTTACACACTTTGCAGCTGATTTAAATTCAGACGAAAGTCAATCTGATAAGATTTTGGCTGAGATAAGAAAATACGTAAACTGAATTATAGATTTTTCTGTTAATTAGTCGAGCATGCAACTGCATGAGCATTATGATTTGAGAGCAATCTCCATGGGAAGACACACACAACTGTACGAACGTTGTAGTTTGGGAGCAATTCCCACCAGTGGGGTGTCATCCCAGTGCCCAGACACTGGGATCCAGCTTCTATGCAACTTAATTAAAAACGTTTGTTTTAGCGTAAGACAACTACCTTTAGCTCATCAGCTCAGTTATAAGCAAAATTTCTGGATTCCAGTGGGCTTTGTTGCATCGCTACTTATGAAAGGCTAACTATAGTTAGGATTATAAGTAACCTATTGAAAATCTTGTTTTTTTGCAATCAATCTGATCAAATTTAAGAATAGTAATTTATTATTTACATTAATAAATTTAATTCTATTGAAAATAGCTAAAGCATTGAAATTCTTGAATTTTAGCCGGATTAGTGAGTGGTAGTGAAATTTCTTTTACTCAAATTTAGGTATTCACTGACCGTTCTTGTTATAAATACCAGAATAATAAGCTACTGATATTCTCCATCTTTTTTATCTTTAATCCATCATAGCTAGCGATGCAACAAAGCCATTCCAGTGTCAAGCACTGGAATGACATCATCTGTTGTGCAATTTACCTTCAAAAATGAATGTTCGTACAGTTATGGAAGACACATTGGAATGACACTATTTGCTGTCTTCAAAAATAAACATTCGTAAAGTTGTGCTTTTAATATGGGTTATCAGTTTAAAAATGTTGCTAATCAGCATATATGAATGTAATATTAATTAACATTCATAAACGAAGCAATACCATGGAAAATAGTTATAATGCCGATGCAATAAAAATCTTAAGGGGTCTTGATGCTGTAAGGAAACGTCCAGGTATGTACATTGGTGACACTGACGATGGATCTGGCTTGCACCACATGGTATATGAGGTTGTTGATAACGCAATAGATGAATCTTTAGCTGGGTATTGTGATAAAATTGAAGTTAGCATAAATAAAGATGGTTCAGTATCAGTAACCGACAATGGTCGTGGCATTCCAACTGACATTCATGAAGAAGAAGGAATATCAGCAGCAGAGGTAATAATGACTCAACTCCATGCTGGTGGTAAATTTGACAGCAATACCTATAAAGTTTCTGGGGGATTACATGGTGTTGGAATCTCAGTTGTGAATGCATTATCAAGCTGGTTGGAATTAATTATTTGGCGCAATAAGAAAGAACACTTTATGCGTTTTGAAGATGGTGAGTCTATTGAACCTTTAAAGGTAGTCAACGAAAATACAAACAAAAGAGGAACTAAAGTCACGTTCATGCCATCAACAGAGACTTTTAATGGCATTAATTTCAGTTACTCAACGCTTGAAAGTCGTATAAGAGAATTAGCATTTTTAAATTCAAATATCGACATTACTTTACGTGATCTGCGCAATGAACCATATACAGAATCTCATTTCAATCATAGCAATCAATCTAAAGACAATTTTGGTACAGCAAATTTTGTGCAGTATTTAGATAAGAATAAGACACATGTAACTAAAATTGCCAGTATGAAAGGAGATGCAGAAGATCTTGGCATCAGCTTGGAAATATCGATGGAATGGAATGATTCCTACTATGAGAATATGTTGTGTTTCACTAATAATATACGGCAACGAGATGGTGGTACGCATTTGGCAGGATTTAGATCTGCACTAACTAGATGTATCAATACCTATGCAACTAATGAAGGGTTTTTAAAGAAAGCAAAAGTAAATTTAACTGGAGAGGACGTTAGAGAAGGTTTAACTTGTGTTTTATCTCTTAAGATGCCTGATCCTAAGTTTTCTTCACAAACAAAAGATAAACTAGTTAGTTCTGAAGCACGTGCAGTTGTAGAAAGTATAGTTTCTGATAAATTGAGCACAATCCTTGAAACTGATCCCAAATTGGCAGCAAGCATAGTAGAAAGAGCAATCAGGTCAGCAAAAGGAAGAGAAGCTGCAAGAAAAGCGCGCGAGCTAGTTAAAAGCAAAAACAATATTGATATTGCAACTCTGCCAGGAAAGCTTGCTGATTGTCAGGAAAAAGCTCCTGAGTTATCGGAATTATTTATAGTAGAGGGTAATTCAGCAGGTGGTACTGCAAAGCAGGGGCGTAATCGTAAAACACAAGCAGTGCTTGCCTTAAGAGGAAAAATTCTAAACGTAGAACGTGTAAGTTTAGATCGTATTTTTTCATCTGCAGAAATAGGCTCTTTAATTACTGCAATTGGTGCTGGAATAGGGAGTGAACACTTCGATATTGAAAAAGCTAGATATCATAAAATTATCATCATGACAGATGCAGATGTTGATGGTTCACATATAAGAACTTTGATTCTAACTTTCTTTTTTAGACATATGCGTGAAGTTATTGAAAAAGGTTACTTATACATAGCACAGCCACCCCTCTATAAAGTTACAAAGAATGCCAAAGACACTTATATTAAAGATGACGAAACTTTTGAAGAGTATATAATAAACTCAGCAGTTAAAAGATTAACACTAAGTGGTACAGCTACAGAATTTAACAACTTGCGCCTTATTTTGAATAAATGCGTTAGCACTTCTAATATTAGCAAAAATTATGATAGAGAAATACCACAAAATCTCTTAGAGTCATTGCTAATTTTAAGTAAAAAGAATGCTCTATCATCGGCTGATGAGATATTAAAGTATTTGAAGTTAATGTACAGCGAATACACTTGGGAAGTGGAAATAAAAGATGAAGAAAAAGAAATTCATATCTCTAAATTGTTTCAAGGATTGGCAGACAAATATATATTTGCACTTAGTATGCTTGAAGGCAAAGATATGCAAAACATATTAAGTTTGCTTGATGGTATAAGTAATTTATTTAATGGTGATTCATTTTTAAAGTCACAAGAAACTGAAATAAGAATCACTTCTCCAAGTACGCTTGCAAAAATAATAATGGACTATGGTAAAAAAGGTTTAACTCTGCAGAGATTTAAAGGTCTTGGTGAAATGAATGCTGATCAGCTATGGGATACTACGTTAAATCCTGAGGCTAGAACTTTATTAAAGGTTGAAATAAAAGATTGTGAAGAAGCTGATTCCATATTTTCAATATTAATGGGTGATATAGTTGAACCACGCCGTGATTTTATTAATAGCAATGCACTTAATGTGCATGATGTTGATATTTGAACTTTTAGCAAAATGTACGAACGTTACGGGTTTAAGCAAAGACTGTGTCATTCAAGTAGCTGACACTGGTTCCTTTATAACGGTGTCATTCCAGTGCTTGACACTGGAATCCAGGTTGCTCACAAGCAAACTAGCATAGAAAGTGGTTACAACGTTTTCGATGAGATTGCAGAAAGGCTGGATTCCAGTGTCAAGCACTGGAATGAAAGCAGTCCTACGTCATGCCGCGATTCATTCGCGGTATCTCTAGATCCCGCTAACAAGCAGCGGGATGACGGTTGTCAGGGTGTCATCCCACTACCTTCTCCTGTCATCCCAGTGCCTCCCTCCCCTGTCATCCAAGTAGCTTGACACTTGTATCTTTATGATGTGAGGCATTAGAGCTAAAATACCTCACAGGGAGGGTGAAGCTGATGCAACGCTAATGCCATTAAGGCCGAATCCCAGATTTTGCTTCCCTCCCATAGAGTTATAGCTCTTCTCATAATAATCCCAATAAGGTAAGAATGGATTTATGGTAGAGGGGTTTGTATGCCAGCAGCGTATAGTTACGACTTAAGGAAAAAAGCAATGGAAGCAATGGAAGCATTGGATGAAGGAGAAAGTAGAGCAACTGTTGCCAAGTGACCTTACCCAGAAAAAGTGGAGAGAAAGAAAGGAGTTTTTTCGGGTAAAATAAAATTTTGGAGGATTAGAAATGGCAAGAGAATATACGGCAGAATTCAAATTGGAAGCTGTTAAACTGGCAAATGAACAAAGAAAGGCAGGTCAAACAATTACAAAAATAGCAAAGGATTTAGGAATAAAGGGTGGTTTATTAGGAAAATGGATAAAGAAACACAACGAAAAAAAGTCGGCAGCAGATGCATTTCCAGGTAGAGGTAACATGGCTCCTTACGACAAAGAGAGGTTTGATTTACAAAGCAAGAGTAACAAGGGAAAGAGACATTTAAAAAAAAGCCCTGGCCAGTCAAAAAGAGTAAAATATTTTTTTATAAAAGAGCATAGTAACTGCTATAAAGTACAGGAATTATGTAGGATTTTCTGCTAGTGGCTACTATAAGTGGACCACAAGAAAAATAAGCAGTAGAGAATCAGCAAATAAAGAGCTACTCGCAGCTATTCAAAAAATATATCAAGTTTCTAAATGTAGATATGGAGCTCCTAAAATTCATGCTGAATTGAAGGCTTTGGGTAAAAGTTGCAACTTAAAAACAGTGCAAAGTATTATGCAGAAAAATGGTATTCAGGCTATATTGAGAAGAAAATTTAAAATTAAGAAACAACAAACGGACAGTAGCTCCCAATATATTAGACCAAAACTTTATTGTCGATCAACCAAATAAAGTATGGGATTACTTATATAAAAACCAAAGAAGGATGGCTATATTTGGCAACAATAATCGATCTATATTCACGCATGGTAGTTAATGAGCAGTTCAATAAATAAACAATTGGTTATGGACTCTTTATTAATGGCCGTTAACAAGCGTAAACCTGCCAAAAATCTACTATTACATAGTGATCAAGGTTCACAATATACTTCGCAAGGTTATCAATATCTCTTATCCATAAAAAACATAGATGAGTTATAAAGGTTGTTGTTACGACAATTCTGTTGTGGAAAGCTTCTTCAGTTCTCTAAAAAGGGAGTTACCAATAGACACCTCTCGGCACTCTAAACAGCATATCAAAACTGCTATATTTGAATATATAGAAATTTTTTATAACAAACAACGTCACTATTAACTATTGCATTCCTGAGCATTTTGATTCATCATTCTCTTTGTGAAAAACATTCCAAACTTTCTCTCCACTTTTTCTGGGTAAGGTCAGTCAGCTACTTGGATGACAGGGGAGGGAGGTGCTACCCTGACAATCGTCATCCCGCTACGTGTTAGCGGGATCTAGAGATACCGCGAATGAATCGCGGTATGACGGTCTGCAGCGGTATGACGTAGGGCTGCACTAGCTATATCATGCATTTTATTAACCGACACTATAAACAATATCCTTACAATTATGAGATTGAACCACAACTTGCTCAAGCGTTAAGCTGCTGCGTTTAGCGTCTTTACTGTGATTTTCCCCAAGAACATTTGTTCTTTCTCGTTTTATTTCCTCAATGAATTTCCCATTAACATCTTTAGGATCAATCTCTTCTTCAGAATATATAAGGTTAGTGCAATTTGTTTTTCTATAATAATGCACGCCAAGACATATAATTGATAATGCAAGTATACCAGAACCTATAAGTAATGATAATCCTATGTTATTAGTCAAAGGGTTTTGGTAAAATTTTTGTACACCATTAACACCATGTGTTGCAAGTAGCCCTAGAGGAAACGCTATATTTGCAGCAACTACACCAGTAAATAATGCAGTAAATATTGGTCTGTCGTTAATTACTGATTTTATTTTATTAGTTCTAGTAATTACTTTTTCGTCAATGTTAGTGAAGCCTTGTTTAGCTTCCCAAGCATTAAGTACAAAATTTGAATGAGTGCCATTGCTATATTCCAGTCTTACAGATTTTATAGCTTTATCTTTTGGCTGGTGCTCCAACACCTCAGCTAAAATTTTATCCGCATCTTTTTTTTGAATGGAATGTTCTTCAGTATCTATAAATTGCCTTGTTGCAAAAAATATTGGACCAATTGCAAGCAATGCAGCAAGTGCGATAACTGGTATAGTGATATATTTTGGGCTGTTTGTAAAAAATGCAATAAATTTTGCTTTATCTTGTAAATATAATAAAGCTGCAGATATACTGAGTATAATAGCACTTGCAGTAAAAATTATAAAGCCCTTCTGCTGCATGGAATACTTTGCTCTTGGCAAGAATCTGTTTGTTTTTTTATTTGTTGTGCCACCTACATCAGAATTTAGTGACAAAGACTCTTCAGAGTCATCTGTCTTATATGATGGTGGAGAAGTTGAAGGTACATTGCTAAGTTTGTTACTTGATTCTCTGCTTAACCGTGTTAATGTTTTATCAAGATCATCAGGATCATCAAATACTGTCTCTTGAGAAGGGGATCTGCTTAGAGTTGAATTTTGTGGCACGTCAACATGAGTTTCTTCACCTTTTGTTTCTTCTAGGGAAGGAGGTGATACTTGAGTCTCAAGAGTTAACGGATCTCTTGAATTAGCATTGCTGTTTTTTTTCTCTTTAAATTCTTCCTCTAACAAAGCTTCTAAAGCTGTATTTTCATCATTTTTTTTCGGAGTACTTGCCCTAAGTGCTGGTATTGGTAAAATTCCTGGTGTTATCTCGCCATCTTCACTTATTGATGTGGAAGAAATTAATGTTACTGTTTGTTCTTCATTTACTGGTCCAGGCATATTCACTCCAAAATTAATTACTATGCTGCATTGATTACGCTATAGTTATTAAGATATAGTAAATACCAATTTACGGATAATTATTAGTATAGAAATTGTCTATCAAAGATTCTTTCATTCAGAGGGTAATCTTTGTCAAAAAGCAAAGTTATTGTGTTTTCGTGGTCTTTTTGTATTTTTATCTGTGATATATTATGAAACTCCTTGTAATCTGATACTACAAGTGCTGGACGGTTTTTTGTGTCGTTAATGTCAATTTGTACGATTGTATCGTTTGATATTAACGCTCCATTCCAATGCCTTGGGTAATAGCTATTGATAGAAGTGAGTGCAAGTAAATTTGAATTTAGCGGCAAGATTGGGCCACCGGCAGAGAAGTTGTATGCAGTGCTGCCTGTGGGGGTAGATAATATTACTCCGTCCCCTCTAAATTTTTCTACTTTTAGCTTATCATTAATAGTAATATTCATCTCTACTATTTGGTTCGCTTTTCTAAAAACGTATACTTCGTTTACTGCTATGTAATGATATCTCTTGCCACTTGTGTCTGTTGCTTCCATTTTTAGCAAAGTTAACTGAGTTGAAGTTGCATGCTCTATATGATCAATTAAATCTTCACTGCAGCTAAAGCATTTATTCATCAAAAACCCAACATTGCCAGTGTTTATCCCATACACATGCATGTTTTTATTTTCTATGACGTAATTGTGCAAAGTGCGTAGCATAAAGCCATCACCGCCAACAACTATCAATAGATCGATTTCGGACTTATTTTCTTCTGTTATATTGATAAAATTAAGTTTCTTTAATAGTTTAGATACTTCCTGCGATTTTGGTGATGGAGAAGCAACATAGCCTATATTTTTGTATTTATGCATGCTTCAGTAAACTCTCTAAAACTTAAAGAGGAGGAGAATTAGAAAATGCTTCCATATTTATCGTTAAACTTAGCTAATTTGCTAGTTTTACTTGCTAACCCGCTTGTCAAACTTCCAGTCCATGCAGGGTGAGTAAGAGGATCTCTATCAAGTTTTACCCTATCTCCCTCCTTTCCATAAGTGGAACGAGTTTCAAACTCTTGACCGTCTGTCATAACTATAATAATTTTATGATAATTCATTGTTGTTTATAAACTTTTAGTCAGCTAATATTCTAGTGAACTTAATTCACTAAGTCAATCATTATTCTAAAATATTGACAAAAAATAAATAAAGTAGTATATTTAATAAGGAATAAATAATAACTATCATGATTTTTGCTTTCCCCGGTCAGGGCTCTCAGTTTGTAGGAATGGGAAAGAGCTTATATAGTGAGTTTTCTGTTGCAAGACAAGTATTTAATGAAGTAGATAGCATATTGGATGGAAAGCTGTCTCATTTAATCTTCAACGGTCCTATTGAAGAATTAACCATTACAGAAAACGCTCAGCCAGCTATAATGGCAGTATCAATTGCAATGCTACGTGTTATGGAGCATGTGTTTGGCAAATCTCTTTTCACTGATCACAATGTTAAATATGTTTGTGGGCATTCAGTTGGCGAATATACAGCGCTGTGTGCTGCAGGAGCGTTAACGCTTGAGTCTGCAATCAAGCTGCTGAAAGTTCGCAGCGAAGCAATGCATGAAGCTTCACTGAAATGTAAAGGCGGAATGGTTGCGTTGCTTGGAGCAGAGATAAATGAAGTGGAAGATATATTGAAATCAGTTCAAATTGACGGAATTTGTGAAATTGCAAACGATAACGGTGGCGGACAAGTGGTTATAAGTGGCACTAGAGAAGCTCTTGAAATGTTACCCGATTTATTCAAAAACTCGAGTGTGAGGAAACTAATTAAATTACAGGTTAGTGGGCCTTTTCATTCATCTCTTATGAAACCTGCTGATGAAAAAGTTTTGGAGTTTTTGAAGGGTATTAAAATAACCCGTCCTATAGTTCCTTTGATATCAAATGTTACAGCTAAAGAGGAGAGTGATCCCAAAGTTATAAAAACTTTACTCGCCAAGCAAGTTGTAAGCAGAGTGAAATGGAGAGAAATGGTTTTGTATATGTCAAGCCGTGGCATTAACAAATTTGTTGAAATTGGCCCTAATAAAGTTTTATCTAATTTGGTCAAAAGAATTGACCAATCTATCAGTACAAAAAATATAGATAGTATTGGTGATATTGACAGCTTCTTTAATGAATCATTAGTACTAACAGCGAAAAATTTAAAAGTTGGATTAAGTTAAAACACATCTATTTGATGTCATTCCGGTGCATAACGCTGCCTAGCTGGAATGACAGAGGGTAATGCAAGAAATCAACGAACTGCCTGTCATTTCGTTTGGTTTTTTAATTCCAAGTAGCTGTAAAATAGTAGGGGCAATGTCAGATAACCTTCCGTCTCTTAGTTTTAGATTATCGCAAGACACAATAAATGGCACTTTATTTAGAGTGTGTGCTGTATGAGGTGTATTATTTTCTTCATCGAACATACATTCCACGTTACCATGGTCTGCAGTAACAATTAATGCGGTGTTGCTTGACTTTTTAACAGCATTCAGCACTTTCGCAAGACAATCATCTACAGCTAGCACAGCTTTCTCGGCTGCTTTTATATTACCTGTATGCCCTACCATATCAGGATTAGCGTAATTTACAACTATCAGTGCGAATTCTTGGGAGTGAATTTTTTCTACAAGCTTTTCTGTGAGCTCGAAGGCTGACATTTCGGGCTGCAAATCGTAAGTTTGAACTTTTGGTGAGGGAATGAGTATTCTTTCTTCACCAGAGAAAGGTTCTTCTTTTCCACAATTGAAAAAGAAAGTCACATGAGCGTATTTCTCGGTTTCGGCGATACGTAATTGTCGTAATTTATTGTCTTCTATTGTTTGTCCTAGAGTATCAGCGAAAGAAGTAGGAGGAAAAATATAAGGAATTTTGAGATCTTCTTTATACTTCATCATACTTAAAATTGAAGAGAATTTTGCTACCTTAGCGTAATCTGTTTTGCCAAGCAAAATACTTGCTAATTGTATCATTCGATCAGCACGAAAGTTAGCCAACAGCACTCCATCTTCTGGTTTTATACCTTGATAATCACCTATTACTGCGGGCCTGATAAACTCATCAGTTATGTTATTTTGATAGTTATTCTCAATCAACGATACTGCATTATCATGACAAGGTGCCTTTGCAAATGCGATAGCCTCATAAGCTTCGATTGTTCTCTTCCACCTGTTGTCACGGTCCATAGCATAGTAACGCCCAGAAACAGTAGCAATTCTTGTGTCATTTCCCTTTATACTCTTTGTAAATTCTTGAATGCATTTTTTTCCTGAATTTGGCAATGTGTCTCTGCCATCTAAAAATGCATGTATCACCACTTTTATTCCATGCTGTGATATTTTATTTGCTAAAGTTGAAATATGCTTTTGATGCGAATGAACACCACCATCGGACACCAATCCCATTATATGGCATACTCCGTTCTTACTTTTTAGATCATTAATAAAACTTTGTAGATTTACATTGTTTTCTATTGTTCCAATCTCTTGATTAATGCGCTGAAGGCTTTGTATTACCACTCTACCACTGCCAATATTCATATGGCCAACTTCTGAGTTACCTATTTGACCACCAGGTAACCCCACATCAGCTCCACAGGCGGATAAACTGCATTTTGGATAATTAGAGCTAATATATTGCCAACAGGGTGGATTTGCGTTGCTGATAGCGTTGTATTTATTATTCTCTATTCCATTTCCCCAGCCATCTAGTATACATAAAACCACTGATTTAATGTTCATATAAAATCAACACTAGAATTTCACAGAGAAGAGCTCCCCGGGCCGGATTCGAACCAGCGACCAATTGGTTAACAGCCAACTGCTCTACCACTGAGCTACCGAGGAATAAACCGTTTTTAATTTACCATGTTGAACGTTGGTTGTAAACGTTTTTTGTGTAGACTTTAAGTCCAACTGACCCATAGAAACAAAAAAACTTACTTGACAAACTCCGCCAGCCCTCTTATCATGAGACTGAAGCTATTGTATTTGCTTTCGCCAATCTGCAGATTAAAAGGTAAGGATTACTTAATGTATCGGCGTCTTATGTTCAATTTTTTGCAGTATATAGATACTGTATGTCTTTACAAAACTTCATCTACATCTAGATTTTTATCTAAATAAGCTGAACGCGCTTATAAAGCGTTACAAGACATCAAAAAATGCCAATACTCGACAGAGATAGTAAAAGACTAGCTAACTCGGGGATTCTTTGTCTTTTTTTCTGCTTAGTAAATTTCTTAAACATTTGCAGCGTAGGTTAGTTGCAATTAAAAGCGGCTGAATCTCGCTTGTCAAGCGTTTAAAACATAAAAAACGCCAATATTTTAAAGCGGATAATAACCTCAGGGCTTCTTTTGCCTTTTTTTTCATTTAGTAAATTTCTTAAACATTTATAGCTAAACGACAACCGTCATCCCGCTGCTTGTTAGCGGCTGAGATACCGCGAATGAATCGCGGTATGACGGTTCGCAGAGGCATGACGGTTCGTGGCAGCACGATAAGCTCGTCATCCCGCTACGTGTTAGCGGGATCTCTTGTTAGCGCCGCGGCGGTATATTTGTCATCCCGCTAGCGGGATCTATGTTGAGAGATACCGCGAATGAATCGCGGTATGACGGTTTGTGGCGGTATGACGATAAGACACAAAGCCTAATGGAAAAAACTGCGAACGCCAGTGAAAAACATAGCAATTTTATTTTCATTTGCAGCTTTTATCACATCTTGATCTTTCAGCGAGCCGCCGGGCTGAATTATAGCTGTAATCTCATGTTTTGCACTTTCTACTATGCTATCTGGGAATGGAAAAAATGCATCTGAAGCAAGCACTGCACCTTTACATTTTTCACCTGCTTTTTTCACTGCAATGTTCACACTATCTATTCTGCTTGTTTGCCCTGCACCGATGCCAATAGCACAACCATCTTTTGCTATAACTATTGCGTTGGATTTCACATGCTTACATATTTTCCAGGCAAAAATAAGATCTTTTTTTTCTTTGTCTGTTGCAGTGCATTCTGTTACTTGTTCTGCTTTTATTGTGTGGTCATTATTTTCTTGCACCAAAAACCCACCAACAACATTTTTAGTTTGGTATTTCACATTTTGTTGAAAAGATTTATGAATAATCACTCTTAAATTTTTCTTTCTTTGTAAAATTTTTAGTGCCTCATTGTTTACCGATGGTGCTATCACTACTTCCAAAAATATCTCGTTTAATTTTTCTGCTAGCTTTAAATCTATCTCCCGGTTTAAGGCAACTATACCACCAAAACTGCTTACTTCATCGCACGATAGAGCTTTTTCATATGCCTCCAAAGCATTATTACCAATAGCAGCGCCACATGGGTTATTATGCTTGATTATCACTGCTGCAGGTTCTTCGAATTCAGAAGTTATGTTAAGTGCGAATTCTATATCTACTATATTATTATAACTCAACTCTTTTCCATGTAGTTTTTCCAACGGATATTCTGTAAATTGATTACTATAAAATGCAGCTTTTTGATGGGGATTTTCACCATACCTGAGTTCTTGTACTTTATGCCCGTATAGAGCAAAAAACTCTGGTAACTCATTATTTTTACTCTGGGATAAAAACCAACTGTGAATATTAGAATCGTAGTGTGCAGTGAGAGCAAATGCTTTGGTTGCTAGGTGTTTTCTATATTCCAATGTTGTTTTATTGTTATTTTCTATCATCTCAGCTTTCAGTGCTTCATAGTCTTGAATGCTAGAAATAACTGAAGTAAAACGAAAGTTTTTTGCTGCAGCTCTAATTAACGCCACTCCGCCGATATCAATTTGTTCTATAATTTGCTCTTCATTTGAGCCGCTACTTACTGTCTCCCAAAATGGGTATAGGTTAGTTATAAGCAGTTCTATTGGCTCAATACCTAGATTTTGTATTTCCGTTTTGTGTTTTTCTCTATTGCAAAGTATGCCTCCATGAATTTTAGGGTGTAAAGTTTTTACTCTACCACCCAGTATCTCTGGAAATTGTGTGTAATCTGAGACCTCTTGTGTTTTTATTCCTGCACTAGATAGCACTTTATAAGTATTGCCCGTTGAAAGAATTTCTATTTGTTGCTGCGTTAAAAACGATGCAAGATCAATTATATTCGTTTTATCGTATACTGATATTAAAGCTCTTTTTATTTTCATTTTTATATGGAAAGTTTTTTAAGATTATATCTAAGAAAAGGAAATTTAGCTATTACATTTCTACACTAATTTAAAGCAGCCTATTCTATAAATTTTTTTACCATGCTTGATTTCAAGCCACGAATAAAATCTTCAATACTGCAAGGATTTCTCCCTTCCATTTGTACAACTTTAGGAATTAAAGTGCCACCTTTTAAACTTATGTGCATATTATCGTTAACAATCTTACCTTGTTCTGAAGCGAGAGCTTCAAAGTCAGCATCAAGTATCCTGATACGTTTATTTTCTATCTTAATGAATGCTTTTGGGTAAAACGCTTTAACTTTTCTATAAGCAACTTCACAAGCATCACTTGCATAAATTTTATAGTCTTCCACTTTGTCAGCGTAACATGCATCGTTATCGTTCTGTTTTAAGGGAAGCTGTTTTTCAATTTCGTTTAGCACTTTCAGCAGTAAATCACTGCCTAGCTTAGATAATTTATCATGCAATGTCTTGTAATTATCGTTCTTTTCGATAAGAAATTTTTCCTGTTTTAAAATAGTGCCGGAATCTAATCCTTCATCCAATTGCATAATGCTAACCCCGGTTTCTTGATCTCCTGCTAAAATTGTGTGCTGTATCGGGGCTGCACCACGCCACCTTGGTAGTAATGAAGGATGAATATTAATACAACCATATTTAGGAATATTCAAAATTTCTCTTGGAAGTATCAATCCATACGCGGCAACAACCGCAACGTCTGGCTTGAAATTTCTAAATTTTTCTTGCTCTGCCGAGAACTTTAGAGAGATAGGAGTACATACCTCTATGTTACTTTCTTCAGCGATAACATGTACTGGAGATTTCGTTGGCTTCTGTCCACGCCCCGAAGGTTTTGGAGCCTTGGTGTATACTGCCACCACTTCGCTCTTTGATTTCAGTAACAAGCTCAGAGAATTAACAGCAAATCCTGGTGATCCCATGAAAATAATTCTCATGGTGTTTTTGCTTTAAGAATTCTCCGCTAATTTACCACTTACAGTTTCTACTAATTTGGCAAAATCATCCTTATAATTAACTGCCATCTCAGCAAGAATTTTTCTATTTAAATCAATGCCGGCAAGTGTAAGACCATGCATAAACCTACCATAAGTAAGCCCATGCTCTCTTGCTGCTGCATTAATACGTATTATCCATAAGCTACGGAAATCACGTTTACGGGTTCTTCTGTCTCTGTAAGCATATTGCAGTGCTTTTTCAACTCTTTGTAATGCAATTCTATAACAGCTTTTTGCACGCCCTCTATAACCCTTTGCCAGTTTCAATATTTTTTTATGACGAGCGTGAGTAGTGACTCCACGTTTTACCCGAGCCATTTTATTTTACCTCCATTTTGTTAAATACCGTAAGGCATATGAAGCTTAACTATACGCGAGTCAGATTTACCAAGAATCGTTGTACCGCGCTGATTACGAATATTAGATTTACTTCTCTTTACCATGCCATGCCTTTTGCCTGACTGAGTAGAAATAACTTTACCCTTAGCTGTAAGGTGAAAGCGCTTTTTCACAGAAGATTTGGTTTTTAATTTTATTTTCTTCATATTCCAAATAAATTTACAAGCACTACTATTGAGTTCTTTAATAGTAATTAAGCATTAGTATAAATAATTTTATTAAAGAATCAAATTAAAATTGTATATTAAAGGAGTTTAAAAGTAATTACGCCCAATATGTGTGTTATACCTTCTTTATTCCCAAGTGGCAACAATACTTGCCTCATTTTAACACTTTCACTTTCTTCCTCTTCATTGATCGGGCATTTACTCTCTATTACAGTATCAAGTTTATCAATAACTGCATCTATTTTATATAGTCGCAAAAATGGTGCATCAATTGCATACTTATTATCAATGCGCGTCTTTTTCTCAAAACCATAGAATTCAACAGCCTTTTCTCCTGCATTTTCACAAATATAACCTTGATCCTTGACTTCAATGACAAAACAATGCTGCCATGATTCCATTATTTCTGCAGTGTCTATTTCATGCCTTTCTGGCCAATCTCTGTCTGATCCTTTTATGTCATTCCAGTGTTGAGTCACCACATTTGCTATTCTTTTTTCTTTGCCTACATAAATTTCCATTCCAATTTCCACATATAAAACACAGATATGAGGTAAATTTATCGTGAATATATTGATTTTTTCTTACCACAAGGTGCATGTCACTAGAAGTTCTGAGATCTAGAGAGTGGTATTGATTTTATTTCCATTACAACTTATTATTTATAGATAACCTCAATAAAAACGATGAAGCTAAACGAAATCAGAGAAAGATTTATAAAATTTTTTGTAAATAATGACCACGAGCAGGTTTCTTCTTCTCCTTTGATTCCAGAACATGACCCAACGCTCATGTTCACAAATGCTGGTATGGTGCAGTTTAAAAATATTTTTACTGGTGCTCAAAAAACTGAAATGAAACGTGCTGTCTCAAGTCAAAAGTGCCTAAGAGCAGGTGGTAAACACAATGATCTGGAAAATGTTGGCTATACAACTCGGCATCACACATTTTTTGAAATGCTCGGAAATTTTAGCTTCGGTGATTACTTTAAGGAAACTGCGATAGAATTTGCGTGGGAATTTATCACTAAAGAGTTATCTCTTGATAAAAACAGACTATCCATAACCGTCTACCATACTGATGATGAGGCGTACGAGATTTGGCGTAAGATAAGTGGCTTTTCAAGTGATAAAATCATAAGAATTACAACGGATGATAACTTTTGGAGTATGGGAAGCACTGGTCCGTGCGGTCCATGTTCTGAAATTTTTTATGACCATGGGAGTCCTAATTTACAAGAGGGCGATAGAATTGTTGAAATCTGGAATCTGGTATTCATGGAGTTTAACAAAGATGAAGAAGGTAATTTACACAAATTGCCAAAAAAATGCATCGATACTGGAATGGGCCTTGAAAGAATAGCGGCTGTTATGCAAAACGTCCATGATAACTATGATATTGATCTATTTTCTGCTCTGATAAGTAAATCACAAGAGTACTGTGGAAGAACGGAAAATAAAATAGCGCATAAGATCATAGCAGATCATCTTCGCGCGGCTGCATTTCTCATCGCAGAAGGAGTGCTTCCTGGAAATGAGGGCAGGAATTACGTATTACGCAGATTAATTAGGAGAGCCACACGTTATATTCACCTGCTTGGATATAATGATTCCCTACTCCATCGTATTTTTCCAGTGTTGATAGATAGCACGAGTTCGGCTTATATGGGAGCTGAATTAGTCAGAGCTAAAAGCTTAATAGAAACGACGTTAAAATCAGAGGAAGAAAACTTTAAAGACACTTTGATGAAAGGTATCAATCTCCTGGAGAAATTCACTACAGATTTAAAATCGGGCGATACTTTGCCTGGAGAATCAGCGTTTAAGCTATATGACACCTACGGATTTCCTTTGGATATTACACTTGATATTTTAAAAGAGAAAAAAATAAATTTTGACCAGAAGGGTTTTGATGATGCAATGGGAGAACAAAAAGAGAGAGCACGTGCTAAATGGGCTGGATCTGGTGAAAAATCTGTTGAGCAAGTATGGTTTGATTTGATCAATAAATTTGGCAAAACAAAATTTGTTGGTTATGAGTTCAATGAAGTAAGTGATGCGAAAATACTAGCTATAGTTTCCTCTAAAAATGAAGTAATTGATTCTGCAAAGGAGGGAGAAAAGATAACCATTATACTTGATAAAACACCTTTTTATGGCGAGTCAGGTGGACAAGTGGGAGATACTGGCAGTCTGATCAAATCTGATAGAAGTATTATTATAGTCGAGAATACCAATAAGGTTAATGACCTATATTTGCACAGATGCATAGTTAAGTTCGGTTCAATTTGTAAAGGTAACACAGTTGCAGCAAGCATTGACAAGGAAAGAAGGCAAACCTTAAGAAGAAATCATTCAGCTACACATCTTCTGCACTTTACACTCAGAAAAATTCTAGGTGATCATGTCACTCAAAAAGGTTCCCTAGTTGCACCAGATAGACTGAGATTCGACTTCAGCCATAACACTCAAATGACTCAAGATCAGTTGTTTTGGGTAGAGGATATGGTAAACTCTCTAATCAGAGAAAATCTTTCCGCATCTACAAAAATTCAAAGCATGAATCAGGCAATAGACGAAGGAGCTATGGCGTTATTCGGTGAAAAATATGGCAACCAAGTAAGAGTAGTGAAGATTGGAGATTCAAGGGAACTGTGTGGTGGCACACACGTTGAACATACTGGAGAAATTGGTTTGTTTAAGATAGTAACAGAGAGTTCTGTTGCTTTTGGAGTGAGGAGAATTGAAGCTTTAACTGGTCAGGAAGCAATCAATTATGTACGTGATAATGAAATTAACTTAAAAAAAGTTGCAGAATTCGTAAAAGCGCCAGTGAGTGAAATAACAAGCAGATTAAGTATTTTAAGTCAAGAACACAAAAAATCCGAAACCAAAATAAAAAACCTATATAAAAAGCTTGTGAGTGCAGAGAATATAAAAAGCACCGAAATAAATGGAATAAATTTTATAAGCCACACTTTCACTGATATTCCAGCAAATGTAATAAGAGAGTTTGTTTTGCAGCAACAAAAACCAAAAACGGTAATAGCTTTTACGGCAACAGAAAAAGATAAAACAGTCTTGATTATTAAAGTAAGTAAAGACTTAATCAATAAGATTAGCGCAAAAGAACTAATATCCATAGCAGTTAAAAAGAACTGTGGTGGGAATGCTGAACTTGCACAAACAGGCTGTGATAGCAATAAAATAGATGATGCCATTACAGCCATTTATAGCAAAATAACAGCTTCTAAGCACTCTACGTCATACCACCACGAACCGTCATACCGCCGCGGCGCTAACAAGCAGCGGGATACTTAACCATCGTCTTCACCGTCATACCGCGATTCATTCGCGGTATCTCTTAGCCGCTAACAAGAGATCCCGCTAACAAGCAGCGGGATGACGAATTACTATGCCGCCGCGAACCGTCATACCGTTGCAAACCGTCATACCGCGATTCATTCGCGGTATCTCTTAGCATAGATCCCGCTAACAGGTAGCGGGATGACGGTTGTCAGGCTAGCTGTCATCCAAGTAGCTCGACTACTTGGATCCAGGAAAAAGAATGGTGTCATGAAAGTAGCTGACACTGATTCCTTTATGATGGTGTCATCCCAGTGCCCAGACACTGGGATCCAGGAAACTTAATTGCAAGTAATGCATTGGATTTGGTGAGTATGGGTTTTGCGTTATAGAATGAAGCACTTTTGGTGAATTTATAAAGAAAGCTGGATCCCAGTGTCAAGCACTGGGATGACAAGGTATAAACCTTATCTTCATGCCGCCGCGAACCGTCATACCGCGATTCATTCGCGGTATCTCAGCCGCTAACAAGAGATCCCGCTAACAAGTAGCGGGATGACGGTTGTCGTTCAGCCACAAACATTAAGAAATTTACCAAATGAAAAAAAAGGCAAAAGAAGCCCCGTGGTTATTATCCGCTTTAAAATATTGGCGTTTTTTATGTTTTAAACGCTTGACAAGCGAAATTCAGCTGCTTTTAATTGCAACTAACTTACGCTGCAAACGTTTAAGAAATTTACTAAGCAGAAAAAAAGACAAAGAATCCCCGAGTTAGCTAGTCTTTTACTATCTCTGTCGAGTATTGGCATTTTTTGATGTCTTGTAACGCTTTATAAGCGCGTTCAGCTTATTTAGATAAAAATCTAGATGTAGATGAAGTTTTGTAAAGACATACAGTATCTATATACTGCAAAAAATTGAACATAAGACGCCGATACATTAAGTAATCCTTACCTTTTAATCTGCAGATTGGCGAAAGCAAATACAATAGCTTCAGTTTCATGATAAGGGGGCTAGCGGAGTTTGTCAAGGAATTCTTATTAAAACTAAAGAGCTCAAATGAAAGGAGGTAAACTCTAAAGTATACATTTAGTAGCGCTTTCTATGAGAGAAATCGTATTACCTATTCCGTAAAGCTTTATGAAAGATCCCATTCTTGGACCGGTTTTTTGGCCAAGTAACGTTTCATATAATAGCTGAAACCAGTCACGTAAGTTGGTGTAATCATATTTTTTTCCAATAGAAAATACCTGAGATTGAATTTCTTCAGCAGTAGCAGTTGTAGATAGAGAATGTAAAGTGTCCTTCAAATCTAGTAACGCTGCTTTTTCTTTTTCATTTGGAGTTTTATATGATTTTGTTGGCTTGATAAAATCGTGATAATACTTTACTGCAAAGTCTGAAAGTCTATCAAGCATTTTATTATTTTCTGGTGTAACGTTTGGTGCATAAGAGGATATAAAACCCCATAGGATCTCTTTGTTTTCAGCATTACAAGCTGCTGCTAGGTTTAAAAGTAGTGAGAAATTTATGCCTGAAGTTTCTATACTGGGAACATTGCCCTGGTGAATGTGCCAAGCAGGATTATTTATATCCTTTTCTTTGTTCTCATGATAACGCTTTACAAATTCTAAATATTCATCAGTTGATTTTGGTATCACATCAAAATATAAACGTTTAGCTTTTTTAGGACTCTGAAAAATGTACAATGCTAAGCTCTCTGTTGGTGCGTAAGTTAGCCACTCTTCAATTGAAATGCCATTTCCTTTTGATTTTGATATTTTCTTTCCTTCTTTATCAAGGAAAAGCTCGTAGCAAAACAGAAGTGGTGGCTTTTCTCCAAGTATTTCACATATTTGACTTGAAAGCACAGCAGATGGAGTTAAATCTTTTCCGTGAGCTTCGTAATTTACTCCAAATGCGGCCCACCTCATTCCCCAATCAGGTTTCCATTGCAGTTTACATTTTCCTTTTGTCACTGGAACTTCTATTTTTTCCCCGTTTGGGTCTTCATATGTGATTGTTCCTTTCTCTGTATTTGTTTCAATTACTGGAACTTGTAAAACTTGAGAAGTTTTTGGGCATATTGGCAAGAATGGACTATAAGTCTGCTGTCTTTCTTCCCGAAATGATGGAAGCATTACGTCCATCACTTTATCATAATTTTTCAGTAAGAGTAAAAGTTTTTCATCGTAAACGCCAGATTTATAACACTCTGTTGCACTCCTGAACTCGTATTCAAATTCAAACATATCAAGAAATTTACACAACAATGAATTCATATGATGACCATAACTCTGATGAGTGCCAAATGGATCAGGTATCATAGTCAATGGTTTATTTAAGTGCTCTCTTAGCATCTCTTGATTTGGCACATTATCTGGTATTTTTCGCAAACCATCCATATCATCTGAAACTGCAATGATTTTGGTTTTTATACCAGGAGCTATTTTTTTTAATGCATTTACAATAACTGTAGTGCGGAAAACCTCTCCAAAGGTTCCTATGTGGGGTAAACCAGAGGGTCCATAACCAGTTTCAAATATTATTTCTTTTTTATTAGGAAACTCTTGCAATATTTTTTCTGCTTCTTGAAATGGCCAATTTGTCATTATCGGGATTAAATAATGTATCTTAACTTAAAGTGCTACTAGTTTCAATGGATTTTTAATATAATGATATAGTATTAGTGTTAGAGCTATTATTAGAAGGTTAAAGATATGTCCACAGGTAGTATACAAACAGATCAATTATTTAAAGGTCTTACAAGACCTGCAATGCTCTTTGGTGTGAGTTATATGTTTGCAATATTAAACGTCCTGATTTGCATGCTAATTTTCATTAATTCAAATGATTTAAGAGTGATTCTCTTAATGTTACCAGGTATACATGGACTTGGTTATATAGCTTCTGCAAAAGAACCGTTGTTTATTGAATTATTTATGGTAAAATTGGGAAAGTGCTCGAAATGTTTAAATCGTTTTTACCATGGAGCCAATTCTTATGATATTGCTTAACGTTGTGTGATGCTGAGGTTTAGGGCTATTCAATCAAAGAATAAATCTACTCTGAACAGGGAAGTTCACGCTGCTGAATTTATTCCTTATTCTTGCTATTGGAATAGCACAACCTTGATGACAAAAGAAAATTGGTTGGTTAAGGTTATAAAATTAAGTGGTTTTGCATTTGAAACTGCCGATGACGAGGATTTAGTCATACAGAACAACATCAGGAATCAGATGCTAAGAAGCATTTCATCTCCGGCATTTAGTTTGTATTTTCATACTATCAGACGTAAGAAAAATATTTTTTCTGATGAATTTGCAAGTCAAGGTTTGCCGAATTTTTTCGCTAATCACGTAAATCTAAAATGGAGAGAAAAACACGCAACAAGGCAATCATTTATTAATGACCTATACATTACGATTATCCGTAGAGCGGACACAAAAGGAGTAGAATTTTTGTCACATCTACTAAAAAAATTCGGACATGTAACTTCAAAACATGCTTGGGAAAGTGATATACGTGCCACGTATGAAGATTTAGAGGAAACGACAAATCGTGTAGTGACAAGCCTTAGAAATTATTCGCCTAAAATTCTTGGAGTAAAAGAAACTCCAGATGGTTTGTTCTGCGAAATAATGGAGTTTCTATCTAGAATCGTAAATTGTGGATTCGTTACAAATACGCTTTTTCCGCTAAGAACTGAAATATCAAGGTACTTACCAGTACATAGGTTATTCTTTGGCCGTAAGATGATACAGGTTGTGACTCATAATGAGAGTAAATATGCTGGAATAATTAGTATCAAAGAATATGGAAATCATACTTCTGCAGGAATGCTTGATTCGTTTTTACAACTTCCTTACGAGTTTATAATTACGCAATCTTTTCAATTTATAAACAGGCAAATGGCGATTGGAAAAATGCAGATACAGCAAAATCGAATGATACAGTCTGCAGATAAAGCTATTTCTCAAATAGCAGAAATTTCTCAAGCGCTTGATGACGCAATGAGTGGTAAGATTGCGTTTGGTCAACATCACCTGACTATTTTATGTATAGAAAAAAGTCCTAAATCATTGGATAACGCTCTGTCGTTGGTAGAATCAGAGCTTTCTAATTGCGGTGTTTACCCTATACGTGAGAGAGTTAACCTTGAACCAGCATTTTGGGCGCAAATTCCTGGTAATTTCGATTATATAGTGAGAAAAGCTACAATAAGTAGTCTTAATTTGGCTGGATTTGCATCTCAACATAATTATCCTACTGGTAATAAATTCAATAACCACTGGGGAGATGCCGTTACAGTTTTTGACACGACATCTGGTACTCCATTTTTTTTCAACTTTCATATAAGGGATGTTGGACACACTATGATAATTGGCCCAACTGGTGCTGGTAAAACTGTTTTAATGAATTTCCTGTGTGCCCAAGCGATGAAGTTTTCTCCAAGGATATTCTTTTTTGATAAAGATCGCGGTGCAGAGATTTTCTTAAGAGCACTTAGTGGTATCTATACTGTAATAGAACCAAGAACTAAAACAAATTTTAATCCTTTACAACTTGATGATACCTCTGATAATAGAACATTTTTAATGGAGTGGATAAAGTCTTTAATTTCGGTATATAATGATAAATTTACTTCAGAAGATATTGCACGAATTAATGATGCAATTGAAGGAAATTTTAAATTAAGAAAAGAAGACAGATTCTTGAGAAACCTCGTACCGTTTTTAGGGCTTGCAGGTCCTGATACTCTAGCTGGGGCAATATCTATGTGGCATGATAATGGTTCTCATGCTGCAATATTTGACAATAAAGAAGATTTGCTAGATTTTTCACGAGCAAGAGTATTTGGTTTTGAGATGGCTAGCTTGCTCAAAGATCCTGTTGCTCTTGGACCGGTCTTGATTTATTTATTTCATAGGATTAGTATATCTCTTGATGGCACTCCATCTATTATTGTTCTTGATGAGGCATGGGCGTTAATAGATAATCCAGTTTTTGCACCCAAGATAAAAGACTGGTTGAAGGTACTGAGAAAACTAAATGCTTTTGTGATTTTTGCTACTCAGAGTGTTGAGGATGCAAGTAAAAGTACTATTAGCGATACGCTTGTACAACAAACAGCGACACAGATTTTTTTACCAAATCTGAAAGCTACTAGTGTCTATCGGGATGTTTTTATGTTAACTGAACGTGAATATATATTAATTAAGCACACAGATCCGAGTACTAGATTCTTTTTGGTGAAACAAGGAGTCAATGCTGTAGTAGCTAGAATAGACTTAAAAGGCCTGGATGATATAATCAACGTATTATCCGGACGTGCAGAAAGTGTTCTATTGTTACACGATATATTAAATGAAGTTGGGGACAACCCAAAAGTATGGTTGCCTATATTTTATCAGAAGGTAAAAAATGTTTAAGACTAAGCTGTCATTGCTATTAATTGCGATATTTTTACTAAATATAGACTTTTTACTCTCATATCCAGTGCTTGCAGATGGAGTAAGTGGTACTGACAAGACAGAATTTGTTAGCAGATTTAATTCCACTGGCAGTTTTAGTCGTGCCTCTAATCCTGATTGTGGAGCGTTTAAAACAGCTGCAGCACTTGCTGGAATAGCGATTGCTGTTGGCGCAATATTTACTGGCATTGTTTTGATCGTTTCTTCTGCTGGTTTGTTTACCGCTCTTGTTATTGTTGGAATGATAGCTGCAATTGTTGGAGTCTGGAAAGCGATAGGAGGGCTTGTTGTTTGTGAACATAGTTTTGTTAAACACCCAGTTGCACGTGATCATGATGGAAAATACAAAAATTTTAAATTAGAAGACACAGGTTATAGTGGCTGCACCAATGAAAATTACCAAACAGAAGAGGAATATTTTTCTTGTTTGCAAAATAAAGCTCGGGAAGACGTGAACAAAAAAGATTATGACGGGAAAAGAGCAGAAAAAGAAGCCTTAAATTCTAACGTTCAGGAGAGTACAGAGAGTTATTACTGGCCAAAAAATGGTGTGCAATACAGTGAATATATAGAAGTATGTCATCGAAACCCTTTAACTTTTGGTAATCTTTTTAATAAGGTAGACTTTAATTCCAGAGGAAAACCTGGATACATAGACTTTGATGTCAGGGAGAAAGACACTGGATACGTAGATGGGTCATGGTCCTCGAAGGTTGATGGTGGTCTGGAATGTAGAGTTCTCAAAGCAGGACAGAGCGAACCCATACATGGAGCTACATTCAAAGCAGTGAGAAAAACGGGCAGATTATGTGTGGAGTTAGCCAGTGTTAGCATGCTTGGTATCGAAATGACTCCTTGGCCGCAAGGGGTTGATATGGGGTGCACGGAATTGCCACCTGACCCACTTGCTCCTATGTGTGAAAAATCTGTGATGATATTCAAAAATAAAGATGGTACAGGAGAGGAAAAAGTTCCTATTGGTAATAATGATGACTATAAAACTATTATCAGATCTAAAGAAAAAAGACTCAACGGACAAGGGGGGAAAATTTTTGTAGGTTATGATAATGCTGGCTGTTTTAGCTCGTATGTTTCTGAAGCTTGTTATAACCAGGCAGGGAGTAAATCATTAGCTCCTATTCCCGTAACTTCTATGATAGTGCAATGCATTAAGGAATCGTTAGATAATTTAGTTGCAGGTAAAGGTGCACCAAATGGTGAGAGTTTTATATCTGTAGCACAGAAAAGGCTGAAAAACACTGTAACTGCTGTTTTAGTTTTAGCTTTAATACTGTTCTCTATAAAAGCCATGCCTGGTGGAGTTCAGAGGCCTCAAGAAATGTATATGTTGATCATAAAATTCGCTTTAGTGATTTACTTCACAACAGGCAGTACCATGTCTCATTATTATGGAGAATTAACTCGTCTCTCAAATGGTTTGTCAGAGATAGTGCTAAAAGCATCATCTGAAAGTAAAGGCATATGTAATTATAAAGCAGGTACAGATTATGAATATACTCGTGCAGGAAAGAGGGTATCTTACAGTTATCTTGCACCTTGGGATAGGCTTGATTGTAGAATTTTATTTTATTTAGGTGCCCCTTTAGATGGAATTGGTGGCAAAATTGGTACTGGAGGTGTTGCAACGTTAGCAGTCTTGCTTGGTGCTGCTCCTGTCTTATTAGTTGCAGGTTCGGTAATCGGTATTATTTTTGCTGGTGGACAAATTTTAGTAGCTCTTGTCTGTATATTTATGGCCGTTCTGATGATGATGGTTATTTTGTGGCTGTGCTATGTATTTATTTTATCTCTAGTTGCTTTAAGTGTAATCATCATTTTATCACCTTTGTTCATTCCTATGGTTTTATTCCAACACACCAAAGGATATTTTGAAGGCTGGGTGAAAGAGTTGATTACCTATAGCTTATACCCGGTTATCCTTTTTGCGTTTTTGTCCTTTATGTTCATAGCATGTGATAAAATCTATTTTAAAAATTTAAATTTTGAACTGGACGAGTCATATAAAAATGAACAACCGGACAAGTCATATGAAAAGAAACAAGCAGAAATCTCATATAGTAAGAAAAAACAGTGGTTTAAATTGAAAGATGGGGAATGTGATAAAAATGAAACTACTCTTGCATGTATGATGCAAAATTATAGCTTTAAAAAGAGCAGCATACTTGGTCTATTCGACTTTACATACATGGAGTTTGGCAGCTCTCTCATCGGAGAATTATTAAAATTGTGTTTAGTATTATTCCTCTTTTACCACTTTTTAAACATTCTTCCTGGCATGGCTGCTGAACTTGCTGGTAACCATAGAGCAGCACTTGGCTCAGGTCAGACACCTGGACAAATAGTGGGCAAAGCTTTATCTGCTGCCAAAGCTGCTGCTGGGGGTGTTGCTGGAGTTGCTGGTGCTGCTGCTAAGAAGTTGAGTGGTGGAGACAAGAGTAAATCTCGAGGTTCTGGTTCTAGTAGCTCCGAGAGTGTTAACAAAAGCACTGAATGAGTTGGATTTATGCTAAAATTTTTGCTGATAATACCGTTTTTTTTTCTGTCAGGCTGCGGGGAACATCACTGTATTAAGCCAGAAAATTTATCAGGTTTGCGTGAAAAACTAGATATAGTGTCAACAGAGCAGAAATGGGTTGATTCTGGTGTTAATATCTCAGATAGAATAAGAGTAACAGAGATTGATATAGTGCCTAGTAAGGTTAATTTTTGTCCTAAGCAGTATGCAGATTTTGCAATTGGGCCTGGGAGAAATGACGTTGCATTACCATTTGCACTTAAAAAAGGCGATACGATAAGCTTTAGTGTGATTGGAAGTAAAGTGTGTAAAGATAAAGAGAGTGAGACAAAAATCAGGTATTTGAAAATCGACGAAAAGTGTAGCGAGCAAGAAACGGAACATTTTGCACATGTTTTAAATCAAGAGAAATGCCAAGGTGGCAAGGATGGGATATGTCCTAATAAATATATAATAGGCGATGCGCAATGGTTGAGTGGAAGAGAGTACTGGTTTTCGAAGTTAGATCAAGATGAAAGAAAAAAGGAAATTGAAAATATTATTAACTCTATAAAACAAGGAGAGAATATAGATTGCAGTAAGCTTTCAGAGAGCAGTGCAAGTAAGATAGATACGCACATTTTAAATTCACTCTGTAGACGTATATGTAAATTTTCTTCTGGTCGTAGAGGCGAGGATTGCGTGTATATTGAATATAATAATATAGAAATTGAGCTATTCAATGCTTTAAATTCTAGTGGTGAATCTGTTGTTGCTGAAATTATTAGTAACGTATTAAAGGGAAAACAGGTAAAAACTGACATTACATTTCTAAAAGTTGGTATGGATAATGAAACTCTTGAACACATTCCAGGTGGTGGTTTATGTACTAGTTGTGATCATAAGATGGAGAATGACCATCAAATACCAAGTTTAACTTTTAGTCTATGTAGCAGAAATGACAAGAGCTGCTACAATACAAATGACAAAGGCGGGTTCAACATAAGAGTAACGAAGAACCATAGTCTGGAAAATAGCTTGTATATAAGTGTTTCCGATAAATTCCCTGAGCATAAGCCTGGTGAAAATCAAGCGGATATATCTGTAGATATCAGCAAAGTTCATGACATGGAAAACTTGAAAGGAAAATTAAAAGACAAAACAGGCACCATATATTACGGAATAAGAGACCATGGCTGCGATTACAAAAATGAAGGTCAATTTAGTATTAACCTAACAACTAAAGAGCCACCTACAAAAACTTTTAGTGCAATATATAATTTCTTTGATGAAAAAGTGAAAACTGCATTTTTCGGCTCTAATTATAAAGACCCTAACGCAATTCACTCTGATACTAGTCCTGTAAAGTCTCTTTACGAAAGTTTTATAAAATCAAGCAGAACAAATACCATTAGATCTACTATAATATCACTATTAGTACTATATATAATCTTATATACTCTTTATTACTTTTTAGGATTAACTCATATTTCTATATATGAGTTTTTAATTATATGCGTAAAGATAGGAATCATCGCCCAGCTATTGCAGGATAATAGCTGGGACTTTTTTTATAACAACGCATTCTCTATATTTATTAACACTCCAAAACAACTAATAGAAATAGCAAATTTTAGAGGCACTACTTCAAATGTTTTTGAGTTTCTTGATTTGCCGCTCAATAGGTTCTTGTCATCGCATTCAGTATTGTTAATAGTATCTCTTATATTTTCTGGCCCTTTGGGCATTGTATCTTTTTGCTTGGTGATTTGGGGTTTAATCACAGTGAGCTTATCTATTTTTAATGCCTTATTTTCTTTTATTACATCTATAGCAATAGTTGCGTTATTGCTTTCTTTAGCACCTATTTTTATTATTTGTCTTTTATTTGCGTATACTAGGCAGATGTTTCACAACTGGGTTAAAAATTTAGCAAGATTTGCGATTCATCCAGTAGTGCTTTTAATTTTTATATCACTGATAAGCCAGGTTATGGATTATATTGTGTATTCAGTATTTGATTTTGAGGTCTGCTCTACATGTATACTTAATATTAACTTAAAGATTTTTAACCCTTGTATTTTTTATGGTTATGCTTCCAAATATACACCTAATATTACCGCTATGATGGCTTTTGTTATTTTGGGACACGCTATGAAAGCTTTAGTTGAAGCTTCTTCGACAATATCTGACTCGTTGTTTGGTGCTTATGTAGCAAGCGAACCTGGAAGACAGTATCAACAAAGCTTAATGGGAACAGTAGGGTTAGATGAACAAAGCGTTCAAAGAAGAGAAAGAGGAGGTGCTTCTCAACAGTCAGGTACGTCAAGACCTCAAATACCACAAGGGACTCAAAGGTCAACGCCTCAGATACCATCACCAGGAAGACAGCAATGATAAGTAAAAGATCACTATTGTTGATACTGTGTCTTGCAATCACTGGTTGTAACATGGATTGTGTCGAACCTGGGTTGCAGAGCAGAAACACTAGTGTTAACGTGGATGTTCCAGTTCATAAAGCTGGTGAAGAAGTTAAAATTCATTGGGTTGATTCTGGTCAAGTAATTAGTAAGGGTGAGGAAATCAAATTCACCCTCGATGGATCAGTAAATTTTTGCCCTTTTAAAGAAGACAAAAATCCAAGGAAAGTACTTGTGCCAGCTAGCTTTTGTGCTGATGGCTCAGAACCAAATTATAGTAAAGCTGCAAATATTAACGATGTGCCTAATAATTATGGCGTTGATGAAAAAGGCGTAAATAAAAACGAATTGTGCGGTGGTAAAGGATTTGGCAGCAATAGACGTTATGTAGACACTGGAATTAAAGTAAATCCTGGTGATAAGTTAAGCTTTAGCTTAGTTCCCAGAAAAATAACAATTGATTATGACAATCCAGGAGGGAAAGGTATCAGCTTTGATGACAATTGTTATAGAGCTGAAGAAGGAGGTGAAAAAGTGTCAGAAAGTGAAATATTGAATGTTAGCAAGCAAGAGGGAGAGGAATTTTTTTGTGAGGGCAAGGATGGAAAGAGAAATAAAATAAAATTTTTACCTCTTGATAAAACAAAAGCAAAGGAAAGCAAAGTGCTAGTTGGCAATGGGTACACTCCATATGATAATAAGGTACATTTTAATAAAGGTTATGTTAAAAACAACGAACCATGGATACATGGCTCGCTGTTCGATTTACGCCGAGCTAAAATAGGATTGAATGAGTTATGTGATGGAAAAAACTGTAGTTTGGATGAGAAAAAAAAGTACAGTTCTTATGAGCTTAATTGTTACTATCAGAATATATGCTATACTAGAAAAGGTATATGGAGCTATGATTCAGGTCGAGCAGGAGAACGGAACTGTGTCTCCTCTATAAGGTATAAGAAGTACGATAAAGGAAATAAATGTGATATGTATTCTTATCTAGAAAAAATGGAAGGGAATGTTAAAGCAGGTAGTTTTACTGAAGATGATAAATCTTGGGCTGAGGCTCTTGTTGCAAAAATTGGTGATCTTGGTGATCAAGATACTGATAAAGGTATGCAATGTCTTCCAGATAATGAAGTAGGTGCAAGAAAGGATAATGTGTGTTCGCAAATTAGTGACAATTTCGAGGATTTTTCTCTGAAATTAAATAGTGACTATGCAGTAAATGACAATGTAAAATATGGTAGTAGTGTGATGCTTGCTATAGCAGATTATGGTTACTATGGAGCTAATAGGGGCGGGTACCATGTTAAAGTGACTAGATCGTGTGAATATATCAATGGTGAAAAACTGTATGTGTATTTGGGTGATAACCCGCCAGGGGATCCATCTGCTCCAAAGACTAATGATTTCAAAAAAGTAGAGCACTTAGATAAAACAAAGGATAAGGTATATTATATAATAGATGGAGGTCTTTTAACAGATGAATGCAAAGACAAAAAACCTATAACAGATGAATGCAAACCTAAGAAGATATATTTCGGCATCAATGTAAGCAACGTAGAGAAAGATGACATTACGGACAAAAATGGCAAATATTACGAAAACAATAAGTATAGTGTAACTTTATTTGTCAAAAGAAAAATTAATGATTTTATTTCATCGAATGTAAACGGGGTATTTAAATTTATAAAAGAAGAAGTAATTGGGGACAGCGTTAAAGATTCATACAAAGGATATGCAAGAGGTCTTCTTCAGGGGGTAAGAGCTTTACTTACTCTATACGTTATATTTACTGTCATTGGCTATATGCTTGGAACAATACAGCTAAGTAAATTTGATTTCATTGTAAGAATGTTCAAGATAGCATTTATAGCTTTTGCCTTTAGCGATAGAAGCTGGGAACTTTTTGGTACAACTTTATCCAGACTTTTTATAGATGGTAGCACTTATTTGGTTGATAGCTTTTCTGGCTATATAGGGGAAGGGGGGAGAAAATTTGCATTCTTAGACTTGACAGCAGGAGTATTATTCACAGCAGAAACTTGGTTAAAGTTTTTATCATTGATGCTCTCTGGTCCTTTTGGCTTTATTGCATTTTTGGCAATACTCTACGCTACTTTTATGTTCTTAAAATGCATTATTAGCGCTACGTTTAAATATGTAATATCTACTGTTCTAGTGGCGTTTTTACTGTCATTAACACCTTTATTTATCGTATTTATTCTATTTCAAAAGACTAAACCCTTGTTTGATAATTGGATAAAAACGTTGGCTCATGTTTCATTAGAACCAGTCATTTTATTTTCATTTTTATCTCTTTTAAATCAGTTGATGTATTCAGTTTTATATAACCTCACAAATTTTTCTGCATGCTATCAATGTTTAATTAGCGTAAATTTCTTATCGTATGATCTGTGCTTGATGAAATCAATACTGCCTCTTGGATACAGTCCTGGCACTAGCGTTGATGTTGCACTCAGTACCGGAGAAAGGGCTGGTGGACACTTTGCAGCATTACCTATAGACCTAATCCAGGCGTTTATATACCTCATTATTGCCGGTGCAATGGAAGCTTTTGTTTCTATATCGGAAACTATGGTACAAACACTATTTAGCTCTGGTTATGGAGTTACTGGCGGTGTTGGTACAGTTGCTAAGAGCGCATCGCAAGCTATGCTGTCAACCGTTGGCCTTGATGATAAGACCCAAAGTATGATACAGAGTATCAAGCAGAAAATGAGTAAAGATCGGGGAAAAATTGAGGCTAAATTACCTAACACGCCAAAGCAACCAGACAAAAAAGAAGATTCTAAAGGAAGTTCTGATAAAACAACGAGTGATAGACCTAAAACATTAAAACAATCAGATCAGCAAAAAAATTCTGATGAAACAATAAGAAGTGATCCTAGTGCTAAAGCTAAAAACAAGGAAGAAAATGGAGAGGAGTAAGATATAAATGATATTATGGAGTAACTAATTAAAAAGATATTTTAAGTAAAGTTTTAGAAATTTATTCTGTATTTGGAAAAAGTTTAGATATGCAATCACGTTTAGGCAAATGTTGGTTTAGGGTATTACTTCTTGCAGCTTATGTGCTGATCACAGGTTGTAGTAAAAACGATATGCCTTTTCCAAGGTGTATATCTGCTGACTATTTTGGTCCTAAACCTATTGCAGTAAGCGCTCATTTTTCAAGCGACCACGATGCGTTTATTCCAGGAGATGGAGAAGTTATTGATCCTGAAACTGGCGAAATTAATTATGGTTTTCACCATAACCAAGTGGTGAAGTGGGAGGATACCGGACTCGAAACCAATGGAGATAGTTTAAAAGTGCGAGTTAATGGTGCATGGACATCTTGGAGTAATAATAACAAGAAGGAATCTAAAAAAGGCAGTTATACCTTACAAAGCTTGGAGCAGTTAAAATATGCAACTAAATTTGAAGGTAAACAAAGTGATAATAGTTTACCTAATTTTCACTTAGTTTGTAATGATTATAAACCTAGCATACAAAAATTTTCAAGTAAGCCTAATGCAAGTTGCACTGTAAATTGCAAGTGCATTAATGAAGATGATAGTGCAAATACAGTATCACGTGGTGCTCCATGTTGGTTTACCAACGGTCATGGTGCTTATCTTTTGTTTCAAACGGGGAAAGATGATCCTAACGAAAATCTAAAGTTAATGCGCGATCCTCAATATCCTACTGTACATCTAGGTTATAACTCCACAGCAGAGGGCGACAATGGATTTTTTACTTTAGACAGAGATAACACTAAATTAAAGGACAGAAATTGTAATGAGTTGAAGTTAAAAAAGGGATGGAAAATATATGTAAAAATATTAGATAGATATTACTTAGATAATGTAGGTGGCTACTCTTTTGAGTTCTTAAGTGGAGTGCAGCAGCCAAGTAGTTTTGGGTTTTTTGATTACATTTATAACTATCTAAAATGTGTATTATTGATTAACGAAAATTGCAAAGAACATTTTAATAGCAATGATCCTGCAGTTGCACAAGCTATGTTCGAAAATATAGCTGAAAAAAGTACGAGCTTTCACAATTTTGTTCTTTCCTTGCTTGTTCTATTTGTAATGATTTCATCGCTTCTTTATCTTTTTGGCATGATACGAGAAACTAAGCATGATATGCTCATCAGAATGATGAAAATCACTCTAGTAATAGTGCTTATATCTCCTGGAAGTTTTAGATTTTTCTATGATCATTTTCTTGTTTTATTCGTTAAAGGTCTTGAACAATTGATAAGTGTAATTACTAACTTTGCTCCCAACATGAACACCGGAAGTATTGCTCAAGGAGATGAAGCTAAGTTGTTTAGCTTCATGGAGGACATGTTCAATAAATTTTTTGCTTATTCTGTTTGGAAAAAGTTTGCAGCGTTTTTACATTACCAAATGTGGGCAAGCCTTCTTATGATACCGGCAATTTTCATAGGGATTGTACTATACTTCTTGTTGTGCTTGTATGCTTACATAATATTTCTCTCTGGCTTTATGGGTATAGCTTTTCTTATAGCTATCATGCCACTGTTTCTAATTTCTATTTTATTTTCACCGCTGAAAAGTCTATTTGAAGGTTGGATAAAATTCTGCATCAGTTTTTGTTTACAATCGATTATGATATTTACTCTCTTGTCATTGTTGGCTTCAATGATAATGAACACCTTTTATAGACAACTAGGTTTTACTGTATGCTACAATAAATGGTTCGAGGTAAAGTTATGTGCTCCAAAATGGGTGTTTGGCGGTTTTTGTATCGTTGATAAGCAGTACTTTGGTTGGACCCCAGGGCAAATTTTTGTACCTTACACTCTTGGAGAAGCTTCTTCTCTTAACATAGATAAAAGTATAGAAGGTATAGAAAAGATAAGCAGAGAAGGTGGTACAATAAAATTTACTGGTGGTGCTGGATATATCCCGCTTCCACCAGATTACCCTAAAGATAAAAATGGTGAACATATAAAAGGGTTTCGTTATATAGATTATCCTTTCTTTAATCCAATTCCTGGAACTAAAGATAATCCAGCAGACCACTATATTGCAGAAAGTGATATGGTAGTTAGTAATGGCTGTAGTGAAAAAGATCTAGTGCGCTTAACAAATAGTTTATCTCATGCATCAGAGAGGGCTGACATTATATTACTGATCAACAATATAGAGAAAAGGATAGGTGATGTTAGTGAAATAATAAAACGCTACTGTCAAGATATAAATAAATGCAATAGTTATAGGGAAATAATTAATGAAATAAGATCTTTAGTGCGGAGTGCGGTAGAAAAACAAGGTTGTAGAATACTGAAACTTCATGATTTATATAAGGATCCCAACAGTGAATACTGTCAGAAATGTAAAGATTGTGAGGATTGCAAAAATTATCAAGAAAATAGCGATTACCAAAGGGTGCAAGACATACAGAGAGGTTATTTAATCAATGCAGGGGAAATCTTTATACTATTCTTGCTTTCATTTTTAATGTTCTCCTTACGCACGTTCGTACAACAAATGGGCTCAAGTATCGCTGGTGGTGGATTCAGCGTTTACAATATATCTAGTATGTATCAGGCATCGCCTTTGACTGGCATAATGGAAGGATTCAAACAGCAGTGGCAAAATTTTGCTGGTAGAGGACTTGAGTCTTTAGGCAGTTGGGCTACTCATTTACCGGATAGATTAGCCGGAGGTGCAGCTAATCTGCTGGGGAGAGTACCAAGAGTTGGAGGAGTGCTGAAATACGCTATTGATGTGCCACGTAAATTTGTAGGTGCTACTATTGAAGCAACGAAGTTTGCAACATCGCCTGAAAATGATGTTGATAAGCTCGAGGAAAAAATTTACAGGGCATTTGGAGTTGATAAGGAAGATATTACACACAGAAGGATCGGTAAATATTTAGATTATTATAAAGGATACGTAGGATCACATTTGGGCTATACAATAGAAGATGCTATGAAGTTTACTTGGGAGCATGGTCTTGACTCTATAGGAAAGCATGGCTATGATCATAACCTACTCTATAGAGCAAAAGAATATAGGCGAGATTTCTTAGAGAAGCTTCATGATTACACTATCGGCCGTAAGAGAGAACCAGAAAAAGACAATCCTGATCAATCAAATAAGGTAGAACGAGAGTTAGGCACGGAACTAGTAAGAGATAACCATGATCAGCCACTAGAAGAAGGCGACCCTCTTCGACTACGAGGGGGAGGTCAGCCAGATAAGGTAGTACGAGAACTAAGCACAGAACAAGAAGACAAGCCTAATCAACTACAGCATGATCAGCCAACAGAAGAAGATAAGCCTGATCAATCAAATGAAGTGACACGAAATTTAGGCACGGAACCAAAAGGTTCAGATGAAATTGATGATTTTGGATCTGCTTTTGAAGGTATGGAAAAACGTGCTGAAAGAGAAGGCAGAAGAAATCAAGATAAAGTTTACAACCTCTCACCACTTTTTGAAATGAACACTCCAGAAGCTGTAGAAAAACGTGCTGAAAGAGCTAGAAGAAAAGAAGAAAGAGATCGAAAAGACGAAGTTTATAATCTTAAGCCTTTATTTAAAGAACCAAAAAATCCAGAAGAGTACGTTAAGGCACTTTTTGAAATGAATACCCAGGAAGCTATAAAAAAACGTGCTGAAAGAGAGGAAAAAAGAAATCGAGAAGACAGTAAAAGGAAATTACCGGAACCAATGAGGAAACCAGATGCAAAAGGAGATGAGAAGAGGATTGAAGATGAAGACTAATAAAAATTTCAAAGGCCTTGATTATTATAAATTGCAGCAAGACAAAGATGGCAACATAAAGTTAAATGACTACGACGACATTTTAAATGCGCGTAGGGCAAGGGTAGACTTGTTGCGGGATAACACATCACTTGACAAGGATGTCAATTTTGCTAAATTGAATAAAGCTTTGAGTGAGAAATTTGTAGATAATCATAGTTTATTGTCTGAATTTGATAAGGAAGACAAAGAGATTGTACAAGAAAGGATTAAGGTGTTTAGTATTTTAGAAAGTCTTGAAGACCTTAAAAGCGTGAAAAGTGAAGATCTGTTAGAGGTTAGCTTACTGCTGTCAGATCTTAGCTTCATAGAGAGAAATGTTGTACTAAATACCGATCAGAATTCTGATCTAGCAGGATTTAAAAACCTATTTATTGAAAAAAAAGCATCTGGTGAAGAGTATAGTGAAGAAGAATGTAGAGGCTTTCTTGATAATATAGATAAAATCAATACTATAATTAAGTTAGAGTTAGAAAGCAGAATTGAAGGGCTAAATCATGATGAAAAAAATGATCATGATGATTTACAAGATGAGATTGGTCAAGCAATTAATGCAGCAGGCAAATCAGAAAAAGATAACTGATGAGTCTTGTGTTTGTGTTTTTCTTACAAGCGACTCGATAGCTTCTCTCTATTAAACTGCTAAAGCCATATTGACATTAATCATATAGTATAAATAATTAATTATTTTGGAGCTTATTTAATATGCTACGCATCATTGCAGGCAAATATCGCGGAAGAAAAATAACTACAGGTAAGCATTTAGCTGCACGACCAACTATGAGTATTGTTCGAGAAGCAATATTTAGTATACTTTCCTCAAGAAAACCTATTTATAACTTGAATGTACTTGATTTGTTCTGCGGAAGTGGCTCTTTTTCATTTGAAGCGCTTTCTCGCGGCGCTAAACATGCATTCATGGTGGATTCAGATTATTACAATTTGCAACTGCCTAAAAAAACAGCAGAAGATTTTGGAATTACGGACAATGTTACGCTAATTTGCTGCAGTGCTAACTGCTTACCAAAACCTATTTCAAAATGCGACATAGTTTTTATAGACCCACCTTACAATAGCAATCTAGTTGAATCAACGTTGAATGGACTAGCTAACTCAGGCTGGTTAAGTGATGATGCATTGATAATTCTAGAGATTAGGAAAAACGAAGGTTTTGAGTGCAATAAAGACTTTAGTATAATCTTGGAACGTATTTACGGTATAGCAAGAATAATTTTTCTTTCTCTATCAACTTAAACTTGCATATACTTTTCATTGATGAGTTCCAGTTCTATTTTCGTCAAGTTTCCGGAGAAATTACTTATTCTGTACTGCCCTAGATCAAAATTTTTATTAAATTCAGAGTCTATTAAATATTCATGTGCTTCTTCAATAAATTTATTTTCTTTTTCTTCGTAACTGGTGTATTTTGTTGTACCATTATTATCCTCACAATAAACTAAATGTTCTTTATGATCAGCATGAATATTTTTATTTTCACAAACCTTTTCAGGATCGTGCTCAAGTACTTTTCTACCAACAATCAATAGCTTATAAGAAATTTCCTATGATTCCTTTTAAGCGAGTTTTGAATTTTTGAAATGTCATGACATTGTTGATACGGTTATCAAGAAACGATAAAGTATCCACAAAATCTTCTGAATAATCATTGATAAAAAAAAGTATCGTACTTAAGTACACTCCAGCTAATATTGCTCTTTTTGTATAGTAGTTAAAATCTGTTGATTGGTCATGAATGCCATACCAAATCGCACTAATAGTTCTGTATAAAAGTTTACTAGAAAAATATGTATTTTTTGGTGATACGGAGAATGATAAAACATTTTTTAAAAGTTCTCTATAATTCGGTAGCTTAGCATAGTTTGAAAGGTGTATTTGAATAGCTAACTTTACTCGCTCTCGCACTTTCATATCTTCTAAATTAGAATTTCTTAATTCAGCTTCCATTGAGCTATTTAAGTCCTCTGCTATGTGCTCCAAAGCGCTATATATTCCATTCTGAAATTTGCAAAAGCTATTAGCTAGATTAAGGTCAGTGCACACCTTTAATAGGGTTTCATCGCTTATCCCTTCAAATGGAATAACCCTAATTAGCTTATCTATTATTAACTTTTGTTCCACGCAACATCATACTAAACAGCATGTGTGATTGTACCTGAGATTTTCAAACATTCTACAAAATGCTTCACCACGTTCCTCGAAATTTTTCCATTGATCAAAAGAAGCACACGCGGGAGAAAGTAATATTGTTACTTCTTCTGCGCTATTTAAGGCCTCTTCAAAAGCCAATCTGAATGCATCTTCTAGATTGCAACATTTAACATAATCTACTTTATTCTCCATAACATTTGCAAAAGCTTCGGTTGATTCTCCAATAAGAAAAGCTTTTCTAACCCTTGTAAAATGCTTGCTTAATGATTCTATTCCACCTTTTTTGCTTCTTCCACCAGCGATCCAATTTATGTTTTCATAAGATAAGATCGCCTTTTCGCTCGATTTTGCATTAGTTGCTTTGCTATCGTTCACGAAAAACACATTTCTTATTTTGCCAAGCAGTTCATTCCTATGCCTCAGTCCTGAAAAGGACTTGATTCCATTGATAATAGTGTTGCTATCTACTCCAAGTACCTTACATACGGCATATGTGGCTGCTATGTTTTCTGCGTTGGATATTAGGTTTATTTTCACGTCGCTTACTGATAAGCTATGATTCTCTAGTTTTAACGAGATCTTCTGGATCCCAGTGCCCCTTTTGTCATCCAAGTAGCTGACACTGGGATCCAGATAATTTCGATCTATACCAGTAATCTGTTCACTATAATCAAGCAAATTGTTACCTGCCAATGATATTAGATCTCTTGCACTACCCTCTGTCATCTGAGTAGTTGGCAATGGTTTTTCTTTTCTGGATTCCAGCGTCACGCGCTGGAATGACATCGGGGAATATGTTACTGAGATTGGAATTTTGTCTCCAGTGAATTTGTTGAATATATCAGCAGTAATCTCATTGTCACATCCTATTACGGCAACCTCACTACCGTTTATCAGTTTTAATTTAGTTGCTATGTAGTTCTCCATACTTCCATGCCTATCTATGTGATCTGGTGTAATATTGAGCAGTGCTGAAATGTCCACGTTAATTTCATTCATCAACTCCAATTGAAAAGAGGAGAGTTCGATTACATAAATTTCTGCATCTCTTTCTAGATCCAAAACAGGAACGCCTAAATTTCCACCAATAGCTACTTTTTTCCCTGCAGATTTTAATATGTGCCCTATTAGTGATGTAGTGGTTGATTTACCATTTGTTCCTGTGACGCCTATTACCTTCTGGTTCGTAGTTTTAGCTTCAAGAAATAGCTCAATGTCTGATTTTATTTTGCAATCAAATCTCCTTGCAAGTTTTACTATCCAATGTGGCTCTGTTGGCACTCCAGGGCTTAAAACCAATGCACTGATCTCATGCCAATTGTATTCCTTGGGATGAATAAAATTACATTTTTTATACATCATTTTTGCATTTGCTATTTGCTCTTCATGATCATCCCATGCATATATTCTTGCACCACTCTTTGTTAGAGCGTTAATGGCGGATAAACCAGTTTTACCAAGACCAAAAACCGCGACGTTTTGATTTTTGTATTTGTTTAGTTGCACTGCTAGATAACTTATGCGAACCATTTTATAAAGATATCGTACAAATTACAACAGACTTCTTTCGTAGGTTACAACTGTCATTCAATAGAAACAAAAAACTTACTTGACAAACTCCGCCAGCGCCCTTATCATGAAACTGAAGCTATTGTATTTGCTTTCGCCAATCTGCAGATTAAAAGGTAAGGATTACTTAATGTATCGGCGTCTTATGTTCAATTTTTTGCAGTATATAGATACTGTATGTCTTTACAAAACTTCATCTACATCTAGATTTTTATCTAAATAAGCTGAACGCGCTTATAAAGCGTTACAAGACATCAAAAAATGCCAATACTCGACAGAGATAGTAAAAGACTAGCTAACTCGGGGATTCTTTGTCTTTTTTTCTGCTTGGTAAATTTCTTAAACATTTGCAGCGTAGGTTAGTTGCAATTAAAAGCAACTGAATTTCGCTTGTCAAGCGTTTAAAACATAAAAAACGCCAATATTTTAAAGCAGATAATAACCACGGGGCTTCTTTTGCCTTTTTTTTCGCTTAGTAAATTTCTTAACGTTTGTAGCTAAACAACAACCGTCATCCCGCTACTTGTTAGCGGGATCTCTTGTTAGCGGCTGAGATACCGCGAATGAATCGCGGTATGACGGTTCGTGGCGGTATAGCAGTTCGTCATCCCGCTACGTGTTAGCGGGATCTAGAGATACCGCGGCGGTATGACGTAGAGCTTGCGTTAGCTATACTTTTATGCTTACTAACTTAATAAAATTCCTGGATCCCAGTGTCTGGGCACTGGGATGACAAGAAGAAGGCACTAGGATGACAAGAAGAGGGCACTGCCGTCTTGGATGGAAACCAGTGTCAGCTACTTGCATAACACCCTTTTTTCTGGAAACCAGTGTCGGCTACTTGGATAACAAAAAATAGGCACTGGAATTGTAAAGAGTTTGCAAATATTAGTTATTACCTGTAGGATATAGAGAAATTAGTAAGGATTTTAATAGGAATAATATGCCATCTGTTACTTTTATTTTACCTGATGGGAGTAAGAAAAGCTATGAAGCTGCAGAGGGAGAAACTCTGCTCAATTTAGCCCACAGAAGTGATCCAGATCTGCTTGAAGGTGCATGTGAAGGTTCTCTTGCTTGCTCTACATGCCATGTAATTGTTGATCCAAAGTTTTATAATGCTGTAGAAATACATAACCCTATATCTGATGAGGAAAATGATATGTTAGACCTAGCTTTCGGCTTAACAGAGACATCAAGACTTGGGTGCCAAATAAAAATCACAAAAGATATCGACGGCTTGTGTGTAACCATACCAAGGGGTACAAGAAATATATCATTGGATAAACAGGGGAGTGATTAGCTATGCGTAAGATTTTTATCTATATTATCATCTCTTTACTTTTGTTTATTCCTGTAGCGTATAGTGGTTTTTGGTATTTTTCTGCATGTAAGGTAAAAAATCTTTTAGCTGAAACAATACTATACATTAACGACGAAAAATTTGATATTTCACATGATTTTAGTGGATTTCCTTCTAACCTAATTTTTCGTGTGACAAACCCAAAATTTTCCAATGAGCAATTAACCATCTCATCTGATGCTTTATTGATAAAAAATAGATTGTTTGATAAATCAGTATATATCTACATACCAAGCAATGAAGTCAATATTGCTGTTCATGGTGATGAGAAAAAGAATATAAAATGCCACACAAACGATAGCAGCCACTTTGTTGTTAGACTAAACGATTTACCATCTTCATTGCGATTCAACAAAAATAGTACCGTGATAGACTATATAGATACACTTCGTTACGAAGATTATGGATTAAAATGTGATGTTTTAGAAAATCAGCAAAGTGTTATAACTGAAGTGAATGATAAAAGCAATTACATTCAATTTCACCTCGATAAAGAACTGAGTGGAAATGCTAAGCTAGGATTTGATTTGTATACTTATCGGTATAAAAATACTGCAAGTCCTGAAAGTTACCTTAGTATCGACATTAAATTTGATTATGAATTTGTAAACGACATCTCGGCTTCCAGAATTAATTTCAATATAGAGAAATTTTTGATTCAAAGTAATAATTTTTCTTTTGCTGCAGATGGTGGGGTAAACAATTACAACTTAGTTACATATTCATTTAAAGACAAAATCAACGTGGCTATATCAAATTATAAAGAATTAATCTCGTTTATGATTGGTGACTCAAAAACTTCAGATGCGTTCGAAAAATTAGTACCTTCCTTATCAGAAAAAACAACTGATAATGGCATTCAATTTTCAATAAAGTACGATGATGATGTAGGGTCAAGCTTTATTGGAAAGTTATCCATCACTGATTTTATGAACCAACTCAGTAAAATAATCCAATTAACCAAGAATGAGAATAGTAATTAGCTTACTTTTCATATTGATATTCCACTCAGGCGTAAACGCTTTTACTCTGGATAATAAACTCAGAGATAAAAGCATGGAAAAACGAGCAACCAGTTTATTTGAAATAATAAGGTGTCCAATATGTTCTGGCGAATCATTGTCTGAATCTGGATCTCAGATCGCGTATGATATGCGAGAAGCAATTCGTAAAAAAATCAATGATGGATACACTGATGAAGAGATAATCTCAGAGTTAAAAAATTCTTACGGCAATTCAATTATAATCGTACCACCTAGCACTTACATTTTGTGGTTTATTCCACTTACAACTCTGCTTATTGGGTGTTTTTTAATACAAAGATACATCAATACAACCACTTAAACCTTTTATATATAGCTAAAGTGACTTAGGTTCTCTAATTGCACATAAGTCAACAATAATTTTCACACAAATCAAAACAGCATATCTTCTCCATAATCCTTGGTAATTTTACATAAGTTAAAAGTAGCATATGGTTCTCTCCGCGGTCTGAGATGACAATAAATTTGTCAAGCCGCATTATACTTGTTAGGCGGAAGTGGACGGCAACATGTTTACCACGAAGTCTAACTAAGTTCTTGCTTGTCCCTTCCATCGGCATTGCTATCTTTATTTTCAATAAAATTATTGTCCTATGCTCTTTTGATGTTTATTGATAATAAAATTCTGTTTTATCAACCAACATCCTATGCATAATTACAGCTAATTTTCTTGCTACTGCTACAATTGCTTTTTTCATTCCTTTTTTCTTCGCAACCCCAGTTTTTTAATTTAAATGTCCTCTTGGTAACTGTAAGCATTGTTTGTGCAGCTTCATATAACATACTTCTACATTCCGCTGGTCCCATCTTTGATATGCTGCCATGCCGATCAACTTTTCCAGAAGAATATTGCCTTGGTGTCAACCCTATATACCCCAGTTGCGGATTAGCCAACGAAGTAAAGCTTAGAAATGCAGCGGCTGCATGGAATATGAAACAAGCGTAGAAAAAATGTGTACCAAAAAATTTATCGGTGATCTGTGGCGAGTATGCTCAATCTCAAATTTGTTTTTCAGAGAGCCAAAAACTGTCTCAATAATCGATCTTTTTCTTAACAAAATCTTCTCATTTAGCACCATTAATGAGTTTTTCATACCCTTTTTATACTGGTTACAAGCTTTAACCCTCTATCGAATAATTCGTGAAAAAGATCTTTTTTGATATATCCTTTATCTCTAAACAATAATCCAGTCAATTTCTGAGTTAAATTTGGCACAGGTATCAACGTTGCCTTTTGTCACCGTAACCCCTTGAATTTCGCCAGTTTCGTTGATTACTAGATGTACCGAAAAACCACCCATAAGTAGTCTTTCCAATCTTTGCCAACCCTTTGAAAACTTTGTTTCTCGAGGTCCTTTTTGGATGGCAAACAGCGATAGATTATGTACGAAATCCCTGTCACTTTTGACTGTTCGCAAAACCATTGCATTAAGAGCGCTAAATACCATAAAACCTGCGATTTTAGCCTGATAAACCTACTATAGGATGGCAATTTTGGAAACGCTGATTCGTATAATAATTTCAAATAATGCACATAGAAAATTTTAAAATTGTCGCACTTGATATAGCAATATTATGGTAAAAATCTCTGAATGCGTAATCTCTGGCGTCCTGGTTGGTTTTTTGCCACTTGGTAGAAGTTTTTCTGCAAAATTTTCATCGACTGTATTGCAAAAATCATCGACTATACAAAAGATTTCTGTTACTTTCTCTTTCATTGGTAACCTCCTATTTTAGGAATGAATATCAAATACCTCGGAGTTTACCCTATTTCCTTACCTTTTCTATTTTTTCTAATTTACAACTGGGGTTAGCAGTGCTGTGAGAATGGTTGAAAGCGCAAAAGAAAACCTCTCGGAAGTTAAAAATATACTGGTCGATGCAGGTTATACAGGAGAAAATTTTGCAACTCAAATAAAAACGATTATTGGAGCAACTGTAGAAGTAATAAAACGAAGTGAATTACATTCCTTTGCTGTATTGCCACAAAGATGGGTTGTAGAGCGATCTTTCGCTTGGTTAGAAAAATGCAGACGATTGTGGAAAAATTGCGAGCGAAAACTTAACACTAGCCTACAAATGGTCGTTCTTTCCTTCATTTCTCTTCTATTGAGAAGATTTTAAACAGGTTCTAAATCTTTATTTTAAAAATGTCATATTGACCACCGGTACCTGAAAATACTATTCCAATTGATCAGAGCTATCCATTTCCTTAATTTTTGTAACGTTGTCATAGGAGTACTATAATTTAGTATCAACTATGTTTTATTGTTTTTGCATCTAAAAAAATTTAGCTTATTCAAGCAGCATTTTGCCTTTTTTTGGATGTAGGGATTTTTTAGGAATTGTCTTCTTGAATTCTATGGTATTTTGTTTAACATTGAAACAAGATTCCAGTGTCAGCTACTTGCATGACATTGTTGGTTAATGTTTTATGGCTTTACGATAGCTATACAACTTATCTTAAAAGCAATATAGTGTTCACTATGCAATGAATCAAAGATAGTAAGTAAAGTCTATGAAATTTCAAATCACTAGACATTTTCAACCTGCTGGAGATCAACCGCAGGCAATCGATAGTTTAATTGCGGGGCTAAATAGCAATAAAAGAGACCAAGTTTTGCTTGGAGTTACTGGTTCTGGGAAAACTTTTACTATGGCAAATGTTATTGCAAGGACAAACAGGCCTGCATTAATTATGGCACACAATAAAACTTTAGCAGCACAGCTTTATGAGGAAATGAAAGGATTGTTTCCCCATAATGCTGTTGAATACTTCATTTCTTATTATGATTATTATCAACCTGAAGCCTATTTACCACAAACTGATACTTATATCGAAAAAGATTCTGCAATTAACGAAAGAATTGAGATGCTGCGTTATTCCACCGTCTGCTCCCTTTTGGAGCGCAGGGATACGATCGTAGTTGCCAGTGTTTCCTGCATATACGGTCTTGGTTCGCCTGAGAGCTACCGCAGCATGATCATACCGCTTAGTGTTGGAAATAAAATTCGTATTAATGATTTCCTGAGCAACTTAACTGATCTTCAATACAAGCGCTCTGATGCCAGGTTTGAGAGAGGATATTTCAGAGTGCGCGGCGATATTGTTGATATATTTCCTTCCCATTATGAAAATAAAGCTTGGCGTTTATCGTTATTTGGCGATGAAATAGAAGAAATTTCTGAAGTTGATGCTATAACGGGCAATGTTACCAAAGGCGTAAATAAAATCACCATTTTTCCAAATAGCTATTACATAACCCCGCGTGAGGCTTTGTTGCAGGCAATTGAACTAGTCAAAAAAGAGCTGCATGAACGCTTGGATTATTACTACTCGCAAAACAAGATTGTTGAAGCAAAGCGCCTCGAGCAACGCACTAATTTTGATATCGAAATGATGAGAACAACAGGAATATGTAAAGGTATTGAAAATTATTCGCGTTATCTCTATGGAATGGAAGCTGGGGATCCACCACCTACTTTGTTTGAATATTTACCTAAAGACGTAATTTTATTTGTTGATGAGAGTCATGTCACCGTTCCTCAGGTTGGTGCGATGTACAGTGGTAATGAGGCGCGTAAAAAGAAATTGATTGACTATGGCTTCAGGCTCCCTTCCGCTTTTGATAATCGTCCATTAAAATTTGAAGAGTGGGAGGGAGTTAGGCCGCAGACTGTTTACATTTCAGCCACTCCCGGAAAGTATGAGTTGGCAAAGACCAGTAATGTATTTATAGAGCAAGTTATCCGTCCAACAGGGCTTACGGACCCAATCTGCATTGTAAAACCAATAGAGAGTCAAATTGATGATGTAATTCATGAGGCACAAGTGACAATAGGGAAGGGATTTTGTGTTTTAATCACTACATTGACGAAAAAAATGGCTGAAAATTTAGCTGAATATATGAGTGAAATGAATATGAGAGTGAGTTATTTGCATTCTGATATTGCTGCGCTGGAGAGAATAGAAATTATATACAAATTGAGATCTAAAGAAATCGATGTTTTAGTAGGTGTTAACTTGCTGAGGGAAGGTCTTGATATTCCAGAGTGTGGGTTGGTTGCAATTTTGGATGCTGATAAAGAAGGATTTTTGCGATCGGAAACTTCATTAATTCAAACGATTGGTCGTGCTGCGCGTAATGCTGAAGGTAGAGTAATTTTGTATGCAGATAAAATCACTGGTTCTCTGGACCGTGCATTAAGAGAGACCGAAAGAAGAAGAAAAAAACAAGAAGAACATAATATATTGCACAATATTGTCCCAAAGACTATAATAAAACCTATATCAAACACCTTACAGGAGAGGGCAATAGCAGAACCGAAAGTAAATACTAATAAGGATGATTTGAGAAAGCAAATGATAGAGCATGCTGAAAATTTAGAATTTGAAGAAGCAGCAAGAATAAAAAAATTATTGTAAGGTTAAATAACACATGATGTAATGTGCATAGTATAAAAATGTAAATAATTTTATTGATATCTTTATATTAATACTTTTTAAACATTTAGTACCGCGCAATATCTGCAATGGATGAGAAAAACTAACACCAGTGCCTTTAGGGTCAGGGACTTTGCCCTAACCCTAACAAAACGCTTAGGTGGCTGAGAGCGGTGGATTAGATCAATTGCTTCTAAATTTTTTTATGGGAGAGTGCTGCTCGGCCTTAGTGGCATACAGGTCTGTGGATGTTGTCAATTCTTCCATTCCCACACTCAACTCTAGAGTACGTTTTGGCGATCCTCCTCTAGTATTCTCACAATCCATAGACTCATAACCACTTGTTGTTGCCTCAGCTTTAGAGCTTACGTTTTCAGCATCAGTCGCCTCCGCTGAAGAGATACCGCTGTCTTTATTATCTTCGGACTTCATCTTTTCAGCTTTTGACGTACCTTTAGCAGGCCATTGCTCTTTCCTAAACGACTCTACTTCCGAACCATCATAATCACGGTTAATCCAGTATCCACCTTTGTCTTTTGTAATTGAAATATATTCTAATACGCTTTCATCGGGATAACAGGTTTTAATTGCTTTTTTAGGGGATAACCCATGTTCTTGCACCTGAAAATTTACCCATTTGTCCTTTTCAGATTTCACTGCCTTTTCGACGATGTTAATGTCGATATCTTTTATTTCTACTTTTCCCTCATGCTCCCGACTAAAAAGTTCTTTTAAGTTAAGTAAGGCACCACGACTTATATTAGCAACAACTGTTGTTTCTTGGTTTTTCTCACAATTAGAAAGAAATTGAAATGGAAACTCATTGAGATCATAGGCTTCTTCCTTATTGACACGATACTCTTCTTTCGTTTTATCTATTATCTCCTCTAAATACTCTTTTACATCAACACTATCATCAATTAAACTAGCAATCTTCCCATTTTTTACAATAAAGTTAGTATGAGGAGGATCCAAAGCATAATTATTTAAGTTAAACCAATAAAGCAATGCTTTAAACAACTTTTCTTCTTCCTTTTCCTTAGTAACTTGCTGTTTTTTAGGTTCCTCATTAGAAACCTCAGGATTTAAGAATGTTGAATCATCCCATGCTATAGGAGAAGAAATCGATGATGATCTACTCAAAGATAGCTGTGATTGATCACCAGTGGATTGACTTGAATCTATTTCCCCCGGCACCAACTGAAACAGCCCCCCTTTTCCTTCCTCTCTTTCTGATCCTTGCCTGGGAGGCCTCTCTAACCCTTCACCACGACTTCGCTTGGGAAACTCCTGTGTCGGTGATGACAATTCAGTTAAGCCAGAACTTGGACCACCACTTGAAGAACCAGAATCCTTAAGTTGTGGAGGTGAATCACCAAGACCACTATCTCTGTCTCCTCTAGATTCAAAAAACCTAGCTCCAGTTTGTTCAAGCGGTGTTCTTGGTGGCTCTGCATGTGTAGGAGAATTGAGTGGAGAAGTTACCGTTGAGGAGGATCGACTCGAGCTACGTCTCTTAAAATTCTCAAGATCAACTGCAAATTCAAAACGTCCGTTTATTTGATTATATGCAATTGGAGACCCCATAATTTTAGGAAGTAACTGAGCAATCTGCTTATTAGAGAAAGCATAAACTGGCTCTTTACAATTAGCAAATTGTGGATTTGCAGTTTTGCCTCCAATATCACTTATACAATGAAAACCATTAAATATTCCTCCATTAATCTTTGATGCATCCCTAGAACTTAAAGATTTCAACTGACCATTCTCTTCTATAAAAGGTATAAGAGCAAAACTATGCCCATTCTTTATTTTGTTTTTGTTTGTAAAGTCATCATAATCATACCCGTCAACAAACTTTCCTGTCGCTTTAAGAATTAGTTCACTCAAAACATTTTTACAATTTTCAACTTTAGACTCTACGCTGCCTGGAGTTTTAAAATCAAGCGCTACTCGCCCTTTAACATATTCTGTTACACTCCTGACTACCTTATCACTCACATTTTTAATGTATAACATACCATCTTTATATTCATAAAAGCCTGAACTCTTAAGACCACACGCCTCTAATCTTGAGTTAAATTCACTGATATAAAGACTCTTCAATAGCTCAAAAATCCTCGAATTATACCTTTTTTCGAGGTACTCGTTGCTAAAAGCTATACAGTATAGATAAGGACTACCTATCGCTCCTGTTCCAACAGTTCCATTGACCCATTCATATGCTTGTTCCTTCGTTATTCCTACTAATTCTTGTAGAAGTGCAGCCACTTTAGATCTCACAGCCCCCTCAAACTCATTAGCAAAATGAACCTTCAAGTTACGAATTACTCCATTATCTGTAGAATCTGCAAGCTTTACTTTCACTATGCCATTACCTAAATCCTCTTTATCAGGATTAGCATCTAGAACAAATGGAAAATAGTTTAAGTTATAATATTCACTTGCTACCTCAGTTCCATTACTGTAGTGCTGCTTTATTATCTCCTCTCCTATTCTTCGCAGATATTCTTTTGTATTAGTACCACTAGCAAATAAACCAACAATCTTTTTACCTTCTACAGTAAAATTAGTATTGACCTTATCAATACCATAATTATTTAAGTTAAATGCGTTAACTAGCTCTTTTGTAGAATTACCCATAACTCCCCCTACTAAAATTGTGATGAAACAACATTACTTACTTTTACCTTTACTACTGCCAGCACTAGTAGAGCTACTACTCTCCATTTGCGAGCCAGGCTTGCTACTTTCACGTCTCTGTCTTTCACGTGCCTCAAGCATTACCGGATTAGAACCGCTATACTTTTCATACCTGCTGCTTGGAGTAAACCCTTTATCGCTATCTTTTTTATCATTATTACTATACATATTGACCCCTAAGTAAAAATATTATGTAAATAGTATACTAAAAATAAATTGTAGTGCAAGCACTTTTTTTATATTTTTTAGTATAAATTTTATTCGTCATTTTTATACTCCTGGATTCCAGCGTCACGCACTGGAATGACATGGTGAGGCGTCATCCAAGTAGCTGACGCTGGTTTCCATCCAAGAGGGTGTCATCCCAGTGCCCAGACACTGGGATCTAACTACCTTCACGATTATGTCTTTCCTACTGATTGACCTTCTACATATTTCTCAACTTTTACATCATTAGTCAATCCTCTTGGTGATTGAGCATCATTCACAGAACCTTCATTCTCAGCACCATTCCAAACACCTATTTTAAAATTGGCAAGTTCTTTTGCAAGTTCGGTGTAAAGGTTATCCGCTTCTTTCTTATTAACATTACCATTCAGACGGCTTGCTGCATAACTAGCAGACTCGTTTTTCTTCCCATTATCAAGCTTGTTTCCTTGTCCATTAGTGGGTGGCGTGGTTCCTCTTCCATTAACACTAGTATTCGCATCCCTTTCTCGGAAACCAATATTCTTTATTTTATTAAAATTAATTTTTATCCCACTTGCCACAGGCTTCTTGTCTGGAAGTTTCGGTGGACACACCTCTTTCTTCGGTTCAGGCTTCGCTTTTTTCTCTTCATTCACTTTTTCTGGTTTTTGTGAATTTTCATGATATTTTCTTTCAAGCTCATCAAGACGCAATAGATGTTTCAAAGGATCTGACGCAATTTCAAGTTCTGGTTTGCTCAGAACAACCGGTCTTACAAATCCTGGTGAAATTTCAAAAAGGAAAACTGGCACTTTAGGTTTTTCTCTTTCATCCACTTTCATTTCTACGTTTTCGCAAACTTCTTTAGTTGCTTCTAATGATGTTTTTTCTGCTTTTTTATCTTCTTTTTCTGTAGATGCCTCTACCGCAGCCGCCAACTCAACTCCAAACATCTCTGCGAACATTGTAACAATCCATCCGACAACGGCCATTTGTAACCTGAGTTTCAGATCTTGCAATGCAGTTAATCTTTCTAACGCCCTTGCAAACTCTTCTTCTGATAACTCACCACTGCCTAATTTTTCCTGCAATTCTTTTATCTCTTTGTCCAACTTCTGATTGAAACTTAAATCGCGTGCAAAAATCTTCTTGATTAACTCCTTAAACTTATCACGCAAAAACTTCATTATCGCAGCAATCAGGTTTTTTTCTTTCTTCTCCTTGAGCATTTGGTAGATTTTCGGATCATCTACATCTACTTCAAAAAGGTTGAAGAGAGATTCAAAGAAATTCCAGAAATCTCCGAGTACTCTTCCTTTTTCACCAGTGAAGTAATCCTCATCATCACCTTCTCCGATATGTAGCTCTGTTTGAGATGATATTTCATCGATACAACTAGAAGCCTGACGCTCACACTCGAGCCTCCTGAGCAAATCTTGTCTGGTAAGCTCCTCTATGGCTGCTTTTAGTTCATTTAGCTTCTGCTCTGCAGAGAAATCTTGCTCCCTGATTTTTCCTTGGAAGATTGAGCTACCGTTTCCGTTATTATCTGAAAAATTTTCCATTATTTTTGCCTCCTCAATAAAATTACTGCCTTTGTTGTTACCTGAAAAGCTTTCCACCATTTTTACTTCCTTCATAAAACTTAATAATTTAATTCTACAGTACTAAATATTTAAGAACTATTAATGTAAAGATGTCAATAAAATTATTTACATTTTTACACTATATATATATATTATATCATGTGCTATTTAACCTTTCAATAATATTTTTTATTTTTACTGCTTCTTCAAACTCTAGTATGCGCTTTTCTTAAATTATCCTTATTAATATTTGCTTTTGCCTCTATCCCACTTTTTCTTGTAAAGTATTTGATATAGATTTTATTATACTCTTTGGCATAACATTTGCAACATACTTTATCTATAAATGGAAATTATTATACTTGCAGCTAGACACAATTTGAAATAATTTACACTATAAAGTTAAGGAACGAGATCCCAGATACAAGTGTCTGGGCACTGGGATGACAGGAGGGGGGGTTGGAATGACACCAGTATGGTTATTAATTGAATAAATAACCTCCTTATTTTCAGAAATCATTGGCAAACAAATGTGATGCCATATGTTTTTTGGCTTAGATAAGAGGTGCCCAGTTAAGTCTTCCAGGTGGAGCCTATGCATCACAAGCACAATTACTCCTTTTTTTCTATCGTTGAGTCTCGTTACTAAAGTCTGATCGAACCAGTTTGTGGCACGTTTTCTAAATGTTTCACTCAAAGCTTGAGCAGGGTTAAGCGGATCATCCACAATAATAGAGTCACCACCTTCACCGGTTAATGTTCCTCCAACTGATGTTGCGATTCTGTATCCTCTCTGCACTGTTTGGAATTTATATTTAGTGTTCTGGTCTTTGGATAGTTCTACCTCTGGAAATAGTTCTTTATACCAATCAGATTGCATTATGCACCTGGTATCAAGCGAATGTTTTTCACTAAGCAACTTAGAATAACTTGCAACTATTATTCTTGCAGTTGCCCAGTATCCATGCGGGCCACGCAACACTCATACATATGGACTTCATTGAACGCGGAGGCATATTGAATATTATGCGCCTTACTTCGCCAGCATTCGCTGCTTCCAGCCTTTCTGCTATGACTTTTATGTACTGATAATCATTATACTCACATCCCGGCACCACTGTTTGAAAGCACAGTTCAATGAATTTTAGAAAATTTATATTATCCATATGTGTATTTTAGTGAATGGAATGTAGACTTTAATAGTTTTGATTTGTCTTGTAAGATTGAGGTGTTACAGTGACAGGCTTACAATGCTGCTAATTTAGTAAATAACCTACGAGTGCTATTTCTTCAACTTTATCGAAGTAAAGAATTGATTTCCATTGCGGTAAATGAGCAACATTATTGAATCTTTACCGTTTTTCTTTACTGCTGAATCAACTTGTTTTTGAAAATCATTAGTATTTTCTATATCGGTTCCATCTAATTGGATAATAATGTCTCCTTTTTTAATACCACGCAACGTGGCATTACTGTTACTATCTACATTGGTAACTATCACACCTTTTGTAGGTACATTATTTTTACTTTCTTTTGATTCTTTTGGCAGATTTGAAACAGTTAAACCGGTTACATAATCAGATGTTGATTTATTTTCTTCTTGATTGTTATCTTGGCCATCATTTGTAGATTCTCCGATCACAACTTTAATATTAACCTCTTTGCTCTTTCTAAGTAACTTAACTTGCACTTTTTTCTCAGGTCCAGCTCTTGAAACCATTTGAGGTAATTGTGTCATTCTATCGATTTTTTTACCGTCAAATTCTAATAATATATCACCTACTTTAATCCCACCTTTTTCTGCAGGACTATCCTTTACTATACTTGCAACCAATGCGCCTTTTATATCTTTTAAACCCAAGGACTCAGCAAATTCTTTCGTTATAGGCTGAACTTGCACACCAAGCCAACCATGTTTTATTTTTTTGCCACTTTTTAATGTGTCAATAATTGACATAGCTAAATTAGATGGTATGGCAAAACCTATACCCACGTTGCCGCCAGACTCAGATGGAGAATAGATAGCAGTATTAATACCTATAACTTTTCCATTTAAATCAAATAACGGTCCTCCAGAATTACCCCTATTAATTGCAGCATCAGTTTGAATAAATTCATTCATAGTGCCAATACTAATGTCCCTGGACCTTGCAGATATAATTCCTGTGCTTACAGAGCCACCCAAACCAAATGGGTTACCTATTGCCATAACCGTATCACCAACCCTTGCTTTATCAGAATCACCAAATGCAACAGAAGAAAGATCTTTATCAGAATTAATCTTAAGCACAGCAAGATCAGTTCTTGCATCATAGCCTAAAACTTCTGCTTTGAAATAAGTATTATCGTTCATAGTAACTGTGATATCTTTGGCGTTTTTAATAACGTGATAATTGGTTACTATAGTTCCACCTTTATCTATAATAAACCCAGAACCAAGCAACACCACCTCTTTGTTAACACTAGGGCCCCTATCCATAAAAAACTGATCAAAATGCTCAAAAAACTCTCTAAAATCATCAAAAAAATTATTTCCTGGCATAGATGGAACTCTAGTTCTGCTGTTATTTTCTTGTTTGATGATTTGTTCGCTTGAAATATTTACAACCGCAGGAATGAGTTCTTCCACTAAATCGGCAAGTCCTTGATTACAGTTGCATGCAGTAGTGCTAGCATCAACGACCTTTTTTGCATTCCAATCAAACATATTAGCATACGAAGAAAACGCAATTAGAAAATATGCAAATATAGATAAAATAAATGCCTTACTTTTCATAGACTATTTCCACCCCTTATTTAAAATATCTAAAAAGTTATTGTTTGGTGAAAGTACAAATTTAGTATTATTTTCGGCAAATGATTTACTGTAAGCGCTCATAGAGCGATAAAAGTTAAAGAACTCTTCATCGACCTTAAATGCCTCATTATAAATTCTAGTTGCTTCAGCATAACCACGGCCCCTTATTTCGTACGATTCTTTTACTGCACTGGAGATAATCTCCCTTTTTAATTTATCAGCTTTTGATCTAACTTCCTGCCCAGCTTGCTCTCCTTCTGCTCTAATTTCTTTTGCTTCTTTTTCCCTTTCAGTTTGCATACGGCGAAATATTGCAGAACTATTTTCTTCTGGTAAGTCTGCTCTCTTAATTCTTACATCTATTATTTCTATGCCAAATTTTTCAGCTTCAGAATAAACTCCACGCTGAATCAATTGCATAACCTCTGATCTTTTTTCATTCAACAAGCTAATCAACGAAAATCTGCCTATATTTTCTCTTATGTGTGCTTCTATAACCGGATATAATCTTCTAACCAGACCTGATTCATTCCTCACAGCCTGGTAAAAAGTAACAGGATTTGTTATTTTATATTTTGCATACGCATCTACTATAATACGTTTTTGATCCGCTGTTATCACTTCCCTTGGGATCTTATCAGGACTTAAATCTAAAACTCTTTTATCAAGAAACTCTACACTATTTATGAATGGCAACTTAAAATATAAGCCACTTTCCCTAACATCCCTTACAACTTTACCGAGTTGTATAACTATCGCTTGCTTTGTTTCTTGCACAACAAATATTGAATTAAATAAAACAATCAATAAAACAACAAATACAGAAACAAAAACAATTTTAATATTACTACTCATGGTTATTTTCCTAAATTTGTAAGAGGTAAATAAGAAAACATACCTTTCAGATCATCAGTTACAACAACTTTGTCTACCTTACTGAAAATATTTTCCATAGTTTCAAGATAAATACGATTCTTAACGAGAGAAGGATTCTGTCTATATTCCTCATAAAGAGATAAAAAGCGATTTGCATTACCTTTTGCTTCATTTATTATTTCATTTTCATATGCTTGTGCATCTAATTTTATCTTTATCGCTTCACCCTTTGCTCGAGGTATAATATCATTATTATAAGCATATGCTTCGTTTATAGTACGCTCTTTGTCTGCACGAGCACTTTGTACATCTCTAAACGAACTGATTACTTTTTCTGGTGGATCAATTTTTTTCATTTGAACAGATAAAATCTCTGTACCCATTTGGTATCCATCAAGAATCTGCTGCAATAGAATTCTAGTATCTCTAGAAATTTCTGGTCTGCCTTGACCAAGTGCAAAAGAGATCGTATTTTTACCTATTATTTCTCTCATGGCACTTTCAGCAGCATTTTTAACACTGAAACCGGGTTTGTAATCCCGCACTTTGAATAAATAGTCCTTAGCATCTCTAACGCGCCACTGAACCTCGAAGTTAACGTTGACTATATTTTCATCTCCAGTTAGCATCACGCCTTCACCGCGATCTGTATCTCGCCCATAAGAACTACTTACCCCAATTTCTTCACGATTTACTTCCTTAACGTTCACTTTAAAAACCTTGCCAATAGGGTAGGGGAAGTGATAACGCAAACCAGGTGTTTCTGTATTAGAATATTTACCAAAGGTAAGTTCTATACTTTCTTCACTAGGATGGACAATATAAAAGCCAGTGCAAGCATAGAACAGCAAAATAATGAAAATGATGAAATAAGGTTTTTTGCCCCTGTTTCTGGTTAATCCATTAAGAAAGAACCTTATATCAGATACAGCTTTACTTAAAATATCTTCATTATTAGGAGTTTTGTTCCCTACCGGTTTCTTTCCCAGATTCCAAGGATTATTATCATCAAACATAATGATTGATTCTATAATTAATACGCTAATATTACTTCTTTAATAAGAAAATGCAAACATAAATTGCTATTTTATTTACAAATTAATCATCAGGATGGAAAACATGATCGTACACTTCCTTTTCTCTATGTAATATGGTCGACTCTATGGAATTTTCTGGCTTTTTTTTGAATTCTTTGTTGTCACTCTTTAAGTGCACTACGTCTTTGTGAAAATGGGAATTATACCTAAATAGTAAAGCTATTATTATTAAAGTTATAACAGCCAAAAAGATGAGTGTTCTTTTTCTATACTTCATAAATGCTGCAGCTTCTTGACCTAATTTTCTATGTTACCACAAAACACGTCAAGCGAAATTATTTGAAGACAAATAAATACTGGCAATCAATTTAACACTAACTTAAGAATCAAGGAATACAATTATAATATATTTAATTAATAGTGAGGTTTAAAATGTTACATAATGAAAAAAATTCAAATTCTGTTGGAACTCAACAAAACCAACCAGAAGATAGTTTTGATTTGAATAAAACGATGCAAAATCTACCAAATTCAGATATTGCTAATGATCACAAGAAGCTAAAAGAAAGAATGACTGACCTGTTAAAAGGAGATACAGAATTCTCTAAGATGAAACAAGGAGATAAGATTCTTGTAGTAAGTACAGCAAGTGGATTATTTACGGCAGTACTACCACTTTTGGCAGTTGGTGCAACACTTGCTATACCGGGTGCTATAGTTGGTCTTGCTTTATATTTCGCTGTAAAAGTCGCTGTAAAAGCAGTTCAATCTGGATATAAAGGGCTCAAGTGGTCAGCAGAAAAAACAGTTGATGGGGCGAAATATACTGCTGGGAAAGTTAAGGACGCATCAACATACGCTGCCGGAAAAGTTAGAGATGGTGCTATGCATGTTAAAGATAAGGTGAAAGAAGGTTATGAACATTCAGTAGATTCACTGAAAAAAGGCGCTAGTTTTGTAGGCGAAGGAGTGGCAAATAAGTTCCATAAGGCATCTGGTGAGACGGACTATTTAGATAAGGTAAAAAGGTTTACTCCAGATGCAATTAAGAAATCTGACGAAATAAGAAATGATATGAAAGCAATTTTTGCTGATAAAGGAAATAATTCTGGGTTAGTGAAAAATATACTTTCTGGAATATCGTCAGAAATTGATTTAAAAATGGCAGAGAAGGCAAAATCAGGGGAGATTGAACATACTTCTGGATGGCAAATACAGAAAGAATTCATTAATAATTTAAATGAAAAAAGCTTGCATAACTTGTTAACACAAAGGTCATTACCTAAAGGTAGTTATTTCATCGACAGTGTTTTCTCTGAACATCACGATGAAATTAAGAAGGTTATTAAAGAATGTAGAGAAAATCATTTGTACTCAAGCGTAAGCAATATGTTTGACAGAGCAGAGAAAAAAGCTAACAGGCCTTCTGTCAAAAGTTTAACTAGGTCTGTGTCATCATCATTCTCTTCACTGGGAAGAAAAGGCTCTGAACAATCTAACAGCTTGTCAAAAAGTAATTCACTAAATTCTATAGGAACTGAAAGTACTGCTACTGTCTCTGATTCAGATTCTCAGAACTTTGCAACAGTCCGTAGAAGCAATTCATCTAGTAGCTTAACTCCTAAGCTTACTCCAGTTGCTCCACCAGAACTACCTAGAAGCGCCTCATTGACTAACTTAAATGGACAAAGTTCTTGCAGTGAAGATGTTCTCAGTGATCCTATTGTGGAGCAAAACCTGGATAGTTTGAGTAACAGAACTCTCACTCACAGTAATTCTACTGATAGTGGAATGGGTTCTGGTTCTTCTATGCTAACAAGAAAACAAGTTCTTCCTTTAAAAGAAGAATTTGACAGAGAACTCGAAGAAAAGTTGGCAAAACGACGCGCATCTCTAGATCAACCTAGTGCAGAACCTGTCAACTCAAGAGCTACAGCAACTCCAGGAACAGTGTAATAAGTAAAACTTCTACCTTCTCCAAAAGGATGTTACTCAATGAGTAACGTCCTTTTTTTGTTTTTAAACTATAGAAAAATCCTAGATCCCAGCGGTATGCGTACAACCGTATGAACATTGTGATTTCTCTGCTAGGAAAGGTGTCATCCGAGTAGCTGACACTGGGATCCAGGAAAGTTTGCTTGTTTACAAGCAAACTAGCATAGGAAGTGGTTACAACGTTTTCGATGAGATTATATGGAAAACTGGATTCCAGTGTCAAGCACTGGAATGACATCACAGGGGCACTGGGATGACACCTTTACGTTTGAGGCAAACTAGCTATAACACTTAACATACTACCTTTGCAAACAAATGTTCATACAGTACGCGCTGGCGTTATTTTCTCTTGATGAATAAATCTCGGTAGAGTATAGTAGCAATGCATTTATGTAGCTACTAATGAATAATTTAGTTTTGGTTTATACAACTTTTTCAAATTTTGAGGAGGCTAAAACTGTTTCTGAAGAATTGTTAAACGAGAAATTAATTGTATGTGTAAATATATTTCCCGAAGTGAATTCTCTGTATTTATGGGAAGGTAAAATTAGTAATAGTTGTGAAGTAGTGGCAATTATGAAGAGCAGGAATGATCAAGTTGATAAAATTGTAGAAAAAATCGAAGCAATGCATTCTTATGATCAGCCAGCTATTGCTGTGATGCCCATAGAAAAAGCAAATAAATCTTTTACTAATTGGGCTAATAGTGTTATTGATGTAAGTAGTATTGGGGTGTAGCCAAGTGGTAAGGCAGCGGTTTTTGATACCGCCACGCGAAGGTTCGAATCCTTCCACCCCAGCCATATTGAAGTGGGTGTGAAATGATATCACTTTTCTATAAATTAAGATTATTGAATTATATATTAGGTAGTCTAAAAGATATAATTGTGAAACTGTTTCTCTTCACAATGTATCTTTACACATTCAGCATTGTGCTCATGTTTCTCAGCAATGGTTTTTGGTATGCTGTAGAATTTTGCTCTTTCAAAAATGCGTTTTACCGTTTGTTTCAATATTGCAAGTGGTATTATGAAAATAGGGAAGATCTCGGTTACGGAATTTCTATTCGAATATTAGTGGCGTTTCTTACTCCGCATTTTCTCTATAAATTATTACTTGGCACAGGCTGGAAGTCCTTTTTAAAGGAAAAGATAATACAGATACTCAACACAAGAAGAAAAAAGGGTAGTGAGTTCAGTAACAGTAGCAAACCAAGTGGCAGTAGTTATAGTGATAAGAATAATTACAGCAATAACAGTGGTAACAATGAGCGTCAAGCTCAAGATGCAAAGCGAAAAGTAAACATGATAAAGCAGCTATTAATCAAAGATATAGAGGCAACTATAGATAGGAGATTGAATTATATTTTTTTCGGTAAAAGGAGTAAACCTCATTAAGTATATAAAAAGGCTTTATCTAGTAAGGCTTTTTAAGGTTGGCTGTATTTTATTTTTTACGTATACCGGATCACAATCAGCCAATATACATGTGTGCACAAAATCTTGACTAAAGTCTGACAACCAAGAAATTGCCTTACGTTTTTCTACCAAGCTTTCTGTTTTTTTACAGTTACTTGCTGCATCAATCATTGCCTGCGCTATTACTGATTTCCACAGCAAATAATACCTTTGTATATCATCTGACGTACTATTTGTTTCATAGTGGTTAAAAAATTCTTTAAAATTGAAGTTGTTTGACATAATGATACCTCTTTGGATTGAAATTTGAAATGATTTGAGTTTATGTCGCCACAGCAGATTCCGCTAACAAGCAGCGGGATAACGAATTACTTAACCGTCATTACACCGTCATACCGCGATTCATTCGCGGTATCTCGCTAACAAGCAGCGGACCGTCATACCGCCGCGGCGCTAACAAGCAGCGGGATGACGGTTGTCAGGCCAGCGCCCCCATGATGTCATTCAAGTAGCTGACACTGGTTCCTTTATGACGGCAGTGCCCCTATGGTGTCATCCCAGTGTTCCTATGATGTCATCCCAGTGCCCAGACACTGGGATCCAGGAATTTTGATTGGACACTGGGTTGGTAAGCATAAAAGTGTTATGTAAAATACAACGTTCTTGATGGGATTGTGTGAAATGCTGGATCCCAGTGTCTGGGCACTGGGATGACACCATAGGAGGCTGCTTGGATGACAAAAAAAGGAGCACTGGAATGACAGCAATCTACGTCATACCGCGATTCATTCGCGGTATCTCAGCCGCTAACAAGAGATCCCGCTAACAAGCAGCGGGATGACGGTTGTCGTTCAGCCACAAACATTAAGAAATTTACCAAATGAAAAAAAAGGCAAAAGAAGCCCCGTGGTTATTATCCGCTTTAAAATATTGGCGTTTTTTATGTTTTAAACGCTTGACAAGCGAAATTCAGCTGCTTTTAATTGCAACTAACTTACGCTGCAAACGTTTAAGAAATTTACTAAGCAGAAAAAAAGACAAAGAACCCCCGAGTTAGCTAGTCTTTTACTATCTCTGTCGAGTATTGGCATTTTTTGATGTCTTGTAACGCTTTATAAGCGCGTTCAGCTTATTTAGATAAAAATCTAGATGTAGATGAAGTTTTGTAAAGACATACAGTATCTATATACTGCAAAAAATTGAACATAAGACGCCGATACATTAAGTAATCCTTACCTTTTAATCTGCAGATTGGCGAAAGCAAATACAATAGCTTCACTATCATGATAAGTGGGCTGGCGAAGGGTGTCAAGTAAGTTTTTTCGTTTCTGTGGGCTACCTGGTTTTCCTACTGAAATTTTGAAAAATGTAATCTACTCCTATATTCAAATATATCAAGCAGTAATTCAAAATCAGCCATTGCGCCTTTTGCGTTATTATACGCGAGATTGAGCAGCTCTTTGTCCTGATATAAATCAGCAAATTTAAATTCCATACATCCTGATTGTTTTGTGCCTAAAATATCTCCACTGCCTCTTAGCATCATATCCCTTTCAGCAATGTAAAATCCATCTTGTGACTCACACATGATCTTTAACTTTGAAGATGAGCTTTTACTTAAATTATCGTATAATAATACACAAAAAGATGGCTTGTTTCCTCGCCCTACTCTGCCTCTTAACTGATGCAATTGTGATAACCCAAATTGCTCTGCATTTTCTATAATCATGATGGTTGCATCTGGCACATCTATACCAACTTCTATCACAGTGGTTGCAACAAGCAGAGAAAATTCATTCCTTTTGAAGGAAAACATAACTTGATCTTTCTGCTCCTGAGTCAATTTTCCGTGTATTATCCCGACTTTATCAAGAAATGTTTTTTGTAATTCCTGAAAACGCATCTCTGCTGCAGCAATATTGGTCTCTTCGTTTTCTTCTATATATGGACAAATCCAATATGCTTTTTCGCCCCTGTTTATAGCACCTTTTAGCTTTTCAATAACATCTGGCACCCTACTAATGTTCATAGTTACAGTTTTTATTGGCAATCTGGATTTTGGTTTTTCTTTCAAAATTGAACATTCAACATCACCATACATAGCTTGCTGCAAGGTTCTTGGAATGGGAGTTGCAGTAACGAAAAGTATATCGGCATTTTCTCCTTTTCCTACCAAGCGATTTCTCTGCATCACTCCAAATCGCTGTTGTTCGTCTATGACTGCAAGCCCTAAATTTTTAAATGTAACGTTAGCTTGAAATAGTGCATGAGTGCCAATCACTATATTTAAAACACCACTTGCAAGTTCGTTCATGATAATCTTTCTTTCCTTGCGCGAAGTTTTACCAGTAAGCAGCGCAACTTTTATATCGGTACAGGATAAAACTTCCTCAATCCAATTATAATGTTGCTCCGCCAAGATAGTAGTCGGTGCCATTAGAGCTGCCTGCATGTTGTTTTCTACCACATTTATCATTGCAAAAAGTGCAACTACGGTTTTGCCACTACCAACATCACCTTGCAGCAAGCTTATCATGCGATACTTGGATTTTTGTCTCTCTGAGATCTCATCTATTGCACGAGTTTGATCATTTGTTAATTGAAACGACAATTCATTTAAAACTTGCTCTTTGTATTTACTCAATATTATAAATTCTCTTCCCCTTTCTTTCACATGATTTTTTCTTGCAAGTTTCAGCGCTAGCTGATACGCAAACAATTCATCATAAGCAAGCCTTTTTCTACAAACCTCAGCTTCCACCAATGAGCTTGGTCTGTGCAACTTTATGATGCTTTCCCTCCAACTTAACCATTTTTTTTGCTTGATTAATGTATCATCTATCCACTCTGGTAAATCAGGCAATTCCTTTAGATTAGAGCTTATTATGTTCCCAATGCGCTTATTGGTAATGCCACGGCATAATTGGTAAACTGGCTCTATGCAAGCTATTTCTTTAAATTGGTTGATGTCAAGCGACACGTAATCTGGATGAGTAATTTGCCAATGTTCAGCAAATTTTTCGAGTTTGCCACTGATGATCACATTCGCTCCAATTGGAAATAGTTTATATAAATACTTAACTGAGTAATTAAAAAAGACTATGAATATATACTGACTCTCACTTTCAACGACTATTTTATATGGTCTACCTCTAAAAGTGGGCGACTGATGCTCATAAACTTTTGCAATGAAAGTTGTAAATTCTCCAACTCGAGCATCAGATAGTAACTTGCTTCTATCCACATAACTAAGTGGCTTATAAAACAGCAGATCCACCACCTTGTCCCCACCACAAAGTTTAGGCAATATTGCGGAATGGAACTTAGGTATATTCTCCAGCCTGCTATTTAGAAAAATCTGATTGCTCATTGAGATTCATACATGTGTAAAACTGTTATAGAGCCTTTTTAAAATCTTGTCACCTTATGGTCAGGTATGCACTATAGCTAGCACAGCTCTCTAACGTTATACCGCGATTCATTCGCGGTATCTCAGCCGCTAACACGTAACGGAATGACGAATTTGTTGTTTTTAAAATCGTCGGTAAGCCTAAGTTACCCCTAACTATATTTGCTATCATAGGGCTTATAGTAGGTATTTTATTAACTTATTAATCATTTTTATGTATTATTATACCATTAGCAGTCTATATCAAGGTATTAATGATGAACGGCTCTACACCAAAAGAAAAGGAAAATCCAATAGTTACACTAAGAGCTCAAGCAGAAAAGTTTGGTTTTAGCAGGTTGAGGGCTGGTAAAGATAATGCTGAAGCGAATTCTGGTGCAACTATGTACGTAGATCTTCCAAGAATGAAACTTGTTATTCAGAACAAAGTTATAACAAAAGAGCTTGTTGATGAATTATATAATAAACATACCAACCTCATTTCAAATGACAAAAATAAGTACCGCCAATTTGTAAAACAAGTTTTTACAGAGCTATTTGAATATGCTGAAGCAGAAGTTCCAAATGATTCTATTCTAGAAGAACTAATCACTAATTGTAACCAGGCTGCTTATGTGGGTGCATTGTATGGTAAAGGAGGACCTATCCTTCATTTAGCTGAAACATATGGGTTATTGTTTCAGTCTAATCATGTAACACATATTAATTGTAGTGATCCAAGTCATGCGGCAATCAGAATTGAAGAAAAAATTGCAGTTCGCACTTTTGCAGAACTGGAAGAAGAATTATGTAAATTGGATAGCTCGCTAGAATTCACACTTAAGTCTCAAGGTGATAAAAATGTAACATATGAAGATGGTAAATTGTCACTTACTGTTCCTAAGAGACTGAAGGACTATAATATAGGTGATAAAAACTTGTTTGACGTTATAAAAGAGTGTTTTCAGAAATTTTGCGAGAGGCTTGGATTTTTTAAAATAAAAATAGAGCATGGCTTGGATAAGCCACCAAAAGTGAACAGCCATCTGGAAAATATGGAACCGCCCATTCATAGCAATGAGTATGGAAATACACCTGGAAACTAACAATTAAAATATTTCAAGCGCTGTTAGCTCATTTGCACAATCAATGACTTCAGAACTTGGGAACTGGTTTTTAAACCAAGTGTACTGGCGTTTTGCGTAGTGTCTTGTGTTTGTTTGAGCAATCTGTATCGCTTCGTCTAAAGTAATCTCACCTTTCAAATACTTTACAATTTCTGGCACTCCATGTGCTTTCATAGCTGGCAAATTTGGAGCTAAGTTCATACTAAGTAGCTTTTTTACTTCATCAATTGCTCCATTTTCGATCATTTTGATAAAACGAGAATTTATTTTTTGGTATACATCCTCACGTTTAGGCAAAATTGTATATATCTTAAAATTATCGAATAAAGGAGGCTGTCTATTTTCTTGCCATACAAAGATTGTCTTACCAGTTTCAGTGATAACTTCAAGTGCTCTTGAAAGACGGTGCGAGTCATTAATACAGATTTTATCTTGAACTTTTGAGTCTTTGCTTAATACTAATTTATAGAACTCCTCTTTACTTAAATTTTTCCTGAGCTCACTTACGTTTTTTCTCACTTCCTGACTTATTTGTGGCATTGATGATAAGCCTTTGATGAAACTGCTGATGTAAAGCCCGCTTCCTCCAGTGATGATAGGTATTTGAGCATTTTCTAATGCGTGATTAACTTCTTTTTCTAAATCCTCTAACCATAGACCCACGGAATAATTTTCTTTTGCTGAAACATAACCATATAATTTATAAAATTCTTCTTGCTTTAGTGGTTGAGCAGTAATTATGGGAATTTCTTTGTATACCTGCTTTGAATCACAATTTATTATACTAATATTTCCATATTTTTCTCTCAGGTTATCGCATAATTCTGATTTACCTGAGGCCGTAATTCCTGTAATAATTACTATATTATTTTTCATTTATATTAATTTAATTAACATATGATAAAGTGTAGTAAAAGTTTGGATTCTACAATCTAAAGTTTGGAGATTTTTATGGCAGAAAACAACGACAATAATTCATTTACTAAGCGTTTCACAAACAGGACTCCTGGCGGTACAGGGGAAGGTTTTTCCAGTAAGTATTCGTCTCAAAACACCAAAGAACGGGCATTAGGGGAAAAAGGAAAAATTTCTGAATTAGCAGGCAAAAAAACCGAATCCAAGGAAGCTTTTTCTGAAAGTGGCGGCATAAAAAGTAAAAGCAGAACTGTCAATGAAAGATCTTTTGCTGATGCAACAAAAAGAAGTAGGTCAGATCTTATATACTTAGTCCGTGGTAAAGATCGTGGAAAATCAGCGTGGCATTATGTATTAGTTGATAAAGAGAAAAGAGAAATGTTTCTAGCAAAAAGCAGAACTGGCTCTATAGATGTTGCAGACTATGGAGAGATTTTGTATTCAGGATGGGGAGAGGATCCACCACAGGCAATAATTGATAAAGTCAATGAAGAGTTTGGGTTGTAGCAAATCTGCATAACAAATGGTAAGCTGCGTTGCATTACGTTTACAAAAACTAGCAGTTACTATATAAGATACAGTGCAACAAAACTGATCTAGTTGTTATGAATAAGTTTTTAGCTATATGGTATCTAAAATAATAAATGCAATACAGAACAATTTATTAGTGTGTTTTCCAACAGAAACAGTGTATGCTCTTGCTTGTAATGCACTAGATAATGAATCTATAGGAAAAATATATCAGATAAAGAAACGCTCTCAAAATAAACCACTGTCTATATTTGTTAGTGATATTTACAATTTGACAAAAATAGCAAAGGTAAAGGAAAGATATATTGATTTAATAAACCACTTTTCTCCTGGACCAATTACCTATATTTTACCACTTAAAAACAACAACATATTGCCAAACGAATTCTTTAAAGATAGTATAGGTATCAGAATTCCTGAGCATCCTATTGCAATTTCAATACTAAACAAACTGAAAGTTCCAATAGTTGCAACTAGTACAAATATTTCAGGAAAAGAAAGTGTATGTAAGGCAAACGATATACCACAATCCATTAAGCAACATTTATCTGTAGTGATTGAAGATGACGAACTAGTTTCTGGTATAGAATCTACTATTATTGACTTAACCGAAGATAAGATTAAGGTTTTAAGGGAAGGTGCAATTTCATTACAAACAGTAAACAACGCATTTTTAAACTAAAATCTATAGGAGAAAGAATGAAAAAAGTAATAGGCCACAACCAAGCCAAAAAAAAAATAATGAACAACTTATCTGTTCAGTCTTGGCTGATCTGTGGTAAAAAAGGTATAGGAAAAGCAACACTTGCAAAATCCTTCTCCAATTGGTTACTCATAAAAAACTATAATGAAGTAGCATTGGACTTACACATTGTTGAAGGTGATACTATCGGAATAGAAAAAGTCAGAGAAATGAAAAACTTTCTACACTTAAGTCCCATTCAATCAGAACACAAAATAGCTATAATAGATAGCTTAGAGGCAATGACTAATAACGCTAAAAACGCAATATTGAAAATATTAGAAGAGCCGCCAAAAAATTCTAAGATATTTATAATTAGCCATAAGCCATATGATATACAAACCACTATCCGGTGTAGGTGCTTTCAGCTAAATTTACTCCCATTAACTTATGATGAAACAAAGCAAGTTGCTTCATCTCAATGTAAATTTGATAATCAAACGTTTGACGAAATGATTACTTTATTTCCTGGAATGCCAGGAATGATAATAAATACAATAAGTAGTGATGCTTATGAAGCATACAAATGCTTTTATAAATTTCTTCATGATTTAAAGAATCCCAATATGATTAATAAAGTAATTAATAGCGAAATCGAACTAGAACTAGCATCATATATAATTCAGGCCTTCATTTTAGAAAGCATAAAGAGAGAGGTAAATGGTGTTGAAATTCTGCTAAGTCAGTGGAAAAAAATAGATGAACTTTTCGTTGCCGCAAAGCAACTCCACTTAGATAAAAAGCATGTTTTAGCTAATGTAGTTAATATCATGACATAAGTTTACAAAGTATAATACTTTTAACATAAATTCATGATAAAATTCTGTTAATTTAATACTCGAAGTATATAATTTGACTGATAATAAATTAACTGTATGGCAATCAATAGAAGTTTTGACGAAAGCCATATTGAACATGCAGAAAAAATTAAGCTTAATTAAGAATATAGCTTCAGATCAAGACATAACCCTAGAAAAAGGAAAGGAGTTGTTAAGTGGCATTTATGAAGCAAATTTTAAGCTAAACAAGACAATCAATATAGCTACTTTGCCAAAAATTGGCTATCATATGCTAAATGGTGAGCTTGTTGTACGTAATCATATTACGGAAGAGGAAGTAAAGATTCCTGGAGATTTTCATTACCTTAAAGTCGTAAAATCCGATCATGATAATTATAAATTAACGTTTTGTAATTTTTTAGGTAATGAGTTTTTTGAATATAAAAAGTATGATCCACAATATTCTGGTATTTCAGATGAATATAAATTTGTGGATTTTGGTAGTGTAAAAAAGACTCATAATCTAAAATTTAAGGAATACATTGGTCATGCACCTAAATTTTTTGCTGCAGAAGGGCCTATTGAGCCTGGATCCCAAAACCATGTAATTGATCTATTTGAGCTAGTCAAAAGTGGTAAAGGTAGAAAAGTGGGAACCTTTGCTGATGAATTTGGTTATTTTGATGATCAAAATAAATTACATTAGAGGTTGTCCGGAAACAAGTAAAAGGCTATAATATCTGAAATTTTAGTACGGGGTAAAGATGAGAAAAAAGTATCCAACAGATCTAAGCGAAAGGGAATGGGCAAGAATAGAAAAACACTTCAGAGTATCATACAAGAAAGGAGGAAGGCCGCCAAAGTATAGCAAAAGAGAAATATTAGAAGCAATTTTCTATGTATTGCGTACAGGGTGTCAATGGCGGTATTTACCAAATGATTTTCCGCTATGGAAGACTGTGTATGAGCAGTTCAGGCAATGGAAGAAGCAGGGAATTTTTGAGAAAATGAATTATGAAATTACAAAATATAGTAGAAGAAAAATAGGAAGGAATGAGCAGCCGAGTGCCTGTATAGTAGATAGTCAATCTGTAAAGACTACAGAAAAGGGGGGATCAAAGGCTATGATGGAAGTAAAAAAGTAAAGGGTAGAAAAAGGCATATAATTACAGACACTCAGGGTTTTATACTAGGTTGTTACGTAGGCGCTGCTAACGAAAATGATAGAGATGGTATTAAAATAGCATTAAACAATATGAGAACAAAATATACTAAAGTTAAAAAAATGTGGGCTGACATGGGATACCAAGGAAGAAATTTAAAGAATCACATAAAGGAAGAATATGACATAGATATTGAAATTGTTAAAAGGCCTCCATGTAGATTTTGGGTGCACAAAGATACGCCACCTGAGCTACTACCAACAAGAGAACAAGGGTTTAAAGTACAGCCAAGAAGATGGGTTGTAGAAAGGACTTTTGCTTGGGTTAATAGGAATAGAAGGCTATCGAAGGAGTATGATTTACTCACAACATCCACTGAGAATTTCATATACCTAGCTATGAGTAGGGTTATGTTAAAGAGGGAATATGCTTGAATTTACTAGTTTCCGGACAACCTCTTATTATAATTATCACAAAAGTGTAGAAAGTAATACTTATGATCCTGAAAATTTCAGTGTAAAAATGATAAATATAGATGTGAGCAAAATCGATAAATTCTACCTCATTGCAGAACAAGGTGATATAATCATTCATCCTATTTGGGAAAATTTAGACATATTTTAAAGTTTTTTTTAGAGTATCTAAGCTTATTGTTATTATAATGATCCGATTAGGTCTGGTAGTATTGTGTTATGGAAGATAAATTGCTTGAATCAGTAAAAAACAAAAGTTATTTCAGTAAAGCAGTCGAATGGTACTGCCATAGGTATCTGTTTTGTGTAGCAGAAAGATCTTGGATGGCATTAATAGTATCGCTTCTCCTAGTATGCTTATGTTTATTAACATTAAACATATACCTGTTATTTCCTATTAAAAAAGATTTAAATTTTGTGAAGTATATGAACCACACAGAAGATGAGTTCTCTGCAATGCATAAGCTTAGTTTCAGTAAAAAGGAAGATGAATACACTTCCACAGCGAGGTACTTAATAAGTAAATACATTGAAATATACGAGTCCATTAAGATCGTTGAACCGAAGTACCAAGAAAATTTTATAAGAAACAATTCTATACATAAAATCTATCAAGGCTTTCAGGAAAAAACGAATAATGAAGCTGGTAATTTGTCTTTATCTAAAAGAAAAATCGCCAACATAAATGTAATAACATTATCTATTGATCGATCGACCAAGGACTTAGTTACATTTGCTGGAAATGCTACTGTAGTTTTTACAACCGAGCAAAATAAGGAGGATACTGTGGAGATTAGCTTCACTTTGTCGAATATAAAAGCAACTCTGGCTGGTATAATACCATTTAAATTTATTGTTAATGGTTATAAATACAGATTTTAAAATATTACTTGGTAGCTAAAAAAAATAACCAAAGTGCACATAGCAGTAATAACTGGAGGTAAAACTAGAAGAATTGGTGTTTTTTTAATAAAGTAATTCTGAGAAGGTTTTAAGAAAAAGGCGTTGTAAATTATCGGTAAAAAGTACAGAGCGTTGAGTATAGTACTAACAATTAACACTAGAGTTACAAACACAGAAAGTATTACATTGCCAGAGTTGAAAACAGCTTGAAAAATGAGAAATTTACCCCAAAAAGTCGGAGCAGGCGGCACCCCTATCATAGACAATGCACCTATAGCAAATGCTGTCATGCTAATTGGCATACTGCGTCCTATACCGTAAATCTTATCTATATATTTCTCACCTGCTCTCGTTATTATTGCTCCGGCAACGAAAAACAAAGTGATTTTTGCAAATGCGTGGCAAACTAATTGAAAAATTGCAACCCTCATGCTGAGATCACTAAAAATTGAAGCGAATAATATAATATACGACAATTGAGAGATGGTAGAGTAAGCAAGCAATTTCTTTAATTCTTTTTGCTTTAGTGCAATCAATGATGCAGTAATAATAGTAAATCCAGCAGCGTACGGAAGCCACCCTCCAGCAAACCAATTTTGCTGCACAAAACGTTGCATATTATCGACGCCGAAAGTGTATAATATAACTTTTATGATGATGAAAACTCCGGATTTCACAACAGCAACAGCGTGCAGTAGTGCACTCACAGGAGTTGGTGCAACCATTGCTTTTGGTAACCAAAAATGCATTGGCATTAATGCAGCTTTTCCTATTCCGTAAATCAGCATAGCAAAACACACTGCAATGAAAGTGATGAGTGAAGTATCAAATTTGAATATTCCACCGCTTACAAAGTCTAAAGTATGAAATTCATGATATAAAAGGCCTATTGCAGGAAAAAATAATACCAAAGAAGAGAAAAATAGCACGCCAAAGTAATAGCGTCCTGCAATCATTGATTCATTTGTTGAGTTGTAAGTAACCAGAGGGTATGTACTAATAGTTAGAAGCTCATAAAAGACAAATGTAGTGAGCAAGTCTCCAGAAAAAGCAATAAACATTGCACAGCCAATCGATATTGAAAAAAAGCATAGAAAACTTGAGTGATTGCTATCAGCATAGTTATTCTGCATATAACATATTGCATATATACTGGTCAGCACCCATAAAAACGATATTAATAAACTGAATATTACTCCGGTAGACTCTAGCTTTAAACTAATGTGCAAATTATTACCAAAATCCATGAGAATAAATTGAGAATGATCACCATATACCCAATATAAAGTGCACAGACACGTATACGTAAACAGAAGTACAGAAGAAGTGACAGTAATACTATTGTTCACTCCGGGCCATTTACCAGTAAAAAAAATAACTAACGCACTTAAAAGTGGAATCAACGCAGTAATTAATAAATAATTCTCAGTAATTGAAAATGGTAAGGAAAGAGACGTAAAAACACAGTCCATTAAATAATTCATCTTTTTGTTTAGGTAAAGCTAGAATTATACTAAAATCATAGAAAAACCGCTATGTTTTTTTGGCAAACTAGTCGTTTGTGTATGCTATAGCTATACTGCGATTCATTCCACAACTGTACGAACATTTGTTTTTGTTAAACACAACAAAGATGTCATCCCAGTGCCCTGACTACTTGGATCCAGGAAAGTTTGCTTGTGAGCAAGCAAACTAGCATAGAAAAACGTTTTCGATGAGATTGCAGAAAACCAGTGTCTGGGCACTGGGATGACAAAGGAGGACAGTGTCAAGCACTGACCATTTGCTGTGCAGTTTACCTTTAAAAATGAATGTTCATACAGTAAGCCATAAGATGACAAAAGAGTAAACTTTATCTGTGTGAGATATAGACGCAAATTACAACAAATGCAGTAGCGTAATCTCCATCGTCACTTAAAGAAAGATGAATTTTGGAGATAAAATCCTTGCTAACGGTAAGATATGGCTTGCCTCTTACATCATTGTATATTTCTATATCTTTCATTGTAATACCCTGACCACTACCTCGTGCTTTAACAAAAGCTTCTTTTGCTGCAAAGCGTTTAGCAAAATACCTTGCTCGCATTTCTTGACTATTATACTTTCTACTTAGCTCTATTTCCTTTTCAGTGTAGATTCTATTGAGAAATTTTTCCCCGTATTTTTGTAATATTCTCAATATTCTTGGGATATATACTATGTCAGTGCCGATACCGTGTATCATTTTGCGCTAAAGTGATTTATTGCTTCCTCAATCTGCATTTCCTTTACCTCTCCAGTTGCTCTATTTTTTACTTCAACTATATTTTCACTTACTGCTTTCTTTCCGACAATTATTTGCCACGGCAAGCCTATCAGATCCATTCTAGAAAATTTTACTCCTACACTCCCTTCCGTATCATCGTAAAGCACTTCATCGCTCTTCAAAGCTTTGTATATTTTATCTGCAGCCTCCGTTACTTTCGTTTGTAAATTGATTAAACCAATTCTGAAAGGAGCTACCTCCTCCGGCCAGATAATTCCCTTATCATCATGAAAAGCTTCTATTATCGCACCAACAAGTCTTGAAACCCCAATGCCATACGAACCCATATGTATATTGACATTTTTTCCATCTTGAGAAGTAACACTTGCCTTCATAGGCTTTGAATATTTGTCGCCAAAATAAAAAATATGCCCTATTTCAATACCTTTACTAACATTTAACTGCTCTTGTGATATAGGGCAAGTCTCAGGATCATGCATATCATCTGCAACTGCGTATATACTCTTTAAACTTTCAATATCTTCACTCTCTAGTAGTTCAGAAAATTTATTGTCATAATATAAAGTGCTCTCACCAGTGTTTGCCAATATATGAAACTCGTGGCTCAAATTTCCTCCAATTGGCCCCGTATCAGCTCGAACTCCAATTGGAGTAAATCCCATGCGTTTGAAGATTTTTATGTAAGTTTTGTACATCAAATTATATGAATTCAGTGCACCTTCGTAATCTACATCAAAACTGTATGCATCCTTCATCAAAAATTCCCTGCCCCTCATAACACCATAACGTGGTCTTACCTCATCACGGAATTTCCATTGAATTTGGTATAAACAAAGTGGCAAATCTTTGTAACTTTTTACCACATCTCTAATTAAATCAGTTGCTATCTCCTCATGCGTTGGACCAAAAAGCATATCTTCCTCATGCCTATCCTTTATGCGTAGCATTTCCTTACCGTAATCATCGTAACGCCCTGATTCTCGCCAAAGACTTGCTGGTTGCACACAAGGCATTAATGCTTCAATAGCACCGGATTTGTTCATTTCATCTCTGATAATATCTTCAATATTCTTAAGCACTAAGAGACCAAGTGGTAACCACGTATAGATGCCAGATGCTATCTGCTTTATTAAACCTGCACGCAAAGAATATTGATGGGAGATAATTTTAGCATGGGCAGGCTTTTCCTTTAGAGTTGGCAGGTAATATTTGGATAAGCGCATATAATAGATCTGATTGTATTAAGTAATCTTAATACAATCAGACCTGTAGGTAAACTTATTTTGAAAAGGAAGGTAAGTGCATGGCTGACCATTTCATAGTTATCATAGTCCTTGTACAACATTTTCCTTTTGGCATCGCAACGCTTTTCCACCAAACTGTGCTATGCGATCCTCAACAGAAAGAGGAGGTGAATCTTGCACCTCATTATCCACTGAGTCAACATTATTTACTTGTGGTGAATCAACACACGAACTTGGCGGTACCGGTGACTCCTCTTCACTATCTGAGAATTGCATGACTGCTGCTCTCTCCTTAAGTCTCTTTGTCCAATCTGAATCATTATCATCCGACTTCTTTCTCTCTGCTTGCTCCCTATCTATTCTTGCAGCAAACTCTTCTGGTGTTTCTTTTTTGTCAGTGCCCCCACTACTTTCTAATTTTGCTTTCAATTCATTTGTAAAATTTTGTTGCTGCCCACTCTTTTTAACGTAGTACCTCCTCTTATCTGTTCAAACAGAGTAGAATGATTATTATTCTCAGGTTCACCAGCCTTCTTCGGTGCATCATTCTTAGGTTGCTCCGTACGCTTGGAAGCTGTAAAAAAATGCGGAGGCGGAGGTGGTAGTGCAGCATCTTGTGGCAATGGAGGAGGTGGCGGCGGTGGACTTGGATTTGGTTGTGTTCCAAACGTTACTGGAGGTGATTGAGGAGTAGGTACATTTGATTTATTCTCCAGATTAGTACAATTTTTACACACAAATTTTTGTGGTTCTTGAGATGGAGTATGGCCGAATTTCTGTCCATTAAGACCTACTTCTTTCTTATTATCATCTCTAGAAATAGCCAGTTTAACAAGATATGTCACTGAAATAAGTGCAACAACCGTAGAAACAGCAAAAATTGCTAAAGGAACTGCTGCAATAGGACCAGAACCAGAAACTGCTATAATAACATAAGGAAGATATTGACCAGATATGAAACTAAATATAGATAATAATGAAACAGCAATTAAAGGTTTCCATATAGTCTGCTTAGTTTTAGTAAGCTCCTGACTATCTTTTAGCAATGAAGAATTATTGGATATCATCATTTCTTTGCCTCACTTGTTAACGATAATTTAATAATAACCCAATTAATAATTTCTGTCAATAATTAATTATGAAAAACAAAGTTGCAATTTGAATAGATAAGCTATAAGTAATATACGACCAGCAATAGCCATACAATAGACTTCTTGTATAACCCACACTAAGTAGAAAAAAGGTGTCATCCAAGTAGCTGACACTGCTCTCCTTTGTCATTCCAGTGCTTGACACTGGAATGACACCGAAGGGGCTACTGCCGTCTTGGATGGAAACCAGTGTCAGAACTAGTTAACCATGGGGCTTCTTTTGCCTTTTTTTCCATTTGGTAAATTTCTTAAATATTTATGGCTAACATGAAGCTAAGTACGAACTTTGTTAAACATAACAAATGGTGCCATTCCAGTGCTCCTTTTTTTGTCATCCCAGTGCTTGACACTGGGATCCAGTTTTCCATATAATCTCATCGAAAATGTTGTAACCACTTTCTGTGCTAGTTTGCTTGCTTACAAGCAAACTTTCCTGGATCCCAGTGTCTGGGCACTGGGATGACATCATAGGGACACTGGGATTACACCCTGACAATCGTCATCCAGCTACTTGTTAGCGGCTAAGAGATACCGCGAATGAATCGCGGTATGACGGTTCGTGGCGGCATGACGATAACCTCGTCTCACTGCCATTAAGTTAAGGAAAAAAGATAGATTTTATGGGATAATGATGTATACTAACAAGTTTAAAGGTAGTATGAGTAAAAAAGGCAGTAATAAAATTTATTCAAAATGAATTGGCAAGTCTAGAATTTATAGAATCCCATAAATCATCTTCAAAAGATTTTATGAGAAAGAGGAAGTTATCTTTTATTGACAGATTTATCTTAATTTTAAGAAAAAGTGTAAAGTCGCTGCAAGTAATACTAAACGAATTTATTTTATATAGGAAAAAAGACTATACCGTTACTGCTAGTGCTTTTAGTCAAGCAAGAAAAAAAATGAAACACAGTGCATTTTCAGAAATTAACGAAGGTGTGGTTTCCTTGTACTACCAAGACCAAAAATTTAAAACTTGTTTTGGCTTTAGAGTGTTAGCTCTTGATGCCTCCAAAATCATTTTACCAACAAGCGTTGAAATAAAAAATGAATTTGGCTCAAGAAAAATACGTAACCAAAAACCAAAAGATTTAGGTGATTATGCAAGTGCAACCTTTGCGGTTTGTTAAGATGTGCTAAATAATGTTGCCATAAGGTCAGTGTTAGATAGAGGTAACACTCATGAAATTAACTTAGCAGATGGAATGCTTAAAGTTGTAAATACTAATGACTTACTGATTTGTATATTTATCTTATAAATTTCTTTCTAGCCTTACAAAAAGAAAAATTGCTTATGTCATTCGATGTCCCAGATCATCTTTTAATGAAGTGAATGCTATGTTTGAAGAAAAAAGCCCATCTAGTGTTGAGGTTACCATATGTGCTCAGCGTAAGATAAAACAAGAAAATAGTGGAATAACGCTTCAAAGTGGTACTGCCATCTGGTGAAATTGAAGTGTTAGCTACATCATTAATGGATGAACAAAAGTTTCAAACTGGAGGATTTAAGGAGTTATATTTTTTACGCTGGGGAGTTGAGACATTTTTTGCAAAACTCAAAGGAAGACTAAGTCTAGAAAATTTTACAGGAAAAAGTGTTGAGTCTGTTAAACAGGATTTTTGGTCAGCTATCTTTATTAGCAACCTAGAAAGTGTTATGACAGAAGATGTAGAAGAAGCGTTGAATATGGACTTAACCGATGATAAGCTTAAGAGGAGCATTAACAAATCTGTCTCATTTAACGCGATCAAAAACTTGGCTTTCGACATTTTTGCTACGGAATCAGATACTGACTGCATTATGGATCAATTATCAAAGCTATTTTTGATGAACACTTTGGCGGTAAGAAAGGGAAGGAAAGTTGATCGTCATAAGGTACCTTATCTTCGTTCGTTCAATTACCAAAAAAGGGTTAGAAAACACATATTTTGACTAGAGGTAGTATTCATATCTTCTGATAATAACTGGGTAGCTTATTGCCATAGCTCCTGTAAAATGACTTCTAAACAAACTATTTCTTAAGTAATTTACACTTCAGAGTTTATCTGCTTTAAAGTTTACTCTATTCTGTTTCAGTATTTGTCATAAATCCTTAATTATTTCTGACTTTTTAGTTCAGTTTTTAACCATTCTTTCCTTAACTTAATGGCAGTGAACCTCGTCATCCCGCTACTTGTTAGCGGGATCTCTTGTTAGCGGCTGAGATACCGCGAATGAATCGCGGTATGACGGTTCGCGGCGGTATGGACGTAGGAAAACCTTTCTTGGGTTAGCTATAGAGACTCTCATCTTTAGCGAGCTTCAAGGTAATTGGTTGCTATTTGCGAAAATATTCGCATAATTTAAGTAACATTACTTAATAAAAATTAACTATGGAGCTTAATAAGATTGCAGCATCGATTTTACTTTCTGGGCTAATCATTATGATAGTTAGTAATGTAGTTGATATGCTTTACAGTCCAGAAGAATATAAGATTGAACACCAAACGATAGTAGCTGCTGGCAGCAATGAGTTCCAGCAAAAAATCGAGCAAGTGGCGCTTGATATTGGAGCGCTCATGCAGAATGCTAGCTTTGAGAAAGGTAAATCAGCAGCAAAAAAATGTATAGCCTGCCATAGTTTTGAGAAAGGTGGAATGAATAAAGTAGGACCAAACTTATGGAACATAGTTGGAAATAAAAAGGCCCATCTTGGTAACTCATTCAATTACTCAAAAGCAGTGCTTGAAAGAGGTGGAAAATGGGGGTATGAGGAGCTATTTGCCTTTTTAAAGAACCCAAAAGCCTATATAAAAGGTACACGTATGGCATTTGCAGGTATTTCCAATCCACAAGAAATTGCAGATCTAGTTAGTTATTTGCATCAATTGAGTGATAGCCCGGTTGCTTTGCCAAAGTAGTATGGATTATTGTAAATTGTTTGATGGAAATAATGGTCACATAGCATATCGAAAGCTACAAGGAAAGAAAGCTTCTGTAGTTTTTTTCGGTGGATTTGCATCCAATATGGATGGAACTAAAGCAACTGCTATTTACAAATTTTGCCAAGAAAATGACGTAGCACTTGTGCTATTTGATTATTTTGGTCACGGTCATTCAAGTGGTAATTTTATTGATTACACGATAAGTGATTGGCAAAAAAATTGTGCTAAAGTAATGAGTGAATTAACTAGCGATAAACAAATAATTATAGGTTCAAGTATGGGAGGATGGCTGATGTTGCTCACTGCCCTTCAATTTCCAGAAAAAATTGCAGCACTAATTGGTATATCGTCTGCTCCCGATTTTACTGAAGATTTGATATTCAAGCAATTGTCAGGCAAGCAAAAAGAAGAACTAGATTCTAAAGGTGTAATAGATTTTACTTCAGAGCATTGTACATACAAAATAACTAAAAATTTGATCGCAGATGGCAGGAAGAACCTTCTTTTAAACAAAAAGACAATAGATATAAACTGTCCTGTGCGCTTGCTGCATAGCATTAATGATAAAGATGTTCCTTATCAAACTTCATTGAATTTAGCTGAAAAAATTAAGTCAACCGATGTTGAAGTACACTTAATAAAATCAGCAGAGCACAATATGTCTGACAATCATTCACTGGAAGTTTTATTTAAGACCATTAGAGAATTTTGTAACCAGACTGCATTCTGTGATTTTTAGCAAAACACGATTTTTCATTTGAGCTTTCTTCAACTTAAAATAAATACAGAAAATTGCTGCCTATAGCTAAACTGACTTAGATTTACCGACAATTTGAAAAACCGTCATCCCGCTACGTGTTAGCGGCTGAGATACCGCGGCGGTATGACGGTTCGCACCATCACACTTTGGAACCTTACAGATATTGAGCAAATCCAATAATATCCTTGATTTCTTTTATATTATGGGTTGCAATTTCTGCTGCTTTCTTTGTGCCTTTTTTTAATATTTCATGTAAATGGAATTGGTCTTTTAAAAGATCATTCATTTTCTCACGTATGGGTGATATAACACTGATAATTAAATCAGCTAACTCTTTTTTGAAGTGCTTCATGTCATGTTTGTTCACTTCTTCACATACTTTTTTCACATTTACATTACTAAGCACTGAATAAATGTTTATCAAATTGCTTATTTCTGGTCGGCACTCTAAAGTAGCAAAGCCTAGAATTGAATCTGTTTTTGCTTTTTCTATTTTTTTGACAATTAAGTCATCCGTATCATCAAGGTTAATGCACGAATGTTCTGAAGGATCAGATTTACTCATCTTGCTTGTACCATCTCTTAAGCTCATTATCCTTGATGTGCAATCCAAAGTTAAGATTTCAGGTACGATGAAATGATCCAGCTTATAATGATTGTTAAAAGCTGATGCAATATCACGTGCAAGCTCCAAATGCTGTTTTTGATCATCACCAACAGGAACGTATTTAGTTTGATACAACAATATATCTGCAGCCATAAGTACTGGATAACTATATAATCCAAGAGAGGCTTTTTGTTTATCGCTGCCAGCTTTATCTTTAAATTGAGTCATGCGATTAAGCCAACCAATTGGTGTATAGCACCCAAGCAGCCAGCCCAGTTCTGCATGACCACTAACTGTGGACTGATTAAAAATAATGGACTTTTCTGGATCTATTCCACATGCAATATAAGCTGCTGCTGTTTTGAAAATATTACTTTTTAATTCACTTGCGGGAAGCTTATTTGCTGTGATTGCATGTAGGTCGACAATACAAAAAAGAGATTTGTATTTATCCTGTAAGTCTATCCACTGTTTGATTGCACCAAGATAATTACCTAAATGTAGTACGCCACTTGGCTGGATACCTGAAAAGACAATACTTGTCATTATACATTTACCTCATGCTAATCGTTTCCACAATCAGCAGATTTCTTAGAAAGAATAACCATTGCAGGGCGGAGCAACCTATTTTTGATAGTATAACCAGTTTGTAGTACCTCTACAATGGTGCCAGGCTCTTTTTCATTGTCTTCTCTTTCCACAACAGCTTGGTGTAAATTACTATCAAAAAGCTCACCAAGTGGGTCTACTTCCTCTATTCCATGTTTTTTTAGATCATTTATAATTTTTTGATAAGCTACTTTAATCCCCTCATGAACAGGATCACCGTCTTTCAAAATTTCCATTACTCTTTTTAAATTGTCGCACGAGTCGATCATATCACGTGCAAGTTTTGTGACTGCGTAGTCACTTGCATCGCTAATTTGCTTTTGCATTATACGTTTGACGTTTTCATTATCTGCAACAGCACGGCGTAAATGATCTTCAAGCTGAACTGCACGTTCTTTTAATGTATTGAGATCTTCATTTAAATCATCAGTTTGCTTATGGTTATCACTTTGTTGGTCGTCACCTTTCTGCCTACTTACCATATCAGCAAACTTCTTCTTTTTCTCCTTACTGCTATCTGACATATCATTACCCTTAAGAATCTAATAAATATATAACAATTAATCTGAAAATATCAAGCGCCAGCTACATTCGTCTTTCTATGCTCGCATTTAAAAAGTTAATTAAAGTAGTTTTATAAAAAGAATCAGAAAAAGTACTAATATCATTTTGTGCCATATTAATGTAGTGTCTAGCTTTTTCCATAGAAAGCTGAATGGCATTATGGTGATTAATATAGTGTAATGCTTGGTCAAAATTGTGTCTAGCTGAAGAAAAGCATTTTTCCCAGAATTTTTGCTCTGCTGGACTGCCCTTTTCGTATGCTATAATAGCAGGTAAGGTGACTTTACCTTCGAAAAAGTCTTTTCCGACTTGCTTTCCAGAAGTGCCTTGATTAGCAGTATAATCGAGCATATCATCAACTATTTGAAATGCCATACCAAAATTAAAACCAAAATTCTTTAGCCTCTCTGTTTCGTCATTTGTTGCACCAGATACTGTTGATGCAGCTTCACAGCATGCAGAAAATAAAGATGCTGTCTTTTCTCCAATGATATCAAAATAATTTTCCCTGACTGTGTGGGGGTCAAAGCGTGCTGTCATCTGCTTTATTTCACCCTTCACAAGTAAATGCGATGCTTTAGATAAAATAGAGAGAATATTTAAATTTCCACACTCTATAAGCCATCTAAATGCTAGAGTCAACAATAGATCACCAACTAAAATGCTTGATTTATTTCCCCAAATCTTATTCGCTGTTTTAACTCCATGGCGTGCCTCACTTTCATCGAGCACATCATCATGAAGTAAAGTAGCATTGTGTATAAACTCTACCGATGCAGCAACGTTGATCCTATTCTCCCCAGAATAGTTTAGCATTTTACATATAATAAAAACTAGTTTAGGCCTTATTTTTTTTCCACCTGACCTAACAAGATGAGATATAATATCAGTAGCAAGCTTAGCATCTTCATCATTGACATTTTTGAAGACAAAGTCATTCATAGCTGACAAATCAGAAGATACAATATCGTCTAATTTATCGCTGTTTGTTAAATCAGTATTTAGCATTTTAAGAGACTTATGCCTCTTGCCCTTGTGCTTTCTCGTTCTCTACTTTCTTCTTTTCTGTTTTCTTTGGTTCTGTTTCTAAAGTTACTATGCCTTTTTTGATAAACCACAGTACTCTTTCAGTTGCCTGCGCGCCTACACTTAGCCAATGTTTTAATCTATCAGCTTTCACCACAACACGATTTTTATTGTCTTTTGGTAACATTGGATCATATTGTCCTATTTTCTCAATAAAACGCCCATCTCTTGGTGCTCGTGAATCAGCTACAACTATCCTATAAAAAGGGCGTTTCTTTGCGCCAAACCTCGCCAACCTTATTTTAACTGCCATGTTAACCTTTATTCATATATTAGCCACAATTTTATACAATGAGCCGTTTTAAGTCAAATGAATTATACAGCTTTTGCACCTTATAATATAATTACCAATAATGTAGGGCAGTGCCGGGCGCACAGCTATACGAACATTCATTTTTGAAGGTAAATTGCACAGCAAATGGTGTCATTCCAGTGCTTGACACTGGAATCCAGCCTTTTTTTAATCATTAAAACGTTGTATTTTAACATAAAACGGCTACTTTTATGTTTACCAACTTAATAAAATTCCTGGATCCCAGTGTCTGGGCACTGGGATGACATCCTTTCTAGTGAAGATTGCTCTCAAATCGCAATGTTCGTACAGTTGTGTGTCTGGGCACTGGATGCGTTTGAAGCAGCTTATAAGATTTTTGATTATATATCATCAAGTATAGCGTGATTAACTTCGACTTTATACTTTGATTCCAGATAGCTAATTAATTGCTCTTTTAGCGATATCATCACACGTTTTCCGGTGTCAAGCGTGTTTAATTTGCCATTTGATGAATGCATTTCTTTTAGAACACCTATTATAATTTCATTATTGTATTGAATAGGATCTGTCACTGAACCAGTTGTTTTCATATTGAAAATCTCTTCTACAAAAGAAAAGGGGTAGTTTTGTTGATCCACTTTATTGCGGTGCATCTGCTGACCTTTAACTAATTCCACACCTTGAATTTCTTCCAAATCTGTTTTTTCTCTTAGTTGAACTGCAACCTCTTGCCCGAATTTAAACATTCTTTCTTTTATAAACTCACTACGCCAAAGCTCTACCGCTAATGCCTTGCCTTCTTCAAAACTTTGCAATTTGGGTGGAAAGATATCGACGATTTTTACACTAACAACGGCGTCCCCAACGCCCTTAAAATAACCTTTCTGATCCTTTTCTCGCGAAAAAATGAAAGAAATCAAATCACCAGAATCTCCTACGTTATTACCGCTTTGATCTTTTCCACTCGCATCTACTGGACCAATAGTTTGTATAGGTAAATTATATTCACTCAATATTTCTTCAATTTCTGAACCATTGTATATCTTATAGTTCACTTGGTTTATGAAATCATTGACTCTTTCAAAAGACTTTTGGTTAGTTAGAACTGACTTTATGTCTTTTTTTAAATCAACTAAGTCTTCATCAGAGATTTGATGCGCACTTTCCACTTTTACTATGTGCCAACCAAAACTGCTTGCTAAAACTTCACTTACTTCACCTACTTTAAGAGCAAATACCTTCTCTCTCACGTCTTCTGGTAAAAAATCCTTAGTTATATTATTTACTCTAGTTTCCTCAAGTTTTGCTTTGCCAAACTCTTCTACTATCTGTTCAAAGCTTGTTTTACCCTCCTCAAATGCTCTTCTTGCTGTCTCAGCTTCTTCTTTGGTAGAAAATATTGCATTGAATATATCTCTTTGATTTTTAAGTTCTTGTTGTTCTATTATACCATCAACTTCTTCATCTGAGATCTTGATTTGATCTTCAAAATACTTTTGGCCTAGGGAAATATATTGCGCAGTTCGATACTCAGGATAATAAAAATGGGATTTATTTCTTTCGTACAAATCAAGTAAGGCTTGATCATCTGGTTCAGGAATGTTTGTAACTGCATCTTCAGTTATTTTAACAATATCAACTACTCTAGTTTGGTAGCGACTTTTGTATATCTGCTCATCAATTTTCTCGCCAAAAGTTACTGGATAATTATCTTTAAATAATGAAGTCATGAACATCATTGCAGGCAGGACTTTCTCTAGCTTTGCTATATACTCTTTCTCTGTCATATGCAGGTCATTTAGCGTTTCATAGAATTTATTTTTGTCAAATTCACCTTTATCATTTTGAAAGTATTTGGTGTTTTTAATATGGTTTTTTATAGATTCTTCTCCAACTGTCAACCCCAGCTCACTAGTTAGGTTAAACAATAGTTTTTGCTCTATAAGTGCGTTAAGCAAATCATATTTCAGCTTTTTTACTTGTTCTCTACTCGCATCAGATCCAGAAATTTGTTTTCCATAATTTTGATATAGCGACTTATACTCATCTGACGTTATAACTTCTTTTCCAACCCTAGCTACCTCTTCTTTTTCATCATCACCTGATAAAAGGTTGCCAATTCCCATGAAGATTAACAAGCAAGCTAAAAGGACAACGGTTACTTTAGTGAAAAAATTTTTAACATTCATTTTAAACCCAGTTAATTAATGATTAATTATAGAATAGTGATAATTTAATGCTTGTAAACCTGTTGCTTTATTAGCTAATATATATAATATTACAATATATTAACTTAAAATTTAACTCTCTAATCTTAAATAGGAACATATGTTTAACTGAGTTATACTATACCTTAGGAAGGGGAAATATTTTGTTTGAAATATGCTTAAAGGTAAGCGCATTTAATTAACTTAAGAGGTGGGAAGTGACAAACAAAAAGTTATTGAATGACAAAATTAATGCTTTTTTAGTTTTAATAGTTTATATTTTAGCTCTGTATAACAGTAAGGGATACTTTAAATGGGAGATGCTTTTTTGATGTCAATGGAATCTTCTAAGGGCAATAACGATAGAAATAAACAGTTTCTAGTGCAAATAGCTGCTTGGTTAGTAGACAACACTGGTTTAACTTTTAATCAAATAGCACAATGTTGCAGATTGGCCCTTGAAGAAGTACAAGACATAGCTGATGAGGAAATAGAAGTAGAAAAATATAACCCTATTATTTCTGGAATAATTACTGAAAAAGAAATCGATGATTGCAAAAAAAATCCAAATCGTGTACCAAATTTGATTATAAAAAATATAAAAAAAAGGAGTAAAGCGATTGGTAGCATTCTTGGCTTTGCCTCTACGGCAAGACGTAGAGATAAACCTGATGCGATTTATTATTTAGTAAAAAAATTTCCTATCTTGGACAATAACGTTATAGCTAAATTAATTAGTACAACAAATTACACAGTTGAGCAGGTAAGAGATGGATCTCATCATAACATGCAAAATATAAAACCCCAAGATCCTGTACTACTCGGCTTATGTAGTCAAGAAAATTTAGAAGCAGAAGTGGAAAAAGCAAAAGTAGAAGAGGAGAAGCAAGAAAGGTTAAAAAAATATAAAGAATAGCTATTGAAAATCCTCAAATTTTTGTGTTTTGTTAACATTAAATTAACTTGACTTGCTAGTGTTTATTAGTATAATGTAAGTAAAGTACGGGGTTTAATGATAATTAAGCTTAATACGCACTGAAACTAACTCAGCCTAATTTATTATCTTATAGTCACATTTTAGGTTAGTAAGCATCAATTAAAATTTTTGGAGGATTATGACAACAATCAATGAAGATGTTTTGGCAAAAGGAAAGGTTACAGCTCAACCTGAAAAAAGTGAGCAAATTTACAATAACGATACAGTAAAACAGATGGTCAATGAAGGTACTGAGAAAAACAGAAAAACATTAGATCTGAGCGAATTAAAAGAGAAAACAGCAGAAGAATTGTTAGAGTTAGCTGAAGAAAGAAAAATTTCAACTAACGGTAAAAGCAATGGTAGAATGCTAAAGCAGGAAATAATATTCAGCTTAATGAAAAAAATGAGTGAAGAAGGAGGCATAACCACAGGGAGTGGAATAGTGGAAATATTGCCTGATGGTTTTGGTTTCTTACGTTCAGCAAGTGCAAATTATGCCCCAAGTACCGATGATGTTTATATTTCTAACGGGCAAATAAAGAAGTTTAATTTACGTACAGGAGATATGGCATATGGAGAAATAAGGCCACCTGGTGATAAAGAGAGATATTTTACTTTAACTAAGGTTCAAAGTATAAACTCTACTGAAGTAAGTGAATTAAGAAAGTACGTCCATTTTGATAATTTGCTTCCTCTTTATCCTGAGGAAAGCATAGTACTTGAGTGTAATAATGGTGATGATAAAAAAGGCTTAAGCATGCGTGCTATAGATATAGTAGCTCCTCTTGGAAAAGGGCAAAGAGCGTTAGTAGTTGCTCCACCTCGCACAGGAAAAACTGTATTGCTTCAGCAAATGGCTAACTCTATAGCTATAAATCACCCTGAAGTAGAATTAATAGTGTTACTTATAGATGAAAGACCTGAAGAAGTAACAGATATGATACGTTCTGTAAAAGGTGAGGTAGTAAGTTCTACATTCGATGAGCCTGCTTACCGTCACGTACAGCTTGCTGAAATAGTAATAGAAAAAGCTAAAAGAATGGTTGAGCATAAAAAAGATGTGGTAATTCTACTTGACAATATTACTAGACTTGCACGTGCTTATAATGCGGTTATTCCTTCGTCTGGGAAAGTTCTAACTGGTGGTGTAGATTCAAACGCACTGCAGAGACCAAAACGCTTTTTTGGAGCAGCTCGTAATATTGAGAATGGGGGTTCTTTAACTATAATCGCCACAGCTCTTATAGAGACTGGTTCAAAAATGGATGAAGTTATTTTTGAAGAGTTTAAAGGTACAGGAAATGCTGAGATCATACTTGATAGAAAACTTTCTGATAAACGTATATTTCCAGCTATTGATATTACAAAATCCGGAACAAGGAAGGAAGAGCTATTAGTTGATAAGGCTATACTAAATAAAATATGGGTGGTGCGTAGGATACTCAATCCTATGGGACCCGTTGAAGCAATGGAATTTTTACGTGACAAACTACTTTTAACAAAGAGCAATGCTGACTTTTTTAACTCCATGAATCACTAAAAGTAAGCCAGTTATGATGGATATGCTGAGCAAAAAGTAAAACGCTCTTATAGCTAAAATAATTTGGATTTACCAAAATATATTTATAGTTAAGTTGGCAATTTACCTTAAGTTAGCGCGTGACACTGGAATGACACCCTTGGTGGCAGACAGCTAAAGGAAAATATCAACTAGGTTTATAATCTATCACTACCGTGTTTGCAATTTTGTCGTGAAAAGCTTGTTTATGTTCATCACCTACTGCACATACTAAAACTAAGATTAGTATAGCTAAGAATAAAATGGGATTACAAAGTGATATGCAATAAATTATAAAAAGAGCTATAGTCCTTTTCATTGCTTGCATTGTAGTGATTGACTCAAATGTATCTTTGTCTTTTACACGCATGCTAAATAACAAGTGTCCTGGAGTGCCGCCAAATTTTACTAGCATGAATATATGAAATATACATGGTATCATTAAAAATAAAGAAAATACAATCGTGGTGATTACAATTATTGCACCCATGATCCCTTGTATTGCGTGTGTAAGTGAGAAATCCACCGCCATTAAACCAAATGGTATTGCGATAAATAAAATACAATCAACTATAAATGCTAGAGTACGTCTTGTCATCGTTGAGTAGTTTACTTTTTTATCCATGTACTACCTATAAAGAAAAATATCAACTAGATTTATAGTCTATCACTACTGTTTTTGCAATTTTATCGTAAAAAGTCTGTTTGCGTTGATCAAATACTGCAAACAAAAATAAAATTAGCACAATTAAAAGATATAGAAAAGTATAACCATGATAATGCAGATGAAGCAAAAAGCGAAAAATAATCCAGATGCTTCCCTTAGAAATACATCTTATTGTTGCTTGCATAAGGGTAACATTTGTAAATGTATTAGCATCTTTAATATGCATACCACACAATAGTTTTCCTGGGGTACCACCAAGTTTTGTTACCATTAATATTTTGGATATTGTTAGTACTAATGTTGCGACCACTGTAGAAACTATAAATGGTATTTCTGTTGCTAGTTGTGCAAGTTCCTGAAAAGAGTCTTTATCTTGATCTTGTAATGATACGATGAATACACCATAGATAAAACCGAAGATAAAATGAGGGGAAAATATGATGAGGTCAAGTATTTCTGCTACAATACGCCTTGTAAATCCTACATAATTTACTTTAACATTTATTTCAGTATTCATAACCCCACCTATATTTCATAATATCATCATATGATATAAAAATACGTTATTAAATAACCGTAAATATACTAACTTGGGTAATATTAGCTACTTGTGCCACTCTATTATTTAAATTAATATTAAATCATTTATAACTAGGGAAGTTATGTCAACACTAATCACAGTTGCATATGGCGACGGTATCGGACCAGAAATCATGGAAGCGGTGCTGTCGATATTGCGCGAAGCAGAAGCGGAAATCTCAATAGATATTATTGAAATAGGGGAGCGTGTTTACAGTAAAGAATGGTCTCACGGAATTTCTCCAAGTGGTTGGGAATCAATTGAAAGGACAAAAATATTATTAAAATCTCCGACAACAACTCCTCAAGGTAAAGGGCACAAAAGCTTAAACGTTGCACTCAGAAAAAATCTAGGGTTGTATGCAAATATCAGACCATGCATTTCATATCATCCTGTTATAGAAAATAAATTCGATAAGTTTGATATCGTAGTGATACGTGAAAATGAAGAGGACGTTTACACCGGAATAGAGCATAGGCTCACTGGTGACTCTTACCAATGCACTAAAATTATTACTAGATCTGGCTCAGAGAAGATATGCAGGTACGCTTTTGAATATGCAAAAAAACACAACAGAAAAAAAGTAACTTGCCTGACTAAAGATAACATCATGAAAATGACTGACGGAACTTTCCATGCCGCGTTTGATCGCATTGCAAAGGAATACCCAGATATAAAGGCAGAACATTATATAGTTGATATTGGAATGGCGCGTGTTGCAACAGAACCGGAGAATTTTGATGTTATAGTAACCGAGAACTTATATGGCGACATATTATCAGATATAGTCGCACAAACCTCTGGATCTGTGGGGCTTGCCGGAAGTAGCAACATCGGGAATGAATACGCAATGTTTGAAGCAGTGCACGGTTCTGCCCCTGATATTGCAGGAAAAAACATAGCCAATCCTTCTGGTCTTTTAAATGCTGCAGTGCATATGCTAATTTACATAGGTCAAGTGGGTACTGCAAAACTAATCTACGATGCATGGCTCAAGACTTTGGAGGATGGAATACACACTGCCGATTTATATAAGGAGAAAAGAAGTAAACAGAAAGTTGGTACAAAAGAATTTGCAGAAGCTGTTATAGACAATCTAGGAAAAAAACCGAAAACATTATCTGAGCTTATAATTGGCAGTGATCCAAATAGTAAAGTGGATAAAATACAGGATAATTATGAACAGGATTATAAGATTAAAAAACTAGTGGGTAGCGATATAACGCTTGCCTGGAGTAAGCCGGCTGACTTTGACCAAATAGTGAAGTTGTTTGAAACAAGTAATCCGCAGATTATAGCAATATATTCAAAAGGCCTTGCGATTTGGCCAGGAAGTTCAAAGTCTTCAAGTGACCAAATAACCTGCAGGTTCATTGCAAATAATGAAATTACAAATAGTGATGTGAATAACTTGCTAATCAAATTTGAGGAACATAATTTTGATGTGGTGAGAATGGATAAGTTGTATTTGTATGATGGGAAAGAGGGTTTCTTCTCTTAGTGGTTGCTTGATATTTTTATGCTTGTGTGAAACATTAAATATATTATACTAATAGTATCGTGTATTTATGTGAGGTGTAGTAATGAGTCAACATTTTAAGTTAACTGGTCAGGAGTTTTATGATAATAATGATCTGTTTAACGTACTAGAGATAAAAGCTGAACAAATTGTAGGTAAGGATTATCAAGCTCTTAGCAAGTTTCTGAAAAAACAATATAATAAATTGATACTTGTAAACCATCCTGACAAAGGTGGAGACAAAAATAGATTTGATCAGATTTATAAAGCTTATCAAGAGCTAAAAAAGTACATTGAACCTTTAGAGTCAGGAAATCCTTGTGTTAAAGTCAGTGTTGGTGCTGAAAGTGATGGGCGTTTAACGGCAAGAGAGTTTCACTATAGGAGAAGTTTGTTTAATAAGCTAAAAATAAGTTTAGAGGAAGATGCTGTAGGTAAAGATTTTGATGGATTGATTTCTATACTAAAAAGAAATGACTATTCGTTTAAAAAAGATCTAGAAAAATGCATGAAACTCCAAGCTCAAATAAATAGGATTTTGCAAAATCCAAATTTAGATAATTTTAAGAAGAGTGTAGAAAGTACAAAATTAATGAAAGAGCTATATCAATATATAACAAAGCCAAGCATACAATTATTCAATTATATTACTCCTCTAGAAGAAAAGAGAAGCCTAGTTAAAGAAGATAAGAAAGCATTAGCGTTGAAATTTATAGAGCGTAAAAATGCTCTACTGCTTGTCCCAAAAATAAGTCTTCTGCCTTTAGCTCTATTAACTACAGTTACTATAGGTTGCTATTTTTCATGGTGGATCATAGGATTTAATATCATTGCTGGTAATGCCTCTCATTTATTAGTAAATTATTATATGAAAAAGTATAAAAATTCAGAAATTTCCACTGATGAATTCATGAGTAAAATAAACTATATCACGCTAGGCAATAAGCTTCTTATCAACTATCCTTTAGCTGCTTTTTCTGTTTATCTACTTACAACAAATTTCATTGCTAATAGATTAACTGTTGGTGGAACCATACTTGGTTCACTATTGTTATTGGCAGTATTAATTGAAATGTTAGCTCCTGTTTTCTCAAAAGGCTGTGAAATATATGCTGAAAAGCACACAAAAGATTTACTAGAAGAGGATCCAAGAGATAGGGTACAAAAGGAAACTGACCTGTTAGGATGGTATGATCCACGAAAACTGTTAATGCCAATTGTTATGCCTCTTATTAAAAAGTGTTTTGCGGAAGTGGTAAGCGAATTTGCTGAGAGAAATTTTGATGAAGTGAACACTAATGTGTCTGATGTTAATACTGAAGGACTATCTAAGCCTCAAGGAATTGAATTTGCACAGTAACCAGTGTAGTATAGGCTTTTAGCTCTATGCATGGACTCAAAAAAAGTAGAATTGATATTTGAAAAGTTTCAAGAATCAAATTCTGCACCAAAAATAGAGCTAAATTATATCAATCATTATACGCTTCTGGTCGCAATAGTTTTATCAGCACGGACGACCGATGTAAGCGTTAACAAAATTACAAGAGAACTTTTTAATATCGCTGATACGCCAGAAAAAATGCTGAATCTTGGGCAAAACGAGCTAAAAAAACGTGTAAATAGTATCGGTTTATATAATTCCAAAGCAAAAAATATAATCGGGCTCAGCAAAATATTGATTGAGAGGTACAATAGCAAAGTGCCTACTGATTTCGATGATTTGGTGTCTTTGCCGGGAGTGGGAAGAAAGAGCGCTAATGTGTTCTTAAATTCGGGGCTTGGCATTCCAACATTGGCAGTTGATACTCACGTTTTTAGAGTGAGCAATAGAATTGGGCTTGTGAAAGAAAAAGATGTGTTTAAAACAGAGCAATCTCTTTTAAATGTGGTTCCCAAAAAATACCTGCTTTATGCTCATCATTGGCTAGTTTTGCATGGTAGATATGTTTGCAAAGCACAGAAACCTTCGTGTGAAACGTGCATAATTCATGATTTATGTGAATTTGAGTGCAAAAGGTATAAAGTCTAGTATTTCTTCTTTTGTCATCCAAGTAGCTATAGAAACGAAAAAACTTACTTGACACATTTTGCTGGAATGACACCAGTTGTTATTCAGACAACAGTTATGCAAGAGATCTGATTACATCTAAGCTAACAATGGACCACTAGATATATTACTAACTACGTTGACCTGATTCAATATTTTATTAGTGGGATTGAAATAATTTTCTATAAATTCCTTATATATAGCTGTTAACTTGTGTATATCGTTTACTGATACGCATTCGTTTATCTGATGTGCAGTTTTGTTGATTATACCAAATTCAATCACTGGACAAACATCTTTGATAAACGCAGCGTCAGATGTGCCACCACTTGTGCTAAGTATAGCATCAATGTTGGTAACCTTACTTATTGCATCAAGCATAATATCAGTATTTCTATCGGGAGTAGAGAGGAAAACGTCCCTGCTGCTATGCATAGAAAGTTTATAATCGTTAGTTACACTGGAGCATATTTCATCAATCAGCTTATATAAGCCACCCGGTGTTTGTTCATTGTTATATCGAATGTTAAAACGTGTAGTTGCTGAGCCAGGTATTAGATTGCTAGTATTATTTCCAACATCGATAGTAGTAACTTCGCAATGTGAAGGCTGAAAATATTTATTACCATGATCAAAAGTAGTATTTTTTACCTTACTCAATATCGATATTACCTTATATATTGGATTGTCTGCTAGGTCTGGGTAGGCAACGTGCCCTTGTTTTCCATGGCAAATTAATTCAAATGTTACAGAACCTCTTCTGCCTATTTTTATGGTATCACCTAATTTCTCACTACTGGTTGGTTCGCCAACCACACAAAAATCTATCTTTTTCTGCTTATTTTTCATCCATTCCAAAACTGCCTTTGTTCCATATTCTTCCATGCTTTCTTCAGCACTGGTAATCAATGCACTTATTGAACCATTAAATTGAAACTTCTCTGCAATCAAATTTACCATAGCAGCAATAAATGCAGCTACTCCGCTTTTCATATCAGCGGCCCCTCTTCCATATAGCATTCCATCCCTCACTTCTGGTTTAAATGGACCAAATGCCCAATCTTTTAACTGACCCGGTGGTACAACATCAACGTGCCCAGCAAAGCACAAATTTGGTACTCCATTTATATATTTCGCATAAAGATTTTTAACTTTATCACCAAATTCTAAAATCTCACAATCAAAGCCGCTCTTCTTGAAGATTGTTGCTATATACTCTATTGCCCCGCTGTCTTCTGGTGTTATACTCTCAAAAGAGATCAATTTCCTAGTTAGCTCTACAGGGTCAATTTTCATGTCAATCTTAAAATACTTATACTGCTATATTGTAAACACTCTATGCACTATTTAAAACAAATATTACATCAAACCGAACAAACTTTTCTAAGGGAAGTAATAACAGATTACCACCTTGCTGATGATATCTATGAAATATGCACACAACACGGAAATGACATCTTTCTAGTTGCAGATGAAAATACAGCAAAACTTTTAAACAAAAACGTATTTAATAAAATTTCTCATTTAATTATTCCAACCCCACCTGCCATTCCAGTGTCACGCGCTGGGATGACATCAAGTAGAGAAATGACACCAAGCAGAGCTGCCTCTCTTGAAACCGTAAATCTAGTGAGAAACAAAGTAAAAGACAGTGACTTAATAGTTGCATTTGGTAGCGGCACCGTTAACGATATCTGCAAATATGCAAGCTACCTCGAGAAAAAAGATTATATATCCTTTCCAACAGCCGCTTCTATGAATGGATATACATCCGCAAATGCTTCAATATTAGTAAATGGATATAAAAAATCGTTCAAAGCACATCTTCCAAGAGCAATATATATAGATATAGACATACTTGCCAATGCGCCACTGCGCCTCACATTAAGCGGATTTGCAGATTTCATTTGTCGTTCAACAGTTCAGGCTGACTGGCTACTATCTCATTTGTTGCTTAGCACAGAATACAATGAATTACCTTTTACACTTGTTCACGATTTGGAGCAAATTTTGCTAAGAGAATATACGGCGCTTACTAAAAGAAGTGGAAAAGAGGTCCTATTACTTATGGAAGTTCTACTAATTTCAGGACTTGGAATGGTGATGTCAAAAGGCAGCTATTCTGCAAGCCAAGGAGAGCATATGATAGCTCACGCAATGGAAATGGTAACAAAAGATTATTCCTCACTACATGGTGAAAAAATTGCTGTCACAACGATTACTATGGCTAATTTACAGGAAAAGATATTATCAATACAAAACCCGATTATCAAACCGACCACTTTAGATGTAAAACATATAACTCAGTACTTTGATAATATCGAATTTGTAAGAACTTTTGAACAGAAGCAAATTATGCAGCAAAAAATCCAAGAGATTATTTGTAAAGAATGGCATAATATTTCCAGTTTAATTAAGCAAAATTTACTACCTGCAAAACACCTGCAAAAAATATTTGAAGATCTATCAATTCCACACTTACCAGAGCACCTCAGTTGGAATAAAGAACAATATTGTAAAGTGGTCGATCTTGCGTTTACAACAAGAGATAGATTCACCTTTCTTGACTTAGCTAACTGCATAGAAGAAAGTTAAGTTTTGTAGTGAAATTCTGTCATTTAAAGAGATCATAGGCCAAAAGCTAAACCCTTTTCACAATCTCTTATCCATTGTCTCCTCACCTGAGTGGATATACAACTCATTCCAAGTAACTGACACTGGGTTTCACCAATAGCACTGCTTTGCTAAACATAGTTTAGTTCGAGTGGCTGAGGAGGGACTTGAACCCCCGACCAAGAGATTATGATCCTCCTGCTCTACCAACTGAGCTACTCAGCCTAATTAAAAACCTTATTATACACACGATCTATATGTTTCGTATAATACTTCAAATCAAACAAAGATTCAAGTTTTTCCGAGTTAATAACCTTAAGTAAGGGTTTATCTTGTTTCAATTCGGCCAGAAAATCACTGTTGTTTTGTTTCACTTTCATTGCATTGCTCTGAACAATTTTATACGCCTCTTCCCTCGCCAAACCACTATTTACTAACTCAAGCAATACACGCTGTGAGAAAACTAAACCTTTTGAAGAATTTAAGTTCTTTTCAATGTTTTCCTTATTGATCACCAATTTATCTATCAAATCTGTTAATCGCACTAAAGCAAAATCCATTGTTATACAAGCATCAGGAGCAATGCATCTTTCCACAGACGAGTGTGATATATCACGTTCGTGCCACAATGCAACATTTTCTAACGCAGGAAAAACATAACTGCGTATTAAACGTGAGAGTCCAGTCAGATTTTCACTTAAAATAGGATTACATTTGTGTGGCATAGCAGAGCTTCCCTTCTGCCCAGTGGAAAAATGCTCAGAAATTTCGCCGATTTCAGTTCTTTGCAAATGACGAATTTCAACAGCAACATTTTCTATTGAACTTGCAATTACTCCCAAAACTGAAAAGAACATGGCATGTCTATCACGAGGAATGATTTGAGATGATATGGTTTCAGGTATGAGTCCCATTTCTTTCGCTACATATTCTTCAACAAACGGATCAACATTTGCAAAATTGCCTACTGCACCTGATATTTTACAAATTGAGATCTCTTTTTGCGCGCTAATTAATCTCTGATAATTGCGTTTAAATTCAGCATAAAATCTGGCAAATTTTATTCCAAGAGTTGTTGGTTCTGCATGCATTCCGTGACTGCGTCCAACACAAACAATATCTTTATAGTCCTCAGCTTTTTTTTTCAATGCTGCAAGTAAATTTTTTAGATTCTCGAGCAAAATATCACAGGACTCTTTCAGTTGCACCGCAAGGCATGTATCCAAAACATCAGAACTTGTCATTCCATAATGAAGATAACGAACATCAACTCCCGCTTTTTTAGCAATATATGTCAGAAAAGCTATAACATCATGTTTTACAATGGATTCAATTTCGTTGATACATTCAACATCAAATTCAATAGCACCAGAGAGGTTCTCAGCAATATTATTCGGAATCACTCCTAACTTTGCTTGAGCTTCACACGCTAATTTTTCTATTTTAAGCCATATATTAAATTTATTATTTTCCTCCCAAATGGAAGACATTTCTTTTCTGCTATAGCGGGGAATCATTTTTGATTTATTCCAATAATGGTGTCATTCCAGTGCGTGACACTGGAATCCAGATATAAAAGTATTTGCAAATTATTCAATGGACAACGGATTCTAGAAGCATAAAATAATGTCCATGATGAAATAAACTGGATCCCAGTGTCACGCACTGGGATGACATGAGGGAAGCACTGGGATGACACCAGCTTAGCCATGGCAGAAATTTCTTTACGGCTATAGCGTGGGATCATTTTTGATTTACTCCAATAATGGTGTCATTCCAGTGCGTGACACTGGAATCCAGGTATAAAAGTATTTGCAAATTATTCAATGGACAACGGATTCTAGAAGCATAAAATAATGTCCATGATGAAATAAACTGGATCCCAGTGTCACGCACTGGGATGACATGAGGGAAGCACTGGGATGACACCAGCTTAGCCATGGCAGACATTTCTTTACGACTATAACAAGGGATCATCTTTGATCAGCTATCATCACCATCAGTAGCTTCTTTATTCGCATCTTGCTCTGCCTCTTGTTGCTCAGACTTCTGATTTTGCAATTTTACTTGCCTTAGCTCATTTGCATCTGTTTCGGATTTCACGACGTATATAGTAATTGGTACTACTACTTCACTATGTAATTCTACGTTTACTTGGTATTCACCCAAGTTTTTGATGCTTACTCCACCAAAAGATAAACTACGGTGATCTATCACATGTCCTTCTTGTAGTAAAATTTTCGCAATTTCACGTGTTGTTACAGAACCAAAAATTTTACCATCCTCTGAAGCTTGCTTTATTAATACCACAAACTTATCATGTAGTGACAACGCAAGCTCTTTTGCTACATTTAATCTTTTTATATTCTCTTCTTCCAGTAATAAACGTTGCTCCTCTAGCTTTGTTAAATTTTCCTTGGTAGCTTTCACCGCTTTTCTTTGTGGAAAAAGAAAATTACGTGCATAACCTGGTTTAACTTTGACAACTTCACCAAGCTTACCTAAAGTCCTTATATTTTCCTTTAAAATTATCAACATAAATTACCTAAACTTTTTTAGTACAGTAAGGAATAAGAGCTAAAAAACGTGCCCTTATGATCGCTAAGCGTAACTTCCTTTGTTTTTTTGCACATACGCCTGTTAATCTTCTAGGTAATATCCTACCATAGTCAGAGGTAAACTTGGATAATAAATCTATATTCTTATAATCTATGTCTTCATCTTTAGACGCAGCAAGAGGGCAAACTTTAGAACGCCTAAAGCCAGTCCTATTATTTACAGATACGTAAGAATTATTAAAACTATTTCGTCTTTTCATCATTATGCGCTTTGCTCCTCAATTTGTTTATTCATCATATGAGATTTACCTTCAAAAATTTTATCAACCTGCACAGGAAAGTGGCGAATAACGTTCTCATTAAGTTTCATTCTACGCATAAATTCATCCAGAATGCTTGCAGTAGAACTTATGCACATTATACAATAATGACCGCTCTTCATTTTATTTTTGTGATATGCAAAATCCAAAAGACCCCAATGTTCATACTTGATTAATCCTGATGCTTCAATGTTTTTCAAAAGCATTTCCAACGCTTTGCTCGATTGAGTTGGACCGTTTATTCTAAAATCTTTCAAAATATCTTGAAAAATCTTTATTAGATGTTCTGAAATATTTCTCTTCAAAGCATTTACTGCGTTATGGATAAACGCACTTTTAGTACTGCCTCCTAGAAATTTTGTAAAATCTTGCGTTATTCCTAAATCTTTTAGGTCATCTTTCAACTCTTTATCGATTTTTGACTTCACTTCTTTCAAATTTGAAAGATCTTCTTCTAATTCAACCCATAAAATTTTTGTAAGATCTTCCAAGAAATCAGAGTAAGCAACTAGACTTTCTTTAATGTCCTCAGCACGCACTTCTAACTCTTGTTTTGTAAGCTTGTCATTTCCTTTTTTCAGAATATCCCTGATTTGCTGGAACATAATATCTGCTTTAATATTTTTCAATGAAACAGCTAGCTCTTGGACCATCTCCTCTACTTCTTGCTGTAACAATCCTTGTTGTGCTATAAAAGTAAATTCATAAAGATTCACTATATCTTCCTTTAATACCGATTAAATACTTCATTATATAAAGCTTTTTTATATAAGCAAGTTATTTGTATTAATTTCTACGCCTTTAATCCAGCTTAAATTAGATATTTCATAAATTACTTGAGGAGCAATTGAGTATGCACCTGGTAATAAGATGCTCACTTTATGTTTTTCGAGAAGAAGTTTTAGCATTATTTTGGTTCTGCCTTCATCTTTCAATATTGTGTTTAATTCCATAGCGGCTTTTTGCGAATCCGTGCACTCAGTGGTGAGAACTAATTCTTTTATTGTAGAAGTGACTCTTTTTGTAAACTCAGATATATCCTTGCCTGCTAATCTTGTTGTATTTTCCGAAGCTTCAAGATCAATTATCACAAATGTTCCTGGTGAAAATAAATCTCTTTTTTCTTCTATTATTTCATTATTATAGAATGCTATTTCAGAAACGTTATGGGGATCAGAAAGTGTGAGGATAACAAACCTTCCACGCTCTGAAGTTCTCATACGTGCATTTAATATTACCCCAGCAGTTTTTGCTGTTCTATTTTCTCCGATAAACCCAATATTTAACTTTTCCAGAAGAGTTCTAAATTTTTCAAGCGGATGATTAGTTAAATAAAATCCTAGTGAAAATAACTCATGTTCTAATTTTTCCTCTTCATCAAAATCTTCCACATTCTCAAGTTTCGGTTTGAGGACATCAAGACTACCAAACAAAGCAGCTTGACTTGATTCTCTATCCTGTTTGTTTTTATTTGCAAAGTAAATCAGCGTGTCCATTGACTCATATAGCTGCTTTCTGTTCTTATGCACGCTATCGAATGCTCCGGATTTAATCAGGCTTTCTAGCGCTCTCTTATTTATTATATGACCTGAATTTTGAATGAATTCCCATATGTCCTTACAAGCGCTTGAACGTACGTTCACTATTCCTTCCGCTATAGAAAAACCAACATTCCTCAAGGCAGCAATACCATAACGTATGCGTTCATCCTCTATTGAGAATTCAGCTTGAGACTTGTTTATATCAGGTGAAAGAACGGTAACGCCACTAAACTTTGCTGCATGATAAAATAAATTCAGTTTATCTCTATCATCAATATTCAGATTCATTAGTGCTGTAAAAAATTCTAATGGATAATTAGCTTTAAGGTAAGCCGTTTGATAAGATATCACCGCATATGCTGCAGCATGAGATTTATTGAACCCATAACCAGCAAATTTTGCAACAAGGTCAAAGATATAACTTGCCCTGTCGTAATCAACGCCATTCTTCGTTGCCCCTTGGATGAAAAGTTCACGTTGTTTATCCATCTCTTCCTTGATTTTCTTACCCATAGCACGTCTCAGCAAATCTGCTTCCGCTAAGCTATACCCGGAAAGAATACGGGCTATTTCCATCACTTGTTCTTGGTAAATTATTACCCCAAATGTCTCTTTTAATACTTCCTCAAGTAACGGATGAATATAATCTGGCTTTTCAAGTCCGTGTTTTCTTGCAACATAAGTTGGAATGTTATCCATAGGTCCTGGACGATAAAGGGAAATTAAAGCGATAATATCTTCAATGCAGTCCGGTTTTAGTTTAATTAAAGCTTCTCTCATTCCCGAACTTTCAAGCTGAAACACTCCAATTGAATCACCGCTTGAGAGTATCTCATAGGTTTTTTGGTCATTTAAAGGAACTGAAGAAATATCAATCTTTTTTCCATCACGATTAATTAAACGACATACATGATCTATTAGCGTTAGCGTACCAAGCCCAAGAAAATCAAATTTTATTAGCCCAGCTTTCTCCACATATTTCATGCTGTATTGAGTGATTGGCAAAGCCGAATTTGGATCATAGTACACAGGAACAAAATTTTCCAACTTTTGATCACATATTACAATTCCAGCAGCATGAGTTGAAACGTGACGATATATTCCTTCGAGCCTTAGCGATATATCAAGAAGCTTTGCAATTACCTCATCACTATCCCGCTCTTTCTGCAGGTTTTGATCAAACTCTATCGCTTGTGATAAAGTTACAGGATTTACTGGATTAAATGGAACCATTTTAGATATTTTATCCACTTGAGAGTAAGGCATTTGCAATACTCTACCAACATCACGCAATACTGCCCTTGCCTGCAATTTACCAAAAGTGATTATTTGAGCAACATAACCGTACTTTTTCTGAACATAATCAATAACCAGGTCCCTTTTCTCTTGGCAGAAATCGATATCAAAGTCAGGCATCGATACACGATCAGGATTCAAAAATCTTTCAAATATTAGGCCAAACTTTATTGGATCAAGGTCTGTAATCTGCAAGCCCCAAGCAACAATTGATCCAGCACCAGAGCCTCTTCCTGGACCAACTGGAATGCCATTTGCTTTGCTCCAACGAATGAAATCAGAAACTATCAAAAAGTAGCCAGCGTAGTTCATCGAAGTTATCACACTCAGTTCGTAATTCAGCCGATCGTAGTATTGTTTAAGGTCTATGTCTGTCTCATTCGCAATACGGAATTCTAATCCTGCAACTGCCTGCTCCCTCAGTTCTTCATTCTCAGTTTTATTTTCTCGACAAGGAAATTTAGGCAAAATAGGCTGCCTGCTTCTTGGCATGTAAGAGCACCGCTTAGCTATCACTAAAGTGTTATGAATTGCTTCGGGAATGTCGCTGAACAGCTCCTCCATTTCTGCCACAGACTTGAAGTAATGCTCGGTAGTTAACTTCTTTCTGTTATTCTCCAGGGCATAACTCCCCTCCGATATACACGTTAATATATCATAAGCCTCATAGTCAGACCTATTTGGAAAAAACACATCGTTCGTTGCAACTAGTGGTATATTGCGCTGATAAGCAAAGTCTATCAAAGCTTCTTCAAGCTCTAGCTCTTTATTCAGCCCATGACGCTGCAATTCAACATATAAATGACCATTAAATGCTGAAAGCAGTTTTTCAACCGTTTCTTTATCTTGCCCCAACAATAGTTGAGCCAAACATCCACCGGTTAAAGCGATCAGACCCGTACTTAAATTCAATAGCTCATCAAAATCAACGTAAGGAATATCGCTGTTATTCTTGCGCTTTCTAAAAGACTCACTCACCAAAGTGACTAAATTAGTGTACCCTTGCTCATTTTTTGCAAGCAATAATATAGGTAAATTTTGTTCTGAATGTTTAACTATAATATTGCATCCTATTATTAGCTGTATTCCCCTACTTGCCGCATATTCTGCAAATTCAAGTGAGCCAAACAAGTTACCTGAATCAGTAATTGCAACCGCTGGCATTTTATTTCGCAAACAAAGGCCGATCAGCTCCTCAATTTTAACCGAGCTTTCAAGCAGCGAATAAACACTATGAACACGCAAGTGTATGAACATAAAAAACTTTAGATCAACAAAAAAGGATAACATTAATTTACTCATGAGAACATAATTTTCATGAGAACAAAAGCCTATAAAATTCTAAAATTAAAATACAAAAACTTACTTGACAAACTCCGCCAGCTCCCTTATCATGATAGTGAAGCTATTGTATTTGCTTTCGCCAATCTGCAGATTAAAAGGTAAGGATTACTTAATGTATCGGCGTCTTATGTTCAATTTTTTGCAGTATATAGATACTGTATGTCTTTACAAAACTTCATCTACATCTAGATTTTTATCTAAATAAGCTGAACGCGCTTATAAAGCGTTACAAGACATCAAAAAATGCCAATACTCGACAGAGATAGTAAAAGACTAGCTAACTCGGGGATTCTTTGTCTTTTTTTCTGCTTAGTAAATTTCTTAAACATTTGCAGCGTAAGTTAGTTGCAATTAAAAGCGGCTGAATCTCGCTTGTCAAGCGTTTAAAACATAAAAAACGCCAATATTTTAAAGCGGATAATAACCACGGGGCTTCTTTTGCCTTTTTTTTCATTTGGTAAATTTCTTAATGTTTATGGCTAAACGACAACCGTCATCCCGCTGCTTGTTAGCGGGATCTCTTGTTAGCGGCTGAGATACCGCGAATGAATCGCGGTATGACGTAGATTGCTGTCATTCCAGTGCTCCTTTTTTTGTCATCCCAGTGTCTGGGCACTGGGATAACAAGAAAGAGGCTACTTGGATGACACCCTGACAACCGTCATCCCGCTACTTGTTAGCGGGATCTCTTGTTAGCGGCTAAGAGATACCGCGAATGAATCGCGGTATGACGTAGGGATTGCATTAGCTATAATTCTTTAGTTTTCACTTTTCTTTTAACCTTGCAATGATATTTTCTTTGCCGATAAAAATTAATAGTTTAGCGAGCTCTGGTCCTGTTTCTGTTCCTGTTAAAGCTGAACGCAACTGCGTAAATAGGTTTTTTGCCTTTATATCCACTGTTTGTCGAATAGTTTTGACCCATTCTGACAACGTGTTTTCATTACAATCACCTTGGGGCAATGCATTGAACGCAATTTTTATAAGCTCCTTATCAAGAATCACAGGCTCTATATCAGATTTGCATATTTTCCACCACTTGGCCACCTCAGAAAACCTTTCTATATTGTTCCTTATAAAATACCAAAACTCTGAGGAGCCCACTCCAATTTGATTTAAACGGTCTTGCACCATTTCAAATAGCATTTGTTGCAGCACTTTGCTATTTAGCTTATACATTTCACTCAAGCTGAATTGTGCAGATGCTGAGCTAAATTTTTTAATGTCAAATGAATCAATCAAAGATTGCATACAGGCGCAAGCTTCAATTGGATTGGATGTTCCAAGCTTCACTAAATAACTAACTAGTGCCATCGGTTCAATTTCATCTTCTTTTATAGATTTGATATCCAGCCCGCCTTTCCGTTTCGATATCTTGCTATCATCAAAATGTAGCAAAGGCAGGTGAGCAAATGTAGGGATTTTCGCTTTTAATGCTTTAATCATTTGGATTTGCACTGCGGTATTAGTTACATGATCTTCCCCGCGTACAATATGAGTTACATTAAAGTCAACATCATCAGTAACAGAAGGTAACATGTATGTGTAAATTCCATCTTCTCTTTTTACCACAGGGTCGCTGACGCTACTGGTTGCAATATTTATTTCACCTTTAACTTCATCATTCCATTTTACAACTTCATTTCTATCCAATTTAAATCTAAAATGTGGTCTTCGTCCTTCTTGCTCATAACGAATTTTCTCTTGCTCAGTTAGAAGTAACGCGCTTCTGTCATATACCGGGGGAAATCCTTGTTTTAACTGCAATTTTCGTTTAATGTCTAACTCTTCTCTTGTTTCATAGCATGCATAAATATGCCCTTCTTTTATTAACTGCAAAAACACCTCATTGTAACGCTCAAAGCGCTCTGATTGCTTAAAACTTGCATCCCAATCTATGCCAATCCATTTTAGGTCTTCTATGATATCATTTATATATTTGACATCTGAACGCTGAAGGTCAGTATCATCAAAACGGAGTAAAAATTTTCCGTTTTGATTGCGTGTGTACATCCAACAAACCAAGGCAGTTCGTACGTTTCCTACGTGGAGGTAGCCAGTTGGGCTTGGAGCGAATCTTGTTAGCATTTAAATAGCAATATTGTTTACTCTAATTTATTTTAATTTTATATAAATATATGGCTAGAGCAAGCGAGATCTGCTAATACAATTGAGCAAGAGAAGAATAAGTATGGCTATAGCATTGTGGCACCTTTGATATTTGATGGATTAAGACCATATGATAAATTCAAGAAAATTCACAGCTTGACGACAAAGGCTAATGTAGCATTATATTGGTATCATGACTAACTTAGAAAAGATGAGAGAAAAACTGCAAGATCAAATAAATTATCATAATGTTTTGTATCACCAAAAAAATAAGCCAGAAATAAGTGATGCTGAATATGATGAACTGAAGAAAAAGTTAGCTGAAATAGAGCCAGAAATTTATGCAACACAAGATAGTGTTGGTGCTTCACCTGATGAGAGGTTTTCTAAGGTGGAACATCAAGAACCTATGCTTTCCCTTGAGAATGCTTATGATGAACAAGGTGTAGAGAAATTTTTGTCTAAAATAAAGAGGTTTTTAATTGAGGACAAAATAGAGATATTATGTGAACCAAAAATTGATGGGTTGTCGTTTTCTGCAATTTATGAGGATGGAAGATTTGTTAAAGCTGCAACTCGAGGTGATGGTTTTGTAGGGGAAGATGTCACTCACAATGTCGCAACAATAAAAGGCTTTCCTAAGTTTTTGCAAGGTGTGCAAGGAAGACTAGAAGTAAGAGGTGAAATATACATCAGTAACAGCGACTTTTTAAAGTTAAATGAAAACGATGAATTTGCCAATCCTCGAAATGCAGCCGCTGGTTCTCTAAAGCAATTGGATGCAAACATTACAGCAAGCAGACCTCTTAGATATTTTGCTTATTCTTTGATTGGTGGAGCAGAGAAAAGTCAAAGTGAGGTACTAAATAAGCTTGAGGCACTTGGTTTTTGCGTAAATGAGCATCAGTCCTTAACGAGTAGTTTAGATGGAATGCTGAAGTTCTATAATGAAGTCTATAACTGTCGCTATAACTTGGATTATGATATTGATGGAATAGTCTATAAAGTAAATGATTTGGTACTACAAAATCGTCTAGGGAATACTCACAAAGCACCGCGCTCAGCACTTGCATACAAGTTTTCTGCGGTTTATGCAAAAACAAAGTTAAACAAGATATTTATACAGGTGGGCAGAACAGGGGTTTTAACTCCAGTTGCAGATTTAGTGCCAGTCAATGTTGGTGGGGTGCTAGTTAGTAGAGCAAGTCTGCATAACCAAGATGAGATAAAACGTAAAGACATAAGAGAGGGAGATATTGTAACAATCAAAAGGGCAGGTGATGTAATTCCCCAGATCGTTGAAGTAAGCAGAGATTCTCGTCTTCCAAATACACCTGAATTTGTGTTTCCTGAAGTATGCCCTGAATGTGGTAGTAAAGTACGTCAGGTTGAGGGAGAGGCAGCAGTAAGATGTCCTGAGGAATTTGCCTGTAAAGCTCAAATGATAGAAAAACTAAAGCATTTTGTATCGAAAGATGCATTTGACATTGTTGGCCTTGGTGATAAGCAGATAGAGTTTTTTTACGACCTTGGTCTGATAAAACAAATCCATGATATTTTTACTTTAGAAGAAAGATTGGATGAATTTAATCTGGAAGAACAGTCTGGTTGGGGCGAGAAATCTATAGCTAATTTGTTAAATTCTATACAAAGCAGAAGGGTAATAACTCTAGATAGGTTTATATTTTCTTTAGGTATTAGATTTATTGGCCAAGTTGCAGCAGAATTGCTTGCAGATTATTATGTTTCTTATAATAACTGGTATAATTCGATGATTGAACTGTCATTAGATAATACTGAGCTAGTAGGTATAGATGGCATAGGAAAAAAAGGGGCTGAATCTTTGGAATCATTTTTTTCTAAGGAACATAACATCAAAATGTTAAATGATCTTACTGCTTGTCTTCAAATTCTTCCTGTGAGCTCCAACTCTAGTAACTCTGTTTTAAATAATAAAATTATAGTGTTTACTGGTAAGCTACTTGCTATGAGTAGAGGAGAGGCAAAAGTAAGAGCCAAAACTCTGGGAGCAAAGGTCAGCTCACATCTTTCTGCTAAAACTGACTACCTAATTGCAGGAGAAAAACCAGGATCCAAATATAAAAAGGCAGTGGAATTAGGTGTAGAAATTTTAGATGAAGACCAGTGGCATAAAGTGATAAGTTTGGGAGTGTTCAAATGAAACTTGGATTGTATATTAAATCAAAGTTGCAAGACTATTTAGAGAGTAGCCAATTCTTTCCATCCAAGAATCATTTTATTGACTTGCCTCAATTTTTCAACAGAAGGCAAGTCTTCTGTGCTGAGCGGTAGGCGGACAGTTTGATGTTCTATGAGCCCAATATCATGCAAAAGTGCTTTAGTGGGTATTGGGTTGCTGGCAATAAATAGGGCTTCGCAAGCCTGTTGCCAGATATCTGCCTGAGGGTTCCTGCCATTGAGGCACTTCTTAACATATTCATGTGCTACATATGGCCAAACATTGGAAGCAACGGAAACCAGGCCAGCCGCACCATAAGCGGCCATATCGGATATCATATTATCATCTCCACAAAAGACCTCAATATTTGGTGCAACTTTCTTATACTGAGCTAAAGTATCAACAGTGCCACTTGAATCTTTGATAGCCCAAAATTTTTTGTGGCTGGATAAGTTGCGTACAGTTTCAGCGTGAAGATTTATTCCTGCTCTTGATGGAATATTGTAAAACATAACCGGCACATGTGCTTTCTCAAGCAGCTTTTCAAACCATAAAGTCTGCCCCATAATTCCGGGCTTTGCATAAATGGGAGTTGTCATTAGATAGCCATGAATAGGCATACCCTTGCAAAAATCAAGCCATTCAAGAGTCTGATATAGATTCACTCCTGGTACGCCAATTATAATTTTCGTATTTAATTTTAGCTTACATACGAATTCAACTAATGTACGCTTTTCAGAATCAGTAAGCGATAGGCTCTCACCTGTGCTACCCAGCAACACTACGCCATTTTCAGCTTTAACTTGCATTGTCAGTAAACGCTGCAAACTGCTATAATCTATACTATCTCCATTGCAATTAAAAGGAGTAACACAAGCAGTCCATAAAAATGTAGATTTCAATTTAAATTGTTAAAATGGTATTTCATCGTCGAGTAGTTCATCTTTTATATCGTTGTCAAAACTTTCGTGTTTATCTTTTTGTTCTGTTTCACCTTGTTTGTATTCACTTGGCTTGTAATCAGAATTTGGCGCACTATTTCGTGAATCCAAGAGAGTAAGAGCGCTATTAAAATTATATAGAACCACCTCTGTTGTGTATCTTTCACCACCGTTTTGGTCAGTCCATTTTCTAGTTCTCAAAGAACCTTCAACATAAACTTTACTGCCTTTACGTGCAAAATCTTTGACGATTTTTACTAATCCTTCACTAAAAATTACGATATTATGCCACTCTGTCTTTTCAGAGCGCATACCGGAAAGTTTGTCAGTCCAACTTTCAGACGTGGCTATTGAAAAACTTGCCATTTCTTTTCCATTTTGTGTAGTCCTAATTTCAGGATCTTTTCCTAAATTACCAACTAGTATGACTTTGTTTATGGTACCACCAGACATAATTATGCTCTAAATAAATCCTTTTATTATCTTATGTGAAAATACTATTGTCAAATTTAATTAAAAGTGCGCTTGGAGGGATTCGAACCCACGGCCTTTGCCTCCGGAGGGCAACGCTCTATCCAACTGAGCTACAAGCGCATATATATTTAAGTTATTTAATAGATAAGCCATCCAAGTCAAATTTTTGTTTTGGATAAAGCGTAAACATAATACTCCCATATCCAAAATATACATTTTGAGAATCATTCGCATGCTTTTTTATTGCTTTTTGATCTACGGTCCATACAAAAGTTACATAATTTTCAGTGACTGAGTGCACTTTTAAATCCTTAGTATTTATAAACAGTTTTCCATTTACCCATATTTTCCATGTATCGGGAGAAAGATATAAAATTGAGTCTAAACTCACTACCTTACCGTTGAAATTATCTGATACCTCCTCTTTTGCAGCTCTTGAAGATCGTAAATTGAACTTTTCCATTTCATTGACCATTCTATTAACTGGCTCTTCATCAAAAAAAATGCTTTTTACGTTACTATATTGTGACAAAACGTCAAAGTCACTTTCCACTGCTTCTCTTATTATATCGTCCCGATCTGTATAGCTTAGTTTTTGATTGTTGATAAAGAAACACTCTTTTGCACGCAAATTTGCTATATCAATAAAATCGTCGATTTCTTGATTGCCAACTTTAAGAATACTTTCAAAATATCTTTTTTCTATCATCATTCCATACTGAGAATGATGACAAACCATTTCATCATTACCTTGTTTTTCTATATATACGCATAAATTTCCACTATTTAATCCTAATATTTTATGCTCAATAAAATCTTCATTGCCAATATATTGTCGGCAAGAATACTCCTTACAAATTTCTATGCTTTCTATGATATCTTCACAACTGCAATATGCATTAACATTGGAAATGAGTAGCGTAAAAATAAAAAACAGCTTTATGTTCATCACCTTATCTACTTAATATAGTATACCAATCAAAGACTATATTAGCTCTCACTATCTCTATCATATTACCATTCAAAATCTGATTCATAGTTGCAGCATCAATATTTCTCTGCTTATTTAAAATAAGAGATTTGATCATAACATAACCTGGCAGACTTGGAATAGACTGTAGAAATAAAAAAATATGCTTATCGCTGATTGAGCTTAAATTTAGGATCACTTCACTTTTTATTACTTTTGTGCGTTCACTTTTGTTGTGGAGCTCAACTTCTTCGGGTATAGAAATTGATATTTCAGGTTCTAATATATAGTACTTTTTATATAACTTGCTAAGCTCGAAATTTAAATTTGCAATGTATCTGCTACTATGTAAATTTGAAGAGGAAATTTTTTTCCATAAATCTAGGTTTTTATTTAGAACAACTTCCTTTTTTTGAATTCCAGTAATCTGTAAATTAATAGAACGTATTTTATCAATCGCAATTTGGTTTTTATTATAAATCTTTTCGTTATAGATAACAACATATGTTAATAACCCTATTAATCCAACAGATAATAACAAATACGATATAAACTGAATTGTAGCTTTTCTTTTTAATTGAGAGATAGTCATTAATCTACATTGCCTCTCCTATTTCAACATCAATAGATAGATTTTGCTCTTTAGCAGCAGGTAAGCTAGAAATATTAATGTCATAGGTACGAAAATTATCGTTTAAATTTTTTCGTAGTTTCTCGTATTGATGAGAAATATTTTTACCGGATTGAAAATTAAACTTTAAAGTTGTGGTAATATAACTTTTTGCCTCATTATAATTCCATTCAAATGATCGAAGCTCTATACCTGGTATTTTTAACTTTTCTACATACTTAACTTGTGTAAGAGGAGAGTATTCTATTTTTGATAAAATATTATTGATATTAATAAAATCATAAATTTCATCTATTTTTTTTACATTATAGCTTTGGCTAAGTTTTGTTAATTGGTTATTTAAGGTGTTCTGCTTTGCTGATAAATTATCAGCGACATTGAAATTTGAATACAAATTTAGCAAACAAAGGGTGTTTGTTATAACTAAAACCAGGGCGAAGTATAGAAAAATTCGAGGAGAGTTTAAATAAAGGTAATTGAATAGATAAAATTCTTTAGTTTCCTTTGTATTAAAAATAGCTGCTAATTTATTCTTAAAGCTATGAAACAAAATTATGGTATCGCAAAAGTTATCTTTTTCACTTATAGCTAGTTCTGCTCCTAATAGTTTGCCTAACTCATATGGAGTTAATATGTTCACACTGTTCTCTGAAAAATTTATGACTGATAAACTAGCTTTGATATCTTCTGACACTATGATACAAAGGTCGATAGGGTTATTTTTTTCAAACCCAAACTTAGTTAAGGATCGAATAGTATCTTGCACTTCCTGATATATTCCACCAGCGATAATTCCTGGTAAATTATCATTAGTAAATGATGTTAAGCGCGTAAATACCATTTTATTCTCTTTAAGAACCACTTGTCTATAGCCTCCCGTTTTAGTTGCAGCAACTATAATTTTCCAATTATTAGGATCTTTATGTAGAATCTTTTTTGTTATATTACTTATTTCTATAGGAAACATTAATATTCCCTTAAAGTTGGAGCCTATCTCAATAAACACATTCAACCAATATTCTACTAAATGCTTTGCTTTTGATGAAACAAGAAGATAGCACCAGTTTTGATTGAATTTGTTTGGCTTCTCAACCAAAAAAACTGAACTTATGTCATTATTACGAGAAAAATGCTCCATCTTTGTTTTTGCTGATAGATAGGCACTAATCTTGTTTGCCCTTGTAATAAACTGTAGCGAGTAATTTTGATCTGCATGATTAAGCACCAGGTATAAAGGTGCTTTTTTATCTGACGAAAGACATGAAATTAAATCGGAAACTGCTTTATCGTTTTTGCCCTTAACAAAATACCTTTTATTTAAAGTATTATTTTTAAAATATAGTAACAGTATGCCTTCTTCTCCAATAGAAAGCATAAACTTACTTTTGGATTTTGAACTAAACATATTAACAAAGCATATACTTATCTAGAATTAAAAAGGCAATTTATTGAAATTCATTAAACGTTAGAGGGAAATATTGTTATAAATTTTCGCAGCAACATTATTTATATTATAATTTTTTTATAAAATTACCACTAATATTAAGTTATTTAGATAACAAATTAAGAAAATTCATTAAGACGAATTTGTTGTTTTTCAAATTGTAGGTAAACCTAAGCCACTTTAGCTATATCTGCCGATTGACTTTAATTAATAAGAGTTATTAATCTATTTACTATTCTTGTAATATTATTTCTAATGGTAAAGAAATATATATTTTTCTGGAACAGTTGTTATTTCAGATACAGAATTTATTGTAAGTAAACTAACCATTTGCTGAAGAGCGCTCATCTTCTGTGGTACTTGATGATGGAGCAACTAATTTGCTCAAAATCTCATCTTTTGGTCCCATAGCGTAAATGATACCATCTGACATGAGGATCACCTTATCAACTACGGACAATAACGGTAGCTTGTGAGTGATGATAACAGTAGTAGTATTTTGTTTTCTTGCAATGCCAATTGCATTAATTAAGCATGCCTCTCCATTGCTATCTAAGTTAGCGTTTGGTTCATCAAGTACTAAAAGTTTTGTGTGACCATAAAAAGCTCTGGCAAGTCCAAGAAGCTGTTTTTGGCCGCCAGAGAGCGTTACTCCTCCAGGACCTCCTATTGTTGTATCATATCCATTTGGTAAGCTTAGTATTAGTTCATGTATTCCTGCAATTTTTGCTGCTTTGATTATTTCTTCAGGATTTGGATCTGGCCTCATGCGAGCAATATTAGCTTTGACACTAGTGTTAAATAACTCAATATCCTGAGGTAAGTAGCCAACATAATTACCAAAATTTTCTCGATTCCAAGTATATACATCAGCGCCATCTAGTCTGACTACACCAGATATTGGCTTCCATACACCAACAGTTAATTTTGCGATAGTGGATTTACCAGAAGCACTTGCACCAATAACACCAACTACATCTCCAGGATCTATAATGAATGATATTCCTTTTACTGTCGGCTTATTGCTTCCATAAGGAGTAAAAAATACTCTATCAAATTCCAATTTTCCTTCAGGTTCTGGTAGAGCCATCGTTTGCTCTCTTTTTGGCGATGTTAATATAAGTCTTTGTAGCCTTCCATATGACATTCTAGCCTGATTTAAAAACTTCCAAGTATGAACCGCAGCGTCAAATGGTGCTAATACTCTACCCATTAAAATTGAAGCAGCGATGATGCTACCGGCAGTCTTATGAGCTGTGATTGCAAGTAATGCACCTGTTCCAATTACTGATATTTGCAGAGTTGAGCGCAAAAATTTAGTGATTCCAGTAATTACATTAGAGCGATTTTGTGCTTTAATTTGCATTGCTCGGTTCTGATCATTTCGTTTACACCAATCAGAGACTATGAATTCTGACATGCCCATAGCTTCAACCACTTCTGCATTTCTTGTTGCAACATCTATAGCATTGATATTCCGTATAGTTTCTTCGTTGGTTTCTTGTAATATTCGTTTAGTGGCAAGTTCATTCCATATTGCCATAGAGACTAATATAATAATTCCAGTAATAGCTATAAACCCCGTGGAGGTATGTATCATGAAAATCACAACAAGGTAAATTAACGACCATGGAGTATCAAACAGTGAGAATATACCATTTCCTGTAATGAAATTTTTTATCACTCCGAGATCTCGTATTGCTTCACCACTTGAAGTTGAGCTCTGCACTGACGTTAGCCTGATTGACCTTACTATCAGATCTGGTGTTGCAGTTTTATCGATCCAATCACCTATTTTTGCCATGGCTAAATATCGACAAGTTTCAAGCATTGCAGAACATGCAAATGCAGATAAAGTGATAATTGTCAGCATAGTTAGTGTTGATACACTTTCGCTCGATATCACCCGATCAAGCACTTGAGAGGTATAAAGTGGTAGGAATAACATTAATAAATTGATTCCCGCACTAAACCAAAAGATAAACCAAAATGCACTTTTGCATTTTTCTAGGCAAACATATAGAGTACTTTGCTTCAATTCTTTTTTTATTGATGGCGTAATTTCCACAATCTTCCTCTTAATTTGATTACATGCACCATATACAATTTTTATTACAAAAATATTAATAACGGTAGTTAGCTTACTTTAAGTGAGTAAAATATTAATATATGTGAATAGGAAATATAAACAATGGTAAAAAGAAGTATAGTTAATATTTCCTTCATTGCCTATAGCGAAGCTACGTCATACCGCGATTCATTCCATAGCTGTACGAACATTCATTTTTGAAGGTAAACTGCACAGCAAATGGTGTCATGAAAGTAGCTGACACTGGGATGGCTTTGTTGCATCGCTACTTATGAAAGGCTAACTATAATTAGGATTATAAGCAACTTATTGAAAATCTTGTTTTTTTGCAATCAATCTGATCAAATTTAAGAATAGTAATTTGTTATTTATATTAATAAATTTAATTCTATTGAAAATAGCTAAAGCATTGAAATTCTTGAATTTTAGCCAGATTAGTGAGTGGTAGTGAAATTTCTTTTACTCAAATTTAGGTATTCACTGACCGTTCTTGTTATAAATACCAGAATAATAAGCTACTGATATTCTCCACCTTTTTTATCTTTAATCCATCATAGCTAGCGATGCAACAAAGCCCACCGATTCATTCTACTGCAACGCAGAAAATTCGTACAATTGTGCATAATGTGGGGCTTCTGGCTACATTTTTCTATTGAACTTACCTTTTCTCTATGTGACAGATTTCGTATTAAATTTTAAATTTAATGCGCCTAGATATACAAGCATTCCTAGCAAAACCATAGGTATAGAAAGCAACTGCCCCATAGTTAAATCAAGCCACAAATAGCCAATTTGATAGTCTGGTTCGCGAAAAAACTCAACGAAAAAACGTGCTATTCCATACCACATAACTGCAATACCAGTTAACGCACCGTGATACAGTCTTATTCTAGTTAAGAAAAACAGTGAATTTGCAACTGCAAAAAGTAGCAGTCCTTCAAAAAGTGCCTCATAAAGCTGGCTTGGATGATGCAGCAAATTATCACCACTCTCTGGAAATACCATACCCCATGGCATAGTTGTAACTCTGCCAAATAACTCTCCGTTTATAAAATTGCCTATGCGACCTAAAAATAAACCTATGGGAACTCCGCAAGAAACTAGGTCCAGTGCATAAAATGTAGGGATATTATGTCTTTTACACGAAATTATTACTGCAAGCAAAACTCCTATAGCACCACCATGAAATGACATCCCTCCTTCCCAGGTCTTCAATATCTCAATAGGGTTGCTTATATAAAGAACTGGATCATATATCAATACGTAGCCAAGTCTACCTCCAAGGATAATACCTACAATAGTGGCTGTTAATAACGAATCGTAAAAATTCTTAGTAAATATTTTTTGGTCATCTAGCTTATGTAAATACCAATATGCAAACACTATACCCAAAACGTAGGCTAAGGAATACCAATATATAGAAACAGGACCGATGCTGAAAATTACTGGATTTAAAGACATATTTTGCTATAAATTATTCTTAGACAATCTACTTTTTTCACGATCCCACTCTCTCTGTTTTATGGTTGCTCTCTTATCGTAGAGTTTTTTTCCTTTTACAATGGCAATTTTAGTTTTTGCAAATCCTTTATCGTTAAAATAGACCGAAAGCGGCACAACAGTTATCCCAGCAGTCTTGATTTGACCAATTAGTTTATTTATCTCCTTTTTATGCAAGAGTAATTTACGTTCCCTTTTTGGTTTATGATTTTTTCGGTTCGCAGCTTTATATTCTGCAATATGCATATTGTGCAGCCATACTTCGCTATTCTTTTCAACAACGTAGGCGTCGGAAATATTTACTTTTCTTTCTCTTAGCGATTTAACTTCACTGCTTAATAAGACCATACCCGCTTCAAATTCTTCTAAGATGAAATATTCAAACCTTGCTTTCCTATTTTCTGCAATAACTTCCATATCTAAAGATATCTTTAAGCTTCAATATATTACAGAGTTTTTGACTTAATTCATAATAAAACAGTTATCCCAATAAATATAAGGTGCCAGGCTAGTCTGATAGCAACAGGATAACAAAAATCAAGTAAGTGCTTTTTCTGTCTCTCTAGGCACAGGTTCCTTTACTTCTTTCATTTCAGGTTTAGGCTTTGACATTATATATTGACCAGCACCAACTATGAGCGCAGATCCTGCAGCTAGTCCAATTATTGCTGGTACAGATAGGGCAGTAGCAAATGCAAGTGCAACACCAACTATCACTGCAGTTACAAAACACACAATAACACCTTTTACAATTGCATTTTTTGCAGATTGTTCTTTTTCTTTCACAATTGCATTTTTTCCAATTTGTTTTTCTTCCTTTTTCTCTGGAAGCTGCATTACATCTTTATTTTCAGTAAGATCCTTTGGCGTTTTTTTATTCTCATTTTTTAACGTTTGCTTTTTTTCCGCTTCCTCTAAAAGCTGAATTATACCTTGATCTTTAGTGAGGTCTCTTGGCGTTTTTCCATCAACATCTTTTAATGAAGGGTCTGCTCCAGCTTCTAGCAGAACTTTTACTATACCTTCGTGGCCATTTTTAGCAGCAAGATGTAAAGGAGTACGTCTATCACCATTTTTTGCCTTAACCTTTGCTCCTTTTGCGATTAGAGTTTTTACTACATCTTCGTGGCCATTTGCAGCAGCAACATGCAAAGGAGTCCATCTATCAGCATCCTTTATATTAACATCTGCTTTCTCAACTAGAATTTTTACTACCTCTATGTGGTTCCCTTCAGCAGCAAGATGTAAAGGTGTACATCTATCATCATCTTCTGCATTAACATTTACTTTGTTTGCAATTAGAGTTTCTACTACATCCTTATGGCCCTTTGCAGCAGCAAGATGTAAAGGAGTCTTGTCCTCAATACCTTCTGCATTAACATCTGCTTTCTCAACTAGAATTTTTACTACTTCTATGTGGTTCTTTTCAGCAGCAATATGTAAAGGAGTATATCTTTTATTATTTTGTGCATTAACCGTTGCTCCTTTTGCGATTAGAATGTCTACTACATCTTTATGGCCCCCTCTGGCTGCAAGATGTAAAGGAGTCTCGTCCACAATACCTTCTGCATTAACATTTGCTCCTTTTGCAATGAGAGTTTTTACTACATCTTCGCAGCCCTCTCTGGCAGCAAGATGTAAAGGAGTACATCCATCATCATCTTTTGCATTAACGTTTACTCCTTTATTTAATAGGTTTTTCACCTCCTCCTCATTATTATGTTTAACAGCTGAATGCAAAGCTTTGATGTTCTCTTGTGCCTTTAATAGAGCTCCTTTTACCACTTCATGGCCTTTTTGAGAAGCAAATGTTAAAGGAGTCCATTTATAATGATCTTTCGCATTAACATCTGCTCCTTTTTCAATTAGAGTTTCTACTATATCTTCGCGGCCATTTGCAGCAGCAAGATGTAAAGGAGTCCACCCATCACTATTTTTTGCATCAACGTTGATTCCTTCTGCTTTTGATAGAACTTGTACTATCTCTTTGTGGCCATTTGTAATAGCAAGATGTAAAGGAGCCCATCCTTTATCATTTTCTGCATTAACATTTGCTCCTTTTCCAATTAGAGTGTTTACTACATTTTCGTGGTTCTTTTCAACAGCAAAATGTAAAGAAGTCCATCCATCACCATTTTTTGCATCAACAATTGCTCCTTTTCCAGTTAGAATGGTTACTACATCTTCGTGGCCATAGTGAGCAGCAATATGTAAAGGAGTAATTTTATTATCATGTTCTGCATTAATATCTGCCCCGTTTTCAATCAGAGCTTTTGCTACATTTGCACAGTTCCAATAAGAAGCAAGATGTAACAATTTGACTTCCTTAGAATTTTGACCACGAGATATAGTAAATATGTAATTTATGCCAGATCCACTATCGTTGTCAGGTTTACTCTTTTCCCACTCTTGACATAAATCTGGATCTTCTTCTTGTAACTTAGCTTTTATTTTTTCAACTATATTGTCCTTGCTCAAATCTGAAAGGTCATTTATTTTTTTTAATATTTCCATAAATTTGTCATATTTCATAACTTCCTCACTTAAAATACATAACTTAGTTGTTATATCTTTTAACATAGAAGTCAAGAACCTAAATATTCGTTATTATCTTTCCTTAAAGAGTCATTTAAGTTATATTACAGACTATGAAAAACCTCAACTTTAGGAAGGAAATCAAGTTTTTTTCTCTGTCATTTATAATTTTATTTGTTCTATGGACTGTATTGTCTGGTTATTTTGAGCCGTTTTTTATTTTTTGTGGAGTGTTTTCCTCTATATTCACATCGTTTATCTTTAGAAGGTTGATAAACGCTGAAAGAGCTCTTAGCCAGATTTTAAATAGTACGAGTAGACTGTCGTTTTATAAGTTAGTAAGTTATATACCATGGTTAATGTACCAAATCATTTTATCAAGTGTTTATGTAACAAAAAAGGTGCTACAACTCAAATCTAAGCTTGAGCCAATCATTATTCTAAGAAAATGCAAAGGGCATAATGATGAAAGCATTGCGTTATTTGCCAATTCAGTCACAATCACTCCCGGAACTTTAACTATCAATGTTGAAAGTAAGCAGAAAACATATTTCTCTACCATGTATTTGATAGATAAAGATCTTGAAAGCGGCATTTCTGAAATAGAAAATAAAATCTTAAAAATACTACGTTCAGTTAAGTAATTGCTTTAAATAAGTTAACAGCATCCTTATATTCCCTTACAAGACTTTCAAGCATTTCTTTTGGAAGGCTATTGTTAACAATAGAACATAAATAATTATACAAATCTTCTAACCTTAATACGTTATTTCTCTTCTTGCTGTTGAATTTATACGGAAAAATACCTTCCATAACTTCAATAGTAGTAGCCTTGTTTAAAAATACATTTTCACTTGTCACGCTTATTCTTGCTAAAACAGTGTTAATTTCAGGTTCGTCACTCGTATAAAAATCTGATAGCTGAGTTATTCTAATAACGTACAAAGTTACTATTTTTGACAAGCAATTATCAGCATATTCACAATTTTTTATTACCTCCCACTGAGTAACCTGAGATTTACCTATTTTTGCATTGTTCGGTAATTTACTCATTGAACTTTCTCCATTTAATCCAGTGTAATAAATTATACTAATACTTTGTTAAATAAATAATAACGCGATTACAAAAATATATACTTATAGTAGTATATTATACAAAAATAGCACAATATCTAAGCATTAAAGCTAGTTTTAGCTGGGTACATGGGGCTATTCGTTATTTTGTGTTGTCCAGTGAGGTCCAAAATTAGAGGTCCACTTATATAAAGAGTTTAGTCTGCCTTCTTTGCTATAAAATAAGTTTTCCTTTTGAGCTGTTTTGTTAGTATTAACTAAATTCTAAACTAACTGTGCTATAATGAAAAAGATAAAACTCGGAATACTAATTTCAGGTAGGGGGTCGAATATGCAGGCCTTAATAGAAGCATGTCAAGATCAGAATTTTTCCGCAGAAGTTGCATGTGTTATCACAAATAATAGCGAAGCTGCTGGTCTGAAAATAGCAGAGCAAGCAGGAATCTCAGCGTTTATTGTTAAAGATAAACCGCTTGATGCTGGTAAAATTCACGAAATACTTGTTCAACATAAGGTTGATTTAATTTGCCTTGCAGGGTTTATGAGAATTCTCAAAGCTGATTTTCTGAGTAAATGGCATAACAAGGTGATAAATATTCATCCCTCTTTACTTCCGTCTTTTAAAGGCCTAAACGCTCAAGAGCAAGCTCTAAAAGCAGGTGTAAAAATTACAGGTTGTACTGTACATTATGTCACTCCTGAAGTTGATGCTGGAGCCATAATTGCTCAAGTTGTTGTACCAGTGTTACCAGCTGATGATATTCAAAGCCTCTCAGAACGCATTCTAGCTGAGGAGCATAAGTGTTATGTAGAAGCAGTAAGGTCAATAGCAGAAGATATATGACTGTAATAATTATTGACCTTGAGCGTTTTTTCCAACTTCAACAAAAAATAAATTTTCAGGTTCCAGTAAAGAACTTGCCAGTTCGTTTACTTCCTCTAATTTAACATCATTAATGATATTCGCATAATTATTTATACGGTTAACATCACGATCATTTATCTGCATATTATCTAGCAGCGTTGCTGTATTTGTGTTATTGGACAGGAAAAGGACAAGATTATTTACCAAGCCAATTTTTGCATCCTTGAACAATTGTTCGTCAATTCCTTGCTTTTTTATTCTGCTAAATGTATCTTTTACTGCTGATATAGCTTTGCCAGCAGTAGAACTATCAGTACTTATAAATCCAGATATAATATTTCCATGTTTATTGGAAATAATACTTGCATAAACACCATAAGTAATACCCAAGTTTTGCCTCAGTTCTGTCATTAATATTGAATTCAGCCTCATGCCACCAAGTGCATCAATTAAGACACCAGCGTTATAATAATTAGGATCTTCATAAGCTATACCTTTTTGAGCAAAAAGTATCACACTCTGTGGTATATCCATAAAAATATTCTTACTTTCTGCAGAACCAAAATTATTTTTTACAGGTATTTTTCTAACTTTTGATCTTTTTGACGGCAATTTAGATAAATATTTATCTAATAGCGTAATAATTTCTTCTTTTTTTGTACAACCAGCAACACTGATAACTATGTTATCTTTAGCAAAATTACGCTTTATGTATGTTAAAACATCGTCTCTAGTAATGCTCATTATAGTATCAAGAGTACCGTACACACTTTTTGAGTAAGGATGTTTTTTAAACAATAACGTATCTAATTCTTTTCCAGCAACAAAATAAGGATTTTTTTCAAGATTATTAAAATCAACTTTGGCTTTCTCGAAAACTCTATTCAACCCTTCAGGGTCAACTTTAGGACGCATTATAGTATCGCTCAGTAATGAAATTGCTTCCTCTAGATTGTCAGACAAAGTATTTAATGAAACCCTAAATGCTTCTAAATCAGCAATAAAATTTAAACTAATCCCTTTATCTTCAAGCTTTTTCGCAAAATCTTTGGCATCATTTTTTCCTGCCCCTTCTTGGATTACAAGAGAAGTAAACCAAGCAAGCCCCTGTTTTTCCTTATTCTCATACACATAACCTGCATCCTTGAACGATATATTTAGTGAAACTTTTGGCAAATCATGATTTTCTACAAATAAAAACTTAAATCCTTTACGGGTAGTGACCTCCTCTATATTTAGGTTACCACTTGCTTGTAAATTAAAGCCTAGACAGAAAAAAAATAGAAATATAATTTTACTTATTCTCATTATTATCTCCTTTTGGTAATAAACGACCAATTAACTTATTAGCAGAAAAAATAGCACGGATTTTATTATTTACATCCTCTAGATTGACATCATTAATCTTGCTATATGAAATATCTATTTCATCAAGTGGAATACCAAGTGCAAGGTGTGGCACATAGAACATCGCTATATGAGTTAAGTCAGATAGATTATCAAACTGTGCTGCCTTATACCTATATTTTGAGCTTTGTAATTCCTCGCTCGTCACCCCTTTAGATACGAAGCCATTAATAGCATTATCTAACTCTCTTTCAACAATATCTAAATTAGCGCCACTTTTTGGAATTATCATAATATCAATGTAGCCATCACTAAAAGCTAGGCTATTATAATAAGCAAACACTGATACTGCCACATCTTTATCTAAAACCAAATCTTTATACAGTTTGCTGGATTTGCCGCCACCTAAAATGTCAACCGCTAAATGAGCAGCAGAGGCTTCATTTATGTGATCAAATAAGGGAACACGATAACGAAAATATAAAACTGATTCTTTTACTTCAGTGCTCTCTAAGGTCACCGATAGACCTGCATTATGCACTGGATCCTGATTTGGGTAATTTCTCATTACAGGCTTAGCTTTAATTTCGCCATATTTTTCTTCTGCTAATTTCACTACTTCATCAAGTTCCACATCACCCACAATCAGTAATATTGCATTGCCGGAGTGATAATAGTTATCATGAAACCTCGTTATGTCATCCAAATTGTAAGTTTTGATATCGCTCTCCCAGCCGATAACAGACCTACCATAGCCAGTACGGTAAAATGCACTATCCATTTCTTCCCATAACAAGTTATGAGGTTGGTTATCAAATCTCATCTTTCTTTCTTCTAATACGATGTTTTTTTCTCTATCTATTTTGTCTTGAGTAACATTAAAGCTGCCCATTCTATCTGCTTCAACTTCCATTGCAAGTGGTAAATCTTTTTTGGGGATCAACTCAAAATAACAGGTATATTCTTTAGTGGTAAATGCGTTAAATTGAGCCCCAATGCTACTCATAGTGGCTTCTATATCTGTGAACTTCCCTGTAGTTTCAAACATTAAATGTTCAAAGTAGTGAGCCAATCCTGCTTTGCCGATTGGATCATCCATTCCCCCAACTTTGTATATTACTGCATGTAAAACGGCTGGAATCCGATGATTAGAAACAACATAAACATCTAGTCCGTTACTGAGTTTAGTATATTTTATGTTGTGCTCTATGTTTAAAGCATTCGAAGAAATTGGGTAAGTAAAAAAAAGTACAGGTAGTATAAGAAAACTAAAAAACTTATGAAGCATTATTTCGACCTAATATAAAAACAATTATTTTATTCCTCATTTTGTTTAGAAATAAGCATATCGTATATATACCACTTATATAACAATGTAAACATTCCACAAACTATAGATAAATCTGCTAAATTAAAGGCTGGCCAATACCAATCATCAATATGAAAATATATGAAATCATATACAGCTCCCCAATAGATCCTATCAACTACGTTTCCGATTGCTCCACCAATCATCAGAGAAAAACCAAGGTAAGTTGACTGATCGTCAGACTTGTATATCAAATATGCAAGTATACCAATTATTAGTATTGAAAATGCTGAAAAAAAGAAACCGCCATGTGGTAAAGCGCTACACATTCCAAAACTAATACCTGAATTCCAAACTTCAACTAGTTTTATAAAACTAGCGATCTCAATTGATTCTCCTTCATCAATCAATGAGTTTATGTACAATTTGCTCGTTTGGTCAATCAATACTATAATTAATATAACAACTAAGCATAACTTTTTCATAAATTTGCCTTTAACCTATAAACTTTAAGTATATCATAATTTATCTGTTTTGTTAACTCCTCAATACTATGGAATTTTTTTTCTGACCTTATGAATTTTAAAAGTTGTATATTGACTTTATGACTATATACGTCTTCATCAAAATCGAATATGTGCATTTCTATTATAGGCTTTTTCAGATCCTTAAAAGTAGGTCTCATACCAATATTGACTACTCCATATAACCAATTTGGATTACTATCAGGAAAAGTCACTCTAGCGTAATATGTGCCAAACTTAGGTTTTATCATGCAATCTTCTATAGGAATATTTATGGTTGGAAATCCTATTTCTCTACCTCTACATGCACCTTTTGTCACAACACCAGAAACTTGATAAGGCCTGCCGAGCAATTTATTAGCAATTTCTATTTCGCCCCTTTGTACATACTCCCTTATTGAAGAAGAAGAGCAAATTTTGCCGTCAATTGTTAATGGCTCTAATTTAGTCAAAGAGTATCCATATATTTCAGAATATTTCTCTAGAGTTAATATATTACCCAATCGTTTATGACCAAAAGTGCAATTTTCTCCGACAATTATGTGTTTAGCGCCATATTTATCTATTAAAATCTCACTGATAAAGTCATCGCAGCTAACCTCAGAAAAACCTCTATTAAAATTAATAATATATAAGTAATCTATACCATAGCTGCTGATTAGTTCCTTTTTTTGTTCTTGGTCTATTAACCTAAAATTGTTTCTACCAAATAAAACAGTTGATGGGTGAGGCTCAAAAGTTAAAACTGCAGAGGGTAATCCTCTTTCTTGTGCTACCTTCTTTAGAGTAGAAATTGCAAACTCGTGTCCTAAATGAATGCCATCGAAATTTCCGAAGGTTAGTGCTATATTATTTTCTATTCCTTGCTCACAATTATAAATAATTTTCATACAATTTGATGTTTTTACATGTTTCTTATATATAATAACTATATTTTAGTAAGCTACGGAGATAAATTGTGAAAAATGTTGTGATATATGTAAAGAAGGGCTGTCCATACTGCATAAGGGCAAAGGATTTACTAGATAAAAAAGGTGTGAAGTATGAAGAAATTGATGTGCTCAAAAACTCAGATCTATTTAACGACATAAAATCAAAGTATAACGTTAGAACAGTTCCACAGATTTTTATCAACGATAAGCACATTGGGGGGTGTGACAAATTGATGGATCTTGAAAAAGAAGGAAAGTTGGATGATATGCTAAATAATAATGACAATCACACTGATGTCACAACCTACACAAACAGCAATGATGAATGTGGAGAGTGTGTTATACCACATGATGATTTTATGTAACTTTTTATCTTGTTTTGTCGTGTAATACGTAAATGAAAACTAGTATGCTCACTTTAAACAATTCTTAATGAATTAAAAATACAATTCATTCAGTGAGTTTTTTTAGTGGGAAAAAATGACAAAAAATATTTCAATTATTAGCAGAAACTTAATTAGTATCGAATTAGTTAACAAACAAGATTTAGAGAATTTCATCAAGATTTTCACAGTGCTTGATAAACATATAGCAGCTAAAACACTTTTTACAGAAGAAGTGAGAATAGAGTATAAACAACACAACGGCATAGAAGTTGTTGAATTGCTAAAAGATACAGACTTTACATATCATGAGGTTGAAAATGTATTGAACCACCTGAGTAAACATGGAATGAAGGTGCCCAGCAGTGTTATAGCACACACCCTTTTTGCTGCATACAATCATGCACTTGAATTTAAGGATGTAGCATTTTCCTTTTCTGAAGGCTCTCCACAATTTAACATCAGAGTGAGTAAGAACACCTTCATAATAACTCCTATGAGTGAAGAGAATTTGGAATTGAATTCACAAAATAGCAGAACGCTTATAGAGTCACTAAAGAGCGAAAAAAGTATTTATGATTGTATAGTAGAAGAAAATACCATTAAAGTTATAGTGCATTCTGAAATGCATCAAGCTATAAATTTGATTATAAAATCACTGATAAAGTCTCGCCTTTTAGCAAAAGAGGAAGAAGGAAAATTCAAAGAGAAATTGAGACAACTTGCTTTTAAGGATCAAGCTTTTGTTGAGTATTCTAGCATCAGAACCATCAATAGGTATCCACATAATCATCCTCTGAGGAAGCATGAAAGTGTTACTAAGGATATAGAAAATATTTTATGTGATTTCATAACAAATGAGAACAGCGAGTTTGCTATAGAGCGACTAAATAGGCTGAGCTCAGCAGTTTCTCCGGATACTCCAAGAATCATCACTAAAACTATAGATAAACTTGTTAAGTTTCACTAAGGTATACGAGAGCCAATAGACTTCTTATATTACCTTCTGTCATCCAAGTAGCTTGGCTACTTGGTTCTTTTTTTGGGTTCCAGCTATGTACATAGCTGTATGAACATTGTAGCCGTTATTCAAGTAGCCCGCAGAAGCGAAAAACTTACTTGACAAACTCCGCCAACTCCCTTATCATAAAACTGAAGCTATTTATTTATCTTCTCTGTACAGATTAAATGACAAAAAAACTCACGTATCTGGCGTCTCATGTTTAATTTTTTGCACTATGTGCACCTTATGTCTTTATAAAACTTCTAGGTTTTTACCTAATATAAGCTAAAATGCGCTTATAAAGCATTTAAAACATAAAAAAACGCCAACTTAAAAAATGGATAGTGAATAACTAGCTACCCTAGGGTTTCTTTTGCCTTTTTTTCTGTTTAGTAAATTTCTTAATGTTTATAATTTAGATTAGTTGCGGCTTAAAAGCAACTGAATCGCGGTTATTAAACGTTTAGAATAAAAAAACGCCATACTTGAAAGTATAATGTAAGTAATTAGCCAACCACGGGGCTTCTTTTGCCTTTTTTTTCGTTTGGCAAATTTTTTAACATTTATAGCTAAACGACAACCGTCATCCCGCTACTTGTTAGCGGGATCTAGAGATACCGCGAATGAATCGCGGTATGACGGTTCGTGGCGGTATGACGGTTCGCGGTGGCATGACGATAAGCTCGTCATCCCGCTACTTGTGAGCGGCTGAGATACCGTGGCGGTATGACGGTTCGCGGTGGCATGACGTAGAATTTTATACTCACCAACTCAGTATTCCAACCTGGATTGTATCTTATCGGTAAAAAAGAAGAGCTATTTTAGGAAGTTTTTATAGGACTAAAACCAAAGAAAACTTGCATATAAGTTTATCAAGATGTAAAATTAAAGTTATTTTAAAAGAATAGGTTAATTATGAATCTTGTAACAAAATCTGCTATCGATTTTACTGCTTCATCTGTTCTCTCTGAAGGAGAAATTGTTGATGATTTCTGTCTGAGTAAGCGCATAAAAAATAAGTATGCTGTCCTTTTTTTCTATCCACTTGATTTTACTTTTGTTTGCCCAACTGAATTGATATCGCTCAATAATAGAATAAATGAGTTTGCAAAGCGTGGTGTTGAAGTGATAGGAATAAGTGTAGATTCAAAATTTTCACATTATAAATGGCGAAACACTCCAGTTAATGATGGTGGTATTGGAGAGATTAGCTACACTTTAGTGTCTGATATCAAAAAGTCTATATCAAGAGACTATGGGGTCTTATATGATGACTCAATTGCGCTGAGAGCAACTTTCGTTATTGATGATAAATTTATTGTACGTCATCAATCGATAAATGATTTGCCTTTAGGGCGTAATATCGATGAATTCGTTAGAATCGTTGATGCAATTAAACATAATGAGGAGCATGGTGAAGTATGTCCAGCAGGGTGGAAGAAAGGTAAGCCAGCAATGCAGGCAAGCGATGAAGGAGTAGCTGATTATCTAAACTCATACAGTGAAGAATTATAAATTTAGTACAAAAGTTCTTATTATTGGATCTGGGGCAGCGGGTTATGCTGCCGCTATATATGCAGCACGTGCAAACTTAGAGCCAATTGTAGTAACGGGAATGCAGCCTGGTGGTCAGCTTACAATTACTACAGATGTTGAAAACTATCCTGGTTTTGTTTCAATACAGGGTCCAGAACTAATGGAGCAAATGAGGTTTCATGCAGAAAAGGTTGGAGCAAAAATAATAGATGATGAGATAAAAAGCGTTGAACAACTTGAGGACTTTAATGAGTATAGATTTAGATCTTCTGGTAATATCAATGACTACTATTCAGATGCAATTATCATTGCATCTGGTGCGCAAGCGAAGTGGCTTGGTTTAGAAAGTGAAAAGAAATTTCAGGGTTATGGGGTTTCAGCTTGTGCGACTTGCGATGGTGCATTTTTTAGGAATAAAGTTGTAGCTGTGATTGGTGGTGGAAACACTGCTGTTGAAGAAGCAATATTTTTAACTCGATTTGCCAAAGAAGTGATATTAATACACAGGCGTGATAAATTAAGAGCGGAAAAAGTAATGCAAGATAGGCTCTTTAAAAATGATAAAATAAAAGTAATGTGGAACCATACCGTAGAGCAGATTCTTGGAGAAGAAAATCCAAAAAGGGTTGCTGGTATTGCGATTAAATCAGCAGAGATCGATAAAACCCAAGAATTAAAAGTGGATGGAGTGTTCATTGCAATCGGGCATGCACCAAATACGGGTATTTTTAAAGGCTTTGTTGAAATGGATGAGCAGGGTTACATCATTACAAAACCTGGAACAACTTTAACTAGTAGGGCAGGAGTGTTTGCTGCAGGTGATGTTCAAGATAAGGTATATCGTCAGGCAGTAGTTGCAGCAGGAACAGGATGCATGGCTGCGCTTGATGCAGAAAAGTTTTTAGAGTCGTAGTTAATTCTAGGATTTTGAATAAATCGCTTGCAATTTTCCTTTTCTTTTTCATAATTATATTAGTAAATTATTAGGTAGGTTTAATATGCTTTATGGAGGGGATGGGATAAATACTAATGGTTATAGATATAATCAGACAACTTCAAGACAGCTCGATGAACCAACACAAAAGTTATTTAAGGCTATTGATAACGAAAACCCGGAAGCTTTTAAACAAGCTCTGAAAGAAGGTGCGGATGGTGTGCCGTAGAGATACAAAGAATGTTCAAGTAAGAGCAAACTAAGTGCAAAAGCTGCACAGTAGATGAGGGTAGGTCCCTCGGAGCCGGTTTACAAGAGCAGGCTTCAAACAACCATAAGCTGCTTTGGTAAAGAGCCAAGGTAGTGAGCGTTATGGAAAAGGCATAATTATATGTCATGTAAGGAATAGAGAGATGAACGAAAGTGAACCACTGATGAAGTGTCGAAACCTTTTAAATGACGTCAAAACCAGGGGGTCGTTTGTAACCTGGGATAAATCTATCGGGAGCTTGTTTACTGGATAGATGGCGTCCGGCATAAAGGTGGCATGAATCCATTTCAGGCTATTGTGTGGAACTACGGGAACCTGTCGTTTCGATGATAAGGGAGAAATCCAAGGAGCTAAACTCTAAGGATGAGAGTACCGATGCGAAAAACAGGGGCGGATCAGCTCGTAGTAGTGAAGAAGTTTCTGTAATGGAAATCGAGAGAAGGGGCTGAGTTATTTAGTTTTAATGATTTATCAACCGAAAGGGAGGAGTTAATGAGTAAAACAAAGTCTTTTGATATATCAAAGCAACTTATTTGGAGAGCTTATAAACAAGTATCGAAAAATAAAGGTGCTGCTGGTGTGGATGAGGTTTCGATAACAAAGGTTGAAGAAAATCTAAAAGATAATCTGTACAAACTATGGAATAGGATGTCATCCGGAAGTTATTTTCCAGAGCCGGTAAAAGCTGTTGCGATACCAAAAGATACAGGAGGGCAAAGAATTTTATGTGTTCCTTCAGTATTCGACAGGATAGGGCAAACGGCTGCTGCTATGTATCTAGAGCCGCTGGTAGAACCAAAATTTCATGAGGATTCATATGGTTATAGACCAAATAAGTCTGCACTGGATGCGGTAGATACAGCTCGTAAAAGATGCTGGAGGTACGATTGGACGATAGATCTTGATATATCTGGATTTTTCGACAATTTGGACCACGGCTTGGCATTGCAAGCTATCAAAAAGCACACAGACTGCAAATGGGTCATACTGTATGTTGAGAGGTGGATGAAAGCCCCCATTCAGCAAGCAGATGGCAGTAAGGTAGTTAGGGATAAAGGAGTTCCGCAAGGAGGTTCAGTTAGCCCAATCATCTCTAATATATTCATGCATCATGTGTTTGATATATGGATGAAAAAGAACTACCCGACGGTACCATTTGAGAGGTATGTGGATGATGCGATAGTGCACTGCAGAACAGAGAAACAGGCAGAGTTTGTGAAAGTAATGATCGAAGAAAGATTGGCTGAGTATAAGTTGAAATTACATCCTGAAAAGACACAGATAGTGTACTGTAAGGATGACAATAGGAGTGGTGGATTTCCTAAACAAAGTTTTGATTTTCTGGGTTACACATTCAGACCCAGGTTAGCAAGAAATAAAATAGGGAAATATTTTGTCTCATTTCTCCCAGCAATTAGCAACAAGGCCAAGAAAAAGATTACTACAACCATAAGGTCATGGAAAATGCTACGAAATACGCATATAACATTAGAGGAGATGTCAGGAAAAGTAAATCCAATAGTCAGAGGCTGGTATCAGTACTATGGCAAATTTTACAGAACTGAAGTATACAAATCTCTAAAGAATATAGAGCGGCATCTAGAAAAGTGGGTGAAAAGGAAATATAAGAGACTCAGGAGTCACGGAAGACTAGCAAGACAATTTCTAGGAAAGGTGAGAAAGAGGTCTCCGGATATTTTCTATCACTGGACACTAGGGTTAGGCCAAAAGGCTGAATAATGGAAGCTGTATAAATCAAGAGGTTTACGTACAGTTTTGCGAGAGACTGGTGGGGAAGTTCCACTGGTCTACTCTCCTTAATGCGTTTGATAAGGAGGGCATGACACCTTTGATGTCTATTGTCAATGTCTGCGCTGTCAGCGGTGATGGACAGGCTACGTTAGAGAAAATGGCTAAATTGCTTATACAAAACAGAAGTATCAATATTAATGCTCAGAGTAAGCAATCTGTGTCTACAACACGGACGAGATATGATCCTAGTACACAAAGTGAAATATCAGAATTTATAACAACATCTAATATGCGCAAAGACACAGCTTTACATATTGCTTGTCAAGTTGGGGCTAAAGATGTGGTAAAAATATTGCTCACGCACCCAGATATAAAAACTGATATCAAAAATTATGAATATAAAAGCCCTGAAGATTGTATTGCAAGAGGATTTGAGCGCGTAATAAAATTAGAATTTAAAAAAGCACAAAAAGCAAACGAGTTGTTAGGTGCTCTTTCTAGCAGAAACATTTACCAAGCGAAAAGACCATTAAATCAAGAGTTTAACCCTAATTGCTGGAAAAGAAGCCGAAATGAAGAAATAGAAACGCCGCTTAGCTTAATTATTCAATCATGTTTACAAGGAATAACATCAGATAACAAAGAAGTATTGACAAAACTTTTAAAACATAAAGAGCTAGATTTTAGTCAAATAAAGCCAATACAAGCTATAGAGCAAAATTCGTGGGTGAAGCAAATAATTGAACAAGCCATTACAGAGCGATTAACCGCTACTATTAATAAAAAAGATTTAGATGATGTAAAAAAATTAGTAGAAGATAATTGCTTCATGAGTCATGCAATTGTTACTGCTGCATTGAGGGGTGTTAATAATCCAATCGAATCTATTACAAATTATCTAAATGAAAAATTTCCTGCAAATACATTACAACCTTTGGCAAGTACGAATGATATACCGGTAGGTTCTGAGCAAGTTATACAAGAACTTAAAGGTGAACTTGAAAGAACGAAAGCTCAACTCATAGAAAAAGAACGAGAGCTGGATAGGGTCGTACGCGAAAGAACGAGAGGCATTAACAAAATTTCACAGTTAGAAGAAGATTTAAGGCAGGAAAAATCGGCTCAAAAAACAAAAATCAATGATCTAAATAGTGAAGTAACTCGACTTAATAGAATTGTGTATGGAAGAGCAAGCGACACTGTCGAAATTTCACGATTAAAAAGAGATTTGAAACAAGTAAGGGAAGAAAGAGATAGGCTTTCATCAGAAAATAGACTGCTCCGTAGTAATAAAAACGAAAAATCCTCGCAAGCAATTTCTTCTGGTAGAAAACTGAGCAACTACGCTTCTGCATGTTTTATATTGCTTGGAGTATATACTGTTGTTGCATGTTTAGTAATAGAAGATTATCCAGGGATAATAAGTGCTTTCTTTACAGCAGTTGCACTGGCTTTTTTTTTATTAGGATGTTGTAGTTTATATAAAGCAAACACAATACTTAGTGATGTTGAAAGCACTCAGCTTGGTGGTTTAGAACGAAGTTAAAGTTTTGATTTCTTCTCCAGGCCCTGCTGAAAATTTTTGTACATGTTAAAAACATCTTGATAATTGAGGTGAGTGTAAATTTGAGTAGTTTCCAGGCTTGAGTGACCAAGCAGTTGTTGTATTGATCTTATGTCAATATCTTCCTGAAGCAAATGAGTAGCAAAACTATGGCGAAATGCATGTGGAGATAAAATTTCTGGTAAATTTAACATTCTCCTTATTTTTTGCAAACGATTGGCCACATAAGTTCTTCCCAATTTTTTTCCTCTTACTCCCAAAAAAAGATATTGTGTTTCATTATTAGTGCCAAGATAAGGACAGGCTTTTACATATTCTTGTATACACTTTTTTACTACCGGAAGAATGAATACCTGCCTTTGTTTATCTCCCTTACCTGTTACTATTAAACTTTCATTGTTAATATCACTAACCCTAAGGTTCAACGCTTCGCTGATTCTTAAGCCTGTACTATATAGCAGGACGATAATCGCAATTTCTCTTTTTACCACCCAAGATTCGCCCAGATCGGATAGTTTCATTTCTTTCAATAAAGTTTTTATATCAGGTATTGATAATGCTTTGGGCAAAGTTCTTCTCTGAATTGGCCTTGATAAGGAAAATACAGCTTCATTGTCTATATTGTGGTTATTTTTTATGTACTTGAAGAAATTTCTGATTACTGAGAGTGCTCGAGTGTTGGATCTTGCGTTTACACCTCTTGCGTAACGAGAGGTAAGCCAACTTCTTAACTCAGGTACGCTCAATTTTTCCAAAGTGCCGACATTTACTTCTCCACCAATGTGAGTATTTAGGAAACTTATAAGATCCTTCAAGTCCCTCATGTATGACTCTAAAGTGTTTGGTGAATAAGATCTGTTGCACCTCAGCCACTCATACCATTTTTCAATGATTGAACCGAGGTCCACAATTATTTTTTAAAGAAAGCATCGATGCACGCATCTCGAAAGGCTTCATTTATATCAGGATGAGAGTGACAAATTCTGTATATATCCTCTGCTGCTGCGCTATATGCCATTGCAACTGCTGCTTCGTTGATTAGCGTATCAGCGTATGCTCCTATGATATGCACACCTAGTATTGTATCTGCTCTGCTACAAGTCAGCACTTTCACGAATCCTTCAGCATCATCAGTGATTTTTGCTCTGCCGTTTGCAGCAAATTGACATTTACCAACTTTGTACTTACGGCCAGCATTTTTGAGTTCCTCTTCGGTTTTACCAATCGAAGAAACCGCAGGGTGAGTGTAAATGACAGATGGTATGATTCCATAATCAACGTGAGGTGACTGTCCTGCTATTATCTCTGCAACTGCCACTCCTTCTTCCTCTGCTTTATGAGCAAGCATTGCTCCACCGATCACATCACCAATAGCAAATATTCCTTTCACATTAGTTTCATATCTGTTGTTAACTTGAACGAAACCGCGATTATCTTTTTCTATTTTTTCATCAATACCAAGATTCTCAGTGCATGGTTTGCGTCCTGCTGCCACCAATACCTTATCCGCCTCTATAGTGTTTGTTTGATTATCTTTTACAGAGCAAACTTTCACACTCAAAGAATTACTACTTTGTTTTATCTCCTCAACTTTAGTGCTAAGTAAAAATTTTATTCCTTGTTTTTGTAGACTAGAAAGTAGAGACTTACTTAATTCTCCATCCATTGCTGCAGCGATTCTGTCAAAAAATTCTACTACAGTGACTTCAGACCCTAGCCTCCTCCATACAGAAGACATTTCAAGCCCTATTGCCCCGGCTCCGATTACGACAAGTTTTTTTGGTACTTCAGTTAAAGATAATGCACCAGTTGATGAAATAATACTTTTCTCATCGATATTAATTCCTGGCAAAGAAATAACGTCAGAACCGGTTGCAATTACTATATTTTTTGTCTTCAGCACCTTACCTTCAACTGAAACTTCAAGATTACCTTGGTCAAAAGAAGCAAGCCCATTGATTTTAGTGATTTTGTGAAGGTTAAACAGATATTCTATACCTTTTCCAAGTTCCTGAACTCTGGCGTCCTTATAGCCTAGCATTTCTTTTAAATCGAAACTTGCATCCTTAATTTTTATGCCAAGCTTCGACAGATCATTTTTCGTGTGAGCATACTGATAGGAAGAATGAAGTAGTGCTTTGGAAGGTATGCATCCAACTCGCAAGCATGTACCACCAAAAATGCTATTTTTATCTATGCAGGCAACTTTCAATCCAAGTTTTGCAGCAGCGATAGCACACTTATAGCCTCCTGGGCCACCACCTATAACAATTAAATCATAATCAGTCATAAAAAACAAACCTATTTTCTAAAGAATAAACACCTTTTCCCTCAGTTGTTACATATATCTTATTGCGAGTAAACACTGGAGTGTGAAACACATTACCAGGTACTTTGACTACCTTTCCTGCACTTTCAGATCCCGGAAAAGCAAACATTGAACCTTTATTGCTTGTCACCCACAGTGTATGGGCATGCATAATTGGAGCAAACAATTGCGTATTTTCTATTAAATCAGATGCCCAGACTGTTTCTCCATTTTTTATATCCAGGCCAATTATTTTATCGTCTTTAGTAACTATAAAAATTCTTCCGCCTTCTTTTTGTTTCTCTGCAGGAATAAGAGGACTATAATATGACTCAATGTCTGATACACTTTTTACTTGCAGTGACTTTGACCATAAAATATTTCCTGATTTCACGTCAATGCTATAAATATAAGAATTATTTGTAGCTATTAAAGTATCGCCAAGCACTCTCGGTGTAGTAGTTACATCTGTGAGCTGTGTATCCAAAAGGTTTGTAGCCAATTTTTGGCTCCACAATTTTTTACCGTCTTCATTAAAAGCTATTAACTCACCATTTGAAAATGGTGCTATTATTTTATCATTAGAAATTGCTGGCGATATGGAATACAAACCTCGAACCTCATTGATGCCGTTTTGATAAGTCCAAACGAAGCTGCCATCTTTTATATCAAACACGTACAGATAATTATCAATAGTCAATACTACCAATTTATTGTTTATTACTGCTGCTTTCCCTCTTACTGGAGCTCTCAATTCTTTTTCCCACTGAATCTCGCCGGTTTTTGCATCTATTGTGTGTAGAACGTTATCCACTATAAAGAAAACGTTTCCTCTGTGACGCAATAGGCTCATGTTACTAATTTTTTTTCTGTGTGAGAGGTGTAATTTCCAATTCATAGCCTTTGAGTTATCAATATCAAAGGAATATAAAGCGCCGTGCTTGTCTGATAAAATAACGCTATCTTCTGTAAGCACTGGAGCTACATATCCTTGAGATAGTTTTTTATCCACTAGACTTATTCTCTCGCTTGCCATTGTGTAACTGCTACACAATAACATTATCATGACAATTATTACTTTCATTATTTATTGAAAACAAGATTCATTAATATACATCTTAAGAACCTTAATTACAACGGAAATGTTCTTGCTGCATGTTAAAAACGTTGATTTATGAACGAAATATTATATTATTATGTGAGATAATGTATACTCTTAGAGGTAGTACACCTCATCCACTATGCGGCAACGTGCATAGCTGTACGAACATTGAGATATAAAAGTAATTTATACCAAGAAGAAAGATGTCATCCAAATAGCCTCTTTTCCTGTCATCCCAGTGCTTGACACTGGGATGGCTCTGTTGCATCGCAACTGAAAAAATCTGGTGGCTACTGACAAAATTCATTATAAAATAGCCATTTAACCGCTTAAGGAAAAATATGCCACAAAAAATGAGAGTTAGTAACTGCCATGAATATAACAAATTTCTAGAAAAAAGAGGAAATATTTTTCGTTACATCGATAAAGCTATCGAAAATTGGTATGAAAATAGTCCAAAAATGCAGGGCGGCAACTATATTTATAGTGATAAAGTTGTGATTTTAGTGCATATAATCGTTAATCTTTTTAGAATTGGCTTAAGACAAACAGTCGGGTTTATAAAAGGATATTTGCAACAAATAGGAAGAGATTTAGCAGTTATCAGCTATTCGCAAGCTTCAAAAAAAACTTAATATTAAGATCAATGATTGCAGAATTGATAAAAATAATATGGAAGATATCGAAATTGCCATAGATAGCACAAGCATCAGCATTTATAACAACACACAGCAAGGAAAATAGCGCTGACAGAAAATATCGTGGTTATGAACAGACAAGAAAATTGCATGTAATGTTGAATATAAACAGCAAAAAAGCCATAGCTGCAAAATACAGTAACGGTCTGATCACTATGGAGCTTGCGATTTACTTAAAGGAGTTAATTTTCAGCATGCCATAAAAGCACTATATGCAGACAGAGCATATGACAGACATAAACTCTATAAATTGTGTGATGAATGCGGCATAAAGACAAAAATTCCTCCAAAAAAACAATGCAGCAGAGCATCCAAAGTATGGCAGAGAGAAATGCTGCAATTAGACTAATAAAGTCATACAGCGAAGATGGAATGAAGAGGTGGAAAAGGCAAACAAACTACGGAAAAAGATCTTATGTAGAAAGTTTTTTCTCGCGACTGAAACAAACATTCGGGTTTAATTTTCGGAACAAATCTGAAATTAATCGTGGGAAGGAACTGCTACTCAAGTGTTATTTGCTTAATCAATTTACTGACATTGGTATGGCTAAATTTGAAATGGCTACATGAATTTATCGTAAATTACCACCGCATAGTTGTAACATTGTACCATATTACAATGTTCGTACAGTTGTGTGCGCGACCGGGGGTTTTATACTATTCTAGAAGTAACATACGGAAAAGGGGGGATTCGAACCCCCGACATATTTTCATATGTGCACGCTTTCCAAGCGTGTGCTTTAGACCACTCAGCCACCTTTCCATGCTTATTCATAATATTGAAAATTGTACTGCTAAACAATATAAAAACCTGGTATATAGGGTTCACCACGAAAATTCACAGTATTGTTAAACTTGCTTCTGCAAGTTGGAAATGTTTTATCGCAACCTGCGAGTATTGAATATTTATCTCCAGCAAAAATTTGGTATGGAGGCGAAGTAAACAACGTAACTACTTTATTTTTATATTCTTTTACTACACCTTCAAACGCTATTGAGCCAAAGAATTTTACTACTCCGTGCTTATAATATTCATCACTCTCAGTTAAATTCGTGTCTTCAAATCTTCTTTCGTCTATTACTTTAGTGATTGTACTTATTTTACTAAATTTTTTAGTATCGGCTTTACATTTATCATCGCAAAATTGTGCTCTGCATGCAGGAGAGTATAATTCTGCTATGCTTCTCTCAAGCTTTGCTGAAAGCCCTCTAATTTCAACAATAAATCTTCCACTACTTAATGTCACTTTACCAAAAATTCCTGAATGTAGATTCATTGTTCCCTGGGTCAAGTCTTTATAATTCACAAGAAATATTTCAATATTTGCAAAGTCGTACTTTCCTGATAAAACATCTTCTTCTTTAATATCAGCACTATTTAATATCCCTTCAATTTCTAGATTATCAGTTTTCAAATCGCTGTTTAATATTATACTACTGGCTGTAAATCCACTTGAAGATTTATAGAGTATATTATCAATATTTAAATCTTCATCATAGTCAGTGAATCCCATTACTTCTCCACCTGCGAGCTTTAATTTCCAGCACGTAGCGGTGGTAAGTAATTCTCCAGCTAAATGATTTTTTAGTGTGGTTTGCATAGGGGCCTCCTGCTTAATTGATTAAATTTGAAAGTAGCTATACGGCCAGTAGAATAAGGGCAGTGTGTTCTTTTCTCATCATCTAAGTAGCCATAAAGCGTCATTCCGGTGACCATAGGGTGTCATTCCAGTGCTTGACACTGGAATCCAGGAAATTTTGCTTGTAAGTAAGCAAACTGATTTGGTGAGCATAAAAAGTGGCTGATCTTATGCTGAATAAACGCTTTTGATGAAGTTGCATGGAAAGCTGGATCCCAGTGTCTGGGCACTGGGATGACATCCTTCTTGGTGGAGTGTCCTCAAATCACAATGTTCGTACAGTTGTGTGTCACGCACTGGGATGACAGGAGAGAGGACACCATATGTTTATTTGATCGACAAATAAACACTAACAGACAAGAATACACCACAGTTAACTGTGGTGTGTACTGGCTGGTTAGAAAGAAAACTTCACACCAGTAAGAAGGAGAATTCCTTGGTTAGAAGGTACATCAGCATCAGACTCATCTTTCAGCTTACCTGTTTCGTTAGTCATAAAATAATGGAGAGCTGCGTAAGGAACAAATTTGCTCTTACTGCATGCAGGAGACAGATCATATTGAACGCCAAGTGCACCATCATGAAGCATATCTTTGTCATTCATTCTGCTGCCAAAATACGTCAAACTTGTGTAGATATTCTCATGTTGATACCCAGCTCCTACAGTCCAATACATGGTATCTATACTATCTTTACCAAATTGAGCTTTCAGCCCTTCCACTCTTTTGCCATCAGTAGCATCTTTACTATCAATTTCCGTGTAGGTATCACCAATTAATTTTTTAATACCCTTCGGTTGACCAGATTTGCCCAAGTATGCAAAAGAGGCAGCAAACTTTACGCCTTGATCTTCATTAATCTTATAATCAGCGCTTACACCAAAATTAACACCCATCAGGTCATTATACTCCACAAATTCCTTATAAAGATGCTTATCTTTACTTGGTTGCTTTGGAAAGCCATATTCACCAACTGCAGAAGTTTTAACTTTTATGTTATGTTTATCAAAGTCATATTCATATGATGCACCAGCACTTACTATGTGCTCATAGTCTGGGCCGACATGCTTTATCGTTTCCTTATGTTCTATCTTACCGCCTTTATCTTCTGAAACTGTTTCTTTTACAGTAAACAAACCACTATCATAACGAGGTGAGTAGCTGATACCAAATCTTGCGCCCATATAATTTGGTGAGTAGTAAGCAACTCTAAATGGCAGTGTAGTCATAACGCCTTTGTTATATTTCCCTGCCATGCGGAAAGAGAATTTTTCACTTTCACTCGAAAAACTTTCAGTGTAAAGACGTGGTGTTACATAAAATGGAAAGCTAGCAGCGCTTCCTTCTAAGTTCACTTTTCTGAACCAGTCACTATCTGCAGCTCCGTCAACAGTCGCAATTCTTGTTGCATCAAGCCTCATCAGAGCCTCAGGACCAAATTGGTAACCAAGCTTCACGTCACCATATTTTGAGTTAACAAACACATGCGCACTTCTGCCTTTTGCAGCATAAACACCCTGTGAAGCTCCCTTACCTTCGGTCACTGGAACATGAAACTGCACGTCAGCACCATAAAGAAGACCTAAATCTTCATTCTTATTTTCTGCTCTGAGGTGCAATATTGCATCAGCAATCATACCCATATCGTTGCTGTAATCACCAATATTTCCTATTCCTTCATAGAATATTGGATTTGCTCCTCTTGTTATATCTGGAGTGGCATTATAATACTCTGTAGATCTGTTTGGCATAACGTTATAACGTTTATAATCTGCGCCACTTGGTCCAGCTTTGCCATAACCTTGAGCATCAACAACACCACCAAAAGTTATTCTTAAATTACTTTGCCCTTGATTGGTATCGATAATATCAACTCCACCAACTGAAACAACAGGACTTGCCTTACCTTTTTCCTCTGTATTTTTGTTAACAACTTTTATATCCTTCTTTACATCTTTAGCTTCAACTTTAGCATTCTTAGTTTTAGAACGCTTAGTTTTTGAAACTTTACCTTTTTCTATATTAGAATTCTTAGCGTTTAGAGCTTTCGCTTTTGAATCCTCTATAAGCTTTGCTTTTTTCTCATTTGCTAGCCTGATCTCCTCTTTTTTCTTCTGCTCGGCTGCTAATCTTAGCTCCTCTTTTTTCTTAAGCTCTTCAGCTTTTTTTCTTGGATCAGCATTACATATTCTGTCCATCTTTTCTTTCAGTTTTTTATTTGATGTTTTCATAACTTCCACTTTTCCAGAAGTTTTTGTGCTCTCTTGCTTTTTTATTTCCTTCATACTCTCATCAGGAAAGTCAGCTGCAAAACTGCTGAAAGAACATAAAGTTAATAAAGAAACTAGAGCAGTTCTAGTATACATAGACTTTTTCATGAAGTGCCCCCAAAAAATTTCGAAATCATATCTTAAATGTAAATAGTATAAAAATGTTGAAAATTCAACTTAAAGCAACCTTATAACGAAAATAAAAGTAAAATGCAATACCTTAAAAGCAACTTTCTTAATATGCTCAACGTGTATATTAACCAAAATTTAGTACAGAGGTTCGCTTGTTAGTGCATTATAACTCGACTATTTATTCTATGGAAGTAAAATTTTTCCACCACAAGTTATTTGCCATTCTTCTTTAAATTTCTTTAGGTATTCTTTTTTTTCGCACTCTAAAAGTAGCTCTTCCACACTTTTGTTGTAGCTTTCAGTAGTAATCCTTCCCTGATGATGCATGAACCTTAAGTAAATCAAATAAGTGTTAATTACATCTGTTTCACAATAATCTCGAATCTCTTGTATCTTGCCGCTATCGTATAAGTCCATAACTTGTGACCCATCAACTCCAATCTTACCAGGAAGATTAAATGCTGCACAAACTTCGTTCATTTTTACTCTCGCAGAAGCTCCAAAATCAGAGAGGGATTCAAGCAAATCACAATGCCAATCACTGCTATATCTCTGATTGTAACTATTCCACTTATCGCCAGCTTTATGAAAATATTCTGCTTGAATGCCATGGACCATAGCACGATACTTCAGCACTGGTATATCAAAAGTGCGTCCGTTGAACGAAACTAATCTTGGCTTTTTCTCTGATATGTAGTTAAAAAATCCTTTCACTAGCTCCTTTTCACTGGAATTTAGTGTGCCTCCAGATCTTATTTCTTGCAGTGTGAACACCTCATAACCACTCTGGTAGCTTATATTGCAAAGTAAAAAACTAATAACTACAACAAGGTGAAAAGGCTGACGCAGAAAAGAGTTTTGCCCGTTTGTTATTTCAAGATGATATTTTGTTAATGCATCCCTCTTCTCTTCTACACTACTATCATCACTAATATTGAGTAAATTTTTGCAGGAATTTACATCTGGTATAGTTTCAATATCAAATACCAATAAAGAATTAAGCATTGCCTATATACTCCTCCGGACGGTCGATCCAAGGTCGCACTTTCACAAATAAAAAGAGGTGTACCTTGCACTCAAATAATTTTTCTAGTTCAGCACGCGCTTCGATATTAATTTTTTTAATATTACTGCCATCTTTTCCTAGTACTATTTTTTTATGACTATCTTTCAACACAAATATGATCTGTTTGATGACTAAACTCTTATCTTTTTTTTCCTCAAATTGTTCAGTTATAACAGCTGTAGAGTATGGCAATTCTTCACGCAAGTTCAAGAATAATTTTTCTCTCGTAATTTCTGCTGATAAAAAATTTGTCGAGGAATCGGTTATTTGATCTTCTTCATAAAACCAGGGGCTCACCGATGCAACTTCAGACAAGTAATTCATCAAATCAGAAAGTCCATCATTCTTTAATGCTGATATCATAAAAACCTTTTCAAATTTATAAAGCAAATTCAGATGCTCATGCGCCATCTTTAATTCAGGCCTTTTTACCAAATCAGTTTTATTGATAACCAAAATGCATCTGCCTTTTGTGCGCTGCAGCCGCATAAATATAGTCTTAATTCTTTCTATATTTTTCAAATAATTGCTTACATCAACAAGCAACAAAGTGATGTCACTATCCTTAACTGCCGACCATGCAGATTTGACTAAAGCTTTTTCAAGTTTTGTTTCTGCTGAGAAAATTCCTGGGGAGTCAGTAAAGACAATTTGTGTGTTGTTGCATGTTGCAACACCCCTTATTTGCGTCCTTGTTGTTTGCACTTTAGGGGTGACAATTGCAATTTTCTTGCCTATGATGCTGTTAATTAATGTAGACTTCCCAGCATTTGGTAAGCCAGCTATGGTTACAAATAAGCATTTTTGTTCTTTCACAAAGAAAATTATAAAGAAAACTGAATGCCCGCGTCAAGCTACTTATATGACAAGAAGGATGACAGAACCCTTTTTGGTTAGCATGCAAAAAGGAAAAAAACTTATTCTACAAATTAAAAATACAATATACTCAAAAACTTTTCAGAAAATCCATAGGAGGGTTTGCTAATGAAGGCTCTTGAGTTGACGCCATTGCCTGAACGACTGCTTGATTTAAGGGTAACGTTTTAACCATAAGGTCACTAACTCCTTAATATGTGTGTTCATAATTTGATTTTCCACGAAAGACATAATAGCAATAACCAGTGTAAGTTAAAATGATTGGTAAAAGCGGTATTATAACAATGAGCATTAAAGATAAACTTGGCCCAGAAGCAGCTGCATCCAGAATGGTATATTGAAAAGGTATAATCCATGGGTAGATACTAATTCCTAAACCTAAATATCCCATAAAAAAAATAGCAATACTGAGAAAGAATGGACGGTACTCCCGTTTAGTATTCTGAAGATCAAACCACAGCATGAAAAATAGCCAAGATGTGAGTAATGGAATAGAAAATAAATAATAAAAATTTGGCATGCTAAACCAAAAGTTTTTAATACGTTCATTTAAAAATGGTGTCACTACACTCACTAGTCCCATGAAAATACCTACAAAACCAAGCGTATAAGAAGCAACCTTGCGTGCCCATTCTTGTGTTATATTTTCTGTCTTCATTATGAGCCATGTAGAACCTAAAAGTGCATATCCAAATATCACAGCAATGCCTGTCATTACACTAAAAGCACTTGCCCAATCAAATTGGCCACCAGAAAAGTTGCGTCCGTTTACTTCTACACCATGTATAAATGCACCTAAAATCATGCCTTGGCAAAATGCAGCACCAAGTGACCCAAAATGAAAGGCATAATCCCATAATCGCCTGTATTTTCCTTCTGCCTTAAAACGAAACTCAAAGGATACTCCGCGCACTATAAGGCCAAGCAGCATAATAATGATTGGAATATAAAAAGCAGGCATTAATATTGAATATGCAAGAGGAAAAGCAGCAAACAACCCTCCACCACCCAATACCAACCATGTTTCGTTTCCATCCCAAAATGGTGCAATTGAGCTTATCATGTGATCACGGCATTTATCTGACGGTGCAAAAGGAAGTAAAATACCAATACCTAAATCAAACCCATCCATTAAAATATACAGTAAAACAGCTATGGCAATTAGTAATCCCCAGATTAGGGGTAAATTAATTAAGGAAGAAAAATCAAACATGATTGTTGTCCTTTCCAGATGTACCAGCATCAATCACTGAAGCTCCAATACCGTGTTTATAAAATTGCTCTTCTTCTTTAATGACAGGAATTCCTTTGTATATAAGTTTCAGAATATAGTAACTACCTGCTCCAAATATAAGGGTATACATAACGATAAATGCAATCAAAGACCATGCAACCTGAGGACCGGTAATCGCAGATGAAAATGATTCAATTGTGCGCATAATTCCATATACAGTGTAAGGTTGACGGCCAATTTCAGTAGTAAACCAACCTGCAAGTAACGCTATGAACCCAGACGGCATCATTGATATCCACCATCCATGTAAGAAACAACTTTGGAATAATTTGCCACGAAGATACTGTATAACACTTACTGACCCAATTATGATCATTAAAATTCCAACTCCAACCATTATACGGAAGGACCAGAATACCCATACTACAGGTGGTCTATCTTCTTTTTTCCATTCCTTTAATCCTTTTACTTCTCCTAAAAAATCATGTGTTAAGATCAAGCTGGCAAGATTAGGAATTTTTATCTCGTAGTGATTAATTTCATTTTGCTGATCCGGATAAGCAAATAAAAGTAAGCCAGCCCCTTTTTCGGTTTCCCATATACCTTCCATTGCAGCAATCTTAGCAGGTTGATGCTTTAGTGTATTTAATCCATGCCTATCTCCCATGAACAGCTGAAATGGTGCAGCTAAAGCTACCATAATGGTTGCCATACCAAGCATAATTCTTGCTTGAGGAGCATGTCGTTTTCTCCAAAGATAAAATGCTCCTACACCACCAACCACAAAAGCTGTTGTAAGATAGGCTGCTGTTACCATATGAATAAAGCGATAAGGGAAAGAAGGATTAAAAATAATCTCTAACCAATTGGTTGGATATAGGAGACCATTCTCACCAATCGTGAATCCAGCGGGTGTTTGTATCCAACTGTTGGCCGCAATAATCCAAAAAGCTGAAATAAGCGTTCCCACTGCAACAATACAAGTAGAAGCAAAGTGCATACGAGAACTTACTCTATTCCATCCAAATAGCATAATACTCAAAAAAGATGCCTCCAGAAAAAAGGCTGTTAAAACCTCAAAGGAAAATAGAGGGCCGAGAACATTGGCTATGCGGTCAGAAAAAATCGACCAATTGGTACCAAGTTGATATGACATTACAACTCCAGATACCACTCCCATGCCAAAAGCAACGGCAAAAATCTTGATCCAGAATTTATAAACATCACGGAAACGTGTATCACCAGTCTTAAGCCAACACCATTCCAAAAAGGCTAGAAAACTTGCAAGCCCGATCGTGAAAGCAGGAAATATAATGTGAAAGCCTATTGTGAAGGCAAACTGAATTCGAGCTAGCAGCACAGAACTAAATTCAAACATTTTATCCAATACCCATGTATTACAAATAATAGCCAAATCTACCTATAATTCAATCCATTTTTTCACAAAATTGACCTTACCCAGAAAAAGTAGAGAGAAAGTTAAGACGTTTTTGTCATGAGAATAAATTGTGCAGGAATACAACTGTTCTCCCTTGTCATACCGTCACGGTATCTCTAGATCCCGCTAACACGTAGCGGAATGACGAATTACTTAACCATCATTACACCGTCATACCGCGATTCATTCGCGGTATCTCTTAGCCGCTAACAAGCAGCGGGATACTTAACCATCATTACACCGTCATACCGCGATTCATTCGCGGTATCTCAAAGCATAGATCCCGCTAACACGTAGCGGGATGACGGTTGTTGTTTAGCTATAAATATTAAGAAATTTACCAAATGAAAAAAAAGGCAAAAGAAGCCCCGTGGTTATTATCCGCTTTAAAATATTGGCGTTTTTTATGTTTTAAACGCTTGACAAGCGAGATTCAGCCGCTTTTAATTGCAACTAACTTACGCTGCAAATGTTTAAGAAATTTACTAAGCAGAAAAAAAGACAAAGAATCCCCGAGTTAGCTAGTCTTTTACTATCTCTGTCGAGTATTGGCATTTTTTGATGTCTTGTAACGCTTTATAAGCGCGTTCAGCTTATTTAGATAAAAACCTAGATGTAGATGAAGTTTTGTAAAGACATACAGTATCTATATACTGCAAAAAATTGAACATAAGACGCCGATACATTAAGTAATCCTTACCTTTTAATCTGCAGATTGGCGAAAGCAAATACAATAGCTTCAGTTTCATGATAAGGGGGTTGGCGAAGGGTGTCAAGTAACTTTTGCATTTAATCCATTTCTATGGCTTATATAATAATCGTTATTGTAGTATAATTTAGAATAATGCAATAGATACCTAAATGTTTTAGCTATTAATTATATGTTGCACAAAAGCATATATTGCCCTACCATCCAAGTAGGTTAGAAATAAAGAGGTTTTTATGAGTTTTACTTTACCTGAATTACCATACGATAAAACAGCTTTGGAGCCTTATATATCTGCAAAAACCTTAGATTTTCATTATGATAAGCACCATAAAGGATATTTAAATAAACTCAATGAGCTAGTTGAAAATACGGATTATCAACATGTAAAAATTGAGGAATTAATAACAAAAGTGCATGGTAATAGCGGCAACTTGCCTATATTTAATAATGCAGCACAAGTTTGGAACCATACTTTTTATTGGAATTCAATGAAAAAAAATGGTGGTGGTAAGCCTAAAGATGGTAGTCTTCTAGCAAAAAAAATTCAAGACGATATCGGTGGCTTTGATAAATTTTATGAAGAATTTTCGAGTCATGGAGTAAGCCAGTTTGGCAGTGGATGGGTATGGTTAGTGCTCGAAAAAGGTAGGTTAGGAAAGCTCAAAATCACCAAGACTCCAAATGCAGATTTGCCAATAATTTATGGCCAAGTGCCACTACTCACTATGGATGTGTGGGAGCACGCCTATTATTTAGATTGTCAAAACCGTAGAATTGACTACATAAAAGTTTTCCTTGATCATTTGATTAATTGGGATTTTGCAGAAGAGAACTTAGAAGAATATATGAGATGAATATACCCCGGGTAACAAAATTAGATAATGGTCTGCGCATAATAACTGAGCAGGTGCGTGATATTGATTCCGTAGCTTTAAGCATACGAGTTGGTGTTGGCAGTAGAGCAGAAAGTGCAAAGCAAAATGGAATATCCCATTTTTTAGAACACATGGCTTTCAAAGGGACGAAGACAAGAACTGCCTTTGAAATTGCAAAAGCTTTTGATGACATAGGTGGAGTTTTCAACGCTAGCACCGGTAGGGAAAGCACCACCTATTATGCAAAAGTCCTCAAGAAAGACATAAAAACTGGTATTGATATATTAATAGATATATTGATGAATTCCACGTTTCCAGAAGATGAATTGGAACGTGAGAAGGGTGTTGTAATACAAGAGATTTTTCAAACTAATGATTCACCAAGTGACATTATTTTCGACAAATATTTTGAGGCAGCTTATAAAGACCAACCATTTGGTAGGTCAATCTTAGGCACGCAAAATACTGTAAAATCTTTTACTCGAGGAGATCTAGATAATTACATAAATGAGCATTACTTTGGTGAGAATATGCTATTTGCCGTTGCAGGAAATGTTGAACATGAAGAAGTTGTTGCATTAACCAAAGATTTTCTCTCAAAGATTCATTCTAAAAAGCTGAAAAAAAGCCAAAATGCGAGCTGTACTGGTGGTGAGTATTTAGAACATCGTAAATTAGATCAGGTACACTTGCTAATTGGTCTACCTAGTGTTTCTCGCCATGACGATAAATATCACACGTTTCAAGTGCTTGATTCTATATTAGGGAGCGGAATGTCATCACGTTTATTTCAGGAAGTAAGGGAAAAGCAGGGATTAGCTTACTCTGTTTATTCATTTAATTCCAGCTATACTAATACAGGAATGTTTTCCATTTTTGCTGGTACAGACAGTAGTAACTTAGATAAGCTTTTAAAATCTATAACGACAGAGTTGAAGAAGTTGTCTACAGATGATCTGAAGGAAGAAGAAGTAAATAGAGTGAAAGAGCGAGTAAAATCCCAAATTTTAATGTCACGCGAAAGTGTTAGCTCACGTGCTGAAACATTGGGACACTACTACGGTAACTATAATAGGTACATCAGTAAAAATGAATTAATAGAAAAAATTAGTGCAGTTACCACTGCTAACGTAAAAAAAGCAGCAGAAGAATTGTTATCTCAGCATGAAAAAACCACTCTAGCTGCAATTGGAGAAATTGAATCATTGCCAAGTTACGATAAAGTGGTTTCTATGCTTAAAGCTTAGTGTACTTTAATTATGTTGCTTAAGCTCACTAAAAAGTTCAATGAACGGTTGCAAAATCCTTTCTATAAAAAGTTTGCTTTCTGGTTCATCGCGTATATTACTTATCAGTTTATTCAAAGTTTTCTCGCTGTTTCGTAAAAATAAATAGCTTTCTACTGCTTGCACACCAGACAAGACAGTCAAAATTCCTCCTATCACTAGACAAGCAGCTATAGCAGGTACGGTACCCACTGCAATTGCAGTTGCGATTAATGATAACCCAGCTAAGAATGTAACGGCTGAAACGCAAAACGCTATTTGATGTTTTTCTTTATTGTTAACCATAAATACCTCACAAAAACTATATTTTTAACATACCAGTGTTGTCATGTATTGTCAAGTTTTTAAAGAAGATTAAAAAATGCAACGCACATGTGCAAAAAACGCTAACTATGGATTAGCCAAGGAAGAAAGAGTAGGAAGAGGAAGGCTTTTTCTGTTTTAGGGAATATAAAATAAGCGTAGAAAAATATGAACTAGGTGTATAATTCACAGTGTAGTGGTGTCTCACTAATCCAATTATTTTTCTCCCGATCTAGCCTATCATCTAATATAGCCTGCCTTATTGATGCCATTAACTTATTCATAAAGAAAATATTATGAATGGTAACGAGCGTGTAAGCCAGGAGCTCTTTAGCTTTCAGTAAATGGTGTATATAAGCTCTTGAATGTTTTCTGCAGGTAAAACATAAACAGTCACTTTCAATTGGGTTGTTGTCCAGCTCAAATCGTTGATTCCGCAAATTAATATGCTCTTTGCACTTTGAAGAAATAGAATTTCTGTTTTTTACTTTAACAAGTGCGCCACCATGCCTTGCTAAGCGGGTTGGATGCACGCAATCAAACGTGTCAATTCCAAGCTCTACTCCGCGAAAGATGTCCACAATTCCACCAATACCAAGCAAATGAGTAGGCCTGTCTTTTTTCAGGTGGTCCATAGTGAAAGAAACTACATCATGCATCTGCTCTTTACTTTGACCAAGTGATCCACCTATTGCTTGACCAAAAAATGGCAAATCGTTGATAAAATCACAACTTTCTCTACGTAAATCTTGATACACTCCGCCTTGACTAATTCCATACAGTGCCTGCTTGCCATTATTGTTTTTTTCAAATTCATTTAAAGAACGTTCAGCCCATCTGTGGCTCATGAGCATTGATTTTGCTGTGTATTCTTTGCTTACGTGAAATGGAGTGCATTCATCTAAAACTAGGATTAAATCTGCACCTAATTTCTGTTGAATTTGTACAGATTTTTCAGGAGTTAAGCAATAAATTTTACCATTAATGTAAGAACGGAAAATTGCCCCATCCTCATTAATTTTGATCAAAGTTTTTTGTTTTTTTCTTATTCCTTTTATCTCTTCCGAAACTGATCCGTGGCCTAAGCTAAATATCTGATATCCACCTGAGTCAGTTAGCATTGGCCCATTCCATCCTATCATCTTGCGCAAACCACCAAGTTTTGCAACAGTATTCTCTCCTGGTTGAAGCATTAGGTGATAGGTGTTGGAAAGTATGATTTGGGTACCAGCTTCACTTATTCTTTCAATATCTGCAGCTTTAATTGCAGCTTTTGTTGCGCAGAATATAAAAGCGGGGGTTTCTACGCTTCCATTTGGAGTTTTAATTGTTCCAACTCTTGCAGAACCTGATTGCTTGATTCTCTTGAATGAAAATTCTTCTTTCATCTATTTGCCTGAAAGTTCTGTTATGATGTTTTCTACTTTCTCAGGAGTAAGATTTTCATAGAAGTCATTATTGATCTGCACAACGGGAGCATTAACGCATGCACCTAGGCATTCAACTTCTTTTAAAGTGAACAAATTATCTTTAGTAGTCTCACCGATATTGATTCCAAGTTTTTTTTTAAAGGTATTTAAAACTTCTTCACTATTGCACAACCAGCAAGGAGTTGTTCTACAAATTTGTATTAGATATTTGCCTACTGGTTTTAAATTATACATGGTGTAAAAATTTGCCACTTCATATACACGAATATGTGGAATATGCAGCATATCAGCAACATAACGCATAGCAGATTCAGAAACCCATCCGCATTGCTCTTGAACCAGATATAGTAAAGGCATAACAGCACTACCTTCTCTACCTTTGGGATACATCTCTATAAACTTTCCCGCTTTCTTGAGGTTTTCTGATGTAAAACTAAACTGCTCTTCTTTTTCTATCATTCATGAGACTCGTGTAAACTTTAACAGATTATACCTGTAGAACCAATGATTGCAATTGTTGGTTTTTTGAGAAATAGCATAAAGCTTCTTAGCCCTCTTCAAGCTTATATTTACCTTTTAGTATAAAATATTATATTAATTTTTTAATTTTAGTTAAAATTTTCATTGACATTAACACACAGGAGTAATCATAATAGCATTTTATTAATATTTTAAATAAAATTATGTCTATATTAAGAAGATTGCTCGGGATCAACTCAAATACACCGGAAATTAAAGAAGCGATAGGTTTTAATCCAACAAACGTAGAATTAATTGAGGGGAATGGAGTTGCTTACGGACTCAGCTATCAAGATAATGGTAATGGGAGCAGTAAAGTAAAATTACTTATTAGTCCATTATATCAATCAAAAACATACGAATGTGGTACAAATATCAGCGTAGCAAATGAATTCAAAGATCAATTATCTCTCACATTAATAGAAGATTCAGCTGAAATAGATAAAGTTGGAGTTATCTTTCCTGAAGAAGGAATTAGCGAAGAAGGAGAAAAATGCGTTAAAGGCTTATCTTTTAACACTTACGGAATTAAACAATCAGTTAATACTCCTTCAGTTGAACATTTAGATAAAAGAAAATTACAAAAGAATATTGATAATAATAGTCTTGCAAATGTGGGCAATAGTTACTTTCAACCAAGAGCAGTGAAAGTTGGTAATGGTGACGTAATTGTAATCGCCCATAACTTAAAGGATCAAACTTTAGTTTCTTGGTACTTAAAGTCAAGCGAGAGCGGAAAATTTAAGGTATTGACTGGAGAAAAAGGTGTTACAGAAAGAAAATTGTTCAATTTTGATAATCAGGGGCAATTGGCATTAAATGGAAACACGATGCTTTATTCGCAAGTGAGCAAAAGGATTACTAAGGAAAATCAAGAGGTGAGAAAAACACGTATTTTTAAATTTGATATGGCTAAAGTGATTCAGGGTCTGAAGGATAGAGTTAATGGCTTTTTACTTGGTAATCGAAAAGGTCAAATAGATAATAAAGCACTATCTCTTTCTAGAGAACATGAAATAAGCTTTTTGCAGTATGTTGAACAAACGGAAGGAAATGATCTAGTTGCTTTTCTTGAAAATGACCAATCAGCTAATGAGCAGAGGTTACATATAGCAACTCTACTTAAAAATGGATCAGTGTCAGATTTTCCTATCTATCAATTTACAGATCCTATAGAGCAATTATATATTAAAGGCAACGGTCAGGGTGGTTTTATCGTAACTGCGGTAAGTGGAGAAAATATTGTAACTTTTAATCAAAACGGCTCTGGAAAATCTTCTGAAGCAACAATAATACCGGCAAATAGCATCAAAACTCTCAGTGATTTTGTTAATATCATTAACGGTCGATTAACGCCAGATATTATTTCTAGTAGTACCGTGGCTCCTATAACTGTTGCAGAAACGGTTGTGACTTCTAAGAAGACGCCGACTGCTGCAATTACTAGCACAGCAGAAACCGACGCTGTGAAGACTACTAAATTGACAACGGAAGCCGTTGCACCTACTTCTACAATGAATAAACCTTCAACAGAGTCAACGACTCAAACAAGTACAGTAACAGTGGAGCCAACAACAGCAACAAAAACAACTGCTACTTCACAAGCAACCACGATTACTGCAACGTCAACTAATGTGCCTTCGGAAACTGAAATAAGTACTGTAAAACCTACAGCAGCGACTGGTGCGTCGACTTCTACGATGAGTAAACCTTCAACAGAGTCAACGACTCAAACAAGTACAGTAACAGTGAAGCCAACAACAGAAGCCGTTGCACCTACTTCTACAACGAATAAACCTTCAACAGAGTCAACGACTCAAACAAGCACAGTAACAGTGGAACCAACTGCGCCAACAACAAGCTCAGAGAAAACTACACAAACAGTATTTAGTGTACCAAGTACTAGAACAAAAGAGTCAACAACTCCTATATTCACCACGACTTTACTTCCTCAGTCTACTTCTTCACCACAACCTACTCAACTTGCTATAGGGTCTAATAAGGCAGGAATGATAGGGGGATCTTTGGTTGGAGCAATAGGTATTGTTGGAATTATAGGATTCATAGCATATAGATATGTTAAGGGTCGTAATGCTGCTCCTGTATTAGAACTAACTGATTTGGGTTATAGAAGGCGATCATCTTCAAGTAGCGATGAAGAAATTTTTACCACTGGTAACAGAATGCGAACTATATATCAATCTGAAACAGTGCTAAATAGTATATCAGTAGAAAGTAGTAGTCGATCAAGAAGTAGCTCATCGTCTTCAAGCGGTGGACCAGGCTCTTGACTAACTGAAGCGGAGTCTAAAAGTGAAAAAAGCTTATCTTGGGATAGTGATGATGTGCCGGAATATCACCTTTAGCTATTTGTCTAAATGTTTTTAATATGTAGACTGTTAGGAAATTGTCTTTTGCTTTTGTGATTTTCATGTTAAAGTATAATTCCTAGGTGAAATAAGTAGCTGCTGTTGTGTGATAAACATAGCAGAGGAAAGTCCGGGCTCCAAGGAAAAATAGTGACGGGTAATGCCCGCCGGAGGTAACTCCAGTTATAGGGCTACAGAAAATTACCGCCTAAAATATTTTTAGGTAAGGGTGAAAAGGTGTGGTAAGAGCACACCATGGCAATGGCAACATTGGTAGTCGAGTAACCAACACTAGGAGCAAGATTAAATAGAGGTAGATTTTATGTTTTCCTCATATCTACTCGGGTAAATCGCATGCGGTAAATGGTAACATTTACTCCAGATAAATAGCTACATAAACAGAACTCGGCTTATATTTCACCTAGGCGTTCACATGATACGTGCGATATAAGCCATGCTATATTTAAATGTTTAGGCATTTCATGCGTTGTCCTTCACTTGTTCTGCTTGATAGCCATCACTACTTTCGCCTACATTAACATTAGAATATTCATCATCATCAATATACTCTTTCAGAACATACCCTCTGCCCCAAACGGTTTCTATGTGGCTTTTTCCATCATTTGCACTTTCAAGTTTCTTACGTAATTTGCACATAAAAACATCAACTATCTTGTTATCTGAAGGTTCATCCAAGCCATTGTAAAGATGATTTAAGAACATTTCTTTTGTTAGTACTGTTCCTCTACGCAGTGCTAGCAATTCTATCATAGAATACTCTTTATTAGTAAGGTGAACCGTTTTACCTTTCACCTCAACAACCCTGTGATCAAAATTGATATTTATATTACCAATCTTTATCACCGATTCAGGATGGCCTTTAGTACGACGCACTATGGCCTTAATTCGAGCTAATAACTCGCTTTTATGAAATGGCTTGGTTAAGTAATCATCGGCACCATACCCGAGTCCTTTAGCTTTGTGATTGACAGCGGATATGCATGAAAGTATTAAGACAGGAACTTTGATTTTTGCACTTCTTAGTCTTAACAATATATCATATCCGTCAATATCACCAGGTAAGTGTATATCTAAAATAACTAGGTCATAGTAATCTCCGTTTGAGGAAACCATATTATTGTTATAATCTTGTGCAGAAGTAACAACGTCACAGAAGTGTCCATCAGAAGTTAAGGCGTTAACTACAGTCTTTGCACTTACTTGATCATCTTCAATTAATAATATACGCATATTTTACACCCCATAAATAATTTATAATTTTAGTAATATATATAACTAAGGAAAGTAATAAATCAAATTTTTATTAACAAATGATCAAAATTACACTTATTAATTAATAGTAAATATATTGTTCCAAAGTTATATAAATAGATCTAAAATATAATAGACATACCATGATAGTAATAATATTTTTAGTAAATATTGAATTAAAGTTACTATTATTAAAAGAATACTTCGGTTAATAAATATTTAACTATTCTATATGTCTGTGTTATATTTTTAATTTACTTATCCTACTATTTTAAAGTATAAGTAATATTTTCAGGAATATTGTGTGGCAATATCAATTTTAGGTGCTGGTGCATGGGGTACAGCAATCGCAATTTCATTAGGTAGTAAGAAAGATGTGATTTTGTGGACTCACAATGAAACTACATTTGAATCAATCAACGGGAAAAGAGAAAGTGACAAGCTACCCGGTTGTCGAATTTCTGATAATGTGTCAGTAAAATTGGCTATTGAAGACATAATTAATGCTTCAGTAACAATCCTCGCTGTTCCCACTCAGTCTCTGAGGAAGGTATGTCAGCAATTGCATAATTGTAATCTGAAAAAAGATGTAGCAATAATTTTAGCTTGTAAGGGAATAGAAAAGTCTACATTAAAATTACCTAGTGAAATAGTAAATGAAATTTTACCTAACAATCCTATTGCTATTTTTTCAGGTCCTAGCTTTGCTGTAGAAGTTGCAAGAAAATTACCCTATTCAATGGTTCTTGCATGCCAAAATAACACATTAGGTTCAAAGCTAGTATCAGAGCTGCAACAAGAAAATGTTAAATTGGAGTTTAGTAACGACATTATAGGAGTACAGATTTGTGCAGCGTTAAAGAACGTTTTTGCTATAGCGTGTGGGATTGTTCTAGGTAGTAAACTTGGGTTTAATGCTCATGCAGCATTGATTACGAAAAGTATGAGCGAAATTAAGGCTTTATACTCAGCAAAAATTGGTGACGGTAGTGTGGATATAAATACACTACTTGGGCCAGCATGTCTGGGTGACCTAATTATGACATGCACATCCTTGAATTCAAGAAACTTATCTTTTGGGTTTAAAATAGGTAATAGTGACAATGGCTTTAATGTTCAGCAGATTTTGTCAGAAGGCAAGTCAGTGATTGAAGGTTTTAGCACTGCTGAGTCCATATTTAATTTAGCAGGAAAGCTAAAGATAAAAATGCCTATATGTGAAGCGGTCTATAGATTATTGTATGAAAGCGCCTCTATAGAGGATACTCTTTCTGTTCTTATAAGTTAATTTTGTATTTGGATATATTGTGAAATTTTTATATAAATTAATATCAACGTGGTGGCTGTCTGGAACAGTAAAAAAAATGCCAGGTACTGTGGGTAGTTTGGCTTCTTTTCCGCTTGTTCCTGTAATCCTGAGCAACAAAATTTTAGGTGCAGCAATTATTTCTTTTTTATTCTTAATTGGATTATGGTCTACAGGTAATTATATAAAACATTACAAGACTTCATGTGATCCAAAAGAGGTAGTAATTGACGAAGTGGTTGGTCAATTGCTGACGATACTTTTAGTTTCGATATTGTTAAGCCAAGAGATGAATTGTTCTTCATTGTTGTTGTGCTTTTTTTCTTTTAGGTTTTTTGATATAATAAAAACGTGGCCTATAAATTTAATCGATAAAAATACCAAAGGTCCTTTAGGTATTATGCTAGATGACGTTATAGCTGCAATTTTAGCCTGTGTTCTTATAGGAGCCTTTTATTGTTTATTGTTGGTGTATGCAGGATAAAAAAATTTATTATTCAAGCTTAATTGTTCAAAATCTAAAGGATTATATACTGTACACAGCGAATTTATCTGAGTGGGAAGTACACGATGAATTTGATAACATCATATTTACAATAAATGGTACCAGGGAGTCATTATTTAATTTTGTGTTCTGTGGAGATCAATGTACCGAGCTTTCTATACAAAAAACTCTAGATTATCTCAGAACAAGAGATATAGAAGCAACATGGGTAATAAATTCACATATGAAAATAAGAGATATTTTAGAAAAGTGTGAAATAAAACACGTTAGCACACCAAAAAAAGCTTTACTTAATATGAAAAATTACTTTTTACCTGCTGATGTTATTCCAAACTTGAGGTTAAATGCTGTGAATGGTAGCAACCTCTTAGAACAGTTAGATCTACACACTTCTAAAATTTTTTATCATGGCGTTGGAATTGTCAGCACATTTTTTCGCGGATTATCAAATTATGATGATAAGAACTCAAGATTAAGATTTTTTCTTGTAACACTAAATAATGAAATTATTGGGACATGCGGTCTTTATGTTCAAGATAGCGTAGCTGGTTTTTATAGTGATGGAGTTTTACCAATTTACAGGAATCGTGGAATAGGTACCCAAATGGTTTTAGAAAGAATAAAGATAGCTAAACAGCTTGAATGCAAATATATAGTAGCACATTGTATGAAATCTTCTGTGAACCTTTATAAGAGATTGGGCTTTCAAATGTTAGGCAATCTTTACTTATATACCTCTTCAGCATAATTCTGAGCGGTTACAAATTTTTACATTTGTTTTAAAAGTGCTATGTTTTTTTTGTATGAAGTGGTTTTAATATTGATTCTAATATTATTCTTTCTCTCTTATTCTAAATTAAAAATTAGTAATAAGATTAAGAACTTACAGCATCAAAATGTTATCATAAATAATTTAATTGATACTGTGAATGATGGGTTTTATATTTGGGATGCAAAAAAACGTATAGAAAAGTTCTCTCCCAATTTACTAATTTTGCTTAATACTGTTTTTTACTCATTTAATGAGTTTGTGAATTTTTTTGAGCAATCAGAAAGCTTAATCAAAAATTTTGTTGAGGCAAAGGAAATAAATAAATCTTTTACTCTAGATTTAAAGTCAAAAGACAGTGAGGTTTATTGCATATGTTACGGTAGAAGCATAATAGATGATTCTAACAATGTGATAGGTGTGCTGTTATGGATAAGGAATGTCTCAGACTGTAAGATAAAGGCTAACGGACTTGAGTTAGAAAATAGTAAGCTTACACAGGAAGTGGAGAGCTATAAAAACGTTTTCAACTCTTTACCATTTCCAATACTAAGATATAACAAGAGTAGAAAGGTGGAATTTTATAACTTGTTTTATGATAAATATGTAGATGGTTCTAAGGAATTTGCTATTACCGGTAGCGCTCATAGCACAAAACCAGGAAGACATGTCATAACTTATAAGAACGAACCTAAGGTTTTCGATTTTGTTAAAATTCCAATACAAGGTTCTGGTAGCATAGTAATGTATGGGAAAGATGTTAGTGATGCAGAGAAATTATATACTGAATTAAACAGTTATTTAGCTACACAGAAAAATTTGCTTGAGAGGTTACCGGTTGCTATAGTAATATATAGTAAGAATCAAAAGCTAAAATTTTATAATAATGCTTTTATAAAAACCTTTCAATTTGACCCAAAATTTTTGGCATCTTACCCAACTTATCACGAAGTTATGCTTTACCTCTTCGAATCTAAAAAGCTTTTAGAAAAAGAGGATTTTCAAACTATTAGTAACCAAAGACATGAGTTGTTCAAAAAATTATTTGAATCGTACGATGATACGATGCACTTCACAAACGGAAAAGCGTTCAGGGTATTAACAATACCCTACGCTTCGGAAGGTTTGCTGTTCTCTTACGAAGAATGCAAAAGATAATACTTAAACTCCTTCTCTCTCTACCATGAGCTGTTTTACTTTCGCTATTGCTCTTGCTGGATTAAGTCCTTTAGGACAAGTTTTTGTGCAATTCATTATTGTATGACAACGATACAACTTGAATGGGTCGTTTAAAACATCAAGTCTTTCACCTGTCTTATTATCACGGCTGTCAGCAATCCATCTGTAAGCTTGTAATAGTATTGCTGGTCCTAAAAATTTATCACTATTCCACCAGTAGCTTGGGCAACCAGTCGAACAGCAAGCACATAATATACAGTCGGACAAGCCATCTAATTTTTTTCTATCTTCAGAAGATTGAGAGTATTCTTTATTTGGTAGGGCAGGCTTATCTGCTTGTAACCAAGGTTTAATTGATTTGTATTGCTCATAAAATTGGCTCAAATCCGAGACTAGGTCCTTTATTACATACATGTGAGGTAATGGATATATTTTTACGTCACCTTTTATATCATGTATAGATCTAGTACATGCAAGAGTATTGGTTCCGTCAATATTCATGGCACAAGATCCACATATGCCTTCTCTACAAGAACGTCTGAAAGTTAAAGTCGAATCTATTTCATCCTTTATTTTTATTAATGCATCAAGTACCATAGGGCCACAACTATCCATATCAATAAAAAATGTGTCTATTCTAGGGTTTTTCTCGTCATCAGCAGACCAACGGTAAATTTGAAATCTTCTGATGTTTTTTGCTCTAGCAGGAATAGGATAAATTTTGCCCTTTTGATTAATTTTAGAATTCTTTGGCAAAGAAAACTGAACCATATCACTTACCTTTTATTGTTTATAGCTAAAACCCTTTGTAGATAACATATTTTATTATCATCTACTATATTTTTATTAAATTCCTTTTAAATCGCACACATATTGTAGCCAAGCGAAGCTAAAATCTCTCTTTCTAGATTTTTCATTATAATTTCTTCATCTTTTTTTTGGTGATCATAACCAAGTAAATGCAGTAATCCATGCACTAACATGTGTGCAATGTGAGCAAGAATGGGTATATAATACTCATGCGATTCTCTTTTTATTGTGTCTATTGAAATTGCTATGTCTCCTAAATCGCACTCATTAGACAATTGTTCATACGGAAATGATAGTACGTTAGTTGGCTTATCCATTTCTCTAAATTTTAAATTAAGTTGATGTAGCAAGTCATCATCAGCCAGAGCTATTGATATATTTGGTTTATAGTGGTCTATTTTTAATTCTTTTAGAGAAGCATTGATGACGCCTAATACAAAATTTTTAGGATTTTCTATAATGCTGCACCATTTCTTGTCAAGAATATTTACTTCTAACATGAGTGACACATCAGTAAGGGTGTCATGCAAATAGCTGACACTGGAATCCAAAAAAGAAGAGTTATAGACCCTTGTGTCATGTACACAACTGTACGAATATTGTACACTAGAAGGATGTCATCCCAGTGTCTAGGCACTGGGATCCAGGAATTTTGATTAGACATCAAGTTAGTGAATATAAAAGTAGCTAATCTTATATTAAAACACAACGGCTTTAATGTGGTTGCATTAAGGCTGGATTCCAGTGTCAAGCACTGGAATGACACCTTTGTGTTTGATGCAAAATCGGCTATAACGTTTAATGCACTGCCTTCGAGACAAATATTCATACAGCTGTGCGTTGTGTGCTGAGATGACATCATTTAGGAACTGAAATGACAGGTATTACACATCACTCATCCTTATTATTTCATTCCATTCAATTTCCGAAACTGGGGCAATTGATAAACGTGGTTGTTTTAATATAGTCATATTTTTCAAAAGTGGGTTTTGTTTTATATTATTTAACGTTACTTGGTTATTTAAAGGTTTCAAAAACTTTACATTCACTAATCCGAACTTGGGATCATTAACATGATAATACTCTTTAAATACTTCAACGATTCCAAGTATTGCTTTCTCTTTACCTGTATGATAAAAAAACGCAAGATCGCTTGCTTTCATAATTTTCATGTAATTTTGAGCTTGATAATTGCGCACACCATCCCACTCAACTACCTGCTCCTTTTCCATTTTTTGCCATGAGTATTCACTTGGCTCTGACTTAAGTAGCCAAAATTGCATTATTTTTTTCTTCTTAAGTAAGCTGGTATATCATAGATATTGCTGCCCCACTTAGCTCCTTCGCTTACCTGTTCAGCTGGTTTTGTTTCCAGTGTTTTGTCTTGTGTACTTTCACTTTGACTATATGGCCACTTAAATTTCTCTTTCTCTGAGTCTTCGCTCTGACTTATAGGTGAAGTTTCTGATTTATTATTGCGACCATCAATGCCAGTTGCAAGAACAGAAACTCTAACTCTTCCCTCCATCGCTTGATCAAAAGTAGCACCAAATATTATATTTGCATTTTCATCTACTTCTTCACGCACTCTATTGGCTGCAGCATCAACTTCAAACAGAGTCATATCTCCGCCACCAGTAATGTTAATTAATATTCCTTGCGCACCTTTCATTGATACATTATCAAGCAATGGATTAGATATTGCAGCCTCTGCAGCACTAATTGCTCTATCTTCTCCTTCTGCCTCTCCGGTGCCGATCATCGCTTTGCCCATCTCGCTCATTACTGTTTCTATATCAGCGAAGTCAAGATTGATAAGCCCTGGCATGACCATCAAGTCAGTTACTCCTCTGATGCCAATGTGCAGAACATTATCAGCAAGTTTAAATGCATCAGAAAATGTAGTTTTTTCATTTGCAATTCTAAATAAATTCTGATTTGGAATGACAATAAGTGTATCCACGTATTTTTGCAGTTCTTCAAGTCCAAGCTCTGCAATGCGCATACGGCGCACACCTTCAAAACCGAACGGTTTAGTTACAACTCCAACAGTCAATATCTTTTTTTCTTTTGGCGCTCTATCCTTAACTGCGGCTCTTGCTTCTCTGGCTGCTTTTGCAATTACCGGTGCTGCACCGGTTCCAGTACCACCGCCCATTCCTGCTGTGATGAAAAGCATATGACTATCTTTTATATGCTCCATAATCTCATCAATTGACTCTTCTGCTGCACCTTTGCCAACATCAGGCAAAGCACCAGCACCAAGCCCCTTAGTTAAATTAATGCCAAGCTGAATTTTTTTATCACATAACGACTTTTCTAGTGCTTGAGCATCGGTATTTGCGACAACAAAATTCACTCCTTGCAAATTAGATTGGATCATGTTATTCACAGCATTTCCACCAGCACCACCCACTCCCACAACGGTAATCCTTGGGTGTAATATAGGCAACTCCGGCAGACTAAGATCAATAGACATTTAAATTACTCAAATTTAGCGAATTCACTTGATAATAAGTTACCGCTTTTTTAATAATATGCAAATACTTTTCACTTCTATAGGCGTAAATAGTAAACGGGATTTACTTATTCTTAACATTTATACTAATAAGTGCCGTTAATTATAATAACTAGATTCTTAGATGACATCACTTAACCGATGCAAAAAATAGAAAACGTTTATAAAAAGGGACAGAAACCTATCCCTTTTTATTTTGTTGAAGATTATTATACTTTCTGATCTTTCCCTTTCAATGCTTCAACTGCAACATCTTTTAATTTTGAGGCAACTTGATATGTTCCATAAACAGCAGCAACTGCAGCAATTGCCATTATGGCACCCGCAACTATCTGACCAGCAACACCTGTTCCGATAAATCCAGGTAATGAAGCAGCTATTGCTTGATTTGTTCCAACAAAGTAACTGGCAGTCTTAGCAAGAAACCCAGAAGCTTCTGCTGCACTAACAAAGCCTGCTTTCATATGCATTGCTGTAAAGACAACACTTGCAACTGCAAGCGGAAATAATGCTGTTCTCCCTTTATTATGCATAGCGTACTGACCAGCTCCACCAGCAGCACCAGGAATTCCCCAGTATTTTTCAGCTTGTATATATCCTTCTGAAATAGCATGAAAAATGCCATCCTCTTTTCTATACTCATAATTTGTTAATGCCATAACTCTACTCCTTAAATAGAATGTTAAAATTTCATTAAGGAAGCATATAGTAAAAAAAATTGCCTGTCAAGTAAACTAATTTTTTAATATACCTTTATTCTGTAATTGAGCGCTTCAGCAATGTGTGCTCTTTTTACTTCTTCACTTTTTGCAAGATCTGCAATAGTTCTTGCAACTTTTAATACGCGTGTGTAGCCTCGATTGGAAATGTAATTTTCTTTCAGTACGTATTTTAGCAATTCTAACCCTGCCTGATCTGGTTCAGTAAATTTATTAAATGCTTCACCGCTTACTTCTGAATTGCAACGAATATTTAATTCACTATAGCGCTCAGTTTGAACTTTTCTTGCTGCTATCACTCTTTCTCTTATAATTTTAGTACTTTCTCCCTCCACAGAGATTTCAGGAGAGAGTATGCTAACGTTTGGCATTTCAATGCATATGTCTATTCTATCAAGCAATGGGCCTGATATTTTGTTTTTGTAATCTGTGCCACACTTTGGAGCTTTGTTGCACGATCTGCTTGCATCACCTAAATAACCGCACCTGCAAGGGTTCATTGCAGCTATCAGTTGAAAATTGGCAGGGTAGGTTATGTGAGCATTTGCCCTTGCAACGGTAACTTTTCTATCTTCAAGTGGTTGGCGCAGAGAATCAAGCACGAGTCTTGGAAATTCAGGTAGCTCATCAAGAAATAACACGCCATTGTGAGCCATGGTAATTTCTCCGGGTTTTGCATTCTTTCCTCCTCCTATCATTGCTGGCATGGAACATGAGTGATGAGGTTCACGAAAGGGGCGAGTTACTTTGAATATTTCATTACCAGTTTTTGTTATGCTGGAAATAATATTAACATCAATCATCTCCTGTTCGGTTAAATCAGGCAGCAATCCTATAAAGCGCTTAGCAAGCATTGATTTTCCAGTACCAGGAGGGCCAACAAGAAGCATATTATGCCCACCTGCTGCTGCAATTTCAGCTGCTCTTTTTGCAACAACTTGGCCTTTAATATCCTTCATATCGGGAACCAATCTTTTTTCTTTGGGTGCATCACTATATTTAAAAATTACTGGCTGAATTAATTGCTCACCCTTAAAGTGTCTGATAATATCAGTTAATTTCTCTATAGCTAGAATTGAAACATTCTTTACCCATGAAGCCTCTACTCCATTTCCCCTTGGGCAAATTACTCCTTTATTTGCCTGTTTTGCATTGATCGCTGTTGGCAGCACTCCTGAAACTGGAATAACTCTGCCATCAAGGGCAAGCTCACCCATAATGATATAAGACTGAACTTTTTCAACTGGTATCACATTCATTACAACAAGTAGTCCAATAGCAATAGCCAAGTCATAATGACTACCTTCTTTCAGTAAATCCGCAGGGGAGAGATTAACTGTAATTCTTTTTGGAGGTAGTAGTAGATTGATTGAATTTAACGCTGCTCTGATGCGTTCTTTGGATTCCGCAACAGTTTTATCTGGCAATCCAACAATATTAAAAGCTGGAATACCATTTGCCATATGAATTTGTGCATTGACATTTACTGTGCTAATTCCCTGAAGCGCAACGGTATTTATATTTGCAATCATAATATATTATATAAAATTGTTAATACAATATATTAAAGAAGCGATGAAGTAAAGGCTACAGCAATTAAAGATGGCTTAACTTAGCAAAAAAGTGTAGTATTCTATCACTTTGCTGATTACAAATGTTTATAAGGATAATCACTTTTTTCTTACTATATTCAAGTACGGCTTTTTGTAGTGATTGTAATTTTAATTTACCATACTGTGGGCTCAGTTGTAATCTAGATCTATCATATAGAAATTTAAGTAATATAAAAAAATTATTGAATAACGACGATAAGTTTGTTGCGCTTACGTTTGATGATGGACCGTCTAACAATAGAGTAAACGATATTATTAATGTTCTGGAAAGCTATGAAGCAAAAGCAACATTTTTTGTGCTTGGTGAACGTATAAATGAAAAAACGTCTGAAATAGTAAAGAAAATTCATGAATCAGGTCATGAGTTAGGCAATCACTCTTGGTCGCATAGGAAGTTGACATCACTTTCAAGTGAGGAACAATTGCAAGAATTGGAAAAGACAAATACAGCAATTAAAAATGCAATAAAACAAGATGTAAAATGGTTTCGTCCGCCATATGGATGTTATGACGATAATCTGATTGAAAATACTGATCAATTAAATATGTATTCAATATTATGGACAGTTGATTCGCTAGATTGGCAAGGTGATAAGCCAGAAACTTTAGTTGAAAGAGTTTTAAGTAATGTACATAATGGAGCAGTTATACTGTTTCATGATCACAATAACAGGTCAAACACAATTGAAGCTTTACCTCATATTATTAAAATACTAAAAAAATCAGGTTATAAGTTTGTGACCTTAAGTGAGTGGGAAAAAAGGGTTTGTAATACGGTAAAAGCCAGAAGTGTAACAATAAAAGAGGGGAAAAAAGTGTGTTTTGAAGGAATGTTATGTGGACAAAAAACAAAGTCTTTAACCGCAGAGCATTCATATTAGGTGGTATTCAGCTTACCATTTCTGCGGTTTTTAGTTGCAGGTTATATAATTTACAAATACGAAACAGACAAAAGTACGAAGCACTATCTAATAGTAATAGAATAAGAGTTGCTACTATTATGCCTAAGCGGGGCAAAATTTTAGATAGGAATAGCATTGAACTTGCGGTAAACAAAATTTCGTATGTTGTTTTGTTTGATGGTTCTGGTAAGGAAGTTGATTTGCAGACATTATCAGAAGTCGAGTCTAAAATAGCAAAATCGTCAGAAAAAATAACTGCTCTTTATAAACGTTATTACCCGTTTGGTTCAATGTGTTCTCATGTAATCGGATATACAAAAAGACAGCAAGGCATAAGCGAAGTAGGAATCAGCGGTATTGAATATACATATGATCATATATTGAAAGGCAAGTCAGGAAAATCTGAGCAGGAAATAAATTCTAAAAAACGCGTCATAAAAGAATTATCAAGCATACCACAACAAGACGGACAAGATGTACAACTGACAATTGATATTAATCTGCAAGAGAAAACCGCAGAGGTATTTAAAGATCACCAAGGCTCCGCAGTGGTAATTGATGTAAATAATGGAGAAATTTTAGCATTATATAATTCACCTTCTTACGATAATAATCTTTTTGCTAGCAGGCTATCAAATGAGACTTGGGAGAGCTTGAATGCTCCTTCATTGCCGCTCGTGAATCGTGCGTTATCATATCAAATTCCACCTGGTTCAATATTTAAAGTAATAGTTGCGCTTGCGGGTTTAAAAGACGGGATAATAACACCAGAAGAGAAATTCTCGTGCAAGGGCTATATGAAAATAGGTGAGCGGAAATTTCGTTGTCTGAAAAGCAAAGTCCATGGGTATGTATCTTTAAATGAGGCAATGGCATTATCATGCAACACTTACTTTTATAATATAGGGAAAAAAATAAGTGTAGACTCTCTAGTAGAAATGGCCAGAAAATTTGGTATTGGAAGTGGGCCACTGATTGGAACGTTTAAAGAAGAAGCTCCAGGGTTGTTGCCAGATAGAGATTGGCGTACACGAAAGCTATATTCGCAGTGGTATTTAGGTGACACTATCAACTTAGTTATAGGACAAGGGTATATGCTTACAACACCACTACAGCTTGCAGTTCTTGCAGCGAGGATTGCAACAGGAAAAGAGGTAATTTCCCGCATTAAGATGAATGAAACGATACAAGATTTTCCCGATATTGATGTGGATTGTGAGCATCTTAGCATAGTTCGAAAAGCTATGTTTGACGTGGTGAATTCTAAAACTGGAACCTATAAGAAAGGGCTAAGCGGTATACAAATTGCTGGCAAAACCGGTACACCAGAAATAAACTCTAAGGGCGAAAGTCATAAGTTATTTATCGCCTATGGCCCTTACCATAACCCGCGCTATGCAATCTCTGTGTTTATAGAACACGGCAAAGCCCCACGCCAAGATGTTGCTATAGCTAATGAAATATTTCAGTATATGCTTGAAACTATGAGTATTAAACTTCTTGCATAACCATATAACAAACTTTTATTGGGAATAGAAACGAAAAAACTTACTTGACACCCTTCGCCAGCGCCCTTATCATGATAGTGAAGCTATTGTATTTGCTTTCGCCAATCTGCAGATTAAAAGGTAAGGATTACTTAATGTATCGGCGTCTTATGTTCAATTTTTTGCAGTATATAGATACTGTATGTCTTTACAAAACTTCATCTACATCTAGATTTTTATCTAAATAAGCTGAACGCGCTTATAAAGCGTTACAAGACATCAAAAAATGCCAATACTCGACAGAGATAGTAAAAGACTAGCTAACTCGGGGATTCTTTGTCTTTTTTTCTGCTTAGTAAATTTCTTAAACATTTGCAGCGTAAGTTAGTTGCAATTAAAAGCGGCTGAATCTCGCTTGTCAAGCGTTTAAAACATAAAAAACGCCAATATTTTAAAGCGGATAATAACCACGGGGCTTCTTTTGCCTTTTTTTTCATTTGGTAAATTTCTTAATATTTATAGCTAAACAACAACCGTCATCCAGCTACGTGTTAGCGGGATCTATGCTTTGAGATACCGCGAATGAATCGCGGTATGACGGTGTAGATGATGGTTAAGTATCCAGCTACGTGTTAGCGGGATCTATGCTTTGAGATACCGCGAATGAATCGCGGTATGACGGTGTAGATGATGGTTAAGTATCCCGCTGCTTGTTAGCGGGATCTATGCTTTGAGATACCGCGAATGAATCGCGGTATGACGGTGTAATGATGGTTAAGTATCCCGCTGCTTGTTAGCGGGATCTATGTTAAGGTATAGTAGGGGGATCTATGTTAAGAGATACCGCGAATGAATCGCGGTATGACGGTGTAATGATGGTTAAGTATCCCGCTACGTGTTAGCGGGATCTATGTTAAGAGATACCGCGAATGAATCGCGGTATGACGGTGTAATGATGGTTAAGTAATTCGTCATCCCGCTACGTGTTAGCGGGATCTATGTTAAGGTATAGTAGGGGATCTATGTTAAGAGATACCGCGAATGAATCGCGGTATGACGGTGTAGATGATGGTTAAGTAATTCGTCATCCCGCTACGTGTTAGCGGGATCTATGTTAAGAGATACCGCGAATGAATCGCGGTATGACGGTTAAGTAAGGTGTCATTCCAGTGCTCCTTTTTTTGTCATCCCAGCGTCACGCGTTGGTTTCAACATTATATCATGAACTTTCTAAAATTCATTGAACTGTGCTTTCAAACGGTAGTGCCGGGGTGTGAGTATAACGATTATCAGTATATAAAAGTCATAGCAGACAGGCTGGAAGCAGCGAGCGCTGGTGAAGTGAAACGAATAATATTCAATATGCCTCCGCGCTCGATGAAGTCCATGTGCATAAGCGTTGCGTGGCCCGCATGGATACTGGGAAACCAACCAACTGCGAGAATAATAGTTGCAAGTTATTCTCAGCGGCTCAGCGAAAAGCACTCGCTCGACACCAGGTGCGTGATGCAGTCTAGTTGGTATAGAGCGCTATTTCCAGAGATAGAACTATCCAAAGACCAGAATACCAAATATAAATTTCAAACAGTGCAGAGAGGATACAGAATCGCAACATCAGTTGGTGGAACACTAACTGGTGAAGGTGGTGATTTTATCATTGTGGACGATCCGCTCAGTTCTGCTCAAGCTTTGAGTGAAACGCTTAGAAAGCGTGCCACAAACTGGTTTGATCAGACTTTAGTAACCAGGCTGAACGATAGAAAAAAAGGAGTCATCGTTCTTGTAATGCACAGGCTACACCAGGAGGACTTAACTGGACACCTTCTCTCCAAGCCAAAAAACATATGGCATCATATTTGTTTGCCAATGATTTCTGAAAATAAGCAGGTTATTTATTCAATCAAAAAGCCAATGCCTCCCGTTCCTGTCATCCGAGTAGCTCAGCACTGTGCGACCAGGCGATTATATAATAAACCAGCGTCACCTGTAAGGATATTATATTCAAGAGAAGAAGGTCAGTTGTTATATCCCCTCGATGGAGGAAAAGAAGAAGTTGAGATAATAAAAGCTGAACTTGGGAGTTACGCTTTTGCTGCTCAATATCAACAAAACCCTCTGCCGCTTTCAAGTGGTATAATTAAACCAGAGTGGTTGAGAGGTTGTCCGGAAACTAGTAAATTCAAGCATATTCCCTCTTTAACATAACCCTACTCATAGCTAGGTATATGAAATTCTCAGTGGATGTTGTGAGTAAATCATACTCCTTCGATAGCCTTCTATTCCTATTAACCCAAGCAAAAGTCCTTTCTACAACCCATCTTCTTGGCTGTACTTTAAACCCTTGTTCTCTTGTTGGTAGTAGCTCAGGTGGCGTATCTTTGTGCACCCAAAATCTACATGGAGGCCTTTTAACAATTTCAATATCTATGTCATATTCTTCCTTTATGTGATTCTTTAAATTTCTTCCTTGGTATCCCATGTCAGCCCACATTTTTTTAACTTTAGTATATTTTGTTCTCATATTGTTTAATGCTATTTTAATACCATCTCTATCATTTTCGTTAGCAGCGCCTACGTAACAACCTAGTATAAAACCCTGAGTGTCTGTAATTATATGCCTTTTTCTACCCTTTACTTTTTTACTTCCATCATAGCCTTTGATCCCCCCTTTTCTGTAGTCTTTACAGATTGACTATCTACTATACAGGCACTCGGCTGCTCATTCCTTCCTATTTTTCTTCTACTATATTTTGTAATTTCATAATTCATTTTCTCAAAAATTCCCTGCTTCTTCCATTGCCTGAACTGCTCATACACAGTCTTCCATAGCGGAAAATCATTTGGTAAATACCGCCATTGACACCCTGTACGCAATACATAGAAAATTGCTTCTAATATTTCTTTTTTGCTATACTTTGGCAGCCTTCCTCCTTTCTTGTATGATACTCTGAAGTGTTTTTCTATTCTTGCCCATTCCCTTTCGCTTAGATCTGTTGGATACTTTTTTCTCATCTTTACCCCGTACTAAAATTTCAGATATTATAGCCTTTTACTTGTTTCCGGACAACCTCTGAGAGGTTGTCCGGAAACTAGTAAATTCAAGCATATTCCCTCTTTAACATAACCCTACTCATAGCTAGGTATATGAAATTCTCAGTGGATGTTGTGAGTAAATCATACTCCTTCGATAGCCTTCTATTCCTATTAACCCAAGCAAAAGTCCTTTCTACAACCCATCTTCTTGGCTGTACTTTAAACCCTTGTTCTCTTGTTGGTAGTAGCTCAGGTGGCGTATCTTTGTGCACCCAAAATCTACATGGAGGCCTTTTAACAATTTCAATATCTATGTCATATTCTTCCTTTATGTGATTCTTTAAATTTCTTCCTTGGTATCCCATGTCAGCCCACATTTTTTTAACTTTAGTATATTTTGTTCTCATATTGTTTAATGCTATTTTAATACCATCTCTATCATTTTCGTTAGCAGCGCCTACGTAACAACCTAGTATAAAACCCTGAGTGTCTGTAATTATATGCCTTTTTCTACCCTTTACTTTTTTACTTCCATCATAGCCTTTGATCCCCCCTTTTCTGTAGTCTTTACAGATTGACTATCTACTATACAGGCACTCGGCTGCTCATTCCTTCCTATTTTTCTTCTACTATATTTTGTAATTTCATAATTCATTTTCTCAAAAATTCCCTGCTTCTTCCATTGCCTGAACTGCTCATACACAGTCTTCCATAGCGGAAAATCATTTGGTAAATACCGCCATTGACACCCTGTACGCAATACATAGAAAATTGCTTCTAATATTTCTTTTTTGCTATACTTTGGCAGCCTTCCTCCTTTCTTGTATGATACTCTGAAGTGTTTTTCTATTCTTGCCCATTCCCTTTCGCTTAGATCTGTTGGATACTTTTTTCTCATCTTTACCCCGTACTAAAATTTCAGATATTATAGCCTTTTACTTGTTTCCGGACAACCTCTAAGAGGTTGTCCGGAAACTAGTAAATTCAAGCATATTCCCTCTTTAACATAACCCTACTCATAGCTAGGTATATGAAATTCTCAGTGGATGTTGTGAGTAAATCATACTCCTTCGATAGCCTTCTATTCCTATTAACCCAAGCAAAAGTCCTTTCTACAACCCATCTTCTTGGCTGTACTTTAAACCCTTGTTCTCTTGTTGGTAGTAGCTCAGGTGGCGTATCTTTGTGCACCCAAAATCTACATGGAGGCCTTTTAACAATTTCAATATCTATGTCATATTCTTCCTTTATGTGATTCTTTAAATTTCTTCCTTGGTATCCCATGTCAGCCCACATTTTTTTAACTTTAGTATATTTTGTTCTCATATTGTTTAATGCTATTTTAATACCATCTCTATCATTTTCGTTAGCAGCGCCTACGTAACAACCTAGTATAAAACCCTGAGTGTCTGTAATTATATGCCTTTTTCTACCCTTTACTTTTTTACTTCCATCATAGCCTTTGATCCCCCCTTTTCTGTAGTCTTTACAGATTGACTATCTACTATACAGGCACTCGGCTGCTCATTCCTTCCTATTTTTCTTCTACTATATTTTGTAATTTCATAATTCATTTTCTCAAAAATTCCCTGCTTCTTCCATTGCCTGAACTGCTCATACACAGTCTTCCATAGCGGAAAATCATTTGGTAAATACCGCCATTGACACCCTGTACGCAATACATAGAAAATTGCTTCTAATATTTCTCTTTTGCTATACTTTGGCGGCCTTCCTCCTTTCTTGTATGATACTCTGAAGTGTTTTTCTATTCTTGCCCATTCCCTTTCGCTTAGATCTGTTGGATACTTTTTTCTCATCTTTACCCCGTACTAAAATTTCAGATATTATAGCCTTTTACTTGTTTCCGGACAACCTCTGAAACGCTATAAAAAATTTCCTGATAATCTCTCGCATATAACACAAAGTTGGGATACTGCGGTTTCAACAAGTAACATGAGCAACTTTAGTGTCTGCACCACCTGGGCAAAAATAGATAATAAATTCTATTTACTCGACGTATATCGCGCAAAGCTTGAGTATCCAAAGCTTAAAGAACAGGTTTTGTCACTAGCTGCAAGATGGACGCCACACGCAATTTTAATCGAAGCAAAAACAAGTGGTCAACAATTGGTGCAAGAGCTAAAGACAAACAGTGATTTACCGATTATTGAAATAGTGCCACATGATGACAAGCTCACTCGATTTCATCAAATTGTTCCGATTATAGAGTCTGGCAAGGTTTTTCTGCCACATCAAGCAGTATGGCTGAACGATTTTGAGTATGAGATTTTAATGTTTCCTGAAACGCGCCACGACGACCAAGTGGACAGTACCGTGCAATATTTGCAGTGGGTGAGAAACAGTACCTCCAGGGTTGCAGCTATACGAGCATTGTGATTTGAGTCTACCAGTACTGGGATGACAGCTAGGAGACAACCGTCATCCCGCTACTTATTAGCGGCTGAGATACCGCAGCGGTATGACGGTTCGCGGCGGCATGACGATAAGCTCGTCATCCCGCTTTGTTAGCGGCTGGGATACCGCGAATGAATCGCGGTATGACGGTTCGCGGCGGCATGACAATAAGCTCGTCATTCCGCTACTCGTTAGCGGAATCTATGCTGAGATATCGCGGCGGTATGATGTAGGGAAACCTTTCTTGGGTTAGCTATATCAATAGCATTGCTTTAAAAAGAGTGCCCATATTTTCAGTCAACCTTAAGAATTCACTAAAGATCCTATTCTTTTGTTCATCACTTGCGCTTTTCATTAAAGCCTGGGTTCTTTCTTTTATGCCAAAAAGATATAAAAATTCCCTTTGAGTTAAAATCTCACAATCTACATGCTTTAATGGATCTCTTAACGCTTGAAAGTTCACAAGTGCGGTAATATCACTATTACCAACATTCTCAAGAAAATTAGCATACTTATGTTGTTTTATCGATTGCAAAGTGCTCTTATATGCGGGGTATACATAACCGTAATCTACAATCAAAGCAGCTCCTTTATTATTATATATCTTCTTCTCAAGTTTTTTTAATATTTCAACCCCAACTGAACATATTTCCACCACTGCACCATTAAAAAATTTTCCATTTGTCATCTGAGTAGCTGACACTGGAATCCATGATTCTTTTTTTCTGGATTCCAGTGTCACGCACTGGCATGACACCAAGAGACTGCCATCATCTTGTTTTGTCACCATATTTTCATACCACCCCTCATCATGATATACAAACTGATCTATCGGAAGAGCGTCAAAGAACTCATTTGCTAAAAAAATGGTTGGTTGTTCTGGTAGGTTGTCAATATTTTTGTGCCAATTAACATCTAAGCTTTTTAATTTTTCCTTTTGTATCTTCCGTAAAGTAGGGCTTATTTCAACTAAGTGGATCAACATTGAATTAAAAAAGCTGCTGTATTTTTTAGTGACTCTTATTATATCGTGAATGAGTGTTCCTTTGCCTGGCCCAAGTTCAACTAGAGAAAATTTTGATGGCTTTCCTAATTTTTCCCATGTATGCATTATCCAAACTGCAATTACTTCACCAAATAATTGGCTGATCTCAGGTGCGGTAGTAAAATCACCATCCTTACCAAGCGGTAATTTACTTGTATAATAGCCGTATTTTTCATGGTACAAAACGGCATTCATGAAATCACTGATGGATATTGATCCTTGACTTTTGTCAATTAATTCGTGTATATAAGTGAGCATGTTATTAATAAATGTTTAACTATAGCGTGCCATAATATAAAATAGTAGAGTATTTATATATATAGTATAAACTTAAGTTTGTGAGTAATAGTGCTTCAGTTATGGACGACAAAAACACCGATTATGTTGCCCTTATACCTCAAGATGATAGTATTGAATACAAATTTGAAGAAGCTGTCAATTTTATAGAAAACAAGGTTATAAATGCTGATGGGCTAACTTTAGCGGAAGTGTTTCAAGTGCTAGTTCAAATGCTAAATGGTGATCTAGAATTGGTAAAAAAAGTACTAGCATGTGCTAATATTATGGCAAAGCATGGAATGAAGGTAGCAAAAGAGTCGCAATTAAGCAGAGCTGATGTTCGCCGAGCTTTGGAAGGTAGAGAAAGTGTTGTCAATAGACAAGATTTTATAAAGAAACCACCTCTTCCACCTGCTATAAAATCGACCAAAAAGAAAAGTAGAGGTCTTTAAATGGCCGAATCTATAAAAAAATTTACTGTACAATGTGACTTCAAAGGGCAAAGTTCACCTTTTGCAATATATATAGGAAATCCAAAAAGCGATGCTCATCCAATTCATCATCAAGATTCCTGGCTTGTAAAAGAACGTGGAGGGAATATCCCTAATAAAGTAAAAGAAAGTCTACAAAAATTATATAAACTATCTCAAGAAAATGGAGTCTCTTTCTCAGAGTTATGCGCGTATGCCATTACTGTGGTTAGTAATAATGATAAAAAAAGTGACGACAAGGAGTAAGATAGTTTAATCCCTCAATATTTCATTTATAGAGATTTTCGATCTCGTCTTTTCATCCACTTTTTTTACTATGACTGCACAATAGGTTGAAATATTATTTTTAGATGGAATAGACCCTGGTACCACTACAGAATAAGGTGGCACTTCGCCGTAAAATACCTTGCTAGTTTCTCTATCAATAATCTTTGTTGATGCCCCAATAAACACGCCTATGCCAAGGACTGATCCTTCTCTCACTACCACACCCTCGGCCACTTCGCTACGTGCTCCAATAAAGCAATTATCTTCTATAATGACAGGTGAAGCTTGAATAGGCTCAAGAACTCCACCTATTCCCACTCCACCAGAAATATGACAGTTTTTTCCTATTTGCGCACAGCTACCAATCGTTGACCAGGTATCTATCATTGTTCCTGAATCAACATATGCACCAACGTTGATAAAACTTGGCATTAGAACAACATTTGTACCTATATAAGCAGATCGGCGAACAAAACACCCAGGAACTGCTCTAATTTTTAACCGGCGAAATTTCTCCTCATTCCATTCACTAAACTTGTTACCGATCTTATCAAACCAGCAATTGGTATTATCTATTATTTTATTTTCTTCGGTGAGAAAATGTAATAATATTGCTTGCTTTATCCACTTATGTACTACCCATTCTCCACTTGATAGCTTTTCTGCTACTCTAATTTTGCCACTATCAAGGAGCTCAATTACCTCTTTAATTGCTATTCTTGCTGTTTTCTTTAGATTACAGTCATTAAATTTTTCTCTATTTTTCCAAATATCTTTTATCTCACTCTGTGTTTTTTTTAGTTGCAAACCTTCCATTTGTTATATATATATTGATATTAAATTTGTAGCTCGTATCATTTGGGCTTGTTACTACTTATATGTAAGTGCTATGAAAATACAATGTAATAGTTGTACTAAAACTTACTTAGTATCTCCTAAGCAAATTGGCGCGTCTGGAAGAAAGGTAAAATGTACGAACTGCAATCGCATATGGCATGAATATCTAGAAGAAGTGTCAAACAAATCGCACTCTGCTAATATACAGGAAAAAAAAGTTAGTGGAAGGAATTTTTTACAAAATCTAGCATTTACCACTCTAGCTTTTGCAACAGCTACAGGGTTATGCGTCGTAATTGCTAACGGCATCTTTCCTAGAGAGATGAACAAAGCATACAAAACGATCAGTTTATACAAGGATTCAATAAGCTATAAATTAGGGTACAAAAAAGAACAAACAGAAAGTCCAAATGTAAAAAAACTTGCTGTAAATAAGTTTTATCAAGACTACCTTTTTTTATCTAATTTAAGATCTAGTTAAATAGGCATACCGATATCGGTCTCTAGCTACTCAGATGGTGCTTAGGGTGACAGAGTTTTGAAAATAAGTTATTTTTTAGCAAAAAAGGCAGCTCATGAGTATTAAAATTGCACCTTCTATACTTTCAGCAGATTTTGCAAAATTAGGGGAAGAAGTAAGAAAAATTAGCGATTTAGGTGTGGATTACATACACATAGACGTTATGGATGGGAATTTCGTTCCAAATATTACAATTGGTCCTAGCGTTGTTTCTGCAATACGTAAATATAGCAATCTTCCTTTTGATGTGCATTTAATGGTCAAATCTCCTGGTAACCACATTGAAAGCTTTATAAATGCTGGTGCTGATATTATCACTGTACATGCAGAAGCAGAGACACACCTTGAGAGGTTGATAAGAAAGATAAAGTCATACAAAAATGTAAACGACGAAAAAAAACCGATTCAAGTTGGAGTTTCAATTGTTCCTTCAACTTCTCCAAGTGTGCTTGAATATATAATACATGAGCTAGATATTGTGCTGATTATGACAGTCAACCCTGGCTTTGGAGGGCAGGAATTCATTCATTCACAGTTGAACAAGATATCTACTATAAAAAAAATGATACAAGAGCGTAACCTTAAAACACAAATTTCAGTAGATGGTGGAATTAACTTTTTTAACGCAGCTGATATAATAAAAGCAGGTGCAGATATTTTAGTTGCGGGATCGGCGATATTCAAGGCTGAAGATATTAAGAAGGCCATAAACTATCTTAAAAATCCATCGTAGTAATCCTATATAGCTAAAGTGGCTTAGGTTTACCTACAATTTGAAAAACAACAAATTCGTCATTCCGCTACTCGTTAGCGGAATCTATGCTGAGATACCGCGGCGGTATGACGTAGAAAAACCTTTCTTGGGTTGTATCCGTTCAGCTAAGCGGTGTGAGAGATGATAGATAAGAGGTTTTGGAAAGGATTGAGACCCCTTTGTTTCCATGTCAAGTATAATGAAATTATCCGTTCAAGTTCCCCACTTCGATTGGGTAAAATATGAATTTTTGCGATAAACGACATAATGCCGTATCTGCTGTTCAGCATGGTTGTTTGTCAGCGGAATGTTTTCTGGGTCATCTAAAAATTTCCACATCATTCTTTCAGATTTCAAAATATTCTTTGCAACTCGAGAAGCTCCAATTGCTTCAGGTAAACGGCTTCAAGTAATACCTTGTACGTTTTCGCAACTTTCTGGCACGTCTGGTAAATCTAAAAACATCTATCTCATTTTTTAGCAAGGCCTTTTTTAGTGCAAATAATTCAGTGGCTACGTTTCTTAAGTAACAGCCCAGAACTTTAACTTCAACTATGTGCTAATCTTTCAAAATCTCTTGATAAATGTGCCCAACAGATTTGCCTATTCTTATCGGCAAAGTAGTTGTATGCTGCGTACCTGTCGTAAGCTATTGCGATTGCAGAACTTACTATTTTGTAAAACCTTCATTCCTCTTGACTCTGTCAATTTTATAAAACTTGCTGTATTACTGGCAAACATCCAGCACCAACCAAGTTTACCTTTGTTATAATGGCTCGTTTCATCGATATGCAGAACTTCACTTTTACTTACTTCTTGCTCGATTTGCTCATATGCTTCTTGGCATTTTTCTGCAACTCTAGCCTCGCTATTTGACACGCTACCAACACTGATGTCCAGGTTGAAAATATTTTTTATAATATTTGCTACTTCTCTTTTCGAGTTCTTGTAAAATCCGCTCAGCGCCGCAATTGTTGACTTAACTTTTGGACCAAATGTATCCGCAGTAACACCTTCTGGTAGCCTGCTACTTTTTCTTTTTCCACACTTGCAACAGCGGCCATTGGTATTCCACAACATAAGCTGGCAAATCAACTTTTTGATGAATGTATGGCTCTTTCGATATCGCAATTTCTCCTCCGCACTCGCAAGAACTCTATTTTCACCACTTCATCTGCTTCCATTTTAGGGCGATACTTTCCTTCATGCCCAATCTGTGCCCCTATTTTCCTGTCACTTTTTTTCTTTTTCTTCTTTAGCTTGTATAACTCTTTTGAGCTCGGTATCGATGAATTTTGTGAATTCAGACCTAGTCTTTCTTTCAATTCAGCATTTTCGATTCTTAGCGCCTTATTCTCAGATCTAAAATTTTCGTTTTCTATCTCTAACCTCTTTATCTCTGCTTTTAGTTGCTCTATCTCTATTTTAAAGCTTTCACAGAGCTTGAGAAGACTAGCTAGTAGATCAGACATATTTACCACACATACTACTTGTGATATTATGTTTTTAGCACTCCTTGTCTACTTTTTATTTTACCGCTCCGCTGAACGGATACCTTTTTTTTACTGTTTGAGTATGTAAGGATTATGACGACCTATCCCAAACCTCAACTATATCCTCACTAAACTCTATTATCTTTGTTTTTTTAAACTGATAACAGTTGTTAATGAATTGAATCCCTAAATCTCCTACAAAAGGAGTGGCATCATTGCCTAAAATTTTACCACTGCGGCATATTATCAACCTGTCGATTAAATTACACTTTAATAGTTCTGTGATTAACACTCCTCCACCTTCAACTAATAATCTTGTTATACCAATTTCTGAAACAAGTTTTAATGCCATGTCCTTTAGGCAAACCTTACCTGCGTTGCTTGAATTAACTACTAAGTAGTTAATGTTTTTTATTTTTTTCTCTACTTCTTTATTTGTGATGACCCAAGTTATTACTTTGTCTGCAGTCTTTGCAATGTTATGCTCTTCCTTTAATCTCCCTTGACTATCTATAATTAGCCTTATTGGCGATCTACTTCCGAGTCCTGGTAATCTGCAAGTTAAGAGTGGATCATCATTAATAAGAGTATTGCTGCCAATCATAATTGCATCATATTTCGTTCTGAGCTCATGCACCCAGTTTCTCGTATTTTCACTTGTTATCCATTTGCTATCGCCTGTAAATGTTGCGATTTTTCCGTCAAGAGTTGTTGCGACTTTGCAAGCTATAAATGGTCTATGTAATTCTTTAGTGGTGAAAAAACCGACATTCAGTTCTTTTGCCTCTTTTTGCATAATACCTTGCTCAACTTCAATTCCTGCTTCTTTCAGAGCTTTCATGCCTCTGCCTGAAACTCTACTATCTGGGTCAATAGTTGCAATTACTACTCTTTTTATGCTAGCTTTTATGATTTTTGCAGTGCAAGGCCCCGTGACTCCGTGATGACAACATGGCTCAAGAGTGATATATATAGTTGCGCCATGAGTTGAATCTTTAGCGTTTTGCAAAGCGACTACCTCCGCATGCGGACGCCCACCAATCCCTGTGTATCCCTCACTAACAATTGTACCATCCTTTACAATAATACACCCGACAGCAGGATTTGGTGCAACATTTCCAAGATTTTTTTCTGCAAGCCTTAATGCAATTGACATGAAATGATCATCAGTCATTAGAAAGAAGTCATTTCGTATGAGGTATCAAAAATTCTTCTGTGCTCGTGTATAGCAAATCTATCTGTCATACCTGAGATATAGTCACATATTATTACTGAACGCTGAGATTCACAAGCGAGTTTGCTCCACTCTGTGGGAAGTAATCCTGGGTTTTCATAAAAACATTGAAAGAGTTCCTGTATTATGCGTTTTGCTTTGTTCATCGTTCTACTCAGTTTATAGCTTCTGTATATTTTCTCCATGTTGAATCTTTTCATTTCTTTTGTAGCATTCGCAACTTCTGGTGAAAATGTGACTAGCATTTTATTTAGACTTCTTACGTCTTCTACGCTTTTTATTTTGTGATCTTCAATATTTCTTTCAGTCTGAGAAACAACATCACTTATCATAGTTCCTATAGTTCCACTCAGTGATTCATGTATGAGTTTGCTCTGAGGCAATTCTGAATATCTGCTCCTTATGTCTTTAAACATTTTTTCAATTAAAGGAACATTCAGCAAATCTTCGATGGTTACTAAATTCGCCCTGAGTGCATCATCAAGATCGTGAACACTGTAAGCAATATCATCGGCAATTGAAGCAACTTGCGCTTCAATGCTTGAAAATTCTTCAAGTTTTAGATCATATTTTTTGTTGTATTCTAATAACAGCTGATTATTTGTAGAAGACTCCGCGTTTTGACCAAGCAAGGGACCGTTATGTTTTGCAACTCCTTCAATCACCTCCCAACTTAGATTCATACCATCAAAATCAGCATGTTTTTGTTCGAGGTAAGTTAAAATCCTTATAGCTTGAACATTATGATCAAACTCATACTTCTCGTTATCAAGATTCAAATCTTGAACTGATTTCTTTAGAGCATCTTCACCTGCATGACCAAATGGAGGATGACCAAGATCATGTGCGAGCGCTATGCATTCAGTGATATCCTCATTTAAGCCAAGTCTACGCGCAATGGACCTTGCAATTTGTGCAACTTCAAGGCTATGAGTAAGCCGAGTGCGATAGTAGTCGTGCTCATAATTGATAAAAACTTGTGTTTTGTACTCCAATTTTCTAAACGCATTAGAGTGAATGATACGGTCCCTATCACGCTGAAAGCAGCTGCGATTCTCATCTTCTGGCTCTTTGAAGTATCTCCCTTTTGTTTTGCTTGGAAAACATGCATAATTTAATAGAAAGTTATTGTTTGACATGTAAAATTTCTACTATAATAAGTTATCAATAATAAACGGTGGTTACTATGTCAACAAATTACAACATCAACTTAACTGATAATGCACTAAAAAAAATCCACTCTCTTGCAGAGCAGGAAGGGGATAAGAGTTCCATTTTACGGGTTGCAGTTTCAGGTGGTGGATGTTCTGGCTTCAAATACAATTTTCTTATGGATCAAATGAATAAAAATCTATCTTTGGATGATGAAGACGATGATTACGATGATGAGTTTGATGACGAAGACGAAGATGATGACTATGAAGAAAGTGAGGACTATAGAAGCCACTCCAGTTTTAGCGAAAAAGGTAAAGATATAGTAATTAATGATGAAAATGGAAACCCTGTATTAATGGTTGATAATTGTTCAGCAAAATTTTTAAATAACTCAGTTATAGATTATACTGAGGATCTCAGTGGTTCTGGTTTTCAAATAAAGAATGCCTTTGCTAAGTCTCAATGTGGTTGTGGTAACAGTTTTTCGGTTTAATTATTACTAAAACTTAGATGCCTTCTGGATCTTTTAAACATGGGTGGTAATGTAGCACTAGAACTAACTTCCGTAGATAAAAGCTTCAAGAACAATTCTGCTGTTGTAAAGGATATCAACTTAAGTGTCACAAGAGGGCAAGTAGTAGCGCTGATTGGCGATTCAGGTGCAGGGAAAACAACTATATTGCAAATCGCAGGCTTGTTGGACAAGCCAACTTCAGGTATAGTTACGATAGATGGAATAAATTGCACACAAGCCAGTAATAAGCATAAAACTCATGTAAGAAGAAATTTTCTTAGTTTTGTTTATCAATTTCACTATTTGTTACAAGAGTTATCGGTGTTGGAAAATATTATGCTTCCTCAACTCATTGCAGGAAAAAGCAAAGCTGAAGCAAAAAAAAATTCGCAAGCAATGTTGGAAAAATTTGGTCTGGAAAACAAAGCAAGTAGCATGGTATCTGAAGTTTCGGGTGGGGAAAGGCAGAGAGTTGCAATTGCAAGAAGCATTGTAAATTCTCCAAAGCTTTTACTTGCAGATGAGCCAACAGGAAACTTAGATCCAACAAATTCTTTTAACGTGTTTTTACTGCTACATTCATACGTAAAGGAAAATAACAGCTCTATGCTTATAGTAACACACAATCATCTCCTTGCAGAAAAGGCAGACTGCATTTTCCAATTGAGAGATCGATCATTAGTGAAGTTGTGAATAGGAAAAATAGCACAATTTCTATGCCTTATACTTATCTAACCAATGATCATTAACAGAGTACAACTCGCATGAAATGCTTTCATTGCTTTTTATACACGGACTTTTTAACTTACGCTGTTTACTTAGGGAACACCCCGATAACATAAACACAGCTAAAACAAAAAATAATAGCTTTTTAAACATAACAAAACCTTTTCATTTATATTACTACACTCATTTCTCTTGTTTGTAAAGATTAGGCATATTCTTTTACCCTTACCTCTTTTTTGACCTTTTGAAAAGAAATAGTTGCACTATTCAAGCGCAGTTTTATATAATTGTCCACGATTTGAGTCACTTCCTCTTCTTTATCCTTTAGAAAGTGATTAGTATCATCTATTATATAGTATTTCATGTGATCACTTCTTACTGAATTTATCAACCTTTTTGCTAATTCTGTTACATCGCTTTCTTCTGAGATTGTATCATTACTGCTTTGTATTATAAGCCCAGAAACTGGACAGGGAGAAAGAAAAGAAAAATCGTACTTAGTTACCGGAAGAGAAAGAGCAATAAAACCCACTATCTCAGGGCGGCGCATTGTTAGCTGCATAGCCACCCATGCTCCAAAAGAAAAACCAGCGATCCAAATTGGAACATTGCTAGGATTATGTTCCTGAAGCCAATCAATGGCTACCGCAGCGTCAGTTAATTCTCCTATACCCTTATCAAAAGTTCCGGTAGATTTTCCCACACCACGAAAGTTAATTTTCAATGCAGAAAAATTGTTATCGATAAAAGACGTATATGTACTATGTACAATTTTACTATCCATATTACCACCATATTGAGGATGATGATGTAAAACCAGCACAACCGGCGCGTTGGCATCTTTGCTTTGGTGGTATTCACCTTCTATCTTTCTTGTTGCATTATTCAAAAAAACTTCAACCATGGTAACCCCTAATAAGAACCCGCTTGACAGGTATTAATGACGTGAGTTATTAATTATGTATTAATTTCGCTGTTTTTGCAATAAATTTTTTATCGTGTTAAAGCTAACGTACATAGTTATGGCTATAGTTGATGGTAAACTTATTTAAGTGACAGATGAGTCCATTCTCTTTAGAAAATAGTGGTTGCGTATATGCTGATTACAATGCAACTGCTCCAATTAGTGAAAATGTAAAAAAAAGTATATTTGAGGTCTTGTTAAAACAAACGCTCAATCCATCATCACTACATAAAAGAGGACAAGAAGCGAGGAAGATTCTTCAGGATGCAAGAGATAACGTACGTGGTGCTATTGGCGTCTCAAGTGATAAAGAAATAGTTTTTACGTCTGGTGCAACTGAAGCGAATAACCTTGTTATGAGAGGAATAGCAGGCTACCTGCATATAATTTCAGCTATAGAGCATCCTTCAATTCTTAATTCTGCATGTAATCCATATATAATACCTGTTAATCAGGAGGGCATTGTTGACTTTTTAGAGCTAGAAAAAATTCTAAGCGAACTTAAAGGAAACAAAGCAATAGTTTCAGTTATGATGGCAAATAACGAAACCGGAGTTATTCAACCTATTGAGGAAATAGCTGAAATAGCCCACAAATTTGGAGCAATTTGCCACACTGACACTGCTCAAAGTGTTGGGAAAATTAAAGTTAATATGGAAGATTTAGGAGTGGATTTACTCACTTTATCCGCCCATAAATTTGGCGGTGTAGCAGGCAGTGGAGTTTTAATATTCAATAAAGAACTTGCGATAGAACCTATTATAATAGGTGGTGGACAAGAGAAGGGATTTCGTGGTGGTACGGAAAATATTGTTGCGATTGCAGGCCTTTCTGCTGCACTGCAAAATATTCCAGACCTTCTATCAAAAATGGATGAAGTAAAGGAGCTACGTGATCAATTAGAGTGTGAATTATTAAATCTTGCCAGTGACATAAGAATCTTCGGTAAAAACTCTAAGAGGCTGCCAAACACAAGTTTTATTTATATGCCAGGAGTAAAGAGTGATGTGCAGCTTATGCATTTTGACTTGAATCATATTGCAGTTAGTAATGGCTCCGCATGTTCTTCTGGAAAAGTTGAGCCTTCCCATGTTTTGCTTGCAATGGGGGCAACAAAAGAGCAAGCAGAGTGTTCAATTAGAATCAGTATAGGTCCAGAAACTAAACCACAAGACATAAAAAAAATAGTGGATTGTTGGTATAATATCTACAAGCAGAACACCTTGGTATAGATAATACGTGGTATCATGCAGGCACTGGCCGAGCATTAGATGTAAAAAATTACTTTACAACCCCGCGGTATCTCTAGATCCCGCTAACAAGCAGCGGGATGACGGTTGTTAGGCTAGCTGTCATCCAAGTAGCTGACACTGGTTCCTTTATGACGGCAGTGCCCCTATGGTGTCATTCCAGTGTCCTGACTACTTGGATCTAGCAAGCTTTGCTTGCAAATAAGTCTAATACGTGTCGCGTTTTATGCCAAAACACAATTGGAGTTACATGCAAAATAGATCCCAGACTGGGATGACAAAAAAAGAGCACTGGAATGACACCATTTGCTGTGCAATTTACCTTCAAAAATGAATGTTCGTACAGCTATGGATTCATTCGCGGTATCTCACCATAGATCCCGCTGACAAGCAGCGGTATGACGGTTATCAGTAAACATGAATTACTTTAGCTATGCAATCAGGCTTCCTAAAAACACTTTGTAGCCAATCAATTCTTGAGTATAAAAAGAATTCCTTTAATAATAAGGTATGCTAATCAGGAATTTAATAAAACAAGCAACTCAAGTAGGAAGCAGTGAAAATGCAATACGGTATGTCGAATATCTCTATCAATTTGAGAAGTTTAGAAACACATTAAACCTCACTTTATCACTAATAAAGCAAAACAGGCTCTCATTTGAAATATACCAAGAGGGATTAGTGGATATGGAAGAGGGAGTGTGTAAGACAATCAGGTCTTCCAGTGTAAATAGATATGTTATTGTACTGAGGAAGTCAAACCCATACATTATAGTGCATGAACTTTCACACATGGTTGAAAATGAACTGAACTTAAGTTTGGAACAGGAATTTCTCCATAAAGTTTACCAGGATATTGAGCAGAACCTAAAGCAAGCAAATATTCTTGTGCAGAAAATTATCGGCCAAGTTATATTTAAGGAGATACAGGCTTATCAAACTGCAAAATCACGTGCATCTGAATTATTTGCACGCTATTTTGAGCTATTTGCTTGGGCGCAGGAGGTTTACCCTAAAGATAAAGAATACTTAATCCGCACTCAAGACTTAAACAAAGTGTTCCTTGCTACTGGCCAATGGAAAAAGAGCTACCTTGATTCACAAATGATGGAGAGAATAGATAAGGAAATCAAGGAATACAGCAATAAAACTGCCACTAAAGACGTAACCAAAGTGCAAAGCAGTTGGACTAATAAATTTTCTCCTGGGGGCAAAAAAATTAGCTCTATATTTGGAGATGATGATTAGCTTATAGTACAGGTTTTCCTACGTCATGCCGCCGCGAACCGTCATACCGCGATTCATTCTTTTGGTGTACGAACATTGCAATTTGCAGGTAATTTGAGTAGTAGATGGTGTCATTCCAGTGCTTGACACTGGAATCCAGGAATTTGGATTGGGCACTAAGTTGGTGAGCATAAAAGTGGCTGATCTTATGTTAAAACACAACGTTCTTGATGAGATTACGGCAAGGCTGGATTCCAGTGTCAAGCACTGGAATGACACCATTTGCTGTGCAGTTTACCTTTAAGAATGAATGTTCGTACAGTTGTGCGCGGTATCTCATCAGCTAACACGTAGCGGAATGACGGTTGTCGGTAAATCTTTTAGCTATAGAAGTTAACTTTGCAGTTAACTTCTACAGCGTTTCAAAGTATAGTTTTGGTAATACAGTAACTAAATATACATGAAAACCATTTTAGCTGTTGAAACAAGCTGCGACGAAACTGCAGTAGCGATTGTAAATAGTGACAAGCAAGTCCTTGCTCACGAAATTCTCTCCCAAGCAGAACACAAAAAACGTGGTGGGGTGATCCCTGAAATAGCTTCACGTGCTCATATGGAGCATTTAAGTGGTCTAATAAAAAGCGCCGTGGAAAAATCTAACCTTAACTTTTGTGACCTCAATGCAATTGCAGCAACATCAGGACCAGGACTCATAGGTGGATTAATAGTTGGTACAATGATGGCTAAAGCAATTGCGCATGTAGCACAAAAACCATTCATTGCAGTGAATCACTTAGAAGCGCATGCATTGGTTATTAGGTTACTGCATGAGGTAAAATTTCCATTTTTAGTCCTACTAATATCAGGTGGTCACTGTCAATTTTTAATTGCACAGGATGTAGGTAAATACATTAAACTTGGAGAAACGCTCGATGATTCACTAGGAGAAGCATTTGATAAAGTTGCTAAGATGCTGGGTTTAAGCTACCCAGGAGGCCCATTAATTGAAAAGTTGGCTAAAAAAGGCAATGGCACAAGATTCAAACTGCCAAGGGCAATGATAAAACGTTCTGGATGTAACTTTTCGTTTTCTGGGATTAAAACAGCAGTAAAAAACTTAGTACAAGAACTTAAAATGAGCGAGCAAGATGTGTGTGATGTATGTGCTTCGTTTCAAGAGTGTATTAGTGACATACTGCTGGACAGGGTTAGTAATGCAATTATTATGGCCGAATCTTTAAATATCAAAATCAATGACTTTGTGATTACCGGCGGAGTTGCAGCAAATAATTTCTTGAGAGAAAAATTAAAACAACACATAAACTTAAACATATTTTTTCCCCCTAACGACCTATGTACAGACAATGCAATTATGGTTGGATGGACAGGAATTGAAAGGTTACAGAAAAATTATATAGATCCACTTAATTTTGCACCAAGACCTAAGTGGGAGTTAGAGAGTTATTAAAAGCTCTCAATTCTGAATTATAGCTAAAGTGACTTAGGTTCTCTAATTGCACATAAGTCAACAATAATTTTCACACAAATCAAAACAGCATATCTTCTCCATAATCCTTGGTAATTTTACATAAGTGAAAAGTAGCATATGGTTCTCTCCGCGGTCTGAGATGACAATAAACTTGTCAAGCCGCATTATACTTGTTAGGCGGAAGTGGACGGTAACATGTTTACCACGAAGTCTAACTAAGTTCTTGCTTGTCCCTTCCATCGGCATTGCTATCTTTATTTTCAATAAAATTATTGTCCTATGCTCTTTTGATGTTTATTGATAATAAAATTCTGTTTTATCAACCAACATCCTATGCATAATTACAGCTAATTTTCTTGCTACTGCTACAATTGCTTTTTTCATTCCTTTTTTCTTCGCAACTCCAGTTTTTTAATTTAAATGTCCTCTTGGTAACTGTAAGCATTGTTTGTGCAGCTTCATATAACATACTTCTACATTCCGCTGGTCCCATCTTTGATATGCTGCCATGCCGATCAACTTCTCCAGAAGAATATTGCCTTGGTGTCAACCCTATATATGCTCCAACTGTATCAGATTTCTCAAACCTATGTGGGTTATCAATTGCAGCTTTATACGTCATTGCTACTATAATCCCCACTCCTGGAACAGTAGTTAACAATTTACAATCATCGTCTTTTTCACCTTGTTCTGAAAGCATTTTGTCAAGCTTTCTTAATGACTTTTCTATTGCTTCCAAACTACAAACTAACGCTTCAATTGAACTCCTACTGATTTCATCCAAATTATTTATTGCCTCTTGTATTCTTAAAGCGAAAGTTTCAAATTTTGATCCTTTACCGACCATGTATCTTCAACAACCCTCTTATTGTTCCAATAACCTGCTGTTTGCTACACATTAGCTGTCTTCTGCTTCCAAGCGCTATTTTAATTTGACAACTGATTTTACTAACACTTCTCATCATCTGCGCTATACCCCTCGCATCGTTTTTATCATTCTTATTGATTCTTGCAGACAACGCTGCTGCCATATGCCTTGCATCTACACAAATTACTGGTAATCCAAAACTCCTTAACTCTTTGCACATTGATATTGACAACTATCCACTTTCTATTCCTATGGGTTCGTATTTTTTGCCTTGGCTAATCTGCTATTGCCTTACTTTCGCTTGCAACAACTTCTTCCTTAACAACTTTTCCTTTCTCATCAACGATACTTATAAAAGTTTCTTTTAATGAGATCGCTATAATATTTCATGACCTACTGTAAAAGTTTAAATTATTTTTGAAGAACCAATTCATTGAATTTGTTACTTCGTGCTAAAATAATGGAGTATGTCTCTCCATCATTCAATAGCAATTACAGTATGTTTAGCTATAATTTGAAAAACAAAAATTCGTCATTCTGCTACTAGTTAGCGGGATCTAGAGGTACCGCGGCGGCATGACGTAGGATTGCTGTCATCCCGCTGCTTGTTAGTGGCTAAGAGATACTGTGAATAAATCACGGTATGACGGTTAAGTATCCCGCTACGTGTTAGCGGCTGAGATAACGCGAATAAATCGCGGGATGACGTGTTGCTTGGGTCAGCTATAGAAGCAAAACTCATCATTTTGAAAGAGGAGGAGATTTTTCCGGACCCTCAGCAGGGATTGATTTTGGATCTGATAATTCTGTATTTACCTTGATTGGCTCTAATGGAGTTTTCTGCTCTTCCGGTTTATCATCTGGAATTGGAACAGGCCAATCCATAATGTTTTGCGGTATAACTTTTGCTTCTTTAGCTTCTTTTTGACCTGTTGAAGATGATGCATCAACTCCTGCATTTTTGGTAACTTCTTGTTTTAGTTGTTTATTTTCTTCTTGCAGTTGCTTTAAATTTTTCTTTAACTCGTCAATCTCTCTTATTTTTTGTTTTAATTGTTCAGATATAGTTAGTTTGTCTCTAGTCAATTTTTTGTTTTCTTGTCTTAACCCACTAGCTGTTCTGCTTGAGTTGTTGTTTACAGCTTGTATACCTTGGTCTTGCTGCTGCATGCTTGTTCCTCTACTTTCATATTCAACTTCAGTTTGAGTTGCCTGACCTTTTTCCTGCTGTAATATGTTCTGCAGTTGCTCTAGACTCTCTTTGACAGATGCCAGCTCTTCCTGTGTACACGTTAACATCCCTTCCTTTTCCTTAAGTTGATATTGAAGTTTTTCTATTTCCCTCTTCGTATTTTCTTCGCTTAGCTCATCTGCAAGTGATCTTCCAGGTTCAAGTTGTCGAATTTCCCTCTCTAAATCTTCCTTTTCTCTCTGTAATTCATTTAATTCTTTAGACAATTGGCTCGCCGTTTCAGCCAATGTATTGTTTTCCTTTTTTGTTTCCATTAACTGTTCTGCCAACTGCTTTTTATGATCATCCTTTAAACCTTCCACTATTTTCTTCAGGTCATTCTCCAAATTTGCATTCTTTTCCTTTAGTACAGTTAAATTAGCTTCACTTTGCTTCAATTTTCTCTGTAATTCTTTATTTGCCTCATTTGTTTCACCTTCCTTATCTTTCAACTGATCATTTAAGTTCTTTATTACATCATTTTTATCCTGTAGTTCTTCCTCTTGTTCCTTTATTCTTTGACCTCTTTCAAATATCGCTCGCTGTTGTTCATTGACTTTATCTCTCAAGGAGTCACGTTCTAATCTTAGATCCTCAAGCTGCTTTGCCTGCACTGCAAAATATTTAGCAAATGTTTCTTTTTCTTCCTCTAATTCCTCAACTTCATCTTTTAATCCTTCTTGCTCATACTCTTCTTCATCACCAGACATATCATCCTCAAATATTTCATCTTCATCACTAAATTCACTGTTGGTGGATATAGAACTTCTACGTGAAGAAGGTGTGCTAGGAGAGGAATACCCACTGCTGCTTGGTGTAGGTGACTGTGGTGATATATGTAGATCTTTTGTAAATATTTCCTCTGCTGGTACTTGCTGATCGTCTACACTCTTGGATATGCCAGTAAAAGCTTGATACAGAGTTTTTCCGTTGATAAAAACTTCTTTATTTTGTCCAACTAACTTTAATACTTCTTCTGAACTCGTTATTCCTCCAAATTTTGGCTCACCAATAACACTCTGTATACCACCAGAATCCAATTTTACGGTCATGCTACAGTCTATGCTGTTACCTTCAGAATCCTTAGCCTGCCAATTAATGGTCATTTCACATGAGCTTGAACCAGTAAAATCATAGTGCCTTTCGCTGCCTTTTTTGGTTGCAGTTATTTGACTATCTTTCCCTAAAGATATGTTATAAACCTTACCTTCACTGCTGGTCCTTAAAATATTGCTAATTTCTATTGGTTTTTCTTCATTTTCAAATCTAATTTTGAAGTCATTATCCTTTGTTGGATACACTAAGAAATTTTGACCAGGCAGAGACGACTTAAGTTCTTTATGCATTGCGTCTATTGATTGCTCAAATTTTTGGAACTCCTTTTCCCACTTTAAATTTATCTGTCCTGTAATGTCCTCATCTTTGCGTAAAGGACCAATAAAGTACCAGATTAAATTTTCTTCCTCCAGTCTTTTGATAAAATCCTGAAGATCGTTGCAAGATTCAATGACATTTAAAGTATCATTTTTCTTTTGTTCATCTACATCTAAACTTTGACTTTCAGCTATAAATACATTTTCGTTTTCCTGTGGCATAATTTTACATTTTAAAAAATATACTATAATATTAACAGATTTCTTTAAAAAATCAACTAATTGTTGGATAAATAAACTTGAGCATTTGGCCAAAATATTATATAGTAGTCACTTCAAGAAGTACAGTATGGACAATACCATTATAAGAAAATACGATATTAGAGGTATAGTAGGCAAAGATTTGCAGATTAATGATGGGTACGAGATAGGTAGAAAGTTTGGCCAAACCGTAGCTAGTGTTTGTGTCGGCTACGACAGCAGAATAGATTCACCAGGTATAGAAAGAGAATTAATTAGGGGCTTAACTTTATCCGGTGCAAATGTTATACGCGTTGGGCTATGCTCTTCACCTATGCTTTACGCTGCAACACAAATCACACAGGCGGATCTTGGTATCATAATAACTGCCTCTCATAACCCCAGCGAATATAATGGCTTTAAATTTTTTAGTAATAAAAAAGTCTTCTCAGATCAAGAAATGAAGGAAATTATAAGCAGTCCAATTAAAAACAGCACAAGAATTGGAAGCTTAATTAACATAAATATATATAGTGAGTACATTAGCATATTGAAAAGTGCAGTGAAGAACGATACTACACAGAAATTAAAAATAGCCTGGGATTGTGGAAATAGTCCAGCAAGTGGAATTATAAGGTATATTGAAAAGATCTTGCCTGGTCATACGCACATCGTAACCAATAACTCTATAGATGGGGCATTTCCACTGCATGATCCAGATCCCATAGAGGAAAAAAATCTTGCTCAATTAATTGACATTGTGAAGGAATATGGATGTGATCTTGGCATTGCGCTAGATGGCGATAGCGATAGGGTGCGCTTAATTGATAATAAAGGCAACGTTGTTTCCAATGACCATTTATTTATAATTTTTGCACGTGAAGTGTTGGAGGAATATCCAGAAAGCAAAGTTATTGCTAACGTAAAAATGAGTATGAAAGTGCATGATTTTGTTAGCAAGTTAGGAGGGCAAGTTATCACCTGTGCTACTGGACATTCACTAGTTAAGAAGAAGATGGTAGAGGAAGAGGCAAAGTTTGCTGGTGAATTAAGCGGGCACTTCTTCTTTTCTGAGCTAAGTTTTGATGATGGGCTATATTCTGCTGTTAAAGCAGTTGACATTTTGCTTAAGAAAAACCAAAGCCTATCTCAGGTGATTGAGGATTTACCGAAGTTATATATCACTCATGAAGTGAAGATTGTAGTGAAAGATGAGAAAAAGTTTCAAATAATTGAGTCAATAAAGAAAACACTGGAGCAGCAAAATATTGTATTTTCAGATCTTGATGGTGTTAAGGTAACCGATAATAAAGGTTGGTGGCTTCTTAGGGTATCAAATACGCAAAACTGCATTACAGCAAGATGCGAAGGAGAGACTTTAGAGGGTTTTGAACTTACTAAGAAGGTTTTGTTCCATTACATTGATGAAGCAAGGTCTTTAAATTGTAGCTACTCACAGAAATAAATTTGATTTATAAAATTGACATGAAAGTATAAAGATAAATAGGCTAAATGTACTTATCACCTGGTCAGGCTGCAGCATTATTTCGTGTAACCGTTTGCGGGTCCACTTAATTCTGCAATTCTTTGATCTCACTCATGGAGAGGCCAGTAAACTTAACAATAGTGGTGACATCAACATTATTAGCTAGCATTGTTTTTGCAACTTCAATTTTTCCTTCCTTTTTAGCATCATCAAGTTTTTGTTCAAGAACAGCCCGTTCATCACGAATACGTTTTATTTCCTGTTCGTAGGCAATAAATTCTTTCTCTGACCAGTTGAATCTATTTAGTTCTTCATATGCCTTTTTAATTATTACATCACTACCTATTATCTTTTCCAATTCTTCTTCGCTAGTTTCATCTGCATATTTAAAATAATAGATCCATTTTTCAACTATACTCTCCAATTGGTCTTCTTTAGTTTTAGGAAATTTTGGTAACTCAATAAATGTAAAATAAAAATCTTTTAAATCATGTTCATAGCTATCTTTGTCTAACATTACATGATCTGACTTATACTCAGATTTATTAGGAAAGAGAATACAATCAGCAATAGCTATAAAAATGATTTCTTTAAGACCCTGATATTGATCACCTTTATCAGCTTGCCTTGAATAAGCTTTAGCAGCGTAATATTGAGCGCGTTTTTCAAAGCCTTTAGTTTTGGCAACTTGGTTAGGTAAGGAAGTAGTATTGCTACTACTCCCTCCCTTAGAAACGCAGCATGCAGGTTTCCCCACACTACGCTTGAGCCCCTTATCTAAGTCCTTCTTTTCTCGAACCGGCTTGTCCTTCATGATTCCTCAGAAAACATCATTCTTAATGGTGACACCAACAGTAGAGAACCTTCTCTTGAGAAAGAGCTTGCTAACATTTTTGTTTGTTTCACTCTTTCATCAAAATACTTTTTCCATTTTAAGTCAAGTGGATTTGCATCCGCCCTGATTTTAACATGTCGTCTGATAGGTATATCAATCAACCTAAGCAGTCTTAAATACCTTATCTCTTTCGGTTTGTTCTTGCATATGGGTGCAGCAAAGACCCATTGGCGTTGTTTCATTACCTTGAAGTAACGATTCTTTATCCAACGTAATCCTTTACGAGGATGTCTTTTCTTTGCCCATTTCCATAGAGCACACATAATTTCATGGTCTATTTTGTTAAAAGCTCTTTTCGCACACACATGGCTGTAGTAATTTCCCCATCCCCTTAATAGGGAATTGAGCAACTTGATTAGTACGGCCTGAGTGTTCGCTATGTTTGCCTTTATCAATGTACGTGCTTTATTAAGAAGTTTCTTAATACTTTCTTTTGAAGGTTTTATAATTAACTTCTTATTATACCTGCGTACATTACAACCAAGAAAGTCAAACCCTGTTGTAATAGATGTAATTTTTGTTTTCTCTTCGGAAAGGATAAGACCTCTCTCCTGAAGAAAGGACGATACTAGAGGTTTTACTTCATTTTCCAGTACTTCACGTGTGATTCCTGAAATGATAAAGTCATCTGCGTACCTGATTACATTTACTCCACTTCTGATTTTGCTTCTTCTTTTACTGCCAAGTTTACCAAATTGACTTTCCAATGATTTTTCAAGTCCATTTAGGGCTAGATTTGCTAGTATTGGAGAGATGATACTACCTTGTGGGGTACCTGCAGTTGTGGAATACAGAGTTTTTGATTCTAGGAAGCCAGCTTTTAACCAGCTATGAAGAATTTTCTTCTCCATAGGAATATGCTTCATGAGCCATTCATGGTTAATGTTATCAAAACACCCTTTAATATCACCTTCGAGTATCCATTGTAGTTGGTTACGGCTTGCCAGTAACAAGTGACAAGCCACAGTAGCGTCTGCGCAGGATCTTTTTGGTCTAAAACCATAAGAGTGACGATCACTGATCGTTTCAGCTATCGGTTCCAAAGCAAACAAGTATAATGCTTGCATGGCTCTATCTTTTATCGTAGGGATTCCAAGAGGTCTTCTTTTGCCATTAGACTTACTGATGTATATCCGTTTTAGCGGAGAAGGTTTGTATCCTCTTTGTTTTAATAGCTTTATTCCTTGAAATTTTGTGTTGCAAGTTGACCATATTTGACGATCTACACCTGCTGTGTTTTTTCCTTGGTTTTCAGTTACTCTCTTAACCGCCAAAGCTTTGCCGCTAAAAGAGCGTGTGAGAAGGTGTTGTAAAGTTTTCACCTTACCCCATCTGCCTTGTTGGACAGCCTTAACAATACGCCTCTGTAGCCTCATAACAACTTTTTGGCATTTCTTCCAGGGTAACTGGTTCCATGCTTCGGAGTTATTGGTAGGTGCACTTACAGTTGTACTTGTAATCATCTGCTTTCCTACCTTAAGTGGTTAACAAAGTTTCTTGTCATGAGGGACCAAATGGAAGTCTGCTCGTTTTCACGCGAATTAATGTTACAAATTCTATCCATTTCGTTACAAAATGGCATTCGCTTTCTCCATTATCCTTTACCTGCACATCCATCAGCATTCCTTGCGGGTTGCCTGCCATATAGGCGAAAATACAGGCTTATCCTGTTCCTTTTGTCATACAATAGTGGGTTAGGTGGCTTCTCTATACCGGTGGAATTATTATTTGCGTACATCCAGAAATGAAAAATGTAACTCATCCACATTACCTTTTGGTCGGAGCTTATCAGCATCTTTAGCTCTTTAATCGTTACGATACTTATGAAGCTTCACTTACGTTCACCATACCACTAAGCCTAGCCCTCCAACCACATGATGCTTGTAGTTTATGCTTTCTCTCACGATTGAGCATCTTCTTTATCAAGAGGAGGTTCATTGTCCGCGTCGCTCGGCACCAACTGGTTACCCAATTCGCACTGATGCGTAGACTCAGATGGCAAAACATCTGGTTCAATAAGCTTTAGAATCCTTTCAGTTTCTTTCTGAATGAATTCCTCTCCTTTTAAACAATATGACCGAAGGCTTTCAGGTCGCACCATTTCGACTATTACTTGCACCCCATTTTCATCCCTGCAAAGAACATCAACGATACTTTGTTTTTTAGAGGCAATTTCAGCATCTTGAATAGTGCTGAGGAATTCTATTTCTTTTATTTCATCTTTGCCAGTGAACCCCAAAATATCATTGAGAAAGTGAATGAGGATGTCTTTATTTTTTTCAGTACCAAAAATACGCCGGAACGCAACATCATTCTTGGGGTCGAGAAATTTAGAAAGAGCCATAAAAAAATTTTTAAATGTATCTTTATATTATATATTCTTATTAATAATAATTCAATAATTTGTCGTCTTTTTTGTTAACTTTACTGATGTTGTTGTAAGGAACGTTGTTGCAAAATTTTGTAAAATTTATTATCCTAAGGTTTCAAGTTCTCACAGGTTTATTGGAGCTATATGTACAATGTGTTTATCAGTGAAAATCCGGAGAAAATGATGGGGGAAAAGTTAATACATTACTTTAGCCAGGGTAAATGCGAAGGCAATGCAGAAATGAAAAATCTGCTGGGAGGAAAGGGGGCAAATTTAGCAGAAATGTGCAATGTTGGCATTCCTGTTCCACCTGGTTTCACAATTTCCACCTCTGCTTGCAAAGTCTATTATCAAGACAATAGATCTTCTGTTATCCAAGTAGCTGACTACTCGGATCCAGAAAAAAATGTGGTCACGCACTGGAATGACATATGTAGTGGAATCAAAAACTACATGGCGATGCTCGAAAATGACATCGGTTGTAAATTTGGGGATTTAAATAATCCCTTATTAGTTTCCATACGCTCTGGTAGTGTTAGTTCAATGCCGGGCATGCTTGATACTATTTTAAATGTTGGTCTAAATGATGAAACCGTTGTTGGGCTTGCAAAAAAAAGTGGCGAACGTTTTGCTTACGATAGCTACTGCCGTTTCATCATGATGTACTCCAATGTTGTACTACAGCTTGATCATCACCTATTTCAAGATGTTGTTGATAATAAGCAGCAAAAGAGTGGAGCAAAAAGCTTAGCTGATCTTGATGTTGATGTTTTAAAAGAAATTGTTAACAATTTCAAAAGGATAGTACATGAAAAAACAGGAAAACATTTTCCGCAGAACGTTGAAGAGCAATTGCTCAGCTCAGTGAATGCAGTATTTGCTTCTTGGAAAAATGATAGGGCTGTTTCCTATAGAAAAATACATAATATTCCTGAAAGCCTTGGAACAGCGGTCAACGTGCAAGCAATGGTTTTTGGTAATTTAAATGATAATTCTGCAACTGGTGTGATATTTACACGAAATCCTTCAACTGGAGAAAAAAAATACTTTGGTGAATTTCTGATTAATGCTCAGGGTGAGGATGTGGTTTCTGGTGTTTATACTCCTATGCCAATTGACGGAGAGCAAAAAAACACCATGGAGAAGTTGCTGCCAAGTGTCTACCGAGAATTATGCGTGGTATGTGAAAAACTTGAAAGGCATTATAAAGACATGCAGGATATCGAATTTACTGTGCAGGACGGTAAGTTATGGATTTTGCAGACTAGGTCTGGCAAGCGCACGGCTGAAGCTGCTATTCGCATAATAGTTGATATGGTAAACGAAGGAACGATTACAAAAGAAGAAGGAATATTGAGAATTGATCCAAAAACCTTTGACAATTTATTGCATCCAGTTCTTGACGTTAAGAGTGACCAAAAAGTAATAGGGAAGGGGCTGCCGGCTTCTCCAGGGGTTGCTTCTGGATATGTAGTGTTTAGTGCAAGTGATGCTGAAAAAGCTGCAGAGCAGGGCAAAAAAGTGATTTTAGTAAGGTCAGAAACGAGTCCTGAAGATATTAATGGAATGAATGCTGCAAGTGGCATAGTAACAGCACGGGGAGGGATGACCTCGCATGCTGCTGTTGTAACCCGTGGAATGGGTAAGCCATGCATTTGCAGTGTGAGTGGACTTTATATCGATAAAGATGGAACTTTCTTTTCTGTAGGGGATACAAAAGTAAATAAAGGTGAACCAATTACCATCAACGGAGGAACAGGGGAGGTTATGCTTGGCATTCTCCCTACAATTTCACCTGAATTATCGCAAGAATTCAAAACGGTAATCAACTGGATAGATGAAATCAAAACGGTCAAAGTGAGAGCGAACGCTGATACTCCAAAAGACGCAAAAATTGCAAAAGAATTCGGTGCAGAAGGTATAGGCTTATGTCGCACAGAACATATGTTTTTCGCTAGTGATAGAATCGAATTCATTCAAAAGTTGATAATAGCTGACGATGAAAATGAAAGGGCAAATGCGCTCATTAAACTAGAAGAAATGCAAAAGTCTGATTTCAAAGAAATATTTTCTATTATGGAGGGCAGGGAAGTCACTATACGGTTGCTTGATCCACCTTTGCATGAATTTTTACCCAATGATCAGTCTACTATAGAAAAAATTGCCAAATCACTTAGTAAGTCAGTTGAGTCAGTAAAAAATAAAATAGCGCAGTTATCAGAAAAGAACCCAATGCTTGGCCATCGAGGTTGTAGACTTGCTATTTCTCATCCTGAAATATATAGCATGCAGATTAGGGCAATACTTAGTGCTGCAAGTGAATTAAAGAAAGAAAAGAAGATAGAAGTAGAGCCTGAAATCATGATTCCTTTTATCATGAGCGAGAAAGAATTTATTCTGATATGCGAGCTAGCAAAGAAAGAATCCTCTGTTATCTCAGCTGGGATCCAGACGCAGATTCCAGCTTCACGCGCTGGAATGACATCAGACAAGGCTTATTCAATTGGAACGATGATAGAACTACCAAGAGCAGCACTGATTGCTGATAAGTTAGCAAAACATGCAGAGTTCTTTAGTTTTGGCACTAATGATTTAACGCAAACAACCATGGGACTTTCAAGAGATGATTCAGTTAATTTCCTCGATTCTTATAAGGAAAGCAACATATTCGAAAACGACCCATTTGAAGTGCTGGACATCGAAGGGGTAGGGGAGTTAATCAAGATGGCCATTGAAAGAGGCAAAAAAACCCGAAAAGAAATAAAACTGGGTATATGTGGAGAGCATGGAGCAGATCCAAAATCTATAGAGTTTCTCATCGAATCAGGGGTGGATTATGTTTCATGCTCACCCTATAGAGTACCGATTGCAAAGTTAGTGGCAGCACAGTTTAGTGTTAGATCTAAATTTGCTAGGTAAGTATAGTGGCAGTGTTGGCTACTCATATGGTTTGAGCCCACCAGAGGGTGTCATTCCAGCGCGTGACGCTGGATCTAGTTTTTATTATGGCTTTCTGGATCCCAGTGTCTGGGCACTGGGATGACATCCTGTTACACGTTCAACTTCATTCTCTCTCATCTCCCTATAACTTGGTAATGTAGAATTTTTTACATGCAACCCGATGTATATTGCAACCAAAGCAGCTATGACACTGCAAACTACTGCACCAGCTACAAATGGAACCATTACAGCAGCAGTAATGAATAATCCTGTAATAACAACTCCAACAACATCTTTTGTCAATGAGGTGTAAAAATCCTTTTTGCTCTCTTTATATTTAGTTTCTTGTTCATTTGGCATAGAAAATTGAGCATCTACGAAGCCGTTAGCTTTATTATCATTATTTGGTGTGGCAGTTTGCTTAGTATTTGTTTCCTCTGGTATTACAGGCGTTTTGTTTTTGTTATTATGATTATCACCATTGGTACTGGTTAGAGGAACTGTTGCTATAGGTCTACTACCAATGTTCCCATTACTGCTGCAAGGTTTTGCTCTGTTTTCTTCATTAAGCTTACCACTATTCAAGAACGCATTAACAATTTCAGTTTTACCTACCTGTATGGCCACTTCTAAAGCCTCTTTCCTGTTTGCAGGACTCACGTAACCTAAAATTAGCTCAACTTCTTGGACATTACCTTGAACAATAGCAGAATTCAAGGCATGCAATTTTTCTTCTTCATTAAATTTGCCACTATCCAAAAGTACCTTAACAACGTCAGCTTGTTTTGTTATTGCAGCTATATCCAATATAGTCCTGGAAGCAGTATCTGTAAGATGGATTACAGCATCTAAATCTGTAAACAATTTTACAACATCTAGAAATACGCTACGATCGCCGGTAATATTGGACTCTCTTACAGCATTTGCAAACGAGTCAAAAATTGCCGAATTTGTTTTTTTTCCTTGTATTAGTTGCCCGTAAAGTACTTCAGCAGTCATACCAGGGTTTATGGAGTTACTAGAATCTACTTCATTACTGTCTGCTCTATTCTCTTCCACATTAGGTGCCTCTTCTTCCTTGTTTATCGCTGCGGTTATTTGCTCTTGTTGAAGGGGTTTACACCCATTTTGGAGGAGAAAATCCTTAACGCGTGTGTTGTTATTTTCGGTTGCATGTTTTAGAAGTAAGTCTTCTAATGAATTGTCTCCTTCACATTTATCTTGGAAATTAACTTCTTTCCACTTTGGTTCCTTTTGCAAATCTTTAAGACTAGCAATTCCCTTATCATCATATTTTACAATTGTAGCTATCTTTCGATACAACTCTCTAATATCATCATTACTATATACCATAACTAAACCTACTACTATATGTTAGTTTATTACAGCAACTTTCCCACAACCAGTCAAGACATATTGCAGTCTAAAGTTGCATGATATATATTGGATTCTTTATTTATGATTCTCGAGCAAATGATGGAAGATTTAGCTTATAAATTAGTTAAAGTGACCGAAGCTGCAGCACTTGCTGCATATAAACTAGCAGGCTTCGGCGATGAAAAAAAGGCTGATCAGGTTGCAGTTGATGCAATGCGTACAGTATTAAATTCAATGGAAATAAATGGTACTATCGTAATTGGTGAAGGTGAGAGAGATGAAGCGCCGATGCTATATATTGGCGAGAAGGTTGGCACTGGAAATGGTCCTGAAATCGACATTGCCGTTGACCCACTTGAAGGCACTACGATTTGTGCTCATTACAAATCAGGGGCAATGTCCGTTCTTGCTGCAACGAAAAAAGGTAATTTTTTACATGCACCTGATGTTTATATGGAAAAGATAGCAGTAGGAAAAAATCTTCCAGAGGGTGTAGTCTCACTAAAAAATAGCATTGAAAAGAATCTAGACAATTTAGCCAAGGCAAAAAAATGCAAAGTGAATGATCTCGTGGTAACTGTACTTAAACGTGAAAGGCACAATGAATTAATAGAGAAAATCAGGAAATTAGGAGCAAAAATTAAACTAATAGATGATGGCGATGTTGCAGCCGTAGTTTCACTAGTAAATGGCAATCATGATATGTATATCGGAATAGGAGGGGCACCAGAAGGGGTGCTTGCGGCTGCAGCGCTGAGTTCAATCGGTGGGCAGATGGAGGGAAGATTAATATTTGACACGGATCAATTAAAAGAAAGAGCAAAAAATTTAAATATCCATGACCCAGAAAAAATCTACACCGTAAAAGATATGGCAAGAGGTGAATCAGTGTTTATTGCAACTGGAGTAACAAGCGGAGAACTTGTGGATGGAGTTGATAACATATGTTCAACTAGTTCTTTAATAATTCTACCTAATAAGCTGATAAAGCTGCAAACAATGCAGAACTTATGTTAGCTTTTTTAGTTTCTAATTTTAGCTTTACAACATTTAGCATTAAGATATAATCAAGTTTACTTATAACAATAGAGGTGTGAAATGTTTTCTAGTATTGTAAATCTATTGAATGGTTTTTACAAAAATTCGAGTACCAAGGAAAGTGAAGAAAAGTTGACTCTTCTATCTCCTCAAGCAAATCTTCAATTCGATGAGACTCAGGTACAAAGTGTGCTCTCAGATTTTGAGAAATTGGAGTTTAAGGATAATAAGTGTTTTGACAAAATAGCAGACGATTATGAAAAGAAGGGGAAGAGTTCCCTCTTTAATTACGTGATATTGAATAAGCGGAAAGAAATAATCGATATATTAGATAGGAATCTTCCTCTTCTCGAAGAACAGGAGGAGTTTAGAAAGAAATATAGTCAATATGTTTTTCAAATTGACAAAGGAATGAGTTATGGAAAAGAACTTCAAGATAGACTTCAGTCTTTTAAAGATAGGGCAGAAGAAGTGTTATCAGATTTTGAAAAATTGAATTTCAATTTTAAGGATAATAAATGTCAAGATTCTTCTGATTCTGTAAATTATAATAACGGCCGGCCAGCGGATCCATTTGACAAAATAGCAAACTATTATTGACGGGAGAAGGAGAGCATTTTCCTTTTTAACTATGTGGTATTAAGTAAGCAAAGAGAAATAATGGATATATTGGATAAGAAGCTTACTTCTAAAGATCAGGAGGAGTTAAAAGAAAATTTTAAAAAGAGGTTGGGTAGATATCTTCTTCGAATTGACGAAGGAATGAATGATGCAAAAGAATTTCTAAACAAAGATGATCTAATTGGTTTCTTTGATGGATGTTATTGGCCAGACAAAAAGGCAGGACATCTTGTTAATCATTATGATAATCTTAGTATCAACATTACTAAACCTGGACAGAGTTTAGAAACTAGTCGTCTTTTTAGCGAAAAGATTAAAAGGATGGAAACAATTAAAAATGAGGTACAAAGAGTAAAAATATACAGTAATGATAAAAGAATAGTAACAATTGAGAAGAATGAGAAACAACAGAGGAACTACTCCTTTACAAAATTTGCAATATGTGACATCGAAATTAGTTGGGATGCAAAAGATGAATCTGGAAAAGACCTTAACTGTACTGTTGTTCTAAATATAAATTTAGGTCAAGTTAGTATTAAAAAATCAACTATTGACGGTAAAGATGTTGAACCAAAGAAAATTTTAGAGTTAGCTAAGCAAAACGAGGCTGTGCTTATAAAAGGTAAAGCTTTACATGAAGTTTTAGCAGCACATTTCATTAAGCAAACACCATGTGAGGAAAAGAAGGATATGCAATCGCACGAGAATATCGTTGTACCTGGTTCCGGTGCACCTCGCTCTATTAATGAGGAAATAACTGTAGAGCATCCGTTCGGGAAAGCGGCAAATAAAGATAATCATAGAGAAATGTGAGTTTACAACAAATGGTGCCATGAAAGTAGCTGATACATAACTGTACGAACGTTTGTTTGCGAAGAAATGTTATAGCAGGTTTTGCCTCAAACACAAAGGTGTCATTCCAGTGCTTGACACTGGAATCCAGCCCTTTTACGCAGTCCCATTAAAAACGTTGTATTTTAACGTAGGATTAGCTACTTTTATACTCACCAATTTAATCTCTAATCAAAATTCCTGGATCCCAGTGTCTGGGCACTGGGATGACATCCTCCCTAGTGGATTCAAATCACAATATTCGTATAGTAAGCACTGACCACTTTTGCTTCAATATTTGCGATGCCCCTGAACAGATACAATTATTCTATTATCAGGAGGATGCCATTAATCGCTTTATATAATGCTACTTGTAACACTTATGCCCTGAACGGAGACAGTTTAGGCTGTTATGCCTGGCGGCTTTGTTGGAATAAGTTTTTCAACACTGCTAACAATAAAATTGATTGTATCGTCAGCTACCTTATCGAATTTATCATTTATCTCTTTTCCTATTTCTTGATTTTTAACATATTCGTGTAGAGCTAAAGCAGTTATAGCTGCACATGCTGCAATTAAGCCAGTTTGTGCTATAATGAATAGTGATAATCCTCCTACGAATATAGATGTTAATCCAATAGCCAGGTTTATAATTTTACTTTGTGTTGTTTGTTGCGTCGCTTGGCTTTGATCTGCCTGTTTATCCTCTAAAGCATTCGATATTGTTTTTAAGGCAACTTTTATCGCTATTGCTGCAACTGAAACCATAATTAGCCCTATAGCTATTTTTGCTAAAAGAAGAATCGACGGTAGCATCATTACAAATAATAGCGCGCCAATTCCTCCAGCTAACCACTTCTCATTTATTTTTTTTGATTGATTTGTACCAGTGTTCATTATTACCCTCCACTTTACTTATGATTTACCTATATCTAATACGAAATATGAAGGTAGTCAACTATATATTTTATATGAAAGATTGTATTAAAAGTTTTTCATGTTATTTTTTGCTGCTTCGTGGTTAAATTTGGAATTTTAGAAAGAGTTACGTATTATTTGAAATTCTTGTATACTGTTTTGAATCAGTTAAATAGATAATGAAGTGCAGGACGCAGTTTTAATTTTACAAGATGGCAAGTGCTTTTGGGGAAAATCAGTAGGTAAAAAAGGCAAGTGCATAGGCGAGGTTTGTTTTACCACTGGTATGACCGGTTATCAGCATACTATAACTGATCCTTCTTTTGCCGATCAAATTATAACGTTCACTTTTCCTCATATTGGTAACATTGGAATAAATCATAAAGATAATGAAGGAAAGAAAATTTTTGCAAGTGGTGTGGTTATGCGTGAACTTTCTTCTATGTCCCACCCTTCTTCATATATCAGTTTAAATGATTGGTTAGAGAAAAATAACGTGATTGGGATATCAGGAGTTGATACTAGAGCTTTAACAAGATATTTGAGAGAACATGGATCTCAAAATGGAATGATATGCTCATCGAGTAAGGCGCATGCATTAGACAAATTGAAGGAATACAAACCTGTAAATGGGATAGAAATAACTAATAAGGTTAGTTTAAATAACAGTTTTGAAAATAATAGACTAGCGGAGCACTTTGTCATCCAAGTAGCTGACTACTCGGATCCAGCAAAAAATATATGGATTCCAGTGTCACGCACTGGAATGACATCAGATAGAGCTATTGACCTTAATGCAAAATATAGGATTGTAATCGTTGATTTTGGCGTAAAAATCAGTATAGTTTCACGCTTAATAGAACTTGGTTGTACAGTTGAATTAATCAGACCAAGCACAGGTTTTGCTCAAAAAGTGTTGAGTATAAATCCAGATGGTATAGTGCTTTCAAATGGTCCTGGTGATCCGCAAGAAATAGGAGAAAGTGTAGTTTCAGAAATAGACATTATTATAAAATCTAAAATACCAATTTTTGGCATATGCATGGGCCATCAATTACTTGCGATTACTTTGGGGGCAAAGACCATCAAGATGGATATAGGTCACCGAGGGAGTAACCATCCAGTTTATGATGTAATTAGTGGAAAAGTTGAGATCACTAGCCAAAATCATGGTTTTGTTGTTGATTCAGCTTCTCTTCCAAGTAATGTTGAAATTACTCACATTTCTCTATTTGATAATAGTGTAGAGGGAATAATGATGAAAGATTACCTAGTCTTTTCTGTGCAATATCATCCAGAAGAAGCGCCAGGTACGCATGATTCGCATTATTTGTTTAGGCGTTTTATTGGCAATATTGTGTTATATAAAATGAAATCTGCATGATTTTAATCAGGGTAGGTTTTATTGCTTGATTTTTTAATTTTAGGCGTTTAGTATTAAATACAATAAGAGCTTAAGTTAAGATGCTAAAATAGTATTCTCTTAACAAATTTTTGCGGAGGAGTGACCGAGTGGTTAAAGGTAACAGACTGTAAATCTGTCCGCGTGAGCGTACGTAGGTTCGAATCCTACCTCCTCCATTGTGCGGGTATAGCTCAATGGTAGAGCTCTAGCCTTCCAAGCTAGTGACGTGGGTTCGATTCCCACTATCCGCTCTTTTTTTTGTTGTATTTTTATAAAATCAACATATTATTTATTGATGTATTTGTATTTTAGGTAGAAAAGTTTAAATTATGACAGCAATAGTGGAAGCATTTGGAAAGCCGCATGTAAATGTGGGAACAATAGGACATGTGGATCATGGGAAGACGACGTTAACAGCGGCGATAACGAAGCATTATGGAAATTTTGTAGCGTACGATCAGATAGACAAAGCGCCAGAAGAAAGGAAGAGGGGGATAACGATAGCAACAGCGCATGTTGAGTATCAGACAGAGAAAAGGCATTATGCACACGTTGATTGTCCTGGACACGCTGACTATGTAAAGAACATGATAGTAGGTGCAGCACAGATGGATGCGGCGATATTGGTAGTGTCGGGGGTTGATGGGCCAATGCCACAAACGAGAGAGCATATATTGCTGGCGAAGCAGGTAGGTGTTGGATATATCGTGGTGTATATAAATAAAGCTGATGTTGCTGATGCTGATATGATAGATTTAGTAGAAATGGAAGTGAGGGAATTACTGAGTAAATACGGATTTCCAGGGGATGAAGTGCCTGTGGTGGTTGGTTCAGCGCTCAAGGCGCTGGAGGATGACAGCAGCGAATATGGAAAGAAATCAATAGATAAATTGATGGAAAAGTTAGATGAATATGTAGCGGTTCCACCAAGGCCTGTGGATTTACCATTTTTATTGCCAATCGAAGATGTATTTTCGATATCGGGGCGAGGAACAGTGGTAACAGGAAGAATAGAGAAGGGAGAGATAAAGACGGGAGAAGAGATAGAGATAATAGGTCTGAAAGCGACGCAAAAGACGATATGCACAGGTGTTGAGATGTTTAAGAAGTTGCTGGATAAGGGAAGTGCAGGACTCAATGTAGGAATATTGTTAAGAGGAACAAAAAGAGAAGAAGTGGAGAGAGGGCAAGTATTAGCGAAACCGGGGACGATAACACCGCATAGAAAGTTTAAGGCGGAGGTTTATATATTAAAGAAAGAGGAAGGAGGAAGGCATACACCATTTTTTGCGAATTACCAGCCACAGTTTTATTTAAGGACAACGGATGTAACTGGGAGCATAAAATTGCTAGATGGGAAGGAGATGGTAATGCCAGGAGATAATGTGAGTGTAGAAGTAGAATTGCAAGTACCGATAGCAATGGATAAGGGATTGCGTTTTGCGATAAGAGAAGGCGGTAGAACTGTTGGTTCTGGTGTTGTTTCTGAAATTTTGGAGTGAGTGTAGTAACTAAGATGAAGCAAGATATATATATTAACATTAAGGCTTTCGATTGTTCTTTATTGGAGGAGTGTGTTCGAAAATTTGTTGATGAATTAAAGCGGTCCAGTGCAAAATTATCTGGTCCGATTGCGTTGCCAAGGAAAGATTCTAAATTTATTGTTAATAGATCTCCTCACGTTGATAAAAAATCTCGTGAACAGTTTGAAATGAGAACTTCTAGGCGTTTGATTGTTTTACATGATCTTACTCCTACTATGATGCAGATGCTTACAGGTTTATCTTTTTCTGCTGGCGTAGAAGTGGATTTAAAAGTCAAGGAAGTTAAGGTTTAGGAGAAGGAAATGAAGAGAATAAATTCGCTGAGGAGAATTGGTTTACTAATGATGAATATTGGTCATACTGCTATGTATTCTGACAATAGTCGCATGGCTGTAACTTTATTGCATCTCAGCGAAACTCATATTATTGATATAAAAGGACAAGATAAATGTGGCTATAATTCAGTCATTTTAGGCACAGGAGATTTTAAAAATATAGCAAAACCTCAGTTGGAATATTTAAAGAAAAAGGGTATAAATAATAAATGTAAGTTATACGAAAGTAGATTAAATGACCTGTCGGGAATAGAATGTGGTAAAAAAGTGGGAATCAATCATTTTGTGGTTGGTCAATATCTTGATATTACGGGTTATTCTATAGGTAAAGGATTTGCTGGTGTGATGAAGCGGCATAATTTCAGTGGGCTTAGGGCATCTCATGGTGTTTCTATTGCTCACAGATCACAAGGTTCCACTGGCCAATGTCAGGATCCTGGTAGAGTATTCAAAGGAAAGAAAATGGCTGGTCATTTAGGTAACAGCAGGATAACTGCACAAAATATGAAGATATTATCCATTGATCATGAAAATAGTATAATTGCTGTGAAGGGTAATAATGTTCCTGGGTTTAAAAATTCCTATGTTTTTGTAAGAGATGCAGTTAAAAAATCTTTACATAAAGATGTTCCTTTTCCGGTAGGTTTACTGTTAGATGTAAATGATGATGCTAGTAATTTGGTAAGTTAGTTATGGAATGTAATTTAGTTAATCTATCTAATGATAATGTAGGTACTGCTCAGCTCAATCCTTTGATATTTTCTGCTAAGCAAAAATTGAGTATTTTGCATGATATAGTGAGATGGCAATTAGCGAAGAGAAGAGCTGGTACTCATAAAACAAAAGGTATTAGTGATGTCTCTGGTACAACAGCTAAACCTTATGGTCAAAAACGTACCGGTAGGGCAAGACAAGGGAGCTTGCGATCTCCTCAATTTAGAGGTGGTGGGATTATTTTCGGCCCTGTTGTGAGGAGTCATACTTATTCTCTTAATAAGAAGGTACGCAAATTTGGTTTAAAAATTGCTTTATCTCTAAAGTATTTAAATAATCAAGTAATTATTCTGGATAATTTAAATATTGATGTGAAGAAAACGTCTGAAATGTGTAAATGTATTAAAAATTTTAAATTTTCTTCCTTTTTGATAGTTGGTGATTATGGAGATGATTTGTTGCGTGCGGCTAAAAACTTGCACTATGTAGACTTAATCAAACCTATTGGGTTAAATGTTTTTGATATATTGAATCACGAATGCGTGATGTTGACAAAGGATACTTTAAAGCATCTTGAAGGTAGATTGTTATGATCAAATATAATAATATAATAAAATCTTCTATAATTACAGAAAAGGCCTCTTTTTTGAGGGAGAAGTTTAATAAATATTCTTTGTATGTTTTTGTAAATGTAAATAAGCGTCAAATAAAGTTGGCAATAGAGTCTCTATTTGATGTTAAAATTTCTTCTATAAATGTTGTTAGAATTAAGCCTAAATATAGGCGTTTTAGGGGTGTGGTTGGTTGTGAAAAACAGAAAAAGAAAGTTTATTTTTCTTTGATGGATGGTCAAAAATTAGATATAATGAGCGTTTAGTATGGGTATGAAATTTTTTAATCCTGTTACTCCGTCTTCTCGTGGGACTGTGTTAGTAAGTAAAGTTGGTTTATCAAAAGATGAGCCAGAAAAGTCTCTTACATCCGGTAAAAAGTCCAGTGGTGGAAGAAATAATCATGGTAGAATTACAACTCGTCATAGGGGTGGTGGTCACAAAAAGAAGTATAGAGTGATAGATTTTAAGCGTAATAGAAGTGGTCAAGGTATAGTTGAAAAAATAGAGTATGACCCAAATAGAAGTGGGTTTTTGGCGTTAATATCATATAAGGAAGATGATATTAAGTCTTATATATTAGCTCCTCAAGGTATGAAGCCAGGTGATGTTGTTACAGCTGGGAATGATGCTGATATTTTGCCAGGGAATTGTTTACTACTCAAGCATATACCTGTTGGTTCTTTCGTTCATAATGTTGAGCTGAAGCCAGGTAATGGTGCTGCGATTGCTAGAGCTGCTGGTTGTTATGCACAAATCGTTGGTCGTGATGGCCAATATGTTTTATTACGACTCAGGTCTGGTCAAATTAGGTTGATTTTATCTTCTTGCAAGGCTACTATTGGTGTAGTATCTAACCCTGACCATAAGAATAGAAAGTTGGGTAAAGCTGGGAGAAGTAGGTGGCTTGGGATTAGACCTACTGTACGTGGAGTTGCAATGAATCCAGTTGACCATCCTCATGGAGGCGGGGAAGGAAAAACCTCTGGTGGTCGTCATCCTGTTACTCCTTGGGGTGTTGCAACAAAAGGAAAGAAAACTCGAAGGAGAAATAAATCTAGTGATAAGTATATAAAACAATTGAAAGGTTAGTTTATGAGTAGATCTGCATGGAAGCCTCCTTTTTGTCATCCTTCTATATTAAAGTCGGTGAATAATGCTTTAAACAAGGGGTTTGTTAACATGGCTATAAAAGTTCATTCCAGGGCTTCTGTAATTCTTCCTAATTGTTTAGGTTTAAAGTTTGCTGTTTATAATGGTAAGGATTACATTCCTGTGAATGTTAATGATCAGAATATGATAGGTCATAAGTTTGGTGAGTTTTCACCCACTCGTAAATTTACTGGGCATAGTGGTGATAAAAAGGCGACAAGAAGGTAATTGATATGAAAAACAGAGATGTAATAGTTAAAGCTGGTTCTAGGGTTTTAAAATCAACTCCTCGTAAATTGAATTTGGTTGCTGGTTTAGTACGTAATAAAAAAGTTTCTTTTGCCACTGTGCAATTAAGATTTTGTGAAAAGAAAGCTGCAGGTCTTATAAGGAAGGTATTAAATTCTGCGATTGCTAATGCTCAAAATTATGGATTGGATATCGATAATTTATATATAAAAGAAATTTTAATAGGTAAGTCTCTTACTTTGCGTAGGGTATGTCCAAAAGCTATGGGTAGAGCTAATAGAGTTAGTAAACGTTATAGTAATATAACTGTAAAATTGGGGGAAATTATATGATTCATAAAAATAGAAAATTAATAAGGAAAGTGCAAAAATATGGGAAACGTTAATCCTAAAGGATTTAGGTTAAAAATAATTAATACTTGGTCATCTATTTGGTATGCTGAGAAGGGTTATAAACAAGGGTTGCATCAAGATTTATCTATTCGCAGTTATATAAATGAATCTTTTAAGCATGCTGGTGTTTCTAAAGTAATTATAGAGCGTACGATCGATTTGGTATCTGTAATAATACATTCTTCTAGACCTGGAGTGATAATAGGTAAGAAAGGCTCGGATATTGAGAAGATAAAGCAAAAGATAGCTGAAAAAGTAAAAAATAATGTGGAAGTGAATGTAGTAGGGGTTAAAAGGTCTGAAATAGATGCAGTTTTAATATCAAACAGCATTGCACAGCAGTTAGAAAAAAGGGTTTCATTTAGAAGAGCGATGAAAAAAGCTATTCAAAGTTGTTTGAGGATGGGTGCTAGAGGTATTAAAGTAAGTTGTTCTGGGCGCCTTGGCGGAGCTGAGATAGCTCGTACTGAGTGGTATAAAGAAGGCCGTTTGCCTTTGCATACTTTACGTGCTAATATAGATTATGCTTTTGCTGAAGCAAAAACTATATATGGCATCATAGGAGTTAAGGTCTGGGTTTATATTGGTAACTAATTAGGTATATTGAAATGTTTATTCCTAAAAAAAGTAAATATAAAAAAGTATTTAAAGGACGAATTAAGGGTAACACGAAAGGTGGTAGCACATTATCTTTTGGAGATTATGGTCTAAAGGCTATGGAAGCAGGTAGGATTCAATCTAAGCATATTGAAACTGCAAGGCGTGTAATATCTAGAACATTAAAACGCTCTGGTAAAGTGTGGATAAGAATTTTTCCTGATACCCCTGTTAGTAAAAAGCCGGCGGATGTGCGTATGGGTAAAGGGAAAGGTAGTGTTGAGTTTTGGGTATTTAAAGCTAAGCCCGGTAGAATGTTGTTTGAAATTAGCAGTGATGTTCCCATGCATTTAGCAAGATTGGCGCTTGAAAAGGCAACTGCTAAGCTTCCTATGAAGTGTAAATTTGTATCTAATCATAATTAAATGGAGTTGCAATGGATATAGCTGACATTGAATCGAGGTCCTCGCAAGAATTGCATGAAATTCTTGTGAATTTGAGAAAAGAGTTTGTTAATTTGGTTTTTCAAAAGAAGCTGGGCCAGTGCAACAATATTTCGCGTTTTAGCTTAATAAGAAAGAGCATAGCTCGTATTTTAACTACATTAAATAAAAGAAGAAGAGAGGAAAAGAATGCCTAAAAAGGTTTTTTGTGGTACTGTAACTAAGGCTAAGTGTGATAAGACTGTAAAGGTTTCGGTATTACAAGTGTATAAGGATGAGCTGTATAAAAAGGTTATAAAAAAATACAAGAAGTATACAGCACATGATGAGAATAATAGTTGTAAAGAAGGGGACAAGGTTTTAATACAAGAACACAAGCCTATTTCTACTACTAAAAAATGGGTTATTGTTAATAGCTCACATTGAATAGGATATTTATATGATTCAAAAAAATACATTGTTGGAAGTAGCTGATAATTCTGGCGCGCGTGCAGTGCTTTGTATTGGTTTATTGGGTGGTAGAAAGTCTGCATCTATAGGTGACACAGTTATTGTATCTACTAAATCTATTACTCCAAGAGGGAAAGTTGAGAAGGGAAAAGTATATAGAGCAGTTGTGGTGAGGGTGAAAAGCCCTATTAGGAAATCTGATGGTTCTGTAATTCGTTTTTCTAGCAATGCTGTAGTTTTGATTAACGATCAAGGTGAACCACTTGGCACTCGGGTGTTTGGTCCGGTAAAAAAGTTATCATCTGGTTCTTTTATGAAGATAATGTCATTAGCTGTTGAGGTTTTATAATGAGTGCTAAAATAAAAAGTGGTGACGACGTTATAGTTTTAACTGGTAAAGATAAGGGAAAAATTGGTAAGGTAATCAAAGTTATAGCACGTGATGCTAAAAAGAAAGTAATTGTTTCTGGAGTGAATGTGCATAAGAGACATACTAAACCAAAAGCTGGTAGTAGTGGTGGTATATTAAATAAAGAGTTAGCTATTGATATATCCAACGTTGCAACATTGGACCCTAAATATAAAACTCCAACTAGAGTGGGGTTTAAGGTTATAGACGGTAGAAAAGTGCGTTTTGCAAAAGTTTCTGGAGAAGTGATAGATTAGGTTGATATGTTTAAAGAATTGTATAAAGATAGCATAGTAAAGTCCTTGAAGGATAAGTTTAATTACGGCAATATAATGCAAGTGCCTAAACTTGTCAAGGTGTGTATCAATATGGGCGTTGGAGATGCTGCTACAGATAGTAAAGCAATAAATGAACCACTTGATAGCCTATATTTGATTGCTGGGCAGAAGCCTTTATCAACTTTTGCAAAAAAATCTATTTCTGGCTTCAAGATCAGAAAAGGTGCTACAGTAGGTTGCAAAGTAACTTTGCGTAGAGATAAAATGTATGAGTTTTTAGAAAGATTGATATATATTGCTTTGCCAAGGGAAAAAGATTTTAGAGGATTTAGTGTGAAGCAATTTGACGGTAATGGTAATTTTTCCTTTGGTATAAAGGAACATATCTCGTTTTTAGAAATAGACTATGATAAAATAAGTAAAATTAGAGGTATGGATATTAATATTATAACAAGTGCAGTTAGTGATAAGGAAGCAAAGGAATTATTACTGGCTCTTAAATTTCCTTTTTTTGATTAATTGAGAGGAGAAATATATGGCAAAAAAATCTATGATAGAAAGAAATCTTCGCAGAATAAAGTTGTGCGATCAATATAAAGAAAAAAGAGAAAAATTGAAATCTATAATAAATAATAAGAATTTGTCTATTGTAGAAAGGTTTACAGCTCAAAATAAATTAATTAAAAAATTGCCTAGAAATTCTTCTAAAACCAAAATTAGAAATAGGTGTGCTTTAACTGGGAGACCAAGAGGAGTATATAGAAAATTTGGTTTATGTAGAATTGTTTTGCGTGATTTATGTTCTTTTGGGCAAATTCCAGGAGTTACAAAGTCTAGTTGGTAAATATAATATAAGGAGTATATTGTGGCGTTATCTGATAGTATTGGTGATTTTTTAACAAGGATACGTAATGCTCAATTGGCAATGCATAGGGCAACAAGGGTACTATTTTCTAAGATGAATTCTTCTATATTGGAGATTTTAAAAGAGGAAGGGTATATCCTTGATTATGAAAAGCAAGTTGTAGATAACTTACCTTCTTTCATTGTAAAATTGAAGTATTATGAGAAGTCACCTGTAATTAGTGACATAGTTAGGGTGTCAAAGCCTGGTTGTCGTCGTTATTCTAAGTATAAGGACATTTCTAAAGCATATAATGGTCTTGGTATTTTTATTATATCGACACCCAAAGGAGTGATGACTGATTATAATGCACATAAATTAAAGGTTGGTGGAGAAGTTTTGTGTCGTGTGTTTTAAATAATAGGAGAAATTCATGTCTCGTATAGGTGCTGCTCCTATCAATATTCCTGCTGGTGTTTCAGTTGAATATAATAATGGTAGTATGTTAATAAAGAGTGCTAAGGCTGAAAAGGAAGTTAGCTTGATCAGGGATGTTGTGTGTCAGATTATTGATAATCAGCTATTGCTTTCTGTTGATCAAGATAAAGATAATTATGATAAAATAAAGCCTATGTGGGGCACTTATAGGAGTAATATTAATAATATCATTAACGGCATGGTTGATGGTTTTTCTGTTAATCTTGAGATTAACGGTGTGGGATATAAGGCAGAGTGTGATGGTAAGTATTTGACTTTATATCTTGGTTATAGCCATAATGTTAAATATAAAGTGCCTAAAGATGTTGAGATTAAGTGCATAAAGCCAACTCACTTAGTAGTTAGTGGTATGGATAAGCAGAAGGTCTATATGGTGGCGTCTGATATATGCAAAATTAGAAAATATGATCCTTATAAAGGTAAGGGTGTTGTAATAAAAGGCAAATTTATGCTGCGTAAGGTTGTAAGTAAAAAGAAGTAATAAAAATGAAAAGATCGTATAATTTTTTAAGTAATTCTGAAAAAAGGAAGTTACGTAATAGAGCGAAGCTTGACAAGAGCGCTGAACGTTTACGTATATCCATATTTAAATCTAATAGGCATTTTTATGTCCAGTTAATTAATGATGTAAAAGGAATAACTCTCACTTCAGCTTCTACTTTGGATGCTAAAATTAAGGATGTATGTAAAGGGAAAGTCAACGCTGAAACTATAAAACAGGTTTCTTCTTTAATGGTTGAGCGTCTGTCTGGCATGAAATTAGAGCAGCAGCTTACGTTTGATCGTGGAGCGTATAAATACACAGGATTAGTTTCTCAATTTGCTGAGGCTTTAAGAAGTTCTGGATTTGAATTTTAGAAGGTTTTGAATATGGCTATAAAGAATTTACAAAATAATAATGATTTATCAGAGCTTTTAGTTTCGGTACGAAGAGTGGCAACGGTTACCAAAGGTGGTAGAAGATTTTCATTTTCAATTTTGGTTGTTGTTGGCGATGAGAAGGGTAGGGTAGGGTGTGGAATAGGTAAGCACGCAGAAGTTGCTGAAGCAAGAGTCAAAGCTGTAAATGCTGCAAAGAAATCAATGATTAGAGTGTACTTGCGTGAAGGTAGAACTTTGCATCATGATATTAAAGCTAAATTTTGTTCTGGTGAGATAGTTTTAAGAACCGCAAGAGCCGGAACAGGTATTATTGCTGGTGGAGCGATTAGATCAGTTTTTGAGGTGTTAGGTATAAAGGATGTGGTAGCTAAATCCACTAGATCAAATAATCCTCATAACGTTATATGTGCGGTGTTTAAGGCTTTTGATAGTATGTTATCTCCTCGTCAGGTAGCAAGCAAAAGAGGCAAAAAGATTAGCGAGATAGTTGGAAACAGGTAAAGTATGAATAATGCTGTAAAATTAAACTCTATATTTACTAAATTATCTAAGAAAAAGAAGCCTAAGTTGCTGGGTAGAGGTATCGGTTGTGGTAAAGGTAAAACATCCGGTAGAGGGCATAAAGGGCAGAAGGCTAGAAGTGGAGTTTCTATAAATGGTTTTGAGGGTGGACAACAGTCTATATATACTCGTTTGCCTAAAAGAGGTTTTAAGCCTATACGTAGGAGCATATACTCTATAATTAATGTTGGCGATATACAGCGCTTAATGGAAGCTAAAAAAATAGTGAAAGACTCTGTTATAGATAAGGAGAGGCTGTATAAATTAGGTTTTATAAAGTCTATTAAGGATAAAATTAAACTTCTTAATAAAGGTAAGTTGAGCGAAAAATTTGTGTTTCATGTTGATTTTGCGTCAGAAGCTGCAAAAAAATCTGTAGCTTCAGTTGGTGGTAGTGTGGAAATACTATCGTAAGTCATGGGCAATAAATCAGCATTTAATAGCTTGGATCCTACGTTGTTATATAAAGGCGATTTATTAAAGCGTATATTTTTTACGCTAATAGCTTTAATTTGCTATCGCTTGGGTACTTATGTGCCTATTCCTGGAATTAATCTTGATGTAATTAATGATATATTTCCCAAAGATGGCTCAGGCGTTTTTGGAGTATTTAATTTATTTTCTGGTGGTGCATTGGCTAGAATGACAATTCTAGCATTGAACGTTATGCCATATATAATGGCTTCTATCATTATTCAGTTACTTTCTTCTGCGATTAAAGGAATGAAGGAAGTTAAGAATGATGGAGAGTCAGGCCGTAGAAAGATGAATTCTTATATACGCTATCTGACCATAGTAATTTGTGTATTTCAATCAATTCCAATTTTGGTTGGATTGGAAGGGATGAATAGGGAAGGGGTATTGGTTGTAATCGAACCTGGTGTTATGTTTCGTACAATAGGTGTTTTCAGCCTTTTAGGTGGAACTATGCTTTTAATATGGCTTGGTGAACGAATCAGCGCTAGCGGTATAGGCAATGGTATCTCATTAATCATTTTCACGGGTATAATATCAGAGTTACACAGCGCTTTGTCATCTTTGTTAACGTTAAATAAAAACGGTAGCGTATCGTTATTTATTATCCTTTTTGTTTTGGTATTGTTTTTTTTGCTGCTTCTCTTAGTCATTTTTGTAGAGTCTTCTTATAGAAAGGTTATTGTTCAACATCCTAAAAAGCAATTTAAAAGATTACATAATGACGATTTTACTTATATTCCATTGAAGATTAATTTATCTGGTGTAGTACCAACCATTTTTGCTAATGCAATTTTATTGACACCTATTTCAATTGCAAATTTCTATAAGGGGCACGCTTTTTCTGATTTTATTTTGAATTACTTTATGGCAAATAAAGTAGTATATATTGTAGCCTATTTGGTGCTGATAGTATTTTTTAATTTTTTCTATACCAATTTTATATTTAATCCAGAGGAAAACGCAGATTTTCTTAAAAAAAATGGTGGTTTTATACCTGGTAGAAGGCCTGGGAAACATACTTCTGATTACCTTCAAGATATAGTTTTTAAGTTGACATTCATTGGCTCTGCGTATTTGGTAGTCATATGTACTGTACCTGAAGTTATGAGATATTATTATGATATACCATTTATTTTTGGTGGGACGAGCTTACTGATTATAGTGAACGTTATTACTGATACTATTATGCAAATACAATCTTATATTTTTTCAAATAGGTACGACAACTGGATAAAGAAATATGAGTCTAAAACGAGGAAAGTAAGATGATCATTACGATTTTTGGTCCTCCAGGTTCTGGTAAAGGTACTCAGTCAAGCTTGTTAATAGCAAAATATAATTTAAAATTAATTTCAGTAGGGGATTTATTAAGGAATATTATATCTAGCAGTAGTGAGTTAGGTAAAAAAATAAAGGGTACCGTGGAATCTGGTAATTTAATTCAAGATGAAATTATATGTGGATTATTACGTGACCAGCTTGCATTAGTGGATGATAATTGCTTATTAGATGGTTTTCCGAGAAATTTAAACCAGGCTCATTTTTTGACTCAAGTTTTGCAAGAAAAATATAATAGGGATGTTGACATTGTAGTTGAGCTGCAGCTTGACGATAATATTGCAATCGATAGGTTAAAAAATCGTCTCGCGTGTTTGGACTGTAAAAGCATATATAGTGTATCTTCTTTTAAGAGTACTACTTGTGCTAAATGTAAAAGTACGAGGTTAGAGAAAAGAATTGATGATGCTGATATGTCTGCAATTAATAAGAGAATAAGTGAATATCACCTTCAAATGAAAGGTTTACGCGAGTATTATAAAGGCAAATTATTAACAATTGACGCTAATTTGAGTGTTGATGAGGTAACGCAAGAGATTGAAAGTAAAATTTCTTGTAATTTGGTTTGACTCTGAGTTGTTTTATGGTATAAATTAAGAGTTGTTATTAATAAAGTATCGAGGTACCAGTGGCACGTATTGCAGGCATAAATATTCCAGTGAGGAAATGTGTTCCTTTTGCATTAACTTATATATATGGTATAGGTATTGCTACTGCGAATGTAATTTGTCACGCTTGCGAAGTTGATAAGCGCAAACGTGTTTCAGAATTACGAGATGAAGATATAGAAAAGATCAGCGGTTTCATTAGACAAAATTATGTTATAGAAGGTGAGCTCAGAAAAGAAGTGGCTATGAACATAAAATCTTTAGTGGAAATGGGATGCTATAGAGGGGTGAGACATAGAAAAGGTTTACCTGTGAGAGGGCAAAGGACTCATACTAATGCTAAGACTCGTAAAGGTAGATCTCGGTTGCCTATTGCTGGGAAAAAATAAAATTTATTATTATTGTGAGTTTTAATGAAAAAAGTCAAAACGGTTAGTAAGAGTAAGAAGGAGTTTATTACTGGTGTTGTCCATATTCGTGCAACTTTTAATAATACTTTTGTAAATGTAACTGATGTTCATGGTAATACGCTATGTCAAACTTCTGTGGGTGCATGTGGTTTTTCAGGTTCGAGAAAATCCACACCTTATGCTGCAGGTAAGGCTGCGGAGTCTGCTGCGAAGAACGCAATGGAGAGATTTGGTATGAAGGTTGTCTCTGTAATAATTCGCGGCCCTGGCTTTGGTACCGAAGCTGCGGTTAAAGCACTTCAGAGCTGTGGGTTGACTGTGACTTCAATTGCAGATAAAACCGCAATTCCTCATAATGGGTGCAGGTTAAGAAAAAAAAGAAGAGTATAGGATATTTGAAAAGGTTGTTTTATGTATTATAATAATGATGTTTCTCTCTGTAGCAATTTAGATAAATTGATTAAACCTAGTTCAGTTAAGGTAATATCAGATGATTCAAGTGAAAAAAGTGATATAGTGCTAGAACCGTTGGAAAGTGGTTTTGCTTTAACATTAGGCAATGCATTAAGACGTGTAATGTTATCTTCTCTTAAAGGTAGTGCTGTTTATGGAATAAAAATTGAAGGTGTAACTCATGAGTTCACTTCAATTCAAGGGGTGAGAGAAGACGTAACTGATATAGTATTAAATATGGGTATGTTGAGGTGTAAATTAAATGGTGCTTCTAATAAATGCTTAAATTTAAACGCTAAAGGGCCTTGCCAGGTATTAGCTGGGATGATAGAAACTGATGATCAATGCTCTATTGTTAATAAAGATTTGTTAATATGTACGCTGGGGCAAAATGTGGAGCTTAACATGACCATATATGTGGCTAGCGGAAAAGGTTATCTTCCTGTAACTAAATATAAAGAAAATGAACTTTTGAAGCTTATGAGTGAACAGGATTTAATTGGTTTTATTCCAGTTAATGCTTTGTATAGCCCTGTCAACAGGGTTTCGTACAGGGTAGAGAACAGTCGTGTTGGCCAAGTGACTGATAAGGATAAGCTGATATTGTCAATTGAAACTGATGGTACAATTTCTCCGAGTCAAGCTGTTGACTCTGCTGCAAGAATATTACAGGAGCAACTTCAGCCCTTTATTAGTTCTGATGTAAGTTATAAAAAATCGCAGGTTTCTTCGTCTAGTGGTGCTAAAGATTTGGGTTATGACCCTGTCTTATTGCGTAAGGTAGATGAAATGGAATTATCTGTCAGGTCTCATAACTGTCTGAAAAACGAAAACATCACTTATATAGGTGATCTTGTACAAAAGACAGAAGGTGAAATGTTAAGAACTGCTAATTTTGGCAGAAAGTCTTTGAATGAGATTAAGGCAGTTTTGACTAATTTTGGCTTGTCTTTGGGTATGAATGTGCTAAACTGGCCACCTAAGGATATAGATGAGTTGGCTAAACAACATACTGATGAAGATTAGGTGATATATGAAACATGGAATAAAAAAACGTAAACTATCTCGTTGTACTGAACATAGATTATCGACGTTAAAGAATCTATCTATCTCATTAATTAACCATGAGCAGATTGTAACTACTTTACCAAAAGCTAAGGAACTTCGTCCATATGTCGAAAAGTTTATTACAATTGCTAAGAATAAGAATACTTTACATGGTAGAAGACTTTTGCTTTCACGCCTTCATAATAGTAAGTTAGCAGTTGATAAGTTATTAAACGTCTTAGCCAGCCGTTATCAAGATCGTAAAGGTGGGTATTCTAGAATAATAAAATTTAGCACTCGAAAGGGTGATTGCGCTTCAATGGCAGTGATAGAACTGGTTGATAGGGATATTGCAGCAAGAGGTAAGGTTTATAGTAAAAATAAAGAAGGAGGCAAAGTAGTTACACAAAGTTAATTGTTATCATAATTGTTCTTCTTGTGGTAAGTAGGTTACGCTACTTTGTAGGTTACTTTGGCGAGTTATTAGTTTTAGTATATTTAAAACTGAAATGGTATAATGTTATAAAACGCCGTTACCGTTGTAAGTTCGGTGAAATTGACTTAATTGTATCTAAAAAAAAGGAGCTGATTTTTATAGAAGTTAAAACAAGTTTACTTGGAAAAGAAATACCGATATCTCATCTTCAATGTCAGTCTATTATAAATTCTTCTAAGTATTTCTTAAGTAAAAACCTTAGTTTTTTAGATTATTCAGTCAGATATGATTTATATTTTCTTTCCTTAAAGAGAAGACCTGTTTATATAAAAAATGCTTGGATTGAAGAATGAAAGATTTGTAGCTGAATTAATTTAGATTTACTGGATTTAATATGAAAAAGACCCAATACAATAATTTAGTTTCATCTTACGCTAGAGTGCTATTTCATGTCTCAGGAAGCAGGTTAGGTATTATAAGGAAAGAAGTAGAATTTTTGTTGGCTTTTTTTAAGGATCAACGTGATGTTTTTGTGTACCTATCTCATCCTATGATTTCTTTTGCACACAAAAAAGAAGTGATGCTTTCTATAAGTGAGCACTTGAGTGAGAATTTAGTAAAATTTATTATGGTTATATTTGCAAATAAACGCTCTAGTTTATTGATCCTTATATTAGAAAAATTCTTAAGTCTTGCAAGAGAAAATGAAAATGAATTCGAAATTACTATAAAGTCAGCAGAAACTTTAAAGGAATCTGATATAAAAATAATTACTGAATCTTTGAGCTTTCTTGGTAAAATAATAAAAGTAAGCAATGTGGTTGACCCTTCTATACTAGGTGGCTTCGTAGTTAGGTATGGTTTTAATTTGATCGATGCTTCGCTAAAAAGTTACTTGGATAGGTTAGTTGACTTAAGTAAAATGGAAATATTAAAAGTAAGGAATTTTGTATGAAGAACAGTATGAATGTTTCTGAGATAGCAAGTATAATAAGAGAAAAGGTTGAGACGTTTGATAATCCTATAAAGCGGGAAAATATAGGTGAAGTAATTTCAGTAACAGATGGTATCGCATTGGTTTATGGGCTGGAAAAAGCAAAATTCGGTGAAAAGGTATTTTTTGCAAGTGGTGTAGAAGGAATAGTTCTCGATTTAGATCATAATACGGCTGGAATAGTTGTGCTTGGTAATGACCGTGATGTGAAAGAAGGGGACGTTGTAAAATGTAGTGGTGATGTTGTGCAGGTGCCTGTAGGGCATGAATTGTTAGGGAGAGTTGTAAATGCGTTGGGCCATCCTATGGACGACGGTGGGGAAATTAGAGCCAAAAACAGAATGGATATAGAATCTAAAGCGCCAGGCATTATTGATCGTAAGTCTGTGCATGAGCCACTGCAAACAGGAATTAAAATTATAGATTTGCTAATTCCAATAGGTAGAGGGCAGCGTGAATTAATTATTGGTGATAGACAAATTGGTAAAACTACTATTGCGCTTGATACTATTATCAATCAGAAGAAGATTAACGATGAGGTAAACGAAAATCAAAAAGTTTACTGTGTTTATGTTGCTATTGGGCAAAAAATTTCAACAGTAGCAAAAGTGGTAAATAAGCTGAAAGAAAGCGGAGCATTAGAGTATACAACTGTAGTTGTGGCTAGTGCATCTGACTGCGCGCCTATGCAATTTTTAGCACCTTATGCTGGTTGCACTATTGGGGAATTTTTCCGTGACAATGGAATGCATTGTTTGATTATATATGATGATTTATCTAAGCATGCTGTGGCATATAGGCAGATGTCTTTATTGCTCAGACGTCCTCCTGGTCGTGAAGCTTACCCTGGAGATATATTCTATGTACATTCTCGCTTGCTTGAAAGAGCTGCTAAAATGTCTGATAAAAAAGGGCAGGGTTCTTTAACTGCTTTGCCAATTGTCGAAACTCAAGCTGGTGATGTATCCGCATATGTGCCAACAAATGTTATTTCAATTACCGATGGGCAGATCTTTCTTGAGTCTGAATTATTTTATAAAGGATTTCGACCTGCAGTAAATATAGGTTTGTCGGTTTCACGGGTTGGTTCTGCTGCACAATTAAAGTCTGTGAAAAAAGTTGCTGGTTCTATAAAGCTAAGCTTAGCTCAGTATAGAGAATTAGAAGATTTTGCAAAATTTGGTTCTGATCTTGATGCTAGTGTTCAATTATCCTTGAATAAGGGTAAATATCTTGTTGAGTTATTAAAGCAAAAACAACATTTACCTATGTCAATAGAAGAGCAAGTAGTGCTGATGTATATTTTTTCTAACCTGTATAATCAGTTAAGTAAAATACAAATAAGTAACGTTAATAAATTTGAACATGATCTTGTTAATTATTTTCGTACTGTACACCCTGGGGTTTTAAAAAAGTTGTCAAATGACATGAATGGTGATATAAAAGGTGATATTTTTAATATTGTGAGTAATTTTGTTACTCAATTTAATTGCGTTTAGGTGGTAATTATGGCTTCATCTATTATTAATAAATTTCCTATGACGAGGGAAGGTTTTGAGAATATGCAAGCCGAACTTGAAAAATTAAAGGAAGAAAAGCCTTCTGTTATACAAGCTATTTCTGATGCTCGTGATCAAGGTGATTTGTCTGAAAACGCAGAGTATCATGCTGCACGGGAAAGGTTAGGTTTTATTGAAGGCCGTATAATGGAGATAGAAAGTAAGCTCTCACATGCGGAAGTAATAGAAGTAAAAAATTTGTCTGGTGATTCAGTAATATTTGGTGCAACTGTGACATTAAGAATGTTAAGTGATAATAACGGTGAAGTGGAATATGTTTATAAGGTTGTAGGCGAATATGAAGCTGATGTTTCAAAGCAGTTAATATCTACTAGTTCACCACTCGGGAGTGCCTTAATCGGCAAAAAAGTCGGTGAGTATGTGGAAGTGACAGTGCCAAATGGAGAGAAATTGTATAAAATAGTTAAGATTGAATTTAAGTAAATTATTATGGTACAGGCCACTTATGCTTCAATGAGTCTACCCGGTATTTCTTCTGTGGAAGATGTATTAGAGGATGCTCGTTCCGGTAAATTGTTCATTTTAGTTGATGATGAAAGTAGAGAGAATGAAGGTGATTTGGTTGTCTTAGCTGAAAAAGTAAAACCAGAACATATGGCTTTTATGGTTAGATACGGTACTGGTATTGTATTTTTAGCTATGACAAAGCTTCATATGAGTAAACTAAATCTTGAGTTTATGAGGAAGAGCAATGTAGATGAAAAGCTTACTCCTCATACTGCATTTACTACGTCAATTGATGCGCGTTATGGCATTACAACAGGTGTTTCTGCTCATGATAGAACGCATACGATACTTACTGCCATTGATGAAAAGAGTACTAAGGACGATATTATTACTCCAGGGCATGTTTTCCCTATTATTGCAAATGAAGGCGGGGTTTTAGCACGCAATGGTCACACTGAAGCAAGTGTTGAAATAGCAAAGTTGGTTGGTCTTAATCATGTAGCTGTAGGGTGTGAATTAGTGAATGATGATGGCTCTATGATGCGCTTACCTCAGTTGCTTAAATTTGCTGAACAACATAAAATTAAGTTAACTACCATCGACAAACTTATCAGTTACGTTAAAAAATTAAACTAGCGTTTATAAATTTGTATAATTTAAGTGTTAAAATATAAAATTCCTGTAAATTATACAAGCACAGAATTTTCATGTTTAGAATTGCTAAGTTTTTGACCTTATTGTTCTTTCTTGCATATTATAATAATGCTTACTCTATTAACATTATTAGAGATAGTGAGGTGGAAGCAATAGTGAAAGAGCTAGCGCAACCTTTATTTTCTGCTGCAGATATTGATCATGATCAAGTGAAAGTTTTTGTAATTAATGACAGTTCGATTAATGCTTTTGTAATTAACAATAACAGTATCTTCATTCATTTAGGGCTTTTACGATATTCGGCTAAACCTTATGTCTTGCTTGGTATATTAGCACATGAGATTGCTCACATATCTGCTGGTCATATATTGCAAATGAGTAGTGCTGTGGGTTATTTTCAATCGATAGCAATGATTAGTTATATGGTAGGATTAGTTTCTAGTATTATCATTAACCCTCAGGTTGCTGGTGCAATTTTGCTTAGTGGTGTAGCACTCAGTTCAAGGCTATTTTTTAACTATTCTCAAGAGCAAGAAAGTGTAGCAGATAGCTATGCTTTAAGGTACCTTGATGAATCTGGCTATGATAATTCAGGTATGAAAGAGATTTTTGATTATTTTAAAAGTATTGAGCATGAGAATACCGAGGAATATTTCCGTACTCACCCACTTAGTGAGAAACGTATATTTGCTGTACAGAATTATAAGGTCAAAAACAACGTAAAACCAATTTTTGCGGATAAGTTACTAAAGTTTGAGCGTGTGGTTGCAAAGCTAGACTCTTTCTTTGCTCCTATTCATGTGTTATCTAATAAATATGAAGATAATTCTGAGTATGTAAATGCTATAGTTTGCTATAGGCAAGGAAAGATAGAGGAGGCTATTGCTAAAGTTAATTCATTGATTCAAGAGTCACGCAATGACCCATACCTATATGAATTAAAAGCAGAAATGCTATACAAGGCTGGAAATTTAAGTGAAGCAATAAAAATGTATGAGGAATCGCTTAGGTATTTATCTGAGAAAAACAGTTATTTAGTGAAACTTGCATTATCTCATACTTTATTATTACACGGTGATGCAAAAAAGGCAATTTTTTACCTGGAGCAGATTTTGAATGTAGAACCAAATAACGCTTTTGTCTGGAAATATTTAAGCGTTGCATATAAATGTGACGCTGATACGGCAATGCATTATTTTGCTTTGACAAAAAAGGCTTGTATTGAAGGTGATTTAAAGCAATTTACAAAATATGCTGAGCTAGCTGTTAAAACTTTACCAAAAGATAGCCCTTATTTGTTGCAAGTTGAAGATATGAAGCGATTTAATGGATAACAAAAAAGCATTTCTGTACTTTTATGGGTTTCTCTTTCCACAATTTTCCAACATAGCTTTTGCTTCATCGCTTACATTGGGCATAATTTTCGTTATGATAGTTTTAGCGCCAAAAAATACACCACAGAACATGCCAAGAGCAAAGAGGGCTGGCCACGGCATCCTGCCAAATATTGCAAGCAAAGCTGCACCAATTATTACTACCGTCATAAGTGGACCGCCTATCCCCCAAACATAACCAATAATATTGCATATTACTTTAGTTGTGTCATCCATATCAGGGTCAGCTGCATAACCTGAGAAAGAGAAAAGCAATACTACGCAAAAAACACTAAAAAATTCCATTATAGAGCTCATTTTTTTGCCTCTAAATAATAAATTAACGTAAACCTACACCTACACATATTTTTATTTTAAAGTAAAAATTATAATTTGTCCATACATAAGTGTTGCTACATAAATAACCCACCATTAATGTTAAGCACATGCCCTGTTATATATTTTGCTTCATCACTTGCTAAAAATAAGACCCCTGCTGCTATTTCTTCCCCTGTTCCCATTCTTTTCATTGGAATATTATCTAATATTTTTCCCTTTTGCACTTCATTTAAAACTTCAGTCATTTTAGTATCTATAAACCCAGGAGCAATACAATTTACTGTTATATTACGACTTGCAACTTCTTTTGCTATAGATTTGCTCATAGCTATTATTCCAGCTTTAGACGCTGCATAATTTGCTTGCCCGGCGTTTCCTGTCAGCCCTATTATTGAGGAAATATTTATAATTCTTCCCCAATTATTCTTAATTAGTTTCCTGCATGCTTCTCTACTCAGCTTAAATGTAGAACTCAAGTTAATATCAATTACTTTTTGCCATGTTTCATCTGTCATTCTCAATAATAAACTGTCTTGCGTAATGCCCGCGTTGCATACAAGCCCGTCAAAGCCTTCCATCAACTCACTTGCTCTGTTTACTAGTTGATTTACTTCCTCAGCATTTGATAAATCACAAGGGAGTACGTGCATATTTTTTTCATATTGTTTAGCAACTTCTTCGAGCACTTCTTTTTTTGTGCCAGAAACACATAAAGTTGCTCCGGCTTTGTGCATAATTTTTACAATTGCTTGCCCTATTCCGCCTGATGCACCAGTAATCAGGAACTTTCTGCTTTCCAATCCAAACATAATAACTTTATATTATCTTAATTCCTAACAGAATATTGACTAGTTGGCAATAGATTTCTTACATAATATAAGTAACTCAGATATTCACAAAATAAAGTTAAACGTCAAAAAATTTTAAAAACATAGTTATGCAGGAATTGTTACTAAATAGTTTATTCTGGTGCTCTACAGTCTAAATGGAATGCTTAAATTATAGATTCTTTGTTTTTGTGTGTTATCTTGAGTTAACACAAATTCACAGTAGTATTATGATCAGTAAGTTAAAAAAGCTTAGCACTGGATTTTCTTTGACAGGCTTGATTGGCCATAGTGATAATATAAATATGCAAGGAGCAAAAAATAAAAAGAAGAAGTACCCAAAATTTTTGGATAAGACGTTCGCATTGATTGATGCGATGATAAATTTTATTTTAAAACGTGAAAGTAATAACGTAAATGAAGTTCTGAGAGTAACATGGGGACCACTATTTTTTGGTCTGGTAGTAATACTTATCTTTTTTGGGATAGGTGGTATTTGGTCGGCTATAGCTCCAATTGACGGTGCGGTGCATGCAAGTGGAGAAGTTATTGTATCTTCAAATAGGAAAATAGTTCAACACTTGGGTGGAGGAATAATAAGCAAAATTTTAGTCAAAGAGAGCCAAGCAGTTAAAAAAGATGAGCCTCTAGTTTTGTTGAGTGATGTTAACGAGAAGGCGAATTTAAGTATTATCAAAGAGAAGCTCTTATCATTTTTAGCAACAGAAGCAAGGCTTCTTGCAATCAGAGTAGATTTGGACACGCTCGAGTTTCCTGATGAGGTTAAAAAATTATCTCACGATGAACTTGTAAATAAAGCGATAAAGAATCAAGTAAAGTTGTTCAACTCTCAGAGAAAGAGCATATTGGGAAAAACAGACATACTGCAACAACGTATAAAGCAGTTAAATGATGAATTAGCGGGGCTAAACTTTCAACTAAATGCAGCTCATAAGCAATATGACTTGATAACTGAGGAGTTGGAAACAAAAAGACAATTACTTGATAGTGGCCATATAAGCAAACCACACATTTTAGCTTTAGAAAAGCAGTTTGCTGAAATTGAAGGCAGAGTTGGACATTACCGTTCTGCAATATCTCAAGTGCAGCAAAAAATTGGAGAGAACGAATTAGAAATTATAAACGTGAGAAACGATTCTCAAGAAAGAGCAAACGCTGAACTTAAGGAAGTTAGTACGTCTATTGCAGACTTGAAAGAGAGGCTGATGGTTGCTGAAGATTCATTAGCACGTACAATAATTAAATCGCCTCAAGATGGGATAGTCACAGATATAAGATACCATACTGAAGGTGGTGTTATACAATCTGGAGTTCCGATCATGAGCGTAGTGCCATCGGATGATGACCTAATAATAGATGCTAAAATTCAGACCAGAAACATAGAAGAGGTACTGTCGGCACAAAAGAAAGATAGCAACATAGTCTCTATTGATGGGCTAGAAGGGCTAAAGGTTAAAGTCCGGTTAAGTGCTTACAGTGCACGTCGTTTAAGTTTAATTAGTGGTATAGTAAGCCATATTTCTCCTGACGCTCTTGATGATCCAAGACTAGGGCGTTATTATTCAGTACGTGTAGTGATACCAAAACCAGAGCTTGCTCAGTTTAAAAACGTATACCTATACCCTGGTATGCCAGCAGAAGTGTACATAGTTACTCAATCTCGTACTCTTTTATCATTCTTGTTTACGCCTATAATTGCAACAGTCGATAGGTCTTTTATAGAAAGGTAGCTCACTCGTTAAAGTAGTAGTGAAAGTGCCGTAATAAAATTTAGGTACATAATTAGACAATAGGCTTCTTGACCTTACCCAGAAAAAGTGGAGAGAAAGAAAGGAGTTTTTTCGGGTAAAATAAAATTTTGGAGGATTAGAAATGGCAAGAGAATATACGGCAGAATTCAAATTGGAAGCTGTTAAGCTGGCAAATGAACAAAGAAAGGTAGGTCAACCAGTTGCAAAAGTAGCAAGAGATCTAGGAATAAGGGATAGTGTATTAGGAAAATGGATGAAGAAATATAACGAAAAAAAGTCAGCGGCAAATGCATTTCCAGATGTAGCACCTTATGACAAAGAGAGATTTGATTTACAGAAAGAGTTAGCAAAAGTAACAAGAGAAAGAGACATTTTAAAAAAAGCCCTGGCCAGTCAAAAAGAGTAAAATATTTTTTCATAAAAGAGCATAGTAAACACTATAAAGTGCAGGAATTATGTAGGGTTTTCTGCTAGTGGCTACTATAAGTGGACTACAAGGAAAATAAGCAGTAGAGAATCAGCAAATAAAGAGTTATTAGCAGATATTCAAAAAATATATCAAGCTTCTAAATGTAGATATGGAGCTCCTAAAATTCATGCTGAATTGAAGGCTTTGGGTAAAAGTTGCAACTTAAAAACAGTGCAAAGTATTATGCAGAAAAATGGTATTCAGGCTATATTGAGAAGAAAATTTAAAATTAAGAAACAACAAACGGACAGTAGCTCCCAATATATTAGACCAAAACTTTATTGTCGATCAACCAAATAAAGTATGGGATTACTTATATAAAAACCAAAGAAGGATGGCTATATTTGGCAACAATAATCGATCTATATTCACGCATGGTAGTTAATGAGCAGTTCAATAAATAAACAATTGGTTATGGACTCTTTATTAATGGCCGTTAACAAGCGTAAACCTGCCAAAAATCTACTATTACATAGTGATCAAGGTTCACAATATACTTCGCAAGGTTATCAATATCTCTTATCCATAAAAAACATAGATGAGTTATAAAGGTTGTTGTTACGACAATTCTGTTGTGGAAAGCTTCTTCAGTTCTCTAAAAAGGGAGTTACCAATAGACACCTCTCGGCACTCTAAACAGCATATCAAAACTGCTATATTTGAATATATAGAAATTTTTTATAACAAACAACGTCACTATTAGAGGTTGTCCGGAAACTAGTAAATTCAAGCATATTCCCTCTTTAACATAACCCTACTCATAGCTAGGTATATGAAATTCTCAGTGGATGTTGTGAGTAAATCATACTCCTTCGATAGCCTTCTATTCCTATTAACCCAAGCAAAAGTCCTTTCTACAACCCATCTTCTTGGCTGTACTTTAAACCCTTGTTCTCTTGTTGGTAGTAGCTCAGGTGGCGTATCTTTGTGCACCCAAAATCTACATGGAGGCCTTTTAACAATTTCAATATCTATGTCATATTCTTCCTTTATGTGATTCTTTAAATTTCTTCCTTGGTATCCCATGTCAGCCCACATTTTTTTAACTTTAGTATATTTTGTTCTCATATTGTTTAATGCTATTTTAATACCATCTCTATCATTTTCGTTAGCAGCGCCTACGTAACAACCTAGTATAAAACCCTGAGTGTCTGTAATTATATGCCTTTTTCTACCCTTTACTTTTTTACTTCCATCATAGCCTTTGATCCCCCCTTTTCTGTAGTCTTTACAGATTGACTATCTACTATACAGGCACTCGGCTGCTCATTCCTTCCTATTTTTCTTCTACTATATTTTGTAATTTCATAATTCATTTTCTCAAAAATTCCCTGCTTCTTCCATTGCCTGAACTGCTCATACACAGTCTTCCATAGCGGAAAATCATTTGGTAAATACCGCCATTGACACCCTGTACGCAATACATAGAAAATTGCTTCTAATATTTCTCTTTTGCTATACTTTGGCGGCCTTCCTCCTTTCTTGTATGATACTCTGAAGTGTTTTTCTATTCTTGCCCATTCCCTTTCGCTTAGATCTGTTGGATACTTTTTTCTCATCTTTACCCCGTACTAAAATTTCAGATATTATAGCCTTTTACTTGTTTCCGGACAACCTCTAAGTTGAAATTACATCCTGAAAAGACACAGATAGTGTACTGTAAGGATGACAATAGGAGTGGTGGATTTCCTAAACAAAGTTTTGATTTTCTGGGTTACACATTCAGACCCAGGTTAGCAAGAAATAAAATAGGGAAATATTTTGTCTCATTTCTCCCAGCAATTAGCAACAAGGCCAAGAAAAAGATTACTACAACCATAAGGTCATGGAAAATGCTACGAAATACGCATATAACATTAGAGGAGATGTCAGGAAAAGTAAATCCAATAGTCAGAGGCTGGTATCAGTACTATGGCAAATTTTACAGAACTGAAGTATACAAATCTCTAAAGAATATAGAGCGGCATCTAGAAAAGTGGGTGAAAAGGAAATATAAGAGACTCAGGAGTCACGGAAGACTAGCAAGACAATTTCTAGGAAAGGTGAGAAAGAGGTCTCCGGATATTTTCTATCACTGGACACTAGGGTTAGGCCAAAAGGCTGAATAATGGAAGCTGTATAAATCAAGAGGTTTACGTACAGTTTTGCGAGAGACTGGTGGGGAAGTTCCACTGGTCTACTCTCCTAAATGCTGAGGAATATGGAAATAAATGCATACCTCTACACCTTGCGTGCATGGTAGGTGAAAAAGAAATAGTGGAGGAGCTAGTGAAAGCTGGAGGAGAAATAGAGCAAGCGGATAAATTTGGAATGACAGCGATGGATTATGCGAAAAATAGCAAAAAGATAACCGAGGTATTAAAGAAAGAAACAGACAGAATTGAAAAGTTATTTATGAAAGGCTAAAAATATGGAGGAAGAAATAGAAAAGAAAGTAATGAATTTAGAGAAAAAACCTTTGGGTGAACTGAGAAAAATATGGAAGAAGGTATATGGGGAAGAGGCGCCTAGATACTCAAAGAAATATCTGATACCGAGATTAGCTTATAGAATGCAGGAGGAAGCGTATGGAAAAATGTCAAGAAAAGGAGCAAAAAGACTAGAGTATCTAGCAGATCGACTAGAGAAGGGAAAAAGAATAAGTAGTGACAAACTTCCAGTAGCAGGAACAGAGCTAATATTAGAGAGAGGAGAAGAGATGCATGCGGTAATGGTAACAGATAAGGGTTTAATCTACAGAGAAGAATTTTTTACGTCATTGTCAGCAGTAGCCGGAAAAATAATGGGAATGAGTTACAATGGGCCGCTTCTATTTGGAATGAGAGATAAGGAGAAAGAATGCTGAAAGAGGTAAGATGTGCGATATATACTAGGAAGTCAAATGAAGATGGTCTAGGTGTGCCGTAGAAGCGATCAGTTGAAGCTGCACAATAGATGAGGGTAGGTCCCTCGGAGCCGGTTTACAAGAGCAGGCTTCAAACAGCCATAAGCTGCTTTGGTAAAGAGCCATGGTAGTGAGCGTTATGGAAAAGGCGCAATTATGCGTCATGTGTAAAATGGAGAGGCGAATGCAAATGAACCACTGATGAAGTGTCGAAACTTCATAGAAGATGTCAAAACCAGGTGTTCTAGCCTAACCTGGGATAAATCTATCGGAAACTTGTTTACTGGATAGATGGCGTCCGGCATATAGGTGGCGCGGATCCATTTTGGGCTATTGTGTAGAACTGCGGGAACCTGTCATTTCGATGATAAGGGAGAAATCCAAGAAGCTAAACTTCAAGGATGAGAGTACCGATGCGAAGAACAGGGGCGGATCAGCTCGTAGTAGTGAAGAAATTTCTGTAATGGAAATGGAGCGAAGGGGCTGAGTTATTCAGTTTTAATTATTTATCAACCGAAAGGGAGGAGTTAATGAGTAAAACAAAGTCTTTTGATATACCGAAGCAAGTTATTTGGAGAGCTTATAAACAAGTATCGAAAAATAAGGGTGCTGCTGGTGTAGATGAGGTTACGATAACAAAGTTTGAAGAAAATCTAAAAGATAATCTGTACAAGCTATGGAATCGAATGTCATCTGGAAGTTATTTTCCAGAGCCTGTAAAAGCTGTAGCAATACCAAAAGGTACAGAAGGGGGACAAAGAATTTTATGTGTCCCTTCAGTATCGGACAGGATAGCGCAGACAGCAGCTACAATGTATCTAGAACCGTTAGTAGACCCGAAGTTTCATGAAGATTCATATGGTTATAGACCAAACAAATCTGCACTGGATGCGGTAGGAACTGCGAGGAAAAGATGCTGGTGGTACGATTGGACGATAGATCTTGATATAGCAGGATTTTTCGACAATTTGGACCACGAGTTGGCATTGCGAGCTATCAAAAGGCACACAGACTGCAAATGGGTCATACTGTATGTTGAAAGATGGATGAAAGCGCCAATTCAGCAAGCAGATGGAAGTAAGGTAGTTAGGGATAAAGGAGTTCCGCAAGGAGGTTCAATAAGCCCGCTGATCTCAAACATATTTATGCATCATGTATTTGATGAGTGGATGAGACGAAAGTGCCCAACAATACCATTTGAGAGGTATGTAGATGATGCGATAGTGCACTGCAAGAGTAGTAGACAGGCGGAATTTATGAGGGTAGCAATTGAAGAAAGACTGGCTGAGTATAAGCTAAAATTACATCCTGCAAAGACACAAATTGTGTACTGCAAGGATGACAATAGGAAAAATGAATTTCCTAAACAAAGTTTTGATTTTCTGGGTTACACATTTAGACCCAGGTTAGCAAGAAATAAAATAGGAAAGCATTTTGTTTCATTTCTTCCCGCAATTAGCAACAAGGCCAAGAAAAATATTACTACAACCATAAGGTCCTGGAAAATACTACGAAATACACACAAAACATTAGAGGAAATATCAAAGACAGTAAATCCAATAGTCAGAGGCTGGTATCAGTACTATGGCAGGTTTTACAGGAAAGAGATATATAAACCTCTGAGAAACATAGAGCAGCACCTAGAAAAGTGGGTCAGAAGAAAGTATAAGAAGCTTCGAAATCATGGAAGACTAGCGAGGCAACTTCTAGGAAAAATGAGGAAAGAAGGGACAAATACTTTTTACCACTGGACACTAGCTTTAGGTCAAAAGACTGAATAATGGGAGCTGTGTGAGTCGCGAGGTTCATGCACAGTTCTGCGAGAGACTGGTGGGGAAGTTCCGCCGGTCTACTCTCCAACAAAAATTTAATAGTCTTGATGCGCAACGTGTAGCATGTGGAAAATACATAAAGAGCAGAGAGAGTTGGGTAGCATTGGCAAAAAGGTACGATGATGGAGGTTTCTCAGGAAAGAATTTAGAAAGACCAGCGATAAAGGAGTTGTTTGAAGATGTAAAAAAAGGAGAAGTAGATTGTGTAGTAGTATATACGCTAGACAGGTTATCAAGGGAAACAAAAGATAGTATAGAAGTGACATCATTTTTTAGAAGGCATAGAGTAAATTTTATAGCAGTAACGCAGATATTTGATAATAATACGCCAATGGGAAAGTTTGTACAAACGGTATTGTCAGGAGCAGCACAGCTAGAAAGAGAAATGATCGTAGAAAGGGTAAAAAATAAAATAGCAACATCAAAGGAGCAGGGATTGTGGATGGGGGGAACTTTGCCGCTTGGATATGATGTAAAAGATAAAGAATTAATAATAAATGAAAAAGAAGCAAGGACAGTGAAGCATATATTTGAAAGATATTTGGAGCTAAAATCAATGGCAGAATTGGCAAGGGAGTTAAATAGAGAAGGTTATAGAACAAAATCAGATATCTTTAAAAAAGCAACGGTGAGAAGAATAATAACAAATCCGATATATATGGGAAAGATAAGACATTATGAGAAAGAGTATGAGGGAAAGCATGAAGCAATAATAAAAGAGGAAAAATGGCAAAAAGCGCAGGAATTGATAAAGAATCAACCATATAGAAAGGCGAAATACGAGGAAGCATTGCTAAAGGGAATAATTAAGTGCAAGAGCTGTAATGCAAATATGACGCTGACGTACGCAAAAAAAGAGAATAAAAGGTATAGATATTACGTATGCAATAATCATTTAAGGGGAAAAAGTTGTGAATCAGAAAACCGAAATGTAATAGCAGGAGAAGTAGAAAAAGAAGTAATGAAGAGAGCTGAGCGCCTGTATGAAAATTGGGAAGAAAAAGTGGAAGAGTGGAAAAATTTAAGCTTTGGAAAACAGAAAGAAGCAGTGAAAAAGTTAATAAAAGCAGTATTGGTGAGAGAGGATGGAATAGAGGTGTATTCTGAATCGGAGGAAAAATTTATATCAATAAAGAAGAAAGGAAATAAATGCACAGTAGTAGAGCCAGAGGGGAAAACAAACAATGCATTACTGAAAGCAGTGGTAAGAGCCCATCTGTGGAAACGGCAACTAGAAGAGAGAAAATACGAAAGTGTGAAAGAGCTGAGTGCCAAAATTAATATAGGTACAAGACGTATACAGCAAATTTTGAGATTGAACTATTTAGCACCAAAGATTAAAGAAGACATAGTAAATGGGAGGCAGCCAAGGAGTTTGAAGTTAGCTAACTTGAGGGAAATACCGATGCTGTGGAGTGAGCAATTGGAGAAATTCTACGGTCTTGATTTATAAAAGCAACAGAAAAGGGCCATGCCAAAAGATGTTGAGATTGATATAGAAAAGTAAATCAATGTTACAGAATCAATTATATGAAAATATCAATATAAACAATGAAGATTCTAGCATACTGGATGCAACAGTGGTAGAAAATGATCCAAAATCTATAAATTATAGAAGTTTATATTTAAATAATAATCTTTAACTTTTTTGGCAAATTAATCTACCTAGAAACTTCTCTCCTAGGATCAGAAGTCCTTCTTAACTCTTCACGTTCTGTCCATTTGTTGTTAGACTCGCTTATTACTTCAGGACGAATTAATCCACCAGATCTAGCAAAAACACCTCGGTCTATGGCTTCAATAACTGATAAACCTCCCAATAAGCAATTTTGCCCTATTTTTTCATAATTTTCTATTCCTTCATTGCAATCTTCTATTTCATCGAGTAGAAGTAGGCCTTCTTCACTCACCTCTACTTTTATCCAATTTTCATTTTTCTCATCAGGATATAACCTAACTTCTAATTCTCCTAAACTAGTATAGAAAGTTAATACTATACTGCTACCTTCTGTAAGATCTGTGTAATTCCTTATGCCATCTTCAATTTTAATTTCTACTTCACTTTTACCGATTTTTACTATATTTCTTCCACACTTTACATCTCCATCGGTTAGACCTAAATCCCTTACCCCATCTGTTATCTTTATAATGTCTATTTTACTATCTTTAGAATATTCTAAGTAAAAAACGGAGTTGTCTACTCTTGCATCTTTTAGCTCGCTATTGGTTGCACTTTTTGCGATTTCAATAAATTTATGAGAATTGCTAATATAATCTCTATAAGCTTTTTTTAGGTTAGTTTTATGCTCTTTAAATTCTGATGTCAGTGTGTTAGCATCAACTGTATTACCAAACACTGCCCCTTTTGATACTAATTGACATATTATACTACTAGCAACTTTAGGATTTTTTTCCAACTCACTGATTTTTTTCATCACATAATCGGTAAAAGTGTACTCATTACCTGAAAAGAAATCTTGTGAAAGAGAATAGTTTAATCGTACACCAGACTTTATAGCATCGTTTACAATCTTTTCAAGTTCAACCATGTTTTGAGCATAAAATACCTTATCAAAAAAAGACTTATGCAGCTCTTCCTTCTGCTGTAAAGTTAATTTAACAAGTAGAGTGCTGATCTGTTCTTTCTTTTTGCTAGGATAATCAATATTTACACGATAATCTAATGCTCCCATCTTTAGCAAGATCTTTTTTGCTTCTTTCATACCATCTTCATTGTCCCAACAACCATCAAGATGTGAAAACAATTCTGATTCACCTCTTGCGTTACGAATGTTCAGTACCACTTTTAAATCTAAGTCTCCTTCATGCTTACTTAAAAACTTCTTTAAATTTTTAGTGTAGTCTAAATCAAATCTATCTAAGTTATACAATTCTCTCATCAACTCTTTCTGTTTATCAGTTAAAAAGAACACTTCAATGTCGTAGCGATGATTATTAACTGCTATTTGTTGCGGAGTTCTTCCTTTTCTATCTACTATACTAGGGTTAGCACCTTTAGAGAGAAGAGAGTCTATGCTATATCCATACCCTATAGCAACAGCAAGGTGTAATGGTGTCTTTCCTGCATTATTCTTTATATTAGGATCTGAACCTGCATCTAAAAGTAGATCTATAGCACGATTTCCTATGCGACGAAATCCACCAATATTTGCTCCTGCAATTGCATGCAATACTGTTGATTGAGATTCTCCTCTTCTTAGGTTAAGAATTACTTTTAAATCTTTATTATTTTTATTATCATGTAAAAACTTCTTAAGAGATTCAGTATTATCAAATGAGCTATAGTAAGAAGTTAAACATTCTAGGGTTTTGAATAACTCTTCATTTAATTTCTTTTGATTTGGAGTGAGATCATACTCAAGAGCAGACCAAATACAAACCTGTTCTCTTAGTGCAAGTTTGCTATCTATTAAAGATGATGGTTCATTATAGTTTCTAACTGATGGTAAATCTCCTGAGTACCACATATCATTCATCAGTTCATTTAATAAATGCTCTTTAGATGATAAATGTTCTATAATGGATTCATATTCAAAATCAGATGGTTCTGGTTTGGATTTTGGTTTTAGTAGATTGATGATAGATTTTACTATCCCGTTAGATTCACCCATACTTACCCCTTAAGCTAAGATACATAATATATTGTATGCAATATGTAACATTAAATCAACAACCATAATCTTTTTACTACTTATGTTGTTAAGCTTTTGTTAAGTTTTTATGGTGAGTAACAATGGAGTATGTAGATAGGTTAAAAGTTGCTTATGACTCCAAATTTGAGCTAATTTTACTATAAATTAACATGGTTAAGACCTATATTTGATATCACTACTATAAGAGCATGATGGATTATGCTTTAAAGGAGTGCAAAAACTGCTGAAGCTTATACAGTAACCTGCGGAGCCACTTCAGCAGAATAAACAAACACATGCCAGTATTAGTAGAGAATTATTTATAAGTCAACTAACTTTTTCAAAAATATTTTAGCAAGAACATCAGTGTTGTGAAAAAAAGTTCAAAACCTTCCAGCCTTGGTAACTATTTACACAATACATACTTTTAGCTCTTAGCTATCTAAGGAATTCACTGGAGATTGATTACTATAAATGTAATTCATATTATGCTTAGTAATAAATGTATCGGAAAACGAACTTTTAACAGCACTCCATGTACTCGTATCAGGATCATTTTGTTTTCCTTCTATAACTTTGTCACAAAACTTCTCGACAGCATAACCTACTTAAGATGACTATTTCTTAAGACTAGATCACTGATTAACTGCTCGAGATAGACCTGCTTGTTGAACATAAGGTTGTTGGAGACTACCTGGCTGTTGACCAAAAGCAACCACAGAGCTATGTCTTACATCTACCTCTACAAACTCATTACCAATTTTTATAAGGGAACCTTCATCTGTTGCACCTTTATTAAAAACAGCATATATCAGTTTCACTTTGCCAGCATCAGTAATTACCTTATACGCTTCACCTTCTTTATATCTTTTCAACTGGTCCTTAGCATCTTTTTCTTTTTTATCCAATTCTCCTTTCTTAGCAAATTTTAGCTCTATTCCAACTGGGGGGTATTCTTTTTTTTGATCAGTAGCATTTATAACCAACATAACATCCAACTTCTCTCCACCACCTATTTGAAATTCAGTAATAACTTTTATATTATCTTCTCCGTAGCTACTAAATAAACCATGCAATACAGCTTGAAATGTAGCCTCATTGCTTATTAATGATTTGAAAGGATGTAGTATATGAGAAATTTCTTCAAATAGTTTTTTGTAATCATCATATTTACCAGATTCTATAGCTTTGCTCAAAGCTGCTTTAAATTTTTTATTTTCCACAATTCGAGTAAAATTACCTTGTAAAATTTCTTTACCTCTTTTGTATTTGTCCAATGAGTCATACGTATTTACTGTAATTCCCTTATTCTTATTACAGTACTGATCAAATGGATTCTTATTACTAGGTGTACTGTATAAGTTACAGGTTATTTCTTGTATCTTTATGTCATTGACGTTTTGAATTCCCCTAATATTTTCAATAGGAATTCCTTTATTATCTGGCACTCTCAATGCAAATTCATTTTTTTCATTTATGTTGAGTATAAGCACCTTCTTACCTAAAGTTAGCACTATAGTTGTAACACAATCCTCAATACTTTCTTTTGCTGCTTCTGGGCGTTTCTGTGATCCAGTAACCATTTTATCATTTTGATCATAAATAAAAATATGTTTACCTAACTTTTCACGCTTAATAATATTAGAAATAAGTACTAGCTGACCTAAGATCATTCTGCTGACATAATTAATATTATCACTTCCACCATTGCTCCAAACAATTCCATAGTAAAGATACTCTAGCTGTGTTCTTATCACCTCAGCATTCGCTGCTTCAGTGCCAAGTAACTTTTCTATTACAGAATTACCTTTTCTGTTCAAGAATTGCTGTGCAAAAAGTAAATATTTAGGATGGTGGTTCATTTCAAAATTTAACCCTACACAAACTGCTTTATTAGCTGTAGTAACCATTCTAATGGAGTTGAAAAAGTAGCCTTTAACATAATCTTGCGCTTGCTCTATTGCTTTTTGTGCTGTACTCTTTTCATCTGTTTTTGCTTTAAGCTCAATAATCATGGGAATAGAGCTTAGCGACTTATCAGAACCACGTACAAGTAAAATAATGTCTGCATAACCTTTTCCAGCAAATAATTCGAGATAAAGTTTTAGGTGAAAACGATATTTAAAATTCATTAAGAATCCCGCTAAAAAGCCATGGTAACTTGATTCTTTACCTTCAAATTGTTTTTTAACTCCTTTATCACCTTTATATTCATTGTAGACATCAGTAATATATTTCAGCACTTTTTCAGTTGTATTCATTACCTGCTCATGGCTTTTATTTGCTAACCCTCCAATTAAATCTTTTAAGTTTTCTTTTTTGCTTTTTATTAAAGTAAATTTTTTTGCCTGTTCTGAATCATAAGGACCTACTTTAGGATTTTCCGTCACGTCACAAGCAACCTTTCTTTCCTTTTCAATTGTTATACTATATATAGTTTCTCTGAGATTTTCATATCTTGAATGTATATTTGCCAATTCTTCTGGATCAAATTTTGGTTTATGATTCTTTTTATCGGATACTGCAATATAGATTAATTTTTCACTTATTGCCTTAGAATCTTCAGTTAATACAGCTAGCTTTAAAGTACCATGATCATCAAAACGAAAGTGAATTTCCTTAACCTTAACATCTTCAAAGTCAGCAAGATCTGAATCCAACAAAGTGGCAAAAGCGCCAAAGAAGAAACTAGGGAAAAAGCCTTCCTTTCCAACTGAGTGTAAGAAAGAAGGAGACTGATCAATAAATGACTGAAACCTTTTTTGAAAATCTAAAAACTCTTCCCTTGATGTATTTTCTATCAATAGAAGCTGCACCAATTCAAGTGGCTTTGTAATATTTGGCATATAATCTCCTATTTGCTATGGCTTGAAGATTTTACGTTATACGGGGTATCAGTCAGGCTAAAACTTGATTGTGGTAAACCAGATGGTTCACCAGCCCCATCATTACCTTGAACAACTGGATCCTCTTTTTTGTGCTTAAAGGACTTATCTAGTTCAGAAAAGAGCTGTTCTATCAGCTGTTGATCTTGAGTAAATTGCTCTTCACCAATTCCATGCACTGCACTCATTCTATTTATTAAAGAATCCTGCATTTCTTTAACTTGTGTATGTTCAACACACTCCAATATTCCTGATATTTCCTTCTTTCTATTTTCATTACTTGGACTTTCCTTTCTTAATTCTGCTATTAAATTCGTTACCATTACAATAAAAGAGTAGTCCTTAAATACAGACTTTCTACACTCTTCAAAATTTTTATGTTTCCAAGCATACATAATAGTTTCTCTAGTTTGCTCAGCTAAATCTGAATTTAGAAGCATCTTTTTTGATAATGATGATAGGATAACCCCATACTGCTCGAACGAAAGACCATTAGATTCAAGTAAGTTAAATAAATTCTTAAAAGAGTCAAAGCAGTATTCATCGATCAGTTCACTTAATACTGCATAATAAGTATTTTCCTTATAATCTCTATTTAGTAATTTTTTCTTTTGTTCATCATCCATTTTAGACAGGCAAAACTCTATGGTGTCTACTTCTTTGTAACCCTTTACTGCAGATAAAGCTGCTTCAATTAACAAATTATTTTTATCTTGACTAGAAATACTGGAATCATTGTGCAATTTATTATAGAAGAACTCTATACCTTCTTCCCAGTTTTTATTAGAATTTATCTGTATGGATTTTTGCAAACCTTCAACTGATTTATATTCGTTTAGTTTTCCAATCTGCTTATCAATAAGAAAAGACCAGAAAGCTTCTATAGGGCTAGTTTCTTCGATATTTTCCAATAATTCTCTTCTCAGATCATCATCAGATCCATCCTCTTCAAAGGCACTTCTCTTAAATCTCATAAATACTTGTTCAAACAATCCAGGAATCTTATCTTCTAGACAATATTTACATGCCAAGTAATATCTATCTGCAAGATCAAGCGGATTTTCTTTTCCATTTTTATTTTTTTCTTCAGTTAGCCTTTCACCAACAGCTTTATTTTTTAATTTTATTCCATCCCAACAAGAATTATCAGAGAATATATCAGAGAAAAATTTTAATTTTCCCTCATCAAAATCTTCAATTAATTGAATATAAACCCTTAGCCATCTTTCTACTCTAAGGTGTTTTCTCGCTTTAACTTGATTATCGTCGCCTTTAATAGCACCTTTTAATATATCAAGTATTTTATTGTAATTGTGATCCAAACCAGATTCCATACCCGCAACTCCATTTTGTATTTTAATATAAACTTTAGTCTAGTAAATTATCGTTGCCAAGCCAATCTTTTTCTCCAAACCTTACCACTGCACAAGAGGAAATTTCTTGAGAGCCAAGTATGATATTTTCATTCTAATAATTAATTGTAAAACACTTTTACTTACGGAAAAATAGACCTTGCTGTAACTAAAGAAATTCCTATTTTAGTGCCACAAAAATTTGAATTATTGACTCTTCCTAAGATTGCAAAAAGGGTCGTATATTTGTGAGAACAAGCCGCGTAAAAATAAGGTTATAAAAATAGAAGATTTAAATTATTTTAATAAGCTTAGGTAAAACAGTTCGTATGTAGATATGGATCAAATGGGCTAATATGGCTAGTTTTAGCGTATAATGAAATCACTATATTAAAAAGTTCGTATGTATTGAGTGGTAGACCACGCGATTCCAAACCGAACACCTCTCACGCTTGCTGGTTTTGTTGCTGGAAATGGTTGCATCGTTTAAATTTATTAATGTTATATACTACCAAATTAATAGTTACTCATTTAAGAACCTCCTTCAACTTTACCCAACTCGACACATATACTTTTTGAAACATTGCTGCAAGTAGAAAAAAACAGGTTACCCACCTTAACTTCTTTAAATTTGCTCACAATCTCCACTTGACGCATAAAGTTTTTGTTACACTCCTTTCATCTACCGATTACCTCTACCTACCGCCTTTGCTAAGGTCAGAAACACGACTAGCTTCAGGACTTTCTAAGCTCGACTGTGGCAGGTCACCAAAATTACTGGAATCACTAACACCAAGCGATATAGGTGCTTCTACTAATCCATACCCTCCTCCTACTCTGTGATATCCTAATTCTAGATAAGTACGTAGTAATGGATCAATTTGTTCTCTATTTTGAATGTACGCTTGCAATTGCACATCTTGAAATCCCGGATCATTCCTGAATAATTGTGAAATGCCCACTCTTATGTTCTGAAAGTAATTTCTATCTCTGTTTGGGTGGCCTCTTCCAAGAAAATCGCGTATTATATTTATGATATTCTGCACTTGCCCAACAGGATTTTCGTTTAGAACTCGATTAATATCACTAGCATTTTCTAATGCCCATAAACCACAATTCCAACCATCTGTTTGCTGACGAACAGAAACATCATTAATCCTGATATTATTTCCTAAGTTATTTTGAATGATATCGGTAATACCACCTGGAACAGCAGTAGCAGTTGAATCAGCATAGTACCCAACATAATTTTCATTTTGACGTTCAATCACTAGTGTAATCCAATGAGTATTATTTAAAGTAATGATTAAAGTTAAACGCTGTTGTTCTTCATTTTCCCTAAATTGATTTAATACTCTAACAATGTGCTCGTTACCGTCATTCCTTGCCAAATTAGCTACTTCAAAAGTGTGATTACCTTCAGTACGAAGCTGATATCGCAATCTTCCAGCGTGAGCTATATCAATTTGTTGAAGCCAGTAATCATAATGTCCATTTCTCGTCGCAAATTCTAGTGTAATTAGATCACTCACTTCTATCCCTTGATTTCCAAGAATATCTCTTATTTGTCTTCTTATTCCTTGTGCTGTAGGAATGGAATTATCACCTCCCCTTATTCTTGACCTTAGTATTTCTAGGAGTTGTTGTATACTACCTTCGAAGGTAATAATACTAACACATCGATTATCACCTAGATCAAACGGTAAAATCCGGTTCCGTCCGGGATTTTCTCGAATATAATTTATTAAATTTTCACGAGTCTGATCTGATAATAGACCTTCTGGTGGATTTTCATCAATAACACTTTCAGGTCCCACTAATCCTCCTGGTCTTGAGCTGCGACCATGACGATCAAGCCTGTGTACATACTCTTCTCTTCCTATCCCTTCTGGGAAAAGTATAAGATTACCTGCTTCGTGTGCATCTCTATTAAACACAATAGGAAACAAAACCACCTCATTTCCAGAAGTAATAGGTATAAATCCTCTGTGTTGTTTCTTAAGTCTTCCGATTTCTTGTCTCGCATCATTTTGCTGTTGTCTTACTTCTTCTGCATTACCAGCAAATCTTAATACATATCCAATTGGATGAGTATCTGCTGTAGGTTGTCTTAATAATAAAAGGTCTAATCTCTGTTCTGTAATTCTTGTGAGTATTACCCTTTCTCCTTCTTCTTCCTGCCCCCTTTTCAAACTATATGTTTGACCAACTTTATACATAGCAAGCACTTTATAAGGATTATCACTAGCATAAAATGTACCATGTAGTATAGAACGAAATTTATCCTCACTATTAACATTTATTGCATCCATAAGTGGCATCAATGCTCCAGAGATCTCTTGAAATAGTTCTCTATGCTGACCTACATTTTTCCAGCCATCATTCATAACCCTTCCCGAAATACCATGTACATTTTCAGTATTAGGCACTTGTACAAGATCACCATCAAGAAAATTATTTGCATTATTATTTTGATAATTGGGATATAAACCAAGGTCATTTGGTAGATCAATATCTAGCCCAAGTTGGTCATTAAGTGTGCATGAAACTTCCCATACATGAATATTATTCCTATTAATATTAAGATCTTGCAAGTTGATGGCTCCTTGTTGTTGCGCATCGTGAGCTCTAATATGAAATATAACTATATCAGAACCTTCAGCATGAAAGACCATAGTTAAACGTCTTAAATTCTCATCGTTATATCTAAATACATACTTTGCTACAGGTAATTCCCCTCCCCCTGCGAGTTGTAAATGATGCCTATCAAAAGCACTACTCCCAAAAACAAAGCCAGTTATGCAATCAAATATTCTATTATAATTCTCTGCATTTCTTGGTATTTCATTAGGAAGATGTTGAGGCAAGAAATCTCTAATATTTTCTCTAATTCCTTCATTCTCCAAACACTCAAACAATCTTTGTACTAAAGGAAATCTATCCTGTTGAAGCCCTACCGTATCAACCATAAAAGGAATTCGATTGAAGTTAAAATTTAATCCAACACAAACAGTATGCTCTGATGTGGTATGAATAGGTATAAATGAAGAAGTATGTAACCTTCCAGCGTACCCTATGGCACGGTTTAATGCAGTACGTGGCAATGTTGTTATTTCTGTAGCAAGATTGATAACAACAGGAATGTTTCCCCTTTCCGCTTGATGACGTACAAGAAAAGCAACATGTGAGTTTCTAGGAGATAAGTCAAGGTCAATGCCTATTGCGTAGCGATGACTAAAATTTGCTAAAAACCCTAGTAAAAACCCGTGACTCTCAAATTTTTGATTGCGATTTTCAATATTATTTTCTAGCGCTTGTCTGCAATTATCATAGATGTCAGTGATGTATGGCAAAACTTCCCTGTGCATTCTACGTTCTACATTTTGTCTTTGGTTATTTGCTAGTATTCCCATAAAGTTGTCAATCCTTTGTTGACCTTGTGCTACCTGTGCAAAATTGGCTGATCTATCAAGTTGTCTGAGCTGATTTTGATTGGGTTGTCTTCCTTTTATTTCCTGAATTGTCAATCCGTGATCTCCTAAGAGTTGCCTAAGAAGACTAATCTCAGATGCTGAATACTTGGCAAATTTATCTCTACCTCTAAAATCCTTTTCACGAATCACCTCGAATACTGTTGCAATTGCCTCTCCCTGACTCTTGCCCTTTCCATGCATGCATACTTTGTATTGCTCAAAATTTAAGTCTTCCGCCCTTAAATTCGGATTTTGCCGTCTAATCTCTCGCACTAGAGCATTTCTCTCCCTTGTACTGAACCTTAACCCATCACTATTAGGACGATCAGAAATACTGTAACATCTGACAACTTGCTGTCCGTCACGATAAACAGCGACTTTTAGGTTCCCTGTATTTCTATTTCTACCACCTGTATCAATACCATGATTATCAAAACGAAAATACACTCTCTCATTTGCATTTAAGATATTAGCATCATGTGCAGTAGCAAACATACTAAAAAAGAATACAGGAAGGAAACGACCTGCACTCACATGATACAAGAAAGATGGACATTGATCTAAAAAAGATTCAAATCCTTGTCTGAATCCTTCAAGATCTCCATCCACCAAACTCCTAATAAGCCCATCACCATTACTCATACAAAATACCCCTTATTTACTACGACCAGAAACACCAAGAGTTCATAAGTGGATTACTTATTACCACTAAGCGTAAAGACGCTTTTTTTCTTATAAGAAGAAACACCACTTACACTAGGAGTTCCAAGCTCAGACTGCGGACTATCATCAAGTGGCAAAGTTGTTTTCTTACTACCATGAGCTTTAGATCGTGATCGCAAATTACTATAAGGACCATCACCTCCAGGACCAGGTGGTAAAATTGTTTTCTCTAACTCAGAAAACAATTCTTTCGCCAAATCATCGTAGTTTATACTTTCTTCCATTCCTTCCCTACCACATAATCTAAGATTTCTTGTTATTAATTTTTTAAAGAACTCAAACTTTTCAGGAAAGCAATCTTTAGCAAATAACATTACATCTAATATTTCTTTTTTCTCTACTTCTTTTTCCTCATCAGACTTATAAATGTCTTCTCGTTTCCAGTTAATTATTAACCCTGCAAGCATGTCCTGTATAGGAACTATACAATTAGAAATATTAACAGAAATCTTTCTGTATTCAATAAAGCAGTCACATTTCCAAATCTTCATAATAAGAGATCTAGCTTGAGTACTTGATTCAGGATTTTTCAACATTACGTTTGAAAGTGAGTAAAGGAGGAGGTCATACTCATCCTGTGAGAATATTTTCTCTGAATGGTCTCCTCCTGCTGAAACGTCTTTATAACACCAGCACTGTACTAAATCATGAACCGTATCAAAAAAACATGACTCTATTAATTCAGCAAGAAGGGAATATACTCCCTTATCTTTCTGCAGCAATTTCTGTAAAAGAGTATCTTTATCAGCTATATTCCTTACGCAAAAATCTAAAATAGGAGCATCTTTCTCAACAGATTGAGGACGAGAAAGAGCAATAATAGCTTCTGTAAGCTTCTTTTCTTTATCTTCTTTTAAATGATTATAAAAATACTCTACTCCTTCACTCCACTTAAGTTTTACAGCACTATCAAAACCTTCTACTGCATCGTACTGCTTTAATTCCCCAGATTCTCTATCAATCCAGAAATCAAACACGCTACCATTTCTTTTTATAGTATCCAGTAGGGAGTTTCGTACGTATTTATCAGTTATAGGATTACCACTACCATCACGCGCACCAGGACGAAAACCGTTCTTGAGAAACTCAAATCTTTTTTGAAAGAGAGGATGAATTTTATCTACTACACAGTAACTACAAGCCATCTCATATTTGCGAAGTGGATTATCTATTCCACCTATTTTTTCTTCAGTAAACCTTTGACCTAAAGCAGCATTATCCAACCTTACACCTGACCAGCAACCTTCATCTTGGAATACATTGTGCAAAAACTTCAGCTTATCATCCTTGAAGTATTTTATGTGCTCCATAAAGTTATCTTGAAGGACTCCCACCCATCTCTTGATAGCTGACTTCCTCCCGGCAGCAACTGTTGTATCTGGATGTTTAATAGCTTCCTGTAATTTTTTGGACATCGTAGCCCGAAGCTCTTTCTGTGTTGGCATTAACTCCTCCTATTGAATGTCTTATGTAAAAGTGGCATTATACAAACACCAAAATGGGCTTGCAACATAAAAATTACTAGAATAGAAAACTTAATAAAAAACGTTATGGCTAAAACTTCTTTTCTTGAATTTTCTTAATATAATCAACAGAAAACCCTGTTATTTCAGCAATAACATCAATAGAAACACCCGCCTTGAGTGAATTTTTAGCCACAGCTATTTTAGCCTGTTTTTCGCCCTCTTCGCTGCTTTTTTCATGTCCGATGAGGATGACTTCTGTGTTTATTGGCTGATAACCGTAGTGCAATGATTCCCTATTATCCAATCCGGTGCTTCTCTGCCCTTTTCCCACTTAGCAAATCTCATCTTTTCATGTAGGTAGTACTTTCTATAGGCTGTTATGGGACTACTACATTTATACCGGTCTGGCAGTGCTTGTATAAAAGTTTGTATATCTGCTGATTGAAAAATTAGCAAATCCTTATTACTATCACACCAATCTACTATTTCTTCGGATTTATGCGTTCTTTTGTATCGCCAGGTGTACTCTTTACATAATTCTCTTCCGTACTCTATCAACCAACAAAAGTTCCCTTTCGACTGTCTAGCCCATAAAGAGCAAGGATGGTTTTTGTGAGTAAGTTTATATGGAACTTCTATATTTTGGTTTGTGATACTGACAAAAGGATTTGGCGCTTTTAATGCGATTGAAAAAACACTACTAAGTAATTGAGCAGTTTCTAATGGCATTTTCACTATGTGCTTATCGCATAACATTCGTGCTGCAATTACTGGGTTTTCATCTAGTATAAAGATGTTCATCTAGACACCCAAAGAGCTTAAGTCTTTGACTTCGTTAACTGTAAGACCAGTAGTTTGAACTACGATATCGGTAGAAACCCTGCTTTAAGTAGATTCTTTGCGACTGCTATTTTAGCTTGCTTCTCACCCTCTTCTCTGCCTTTTTGATGGCCGATTTGGATGCCTTCTAGTCTACCTTCAGCAGAAGCATCATCAAGGCGTTGAGCCCAAATAGCCTCTTCTTTCTGTACACTCAAAACTCTTTCTTCGTATGCTGCTAGATCCTCTTCTTCCCAACGAAACTTGTCTAATTCATCATATGCTAGCTTTATTATTGGCGCTTTTTCTGCAATATCTTTTAGGTCTTCATCTGTAGTATCTTCTGCGTACTTGAAAAAAAAGCACCAGCGCTCTATTGTACTCTCTAGCTGCTCTACTTTATTTTTTGCAAATTTAGGCAACTCAATAAAGACAAATTGAAAATCTTTTAAGTAATGTCCGTTAGTCTTAATATCACGTACATTGTGAGTGGAAATATACTCAACCTCTGGAGGAAATAGCGTACTATTGGAAATAGCGATAAAGAATACTTTCTTAAAATCAACGTAATTGCCTGATTGTCTTGAGTAAGCTTTAGCAGCATAAAGTTGGGCACGTTTTTCGAAGCCTTTATCACGAGCGAGTTGGTTAGGTAAGGAAGTAGTATTGCTACTACTCCCTCCCTTAGAAACGCAGCATGCAGGTTTCCCCACACTACGCTTGAGCCCCTTATCTAAGTCCTTCTTTTCTCGAACCGGCTTGTCCTTCATGATTCCTCAGAAAACATCATTCTTAATGGTGACACCAACAGTAGAGAACCTTCTCTTGAGAAAGAGCTTGCTAACATTTTTGTTTGTTTCACTCTTTCATCAAAATACTTTTTCCATTTTAAGTCAAGTGGATTTGCATCCGCCCTGATTTTAACATGTCGTCTGATAGGTATATCAATCAACCTAAGCAGTCTTAAATACCTTATCTCTTTCGGTTTGTTCTTGCATATGGGTGCAGCAAAGACCCATTGGCGTTGTTTCATTACCTTGAAGTAACGATTCTTTATCCAACGTAATCCTTTACGAGGATGTCTTTTCTTTGCCCATTTCCATAGAGCACACATAATTTCATGGTCTATTTTGTTAAAAGCTCTTTTCGCACACACATGGCTGTAGTAATTTCCCCATCCCCTTAATAGGGAATTGAGCAACTTGATTAGTACGGCCTGAGTGTTCGCTATGTTTGCCTTTATCAATGTACGTGCTTTATTAAGAAGTTTCTTAATACTTTCTTTTGAAGGTTTTATAATTAACTTCTTATTATACCTGCGTACATTACAACCAAGAAAGTCAAACCCTGTTGTAATAGATGTAATTTTTGTTTTCTCTTCGGAAAGGATAAGACCTCTCTCCTGAAGAAAGGACGATACTAGAGGTTTTACTTCATTTTCCAGTACTTCACGTGTGATTCCTGAAATGATAAAGTCATCTGCGTACCTGATTACATTTACTCCACTTCTGATTTTGCTTCTTCTTTTACTGCCAAGTTTACCAAATTGACTTTCCAATGATTTTTCAAGTCCATTTAGGGCTAGATTTGCTAGTATTGGAGAGATGATACTACCTTGTGGGGTACCTGCAGTTGTGGAATACAGAGTTTTTGATTCTAGGAAGCCAGCTTTTAACCAGCTATGAAGAATTTTCTTCTCCATAGGAATATGCTTCATGAGCCATTCATGGTTAATGTTATCAAAACACCCTTTAATATCACCTTCGAGTATCCATTGTAGTTGGTTACGGCTTGCCAGTAACAAGTGACAAGCCACAGTAGCGTCTGCGCAGGATCTTTTTGGTCTAAAACCATAAGAGTGACGATCACTGATCGTTTCAGCTATCGGTTCCAAAGCAAACAAGTATAATGCTTGCATGGCTCTATCTTTTATCGTAGGGATTCCAAGAGGTCTTCTTTTGCCATTAGACTTACTGATGTATATCCGTTTTAGCGGAGAAGGTTTGTATCCTCTTTGTTTTAATAGCTTTATTCCTTGAAATTTTGTGTTGCAAGTTGACCATATTTGACGATCTACACCTGCTGTGTTTTTTCCTTGGTTTTCAGTTACTCTCTTAACCGCCAAAGCTTTGCCGCTAAAAGAGCGTGTGAGAAGGTGTTGTAAAGTTTTCACCTTACCCCATCTGCCTTGTTGGACAGCCTTAACAATACGCCTCTGTAGCCTCATAACAACTTTTTGGCATTTCTTCCAGGGTAACTGGTTCCATGCTTCGGAGTTATTGGTAGGTGCACTTACAGTTGTACTTGTAATCATCTGCTTTCCTACCTTAAGTGGTTAACAAAGTTTCTTGTCATGAGGGACCAAATGGAAGTCTGCTCGTTTTCACGCGAATTAATGTTACAAATTCTATCCATTTCGTTACAAAATGGCATTCGCTTTCTCCATTATCCTTTACCTGCACATCCATCAGCATTCCTTGCGGGTTGCCTGCCATATAGGCGAAAATACAGGCTTATCCTGTTCCTTTTGTCATACAATAGTGGGTTAGGTGGCTTCTCTATACCGGTGGAATTATTATTTGCGTACATCCAGAAATGAAAAATGTAACTCATCCACATTACCTTTTGGTCGGAGCTTATCAGCATCTTTAGCTCTTTAATCGTTACGATACTTATGAAGCTTCACTTACGTTCACCATACCACTAAGCCTAGCCCTCCAACCACATGATGCTTGTAGTTTATGCTTTCTCTCACGATTGAGCATCTTCTTTATCAAGAGGAGGTTCATTGTCCGCGTCGCTCGGCACCAACTGGTTACCCAATTCGCACTGATGCGTAGACTCAGATGGCAAAACATCTGGTTCAATAAGCTTTAGAATCCTTTCAGTTTCTTTCTGAATGAATTCCTCTCCTTTTAAACAATATGACCGAAGGCTTTCAGGTCGCACCATTTCCGCAATATACCTATTTCCGTATGAATCCTTACAAAGAACATCAACAATACTCTGTTTATCAGAAGCAATCTCAGGATCCATAATAGTGCTAAGAAACTTAACATCTTGAATTGTGTTAACACCAGTAAACCCTAAGATGTCATTCAAAAAGTGGATAAGAATATTCTTATTTTTTTCAGTGCCGAACACTCGTTTGAAGGGCAGGTCAAATTTAGGATCGAGAAATTTAGAAAAAGCCATAAGACGTTAACCTAAAAAGCATCAGTAATTATACACAATTCTGAAGAAATATTCAACTCTTTTATGCTAAGGTCTATTAAAGTTAGCTGAATTTCAAGAGTTGGCTAAAAAACTACTTTCATAGATGGCCCTAGAATGCTACTACGCACCTTAGATATCCTTTTATACATCTTTTTATAATCCCCTCATAAAGTACCTTTAAAGCCCAGTAAATGAACTCATGAATTTAGTAGCTATAAAAAACTTCAAAAATACCTATTTTTGGTGTGAGAGGCTAATCTCCTAATAAAATACGAGCGTAAAAACTCAATTACCTAACATCGCGAGATTAACCTCCCACACTTTACATTATAAAGGACTCAAAACTTGATATCAACATTTTTGGTGGCTAAATTTACATTAAGGCTATACCCTTGCCAAGAAGCTGAAATATAGGAATCATGAGATTCAGAAACCACTAAAAAGAGACATAAATTGAAGACCATAGCAATATAAATTTTTGCATGATTTTCAATTAAAAATTCTATAATATAGCATGAGCATTTTCAACAAAACGTATGTTAGTACAACTTCTATCCAAGACTCCCAAGCAACTAAAGGAGCATTGTACATTATTAAGCAGTGAGGAAAAGCAAAGTCTTTATAGCGAAGTGTTAAATGAAGTTAAAAATACATCCAGAGATTCAAGAGGCGGTATAGATCAGCTAAAGAAGTTGAGTAAAGTGGCTGTTGTGATAGAAGAAACTATTGATCTAGAAAAGTTTAATGATGACCATCCACTAAGAGAAGTTAATATTGCAATCTATGCTCCTGAAGAAGCTAAGAACTACTTATTTAGCCTTAGTGATTCATCAGAACTGTATGATTTGAAAGAGGATAGAGAAAAAGCAATTTATCAGGCAATTAAATCAAATGATAGGGAGTTAGTAAAACATCTATTAATGATCCTTACGTCAGGTGATATTGAACTTGAATTTTTTAAGGAATTAGAGGTGTTACTGTCGAGAGCATATGAAGAATTAAAGGAAAAATTATCGCAGGATATGAAAAATTATCTAGAAAAAAATATAAGTTTAAAACGCTTTGTGTGTAGCAATGTTAACGTATTAGTAGCAGAGCCTACTGACGTACGAGCAATGATCAATCTATTTATAGTTCAATCTGGTGTAAATTATAAAATTGATGAGTTGTTACTGATTAAAATAGCAGAAAGCTTAGAAGAAGGAGAATTACACTCACAAGTAAATCAGATGATAGAGACGCTGAAAAAACATGAAAGGTTTATGGAATTGGAATACAAGGTAAAAAGGTTAAAATTAGAACTAGCAAGTGGAAAGAGCAAATATTCGGCTGAGGCTATGAAATCTAGCATAGAAGAGCGAGAAAGAGAAATGAGAGAGATTGGAGATAAAAGCGACCAGGTAATAAGAGAAAGGGAGAAATTATTATCGAGGTTAAGCAATAATTCTAATAGAAGACATTAGTGTGCGAATTGGCAGAAAGCCTAAGCTATAAAGTTAGGCAAGAGATAAGAAATCGTAGATTAAGGCTGGGATATACTCAAAAGGATTTAGCAAGTAAAATTGGTACAAAGTATCAGGTCATACTACAATATGAAAAAGGAACACGTAGAATTTCAATTAAGAAATTATATGCCATAGCAGAAGCATTATCGACAAGTGCTAGAGTTCTAGTTTCTGAACAAACAGTATCAAATGAAAAAAGGTATGAGGGAGAAGAGATATTAAATCTAGTAAGAAGACATAAAGAAATTAAGGATCAAGAATTACGTGAGATATTTTATTTATTAACCAAATTCATCCGTATTAGTGAGGAAAGAAGTGGAAAAGCGGTGAAAATAGAAGTGGCAAAGGGTTTAGTTAAGGCAGGAGTTTCTGCTCACGTTATCTCTCGAACAACTAACTTATCTATTGGTGAGTATGAGGAGAACAAAATTCCCATTGATTCTATTCCATACAAAGTAGGGCAAAGGATAAAAGAGTGGAGGTTGAGACGAGGATACACTCAGGAAGATTTAGCGAATAAAATCGGGGGGATAACAAATCAAGGAATATACGAATATGAACAAGGACGAGCTGCTGTTTCACTTGAAACGTTAGATGAAATAGCAAAGGTATTATCAATTAATATCATAGATCTACTTCCCGAATCGACAGAAGATGAGGTAGAAAATGAGCTATCGAATTTGATAGAAGAATACAAAAAGATAGAGAGTCAAGAGTTACGAGATGTGCTGATCAAATCTTTATTTGAAGGCATACGAGTTTGTAGGGAAAAGGTCAGAGAAGCAAAAAAGGTTGAAGTTGCAAAAAGTCTAGTTAAAGAAGGAATTTCTGCTGATATTATCTCACAAACAACTGGTTGTATGATTGGAAAATTTTTGTAATAAAATAAAAGTTTACAGCCAGTCAGAACAGTGGATTTTGATGAAGCTTTGTGATAAGTATATACATTAGTTTCTATAAATAACATATGTCTACTTCTGTAAGAAAAATAGCTGTTAGCGACTTTAGCTACGTTAACCTAGAGCATATTGGCTCAATAAACTATGAAATGGGGAAAAAGATAGAAGGTTGTAGGATAATACAAGGATATACCCAGGCAAAATTAGCAAGCAAAATTGGGTTAACATATCAGGAAATACATAACCTTGAACTAGGGTGTAAGCCTATTACAGTCAAAGGATCATATATAATAGCAGGAGCATTATCAGTTAGTGTTATAGATCTACTTCCAGGACCAACAGTACTAAAAGAAAACAGTTGGCATGAAGATGAGGATGAAGAAATAGTCTATCTAACAAAAATACATATAGAAATTAAAGATCAAGAATTACGCAAGAAGCTTTATCCATTAATAAGATTTGTATATGTTAGTGAAAAAACTAGTCAAGAAGAAGTAAGAATAGGAGTTGCAAGGAATCTAGTTAAAGAAGGAATTCCAGTTGATATTATTTCCCAAGCGACTCGCTTATCTATTTACGAATATGATGATACAGAGAAAGAAATTTGTACTGATTCTACACTCTACAAAGTGGGGAAAAGGATAAGAGAGCAGAGATTAATACGGGAATACGCTCAAGAGGATTTGGCAAATAAAATCGGTTCAACATCTAAAGAAATACATAACTATGAACGAGGATACACAGATATTCCAATTGAAATATTAGATAAGATAGCAAAGGCATTATCAGTTAACATTAAAGCTCTATTTCTTGAACCAACAGAATATGAAAATGAGGATGGTAAAGCAGAAAACAAGCTATTGAGGTTTATAGATGAATGCAAAGATCAGGAATCCCGTGATATAGTAGGTGCGGTAGTTAGATCCTTATCTGAAGGTATGAAGACTAGCAAAGAAAAGGTTAAAAAAGCAGAGAAAATCAGGGTTGCAAAAAATCTAGTTAAGGCAGGTGTTGCTATTGATATTATATTGCGAACATCTGGTTTATCATCTGAAGAAATTGCACAACTCAGATAAATAGAGTTGAGATTACAGTTTTTCTTTCAGAATTAATTTGTAAAATTCCTCCTCACTTAAAATTTTAATACCTAGCTCCAAAGCTTTTCTGTATTTTGCCCCAGGTTTTTCGCCCACAACCAAATAATCTGTTTTAGGTGATACACTTGAACTCACAATTGTGCCTAAAGATTCGATTTTTGCTTGAGCTTCTTTTCTTTCCATTGTCAACAGCTTACCAGTAAATACCACTATTTTTCCGCTAAGAGGGGAATTGCTAACTACAGGCAGAATGGTCAACTGAGAAACGAGGTCGTTTACCATTTTAACGTTATTCTCGTCAGAGAAAAAAAACTCTAAGGAATCTGCAATCTTTTCTCCTACACCGTTTATGCTAATTAGTTGATAGGGAACTTCGCTATCATAAGATAATATGGTCTCATACCAACTATCATAAGATCTATAATGATTGGCTAATATTTTTGCTACACTTGGCCCGACAGATTCAATCCCTAAGGAAGATATGAATTTTTCAAGAGTTATAGTTTTTCTGCTATTGAGAGAATTCAATAGATTAGATACGGATTTCTCAGCCCATCCATTTAGCTCACTTAAGTTGAAATTTTCAAGTTTTTCTTCGAGAGTAAAAATATCAGGAATTTGTTCTATCAAGCCAAGATCGTAAAAGAATTCTACTTGTTTATTGCCAAAACCTTTAATGTCAAGAACTTCCACAAAATGTTTTAACTTTCCTATTTGTTGTGCTGGGCAAACGTCTCCACCTGAACATCTAGCCCAGTCATCAATACTACTCCCGCATTCGCGGCAAGTGTCAGGAAAAACAAATTTTGGTGCATTGCGAGAACGGGCACTTTTATCAACACTTATTATTTTAGGAATTACATCGCCAGCTCGCTCTACTACCACTACGTCTCCTTCTCTTATGTCCTTACGTTCAATTTCATCTTGATTATACAGGTTTGCTCTAGTAACGACTATCCCTCCTATATTTATTGGAACTAATTCAGCAACTGGAGTCAATTTACCTGTTCTGCCTACTTGTACCGATATCTTCTTTATCTTGGTTTTTCCACGCGCTGCAGGAAATTTATGAGCTATTGCCCATCTAGGAGCTTTATTTGTGTTACCTAGACGATCTTGTAGCTGTAAATTATTGATTTTATATACTACTCCATCAATATTATAACCTAATTCATGGCGATTATCGTAGGTTCTGTTGTAGAATTCCAGCATTTCATCCACATTTTTTGCTAAGCATTGATGTTCATTTACACAGAATCCAAGCTTTTTTAGCTTATTTAATACTTCAGACTGGGTATTTTCTGTTCCACCGATCAAAGAGTAAGCAAAATATTTCAGCGGTCTCCTAGCGGTAACTTCTGGATCCAATTGTCTTAATGAACCTGACGCTGTGTTGCGCGGATTTGAGAAATTCTTATTTAATTTTAAAAAATCGTCATTTCTTATGTATACTTCCCCTCTCACCTCCAATCTACCCTTTACACCTTGCAAAAATTTAGGAAAGTCTTTTATTGTTGCAACATTGTGAGTGACATCTTCTCCTACAAAACCGTCGCCTCGAGCTGCAGCTTTAACAAATCTTCCATCCTCATAAATCGCAGAAAACGACACCCCATCGATCTTTGGTTCACATATGATTTCCAACTCATGTACATTCAGAAGTTTTTTAAGAAACTCTTCAACTTCATCTCGTCCGTGAGCCTTGTCCAACGAGAGCATTGGTACAATATGTTCCACCTCTAAAAATCTTCTATCAGGCGCAGTACCAACGGTTTGAATACCTACTTTTTTCACCAGCTCATCATATTCCGCATCGGTTATTTCTGATATATTTTCCCGATAGTACAACTCATTGTGGCGTTTTATTTTTTCTTGTAATGCATTTTTATTCATAACTTACCTCTACTACTACTGTTCTAGTATACAGCGCCAGTTGTAAATTAATTATTAACTCGCGCACTCGCTGCCAGCGTATTTTACGGGTAAGATATTCGTGTTGCTAGTGCATTTTATTAAAAGGATAATATTTAAATAGAAATAGCAAGGCATTTAACTAATAGAGACCAGGATCTTTTCGCCATATGTGAGTAATAAAGCTTTAATATAATTTAATAACACTATATAAATCTTCAATATCTGTGAAAAAATGACTACTACCACAAAGAAAATAGCTCCTGATTCTTTATGCTATCAAATAACTCAAAAGGCAAAGGATATTAGGTTAAAGATGGAATGCTCTCAGGCTGATTTCGCAAAAAGAGTTGGTTTAGCAAAGTCAGCAGTTACAAATTATGAGCTAGGAATATACAGCATTGAACCCACAACTCTCGAGAGGATGGCAAAAAAATTATATTATGATATTGAAGTTTTCTTTCCTGAGCCACCAGAAGGATTTTATATTAATCGTGAAGATAAGAAGGCATTTAATTTAGTGCAAACCATAAAAAGAATTAAGGACCCGAAAGTTCGTGAGGCAGTTTGTACACTAACCAGATCTTTGTCAGAAGGAATCGAAATTAACAAGGTTACAACAGAGGTAAGACCTGTAAGATTCCAAATGGCGCAAAAGGCAAAAGATTGGCGGTTGGTTAGAGGTTCTACACAGATGGAATTGGCAGATAAAGCAGGATTATCCCATAAGCAAATATACACATATGAAAAAGGGATAATACCATCGTTCAAAAATACGCCTGAATTAGCGAAAGGATTATCAATAAGTTTTGTACTTCTACTACCTACATCAAAAGCAGAAAGTTATTGTGAAGATGGTCAAGGAGAAAACAAAATATTAAATATAATGAGAGAATATCAAAAAATTGAAAACAAAGAGATAAAAGATTTATGGCGTTCATTTTTGACCAAGTTAATAAAGATTCATGAAAAGGAAGAGAAAAAAGGCTAACGTTACCTACCTCTTCCCTTATATTTCCCCTGGGTTGAAGACTGAGCCTTTACAAATAGCTCCCAGTAACCTTTTTCATTGCCTTCTTCCTGTATCAATTGTGCTAGACGCTGCATCAATTCACCATTCAGTATAACCATTTTTGTCCATTTGCCCACTGGCTTTGCAACGCCAATTATTTTTAGATTTTCTTTATAAACCTGATTCTCTTTGATATCATGATTCTCAAGCTGTTTTTTTTCACTCTCTCCCAGATTGACGAGGTTTTTGTATATTCTTCTGAAAAAGAGAAATATTTTAATAGCAATAATTAATATTATACCGTATATAACGATTTGCTCGTAGGACATTGTTGCACTCCAACTATTCTAAGGTTATTCCATGAAGCAGAAACAATGCTACAATTTTTTTGTTTCGGTTTGCTACAGCGTTTTCCAGTGCTGTATAACCTTCTTCAGAGTTATAAAAACATTTCAGATGAGCGTTTGCCTTTCTGTCTAGTAATAACTCAACAATTTCTTTATTGCCTTTCATAACAGCAAGGTGCAGAGGAGTACAACCATCTTTCCCTATTGCATTAATATTTGCCCCGTTTTGCAGCAAAATCTCCACAAAATCTTTACAATTGGATGAAACTGCAAGGTGCAAAGGTGTATGTCCATCTTTATTTTCGATGTTGATATAAGATCCTCCTTTTGCTAGTAATCCCAATATTACACCATCAGAGCATTGAGCTGCAATATGTAGCGGTGATTTACCTAGGTGATTTTGGCAATTGATGTCTGCACCAGATTGTAATAACTTTTGCATAACGTCCATACATCCATACTTTACTGAATAATGCAAAGGAGTGTCGCCATCGATATTCTGAGCATTAATATTTTCGCTTATTGCTATAATAACCTCTGCTATTGCTTTGGATCCATATCGAGAGGCAACGTGTAGTACTGTATTACCTTTTCTATCTGCTAAGTTAACATTAGCATCGTGTCCAACGAAGAAAAGAAATAAGTTGTAAAGATCGCGTTTTGCAGAGAAATGTAAAATTTTAGTACCAAATCTAGTATTAATAATAGTTTTGATAGTCTCGAAAACGATCAATGAAGAGCATTTAATGAATATTATAGCTACAGCACCAGGGATGCATATAAATGCGGTAGTAGACATTTCTCATTGGAATGAAAGTGTAGATTTTAAATTAGCAAAAGAAGATGGGATATTGGGAGTTATTCATAAAGCAACGCAGGGGTTAAAATATATAGATCCAACATACGTGGAAAGAAAAAAAGCCGCTGAAGAAGAAGGACTTCTGTATGGGGCATACCATTTTGGAGTAGGAGAAAACGGAAAAGACCAAGCTGAGCATTTTTTAGAGACAGTAAGTGATAGTTCTAAAGTTCTACTTGCTCTTGATATAGAAGAAAACAAAGATGGAGAAAACATTACACCAAAACAAGCTGAAGATTTCGTTAACAGGGTTTATTTAATAACTGGACGTTTGCCACTAATTTATGGAAGTCCTAGTTTTCTAGAAGATTTTGCTACCCCAACTCTAACTGAATGTCCACTATGGTTAGCAAAATGGGGAAAAGAGCCGACATTACCAATAGGGTGGAGAAAATGGACTCTATGGCAGTATACTGACGGAAAAAGCGGAGAAAAGCAAAATTCAGTAGAAGGCATAGGACCATGTGATCGAAATAAATTCAATGGGACATTAGAAGAATTAAAAGATTTTTGGATATCATGATGTTACTCAAATCATTCAAACAATTATTCCACAAATCACCAAAACCAAAAAGCTCAGCCTGGGACGCTGCAGGATCAGGAAGAAGAGTGATGTATTGGCAAGGAGAGTCAGGAAGTATAAATAATTTGCTGTCTCAAAGCTTAGAGCACCTGCGTAGTCGGTCACGTGACATGGTAAGAAAGAACTCCTATGCAGCAAACATCATCGATACGATAGTAAGTAACTCTGTTGGGACAGGAATAAAACCGCAATCAAAAGCCAAAGATGCAGAGTTTCGGAAAAAAGTGCAAGAATTATGGCTGAGATGGACGGATGAAGCAGACAGTAGCGGAATGAGTGATTTTTATGGATTACAAGCTTTGGTCTGTAGGAGCATGATAGAAGGAGGGGAATGTTTTGTAAGACTCCGAACAAGAAAACGAGAAGATGGTCTTTGTGTGCCGTTGCAACTGCAAGTACTTGAATCAGAGCATTTAGACAATAAGAGCAATCAAACCCTTGCCAACGGTAATGTAATTAGAAACGGCATTGAATTTAACCGACTTGGGCAGAGAGAAGCGTATTACCTTTTTCGAGAACATCCAGGAGAAGGCTCGTTTGGCGAATCAGTGAGAGTGCCAGCAAACGATGTTTTGCATATCTATAGACCGCTAAGACCTGGGCAGATTCGAGGAGTACCATGGTTGTCCAGTGTACTGTTAAAGCTCTATGAACTTGATCAATATGACGATGCGGAATTAGTGAGAAAAAAGACTGCAGCGATGTTTGCGGGATTTATTACCAGACTTGATCCAGAAGCGAACATCATGGGAGAAGGAGAGAGTAATGAACAAGGGGTAGCATTATCTGGTCTTGAACCTGGGACTATGCAACTTTTAGACCCGGGAGAGGATATAAAATTTTCAGAACCATCAGATGTTGGAGGAAGTTATGAAGCATTTATGAAACAGCAGCTCAGAGCAATAGCAGTAGGCACAGGGATAACGTATGAGCAGCTAACAGGAGATCTTACCAACGTTAATTATTCATCGATACGAGCAGGGTTAATAGAGTTTCGCCGGAGGTGCGGGATGTTACAGCATAACATTTTAGTATTTCAATTTTGCCGCCCGGTATGGGATAGGTGGTTAGAATTAGCCCTACTCTCAGGAGAACTCGATATAGGCGAAAAAAAAACGGCAAAAAAAGAAGTAAAATGGATAGCACAAGGATTTGATTGGGTAGATCCGCTAAAAGACCAGCAAGCACAGCAAATGGCGGTAAGAAATGGGTTTAAGAGTCGATCGGAAGTGGTGTCAGAACTGGGTTACGATATAGAAGAAATCGACCAAGAAATAGCTGAGGATCAAAGGCGTGCTAATGACCTAGGTTTAAGCTTTGATACCGACATAAATTCTAACGCTGAGGTAATATGAAACAACAAGCAATTTGGTTAAATAAAGCTGTAATGGTAGAACCAAGGAGTTTTGAACTATTATCATTACATGCGGCAAAACATCCGACGTTTAAAAATATAAAACATGCAGTAAAAAATAGTGAAAGTGGAATAATACCAATACATGGAATCTTGACGAAAAAGTCAGAAGCTTTTGATGATGTGTTGGGGATGACATCGTATGAGAAGATACGTGAAGAGATAGAAGAAGCTTTAATAGATGAAGAAGTAGAAACAATAATTTTGGACATAGACAGCCCCGGAGGGGAAGTAAACGGTTTATTCGACCTTTCTGACTTTATTTACGAAGCAAGGACATTGAAAAAGATCGTAGCAATAGCAAATGATGATGCGTATTCTGCAGCATATGCAATAGCGTCAAGTGCTGAAAAGGTATATGTGAGCAGAACATCTGGGGTAGGAAGCATAGGAGTAATAGCAAGTCACATTGATCAAAGCGCTTTTGATGAAAAGCAAGGAATAAAATATACGACAGTATATGCTGGAAATCGAAAGAACGATTTAAATCCACATGAGCCAATAACATCAGAGAGTTTGGAAAGCTTGCAAGGAGAAGTAGACCGACTATATGAAATGTTTGTTGAGCTTGTAGCAAGGAATAGAAATCTTTCAACGGGAAAAATTAAATCAACGGAAGCAGGGCTATATTTTGGCGAGAAAGCAATAGAGATTGGACTTGCGGATGGAATGACAATTCTTTCATCTATTAATAAAAATAGGAGTATTACTATGAATGAACAAACTACAACTGACCTAGAAACTGATAATTTAACTAAGTATCGTACTGAAGTTCTTGAATTAATACGTTTGTGTAATTTATCAAAGATGCCAGAGAAGATAGGGGAATTTATCGAACAGGATGTAAATGCAAAGCAAGCCCAAGAGATATTAATGTCAATACTAGCGGAGAGAACGAAGAAGACAGAGATTTTGAGTACAATACCGCAAAATACACCGGAAGACTTGATGATGCAGGTAGCAAAAAGTCGGAGCATTTGATACCGCGGGATATAAAGCTAACATACGCCGCGGTAAATAAGTGTTCAAAATGCGCCACAATTATAGAGCAACATATCTTTTACCGCGGCGAATAGCGACTTTAAACACAGCGGAATAAACAAAGGAAAAAAGGGGGAGAAATATGACAAGCATAACTGAAACAAATAATTTAGGTAACTTATTAAAGTATGAGGCATCAAATCTATATTCAAGAGACCAAATAACAGTAGCAAAGGGGCAAAACCTAAAGCTTGGCATGGTTGTTGGTCGTGATAAAGATGATCTAATTAAAATTATAAACTTAGCAGCAACAGATGGGACGCAAACAGCAATAGGTGTAATAACAAGTGATGTAGATGCAAAAGAAACCACCAAAGCAGTAATCATTACACGTATTGCGATGCTAGCAGATCATGCAGTTGTGTGGCCAGCAAATATAACTGAAGAGCAAAAAACAGCAGCAATAAAACAACTAGAAACACGTGGGATTATCATTCGCAAAACAGTCTAATTTAAGGAGAAATTCAATGCAAAATCCATTTACAAATACAGCATTTAGCATGACGGCACTAACAAATGCGATGAATATATTGCCGATAAATTATGGACGAATTGAAAATTTAAATTTATTTCCAAGTAGGTCAGTGAGATTTAGACATATTACCATAGAAGAGCAAAATGGAGTTTTAAGCCTATTGCCAACGCAGTTACCCGGAGCACCAGCAACAGTAGGAAAAAGAGGAAAAAGAAAGGTAAGAACATTTACGATTCCACATATTCCACATGATGATGTAGTGTTACCAGAAGAAGTGCAAGGAATAAGAGCATTTGGATCAGAAAGTGAACTTAAAGCGCTGGCGGATGTAATAACTGATCATTTGCAGCTAATGAGAAACAAACACGCAATAACATTAGAGCATTTGCGAATGGGAGCGCTGAAGGGAATTATTCTTGATGCTGACGGGTCAGAATTATTAAATCTGTACAATGAATTTGAAATCACACCAAAAGTAGTAAATTTTGCCCTTGGAACAGCAACAACAGATGTAAAACGTAAGTGTCTGGAAGTACTCCGGCATATAGAAGATAATCTAAGTGGTGAATATATGACAGGAGTTCATGCCTTGGTAAGCCCTGAGTTTTTTGATGCATTAACTTCGCATAGTAAAGTGAAAGAAGCATATGAAAGATGGCAAGAAGGAGCAGCACTTCGAAATGATATGAGGTCAGGATTTACGTTTTGTGGAATAACATTTGAGGAATATAGAGGACAAGCAACAGATCCTGAAGGAACCGTGAGAAGATTTATAGAAAAAGATATAGGTCACTGTTTTCCACTAGGAACAGCGAGCACATTTACAACATATTTTGCACCAGCAGATTTTAATGAAACAGTGAATACTCTTGGACAGCCACTCTATGCAAAACAAGAGCCAAGAAGATTTGATAGAGGGACTGATTTGCATACGCAGTCAAACCCTCTGCCAATGTGCCATCGTCCGTCTATTTTAGTAAAAATAGTAACAACATAGTAGAGTCCTCACATAGAAAACTCTACTTATGGTTTTAATATGTGTTGAGTATGCTAAAAAAATATAAGGATGCAATATATTTTTAGAGGATTTTAGAAGTGAATTTAAATGAATAGAAAATGGTATGCAGGAAAATGTAAAGAAGTTATTGAAAGACTGTCTTATCCATTTAGGGGAGTTAGCTTTATATAAATCAAAGGATAAGTCATATATGGTACAGGTATTAAAGCAACAGCCAGATAAATTATACGAGATTGGTGAAGGACAATTTGTGGAAGAAACTTTAGCGTTAGAAGTAAGTGCGTTTGATGTACTGCAGCCAATTGTAGGAGATATTTTTGTTATAGGTGACCGTAAATATAAAGTATATTCTCCACCGCTGCAAGATAATTCAGGAATGGTATGGAAAATTCGAGCGTCAGGAGTATAAATGCGTATTAACACCGGTAGTATTATACAAAGTATAGATGCTGAAAGGAAAAAAGTGGAAAAAGCGACAGTGAGTGCATTAAACAAAACAGCAATATGGCTAAAATCAAAAGCAGCTAAGGAAATCAGTGAGGAAAAGAGAATAAAATTAAGTTTGATAAGAAAGAGATTAAGAATTTTTAAGGCGAAAACTAGCAGATTAGAAGTGTTAATTAGAGCAAATCTCTATGACATTAGAGCATCGACAATTGGTAAAATACAAAAAACAAGAAGAGGATCGAAAGTAGGAAAGCATGAGTTTATAGGAGGATTTGCAGCAGTTATGCCAAAAGGAAATAGCGGTATTTTTAAACGTGAAGGAAGAGCAGCATTACCAATAAAGGAGGTTAAATTGCCATTGGAACCAGAAGCATCAAAAGTAATAAGAGATCTTGTTAATTATGAGGTTGAGAAAGTGTTTGAAAAGTTCTTTGAGGGTGATATTACAAAAAATGTATGAATTGGCAAGATTTACATCAAGCAATTTGCACTAAGTTAAAAGAAGAAATATCAGCAATACAGACGTGCGAAATTTATCCAGCAATAAGGAAAGAATTATTAGCGCCAGCGGTGTTTGTAGAACTTAGCAGTCTTGAAAAAGGAGATGATCCTGGAACAGAAGAGTTAGCGCTGAAAGCAAGATTTGAAGCACGAATAGTAGTTGATAGTACAGTAGAGAATGCCTCAATAATTGTGAGATCATTAGCCACAGAAGTTGCAAAAGTAGTAAATAAAAATACTTGGAATGTGGAAAATGTTTCACCAGGAGAATTTATATCAGGAGGAGGAGATGACTTTAGACCAGAGCTCGATGCATATTTAGTGTGGATGGTTGAATGGGTGCATACAATACACGTAGGTCGATCTATTTGGGAAGAAGGAAAATTTATGCCACACAAAATAGAAATCGGTGAAATAAATGTTAGAAAATAATTTTGCAATTTCGGAATTACAGAGGAAAATGGCCAACATTGTTCGTATAGGAGTTGTAAAAGAAGTAGATTATGAAAAAGCAAAAGTAAGAGTTAAAATAGGCGAATTTTTAACAGATTGGTTGCCATGGATAACAAGCAAAGCAGGAAAAGATAGAGATTGGTCTCCGCCAGATATTGATGAACAAGTTGTGGTATTTTCTCCTCTTGGTGAACTATCATTAGGAGTAGTATTACCAGGAATATATCAGGAAAAGTACCCTGCACTAGAAAATAAAAAAGAAATAAATAGTATAAAGTTTCAAGATGGGACGAAGTTTACATGTGATAAGGAAAAACATCATTTAGAGATTGAAGTAGTGGACAAAATAACACTGAAGGCTGGGGAATCGAGTATAGAAATGACAAAAGGTAGTATTAAATTAAAAGCAAGAAGAATAGACTTGAATTAATATATATGAGTAAAGCAATTGTTTGCATAGGAGATCATTGTACAGGTATGCCGGTTCATGTCTGTGTGAGCGGGAGTGAAGATGTATTTGTTAATGGTAGACCTGCTTGTCGTAAGGGTGACATCTTGACTATTGGGGAAACAGTAACGCAAGGATCAAACAATGTATTTGTAAATGGTATTGGTGTAGCGAGAACAGGTGATGTGGTATCCTGTAGTTTTCAAATAGTAAGTAAAAATCAAAGTGTGTTTTCAAAATAAAAAAACTAAAATAATCGAAAAATGAGAGGAATGGATGTTAAAACAGGAAGAGCGTTAGAAGGAATAGAACATTTAAAGCAATCGATAATTGATATACTGACCACTCCAGTAAACAGTAGAATAATGAGGAGAAGTTATGGTTCAAGGCTACTTGAATTAGTTGATAAACCGATAAATAGAGATTTAACACTTGAGATATATGCAGCAACAGCAGAAGCTTTAGAAAAATGGGAAAAGAGATTTAAGTTAGAAAAAGTAAAAGTTGAAGGAGTAAAAGAAGGGAGAGTAACATTGAATTTAGAAGGTGTCTATCTTCCAGAAGGCAAGTTCATAAATATTAGCGGAATAGTTGTTTAGAAATGCAGACATCTAATATTATTGAAAAACTAAGCTATGAGGAAATATTTTCGAGAATGAAGGAAGAGCTAATAAATCGAGACGCAAGTTTTACAGCATTAGTTGAAAGTGACCCAGCGATGAAGGTTTTGGAAGTTGCAGCATGGAGGGAATTGTTACTAAGACAAAGAATAAATGAATCAGTAAAGAGCAATTTACTAAAATTTGCGAAAGGAGAAGATCTTGATAATTTAGCTGAGTTTTATGGAGTGGAGAGGCAGAAAGAAGAAGAGGACGAACGATTTAGAAAAAGAATTAAAGCAAAAATAAAGGGGTGGTCAACAGGAGGAAGCAAAGAGTATTATCGTTATCATGCACTGTCGGCAGATAGTAGAGTAAAAGATGCATTAGTAGAATCACCTATACCAGGGAAAGTACAAATTTCAATCTTATCAACAACAACTGGCATGGTGTCAGAAGAACTACTTGAAATTGTAAAAAAGCAGGTTACTAGAGATGATATAAGGGTTTTAACCGATACGATAACAGTAATTGGCTGCAATATTATGGAAATAGATATTCACAGCAGAATGAGCATAAGTCCTATAATATCGAAGGAGGAAATCAAGAAGCAGTTTATTAAGAAGTTTGAATTAGCAAAAAGATTAGGGTGGAGTGTGACAAGATCTTGGATAATAGCAAACCTATTTGTAGAGGGTGTAGAAAACGTAGAATTAATCGAGCCAAAAGAAGATGTTGTGATTATGGGAAATGAATGTGCAAATTTGAGAAATTTAAAGGTTGAGTAATGTTATTGCCACCAAATGCAACAAAACAGGAAAAAGCGCTAGTAGATGCAACAGATTATAAGGTTGATATCCAAAAAGGATTTAAGTTTAGTCTTAAAGAAGAAACATTGCCGTGGATAATAGAAGAATATGGCTTAGAAGGAATACTGCGCTGGGTAAAAGATAGAAGAAAAGCCGTAGTAGAAGGAGTAAAATTTCAAAGACTGAGAGGAACACCCGCATCACTAAAAATAGCGCTAAAATGGGCAAATATAGAAGACATTACAATTATCGAAGAACCACCTGGCAAGCACTTTTTTGAATTACAGATAGGAATAAAAGATGTACCTAATGACTTTTTTGTAGATGCAGTAATAGAGCTAGCAAAATTGTCATTACCAGCAAGATCGCGGCTAATGAGGATTTTCAATAATCACTATAATGTTAGCAGATTTATTTTAGATGAAAGCTTTTTTGGAAGTTTGTTATCGGATTACTCAGGGATAAAAATTGAAAAAGATGGACCAGTATTATCGTTTGGAAGAGTAAATTTTTTCAGGTTTAGTGGTGAATCAATTAAGGTTATAGAGAGTTATCTACGTAACCATTATGAGCAAGCATTTAGTAATGACATATATCGGTTAGATGTAGCAGTGCTTGGGGAAACAGAGCCTCACACGAAGGATTACAAAGGCATCTATGAAAGAAATCATCAGTGGTATAACTTAAAAGCACTACATCCATTACCACAGAGCTTATTGCCAGAAATAAAGTTTGCAAAAGCACAGATAGTCTTATCAGACAACAGTTGGAATTTAGGAGAAATAAACGCATGTTTTCCAGTTGGTAGTGTAGAGGAAAGAGGAAATAAATTTGTATTGGGAAGCAATAAACTTTCAGTGCAATATTGGAGTTTAAAACACAAGCCAATTTTAGAAAGGTTTAGCGTTACTCACCATTACAAGGTAGAAGATTTTACCAATCAAAAAGTTATAAGATTTGGTATAGCAGAGCACAATATTCATTTTGAAAGTGAATTAGATTTAGAGCAAAAAGACTCAATACACGAATTAGAAAATTACATTTTAGTATTTTACCCGGGAGTACTGAAGTGGCACGAACATCGACATTTGCACAGAAGTTGGAAAAATAGTCAAGTAATATGTGTAATAAGTTAAGTACTTATATTTAGATCCTCATATATTATATTAACAATAGTTTAAAGTGTATGAAATAAAAAGAAAAGGACTTGCTTTCTCATGCTAAAAAGGACATGACTTGAATAGCAGCAGGTAAACATAAGAAATTTATCTGGCGCTAGAAAAGCTAATTTTGTGAGGTAAGTATGAAGTTTAGCAAAGAATCTTTTAGTAAGTTTTTTAAAGAAGTATCAAGTAAAAATATTAACAAAAAAAATGAAGAAGGAGAGACGATCTTGCATCAAGCAGTAGAAATCTCTGATTACAAAACAGTGAGATTATTAATAAAAAAAGGGGCAGAGGGTGTGCCGTAGAGATACAAAGAATGTTCAAGTAAGAGCAAACTAAGTGCAAAAGCTGCACAGTAGATGAGGGTAGGTCCCTCGGAGCCGGTTTACAAGAGCAGGCTTCAAACAACCATAAGCTGCTTTGGTAAAGAGCCAAGGTAGTGAGCGTTATGGAAAAGGCATAATTATATGTCATGTAAGGAATAGAGAGATGAACGAAAGTGAACCACTGATGAAGTGTCGAAACCTTTTAAATGACGTCAAAACCAGGGGGTCGTTTGTAACCTGGGATAAATCTATCGGGAGCTTGTTTACTGGATAGATGGCGTCCGGCATAAAGGTGGCATGAATCCATTTCAGGCTATTGTGTGGAACTACGGGAACCTGTCGTTTCGATGATAAGGGAGAAATCCAAGGAGCTAAACTCTAAGGATGAGAGTACCGATGCGAAAAACAGGGGCGGATCAGCTCGTAGTAGTGAAGAAGTTTCTGTAATGGAAATCGAGAGAAGGGGCTGAGTTATTTAGTTTTAATGATTTATCAACCGAAAGGGAGGAGTTAATGAGTAAAACAAAGTCTTTTGATATATCAAAGCAACTTATTTGGAGAGCTTATAAACAAGTATCGAAAAATAAAGGTGCTGCTGGTGTGGATGAGGTTTCGATAACAAAGGTTGAAGAAAATCTAAAAGATAATCTGTACAAACTATGGAATAGGATGTCATCCGGAAGTTATTTTCCAGAGCCGGTAAAAGCTGTTGCGATACCAAAAGATACAGGAGGGCAAAGAATTTTATGTGTTCCTTCAGTATTCGACAGGATAGGGCAAACGGCTGCTGCTATGTATCTAGAGCCGCTGGTAGAACCAAAATTTCATGAGGATTCATATGGTTATAGACCAAATAAGTCTGCACTGGATGCGGTAGATACAGCTCGTAAAAGATGCTGGAGGTACGATTGGACGATAGATCTTGATATATCTGGATTTTTCGACAATTTGGACCACGGCTTGGCATTGCAAGCTATCAAAAAGCACACAGACTGCAAATGGGTCATACTGTATGTTGAGAGGTGGATGAAAGCCCCCATTCAGCAAGCAGATGGCAGTAAGGTAGTTAGGGATAAAGGAGTTCCGCAAGGAGGTTCAGTTAGCCCAATCATCTCTAATATATTCATGCATCATGTGTTTGATATATGGATGAAAAAGAACTACCCGACGGTACCATTTGAGAGGTATGTGGATGATGCGATAGTGCACTGCAGAACAGAGAAACAGGCAGAGTTTGTGAAAGTAATGATCGAAGAAAGATTGGCTGAGTATAAGTTGAAATTACATCCTGAAAAGACACAGATAGTGTACTGTAAGGATGACAATAGGAGTGGTGGATTTCCTAAACAAAGTTTTGATTTTCTGGGTTACACATTCAGACCCAGGTTAGCAAGAAATAAAATAGGGAAATATTTTGTCTCATTTCTCCCAGCAATTAGCAACAAGGCCAAGAAAAAGATTACTACAACCATAAGGTCATGGAAAATGCTACGAAATACGCATATAACATTAGAGGAGATGTCAGGAAAAGTAAATCCAATAGTCAGAGGCTGGTATCAGTACTATGGCAAATTTTACAGAACTGAAGTATACAAATCTCTAAAGAATATAGAGCGGCATCTAGAAAAGTGGGTGAAAAGGAAATATAAGAGACTCAGGAGTCACGGAAGACTAGCAAGACAATTTCTAGGAAAGGTGAGAAAGAGGTCTCCGGATATTTTCTATCACTGGACACTAGGGTTAGGCCAAAAGGCTGAATAATGGAAGCTGTATAAATCAAGAGGTTTACGTACAGTTTTGCGAGAGACTGGTGGGGAAGTTCCACTGGTCTACTCTCCTAAATGCGGAAGAATATGGAAATAAGTGCATACCTCTACACCTTGCGTGCATGGTAGGTGAAAAAGAAATAGTGGAGGAGCTAGTGAAAGCTGGAGGAGAAATAGAGCAAGCGGACAAATTTGGAATGACAGCGATAGATTATGTGAAAACCAGTAAAGAAGTAACTGAAGTATTGAAGAAAGAAATAGACAGAATTGAAAAGCTATTTATGAGAGGATAGAAAATATGGAGGAAGAAATAGAAAAGAAAGTAATGAATTTAGAGAGAAAACCTTTGGATGAGCTGAGAAAAATGTGGAAGAAGGCATATGGAGAAGAAGCGCCTAAACATTCAAAGAAATATCTGATACCAAGATTAGCTTATAGAATGCAGGAAAAAGTATATGGAGAAATGTCAAGAAAAGGATTAAAAAGACTAGAGTATCTGGCAGATCGGCTAGAGAAGGGAAAAAGAATAAGTAGCGATAAATTACCAGTAGAAGGGACAGAATTAATACTAGAGAGAGGTGAAGAGACGCATGCAGTAATGGTAACAGATAAGGGTTTAATCTACAGAGAAGGATTTTATATGTCATTATCAGCAGTAGCAGGAAAAATAATGGGAATGAGCTATAATGGACCTTTATTATTCGGGATGCGTGATAAAAATGGGAGCTGAAGAGGAGAAAATGCTAAAAGAGGTAAGGTGCGCGATATATACAAGAAAATCAAATGAGGATGGACTAGGTGTGCCGTAGAAGCGATCAGTTGAAGCTGCACAATAGATGAGGGTAGGTCCCTCGGAGCCGGTTTACAAGAGCAGGCTTCAAACAGCCATAAGCTGCTTTGGTAAAGAGCCATGGTAGTGAGCGTTATGGAAAAGGCGCAATTATGCGTCATGTGTAAAATGGAGAGGCGAATGCAAATGAACCACTGATGAAGTGTCGAAACTTCATAGAAGATGTCAAAACCAGGTGTTCTAGCCTAACCTGGGATAAATCTATCGGAAACTTGTTTACTGGATAGATGGCGTCCGGCATATAGGTGGCGCGGATCCATTTTGGGCTATTGTGTAGAACTGCGGGAACCTGTCATTTCGATGATAAGGGAGAAATCCAAGAAGCTAAACTTCAAGGATGAGAGTACCGATGCGAAGAACAGGGGCGGATCAGCTCGTAGTAGTGAAGAAATTTCTGTAATGGAAATGGAGCGAAGGGGCTGAGTTATTCAGTTTTAATTATTTATCAACCGAAAGGGAGGAGTTAATGAGTAAAACAAAGTCTTTTGATATACCGAAGCAAGTTATTTGGAGAGCTTATAAACAAGTATCGAAAAATAAGGGTGCTGCTGGTGTAGATGAGGTTACGATAACAAAGTTTGAAGAAAATCTAAAAGATAATCTGTACAAGCTATGGAATCGAATGTCATCTGGAAGTTATTTTCCAGAGCCTGTAGAAGCTGTAGCAATACCAAAAGGTACAGAAGGGGGACAAAGAATTTTATGTGTCCCTTCAGTATCGGACAGGATAGCGCAGACAGCAGCTACAATGTATCTAGAACCGTTAGTAGACCCGAAGTTTCATGAAGATTCATATGGTTATAGACCAAACAAATCTGCACTGGATGCGGTAGGAACTGCGAGGAAAAGATGCTGGTGGTACGATTGGACGATAGATCTTGATATAGCAGGATTTTTCGACAATTTGGACCACGAGTTGGCATTGCGAGCTATCAAAAGGCACACAGACTGCAAATGGGTCATACTGTATGTTGAAAGATGGATGAAAGCGCCAATTCAGCAAGCAGATGGAAGTAAGGTAGTTAGGGATAAAGGAGTTCCGCAAGGAGGTTCAATAAGCCCGCTGATCTCAAACATATTTATGCATCATGTATTTGATGAGTGGATGAGACGAAAGTGCCCAACAATACCATTTGAGAGGTATGTAGATGATGCGATAGTGCACTGCAAGAGTAGTAGACAGGCGGAATTTATGAGGGTAGCAATTGAAGAAAGACTGGCTGAGTATAAGCTAAAATTACATCCTGCAAAGACACAAATTGTGTACTGCAAGGATGACAATAGGAAAAATGAATTTCCTAAACAAAGTTTTGATTTTCTGGGTTACACATTTAGACCCAGGTTAGCAAGAAATAAAATAGGAAAGCATTTTGTTTCATTTCTTCCCGCAATTAGCAACAAGGCCAAGAAAAATATTACTACAACCATAAGGTCCTGGAAAATACTACGAAATACACACAAAACATTAGAGGAAATATCAAAGACAGTAAATCCAATAGTCAGAGGCTGGTATCAGTACTATGGCAGGTTTTACAGGAAAGAGATATATAAACCTCTGAGAAACATAGAGCAGCACCTAGAAAAGTGGGTCAGAAGAAAGTATAAGAAGCTTCGAAATCATGGAAGACTAGCGAGGCAACTTCTAGGAAAAATGAGGAAAGAAGGGACAAATACTTTTTACCACTGGACACTAGCTTTAGGTCAAAAGACTGAATAATGGGAGCTGTGTGAGTCGCGAGGGTGCGCCGTGGTACGCATTAAGAAATACTTAGCAGAGCTAAGCGGGGTTCAGAATAAATGGCCTCGAGGTGAACAACTAACTTTAACCCGAAAGGGAAGGAGGACAAGAGCATGTATGTAAAGCGAGAGTTATCTGAAGATGTGTAAGATAACGGCTTGCAACACCTGATCAATATGGTTAAAGCTAAACTGCTTGAATTCTAATCTTCAGGGGTGGGACTTCACATCCATGGGTATCGCATTTAAAACCCCATGTCTACGGTAAGCACAGATTAAACTTTCGTTTGTGTGACATTCTGGCTGTAGAACGATAAGTAGTGAACTTATTTAAGAGGATGAATGGAAAACCTAAGTTGATCTAGAACAGTTCTTAGTGACGGAACATGGGATGACCTAAGGAACGCGAGTTCTATGGTTACGGAGTCATCGTAGTAGTCGTGAAAGTAACGAATCACCGGGGAGCGTGGGAAAGCCACATACAGGGCAAAGGGTGACAGATAATTGAATGTTGAAATTGGGAGGTACGCAAGATGCGGAAAGCTGAAACAATACTTAACATTATACGTGAACGTGGACAAAGAAATTTGCCGGTTAAAAACGTATATCGCCTACTTTATCAGCGTGATCTTTACCTTCGAGCGTATGGCAAACTTTGTCGTAATAAAGGTGCTATGACAGAAGGTGTGACAACTGAAACAGTTGATGGTATGTCTTTGGAGAAAATCGATAAAATCATAGAGGATTTACGCTATGAGCGATATCGGTGGACACCAGTAAAACGTATCTATATTTTAAAGAAGAGTGGTAAACGCAGGCCGTTAGGATTGCCAACATGGTCAAATAAGTTACTTCAAGAAGTAATCCGATTAATATTGGAAGCCTACTATGAGCCTAAATTTAGTGAATGTTCACATGGATTTCGACCAAAGCGTGGATGCCACACTGCATTAAGAGCAGTAATGCAAAAAGGCAGAGGTACAAAATGGTTTATAGAGGGAGATCTCAGTGCATGTTATGACTCAATTGATCATACTATGTTGTTGAAAATACTGAGTGAAAGCTTCCAAGATAACCGTTTTATTCAGCTAATCAATCGACTGCTAAAAGCAGGATATATGGAAAATTGGAAGTACAATAAGAGTCATAGTGGGGTACCACAAGGTTCTATTATTGGTCCAATTTTGAGTAACATATTACTCGATCGGTTAGATAAACATGTGGAACATATACTAATACCAGCAAATAACCGAGGTAAGCGAAGAAAGACAAATCCAAAATATTTAAGGTTAACCATGCAAGTATCGATGATGAGAAAACAAGGGAACTGGGATCAAGCAAAACAACTGCGTCAATTAGTGCAGGGTATGCCATCTAAGGATTCTTGTGATCTAAATTATCGACGTCTTTGGTATGTTAGGTATGCTGATGATATTCTGGTAGGGTTTGCAGGACCAAAAAATGAAGCTGAACAAATTAAAAATGAGATTGCTAAATTCCTCAATGAGGAGCTCAAACTTATGCTTAATGAAGATAAAACGCTTATTACACACGCGTGTGATAGCAAAGCCAATTTTTTAGGTTATAAAATACACGTCTTGCATGCAGATGATAAACATGATCATCGGACACAACGATGTATTAACGGTAGTATTGGGTTACGTGTACCACATCATATAAAGCAGAAAAAGTGTTCTGAATATATGCGTTGTGGAAAGCCTATACATTTACCTCAACGTACACTTGATACAGCTTACAGTATTGTTGCTCAGTATCAAACTGAATATCGAGGAATTGTACAATATTACAAAATGGCCTACAACCTTCACACACTAAGTTATTTGAAGTATGTGATGGAAGTATCATTAGTAAAGACTTTAGCATCTAAATACAAAACAACTTGCAGGAAAATTTATAGAAAATTTGGTGCAATGATTGAAAACGACGAAGGTGAAAAACGAAAAGTCATCCAAGTCAGAGTAGATCGTTTACCATCAAAGATACCATTAATTACACACTTTGGTGCTGTGTCACTAAAATGGAATAAATGGGTAAGTATAAGTGATAACCTTATACCAATATGGAATAAGCGTAGTGAAATAGAGCAAAGACTATTGGCACAAACTTGTGAATTATGTAAATCACAAGAGCAGATTGAAGTACATCACGTACGTAAACTTGCTGATTTGCTAGGTAAACGTAATACTGAGCTACCGAAATGGAAAAAGAGAATGATTGAACGACAGAGGAAGACTCTTGTTGTTTGTCATGAATGCCATAAGAAAATCCAATATGGAAAATATGATGGTGACTCCTTAAAACGTTAGATTATTGGAGAGCCACGTGATACGGAAACGATCATGCGTGGTTCGGAGAGGGGTTGTTGGAAAAGTACTTAACAAGTAACTCGCTGGCTGCCCACTCTACTTCATGCACAGTTCTGCGAGAGACTGGTGGGGAAGTTCCGCCGGTCTACTCTCCAAATCTCAGTACCTTTTTCATCACCAGATTCTGCATCATAAAATACATCCTGATCCTCAGAAAGACTCATTAAATAACTTTTAGCAGCATCAACATTTAAATGATCAGGTTGCTTAGGAACGTTATCAATATTTAAATAATCCAAACTATTAGCTCGTTGCTTTTGCTCACTGGAAAGAACCTCAAGATTTAAATAATCCAAACGAGTTAGTTCTTGCATGCTAGGTTTAGATCCATCTTCACGCTTAAACTGCTCTTCCGGACTAGAAACCTTAGTACCATAAATCCTACTGTACAAGCTGCTTCCAACGCTGTTAAGTGCTCCTCTTACAGATGCAATTGACGCATCATAAGTATTTTTCAAGCCACCTCCAATACCACTAAGTGTTCCTTTTGTAGACTCAGTTGATGGCACATAATTATCGTAAGCATATTTGCCAGAATACAAGACACCATTAACTGCTTCTTTTGCAAACCAAACAGCGCTATTAACTGTTCCTTTTGCAAGCTGAACAGTGCCATCAGCAATTGCCACTTTTAATTTGTCTTCTTCTATCTTTTTATTTTTTTCAGCTAGTTGAGTTTTTTGCTCAGAACTTTTCTGCTTTTGAGTGCGTACTTGATCTTTTAACTTAGAATTTTCTTCCTCTTGAGCTTCCACTTTATTTTTTAACTTAGAATTTTCTTCCTCTTTAGTTTTTACTTCCGCTTCTTTTTTAGCTAGTTGAGTTTTTTGCCCAGAAATTGTTTGCTCTTGAGCTTTCATTTTATTTTTTAACTCAGAATTTGTTTTGTTCTCACTAATTGCTTGATACGAAAGTGCAATAGCTACAGCAGAAAATACAGCACCACCAATAATAAATGGAAGGCCAACACTTAATGCTGCAACTGGAGCTAAGAAACCAATATAAGGAGCTGCAGCAAACACTCCAGATGCTAATAAAGTTAAAGCAGCCAGAGTTCCAGCTATATAATAGGGTACATTGTTTTTATTCATCATCTCACGTATTATAAAATATAATACCATTATAAAAGGATTTTTAAGAAGTTGTCAAGCTATCTTTACATAAAAAAAATAATTGATAAACTTGGGAACAAGAAGATTGCTGTCAAGCTATGAACTATGCCTTTCCGTGTAATCTTTAAATGCACCTCTGTTAGAGTCAAAATATAGCTTCACACTGCCAATTGGCCCGTTCCTCTGCTTTGCAATAACAAGCTCTGCAATATTTCTAATTTTCTCCATTTTCTCTTGCCATTCCCGATGTTTATTGTTTCCTTCACTTGGTTGCTTTCTCAATTCGTAGTATTCTTCTCTATAGAGAAACATTACTATATCTGCGTCTTGCTCTATGCTCCCTGAATCACGTAAATCAGAAAGTTGTGGTTTTTTATCATCCCTCTGCTCAACAGAACGAGAGAGCTGAGATAGTGCAACAATGGGAATATTTAGCTCCTTTGCAATTGCTTTCAAACCCTGCGTCACTTCCGAGATTTCTTGCACTCTATTTTCATTACTCCTTTTTGTTGTTCCTCTGATTAGCTGCAAATAATCAATGAATACCACTTCTACATTATATAATTGATACAGCAAGCGTATTCTGGTGCGAAGGGCACTAATTGATAGCGCAGGGGTGTCATCTATGATGAAAGGCAGTTCAGATAATTCTGTACTAGTATTGATAAATTCATGCAATTCAAAATCACTAATTCTCCCGGTTAATGCCTTATAATAACTAATCCCTGAATCTATAGTGATCAGCCTTGCAGTTAATTGCTCTGCTGACATTTCAAGCGAGAAAAACGCTACATAGTGTTGCTTATCTGCTCTTTTTTGCAACATCTTACAAGCATTAAGTGCGATGTTTAGCGCCAATGCTGTTTTACCCATAGAAGGCCTTGCAGCTAAAATTAATAAATCAGATTTTTGTAGACCACCAAGAAGCTGATTTAGATCTTGAAGTCCGGTTGTAACGCCTAGCGCTTCTGGATTATTTTTCAGTGTGCTGATCTTCTCAACTACATCTTTAATTGAACTTGCAAGTTTTATATATGTTTTCTCACCTTGTTTTTTTACTGCCAAATTGAACAATTTTGTCATTGCTTGTTCAATTTGCGCCTGTGCAGGATTTTCAATATCGTAGTTGTAGCTATCACCAACTATTTCTTGCCCGAGCTTGATTAAACATCTCCTTAAGTAAGTATCACGGATTATTCTAGTCAAACTATAAATATCAAGTGCAATACTTGCCTTCGCTGCAAGCTTTGCTAAGTACTCTACCCCGCCACACTCGGTAAACGCTTGGTCGTTCTCAAAAAACATTTTGAGGCTCAGTTCATTGGCAACTATACCGTGTTTCCTGGTTTTAGATATTTGCGTAAAAATACTTTGATGCAGTGGATCATAGAAATTTTCTGCTGTAATTGTGTCTTCAACTGCATCACAGATTCTATTATCACGAATCATTGCACCAATAAGCATCTGTTCAGCTTCTAAATTATGCGGTAATTTACATATTTCCTTATCTACACTTCTTGAACTGAGGAGATTGGCTAATTCATTCATTTTAAGTTTTGAGAGTAACTGTTGATTATTGTAGAATATTTAGTCCTCATTTGAAAGATGTAAAGGCAAAAAAATTTGACTAATTCCGTGTTGCCTATAGCATTAAAACTTAATGCCCCTGTGGTGGAATGGTAGACACGGCAGACTCAAAATCTGTTGCTTGCAAAAGCATGCTGGTTCAAGTCCGGCCAGGGGCACGTTAAATATTGGAAAGTATATATATGTTACATAAATTTTTTAATCGTTTATTTTCTATTTTTTCTTCTATAAATGTTATTCAAAAGGTAAAGAAAGATGAAAATGGGATATGTTATGTAACGGGCCTCAGGCGCTATATATCAGTATTGCTTGATTTAATTATTATCGTTTTGTTCTTGCAGTTTTGCAGCCAAGCCTTTAATCAGCTCTTTACAAACTCAGAGGATAGCAAAATATTCAGCCAAGTTGCTGCAAAATCCCCAATGCAAGTGCCACTTTCTATAGAAGAAAAGGCAATGCAGAGTAGACTTGTAAAATTAATGATTCTAAATCAAATAGTCCAGTTTATTATGCTCTTTTGCTATGTAATATATATGTGGGTAAAGTTTGCTACTACACCTGGAAAACTATTATTTGGGCTTAGAGTTGTGGATGCACAAACTTTCGAAAAGATGACCCTAAAACAAGCAACAAAGAGATTTTTTTCCTTTATATTGTCAGTTGCACCATTGTTCTTGGGCTTTTTATGGTCAAATTTCAACAAACGCTGTCAAACTTGGCACGATAAGATCGCAGGCACAGTGGTTGTCACGAGTAAAAGCCTTAGAAGGCAGAGCTAAAAACTACTTGACACCCTTCGCCAGCCCCTTTATCATGATAGTGAAGGTATTCAGTTATCTTCATCTGTGCAGATTAAACAGCAAGAAAACAACGTAGTTGGCGTCTTATTTTTAATTTTTTGCACTATGTGCACCTTATGTCTTCACAACATTTCTGGGTTTTTACCTATATAAGCTGAAACGCGCTTATAAGTCGTTTAAGACAGTATAGTACGCCAATTTGCAGGATTAGAGAGTGACAACTAGCTAACGCGGGGTTTCTTTTGCCTTTTTTTCTGCTTAGTAAATTTCTTAAACATTTAAACTAAGGTGAGTTGCGTTTAAAAGCAGCTAAATTGCAGTGTTTAAGATTTAAAAAACGCCAAATACTGAAAATAGACAATGACTAGGGCTTCTTTTGCCTTTTTTTTCATTTGGTAAATTTCTTAATGTTTGTAGCTAAACGACAACCGTCATCCCTGTAAAGATCAAGTATCCCGCTACTTGTTAGCGGGACCTAGAGATACCGCGAATGAATCGCGGTATGACGGTTCACGGTGGCATGACGGTTAAGTAATTCGTCATCCCGCTACTTGTTAGCGGGATCTCTTGTTAGCGGATGAGATACCGCGAATGAATCGCGGTATGACGGTCTGCGGCGGTATGATGGTCTGCGGCGGTATGACGTAGAGCTCGCGTCAGCTACTTTCATGACACCATTTGCTGTCTTTAAAAATGAATGTTCTTACAATTGTGCGTCATGCGCTTTATTAAATATTTTACTTAAAAATCTAATTTCTTATTATACAAGAGATAAGCAATTCATTGATGATGAAAAATTACAAAAAGGGGCATAGAAAGCGCCTAAGAGAGAAAATTATTTTAGATAATGGACAATCATTACTTGATTATGAAGTTTTAGAGCACATTTTATATTCAGCATATAGTAGAATTGATGTAAAACCGGTGGCAAAGAGTTTGATAGAAAGTTTTGGCAGCTTAAATAAAGTTTTTAATGCTGACCTGGAAGCGCTGCAAAACGTTGATGATGTCAGCAATGCAGCGATATCTGCCATCTTTTGTGTAAAACAAGCCTTTGTTCGTTCTGCAAGAGAAGAAATAAAAAACCTGCCTGTAATCGATAACTGGGAAAAATTGCTTGATTATTTAAGAATAAGTATAGGAAGCCTCAATAAGGAAAATTTTCGTGTCATCTATATGAATAAAAAGTATCGTCTAATAGCGGAAGACTTGCAAAATATTGGTACAGTAGATCAAACTCCTCTTTATGTCAGAGAGATCATCAAGCGCGCACTTTTGATTGGTTCAACATCCATTGTAATATCTCACAATCATCCAAGCGGAGATACACAACCTTCAAATAGCGATATATCTCTCACTAGACAACTAGCAGAAGCTTGCCAAAGTATAGGAATAGAATTAATAGATCACATTATTATTACATTCAGTAGCTATTTTAGTTTCAAGGAAAATAGGTTGTTGTGAAAGCCTTTATAGCTACAGTAACTTAGATTTACCGACAATCGTCATTCCGCTACGTGTTAACGGCTAAGAGATACCGCGAATGAATCGCGGTATGACGTAGATTGCTGTCATCCCGCTGCTTGTTAGCGGCTGAGATACCGCCGCGGTATAGTAACTCGTCATCCCGCTACGTGTTAGCGGGATCTATCTGCGGCGGCATGACGGTAAGTTTTATTGTGGTATGATGGTGTAGTATAATGTTGGTAAACCTCAGTTACCTTAGCTATAAACGATTAAGATGAAGTTATCATATATCTATATACTTACAAATAAAGCTAATAGCACATTATATATTGGTGTAACTGCAAATTTGATCAAGAGGATTTGGGAACACAAAAACAAAATTGTTTCAGGTTTTACATCAAGATATAATGTAAATAAACTTGTATATTTTGAAGAGTTTGAAGATATAAGTTTAGCTATTGCAAGAGAAAGGCGCCTGAAAGAATGGCCAAGGCAGTGGAAAATTAATTTGATCAATCAAAAGAATCCTAGCTGGATTGACTTATATTACTTAGCTTTAAGATAGCTATGCTGAGATCCCGCTAACACGTAGCGGGATGACGAGAAAGGAGCAGCAGGATAACGGTTGAGTAATTCGTCATCCCGCTACTTGTTAGTGGCTGAGATACCGCGGCGGTATGACGGTTTGCGGTGGTATGACAGTTAAGTAATTCGTCATCCCGCTACTTGTTAGCGGGATCTATCCGCAGCGGTATGACGTAGGACTGCTGTCATTCCGCTACGTGTTAGCGGCTGAGATACCGCGAATGAATCGCGGTATGACGGTCTGCGGCGGTATGACGGTTCGCGGTGGTATGACGTAGTAGCTATTTCTTGCAATCAAGTTTCGTTAAAAGTCAGATTGAATGGTTAAATCTTCCACCCAAATAACCACGCACTCTACTTGCTTGTTTGGATATATTTCTTGTACTAAGGTTTTATAGATTAACATCTGTTTTTTTATTTCATTTAATAAGGAAACAGAAACGTTACGGTGTGATTTGTAGTCAATTATGATTGCTTTATCTTGCGTTATGCATAGCCTATCTAGTCGTACTAATACTGACTTGCCATCAATTGTTCCACTCAGTGTAATCTCTGATTTGCCTTCCAAGTCAAACAAATAGCCATATTTTTCATTAAAGGCTAATATTTTACTGTAAATTTCATCCTTATCTTCGCTGATGTTATCAAGGTATTTTCTGACCCAATTTTTTCTCCTTTCTTTTTCTATCTTGGGCATATACTGCAATATGCTGTGAATAATCAGGCCTCTTGCATAACCATCTGTCATCCAAGTAGCTGACACTGGGATCCATTCTGCTCCTTCTTTTTCACTGGATTCCAGCGTCACGCGCTGGGATGACACCGAAGAGTGGGCTAAAGCTGGTGGAAGGGAAATGACCGGAACGTCAAAATAATCACGTTTTTTATAAATGTAAGGGTAGTTTGCATTCACGCATAATACTTCAACTTTTTCTTTAAATATTGGCTGTAAATCCCTTTGTTTCTTTTCATATGGCTCTCCGTACTTAGTGATTAGATCATACCAAGAGCCCTTTTGCACTGGCTCTTTACTTAAGATGTATAACTCATCTTCAGCACGCGTGAGTGCTACGTATAATAAACGCAAATATTCATTATAATCCTCTAGTTTTTTCTCTCTTTTTACTTGATCGCAATAAGCGTTGTTGTTTTTTCCACACCAAAATGGCACTTCTGTTCCATCAAAGATAATGCTTTCACTGTTTCTTGGCACTGTGTTTGTATCAACCAAAAATACTATGGGAGCTTGCAGACCTTTTGATTTGTGAATTGTCATTATTCGCACAGCATTGCGTTCTGATTGCATATCATTCTTAATCTCCGGATTATTCTCCTTGATCCATTGAACAAACGCTTGAAGAGATGGGTTTTCAAATTGCAACACGAGGTTCATAAATTCGTCTAGAACCTCAAAGCACTCAAGACCTAGCCTTGCAGCAAATTTCTTCTTACCTGTACGCAATATATGTGTAAATAGTGCAAGAGGAGACTCTATGCGAGATAAGTTAATGAGATAGTTTAATTCACTATAGATAACCACAGAATAATCCTGAATTCTTTCCCATAGTGAATGCTCTTTACGGTCGTATGCAATGTTAAATAAATCATCCTCGGTGAAATTAAATAGCGGTGATTTTAAAGCATTTGCAAGAGCTAAATCATTTGCCTGGAGGAGTAAAAATTCGGCCAAAGCTATTAAGTCCTGCACGGCTATATAGTCCATAATTCTAAAATAATCCCGGCCTACAACTGGCACGTTTGCTTTTTTAAGTTCGCTTATTATGTAATCAACTAATACGTTTCGTTGCCGTACCAAAATCATAATGTCTCTTGGCTCTATATGGCGATCTTTAGCGACTAAAATTCGCCCTTCATTTAACCAATTGTGAATTCTGTTGGCTATTGTTTGAGCAAGTAATCGGTCTGCTATTATATAATTTTCCCTGCATGTCAGAGGAATTTGTAAAGCTTGCTGTTCTTTCTCTTTGCGCCTTGGTAACGCTGGCCAAATTTCAATATATCCTTGGTCATTTTCTCTATGTGGAACATGTTTTATTTCATTATCATTAAAAGATATTTCTGCGCGGAAGTTATTAAATATTCTATCTACAAGCATCAAAACTTCTGGAGTTGAGCGAAATGACTTTTCAAGTTGGCATGATATCCAATCTCTACCACCAGTTTTCGTATGAAAGTATTGTTGCATATAGTTGAATAGATGGGGATTTGCTCCTTGAAATCTGTATATGGATTGTTTTACGTCACCAACAACAAATAAGGTTCGCTTTTCATCATTACCGGCAAAAAATTCATCGCAGAGATTTGTTATAATTTTCCACTGGCTGATGCTATTGTCTTGTGCCTCGTCAACAAGGATGTGATCTATTTTTTGATCCAAGTTAAACAATATCCAATCTTTATAGTTTGGATTGCTAAGAAGATTTGTTGCTAAGTTGATTATATCATTGTAGTCAAGCAGTGCATTTTTTGATTTTTCACTATTATACAAATCAACATATACTTTAAATACACCAAGTAAGCTACTGGTTCTCTTGAATATTTGATAAGAGTTCATGTCTCTTATATGGGTAAATACTACATTCTGAACGCTCTCTATTATTTGCTCTGCATCTTTGAATTTCTCCAAAATACTTTTTGTTGCAATGGATGATATGCTCTTTTTTTCGTGCGATTCTGATTTTAAAAAGACCTTGGCTAGGTTTTCTACTTTAGTGTCATTCCAGCGCGTGACGCTGGTTCTTTTCTTCTGGATCCCAGCTGGGATGACAGTAGAATAAAGTATTTCACTATAACTCTGATCTCTTTTACTGCCTTCACTTAATATCTCGGCTAGTCTTTCCACGTGCTCAATTGTTTCACTCTGTAAGTCATGAATTTCATCTGGGGCGCTCAATTTATCTTTGATATATTTCGAATCATTTGCTGACGCTGATCTTTTTACACATAAAGTATAAAGCAAATCGCGTAGTTTATTTTCATCAATTTCAGTTGCAATAAGGTTGATATCATCCTGCACAGTTTCGTTATGAAGCACTTTATTGAATATGATGGAATGTAATTCTTTGCATTCGCTCAGCGTGCAATTTGGAGCAATGCCAGCTTCTATAGGAAAGCTGGAGATTAATTTGTAACAGAAAGCGTGTATGGTTTGTATAGTTAGACCAAGATTTTCCAGTTCAGAGAAAAGCCTTCTTGCTCTTGTTAAATAATCTTTATTTTTTCTGGATCCCAGTGTCACGCACTGGGATGACAAGTAGGGGTGCTGAGATCCCAGTGTCACGCACTGGGATGACATTGGAAAGAAATCTAGTTGTTCTAGATCTGCTGCCAACACACTATCTGAACATATTGCCCACTTACTGAGTATGCTGTGAATGCGATTCTCCATTTCGTTTGCTGCAGCATTGGTGAATGTTAAGCAAAGAATATTTCTTTTGTTTTCTAATAAAAGTCTCAATACTCTGTCTATTAAGATTTTTGTTTTGCCTGTACCAGCGGACGCATTTACCCACACAGAGAAATTAGGATTTATGGCATTTGATCTCATCAGAAGTGCGAGAACCTTATAAAAGTTGACTAGAATAGCATTATACATATAATGTAAAAATAGTGTTAGTGAAGATATATAATGAAAAGTTTTTGTGTAAAGGCGCCTGCAAAAATCAATCTTTTTTTGCATGTTGTAGACAAAAAAGAAACAGGGTATCACTTGATTGAAGGTTTATTTGTCTTTGCTAATCTCTCTAATTTTTTGGAAATAAAAGTAGGTGAGAAGGATTCTAGATACGATAACTCTACAGTTGAATTTATAAACTCCGAGTCTAAAATAAATAACCAATATAACACTGTAATGAAAGCGGTTAATCTGCTGCTTAGGCATGCTCCTGTACGCACTAAAGTCACTGTAAAGGTTGTAAAAAACATACCAATTGCTGCAGGACTTGGTAGCGGATCCTCAGATGCTGGAGCTGTGGTACGTACGCTAGGGAAGCTGTGGGAGATTGATAGGACGATTTTAAATGAAATAGCCTTAAACGTTGGTGCTGATGTTCCCGCAAGCGTAGATAGCAAGCCAGTTTTTGTTAGAGGTATTGGCGAAGAATTATGCCACATTAAAAAATTCTCTTTACCTACAAATGTGGTGCTTGTGAAACCGAAAAAAAGGTTTTTGAGTACACCAGAGGTATTTTCCAAACATGAAGGAAAATTTTCTGAGCCAATTAAATGGAGCGATGACGCTGAAAAGGATTTGTTGAAGTTTCTTAAAGAGACGAGAAACGATCTTCAAGAAATAGCAATAAGCTTTGTACCTGAAATTAAGGATGTGATATCAACACTTAAGTCACAAGAAGGCTCTATACTTTCTCGCATGTCAGGCAGTGGTGTATCATGCTTTGGAATATTCGATAGTGAGGAAAATGCAAAAGCTGCTGCAGTTAATATCGGAAAAAAGCAACCAGAATGGTGGGTATGCAACACTCAATTAATAGTTTGACTTATGGATATAACTCCCTTAATTTCCGAGAATAAAAATCTTATAAATGGTTACAGGGAAGGAAAATTTTTGGTAAACAATCAAGAATATTGCGGCTCAATTATAATTTTTCCTGAAAAGGTGATAAAATTGAAAGAAAGTGATATAAACAGCAAGGAGTATTTTGAATCTTTTTTAACAGAGGAAATAGAAATTTTGTTAATAGGTACTGGTAAAACACGCAATATACTAAGTTCTTCAGTGAAGTCCTATCTTATGGAACAAAAAGGTTTAAATTTTGAATTTATGACAACAGGTTCTGCATGCAGAACCCATAATATTCTGATATCCGAAGATAGATTTGTTGTCAGTTATCTAATAGCCATATAGCATGCTTACCCAGGACTTTTTCATCAACAGTCTAGTTGCAGTAGTTGTAATTAGCCTAGTAACAGGCGCTTTAGGATCGTTTATGATATGGCAAAGGTTATCTTATCTTGGTGATAGTTTGTCCCATTCTTCGTTGCTTGGTGTTGCACTTGCTTTAATCTTTAAGATTAGCCCATCGCTTAGCATAATGCTCATTGCAATTACATTTGCTATACTACTTTCTCTTAATTTTAACAGATTATATTCTGCTGATACGATATTGAACATTGTTACCAATGTAGTTTTATCATCGAGTTTAATACTTATGTCTTTTCTTCCATCTGGCAATAATAGTATTATTAGCTCACTGTTTGGTGATATATTAACGCTCGATCAAAGTGATATAGTATTGATTTTTTTAACCTCTGCAGTAGTTACTTTGATATTAATATTTAGATGGCGTTATTGGTTAATGATTTCAATTAATCAAGATTTAGCAGTAGTTGAAAAAATTAATGTTACCTTTGTTAGACTAGAATTTTTAATCACTCTTGCTATATTTATAGCAATTGCTGCCCAACTAATAGGAATATTACTCATTGCTGCATTTTTGCTAATACCAGCAGCATCTGCAAGGCTCATTTCGAAAACTCCAATGCAGATGATTATTGTTGCAACAGTTTTTTCTGTGATCTCTGGGATATCAGGTCTCATGTTATCTGCAAGTTTTGATTTGTTAACTGGACCTGCAATTATACTTGTTGCAGCGGTATATTTAATTATCGCTTATTTTATAAGGCTAGTATTAAGCAGGTTGGCTTAATTTTGATCTCGAATGTTAATAATTTTGTAATATACTCATTATAAAACATCACTATCTTAGCACAAAATAGTTTTTGCTATACTATTATTTATATGCTAATGATAAGTTGTTAATTTTATGGAGTAAGCAATATGAGCGAAGAAGGATTTTTTTCCAAATATATATCTCAACCTGTGAAAAAATTTTATAATTATATTACAGGAAAAACAGAAGAGTCAGATGATGTAGCAGGTGATGTGCATAATATTGCACAAGGAGACTCAGAGTCTTTGGGTACTCATGTACAGTCAAATGAGAATGATATCATATAGATAGCATGAGGGTCACACCATCCAAAGTTAAAAAATTCCTAGAGAAACCTGATGCTTTACGTGGTGTGTTAATTCATGGAAGTGATAACAGTAGGGTTGATTTTTATGTACAAGAAATAATTGCTAATTTGGGTGAGTATTCAGTTCAGGTGATGGATTTTGCAATAGTGAATAAGTCACCCAGTTTACTGTTTTCTGAATTGGCAAACGTTTCGATGTTTACCAGCAAAAAATTAATTAAGCTGATAAATGTGAGTGGAGGTATATCCAAGGAGTTAAAAAATGTATTGGATTATAACGCAAGTGGTCATTATGTAATGATGGTAGCAAATGATCTTCCATATAATTCTGCGACTAAAAGTTATATGGAGAGTTCAAAAATTTTTGGTGTGATTGCTTGCTATAAGGACAGCAACAGCAATCTTTATGACATTATATCAAGTTACTTAAAACAAAATGATATAAAATGCACAAATGAGATAATCTACCATTTGCAATCTTACTTTAATCATAGCAAGCTGCCTATATGTTCAGAACTTGAGAAGTTAGTTTTATACTTAGGGGAGAGAAAAGACCTAAAACTTACTGATATAGAATTATGCTTTTCAACTTCCGGCAACGACTATGCTACACTTGATGATCTATGCTCTGCCATAGCAAGTAAAGATATGTCGCGTTTCATTAGAATTTCTGATGCATTGATATCGCAAGAAAATTTTTCACCGATAGCACTAATTCGCATTATATCAAATTATTTCCTACGCCTTGAAAACGTTTTGCTGTCAGTGCAAGGTGGAATGAGTGAGCAGGCTGCGATTGATCAGCTAAGCCCTCCATTGTTTTTTAAACAATTGCAGAGTTTTAAATCTCATTTGAAAAGTTTGCAACTTTCAGAACTTAAGAAGATCTTGGAAAAATTGATAAGCTTAGAAGTTACCTGTAAAAAAACTGATTTAGATCATAAAATGATTTTTCAACATGCACTGACAGGTAGCTGACTACTCGGATCCAGCCTTTCTTATAATTTCATCAAAATGTTGTATTTTAACATAAAATAGCTGCTTTTATGCCTACCAAAATTCATTCTTTAGTGTGTGTCTCATAAGTATTCTTTGCTAATAGGATATTTTCGAATATAATTGAATATAACTAGATAAAAATACAGATATGTTTGACATTTCAAAAATTGTAATAACACCTGAAATGTTAAAATTAGTTGCTGAAATTGATGAATTTAAAGGAGCATGGCAATTGTTTGGTAATTTAGCTCCAGAACGTTTACAAATGCTCAAGAAAATTGCAACAATTGAAAGTATTGGTTCTTCTACTCGTATTGAAGGGGCAAGATTATCAGACCGTGAAGTTGAGCAATTACTATCCAAACTTGATACACGCTCATTTCGTTCTCTAGATGAACGAGAAATAGCCGGATATGCGTATGTGTGTGAAGAAGTATTTCAAAACTTTAACAAGATGCCATTTACAGAAAACACTATAAAACAGTTTCACATCTGGCTTTTACAATTTTCATATAAAGATCAAAGGCACATGGGAGAATATAAAAAATTCCCCAATCATGTTGAAGCGTTTGATGAATCTGGAAAAAGCTTGGGCATAGTTTTTGAAACAGCCTCTCCATTTGAGACAGCAACACAAATGCAAGAACTTATTTATTGGACTAGCCAGCAATTAGAGGTGAAATCGTTACACCCTCTATTAATTATTGGCATTTTTATAGTTACTTTTTTAGCTATTCATCCCTTCCAGGATGGAAATGGCAGATTATCACGCATTCTCACAACTTTCTTGTTACTAAAGTTAGGGTATATCTATGTACCTTACAGTTCCCTTGAAAGTATAATTGAAAGTAATAAGGAGAGTTACTACTTAGCTTTGCGTCGTACTCAACAATCCTTGAAGACGAGCAGCTATGATTTTAATCCATGGCTTATATTCTTTTTAAGGTCACTACAAAAGCAAAAATTTCATCTTGAACAAAAGGTGTCACATGAAAAAGTGTTAAATCTCTATTTACCACCACTTTCTGCTAAAGTATTAGCACTACTCAGCAAACATGGACGTCTTACAATTAAGGATTTGGAAAATATTACTAAAGCAAACTGCAATACCTTAAAGAAGCACGTATCTAATCTCGTAAAGAGTAATCACATCACTCAGCATGGAAAAGGCAAAGCAACCTGGTATGTAATATAGAGCTCAATAGGATATGTATTCATTTTGAATTGTTAAATTATTCAGCTATAGAATATAGATCACAGCTGTACAAACATTGTAGTTTGAGCCCACTAGATCCCAGTGCACTATTCTTGTCATCCCAGTGCCCAAGCAACAAGGACAACATTGCAAATTTAGAGTTCAAGAGGGTTATTCCTCGAGAACTACTGCGTCAGAAAGCTGGCGTTGAATTTGTATATAATGTTGATCTTGGAGGTTTTTATGAATAATAGTGAGAGAAAAGAGAAATTAGAAACTCGTATTCTATCAAGCAGAGGTAGGTCTTTGCTTGACCATGAGCTACTGGAACGTAATCTATCTGCATACACAGAAGGAAGAGAAGTTGCCAAAAAGCTAATGGAGCTCTTTGGTAGTTTAGGAAGGGTAATTAATGCTGATCTTCACGAGCTAAAAAATGTTACAGGAATGAACGATGGAGCAATAGCAAATATCTTTTGCCTGAAAGAGATTTTCGATAGGATATTGAAAGGTAAGTTAAAAAAGCTGTCGATTCTTGATAATAGAGAAGAGCTACTAAAATACTTTAAAGCAGCAATAGGACAGTCAAGAAAGGAAAGCTTACGAGTGGTATACTTAGATCGAAGTGGTCATTTAATATATGAGTATGTTCAAGACTGTGGAACTATAGATAGAGTGCCTCTATATGTGAGGGAAATAATAAAACAGGGGTTACTGATTGACGCATCATCTGTTGCAATTTCACATAATCATCCAAGTGGAGATATAGAGCCATCTAAAGAGGATGAAGATAACACACTTACATTAGCTGCAACCTGTGAAAATGTAGGAATGAAATTAATAGATCATATAATCGTAACACAGAAGAGCCATTTTAGTTTTTATGACAGTGGTTTATTGTAATCTGTAGACTGGAAGGAAAGTTCTCTAGCTTTCCTTCTTTTTTTCCACTTCATAAATTAAAAAATTCAATATAAGCTTGAACAGCTAAAATTAGTAATAAAAAGTGGAATTAGGCAAAAAAATAAAGGAACTTAGGTTATACTGTGGTTTAACACAAACTGAGTTAGGAAAAAGAATAGGTGTTTCATATAGGCAGATACAAAGGTACGAAAATGGTTCAAACCACATTTTGGCTAGTAGACTATACGACTTAGCAAAAGCTCTATCGATTAATGTGGATGATTTTTTTACTGATGTGCATGACGACTCACATGAAGCTTATGATGAGGAGATATTAAAATTAGTCAAAGGATACAATGAAATTAAGAGCAAAAGGTTACGTAGTGTAGTTTATATATTGGTAAAATCTTTTTCTCAAAGTATATTATCTGATACGTAAAATGACCATACAACATCCTATCGATAAGCAAATAGGTGAAAAAATAAGGAAAAGAAGGCTAATATGTGGTTTTGGCCAAAGGGACTTAGGAAAAAAGCTTGGAATTTCATTTCAGCATATACAAGGATATGAAACTGGAGAGGTAAGGCTTGTAGTTGATAGATTGTATAATTTGGCAGAAGCTTTGTCTGTTGATATGTCATATTTTTTTACCAAAGCCTCTGAAGACTTGCATGATAAGGCCTTCCGTAGCGATGTGGGCAGCGAAGAAATATCAAGATTAGTAAGAGAATATAGAAAAATTAAAGATGAAACATTGCGTGATATTGTGCATTCAGTGATAAAGGCTCTTGCTAACAAATAGTACAAATTTTAAAGTTCAGGTATTTTTTATAATATAAAACACTTCTACAAGCAATACTAATTAAAGTAAATTATTTATGGTAAATTGGATTAAGTTTTAAAAACCACTTTACTTTGTAATAGTTAACCATTTATTTCTGATATACAAGTAGCTATGTGAAACATAGCCACTTGTCTCCAATCAAGAACGTCCTACGGATGTCGTTTTGTTGTCTTTTAATTTATTCACCCAAGAAAAGGTCTCACTACTTTTAGAATTTTGGTCGCCCCATCTTCCACATCTAGTAAAACTGCCTTTTTCTACTGCTTCTTTAACAGACATTCCACCAAATAAACAACCCTTTCCTACGATTTCTCCTATTTCTTGCAACTCGTTCCACATTTCTTCATCTTCCACCTCAACTTGTACTTGATGATAGTCTTCTGTATCGTGATATACCATTAAATTTAGCTCTCCTAGGCTAGTGCAAAGTGTTACTGTAAAAGCGCTGTTATCGGATATATCTACATAATTTCTTTTACCATCTTTCCCAGTTTTGACCTCAACTTCACCATCACCTATTTTTATGATATTACCGCCAAGGTTTAAGTCTCCTTTACTTAAGCCCAAATTTTTTGCACCTTCTACAACTTTGGCAACATCAACTATGCAGCTATGTGAAAATTCAATATAGAAGGTCTTATTATCAATTTCTACATTTTCAACAGTTCCTTCTATAGTAGCGTTCTCTCCAACCTCCCTGAGTTTTGTGAGCCTACTATATATTTGTGGCTCAATTTCTTTTTGCACCTTTTGATGAATTTCAGTTATTTTCTTATCAACTTGTACATTAAAATCTGCTCCATTTAATGCTAACTTCCTGATTATATCCTCTTGTTTATTCCCTTTGAATTCATCACGATACATCTTAAACATTGTAACGTTAGCGAAGCCAAAGCCATTTTCATTGGCAGCATTTATTCTTATTCCTAAGTCCAAAGCTTCATCGATAACTTTACTTAACTCGTTTATATTTTTAGCTGCAATAGCTTTTTCCAGGAATTCATTTAGTTTCATATTTTCATACTCACTTAGTCTTGTCCTGCATAAAGCTGATCGAAATGGATTGAGCTCCTCAGGATATGTTAAGACAGGTAATTTACTAATCTTTTTATTCGCTGTTGGAGCAGCTTTTATAAAATTAGGTAATAACCCTTCTTTTGCTATTCGCTCTACCGCTTTTAACATTTTACTAGGCAATTTTTTACCATTTATTTTTTTCATTGTAACCCTCACTTAATTTCATTACTATTCGATCATATCGTGATAAATATTATTTAATTGTTAATATTGTACGACTTATTAATTTACTGTATGTTATAATAACAAGTTTTACGGGCATTTACACTAGAAAAACACATCTTGTAAAAATTATTTCAATTTCAATCAAAGTTGGGTATTGTGATTGTAAAACTGAAAGAAATGGATCTCTTGTCTTACTCCACTGAAAAGTTGAAGAAGCATTGTCAGCTACTAGATAATGAAGAAAAAATAATTCTATATGAGCAGCTGCTAGACAAGGCTAAAGACATACTTGAAAATTCAAGAGATAATGTTTCTGAACTGAAAAAGATCAGTAAAGCTGCTGTAGCAATAGAGGAAACCACCGATAAGCAGTTACTAGAAAAGTTTAATGATGACCACCCGCTAAGAGAAGTGGACATTTTAATCTACTCTCCTCAAGGAAATACTGAATATCTATTCAGCATAGATAACTCGTCAGAGCTTTATGATTTAAAAGAAGATAAAGAAAAAGCTCTTTATAATGCAGTAAAATCAAATGATGTTGAGCTTTTAAAAAAGCTGCTAATGATCCTTTTACCTACAGAAGTAGGTAATTTTGATGTAGAATACTTGGAAGAATTGAAAATATTGCTGTCAGGAATTCACAAAGAATTACAATTATCACAAGATATGAAAAACTATCTTATGAAGACGATAAAGTTCTATAATTTTCTATGTAGTAATTTTAGCTTATTAGTTGCAAATCCTACTGATGTAAAAGCTATGATCAATCTATTTGCTACTCAACCAAATATTGATTACCAAATAGATAAGCTTCTGCTTTCTTTTATTGTGAGAGATGTTGAGGAAAAAAAGCTAAATTCTAAAATCAAACACATGATAGAGCTTCTTGAGCAGCATGAAAGATTTGCTGAGCTCGAATATAAGGTTAGAAGATTAAGATCAGAGTTTGCATGTGGCAAAAGCAGATACTCGGCTGAAGTAATACGAAATAGCATTGCAGAACGAGAAAAAGAGATGAGGGAAATTGAGAAAAAATACTTAAGGCCAAACGATTTAATTAGCGAGAGGCAGAAATTATTAAAGCAATTACTTTGCTAGCTTTTTCATAAAATTTGTTGTAAATTTGAATAAGAGGTGGAAAGTGCAATTAGGTAAAAAGATAAAACAATTAAGGCTAGATCATGGTTTAACGCAGGCCGAATTGGGAAAAAGAATAGGTGTCTCATATAGACAGATACAAAGGTACGAAAATGGCTCAAATTGTGTTTTGGCTAGTAGATTATATGATTTAGCAAAAGCCCTATCGATTGATGTTGCTAACTTTTTTACTGATGTGCATGCCGGCTCACATGAAGTTTACGATGAAGAGGTGTTAAAGCTAGTCAAAGGATATAATGAGATTAAGAGCAAAAGGTTACGTAGTGCGGTTTATATATTAGTAAAATCTTTTTCTCAAAGTTACAATGAGAGTTAGTATTGCTTTGATATATAAATTAAGATATTAATAAATGATTGTGCAAGCTGAACAGTACCCTATTGATAAACAAATAGGTGAAAGAATAAGGAAAAGAAGGTTAATGTGTGGTTTTAGTCAAAGAGATTTAGGAAAAAAGCTTGGAATTTCATTTCAACATATACAAGGATATGAAACTGGGGAGGTAAGGCTTATAGTTGATAGGTTGTATAAATTGGCAGAAGCTTTGTCAGTTGATATGTCATATTTTTTTACAAAAATCTCTGAGGATTTACATGATAAGGCTTTCCATAGTGATGTGGGCAGCGAAGAAATATCCCGATTAGTAAGAGAATATAGAAAAATTGAGGATGAAACTCTGCGTGACATTGTTCATTTAGTGATTAAGGCTCTTGCTAATACAGGCTTTAAAGCATAAATTCTCTCCTTGAGTCGTTGAAGGAAACTTAAACTTTCATTTTCTTCATCATTTTGCTTTTCTTTCACTTTGATGCGTGTAGTTATACCCTACACAAAGTATAATGTTTTAAAAATAAAAACCTGCACCATAAAATATTGAGATTTAGAATATTAACTTATAAAGTCTTTTCGGCAGTTTTAGTGAGGGTTTATTAGCAAGGATGTTGGAGGTTAGGTGTGCCGTAGAAGCGATCAGTTGAAGCTGCACAATAGATGAGGGTAGGTCCCTCGGAGCCGGTTTACAAGAGCAGGCTTCAAACAGCCATAAGCTGCTTTGGTAAAGAGCCATGGTAGTGAGCGTTATGGAAAAGGCGCAATTATGCGTCATGTGTAAAATGGAGAGGCGAATGCAAATGAACCACTGATGAAGTGTCGAAACTTCATAGAAGATGTCAAAACCAGGTGTTCTAGCCTAACCTGGGATAAATCTATCGGAAACTTGTTTACTGGATAGATGGCGTCCGGCATATAGGTGGCGCGGATCCATTTTGGGCTATTGTGTAGAACTGCGGGAACCTGTCATTTCGATGATAAGGGAGAAATCCAAGAAGCTAAACTTCAAGGATGAGAGTACCGATGCGAAGAACAGGGGCGGATCAGCTCGTAGTAGTGAAGAAATTTCTGTAATGGAAATGGAGCGAAGGGGCTGAGTTGTTCAGTTTTAATTATTTATCAACCGAAAGGGAGGAGTTAATGAGTAAAACAAAGTCTTTTGATATACCGAAGCAAGTTATTTGGAGAGCTTATAAACAAGTATCGAAAAATAAGGGTGCTGCTGGTGTAGATGAGGTTACGATAACAAAGTTTGAAGAAAATCTAAAAGATAATCTGTACAAGCTATGGAATCGAATGTCATCTGGAAGTTATTTTCCAGAGCCTGTAAAAGCTGTAGCAATACCAAAAGGTACAGAAGGGGGACAAAGAATTTTATGTGTCCCTTCAGTATCGGACAGGATAGCGCAGACAGCAGCTACAATGTATCTAGAACCGTTAGTAGACCCGAAGTTTCATGAAGATTCATATGGTTATAGACCAAACAAATCTGCACTGGATGCGGTAGGAACTGCGAGGAAAAGATGCTGGTGGTACGATTGGACGATAGATCTTGATATAGCAGGATTTTTCGACAATTTGGACCACGAGTTGGCATTGCGAGCTATCAAAAGGCACACAGACTGCAAATGGGTCATACTGTATGTTGAAAGATGGATGAAAGCGCCAATTCAGCAAGCAGATGGAAGTAAGGTAGTTAGGGATAAAGGAGTTCCGCAAGGAGGTTCAATAAGCCCGCTGATCTCAAACATATTTATGCATCATGTATTTGATGAGTGGATGAGACGAAAGTGCCCAACAATACCATTTGAGAGGTATGTAGATGATGCGATAGTGCACTGCAAGAGTAGTAGACAGGCGGAATTTATGAGGGTAGCAATTGAAGAAAGACTGGCTGAGTATAAGCTAAAATTACATCCTGCAAAGACACAAATTGTGTACTGCAAGGATGACAATAGGAAAAAATGAATTTCCTAAACAAAGTTTTGATTTTCTGGGTTACACATTTAGACCCAGGTTAGCAAGAAATAAAATAGGAAAGCATTTTGTTTCATTTCTTCCCGCAATTAGCAACAAGGCCAAGAAAAATATTACTACAACCATAAGGTCCTGGAAAATACTACGAAATACACACAAAACATTAGAGGAAATATCAAAGACAGTAAATCCAATAGTCAGAGGCTGGTATCAGTACTATGGCAGGTTTTACAGGAAAGAGATATATAAACCTCTGAGAAACATAGAGCAGCACCTAGAAAAGTGGGTCAGAAGAAAGTATAAGAAGCTTCGAAATCATGGAAGACTAGCGAGGCAACTTCTAGGAAAAATGAGGAAAGAAGGGACAAATACTTTTTACCACTGGACACTAGCTTTAGGTCAAAAGACTGAATAATGGGAGCTGTGTGAGTCGCGAGGGTGCGCCGTGGTACGCATTAAGAAATACTTAGCAGAGCTAAGCGGGGTTCAGAATAAATGGCCTCGAGGTGAACAACTAACTTTAACCCGAAAGGGAAGGAGGACAAGAGCATGTATGTAAAGCGAGAGTTATCTGAAGATGTGTAAGATAACGGCTTGCAACACCTGATCAATATGGTTAAAGCTAAACTGCTTGAATTCTAATCTTCAGGGGTGGGACTTCACATCCATGGGTATCGCATTTAAAACCCCATGTCTACGGTAAGCACAGATTAAACTTTCGTTTGTGTGACATTCTGGCTGTAGAACGATAAGTAGTGAACTTATTTAAGAGGATGAATGGAAAACCTAAGTTGATCTAGAACAGTTCTTAGTGACGGAACATGGGATGACCTAAGGAACGCGAGTTCTATGGTTACGGAGTCATCGTAGTAGTCGTGAAAGTAACGAATCACCGGGGAGCGTGGGAAAGCCACATACAGGGCAAAGGGTGACAGATAATTGAATGTTGAAATTGGGAGGTACGCAAGATGCGGAAAGCTGAAACAATACTTAACATTATACGTGAACGTGGACAAAGAAATTTGCCGGTTAAAAACGTATATCGCCTACTTTATCAGCGTGATCTTTACCTTCGAGCGTATGGCAAACTTTGTCGTAATAAAGGTGCTATGACAGAAGGTGTGACAACTGAAACAGTTGATGGTATGTCTTTGGAGAAAATCGATAAAATCATAGAGGATTTACGCTATGAGCGATATCGGTGGACACCAGTAAAACGTATCTATATTTTAAAGAAGAGTGGTAAACGCAGGCCGTTAGGATTGCCAACATGGTCAAATAAGTTACTTCAAGAAGTAATCCGATTAATATTGGAAGCCTACTATGAGCCTAAATTTAGTGAATGTTCACATGGATTTCGACCAAAGCGTGGATGCCACACTGCATTAAGAGCAGTAATGCAAAAAGGCAGAGGTACAAAATGGTTTATAGAGGGAGATCTCAGTGCATGTTATGACTCAATTGATCATACTATGTTGTTGAAAATACTGAGTGAAAGCTTCCAAGATAACCGTTTTATTCAGCTAATCAATCGACTGCTAAAAGCAGGATATATGGAAAATTGGAAGTACAATAAGAGTCATAGTGGGGTACCACAAGGTTCTATTATTGGTCCAATTTTGAGTAACATATTACTCGATCGGTTAGATAAACATGTGGAACATATACTAATACCAGCAAATAACCGAGGTAAGCGAAGAAAGACAAATCCAAAATATTTAAGGTTAACCATGCAAGTATCGATGATGAGAAAACAAGGGAACTGGGATCAAGCAAAACAACTGCGTCAATTAGTGCAGGGTATGCCATCTAAGGATTCTTGTGATCTAAATTATCGACGTCTTTGGTATGTTAGGTATGCTGATGATATTCTGGTAGGGTTTGCAGGACCAAAAAATGAAGCTGAACAAATTAAAAATGAGATTGCTAAATTCCTCAATGAGGAGCTCAAACTTATGCTTAATGAAGATAAAACGCTTATTACACACGCGTGTGATAGCAAAGCCAATTTTTTAGGTTATAAAATACACGTCTTGCATGCAGATGATAAACATGATCATCGGACACAACGATGTATTAACGGTAGTATTGGGTTACGTGTACCACATCATATAAAGCAGAAAAAGTGTTCTGAATATATGCGTTGTGGAAAGCCTATACATTTACCTCAACGTACACTTGATACAGCTTACAGTATTGTTGCTCAGTATCAAACTGAATATCGAGGAATTGTACAATATTACAAAATGGCCTACAACCTTCACACACTAAGTTATTTGAAGTATGTGATGGAAGTATCATTAGTAAAGACTTTAGCATCTAAATACAAAACAACTTGCAGGAAAATTTATAGAAAATTTGGTGCAATGATTGAAAACGACGAAGGTGAAAAACGAAAAGTCATCCAAGTCAGAGTAGATCGTTTACCATCAAAGATACCATTAATTACACACTTTGGTGCTGTGTCACTAAAATGGAATAAATGGGTAAGTATAAGTGATAACCTTATACCAATATGGAATAAGCGTAGTGAAATAGAGCAAAGACTATTGGCACAAACTTGTGAATTATGTAAATCACAAGAGCAGATTGAAGTACATCACGTACGTAAACTTGCTGATTTGCTAGGTAAACGTAATACTGAGCTACCGAAATGGAAAAAGAGAATGATTGAACGACAGAGGAAGACTCTTGTTGTTTGTCATGAATGCCATAAGAAAATCCAATATGGAAAATATGATGGTGACTCCTTAAAACGTTAGATTATTGGAGAGCCACGTGATACGGAAACGATCATGCGTGGTTCGGAGAGGGGTTGTTGGAAAAGTACTTAACAAGTAACTCGCTGGCTGCCCACTCTACTTCATGCACAGTTCTGCGAGAGACTGGTGGGGAAGTTCCGCCGGTCTACTCTCCAAATGGTAAGAGAATATACAGCAGAATTCAAATTGGAAGCTGTTAAACTGGCAAATGAACAAAGAAAGGTAGGTCAACCAGTTGCAAAAGTAGCAAGAGATCTAGGAATAAGGGATAGTGTATTAGGAAAATGGATGAAGAAATATAACGAAAAAAAGTCAGCGGCAAATGCATTTCCAGATGTAGCACCTTATGACAAAGAGAGGTTTGATTTACAAAGCAAGAGTAACAAGGGAAAGAGACATTTAAAAAAAAGCCCTGGCCAGTCAAAAAGAGTAAAATATTTTTTTATAAAAGAGCATAGTAACTGCTATAAAGTACAGGAATTATGTAGGATTTTCTGCTAGTGGCTACTATAAGTGGACCACAAGAAAAATAAGCAGTAGAGAATCAGCAAATAAAGAGCTACTCGAAGCTATTCAAAAAATATATCAAGTTTCTAAATGTAGATATGGAGCTCCTAAAATTCATGCTGAATTGAAGGCTTTGGGTAAAAGTTGCAATTTGAAAACGGTGCAAAGTATTATGCAGAAAAATGACATCAGGGCTATACTGAGAAGAAAGTTTAAAATTAAAAAACAACAAACAGATAATAGAGCTGTAGCTCCCAATATACTAGATCAAAACTTTATTGTTGATCAACCAAATAAAGTATGGGATTACTTACATCAAAACCAAGGAGGGATGGCTATATTTGGCAGCAATAATTCTCACGTATGGTAGTTAATGAGTAGTGCAATAAATAAACAATTGGTTATGAACTCTTTATTAATGGCCATTAATAGGCGTAAACCTGTTAAAAATCTACTGCTGCACAGTGACCAAGGTTCACAATATACTGCGCAAGGGTATCAATATCTCTTAGCTGTAAAGAATATAGATGAGTAATAAAGGCTGTTGTTACGACAATTCTGTTGCAGAAAGCTTCTTTAGCTCATTGAAAAGAGAAATACTTATTGATACTTCACAACACTCTGCTCAACAAACTAGAACTGCAATATTTGAATACATAGAAATTTTTTATAACAAACAACGTCACTATTAACTATTGCATTCCAGAACAATTTGATGCATCATTCTTTTTGTAAAAAACATTCCACACTTTCTCTCCACTTTTTCTGGGTAAGGTCAAAGGATCTTATGTCTTAAACCTTATCACCAGGCTTAACAAATAGGTGGCCCAATACTATTAACTTTATGGGTTTATCTTCGTTATTTGCTACTATCCAAACCCCATCGCTCTCATGATCAACAATTTCTATTGGTGCAAATACTACATAATTATTGTCATCAACAATCTTTATTCCAAGAGCACCCTCGTCACTTAAGCTCAGGGCTGAAGAAGGAACTTTATATGCAAATCTTTCGCCTGAAGGTAGCCTTACGTTGGCAGTTAGTCCCTGCAAGGATATCATTTTATTATTAGTTACCTTTACTTCTACCCTATAAGACCCAGTTTTAGGCTCAGCAATTTTACTAATAAAACTTACTTCACCTGCCAATTCTTTTCCGTCCAGCAAATTAATTTGAGCTGTGCTGCCTAGCTCTATTTTATTTACTTCATTTTCCGAAACGTATAACACTACAAGAATTTGATCGAAATTAACCACGTCAGCTATTTTTTGCCCAGCATTAACAAAATCCCCTTCGTTTGCATTGATTTTATCAATATAACCATCTATAGGAGATGTGACTGCAGTATTTTCTAAATCCAATTCTAGCCTTTTTAGGTCAGCTTTTGCACTTTGTAACGCAGTAAAAGCTGCTTCTACTTGTATTTGTGCCCCATAGCCTTTTTTATTCAGTTTGTGAGAGGAATCATACTCAATTTCACGCTGCTTTAATAAAGCTTTGGCTTTCTGAGCTTGCTCAATCCTGTCATAATCTTCTATCTTTAACACTACATCATCTCTTTTTACCTTTTCACCATCAGGTAAATAAATAGCAATAATCTTACCACTTATTTTTGAGACAAGGCTAGCTCTATGTAAGGGATTTACTGTACCAGAAAAATTTAAATATATAGTGCGGTTTTGCGGCGCACATTCTTGAGTTTTTACTGAAAAGCTACTAGTTGCATTATCGCTATGAACCGCCTGATCTTTTTTTAAAAATGCACTGCTGATAAAAAACAGTAGAATAAAAGCAATACTGGAAATGATGATTACTTTATTTCTCATCTTTAAACAATAGAATTTGTTGATCAATCTTGTTAGAAACAACTGCATAAATTTTCGAATCAGAAATGTAAGTATAATACATGTACCATTGTCACTCCATAAATAGTTTTATATGAGAACAAACACAAGATTTTCCTACAATAAGTAAGTTTTTTATTGCTAAAATGCAATTTTTAATCGAATAAAATTGCAAACAAAGTTGTGCATAAGACTGGATTTAAAAAAATCTCGAAAAACATACTAAAACTTTTAAATAATAACTTTATATCTAGTGGCTTTGCCTTCTCCAAGACGCTGTAAGTATTTCATCCCTAGCAGTTTCTTTGTAATTGCCTCTACTGTTCTTGGAGGAAATCCTAGAGCTTCTATAGCATCTTTTCTACTAAATTCTTTATCTGCAAGGCTAAGTGCCCATTCCCAGAAGAACAATTGTTTTCTTGATAATAAATATTCAGTATTCTCCCTCTCAAGAATATAATGCGCCTCATTTGCTTGCGTTTTGAGTACATTAAGAAAAAATATTAACCACGGGGAAATATCTTCTTTGCCACTTTTCCAGCTACTTTGTGTTTTATTAAGCGCTAAATAGTAATCAAGTTTGTTAGTTTCAATTATCTTTTCATGTGATACAATAGATACAAAATCATAACCCTGCTGCAACAGCATTAAATTAGTCATCAATCTACTAGTTCTGCCATTCCCATCTTGAAAAGGGTGTATTGCCAGATACTCAAAAACAAAGTTAGCAATAATAATAAGAGGATGCTTAAATTTATTATTTAAGGACCAGTGATACCAATCAATAAGCTCTTGTACTTCCTTTCTAACAAGGTAAGGTGGTGTGGGATCAAAAATTATACCAACAACTTTTCCATTCTGATCTTTTGCCTCAACTCTATTAGAACTTGCTTTGTATTTTCCTCTATGATACAAATCTTTTTCACTATAAAGTAGCATCTGGTTGTTAATGTGCAATATTGATGACTCACTAATTGGAATATCCGTATAATCATGAAATATTAGTGTAAGCATTTCTAAGTAGCCAGCAATTTCTTGCTCATCTCTATTTTTAAATTTTTTGACACGTAGGTTTTTATATAGATCCTCAACTTCTTTATCGGTTAGACGATTTCCTTCAATACGGTTAGAAGCGCCAGAAGATGTAACAATAACTGAATGAGTTAATCTTTCAATTGTTTGTGGTAGTAGTTTTTTCGTTATCTGCCAGCTATTTTTAACACTATCAACTGCAGTAATTAACTCGTACACTTGCTCAATTACAGGCCCTTCTAGGTTGAGACGCGTACTAAGACGAAAATTCTTCCAGTTCATATTCTTCTCACATGCATATTATGTGAGATAATGTGAGATAATGTGATAAAAGTCAATAGTAAACTTTATATGCACAGCAGAGCTAACTACAAAAATTATACATTTTCAAGTGATCCTAACCATATCAAAAACTACAGGGCAAAGCTGTTAGAGGAAGGCTTAATTAGTTAAAAATTTCAATCTTATGTAAAATATTGTCTTATTTTGTAATTTTCTTGTTGACTAACGAGACGATATCTACTTTTCAATAAACTCCATTTGCATTTCTTGTATACTGCTTTCTATTTGCTTTATTTGTTCTATCAACCTTTCCTCTAAGTCAAGATTACCGCTCAGCCTCGCTTCGGTTCTTTCTTTTCGTAATGCATTTAACTCTTTTAGTAACACTATATTATTCCACACAATTTCTGCAGATTTTCTCTCGTTCAGTTGGCTATTTAGTACACTAGTTTTTTCAAATACATACTTTATAACGTTAAACTGTTTCAATTCTTGTAACAAAGCCTCTTTATCGAGGTTGCTTTTGTTACTTATTACATCAATTATACGCTGTTGTAATCTTTTCATCTCATTAGTAAATTCAAAATGAGAAAATTGCTCAAAAAATATAGGACGGTTCAAGATTTCAGGAAATTCTACGGCTATACGCAAAATTACGGCCTGATTTTGCTCTGCTTCAATTAGCTCTGGAGACTTGTTATGAAGATACTCACCTTTTGTTGCTCTAGTTTTACTATTAAAAATCTGTTTTTTGAAGCTACTTCTTAGTTCACTAGCCTTATTGTAAAAATAATCTCTGTAATACCTTCTAATACTGCTGTTGCTAATAGTATTTACATATTCCATGAACTTGTGCTCAAGAATTGAATATTTTTCCGGAGCAAGTTTTTCATAATTTTGCAAATTGCTATCGATTATGTGATGCCATAAATATTCAGAATGCAGTTTTGTTGAATGGTCAAGAGCAGTCAACACGTCTTCTTTCTTGTATTCCAGTTCGTTACATATATCGTATGGATCTTTATTACTCGGCAAAGTCACAAACTTTAACGTGTATCCAGGCTCTAATATTAGCAGAGCAAGTTCTGCAACTCGAGTAGCAGCATGACGTCCAGCACTATCGCCATCCATACAGATGGAGATTTCTTTAGCAAATCTCCATAGATTTTTTATCTGTTCTGCAGAAATTGCGGTACCAAGCGGAGCAACTGCATTACTAATTCCCGCTTGATGTAGCGCTATAGCGTCCATATATCCTTCAACAACGAGTATGTGCTGTTTTTTACGTATTTCGCTTAAAGCAAAGTTTAATCCGTATAAATTCTCCCTCTTCTTGAAGAGCTGACTCTCTGGACTGTTTAAATATTTCGGCTGTTGCTCAGAACTTAGCGCACGTCCGCCAAAACCAATAACTCTCCCTGCAATGCTCTGTATAGGAAATATCAGCCGGTCATAAAAATAATCATGAAAATTTTTGTTTACTAATCCAATATCAATTAAAATTTTGTCTTCAATACCTGAAGAGTTTAAATACTCTTTCAAACCAGAGCTTGGTGCATAACCTATCTTAAATTTATCTATGATTTTAGGTAAAATCTTACGCTGCTTTAAATAATCTACAACACCTTGATTTTTTTGTGCAAACCAATTTGCAGCTAAATCAAGCGCTAAAAATAGTTTATTGTCCTCTTTTGTAATACTAAGATTTTTGGGCAGTTCAACACCTGTAACCGATGCTAATTTTTCCAATGCTTCTTTAAAGCTTAATCCTTCAGTTTGTGAAATAAATTCAAATGCATCACCACTAGCCAAGCAACCAAAACAGTAATATAACCCCTTAGTATTGCTCACCGAAAAAGATGGGGTTTTTTCGTTATGAAATGGACAGAGCCCAACAAAACTATCTCCTCTTTTTATTAATCTGACTTTTTTACCTACTAGGTCGGATAATAATAATTTTGATTTTATAATATCTATATGATCCATCTTGTTAAATTAGTAGTAGGATAAAAATTATATAGAATTTATACACATCTGACTCGAAATTTATTTCTATAACTAAAGCAATTTGGATTTACCGACAATGTAGCTATACAAATTCAAGAGCAATCCTGTCATCCAGGTAGCCCACAGAAACAAAAAACTTCCTTGACAAACCTCGCCAGCGCCCTTATCATGAAACTGAAGCTATTTATTTATCTTCTCTGTACAGATTAAATGACAAAAAAACTCAACGTATCTGGCGTCTCATGTTTAATTTTTTGCACTATGTGCACCTTATGTCTTTATCAAATTTCCGGGTTTTGACCTACACAAGCTGAAATACGCTTATAAAGCATTTAAAACATTAAAAAACGCCAACTTAAAAAATGGATAGTGAATAACTAGCTACCCTAGGGTTTCTTTTGCCTTTTTTTCTGTTTAGTAAATTTCTTAACGTTTATAATTTAGATTAGTTGCGGCTTAAAAGCAGCTAAATCGCGGTTATTAAGTGTTTAGAATAAAAAAACGCCATACTTGAAAGTATAATGTAAGTAATTAGCCAACCACGGGGCTTCTTTTGCCTTTTTTTTCGTTTGGTAAATTTCTTAATATTTATACAGAAGGTGTCATTCCAGTGCTTGACACTGGAATCCAGTTCTTATTATACAGCTATCTGGTGTACTTATTTAAAATTAAGTTTTCTGGATCTCAGTGCCAAAGCACTGGGATGACACCCTTCCTGGCGGAGATTATTCTCAAATCACAATGTTCGTACAGTTGTGGAATGAATTGCGGTATGACGTAGGAAAACCTTAGCTATAGCTTTAGAACTCCCAAAAGGTCAGAAGCATTGAATGACTTGACAGAAAGTTCAAACCCATATAAAATGTCCTTATTTCTTATATGTTAGGTATAGTATCAATTGCCTCAGATCATGCTGGTTATGAATTAAAATCAGAAATAAAACCTTACCTGGAAGCCCTAGGTTACAGAGTAGTAGATCAAGGCTGCACTGCTAAGCAAAAGTGTGTAGATTACCCAAACTATGCTGTTAAAGTTGTAGAAGATATAACAAGCAAAAAAGCAAATTATGGGATATTAATTTGTGGTACAGGTTTGGGCATGAGTACTGTGGCAAATCGTTTTGAAGGAATCTACGCTGCTTTATGTAACAGTGTTGAGATCGCAAAATTAGCTCGCGAGCATGGCAACGCAAATGTACTGTGTCTTGGTGCAGGATTTACTGCGAGTGGATTAGCAAAAGACATAGTCAAACAATTCCTCGAAACAGAATTTTCAAAAGAAAGCAGACATAAAAAACGCCTTGATAAACTCAGCAATATAACCTCTAAGAAAAAAAAAACAAAAACTTATAACGAAGATGAAATATCAAAATTCGCTAAAATGGCAGGCCAGTGGTGGGATGAGAACGGCAAATTCAAACCATTGCACATAATGAATCCTGTTAGAGTATCTTACATTATTGAGAAAATAAAAGAGTTAAAAAAATGCAATTTGAAAGAATTATCATTGCTTGATGTTGGATGCGGTGGTGGCATTTTGTCAGAGTCAATGGCACGCGTTGGCATTAACGTTGTGGGAATAGATGTATGTGAAGAAAACATAAAAGTAGCGCATTCACATGCAAAAAAAGTAGGGTTAAATATAGAATATATACACACCAGCATTGAAGAGCTAAGCAATGACAAGAAGTACGACGTGGTTCTGCTGATGGAAGTAGTTGAACATGTGGATAATTTAGAGCTTTTCATGAAAAAAGCGATAGAACTGCTAAAACCGGAGGGGTTAATCTTTATATCCACAATAAATAGAACTATTAAATCCTTTTGTCTTGCAATAATTGGTGCAGAGTACATATTAAATTGGCTGCCAAAAGGTACACATAACTGGAATAAATTTCTCAGACCGTCAGAAATTGCAAATCACTTAAGAGAAAATAATGTAACGCTGCAAAACATGGCTGGCATGGAGTACAACGTAATAAAGCGTGAGTGGAATCTAACTAAAGGCGTGGATGTTAATTATATACTCTGCGGTTTGTTAGATTTAACTCTATAAAAGCACCATTTTCACTTCCAATACTTTGAAGGATCTTGGCCAGCTTTTATACAGTAGCCTTTATTAGTTAGCGCCCAACCGGAACGACAAGCATAACCTGTACCTACACGTTCATATCCAGGAGCAGCAACACACTTTCCATTCTCCAAGGTTTGACCTTTAAAAAGACAACAAACTTCTTTTTCTGTTACCTTTGTTACAATTTGAGGAGCACCAAAAAACACAGCAACAAACATACCCAGTGCGAAAAGTGCAGGCCAAGGCATTCTGCCAAATATTGCAAGTAAGCTTGAACCAATTATTACCACTGTAATCATTGGTCCACCTATTCCATGAACGTAACCTATTACATTACACATTACATCTGTTGCTCCATCAGCGTGTGCATCAAATGCATAGAAAACTATAAATAGAATTACAAGAAAATTTCTCATTGTTCTTTCAATAATCATGCCTGATTGTTTCTTATTTTAATAAAATTTCAGTAAATAGCTTTTTTCAAAAATTATGCTTAACCCAATCAATATTTATTTATTACTGCCTTTTTAATACTATAATTAACTCAGTTGATTTTTATCAAAATGCTAAACCATGGAACAATTCGAGAACTTTTACATCACCACGCCAGTATATTACGTAAACGATAAGCCGCATATTGGTCATGCATACACTTCTCTCTTGTGTGACGTGGTGGCAAGGTTCATGAAACTAGCTGGGAAAAATGTCAAATTTACCACTGGTACAGATGAACATGGACAAAAAATAGAAAAAGCAGCTAAAGCAAAGGAAATGCAGCCAAAAGAATTTACAGATGAAGTGAGCGTTTCATTTAAAGAATTGGCTAAGTTCATGAATTTTGAGTATGACGATTTTATTCGCACTACGGAGGAACGTCACAAAAAAGCAGTTATAGCTTTATGGAATAGACTTGAAGAGAGAGGGCAAATATATTTGGATTCCTATTCGGGTTGGTATTCAGTTCGTGATGAAGCATTTTATCAGGAGTCAGAGCTGATAGATGGCAAAGCACCAACAGGTGCTGAGGTCCAGTGGATAAAAGAAGAGAGTTACTTTTTTCGCTTATCAAACTGGCAAGAAAAATTACTGGAACTCTATGAAAATCAGCCAAGTTTTATCTTTCCTGAGAGCAGAAGAAATGAAGTGATATCGTTTGTAAGATCAGGGCTCATTGACCTCTCAATCTCTCGCACTAGTTTTAACTGGGGAATAAAAGTACCAGGTAATGACAAACACGTAATCTATGTCTGGATAGATGCATTAACCAATTATCTTACATCAATAGGTTTCCCTAGTACTGAAGGTGAGGAATATAAGAGGTTTTGGGCAGAACCAGAAACACAGATTCCAGTGTCAAGCACTGGAATGACACCAAACCAAGGGAAAACGCAGATTCCAGTGTCAAGCGCTGCAAACCTAGCTGACAACTCTTTCAACGTTCATGTAATCGGTAAAGACATATTGCGCTTTCATGCTGTATATTGGCCAGCGATTCTCCTTGCAGCAGACCTGCCACTGCCAAAACAAATTGCAGTTCATGGTTGGTGGTTGAACGAGGGAGAGAAAATATCCAAGTCCCTTGGTAATGTCATAGATCCAATTGGCCTCGCTCAAGAGTTTGGTGTTGATCAGCTACGCTATTTTCTCCTCAGGGAAGCAAGCTTCGGCCAAGATGGCAACTTTAGTAAGAAAAATATGATCAGCCGGATAAATTCAGAACTGGCAAACAACATAGGCAATTTAGTACAAAGAACAATTTCATTTTTACACAAGCAATGTTCTGGAATTGTACCAACAATCGATCAAAGCCTACTTAAAGGTGAAGAAAGTCTTCCAGGTTGCAAAGCTATACTCGATCAAGTGATGAATCACCTATCAAAGTATGAATTTAACCATATCATACTTCTAATCATCAACATCTCTTCTGAAGCAAATGCCTACATAGACAAAAGTGCACCCTGGACACTAAGCAAAACTGACAGAGAGCGCATGAATTTAGTAATTTACAAGTTACTGGAATATATCAGGATAATAGGCATTTTATTGCAGCCAATCGTTCCCAAGTCAGCAGAGATGATACTAAATCAACTGCAAATTCCGAAAGAACAACGAGATTTAAAATCTTTGTGCGACGCGTGCGTAAGTTCAGGCATAACATTGCCTAAACCTACGCCGGTTTTTTTGAGGGTTGATGCTAAAGAGGAGAAATAGTGTAAAAACTATTTCTCCTGGATGGGATTATCTTTAGTTAACGACGGTGCACACCGCTGTCTACATATTCAAGTTAGGTGGCAAGTGCCTTAGTTACTTTAGCACAATATGGTTTAGTAATATCAGCACCTATCACTACTACTTCAGTAATTGCCGACTTAACCTTTCCTAGGCTCCATGCAAACCAGCCTTGACCATTTTCTTCTTTAGTTGGCTGACTTTCTGGGCTAGGTGTGCCGTAGAAGCGATCAGTTGAAGCTGCACAATAGATGAGGGTAGGTCCCTCGGAGCCGGTTTACAAGAGCAGGCTTCAAACAGCCATAAGCTGCTTTGGTAAAGAGCCATGGTAGTGAGCGTTATGGAAAAGGCGCAATTATGCGTCATGTGTAAAATGGAGAGGCGAATGCAAATGAACCACTGATGAAGTGTCGAAACTTCATAGAAGATGTCAAAACCAGGTGTTCTAGCCTAACCTGGGATAAATCTATCGGAAACTTGTTTACTGGATAGATGGCGTCCGGCATATAGGTGGCGCGGATCCATTTTGGGCTATTGTGTAGAACTGCGGGAACCTGTCATTTCGATGATAAGGGAGAAATCCAAGAAGCTAAACTTCAAGGATGAGAGTACCGATGCGAAGAACAGGGGCGGATCAGCTCGTAGTAGTGAAGAAATTTCTGTAATGGAAATGGAGCGAAGGGGCTGAGTTATTCAGTTTTAATTATTTATCAACCGAAAGGGAGGAGTTAATGAGTAAAACAAAGTCTTTTGATATACCGAAGCAAGTTATTTGGAGAGCTTATAAACAAGTATCGAAAAATAAGGGTGCTGCTGGTGTAGATGAGGTTACGATAACAAAGTTTGAAGAAAATCTAAAAGATAATCTGTACAAGCTATGGAATCGAATGTCATCTGGAAGTTATTTTCCAGAGCCTGTAGAAGCTGTAGCAATACCAAAAGGTACAGAAGGGGGACAAAGAATTTTATGTGTCCCTTCAGTATCGGACAGGATAGCGCAGACAGCAGCTACAATGTATCTAGAACCGTTAGTAGACCCGAAGTTTCATGAAGATTCATATGGTTATAGACCAAACAAATCTGCACTGGATGCGGTAGGAACTGCGAGGAAAAGATGCTGGTGGTACGATTGGACGATAGATCTTGATATAGCAGGATTTTTCGACAATTTGGACCACGAGTTGGCATTGCGAGCTATCAAAAGGCACACAGACTGCAAATGGGTCATACTGTATGTTGAAAGATGGATGAAAGCGCCAATTCAGCAAGCAGATGGAAGTAAGGTAGTTAGGGATAAAGGAGTTCCGCAAGGAGGTTCAATAAGCCCGCTGATCTCAAACATATTTATGCATCATGTATTTGATGAGTGGATGAGACGAAAGTGCCCAACAATACCATTTGAGAGGTATGTAGATGATGCGATAGTGCACTGCAAGAGTAGTAGACAGGCGGAATTTATGAGGGTAGCAATTGAAGAAAGACTGGCTGAGTATAAGCTAAAATTACATCCTGCAAAGACACAAATTGTGTACTGCAAGGATGACAATAGGAAAAATGAATTTCCTAAACAAAGTTTTGATTTTCTGGGTTACACATTTAGACCCAGGTTAGCAAGAAATAAAATAGGAAAGCATTTTGTTTCATTTCTTCCCGCAATTAGCAACAAGGCCAAGAAAAATATTACTACAACCATAAGGTCCTGGAAAATACTACGAAATACACACAAAACATTAGAGGAAATATCAAAGACAGTAAATCCAATAGTCAGAGGCTGGTATCAGTACTATGGCAGGTTTTACAGGAAAGAGATATATAAACCTCTGAGAAACATAGAGCAGCACCTAGAAAAGTGGGTCAGAAGAAAGTATAAGAAGCTTCGAAATCATGGAAGACTAGCGAGGCAACTTCTAGGAAAAATGAGGAAAGAAGGGACAAATACTTTTTACCACTGGACACTAGCTTTAGGTCAAAAGACTGAATAATGGGAGCTGTGTGAGTCGCGAGGGTGCGCCGTGGTACGCATTAAGAAATACTTAGCAGAGCTAAGCGGGGTTCAGAATAAATGGCCTCGAGGTGAACAACTAACTTTAACCCGAAAGGGAAGGAGGACAAGAGCATGTATGTAAAGCGAGAGTTATCTGAAGATGTGTAAGATAACGGCTTGCAACACCTGATCAATATGGTTAAAGCTAAACTGCTTGAATTCTAATCTTCAGGGGTGGGACTTCACATCCATGGGTATCGCATTTAAAACCCCATGTCTACGGTAAGCACAGATTAAACTTTCGTTTGTGTGACATTCTGGCTGTAGAACGATAAGTAGTGAACTTATTTAAGAGGATGAATGGAAAACCTAAGTTGATCTAGAACAGTTCTTAGTGACGGAACATGGGATGACCTAAGGAACGCGAGTTCTATGGTTACGGAGTCATCGTAGTAGTCGTGAAAGTAACGAATCACCGGGGAGCGTGGGAAAGCCACATACGGGGCAAAGGGTGACAGATAATTGAATGTTGAAATTGGGAGGTACGCAAGATGCGGAAAGCTGAAACAATACTTAACATTATACGTGAACGTGGACAAAGAAATTTGCCGGTTAAAAACGTATATCGCCTACTTTATCAGCGTGATCTTTACCTTCGAGCGTATGGCAAACTTTGTCGTAATAAAGGTGCTATGACAGAAGGTGTGACAACTGAAACAGTTGATGGTATGTCTTTGGAGAAAATCGATAAAATCATAGAGGATTTACGCTATGAGCGATATCGGTGGACACCAGTAAAACGTATCTATATTTTAAAGAAGAGTGGTAAACGCAGGCCGTTAGGATTGCCAACATGGTCAAATAAGTTACTTCAAGAAGTAATCCGATTAATATTGGAAGCCTACTATGAGCCTAAATTTAGTGAATGTTCACATGGATTTCGACCAAAGCGTGGATGCCACACTGCATTAAGAGCAGTAATGCAAAAAGGCAGAGGTACAAAATGGTTTATAGAGGGAGATCTCAGTGCATGTTATGACTCAATTGATCATACTATGTTGTTGAAAATACTGAGTGAAAGCTTCCAAGATAACCGTTTTATTCAGCTAATCAATCGACTGCTAAAAGCAGGATATATGGAAAATTGGAAGTACAATAAGAGTCATAGTGGGGTACCACAAGGTTCTATTATTGGTCCAATTTTGAGTAACATATTACTCGATCGGTTAGATAAACATGTGGAACATATACTAATACCAGCAAATAACCGAGGTAAGCGAAGAAAGACAAATCCAAAATATTTAAGGTTAACCATGCAAGTATCGATGATGAGAAAACAAGGGAACTGGGATCAAGCAAAACAACTGCGTCAATTAGTGCAGGGTATGCCATCTAAGGATTCTTGTGATCTAAATTATCGACGTCTTTGGTATGTTAGGTATGCTGATGATATTCTGGTAGGGTTTGCAGGACCAAAAAATGAAGCTGAACAAATTAAAAATGAGATTGCTAAATTCCTCAATGAGGAGCTCAAACTTATGCTTAATGAAGATAAAACGCTTATTACACACGCGTGTGATAGCAAAGCCAATTTTTTAGGTTATAAAATACACGTCTTGCATGCAGATGATAAACATGATCATCGGACACAACGATGTATTAACGGTAGTATTGGGTTACGTGTACCACATCATATAAAGCAGAAAAAGTGTTCTGAATATATGCGTTGTGGAAAGCCTATACATTTACCTCAACGTACACTTGATACAGCTTACAGTATTGTTGCTCAGTATCAAACTGAATATCGAGGAATTGTACAATATTACAAAATGGCCTACAACCTTCACACACTAAGTTATTTGAAGTATGTGATGGAAGTATCATTAGTAAAGACTTTAGCATCTAAATACAAAACAACTTGCAGGAAAATTTATAGAAAATTTGGTGCAATGATTGAAAACGACGAAGGTGAAAAATGAAAAGTCATCCAAGTCAGAGTAGATCGTTTACCATCAAAGATACCATTAATTACACACTTTGGTGCTGTGTCACTAAAATGGAATAAATGGGTAAGTATAAGTGATAACCTTATACCAATATGGAATAAGCGTAGTGAAATAGAGCAAAGACTATTGGCACAAACTTGTGAATTATGTAAATCACAAGAGCAGATTGAAGTACATCACGTACGTAAACTTGCTGATTTGCTAGGTAAACGTAATACTGAGCTACCGAAATGGAAAAAGAGAATGATTGAACGACAGAGGAAGACTCTTGTTGTTTGTCATGAATGCCATAAGAAAATCCAATATGGAAAATATGATGGTGACTCCTTAAAACGTTAGATTATTGGAGAGCCACGTGATACGGAAACGATCATGCGTGGTTCGGAGAGGGGTTGTTGGAAAAGTACTTAACAAGTAACTCGCTGGCTGCCCACTCTACTTCATGCACAGTTCTGCGAGAGACTGGTGGGGAAGTTCCGCCGGTCTACTCTCCAGCAGAAGTTTAACAGTTTAGATGCGCAACGAGTAGCATGTGAGAAGTACGTAAAGAGCAAAGAAGGCTGGGTAGCATTGGTAAAAAGGTACGATGATGGTGGCTATTCAGGGAAAAATTTAGAAAGACCAGCGATAAAGGAATTATTTGAAGATGTTAAAGGAGGAGAAGTAGATTGTGTAGTAGTGTACACACTAGACAGACTATCAAGGGAAACAAAAGACAGCATCGAAGTAACATCATTTTTTAGAAGGCATCGAGTAAATTTTGTAGCAGTAACGCAGATATTTGACAATAATACGCCAATGGGAAAATTTGTACAAACAGTGTTATCAGGTGCAGCACAACTAGAAAGAGAGATGATAGTCGAGAGAGTAAAAAATAAAATAGCGACATCAAAGGAACAAGGTCTATGGATGGGAGGAACTTTGCCGCTTGGATATGATGTAAAAGATAAGGAATTAATAATAAATGAGAAAGAAGCGAAAGTAGTAAGGCATATATTTGAAAGATATTTGGAGCTGAAGTCAATGGCAGAACTAGCAAGGGAGCTAAATAGTCAAGGTTACAGAACGAAAGCAGATATCTTTAAAAAAGCGACGGTGAGAAGAATAATAACAAACCCAATATATATGGGAAAGATAAGACATTATGAGAAAGAGTATGAAGGAAAGCATGAAGCAATAATAGGGGGAGAAAAATGGCAAAAAGCGCAGGAATTGATAAAGAATCAACCATATAGAAAGGCGAAATACGAGGAAGCGCTACTTAGGGGAATAATTAAGTGCAAGAGCTGTAATGTAAACATGACGTTGACGTATGCAAAAAAAGAGAATAAGAGATATCGATATTACGTATGCAACAATCATTTAAGAGGAAAGAATTGTGAATCAGTAAATAGAACAATAGTTGCTGGAGAAGTAGAAAAAGAAGTAATTAGGAGGACAGAGCAGCTATATGGAAAATTGGGAGAAAAAGCGGAAGAGTGGCAAAATTTAAGTTTTGGAAAACAGAAAGAAGTAGTGAAAAAGTTAATAAAAGGAGTAATGGTAAAAGAAGATGGAATAGAAATGAGTTCAGAGGATAAGGTAGAATTTATATCGATGTGGTTAAAAAAGAAAGGAAACAAATGCACAGTAGTAGAACCAGAAGCAAAAACAAACAATGCGCTACTGAAAGCAGTGGTAAGAGCTCATTTGTGGAAACGTCAGCTAGAAGAGGGAAAATATGCAAGTGTGAAGGAGCTGAGTACCAAAATTAATATAGGTACAAGACGAATACAACAAATTTTAAGGTTAAATTATTTAGCGCCGAAGATTAAAGAAGACATAGTAAATGGAAAGCAGCCAAGAGATTTGAAATTGATTGATTTAAGAGAAATACCGATGCTGTGGAGTGAGCAGATGGAGAAGTTTTACGGCTTAGCGTCGTAACGTTTATAAAAACAACAATATGAAAAAACATCGAAAAAAGTATGTGACAGAAAATTAAAAAAGGTTATTGCAAAAGGAGCTACTACAAAGGGCCACATAAAAAGATGTTGAAATTGATATAGAAGAGCAAATAAATGTTACAAAATCAATTGTGTAAAAATATCAATACAAGTAATGAAGATTTTAGCATATTAGGTGCAACAATGGTAGAAAATGATCCAATTTTAGCTGCATATTTTAATAGTAGACCTGGAGTGTAAAAGGCAGCTCAGCCAAATTGTATGTTCCATATCCTCATTTTGTAGCCAGCTTAAAAACAATATAAAAGAGTATTCTTAGAAGACATTGGTACAACTTCCTTAATCTATAAATTATAGTAGTTTATATTTAAATAATAATCTTCAACTTTTATGATCTACCTAGCCCTAGAATCAGAAGTTCTTCTTAACTCTTCACGTTCTGCCCATGAAACCTTTTTGTTGTTAGACTCGCTTATTACTTCAGGACGCATTAATCCACCAGATCTTTCAAAGTACCCATTTTCAATAGCATCATAAACCCAATCTTCACCAAGTACGCAATCATTACTTAATTCTTTTTTTCGACCTTTGAATTTTTCTAATACTTCCTCTCTATTACTCACTTCGACTATAATTTTACTTTTATCTTGTACGTCAGGATACAGTCTAACATCTACATTTCCCAAACTAGTATAGAAGGTTAATACTATATCGCTGCCTTCTATAAGATCTGTGTAATACCTTATTCCACCTTCGATTTGAATTTCTACTTCACTTTTACCAATCCTTATTATATCTCTTTCATATTCTATGCTTCCCTGAGTTAATCCTAAATTTCCTGCTCTATCTGTAATCTTTGCAACATCTATTATGCTGTCTCCAGAATATTCTAAGTAGAGAGTAGAGTTATCTATTCTTACATCATGCAACTCACCATTGGTGGTACTTTTCGCCAATTCAATAAACTTATGAGTATTGCTAATATAATTTTCATAAACTTTTACCATATTAGCTTTATGATCATTAAATTCTGATTCCAGTGCATCAATTACACCAATACCAATTTTACTGTTAAACACTGCTCCTCTTGATACCAACTTACATATTATGTTGCTGGCAACTTTAGGATTTTTCTCTAGCTTACTGATTTTTTCTATTACATGATCTACAAAATTGTATGCTTTTTTACCTTGAGAAGACTGCTTAGAAAAACCAATCCTTACTCCGGAGCTTATAGCTTCATTTACGATTTCTTCTAGTCTATACATATCTTGAACTTCAGATATCTTACTTAAAAATTCATTCAGCTTTACCTGATTCGGTGTATTCCATAAAGTTGATTTTAAACAATACTTTTCTCCCACACTATAAAAAGATCCACGACAATCTAAGAGAGAAGCTTCTTTCTTGCAAAAACTACCTGCTCCTGCTGATAGGAATAAATCTACTACTTTCTTATTAATGCACCGAGCATAATTAAGTATTTTCGAACTACCGTTTCTTTCTCGAATACTAAAAATCACCTTCAGGTCTTCGCTATTCTTGTGTTTACCTAGAAACTCTTTTAAATTTTTAGTGAGGTTAATGAGGTTAGCAGCATAACCTGAACGATCCTCATCTTTGCTCCAGATACAATCGTCATATGTACTAAAATATTTATCAAGTATACAATATAATTGCGCACTCAAACTCTTTTGGTCATTAGTGAAAAAGCATTCTTCAATATAATAGTAACGATTATCAATTGCAACTTGTAGTGGCGTTTCCCCTTTTCTATTCTGTATGGTAGGATTAGCTTTTTTCTCTAGGAGTAAATTAACATAGCCAGTATGACCAATACTAGCGGCATGATGTAATGGTGTTTCTCCTCTGTGATCTTGTATATTAGGGTTGGCCTTTCCTTTTAAAAGAGAAGCTGCACTAGCAAGAACATCAGTATAATGCAGGGGAGTCCTTCCTTTATCACTCTGTATGTTAGGATTAGCACCTGCCTCTAGGAGTAAATCTACAGTTTCATTATATCCTTGAGTTACCTTACCTACAGAAGATACTAGATGCAATACTGTTAATCCAGATTCTCCTCTTTTAAGGTTAAGAACAGCTTTGAGGTCTTGATTATTCTTATTGCTTTGTAGGAAATTTTTAAGTTTTTCAATATAGTACTCACAATGTCTATCTTCTTTTTGATCATAATGACATGGATCTAAACCTTTAACGATGTTTAGTAATTCTCTATTTAACTTCTCCTTTTGACTTCCTGTTAAATTAGGTGTACTAGCAATCCATGTACATACTATACCCTCAAACGAAAGTTTACTATCCATTAAAAGACGAGAATTAAGCGATGAAAAAAGATGTTTTTTTATCAATTGATACTCTTCATCTAATATTTTGTCAGCGCTTAAATCTTCTCCTAGCTTTTGCTCATATGCTTTTTTATCTTGCCCAGTAATACATTCATTAACAATCATATCATACCTCCTACTAGCCTAGATAGATGATATATTATGTACAATATATAATATTGGTCAAGCTAATTTCAACATAATCTTTTTACTACTCATATGATTAAGATTTTGTTAAGTTTTTATGGTGAGTACTATTAGGTTAAAAGTTGTTTATTACTGGAAGTTTTAGCCAATTTTACTATAGATCAACAAAATTGAGAACACTAGCTATATTTAATATATAGGAATATGATGGATTATGCTTTATAAGAAGTGCAAAAACTGCTGAAGCTTATACAGTAACCTGCGGAGCCACTTCAGCAGAATAAACAAACACATGCCAGTATTAGTAGAGAATTATTTATAAGTCAACTAACTTTTTCAAAAAATATTTTAGTGAAGATACCATGCTAGCTAGTGTTATAAAGAATTGAATTATTGACTCTTCCTAAGATTGCAAAAAAGGTCATATATTTGTGAGAACAAGCAGCGTAAAAATAAGGTTATAAAAATAGAAGGTTTAAATTATTTCAATAAGCTTAGGCAAAACAGTTCGTATATAAATTTAGCAAAAGTGAGCCAATATAGCTGATTTTAGCGCACAGTGAAATTACTATATAAAAAAGTTCGTATGTATCGAGTGGTAGTCCAACGCATCCCAAAACAAACTCTTCTCACGTCTCTTGATTTTGAGCGCTGGAAATGGTTATTTTGCTTGAGATCTTAATAATATATTTTGCTAAATTAATATTGATTTACTTGCGGAAGAATAATGAAGACAAGCTCATGACGAAACAAAATTCAAAATAAATAAAATCTCATGTATTGAGTCTATTAAGGGTCTTTTGCCTAAAACTACTTTGGGTTAGAAAATTTTTCTATACATAATGGTAATTGACAAAGTTTTAAAGGTAGAGCAACATGTCTAAAATATATTAAATCTTGTTAGGAGGTAAGTATGGGTTACGAAAATGTACAAAAGGTATTACTAACTTCCATTAAAGAGGATGATCCTCATAAAGGGCTTAAAGAGTTAGAGATTAAAAGATGGTGTATTGCATATCAGACATTGCTGAATAAATGGGATAGCACAATAATACCACCCCTTTTTAAGAAAGTTTTAGAAGATGAAACTTGTTGGAAGATAGAAGATGCTTCAGGACAAATTAGACTCAATAGGTATGCTTTCGGGGAAAAATTGTTAGCCTTGAAAACTTTAGATGGGCAAAGAAGTCTTATTAGACCCTTTGATCGCTACAGAATTGCCTGCTGGTGTTGTTTTGAAGACGAGATAAGAGCTATTTTTGAAGAATTTAAATTAACATTAGGTAGTAAACCAGTAGAGAGTCTAGTTAAGGGATGTGATCAAGGTGCTTTAATGATCTACTGGTCACATGCTATGAATAACCAGGAACATCAGTTGAAGTTAAATAATGAGCATCCATACGTTTACGCTTTTAAATGTGCAATGCTGGAAAAGCATGTTGAAGCTTTGGAATTCTTCTGGAATAAGTTACAGTCAATTGGTTCTGTATCCCCAAAAAGGAAAGAAGATTTATTAATGGAGGTAGCATATAATAAAGGGCGTTTTTCTACTGATGATGTTAGCATGATTGATTTCTGTCTACGTTACCTTCATGAAGATAAGTATCATGAGTTATTGAAAAGGGATTTTAAGCAACACAGGTGTTACCGCACTTTAAGTGTATTAAGAAGAAATCATTCTTTTGAAAATGCCAAAAAGCTATTTGAACATTTAAATTCAGAAGATTTATCTCCTGAAGCTTATAGTACATCAATGTTTGGAGCATTGGACTCACTTGTTTCTGTACCAGGTGATAGTTTTATTAAGTCTGGTAGTGACATGCTTACCTCAATGTGGAATCGTCCTGGCTTTGAGGCTCATAGACAACACTATTTACATAATCTAAGCATAAGATTATCATCCAGAGATTTAATTGTTCATCTTATCAAGGAAAACAAAGCTACTAAAGTAGTGTCAGAAATTATCAATTCTCTTAGTCAGGAGCAAATGCAGTCTATTATGGAACGCAACAAGTCAGAGTATGAGGTGTTTATTAGAGTTAGAAACACGCAATTGGATCGTGGAGCAGGTGATAGTCAGTTACCAAGTTCATCATTAGATGTAGAATCTGTAAAACAGGAAGTTACTGATATTAGAAGCAAAGTATAGTGTTTCTGTTTTAGGAAATTCAGTTGCTTAGACTTAAACGAAAGCATGCAAAGAGCTTAGTGAGGATAAAATTTGTAAAAGGTTAAAACCGGGGGCTAGTTATGGTTAAGAACAATCAACAGCAAGAAAAACCACAAGATTTCGAGCTAATGGAGTTACTTTTTAGTAAGGTAGATTCTTCAACTTCTGATGCAGAGGATTCACTGGATAAATCTTTTGAAGCAAGATATCAGTCATTGGTTGATCAAATACCATCCTATTTACATTCTAGTGAAAAACCTGGCTTTTTTTCTCATCGATTTTTAGGTTCTTTTTCCAGTGTATTAGACACTAGACTTAATGACAAGCTAGGAATAAAAAAATTGCACTTTCGTTTTGAGGAAGCAAGAACTTTAAAGGTTGTAGCAGAAACAGAATCCAGAATACATGTTTTTATTTTCACTGAAGATATAGAAGCTCAACATTCTAAACAAACAAATACTAAGAGTTTTGAATTTACCAAGGGCGAGTTCAAGAGTGTAATGGGTAGAGATTATACTGAATTGGATGCTCGTAAGCTTCAAATTGATGTGATAAAAATTCTAAAAGACAAATATGAGTTAGTAAAAAGCAAACCTAAATCAGACAAAGATGTTAAATCAAAGAAGTTATACTTATATCTGAAAAGGGATGGTGTGTTAGAGTATAAAGCTAAGAATGTATATGGTAATGTTAAAACAATCGAGATTAGTCGTGATCAATTAAAAGGCAAGGTTTTCGATGAAATCAAGCAGTTTCTGAGTAAGTCAGGTAAAGATCTTAGTGATGATGTTAGGAAGGAGTTATCTAGAATGACTTCAGAAAAGGGATATACCTTAAAGAGTGATGGAGAAGATGCAAAAATAAATATTAAGGTGGAAAGTAAAAAGAAGATTGTAGATCAACCCATCAAGCCTACAGTAAAGTTTCAAGAAGTGACAAAAAAGTTAGATAAATCTGTCTATCTGGAAAGTTATATTGAAAAGCTTGCTAGTCCAGATGCAGAAATAGATCAAGTTCAGGATAATCTTAAAGAAATTCTAACTTACATAAAAGAAGTTCATGCTAATTTAAATTTACAAGGCAATGTTTACGGCATTAAGGCTCGTGAAGCTGATCAACATGGCTTTGTAGCAGGAGTATTTGATAATTTTCGATATCGTGATAATACCAAACTCTATCTGGAGCAGTTTGCTGGAGGAGGTTACGCTGATATTGTTTTGCTTGTTCGTGGGCCTAATCGCGCTGTTGATTCAGTTCCAATTCTTATTGAACTTAAGGCTGGAACTGAAGGACAAGTTGATCCAAGTGATGCGCTGAGACAAGCTGAAGATTATATAAAAGGTTTTAGACCAAATAAGATGAGGATTTTAACCAATGCAGATAATGCTATTGCTGTTGGGTTGAATTTAGATAATGCGGAACCGTTTAAAACTGAAGTAAAACCTATAAAACAACCACCAGCTCCTTTGATGGAGGAATTTATCGAACTAGTTGGCGAGTGGGATAATCAATCAATTTCTGAGGAAGTTTTTAAGCGAAAGGTAAAAGATTTGTTATCAAGCGAATACCATACTTTTCCAGCGAATAAAGAAACAAAAGATCATTACTATTTCAGTAGAGATATATTAGGTCAATCAATTTTAATTAACAAGATTGGTCAAGATCAGGGTAACGTGAAAAAATATATATATTCATATAATGAGTATCCGCTAAATTGGCCTCAGGGAACGGAGTACACTTTATCTAAAAGCCCTGTTACAACATTAATATTTGTTCAAGGTAATGAAGGGCAAGAAAACACAGCATTCATTTTTCATATACGAGAGTCCAATACAAAAGAATTCTATGCTGATAAAAAAATTCCAGTGCTGAACATACCTGGAATAGGAGGAGTAGGCAATGTCATAGAAACTAAAATGAGTCTTAAAAAATATGAAACAGGGTTATCTTTTGAAGAACTTTTTGAAATAGAACAGATAAGCAAATATAAACCAAGTAGTGCAGATCAACAATTTGCAGGTAGTTTTCTTAAGATACCTAATTCTGATGAATTGAAGGCAAAACTTGATCAAGCAATCACTTCTCAACATGCTTCTGACGGTGAGGTTTCATTGCAAGCCTATAAAGTGTTGCTTAGTGAAGTGGCAGATACGGTTTACCCTATTAAAGATTTGATTACTAATGAAGCAAGATTGCAAGCTGTGCTTAATGGTTTACTTAGTAGCTACAGTGATTTAAAGCTAAAAGAGACTGCCACAAAACAAGAAGATTCTGCAAAGACTGTAATTATACCTGAATTTCAAGTAGGAGCAGGTGGTCGTGTAGATATGGTAATTCAAGGTATTGGTCCTTCACCTCAGGGTACTAAAGAATATACTCCTATAGCACTGGAATTTAAGCTTATAGATAAAAACTTAAATCAAGATCAGCTGAAACAGGAAGTTGATAAATTAACAAAAGAACAAAATATTAGATATGCTAAAGGGGCAGCACTGAAAGCAATCACAGATAGTGACAAAATGCTTTTCATGGGTGTAGTTGTTAATGTGAAGGCTAAAGACAAAAATTCTTTAATACTAATGAGTGATAAATTTGTTCCTGCTAAAGTAGTCCATAGTTCTGTACTTCTGATTGGTGGTGATAAAGTTATTGATAAACCCAAGGGGAAGCCTTTAGGATTAGTAGAAGAAGTAATACATAAAATCGAATATTCATCTATACAAGAAGAAGATTGGCGGACTTTAGAATCTGCAACAGCAGCAGAACATTATGACTATTGGCTGCAGCAATATGATATAGCTGATATTGCAAGAACAAAATATGGTTATGGAATTGATGGAGCTGACACATTATTTGAAATAGTGGGATCACCAGAACACATAGTCAATCAATTGCAACAGTTTCAAAATAGCGTAAGAGGTGGTGAAAAAAGGCCATTAACTTTAATTGTTAATTTAGATAATAATCACTGGGTTACGTTAATCATTTCCCATCAAAATGGGCAATATGATGGATATTATGCAGACTCATTGGGTAATAATGTTCCAAATAGTATTCGTCAAGTTTTACAAGATGCTCAAATTAACGTTAATGATGTTTATATTACTCAACAAACAGATGGTCACAATTGCGGCTTATGGGCATTGGAAAATGCTAGAGATATTAATGCTGTATTGCAGGAAGGTAGAAGTAACATTCCTAATGAAATACGTAATCGTTTACAAGTTCAAGGAAGAGATGAGAATTATTTTATAGATATGAGGAAAGATGTTTCAGGGGCATTAAGTATAGATCCACAACGTATAGCTAACTTAGAGGCTGTACTTGCTGAAACACAACAACCCAGATCTCACCTAGATGCTTGTATAGGGCGAGGTAGTAGAAGTAAAAGGAGCACTAATAATTGTTTATTTTCAAAAGATGATGTGGAGAAATTTAGTAAAGGAAAGGTAGATGAAAATAATGTAGACAAAATTATAATTGATAGTGAAAAGTTTCTTACTTATGTTAAAAGTGGTCAAGATGAAGGAAAAAATGCTCAGCTAGTAGAGTTTATTGGAGATAAAAGTATTGAAGGTGATCACAGGTACTTACTTGACAAAGTGATTGGAGATCAAGGATACGAGCGCTATATTCAGAATGAGCGTATCAAAGATTTATATAGTGACGTTTTACGGCAAAGCAGTGATTTAACAAAAAACCCGAAATTAAAGAGTAGGTTAATGAATGCTGCAGGTGGAATACAATTAATAAGAGGAATTCATGGTGCTATTGTATCTTGCAAGGATGGAACAGCAACGGATTGTGGATTAAATTTAGGCGGAATAGGATGGTCTTTTGCATCTCAACCAATTGAGAATGTAATGGTTAAAATTGCTCCAAAAGTTGTAACATCAGCTGAAAAGGTTGTGGGAAAAATTATACCAGGTGTTTTAGGTAAACAGACAAAATTTGCTATTCGGGTTGTAGGGGTAAAATTTGGAAGTGCGATAGCAAGAGGTACGGCAGGAGCTATAGCTGGTGTCTTTGATATTGTTGATATAGGGGTGTCAGCAAGTAATCTTGTAGATTGTAAAAAAAGGGAGAATAGTGATAATCCATGTGGAGGGAAAGAAATAAGAGATAATATAGCAACTATATCTTTTTCCACTATATCGTTTGTGTCTGGTGTTGCTCTTACAGCACTTGGTATGCCTGGTGTTGGTATTGCAGTTGGAGTCGCATTGATGGTAGCTTCTGGGGTTTATAGCGGTGTTAGCAATATCGTGGAGTACGAGAAAAAGTATGATACAACCCATGATGAAAATTGGCGTATTTTTTGGCATACATTTGCTTTTCAACCTATACCACAAGATGTACAACATCTTGCAGCAAGAAAGGAAATGGTTAATAGTCTAGCTAAAGGAGTTTGGCACGCTTTAAATAATGACCCTAGTAATGTTGTTGCTTATGGTATTGGTCTTGGAAAAATAAACGGTAATACTCTTCGTCCAGATTATGCAACGACTATGATGAATAGGAAAAATGCCAATACACAAGATCTTTCGCGTGTTATACCTGATTATATTGAAGGTGCTAGCATGATTTGTTTGCCGCACAGTACTAGTCAAGATTACGAAAAGGGTATTAAAAGCTCAGTTCCATCGGCTAAGTACTATTGTGATAATGCAATGGTTATTAGCCATGATAAGAGAGTAAATATGATGCAAAAGGACAAAACAATTATTTATGATTTAAGCAATGTGGACAGAGGTACCATCGTTGGAAGTAACGAGTGGAACAATAATTTTCTAATTGGCTTAGGTACAGCAAACATAACTGGTGGTAGTAAATAGGTTTGTTGTAAATAACGTTGACTTCTCAGGTAAAATTATTGGTGGAAGTAATTCTGTTAATATACTTGATTTGAGCCAATTGAAAGATACAGTTATAGGAGTGAATGTTAACTATCGTTTTAAGCCTAGTGCCTCTGGGTCATTAAAGGCAAGAGTAAATGGTCGTTGGCTAATCGATGATCAAATTGGTAATAATGGCGTTTTTAACTATTACTATGTTGGAAGAAAGAACAAGGTGGATGAGATTTCGTGCATGGGTTACTCTGAACACTTTACAGGAATCGATGATCGTGACGTTATCATAGATAGTAGTGGTGGTTCTAATAAAAATGAGAAAGATGTAGTTGAAAATTGTAAAAAAGTAATTATTTCGCCGTATACTACAGTTAAGGGTGGAAAGAGCAATTATACTTTTTACGTAAAAGCTGCAGACTACAAAGGTAAGGGTTTATATTCAGAAATTGATGTAGATGGAACAGGAACTGTAATTTTTCCGGAAATTGATTTATTAGGTGATTGTGATCAAATAACTTACTCTACAAATAGTAATACTTTATCTTTAAAAATAAATTTTGGTCAAAACAATCAATTTACTCTTGATGTAAAAAATTATGTCGAGCAAAGCAGTAATAAACCTCACTTTGCGCTAATAGACAAAAATGGTAGTAATATTGTTCCTAAGATTGAAAGATCAGACTCATCAACTATAAAAATTACTTCATTTGAATTACATTCAGAACATTCCTTAGATAATTTTGACAATGTTGAAAGTCATTACAAGAAAATTCTAAACAATAACAAGGATTACAAAGTCTTTAGTGTTATCAGAGATAGAGTACAGAATCATGGTAATAGTGCAGTTCCAAATATGGTTTTTGGTTCTCAGGAAGATGATGTAATGAACTTCGATCAAGGTACTATATTTGCGAGAGGAGGAAAAGGAAGTGACGTGTATATTATTGCTGATGGTATAGGTAACAAAGAAATTCAGATTGATAATTATTCAGATGATGAAAAAGCGGATACGCTATTTATGCCAGAGGTTGAAAAAGATTTTTTAGTCCAACAATGTAACTTACATTTAAACTATAATAATACTAGTATTCAAGTAAAAAGCTATCTTCAAGATCGTAATTATAGACATCTCGTAATTATGAATAAAAAAGGAGAAACTTTATCCCTAATATACAGTCAATATCATGTTCTCCCTCTTCTTCGAGAAATGGTAAATTAGTTCCTTTTTTACAGGCTACACAAACTCAGAATATGTTTGTGTTACCTAAAGATTTTCAAGATGATCATGTAGTGATAGATTCCCGTCTTGAAGATATTGAGCGATATAGAAATAAAGATCATCTTTTACTGATAAGGAATAACGAGGTTCCTTTTATAATAAAAGTAGAAAATTTTTATGATAATCAAAGTAAATGGAGAAACGTTAGTTTTTTTCTGTGGAATGATGGTAATTTTTCCCCATATCTTGGCTTACAGCAGGAAGTTAATGGAATAATGGACTATCAAGATAAACTTAAGAGTGATTATGAGAAAACTGTAAAAGAATACACTATAGACTTCACTGAGTCTGTCGATATTACACATAATCAAAATGGTACTTTAAATTCGATAGAGGAAGATGAAAAGCGTATAGGAGTAATGATACTAAAGAATATTACTCCAGATCGGATTAGAGTTTCTAGTAGTAACACAGATTTGGTGTTTTCTGATGAAGTATCCAATCACACAATCAATATAAAAAGTTGGAATAACAATGAATCTTATAGAATTGCTACATTGGAATTTGATCTAGGTTTAGAACCAATAACAATCCGTAGATTAGATAGGTTTAGCTTATCTGAAGTAGGAAAAGTACAATACCTAATTGATAAAGCTTCAGAAAATTATCAAAATAGAAGTAAATATACCCCTAAAGTAGAAAATGACTTTAAATGTTTAATATCAGTTGACGATTTTGAAAGAGAAAATAGAGATCCAGTACATCAATGTCTTGGTTTTCCTTCACTGCAAGACCGGGTTAGCTTTACAGAAGATTCCTGTAGTTTAGAGCAAATTAAGGAACTCAAAAATATAACGTCAAATAGTAATCAGATTTTAACATTGCTTGAAAAGTTAGAAAATAACCTTTTGCTGAATGGTTATGATTCAAACATAATAGATCAGTGCAATAAGTGGATGATAACTTCAGGATTGGGGGTATTGAAACCATTGGTAAGCACAGCAGTTTATGAAGGTAAATGGAATGAAGTTAAAACTCTTCTTGATAAAACTGCTAAAAAAAGTAAGGCTGATGTCGAACATAAAAGTCAGTGTTCACAAGAATGGACGCCTCTGCATTATGCCGTTTACAACGGTAATGTGAAATTAAGCGAAAGTATATTAAAATCATTTTTAGAGAAGAAAGGTGACATTAATGCCTTAACTAGTTGCAATAATGATAATTGGGCGCTTTTACACTATGCTGTTCATTACGGCAATCTTGATATGGTTAGCTTTCTTATAGATAAAGGTGCTAATATTGAAATTAGAAGTAAGGAGGGTAAGACACCCCTGTATTTGGCTGTTGAAGAAGCCAAGCAAAATATAATTAATCTTCTTCTTGATAGAGGTGCTGATATCGAGGCTAAAAACAACGATGGTAGAACACCTCTATATTTAGCCGCTTACAATAATGACTCAGGTGTAATTGAACTTCTTTGTAACAGGATCAAGACTAAAAGTAATGATGCATTTAAAATGATAAAACAGGTTGAATTTTTAAAGAAGGAAGTTGTTGACCAAGCAAATATTCCATCTAACGCAAAAAGGTCGGTAGAGTTTTGTATAAGTAGTTTAAGAGGTTCGATAAAAAGTTCAGCGAAAAAGGTGCTAAAGGATGGTATGCTGCATAGTCGTAGTGCTTCGACCATTGAACCTATAGATAAGGTTTATAATTTTGATGAAAGGTTGTTTAATGAAGCAATTAAGGAAGCTGTAAATGACACATACGCAGGTGTAGGTATAGAAGGAATATTAAAGTTTATAGGCAGTCACAATTATATTGGTCAGTTTATTCCAGGTTACATAGCTGTGTTTGACAAAATACCAGAGAATGATGGTGCAATATTTAAATTAGCTTACTCTATTAGAGAGACCATGAAAATGCCTAGGGTCAATTCAGAAGAGAAATCTGATCTTGAAAAGCTAAAAAACAAATTACCAGAATCAGTGAGAAATGCAGTATTTTCTTCAGAGGTATGTATTAAAAATGTTGAGTATGGAAGGTACTTGTATTCACCTAATGATTATTCTAAGTTCCAATTTGACAGTGACAGGCGGTACGTCTTTACCTGGCCTTCAATGGTAGGAAAAGATGGTAAATGGAAGGTTGAGCTTGACGGTGATAATGTGTGTCTAAAGAATGTTAAGTATGGAAGGTACTTGTATTCACCTAATGATTATTCTAAGTTCCAATTTGACAGTGACAGGCGGTACGTCTTTACCTGGCCTTCAATGGTAGGAAAAGATGGTAAATGGAAGGTTGAGCTTGACGGTGATAATGTGTATCTAAAGAATGTTAAGTATGGAAGGTACTTATATTCACCTAATAGTGCTTCTACTTTCCAAGTTAACAATAACAGGCGGTATGTGTTTACCTGGCCTTCAAATGAAGAGGGTGGTCAATTTAAGTGGAAAATTGAAAATTGTGGATCTACTCGCAAGAGACGTAGCATACGAGAATTAAATGGTTATAATCAAACTGTAGTGGACTATCAGTTAATATTAACTGAAGAAAATAGTCAGCAAATAGCAAGTAGAATATCTGCTATAGTTGAAGATGTTGAAAGGCATACCTTTTTAAATCAGTCAAAAAATAAGTTAGATTTAGATAGTTATTTAAATAATAGAGGGAGAAGCAACGCTGCCGATTCTATGAGGAGAGATGTATGTAGTGAACTCAATGCAAGTGGGAGAAAAAATATTATTCTAAGCGGAAACAATGTATGTGCAATTACTTCAGGTCATGAAACACTTGATATCGAAAATTTCCCTATTCAAGAGATAGTCATTAATGATGATGTCAATGGAAAGAAAAGTTTAAGAAGTATATTAGATTTACGTCAGTTGGTAAAGCAAGTAGATAGGGATTTGAGTATAAAACCGATACCAACGGTTATTAAAGACAAAAGTCATTTATTAATTAAGTTATCTATATCAGCTACCGGCTTGCAAGAAGATATAATAACAATCAGGCTGAAAAATGCACTTGTAAATAGGTGGTATAAAAAATTACAAATTATTTTTGATAATGCACCGATGGAAATAGACAATAGTCTATATTTAAAGCCTTCACTTTTAATCTCTGACAAAAGAATCATTGTAGTAACGCCTCAGGAAGTAGAAGAAAAGAATAAGCTGTTTATATCTAAAAAAGCAGGTCAATATAGTTATCTTCACGATAACTATGACTTGATAGTTACCAATGCCTTTAATACTGATATAGCTGATATAGAGGCAAGTGAGTTGTGTATTATACGTTTTAAAGATTTCTATAAAGAACCTAAAATGGAAACATTATCTATAAAATTTGCTGACAAAGAAATATTATTAAGTAACGAAATAGATAAAATACGTAATTCAGGTAGTATTGATGAATTAAATAATGTGAGTTCTATTATTAATTCACAAAAGAGTTTTATACATTTAGATGTTTCAAACAGTGGAGACATAAATGCTCAAGGTAAACTTGGTAGGACATCTTTGCATCTTGCTTCCGGAGCGGGTGAATTTGATAAGGTCAAATTTCTTCTTGACAGAGGTGCTAATACCGAAGTTCAAGACGAGTTTGGTTACACACCAATATTTCTTGCTACTCAATCAGGTAAATGGAGCATAGTAAGACTCTTACTTGATAAAGGTGCTAATATTGATGCTCAAGATAAGGAAGATCAAACACTTTTACACTTTGCTGCATCAGGAAATAATTTAGACATGATCCAATTCCTTCTTGATAGAGGTGCTAATATTGAAGTTCAAGATGATTTTGGTTACACGCCAATACTTTATGCTGCTCAATCAGGTAAATGGGATGTGGTCAAACTTCTTATTAGTAACGGCGCTAAATTTAATAATGAAACAACGGTTCAAGGAACACCTTTACATTTTGCTGTTCAAGAGGCTAATTTGAATATGGTTAGATTTCTTCTTGATGAAGGTGCTGACATTGAATCTCAAGACAAAGATAATAAAAAGCCTTTGCATCTTGCTGTTGATGCGAACAGGTTGAGTGTAGTCAAACTTCTTCTTGATAGGGGAGCTAATGTCAACGTTACAGATATGTATGGCAAAACGCCTTTAGACTTAGCTACTGAAGAAGATGTGATAGAAGTTTTGGAGAAAGCACGGTTGGATCAAGGATTGTTAATTAATGCAAGGGATGGTAATCTTGATAAAGTAAAAGATCTTATCGCTCGAGGTGCAAATTTAGAAACTAAAGACAATAATGATAATACTACTCTACATAATGCTTGTAGTAATGGTCACTTAAAGGTAGTAGAATATCTCATCAAAAAGGGAGCTAGTTTAAAGGCTAAAAATAAAGACAATAAAACACCTTTAGAGTTGGCTGATCACAAGGGTTACATAAATATAGTAGAAATGATAAAGCAGATACAATCAGGATTAGATGAAGAATTGTTGTCTGCGGTGAAAAATGGTGATCCTAATAAAGTTGATGATCTTGTTAGCCATGGTGCTAGCTTGGAGGTGAAAGATAGCAATGGTAACACTCTTTTACATTATGCTTCTCAAAATGGTCATTTAAAAGTAGTAGAATATCTTATCGAAAAGGGAGCTAGCTTAAAGGCTAAAAATAAAGATGGTAACACACCTTTAGACTTGGCTGTTAAAGAAAATATAAAAGAATTTTTGAAAAAAGCACAGTCAGGTTTAAATAAAGAATTGTTGGCTGTAGCAAACGGTGATGATCTTAATAGAGTCAAGGCTCTTGTTAACCAAGGTGCTAGTTTAGAAGCTAAAGATAACAGTAATAATACTCCTTTACATAACGCTTGTAATAATGGTGATGTAAAAGTAGTAGAATATCTTGTCGAAGAGGGAGCTAGCTTAAAGGCTAAAAACAAAGATGGTGAAGCACCTTTACACGTAGCTGTTCAACATGATGGTACACTTGAAGTGATTGAGTTTATTTTGAACAGAGATCTTAGTGGTATTAATGATATAACTAATGACGGTAGAACGCCTTTACATTTAGCTATACAAGGAAATAAACCAAATACGGTTGAACTCCTCCTCAGGAAAGGTGCGAGTATTGCAGTTAAAGATAAAAACGGTAAAACATCTCTAGATCTGGCTAAAAAAGAAGATTACACAAATATAGTAGAAATGATAGAAGAAGTACAATCAGCTTTAGATGAAAAGCTATTGACTGCAGTACAGAATGGCGATCTTGATGCAGTTAAGGATTTGACTAATCAGAATGCTAATGTTAATGCTAGAGATAAGTACAGTTGGACACCACTACATTGGGCTGCATTTAAGGATCGTTTAGAAGTTGCAGAGTTTTTGGTAAAGAAAGGTGCTGATATCAATGCTGAAGATAAAGGTCCTTATGGTAAAAAGCCTATACATGTCGCTGCTGAGAATGATAGTAAAGATATTATAGAGTTTTTTCTTAGCAAAGGAGTAGGTATTGATGATACTGACAAGCAAGTTTATACACCACTACACTATGCAGTATTGAGAAGAAGCTTAGAGGTTGCTGATCTTCTAATTAATAAGAAGGCTAATGTTAATTCTGTAATTAAAGGTACTGATGGTAAAACACTTCTGCATTTTATTGTTGAAAAAGGAGATATTGGTATGGTTGAAATTTTCCTTCGTGGAGGTGCTAACATTGAAGTTAAAGATACTGATGAATGGACACCTATATATTCTGCTGCTAGTTATAATAAACTTAATATAGTTGAGTTTCTCTTTAATAATGGAGCTAATATTAACACCAAAGACAAATATGGTAATACACTTCTACACGTAGCTGCCAGATACAGCAGTGAACTCAGGATAGTTGAATTTTTTTTAGACAAAAATACTAATAATATGGGAAGTGTAAACAATATTGGTAGGACACCTTTACATGAAGCTGTAGAAGGAAATAAATTAAATACAGTTAAATTTCTCCTCGGTAGAGGTGCTGATATTGAAGTTCAGGATATTTTCGGCGAAACACCTTTGGTCATGGCTACTCGAGCAGGTTACACAAATATAGTTGAAGCTTTAGAACACCCAGAATTAGTCCTAGAGAGACAATTGTTCACAGAAATAGGACTGAGAGATAGTATAGGTGATCGTGATAGAATTAAAGGTCTTATTAACCGCGGTGCTAACATTGATGCCAAGAACAAGTATGGAAATACACTACTGTATTTAGCTGTTAAAATAGGTGATGATGGTGGAGCTCTTTTCCTTCTTGAAAATGGTGCTAGTACTGAAGTTAAAAGTGGGGAATTTTATGAAACTCCTTTACATGTAGCAGTTGAATACTGCAGGCCATATGTAGTGAAGTTACTTCTCAATTATGGTGCAAATGGTGTGCCGTAGAGATACAAAGAATGTTCAAGTAAGAGCAAACTAAGTGCAAAAGCTGCACAGTAGATGAGGGTAGGTCCCTCGGAGCCGGTTTACAAGAGCAGGCTTCAAACAACCATAAGCTGCTTTGGTAAAGAGCCAAGGTAGTGAGCGTTATGGAAAAGGCATAATTATATGTCATGTAAGGAATAGAGAGATGAACGAAAGTGAACCACTGATGAAGTGTCGAAACCTTTTAAATGACGTCAAAACCAGGGGGTCGTTTGTAACCTGGGATAAATCTATCGGGAGCTTGTTTACTGGATAGATGGCGTCCGGCATAAAGGTGGCATGAATCCATTTCAGGCTATTGTGTGGAACTACGGGAACCTGTCGTTTCGATGATAAGGGAGAAATCCAAGGAGCTAAACTCTAAGGATGAGAGTACCGATGCGAAAAACAGGGGCGGATCAGCTCGTAGTAGTGAAGAAGTTTCTGTAATGGAAATCGAGAGAAGGGGCTGAGTTATTTAGTTTTAATGATTTATCAACCGAAAGGGAGGAGTTAATGAGTAAAACAAAGTCTTTTGATATATCAAAGCAACTTATTTGGAGAGCTTATAAACAAGTATCGAAAAATAAAGGTGCTGCTGGTGTGGATGAGGTTTCGATAACAAAGGTTGAAGAAAATCTAAAAGATAATCTGTACAAACTATGGAATAGGATGTCATCCGGAAGTTATTTTCCAGAGCCGGTAAAAGCTGTTGCGATACCAAAAGATACAGGAGGGCAAAGAATTTTATGTGTTCCTTCAGTATTCGACAGGATAGGGCAAACGGCTGCTGCTATGTATCTAGAGCCGCTGGTAGAACCAAAATTTCATGAGGATTCATATGGTTATAGACCAAATAAGTCTGCACTGGATGCGGTAGATACAGCTCGTAAAAGATGCTGGAGGTACGATTGGACGATAGATCTTGATATATCTGGATTTTTCGACAATTTGGACCACGGCTTGGCATTGCAAGCTATCAAAAAGCACACAGACTGCAAATGGGTCATACTGTATGTTGAGAGGTGGATGAAAGCCCCCATTCAGCAAGCAGATGGCAGTAAGGTAGTTAGGGATAAAGGAGTTCCGCAAGGAGGTTCAGTTAGCCCAATCATCTCTAATATATTCATGCATCATGTGTTTGATATATGGATGAAAAAGAACTACCCGACGGTACCATTTGAGAGGTATGTGGATGATGCGATAGTGCACTGCAGAACAGAGAAACAGGCAGAGTTTGTGAAAGTAATGATCGAAGAAAGATTGGCTGAGTATAAGTTGAAATTACATCCTGAAAAGACACAGATAGTGTACTGTAAGGATGACAATAGGAGTGGTGGATTTCCTAAACAAAGTTTTGATTTTCTGGGTTACACATTCAGACCCAGGTTAGCAAGAAATAAAATAGGGAAATATTTTGTCTCATTTCTCCCAGCAATTAGCAACAAGGCCAAGAAAAAGATTACTACAACCATAAGGTCATGGAAAATGCTACGAAATACGCATATAACATTAGAGGAGATGTCAGGAAAAGTAAATCCAATAGTCAGAGGCTGGTATCAGTACTATGGCAAATTTTACAGAACTGAAGTATACAAATCTCTAAAGAATATAGAGCGGCATCTAGAAAAGTGGGTGAAAAGGAAATATAAGAGACTCAGGAGTCACGGAAGACTAGCAAGACAATTTCTAGGAAAGGTGAGAAAGAGGTCTCCGGATATTTTCTATCACTGGACACTAGGGTTAGGCCAAAAGGCTGAATAATGGAAGCTGTATAAATCAAGAGGTTTACGTACAGTTTTGCGAGAGACTGGTGGGGAAGTTCCACTGGTCTACTCTCCTTAACGCTCAAAACAGGGATCATAGTACGCCTATACATTATGCTGTTAATGCTCACAATCTTGATATAGTGAAGATTCTTGTCGATGCTCATGCTAATCTTGATGCTAGAGGTGATTACGGTAAAACACCGCTAGATATTGCGAAAGACAAGGGGCACAATAATATTGTGGAATATTTAGAAAAAAAGCTCAGGGAAGAAAGAGGAAAACCTTTACAACGCAAACGCCGTCATCACTATGGAGATCACAATCGTTATCAGAATCACTTATCACGTAAAACTCTTGCTATAGATTCAAGTAATCAACATGAGATAGCAGCAAGTAGTGGCACAAGACCATCTTCATGGATAAATAATTGTATTTCTTGGGCAAAAAACTTAGCAGCTAGCACTTTTTCTATAATTCCTGGATTACCTACTCAATACAACATTGCAGATAAAAATAATGTAAAAAGTGATAATAAAAACATACCAAAAAGTACATCATCTGTTGGTTGGAATAATTTCCTAAATAATGAAAATATTGCTCTTGCGAATTGTGTTGCCGATGTGTTAGATAATACTCCAAGTAGACGCTATCAAAATTTAATAAGTAAAGGAATAGAAGTTATACCAAGTAGAAAAGTTGCAGTTGAGTTTGCTCTTAGGAAATTTGATTCATTTGTAGAAGGTAAAATAAGAAACCTAGACTCAAAAGAACAAGCTAGAATACGTGTTGAACTTAAAGGTGCGTATCCAGAAATAATAGCAAGTCTTGAAAGAGGAGTTGAATTTAGTGGTAATGTTGGGTTAGATAATGTTTTAGAAAAGTGCAAGAAGTGCTTTTGTACAAATGTTCTACCAAAGGATAAAGTATCAACTTGTCTTTCTGAGATAGGAGTAACCAAGCTTGGAGGTAATCTCAATAGGTAGGTTATAATATAAGAGGTGGAGCTATAATATGCCAAGTAGTGGAAAATTTAAAGTGAGGGTAGCCAAAATAATTAGGGAAACAACCAGTAGCAAGTTTGATAGTCTTAATACTAAAATGGATGAAGTAGACATTAAATGCTAAATGGTTGATGTGTTTTCCATATTGAGCTTACAGCACGTAGCTTTGATATAGAAGTTTGGGTAACGTTATGATAGTAATTTATATAATTCTTTGTGCAATCTTTATAGCTGTTTTAGACAGTTCATTAGACTCTTAATTACGGGGCATGGTTAACTTAGGAAAGGTTTTCATAAATGTTAAAGTGAATAAGTAGGAATATTATGTTTTTTCTTTGAGTTGTGAAATTTCAGGATGAGAAAGACCTGTAGTTTGTAATATAATATCAGTAGAGACACCAGCTTTAAGTAGGTTTTTTGCCACAGCTATTTTAGCTTGTTTTTCTCCCTCTGCCTTGCCTTCCTGTCTACCTTTTTCATGGCCGATTTGGATGCCTCTTTCTTCTCCAATCCTAACACCTTCATCAAATTTTTGAGCGAAAGCAGCAATCTCATCCATTATGCGTTTTTTCATTTGCTCATATGCTAGTAATTCTTCTTCTGACCAATTAAACTTATTCATCTCTTCATAAGCTCGTTTTATTATTACGTCACTACCAACTATTTTATCTAGGTCCTCTTCGCTTGTTTCTGATGCATATCGGAAAAAATAACACCATTTTTCTACTATACTTTCTAGTTGGTCTTCTTTGGTCTTTGTAAATTTTGGTAGTTCTATGAATACGAAGTAAAAATCCTTTAAGTCATGTTCAAAGCTATTTTGATCTAAAATGACATGATTAGATTTGTACTCAGTCTTATCTGGAAAAATAATACAATCAGCAACAGCAATAAAGATAATTTCTTTGAGGTTATGATAATCATCACCTTGATCAGCTTGACTTGAGTAGGCTTTGGCAGCATAATATTGAGCACGCTTTTCGAAGCCCTTGGTCTTAGTGAACTGCATCTCTATAATGTATCTTGAACCTTGAGAGTCTTTACAAAGAACATCGACAATACTTTGCTTTTTAGCGGCAATCTCAGGGTCCAAAATGGTAGCTAAGAATTCAACATCGCGAATAGCAGCTAAGCCAGTAAAGCCTAAAATATCGTTCAAGAAATGAATGAGGATATCTTTATTCTTCTCGGTGCCAAATATTCTTTTGAAGGCATAATCATTGCGAGCATCAAGGAACTTGGAAAGAGCCATGAGAAAATAAGATAAAAAACATTAATAATTATACACAATTCTGAAGAAATATTCAACTAAAATTAAAACATAGAAGTTTTTGTATATCTTTATTTGGTAGTATTAACCTGTATAATATTTATGGCAAATATCTCAATAGGGTACAAAATAGCACAAAATGTAAAAAGCTGGAGGTTAAAGCGAGGTTATACTCAAAAAGATTTAGCGAAGAAAATCGGTGTAACGTATCAAGTAGTGCTACAATACGAAAAAGGAATACGAAAAATTTCGATTGAGAAGTTATGCTCTATGGCGGAGGTATTATCAATTAATATTAAGGATCTCATTCCTGTATCAAATGAGAAGATCTACCTTGGAAATGAAGAACTAAATTTAATAAGAGAATATAAAAAGATTAATGATCAAGAGTTACGTAAAATATTTTGTTTACTAACCAAGTTTGTTCAAATTAGTGAAAAAAGTAGTAAAAAAGCAGAGAAAGTAAAAATTGCAAAGGGTTTGGTTAAAGCAGGAGTTTCTGTTGATATTGTTGTAAAAACAATTGGCCTCTCTGCTGATGAATGTATTGAAGGAAAAGTTGGTTCTATATACTACAAAATAGGAAAAAAGATAAAAGAATGGAGGCTAGGTGTGCCGTAGAAGCGATCAGTTGAAGCTGCACAATAGATGAGGGTAGGTCCCTCGGAGCCGGTTTACAAGAGCAGGCTTCAAACAGCCATAAGCTGCTTTGGTAAAGAGCCATGGTAGTGAGCGTTATGGAAAAGGCGCAATTATGCGTCATGTGTAAAATGGAGAGGCGAATGCAAATGAACCACTGATGAAGTGTCGAAACTTCATAGAAGATGTCAAAACCAGGTGTTCTAGCCTAACCTGGGATAAATCTATCGGAAACTTGTTTACTGGATAGATGGCGTCCGGCATATAGGTGGCGCGGATCCATTTTGGGCTATTGTGTAGAACTGCGGGAACCTGTCATTTCGATGATAAGGGAGAAATCCAAGAAGCTAAACTTCAAGGATGAGAGTACCGATGCGAAGAACAGGGGCGGATCAGCTCGTAGTAGTGAAGAAATTTCTGTAATGGAAATGGAGCGAAGGGGCTGAGTTGTTCAGTTTTAATTATTTATCAACCGAAAGGGAGGAGTTAATGAGTAAAACAAAGTCTTTTGATATACCGAAGCAAGTTATTTGGAGAGCTTATAAACAAGTATCGAAAAATAAGGGTGCTGCTGGTGTAGATGAGGTTACGATAACAAAGTTTGAAGAAAATCTAAAAGATAATCTGTACAAGCTATGGAATCGAATGTCATCTGGAAGTTATTTTCCAGAGCCTGTAAAAGCTGTAGCAATACCAAAAGGTACAGAAGGGGGACAAAGAATTTTATGTGTCCCTTCAGTATCGGACAGGATAGCGCAGACAGCAGCTACAATGTATCTAGAACCGTTAGTAGACCCGAAGTTTCATGAAGATTCATATGGTTATAGACCAAACAAATCTGCACTGGATGCGGTAGGAACTGCGAGGAAAAGATGCTGGTGGTACGATTGGACGATAGATCTTGATATAGCAGGATTTTTCGACAATTTGGACCACGAGTTGGCATTGCGAGCTATCAAAAGGCACACAGACTGCAAATGGGTCATACTGTATGTTGAAAGATGGATGAAAGCGCCAATTCAGCAAGCAGATGGAAGTAAGGTAGTTAGGGATAAAGGAGTTCCGCAAGGAGGTTCAATAAGCCCGCTGATCTCAAACATATTTATGCATCATGTATTTGATGAGTGGATGAGACGAAAGTGCCCAACAATACCATTTGAGAGGTATGTAGATGATGCGATAGTGCACTGCAAGAGTAGTAGACAGGCGGAATTTATGAGGGTAGCAATTGAAGAAAGACTGGCTGAGTATAAGCTAAAATTACATCCTGCAAAGACACAAATTGTGTACTGCAAGGATGACAATAGGAAAAATGAATTTCCTAAACAAAGTTTTGATTTTCTGGGTTACACATTTAGACCCAGGTTAGCAAGAAATAAAATAGGAAAGCATTTTGTTTCATTTCTTCCCGCAATTAGCAACAAGGCCAAGAAAAATATTACTACAACCATAAGGTCCTGGAAAATACTACGAAATACACACAAAACATTAGAGGAAATATCAAAGACAGTAAATCCAATAGTCAGAGGCTGGTATCAGTACTATGGCAGGTTTTACAGGAAAGAGATATATAAACCTCTGAGAAACATAGAGCAGCACCTAGAAAAGTGGGTCAGAAGAAAGTATAAGAAGCTTCGAAATCATGGAAGACTAGCGAGGCAACTTCTAGGAAAAATGAGGAAAGAAGGGACAAATACTTTTTACCACTGGACACTAGCTTTAGGTCAAAAGACTGAATAATGGGAGCTGTGTGAGTCGCGAGGGTGCGCCGTGGTACGCATTAAGAAATACTTAGCAGAGCTAAGCGGGGTTCAGAATAAATGGCCTCGAGGTGAACAACTAACTTTAACCCGAAAGGGAAGGAGGACAAGAGCATGTATGTAAAGCGAGAGTTATCTGAAGATGTGTAAGATAACGGCTTGCAACACCTGATCAATATGGTTAAAGCTAAACTGCTTGAATTCTAATCTTCAGGGGTGGGACTTCACATCCATGGGTATCGCATTTAAAACCCCATGTCTACGGTAAGCACAGATTAAACTTTCGTTTGTGTGACATTCTGGCTGTAGAACGATAAGTAGTGAACTTATTTAAGAGGATGAATGGAAAACCTAAGTTGATCTAGAACAGTTCTTAGTGACGGAACATGGGATGACCTAAGGAACGCGAGTTCTATGGTTACGGAGTCATCGTAGTAGTCGTGAAAGTAACGAATCACCGGGGAGCGTGGGAAAGCCACATACAGGGCAAAGGGTGACAGATAATTGAATGTTGAAATTGGGAGGTACGCAAGATGCGGAAAGCTGAAACAATACTTAACATTATACGTGAACGTGGACAAAGAAATTTGCCGGTTAAAAACGTATATCGCCTACTTTATCAGCGTGATCTTTACCTTCGAGCGTATGGCAAACTTTGTCGTAATAAAGGTGCTATGACAGAAGGTGTGACAACTGAAACAGTTGATGGTATGTCTTTGGAGAAAATCGATAAAATCATAGAGGATTTACGCTATGAGCGATATCGGTGGACACCAGTAAAACGTATCTATATTTTAAAGAAGAGTGGTAAACGCAGGCCGTTAGGATTGCCAACATGGTCAAATAAGTTACTTCAAGAAGTAATCCGATTAATATTGGAAGCCTACTATGAGCCTAAATTTAGTGAATGTTCACATGGATTTCGACCAAAGCGTGGATGCCACACTGCATTAAGAGCAGTAATGCAAAAAGGCAGAGGTACAAAATGGTTTATAGAGGGAGATCTCAGTGCATGTTATGACTCAATTGATCATACTATGTTGTTGAAAATACTGAGTGAAAGCTTCCAAGATAACCGTTTTATTCAGCTAATCAATCGACTGCTAAAAGCAGGATATATGGAAAATTGGAAGTACAATAAGAGTCATAGTGGGGTACCACAAGGTTCTATTATTGGTCCAATTTTGAGTAACATATTACTCGATCGGTTAGATAAACATGTGGAACATATACTAATACCAGCAAATAACCGAGGTAAGCGAAGAAAGACAAATCCAAAATATTTAAGGTTAACCATGCAAGTATCGATGATGAGAAAACAAGGGAACTGGGATCAAGCAAAACAACTGCGTCAATTAGTGCAGGGTATGCCATCTAAGGATTCTTGTGATCTAAATTATCGACGTCTTTGGTATGTTAGGTATGCTGATGATATTCTGGTAGGGTTTGCAGGACCAAAAAATGAAGCTGAACAAATTAAAAATGAGATTGCTAAATTCCTCAATGAGGAGCTCAAACTTATGCTTAATGAAGATAAAACGCTTATTACACACGCGTGTGATAGCAAAGCCAATTTTTTAGGTTATAAAATACACGTCTTGCATGCAGATGATAAACATGATCATCGGACACAACGATGTATTAACGGTAGTATTGGGTTACGTGTACCACATCATATAAAGCAGAAAAAGTGTTCTGAATATATGCGTTGTGGAAAGCCTATACATTTACCTCAACGTACACTTGATACAGCTTACAGTATTGTTGCTCAGTATCAAACTGAATATCGAGGAATTGTACAATATTACAAAATGGCCTACAACCTTCACACACTAAGTTATTTGAAGTATGTGATGGAAGTATCATTAGTAAAGACTTTAGCATCTAAATACAAAACAACTTGCAGGAAAATTTATAGAAAATTTGGTGCAATGATTGAAAACGACGAAGGTGAAAAACGAAAAGTCATCCAAGTCAGAGTAGATCGTTTACCATCAAAGATACCATTAATTACACACTTTGGTGCTGTGTCACTAAAATGGAATAAATGGGTAAGTATAAGTGATAACCTTATACCAATATGGAATAAGCGTAGTGAAATAGAGCAAAGACTATTGGCACAAACTTGTGAATTATGTAAATCACAAGAGCAGATTGAAGTACATCACGTACGTAAACTTGCTGATTTGCTAGGTAAACGTAATACTGAGCTACCGAAATGGAAAAAGAGAATGATTGAACGACAGAGGAAGACTCTTGTTGTTTGTCATGAATGCCATAAGAAAATCCAATATGGAAAATATGATGGTGACTCCTTAAAACGTTAGATTATTGGAGAGCCACGTGATACGGAAACGATCATGCGTGGTTCGGAGAGGGGTTGTTGGAAAAGTACTTAACAAGTAACTCGCTGGCTGCCCACTCTACTTCATGCACAGTTCTGCGAGAGACTGGTGGGGAAGTTCCGCCGGTCTACTCTCCAACAAAAGTTTAACAGTCTTGATGCCCAGCGAGTAGCATGTGAAAAGTACATAAAGAGCAGAGAAGGCTGGGTAGCATTGGCCAAAAGGTACGATGATGGCGGATATTCAGGGAAAAATTTAGAAAGACCAGCGATAAAGGAATTATTTGAAGATGTTAAAGGAGGAGAAGTAGATTGTGTAGTAGTGTACACACTAGACAGACTATCAAGGGAAACAAAAGATAGCATAGAAGTGACGTCATTTTTTAGAAGGCACCGAGTAAATTTTGTAGCAGTAACACAAATATTTGACAATAATACGCCAATGGGAAAATTTGTACAAACGGTATTATCAGGAGCAGCACAATTAGAAAGGGAGATGATCGTAGAAAGGGTAAAAAATAAAATAGCAACATCAAAAGAGCAAGGGTTATGGATGGGAGGAACTTTGCCGCTAGGGTATGATGTAAAAGATAAAGAATTAATAATAAATGAGAAAGAAGCAAAAACAGTAAAGCATATATTTGAAAGATATTTGGAGCTGAAGTCAATGGCAGAACTGGCAAGGGAATTGAATAGTCAAGGTTACAGAACGAAAGCAGATATCTTTAAAAAAGCGACGGTGAGAAGAATAATAACAAATCCAATATATATGGGAAAAATCAGGCATTATGAGAAAGAGTATGAAGGAAAGCATGAAGCAATAATAGAAGAAGAAAAATGGCAAAAAGCACAAGAATTGATAAAGAATCAACCATATAGAAAAGCAAAATATGAGGAAGCGCTACTTAGGGGAATAATTAAGTGCAAAAGCTGTGATGTAAACATGACGCTAACGTACTCAAAAAAAGAGAATAAAAGGTATCGATACTACATATGTAATAATCACTTAAGGGGGAAGAATTGTGAATCAATAAATCGAACAATAGTTGCTGGAGAAGTAGAAAAAGAAGTAATGAAGAAAGCGGAGCAGCTATATGAAGATTGGAAAGAAAAGACCGAAGAAAAATGGAAAAATTTAAGTTTTAGAAGACAGAAAGAAGTAGTGAAAAAGTTAATAAAGGGAGTAATGGTAAAAGAAGATGAAATAGAAGTAAGTTCTGAATCAGAGGAAAAATTTATATCAATAAAGAAGAAAGGAAACAAATGCACAGTAATCGAGCCAGAAGGAAAAACAAATAATGCATTGCTAAAAGCAGTGGTGAGAGCTCACCTATGGAAACGGCAACTAGAGGAAGGAAAATACGCAAATATAAAAGAGCTGAGTGCCAAAATTAATATAGGTACAAGACGTATACAGCAAATTTTAAGGTTAAATTATTTAGCACCAAAAATTAAAGAAGAAATAGTAAATGGGAGGCAGCCAAGAGGTTTGAAGTTATCTGACTTGAGGGAAATACCGATATTGTGGAGTGAGCAATTAGAGAAATTTTATGGTCTTAATTTACAAAAGCAACAGGAGATAGATGTGCTAGAAATTGAGGAAAATCAGTGTTAAAAGCTTAATTATATAATGAAAATAGTGATAATCTTAACTTACATGTGAAACGACCTCAGAGTTTCAAAATTATTGCGTAACAGCCTAATGTTTCTGATAGCCCTTCTTCCGTTGAATCATGTAGTTGGTTTGATAAAGGAAATTCTGTAGATATCATAAAAGTCAATTCAATCAAACACAAAATTCGAGAAAGTAGAAAGTGTGGAGCAGTCAGTCTTTTTTGAATCAAACACAAAAGGCTATATCTATAAAAGAATAAATACCAAGAAAGGAAAATAATTTCTTTAGAAGAACCTCTAAATTATTAACTCAACACTTATTCCCCTACTATTTCTCCTCACCTTGAGCGTATGGTTTATACCTCAAAAAATCTTGCTTTGAAGATACATCAATTTTTTTACCCTCCAAGATCTTTCTTTTGTTTAATAATTTTAGTTGACTTTATTAACACACTGCTATTTCTTTCGAAGCCCCCATCTTTTGCAGTTGGTCTAAACTATTGATTGGCCTCATAAGAGTAGATGGAATACCTGATTCTTTCACTACAAAATCTGATTGTTTAATAGTTTCAGCTAACTCTATAAGTATTTGACCGTTTCTTTCAAAACCTTTATCTTTTATAGCTTGTAGAACACTTTTCCCTCCTAAAAGGCAGCTTTCCCCTAAACTTGATTGATCTTTTAATTTGTCAAACTTCTCCTGGTTCTCTTCATCAAGATTTACTTTTATTATATTACTACCTTCATCACTAGGACATAGATGAATACTAATCTTGCCTACTTCAGTGATAAAGGACATTTCAATGCCACCTCCTAAGACATCTGTATAATTTCTTTTTCTTCCTATGCTTTCAACTCTTATTATACTTTCCCCGATCTGTAAGATGCTACTTTCTATACTGAAATTTTCATTCACCTTACTATTCATAACCTTTGTAACTTCAACGATACTATTTTGTGGCCATCTGAAAAAAACAAGATTGTTATCTACTTCTACTTTCAGATCATCATCTTGAACTTGTTCATTCTTATTTATTAAACCTTCATATGCGATACTTTTCAGTTTGTCCTTAATTTTTTTACACTCTGTAAAAATAGGCTCATCACTTCCCCACATAATTTCATCTATCATTCTATCATTGTAAAAATCAGACTCTATTTTTGCACCTGCTGATAGTAGCTTATTGACAATATTGAATAAAGGTTCTAAAGCTTCTTCCCACTCATCTATTGCCTCTTCTCTATCATTTTTATACCGTGATCTAGTAGTAGGCGTTATACGCATAACACTACTGGCATTAGCAATATCAATTATTTTTTTGAATACAAAATTTGACACAGTGCATTCATATTGATCACAGCGTAAATTTAGCTTTATTTTTCTTTTCAAATATTCATCTATTAAACGTTCCATCTTTTCTAGAGTTACCTTTGCAGAATTTTCGTATCTATTTTCATGAAACCGTTTCATTATACTTTCCATCTTTTCATGAAATTCATCAATCGAAACTTTTTCGCTCTCAGTTAACAGATTTGCTAAATTCATCAAAATTGAGTTTTCTGGAATAAAAGAACTTTCAACAACAGTATTTTTGTCTTCAATAACGGACTCATGCCAGTCATCATCACTTTGTTCTTGACTTAACGATGATGCATTACCTTCAATGGTGTACTGACCAAAACGTTCTGTATGCTGTTCTTCATCAGCTAACTGACCAAATGGCTTTTTTTTATAAACTTGCTTAGTATCTAAAATATATTCTAACACCATATTCCCTCAATCTATAAATACATTATGTACAATAACTAGCATGAATAAAGGCTGATGCAAGCATAATTTTTCTAATACAAATTTCCGTTAGTTATGAAACACATGAAAAAGAGCTGTTTTTGCCTATAATTGCGAAGTTAAATAAATTTATCATTTGTGTTCCCCATAACGAATGTTGGTATAAATATGGATTTCTTTGTGTGCAGGATATGGAACTTAAAGTTTCACTAAGAGATAAAGTAGAGTACAAAAGCCAACACATTACAAGCAAATGGTTGCCTATTAAAGATGATGATAGATTTTATCATTCCAGTAGACTCACCCATACTTACCCCTCTAAACATAAATAATACATTATATGCAATATATAACATTAAATCAATAACCATAATCTTTTTACTACTTATATTTTTGTTAAGTTTTTATGGTGAGTAACAATGGAGTATGTAGATAGGTTAAAAGTTGCTTATGACTCCAAATTTGAGCTAATTTTACTATAAATTAACATGGTTAAGACCTATATTTGATATCACTACTATAAGAGCATGATGGATTATGCTTTAAAGGAGTACGGAAACTGCTGAAGTTTTTTTACAACAAACTTGTAAGGAGCAACTTCAGCAAAATGAATAAACACATGCCAATATTAATAGAGAATTATTTATAAGTCAACTAACTTTTTCAAAAAATATTTTAGTGAAGATACCATGCTAGCTAGTGTTATAAAGAATTGAATTATTTACTCCTTCAAAAAAGATCGTATATTTTTGAGAACAAGTTGCGTAAAAATAAGGTTATAAAAATAGAAGATTTAAATTATTTCCATAAGCTTAGGCAAAACAGTTCGTATGTAGATATGGATGAAGTAGGCTAATATAGCTGATTTTAGCGTATGGTAGAATCACCATATAAAAAAGTTCGTATGGTACACATGGTAGACCAACCGATTCCAAGAAAAATTGTTCTCACGCTTGCTGGTTTTGGGTGCTGGAAATGGTTATATTGTTTAGGTTTTTAACAGTATATATTGCTAAATTAGTAGCAATATATTAAAGACTTTCATCAAAAATTATTCCATAAAAAATTTCTAAATAGGGGTTGATAAGTTTTAAAAATGGAGTATTGTACTGAGTAGGAAAATAGTTTTTTTTATATAGTTTATGAAAGATCAAACGAGCCTTACAACGGATTTTACGCATGCTATAGAAAATGACGACTTTAAACGGTTGGAGGAATATATTGATCAACATATTGATAAATATAATGTTAATCGTGAACTTTTAGATAAGTTGCCTTTGCTGTCCTGGGCTGCCTGTAAAAATAGTGTAAATGTAGCTCAACTTCTTCTTAGTATTGGTGCTGATATTGACATTAGATGTGACCAAAATTGGACACCTCTACACTATGCTGTTAGTGCAGGTCAATACGATATGGTTAGATTTCTTGTTGATCAAGGTGCCAGCATTTTAGCTAAGGATAATAATGTTAAGACACCTTTACGCATAGTAAATGAGCTTGGTAACACAGAAGTAGCAAACTTTTTGAGAGCAAAGCTAGATAAATATTTATTTTCTGCTATAGAAAGAAAAGATATTAGAAAGGTTAGTGATTTTCTTGATGGAGGTGCTAATATTGAGGCTAAAGGTATAAACAATCAAACGCCTTTGTGTGTAGCTTCTTGTAAGGGTAATTTGTATGTCCTTAAACTTCTTCTCAGTAGAAATGCTAAGGTTAACGTTCAAGATGATAGTAGAAAAACACCTTTACATTATGCTGCTAGGGAAGGTCATTCAGATGTAGCTGAACTTCTTCTTGGCCGTGGTACTATGATTGATGCTGAAGACTGTTTTGGTATGGCTCCTCTACACTATGCTGCTTACCACAATAGAAAAAATATGGTTAGCTTTCTTATAAAACAAGATGCCAAAATTGAGGCCGTGGATAAAGAAGCTAAAACACCTTTACATTATGCTGCTGGGAAAGGTCATTTAGATGTAGCTGAACTTCTTCTTGACCGTGGTGCTATAATTGATGCTGAAGACCGTTTTGGTATGACTCCTCTACACTATGCTGCTTGCTACAATAGAGAGGATGTGGTTAGCTTTCTTATAAGCCGAGATGCTAAAGTTGAGGCCATGGATGAAGAAGATAAAACACCTTTACATTATGCTGCTGGGGAAGGTCATTTAGATGCAGCTAAACTTCTTCTTGACCATGATTCTATAATTAATGCTAAAGACCGTTTGGGTATAGCTCCTCTACACTATGCTGCTTACTACAATAGAGAGGGTATGGTTAGCTTTCTTATAAGCCAAGGTGCTAAAGTTGAGGCCATGGATGAAAAAGCTAGAACACCTTTACATTATGCTGCTAGGGAAGGTCATTTAGATGTAGCTAAACTTCTTCTTGAATGTGATGCTATAATTGATGCTAAGGACTGTTATGATCGGGATCCTTTATACTATGCTGATTCGTATAATAAATTAGATGTAGTTAGACTGCTTGAAGGTAGGAATGGTGTGAACACTTGTAACCCTCTTACTAATTTTTTAAGTGCATGTATCCATTCCCCTATTGCTCGTTACTTCGGAAGTGTTTGCGTAGAAGGAGCGCCAATTTTATACAGAAGGCAACGTGCCTCTGCAATTGATCACAATGCTTTGGAAGGTAGTTTACGACTCTTCAGTATCTGTAAAGGAGGAAGAGAAGGTATAGATAAAACACGTTTCAATAAAGAGATTAGTTATCTACATGAAAATGCTTATTTGTATGATGTTTTACTGTTACAAGATGAGGAAAATCAAAACACACTTTTGCATGTGGTTATTAAAGAAAATCAGGTTGATCTTGTAAAAGAACTTTTGTGTATTCTTAAGGAGCCATATCGTTCGAATAAGGTGTATAAGTGCAAGTATTTTGAAGATAAGCAAGAAAATGAAAAGCCGCTTTCTAAAGTTATTAATTCTAAGGATAAAGACGGAAAAGATGCAATTACTCTGGCTATTGAAGGTAATGACCCAGAATGTATTTCGGCTCTTTTCAAGTATTTAACTTATGAAAATATTAACAGAAGGAAAGATGTTAAAAGCGATTACACACCTCTACATGAAGCTGTGCGTTCTAGAAGTAGTAACGCAATTAGTGCGCTTCTAAAATCAGAGCATGTAAACGTTGAGCTCATAGATGGAAGATCTTACAGAGCATGGAAATATGTTAATAATGAAGAAACAAAACAATTGTTTATTAGGTATTATAGTGATAAAATTAATGATTTGCGTAAAGAATTAGCACATTGCAATGAAAAATTAGCGCAAGTCGAGTATTTCCTGTGCAGAACAAAACTTGCTTTTGTATGCTCTGCAGCTTTTGGCTCTTGTCTTAATATGTATAAAAATTTTCATGATGCAAGAAGTGGAGATATGCCAGGTGTTACCATTCATCCTCTCTTGTTGTTATTTTCTAGTGCTACAGGTCTAATAGTGTTGTGTAATCATTTTATCGATTTAACACTTTCAAAGTATAAAGAAGAAAGTGTTAGCTTGCAAAAAAAATTGGACAGTTTTAGAGAAGCAAGAGATAAGTTGGAAAATAAATTACTTCATTTTCAAGAAGGTACATCTCAGGGTATTAGGACGAATTCAATTTCTACGCAACTATCTGATTATGATGACGTACCTGGAACATTAGAATCACCTACCTCTATAAAGAGCTTTGAAAGCTCAGCAAAGGTATCCGTTTATAACCTGCCTAAGGAATTTAAGTAGCCTAATTTAGTAAGTACATAGAAGTAATCATATTAAAGAAGATATTGGTTTTTGAAGTAAGAGGAGAAAGCTCACAATCTTTGCTCATGTGTCTAAATTGGAGAACCAAGAGAAAGTTTGTTCCACAATAGAGATGTTCAAAAAAGTGTGTCAAATCAAAAAGAAAGTAATAAATTGATATAAAAAGGTGAAATAGAAAACCACTTATTGGCTGAAAGTGAAGAAAATAATAGAAAAAATGGGAGAAATGCAAAGGCTTTACGTACAAGTGCAGATTCATTTGAACTTTTAACACCAAGAGATAGAGAAGGAACCCCAAATAGTCAAAAAAAGGCAAATAAATTTACATCCAGGGCTTGAAACGAAGATTTTAAGCATATTTGCAAGACCAATCGATTTCCAAAAAAATCTTCTCATGCTAGCTGGTTTTTATTGCTGAAAGTGGTTGTATTATTTAGGTTCTTAGTAATATTTAATATTAAATTAATAGTAATTCATTAAAAATTTTCATCAAAAATTATTTCAAAAAAATTTTAAATTAGGGGTTGACAAGTTTTAAAAGTGGAGTACTATTCCTGAAATACATTAGATTACTAATTTTTTATGGTATGTAAGTGTGTGATGGCTAAGGTAATTTTACTTTTGTGAGCGGGCTATGTTATGTGAGGGCATTCCAGAATTCTTGTTTGAGGGAAGATGGTCCTTTCTGTGTTGCTTGAGGAAAGAAAAAAGCTCAGGGTAAGAGTGGCTTGTTATAGTGTGATTGCTTAGTTAAGTTAGGTAAGTTTTTATAAATGTGGAGGGACAAATGACTTTAAACAATGATGATTTATTAGTTAGTGCTGCAGGAGCAGGACGCCTTAGTGACGTTAGAGAACTTCTTGAGAAAGGGGCTAATATTGAAGCTAGAGATAGTGATGGTTACACATCTTTGCATAGGGCTGCTGAAGGAGGTCATTTAGAGATAATTAGATTTCTTATAGATAAGGGGGCTAACATTGGAGCTAAAAATAAGGATGGTGGAAAACCTTTAGATGTAGCAAATACCTCTCGTCAGTCAGAAGTAGTAAACTTTTTAGGACCAAAGCAAAGTGAGTATGATAGACTTTTATTTGCTGCTGTAGAAAGTGGGAATGTTAGTGAAGTTACAAATCTTCTCAATATTGGAGCTAGTATTGAAGTTAAAGGTGTAGAAAATGCGGAGTTTAGGTTAGCCCGTTATGTAAAAAGAATTATGGAGATGAGTAATTACCATAATGTTCATTCGGAAAAAAAATCTGAGCTTGAAAGGATAAAAGGAGAATTACCAGAGTCAGTAAAGAATGCAGTATTTTCATCGGAGGTATGTATTAAAAGTGTTTACTATAGTAATGAGTATTTATATCCTGCTAGTGATTATCTTAGCCATGATAGGGATAGAAGGAGAGTATTTACTTGGAGGCCAGGGGGCAAAGATAGTTCATGTCAATGGAAATTTGAACCTGAAGGTAACAACATATATATAAAAAGCACTTATTTTAATGAGTATTTATATCCTGCTGGTAATGGTCTTAGCCATGATAGGGATAGAAGGAGAGTATTTACTTGGAGGCCAGGGGGCAAAGATAGTTCATGTCAATGGAAATTTGAACCTGAAGGTAACAACATATATATAAAAAGCACTTATTTTAATGAGTATTTATATCCTGCTAGTGATTATCTTAGCCATGATAGGGATAGAAGGAGAGTATTTACTTGGAGGCCAGGGGCAAAGATAGTCCATGTCAATGGAAAATTGAGGATTGTGGATCTACTCGCAAGAAGCGTGATGTACAATATAGTATTACAAAAGAAGCTAAGTGTGATCTATCTTATGATAATGCATCAGACAATTCATCGCAAAGTGACGAAATAGGCTATAACAAAATAGGAGCTACAAGCGGAGCAAGTAAGCCGTCTTCATGGATAGATGCTGTTAAAGGTGTTTTTCAGTTTATCTCTTCCCCTTTAAGGGCTGCGTTGCCTTCATTTTCAGAAAATAGCTCTAGCCGTTCTGGTACAGCAGGAAGTAGCTCCAATCATTCTGATACAGTAAGAAACCCAAATATCCAATATACTAGCCAATTTAGTCGTGAAGTTTGTGCGAGTAATAATGCTAGCTTGATGTTTTTCTTGTTACAAGCTTTTCTAGATAAAAAGTGTCCTCTTCCTAAGTTTTCTGATGTTAATCCTGTAAAGGCTCTTTTTTACACATCGGATATTATAAAGTCGTTCAAGGAAGTATTAGAGAAGCAAGCTGAATCGAAAGGTGGTATAAAAATGCACCGCTTAGATATTAATTTTGAGAAATTATTTGAGAAGATTAATGAAAAAATTAGGAGTGGTGAATTTAATGAAATTTCAGGGATTTTAAAATCATACGCAGAGGAAGCATTGCCTGGTAGAGAACCCGGAGATCCCGGTAGATTAAGTCCGAAAAAGTTTGATAAGTTTATGGCTGAATTTAATAGAAGAATAGACCCAGTAATAAATCAATTAATGCAACAAATGTTAAGCAGATTAGAAGTGAGTGACGTAAAAGAACAACAAATAAGCTTGGAGCCTAAAAGTTATCTAAATAATACTTCTGTTCAATGTCATTTAACTCAAGCTAGAGGTCAAGGTAAAGTATTAATTCCTTAATTTTTGAATTTCATCTATCGAAAGGCCGGTAATTTGAGCGATAACATCAATAGAGACACCGGCCTTAAGTGAGTTCTTTGCCACTTCGATTTTCTCTGCTTTTCTGCCTTTTTCATGTCCGATTTGGATGCCTTCTTCTTTACCTTCTTCTCTACCTTTTTCAGTAGCATCATCAAGTTTTTGAGCGAGGACAGCCTGTTCATCAAGAATACGTTTTATTTCCTGTTCATAGGCAATAAATTCTTTTTCTGACCAGTTGAATCTATTTAGCTCTTCATAGGCCTTTTTAATTATTACATCACTACCTATTATTTTTTCCAGCTCTTCTTCACTAGTCTCATCTGCATATCGAAAAAAATAAACCCATTTTTCAACTATATTTTCCAACTGATCTTCCTTATTCTTTGGAAATTTTGGCAACTCAATAAATATAAAATAGAAATCTTTTAGATCATGCTCATTAGTGTCTTCATCTCGAATAGTATGCTTTGATTTGTACTCAGATTTATTAGGAAACAGTACACAATCTGCTATAGCAATGAAGATAATTTCCTTAAGGTTATGATACTGGTCACCTTTATCAGCTTGCCTTGAGTAAGCTTTAGCAGCATAGTATTGGGCACGTTTTTCAAAGCCTTTAGTTTTAGCGACCTGCATTTCGCAAATGTATTGAGCACCTGTAGAATCTCTACAGAGAACATCAACAATACTTTGCTTTTTAGCGGCGATATCGGGGTCTTGAATAGTACTTAAAAACTCTATATCCTTTATTTCATTTTTACCAGTAAAGCCAAGAATATCATTGAGGAAGTGAATAAGGATATCTCTATTTTTTTCAGTACCGAAGATACGCTTAAACGATACATCATTTTTGGGATCAAGAAACTTAGAAAAAGTCATAAGAAAGAACCTTAAAAAGCATTAATAATTATACATAATTCTGAAGAAATGTTCAAGTTTTTTATTTTTTTAAGTTTTGAATGCGTTGATGAAAAAAATGTCTCCCATAGATGGCTTTAGAATGCTACTACGCACCTTAGACGTCCTTTTGTACATCTTTTATTAACCCTTCTATAAAGCGCCTTAAAAGGCCGGCAAATGGATGCTATGAGTTTGGAGCTGTAGGAGACATCAAAGATACCCTTTTTGGTGTATAAAAATACGAATCTACGACAACATCGTTTAAAGAAATTAGCAGCTATTAATATCTTCTACCTTTTCATAAAAAAATAAACAAAAAAAAATTGAAAATTTGATTTGACTTCACCCAAAAGCTATGGCTTTATGCCAATACTGCTAAGAAAATAACAGTAAACATTTAAAAATAATTTATTATTAGTGAAGGGTATATTATATGAACAATAAGAATAAAAGTAAAGATCGTAAAAAAGAAATAGAGTTCCGAATTGACCTTACCCAGAAAAAGTGGAGAGAAAGAAAGGAGTTTTTTCGGGTAAAATAAAATTTTGGAGGATTAGAAATGGCAAGAGAATATACAGCAGAATTCAAATTGGAAGCTGTTAAGCTGGCAAATGAACAAAGAAAGGTAGGTCAACCAGTTGCAAAAGTAGCAAGAGATCTAGGAATAAGGGATAGTGTATTAGGAAAATGGATGAAGAAATATAACGAAAAAAAGTCAGCGGCAAATGCATTTCCAGATGTAGCACCTTATGACAAAGAGAGATTTGATTTACAGAAAGAGTTAGCAAAAGTAACAAGAGAAAGAGACATTTTAAAAAAAGCCCTGGCCAGTCAAAAAGAGTAAAATATTTTTTTATATAGTAACTGCTATAAAGTACAGGAATTATGTAGGATTTTCTGCTAGTGGCTACTATAAGTGGACCACAAGAAAAATAAGCAGTAGAGAATCAGCAAATAAAGAGTTATTAGCAGATATTCAAAAAATATATCAAGCTTCTAAATGTAGATATGGAGCTCCTAAAATTCATGCTGAATTGAAGGCTTTGGGTAAAAGTTGCAATTTGAAAACGGTGCAAAGTATTATGCAGAAAAATGACATCAGGGCTATACTGAAAAGAAAGTTTAAAATTAAAAAACAACAAACAGATAATAGAGCTGTAGCTCCCAATATACTAGATCAAAACTTTATTGTTGATCAACCAAATAAAGTATGGGATTACTTATATAAAAACCAAAGAAGGATGGCTATATTTGGCAACAATAATCGATCTATATTCACGCATGGTAGTTAATGAGCAGTTCAATAAATAAACAATTGGTTATGGACTCTTTATTAATGGCCGTTAACAAGCGTAAACCTGCCAAAAATCTACTATTACATAGTGATCAAGGTTCACAATATACTTTGCAAGGTTATCAATATCTCTTATCCATAAAAAACATAGATGAGTCATAAAGGTTGTTGTTACGACAATTCTGTTGTGGAAAGCTTCTTTAGCTCATTGAAAAGAGAAATACTTATTGATACTTCACAACACTCTGCTCAACAAACTAGAACTGCAATATTTGAATACATAGAAATTTTTTATAACAAACAACGTCACTATTAACTATTGCATTCCTGAGCATTTTGATTCATCATTCTCTTTGTGAAAAACATTCCAAACTTTCTCTCCACTTTTTCTGGATAAGGTCAAAAAAAACGCCGATATTTTAGTACATAGTAAATAGCCAACCACCACGGGGCTTCTTTTGCCTTTTTTTTTATTTGGTAAATTTCTTAATGTTTATGGCTAAACGACAATCGTCATCCCGCTACGTGTTAGCGGGATCTATGCTTTGAGATACTGCGAATGAATCGCGGTATGATGGTTAAGTAAGGGATCTATGCTAAGAGATGCCAAAGACCTTCATGAAACTTTGCCCATTTGGCTTCTCTAAAGATTTCGTTGTATAATGAAATAAAGAAACTTGTAAGACTTTGATCTTACAGATTATAAACTTGTCATAAAGTTTAATAGTGTCTGTTACTGCTTTTAGGTGTGAGGCTAGAGGGTTATTAGCAGTAACAGACACTATTAAACTTATTATAGAATTTACTTAAAGTAAATACTTGATTTAAAATATTATAATATTTTTACTTACAATAGATTTATGTAAATGCTTTTTTCCTCAATTAGTATTGTACTATTATACTTGTTGAATGCTAAAAAATTATTAACCATCACTAATCTCTATTTGCATAGTAAGTTTATATATACTATTATACAGTATATCACTTAGTTTTATAGCAAACAAACAAAAGATATGGTGAAGTTATTTGCACTATTGATAATATTTTACTCAAATATATCTGTTGCCTCTGCTCCTACTTCCTGGCAATTTGGATTTCCTGCTCCTGCAACTGAAGTAATGGAGGCTGTAGTTAGGTCACATTCGTTTGTGATGCTTGTGATGGTTACAATAATGCTTTTTGTGTGGGCGCTGCTTGCTTATATAGCGTTTCGCTTTCGTAAAAGCAAAGTAACAAACATAAGTAAAACTACCCATAGTGTTCCTTTAGAAATTATTTGGTTTGTTATACCAACTATCATTGTTGGAATATTAGCCTTTGAAAACGCTAAATTACTGAAGCTACAGGAAGAAATACCGAAAGCTGATATAACACTGAAAGTTATTGGCCATCAATGGTATTGGAGTTACCAATATCCAGAATATCAAGGTGTGTCATTTGATAGTTATATTAAGGGAAAAGAAGACTTTATCGAAGGAGATTTAAAGCTATTCTCTGTTGATAACAACATCATTTTACCCGTTAATACTAACGTTCGTTTACAAGTTACAGCAGGAGATGTGATACACAGTTGGGGAGTACCGGCTTTCGGTGTAAAAATTGATGCGATACCAGGTAGGCTGAATGAGGCGTGGTTTAATATCAAAAAGCCTGGTGTTTATTATGGGCAGTGCTACGAATTGTGTGGTCAAGGCCATGGATTTATGCCAATTGTTGTTGAAGCAGTAAGCAAAGAAGATTTTAATAAGTGGATTGAAAATAGAAAATTAGTGAGTTAAATTTGGAGTATAGATATGAGTGACGTGCCAAAGGGCATAAAGCGTTGGTTGTTTTCCACCAATCATAAAGATATAGGGACACTGTACATTATTTTTTCCATATTAGCTGGAATTATTGGTGGATTATTATCGGTGATTATTCGCACTCAGCTAATGCACATTAATATACTTAACAATAACTATCAATTATATAACGTAATGGTTACAGGGCATGCGTTGATAATGGTGTTTTTTATGATAATGCCAGCCCTCATGGGAGGATTTGGTAACTGGTTTGTACCTCTCATGATTGGCGCACCAGATATGGCATTTCCTCGTATGAATAATTTAAGTTTTTGGTTATTAGTGTCATCTTTTATTTTGCTCATTCTCTCAGTGTTTATTGGTGAAGGTCCAGGTACAGGTTGGACTTTATATCCACCTCTATCACAGGTAATGTCCCATCCAAGTGCAGGAGTTGACATTGCTATACTTGCACTTCATGTTGCTGGTATGTCGTCAATTGTTGGGGCGATCAACTTTATAGTTACTATATTTAACATGCGCACAAAAGGAATGTCATTAACTAAGATGCCACTGTTTGTTTGGTCTGTCTTGCTAACAGCATTTATGTTGATTGTTGCCTTACCAGTGCTTGCCGGTGCTATAACTATGCTTCTTACTGATCGCAATATTGGTACTTCCTTTTTTGATCCTGCCGGTGGCGGCGATCCTGTGTTATTTCAACATCTATTTTGGTTTTTTGGTCATCCAGAAGTTTACGTAATTATTTTTCCTGCATTTGGCATCATAAGTCAGGTTGTATCAACTTTTTCTCACAGACCTGTATTTGGTTACATAGGGATGGTTTATGCAATGATAGGTATAGCAGTATTTGGCTTTATGGTTTGGGCTCACCATATGTTCACTGTTGGGCTTAGTGCTGACGCTGCTGCATTTTTTAGCACTACCACAATTTTTATCGGTGTTATAACTGGTGTAAAAGTCTTTAGCTGGATTGCAACTATGTGGGGTGGAGCAATTGAGTTTAAGACCCCTATGCTATTTGCACTAGGTTTTATTTTCATGTTTGTTGGCGGTGGCATAACGGGAATAATTCTTTCTCATGGTGGAATAGATAAGCTCCTGCACGACACCTATTATGTTGTTGCTCACTTCCATTATGTCATGTCACTTGCTGCATTATTTGGAGCTTTTGCTGGCTTTTATTATTGGATTGGTAAAATGTCGAGTAAACAATATAATGAGCGCTTAGGTCAAATCCACTTTTGGCTTACTTTTATTAGCACCAATATCACTTTTTTACCTCAACATTTCTTAGGATTAGCTGGTATGCCAAGGCGTATACCTGATTATCCTGATGCGTTTATCCCTTGGAATTATATATCCTCAATTGGTTCGTATATGTCCTTTGTTTCAGTTATGTTTTTTGTGTTTATAGTTATACATCTTTTTAAATGGGGCAAGAAAGCTGGAGATAATCCTTGGGAAGGTGACACCTTGGAATGGACGGTATCTTCACCACCGCCTTTTCATACTTTCGAAAAGCCACCAGTGGTAAAATAGAATGTACACAAGTGTTTTGCTAAATGTTGAATCAACAATACTGGATTTTTGGCGTTTGCTGAAGCCAAGGATAATGTATCTTGTGGTATTTACTGCAGTTGCTGGTATGGTTACTGCACCAGGTAGTATGCACCCTTTTCTAGCACTAATATCTCTTATATGTGTTGCTCTTGGCTCAGGATCTGCAGGTGCTATAAATATGTGGTATGACAGAGACATAGATCTGCTCATGGAAAGGACAAAAAACCGCCCTATACCCTCAGGTAGAGTTTCTGCAGAAAGTGCGCTTGAATTTGGTATAACTCTTGGAATATTGTCAGTATTTATCATGGCAATAGCAGTAAACTATATTTCTGCTGCTTTGCTTGCTGTTAGCATATTATTTTACGTTTTCATATATACAATTTGGCTAAAAAGGCGTACTCCGCAGAATATCGTTATCGGTGGTGCAGCAGGTGCTTTCCCTCCAATGATTGGCTGGGCAGCTGTGACTAATTCTGTCAGTTGGGAAAGTTTCATTTTATTTTTAGTAATTTTTATGTGGACTCCACCACACTTTTGGGCCCTATCTTTAAATAAGTCTGAAGACTATGCAAAGGCATCGATTCCAATGTTCAATATTGTTTATGGTCCGGAAAAAACAAGAAAATATATATTAATTTATAGTGTTTTGCTGGTGCTAACTAGCTTGCTTCCGGCTCTATTTTTGAAAAAGGCTTTACTTTATCTAAGCATGGCAACCTTTGAAGGTTGCGTTTTTATTTGGTACGCTGTATCTGTTATGAAGTTCAAGAATCACAGCTCACAGAAAAAAATGTTTTCTTATTCAATTTCTTATCTATTTTCCCTATTCGCCAGTATTATTTTTTGTTCTATTGATTTATTTTAGTTATGAAAGAACGGCAGAAGCATAAAAACTATTTTTTACTTTTCCTTTTGGTAATGCTCGTTGTCACACTTTTTTTTGTTTCTATAATAAAATTTAAAGGTGCAGCTTAAACTACCTTTAGAAATTGTGCTTTCATAAAAGCAACTATATACTTTGTTAACCGATATAAACAAAGATGAGTAAAAAAGAAGTGATAATATATACGGATGGGGCGTGTTCTGGTAATCCTGGAGCGGGAGGATGGGCAGCTATCATATTATTTCAAGATTACAGAAAAGACATTTATGGTAGAGAAGAAAATACCACAAACAATAAAATGGAGTTAACAGCGGTGATCAATGGGCTGAAAGTATTGAAATTTTCTTGTAATATTAATTTATATACGGATAGTCTTTATGTTAAGCATGGCATAACAGAATGGATAAATAAGTGGAAAATGAATGGCTGGAAAACAAGTAATAAAAAATCAGTAAAAAATATGGAATTGTGGAAAGAGCTAGACAACGTTGCTTCACAACACGAAATTGATTGGAAGTGGGTTAAAGCACACAGTGGCGATAAGTATAATGAGGAGGCTGATAGTTTAGCAAGAAAAGCAATAATCGATGCTTAAAAAAATTACTATATTATTTTCCGTAGCTTTATTATTCATATTGTGCTTCTTTATTTTTTTTAAGCCTTTAGAAATCAATATTAATTATATTGATTTTTATGTTAAACATAAAATATCAAAAATATTTGTTGGCTCAAGCGTTAATATGGAGAATACCTCAGTTGTTTGGCAGAAAGATGGCAAAGATCCGTATTTAGTCATTACGGATTTGGCAATAGCAAACCCTAATTTTACTATAAAAGTTCCTGAGCTTTTTGTACATTTTAAGTTAAGTTCCTTATTTAAAGCTAGCACAAATCTCTCTCAGGTTTCAGCTGATAATGTGCATGTATGTATCAAGAGAGAAGAAACTAATGTTAATCCGCAAAACTCATTAGACCTTTTGGATAATCATTATTTAAGTAGTAACCGCCTTCCTTCGGTGTCATTCCAGCGCGTGACGCTGGAATCTAGAAAAAAAGAAACAAGTAGTCAAGCTACTTGGATGACAAGGACGAGTGCTGGGATGACAGGAAAAAAAGATACTGGGATGACAGGGAAGAATTTCAAGATGACAGAAAGTAGTGCAAAAAATCTATTAAAAACAATAAGGGAATTTTTTTTTGACTTAAATGCGGATTCAAAAATTGAATTTACTAACATCGCTATTGATAAAAGCACAGAAGATGAATTTTTTATTGATAAATTATATATAGGGAAGGGGGAAGATTTTAATGTTTTAGATATTCATGTGAATACAAAAGATGGAAAGGGATTTTTGGATGATTTATCAATTACGATAAAAAATCGCAACAATTTGCTAAATGTGTACGGGACATTTTATGATCTAAAATTGGGACTATTGAGCAAGTTTTCTACATTAGTTAAAAGCTACAATTTGGACAAAAATATAGGATTCAAAGGAAGCTTCTCAGTGAAAATTAATAAAAAGGATGAAATTGTAGATGGAAATATATACGTATTGAATACAGAAAATTATTTGAACAAAAATTTGGCCTTAACTAATGTAAATATAAATTTAACATATAGTGATGGAATTATTAGTGTAAAAAACTTCCATTTTAAGTTAAATGACACGTATCTCTCTTTGATAGGCAAAATGAACTTTAGTACAAGTCATGCTTTGCTTAGAATTAATATTAGTAAGTTTGCTGCAAAGGATTTATGTACTTATATACCAGATAGTGTAGTAAATAGTAAATTTAAAAGCTGGTATTGTGATAATATTGATGGGGATGTTTTAAATACCATTGTAAGTTTCAATGGCAAAATTAACAATTTGGTTGATGACGATCTGTCAGACATTGTAATTGTTGCTGATATAGAAAACGGTAGCGTAAAATTTGATGAAGATTTTGAGCAAGTAAAGGAATTAAAGGGTGATTTGATCATCAAGAATAACGATCTTGAAATTACTGTAAATAGCGCTAAGTTTCAGAATTTCACTGTTAATGGTGGTGATATTGAAATGAAATCTCTAAATAAGGAAGATTCAGTTCTAACCATTAATGGCAAAGCTGTAAGTGATGCGTATGGTTTATATGAGCCTATAAGATTTAAGCTGGATGATGTGGTGAAGGTTGAAAGGGATAAAGTAAGTGGAATGGCAAAATCCGTATTTAATTTTCGCATTTTTAATCTAAATGCTGATGACAAAAAAGTAGACTTCTCAGCAAATTTTCATTCTGAAATTGACAATTTGGCCGTCTATAATGCAAGTCTTGGTAAATATGATATTAAGCTTAGTTTTGGCAGTGACTTTATAGATTTAAATGGTAGTGGTATGGTGAATAACACACAGCTATTATTTGACCTGAAAAGTAGCAATAGGAATGAAAGTTTCGCCTGGAATTTGACCGGAGATTTACCCGCTCAAATATTTAATTTTGATAGTGGCTATGTCAGTGCAAATTTAGAGTCAGTGATAAATCAAGATAAGACGGGGTATGTTAATGGTGATATAGATTTATCAGAATTTGAATCACATTCAAGCTACTTAGGGTGGAAAAATCGCTTTGAAGATCACAATAAAATTTTGTTTTCTACAAGGTTAAAAGGAGCAGGTGAATTGTTAGTAGATAAATTAGACATTGTAGGAAATGACCTAGATATAAAATTCAGCGGAAGAGTAGAAAATGGAAATTTATATTTAAATTCTAGTAGCTTTAAATTGCCTGATAATGATTTTAGTATAGAAATTGAATCAGGTAAGGAGAAAAATGCCATAACTATTTATGGTGAGGAAATTAACTTAAGTGATATTTTAGGCTTGCTTGGCAAAAACAGTAATGGATTAAATAAAGATATAGAGATTAGTATGAATGTTGACAATGTAATTATGAAAGAAGGCATCGTTATCAAAAATGCTAAGCTGAATGTAACCTGTACTAAAGGTAATTGCAATGGAAGTCAATTTACAGGGCAGTTTCTGGAAGATAGCAGCAACATACTAGCAGAATACAGTGGAATAGGGCTCGAAATATATGCGGATAATTCAGGTATGCTTTTGCGTTCCTTAGGCATTAGTAAATCAATTAAAAACGGCAAATTGTCTTTTTATCTCTCTCCTCAGAGAGAAAGTGGAGAACATTATGGTACGTTATCCATTAGCAATTTCTACATCAAAGATGCTCCACTACTTACTACTTTATTGTCGATGTCTTCATTGCCTGGCATTGTAAATGCCATAAAAAATGAAGGTGTATACTTTTACAAATGTAATGCACCTTTTTCATACAAAGATGGCACTATTGAAATTGAAGAATCTTGGCTTGAAGGGGCGGAGTTAGGTATTAGCACTGGTGGTAAGCTCGATATTAGAAATTATAAATTCCAGGTTGCAGGACAAGTAATACCAGCATATTTAATTAATAAATCTTTGTTAAAAATTCCTATAATTGGAAAACTTCTTACTGGTGGGAAAAGTAGGGGAATCGTTTCAATAGACTATAAAGCAAGTGGTGATGACAAAAACAATAACGTATCTGTTGATCTTATCTCTTCGCTAACTCCAAACCTATTAAAGAGGTTATTGGGAGTGTTTGATCGCATTATGACAAAAACTAACGAAAGTGGCTTAAAAGGTGGTGTGAAAAAGAAATTTGGTTCGATATGACCAAAAGGGAAGTTATTTAACAAAATTATGGACAAAAATGCAAGAATTTCAGAATGATCTACCTGGTTTTTTATTTAGTTGTTTAAGTAATACCACTCCCTTTAACCTCTCTATATTTGCTGAACAACTAAAAAGGGTAGGGGGGTGGTTGTAAATTGTATCTGTTCAGCAGAGTGGCAAAATAAGGTAGACGAGAAAAGACAACTATAGGAACAAATGGGTGTCATGCCAGTGCGTGACACTGGTTTCCATCCAAAAGGGTGTCATTCCAGTGTCAGCTACTTTCATGACATCGTTTACTATGTGCCATATTGTAATGTTCGTACAGTTGTGGAATGAATCGCGGTATGACGTGTTGCTTGGGTCAGCTATAGTATAAATATACTAGGGGTTATAGTTTTCTTATGCTGCCTTTTTGTTATTAGACAACCACAATATAAAGGAGTGAAACGGATGCAAACAGTAGTGCATTTCTGCACCAAACGTATTACCTTTAACGAATAGTAAAATGTGAGATTTTTTGGAACTACCGTGGAGCAATTGCTCCACGGTTTCATTCTACTTAGAATCCACCCATGCCACTCATTTCTCCTGCACCCATAGGAGATGAAGCATTTTCTTTGCTTGGTACATCAACTATCATAGATTCAGTAGTTATCAGCACACTCGCAACAGATACCGCTGTTTCAAAAGCAATACGCACCACTTTTGCTGGATCAATCACACCAGCTGTAAATGCATTAGCGTAATTCATAGCCTCAACGTTGTATATAAGCTCTTTATCATTCTGCTTAATCAAATAGTCAATTATAACAGCAGATTCAAGACCAGCATTTTTGACTAACCTTCTAATTGGAGCACTGAGAACTTTCTTGATAATGTTTATGCCTATTTGTTCCTCGTCACTTGCACCTTTTAATTTGTCGAGAACAGATGAAGCATAAAGAAGCGCAACCCCACCACCTGGAACTATACCTTCTTCAATTGCAGCTCTTGTTGCATGCAGCGCATCTTCGACTCTATCTCTACGTTCTTTAACTTCCACTTCAGTTGCTCCACCAACTTTGAGCACAGCAACGCCACCTGATAATTTCGCTAAACGTTCTCTTAGCTTTTCTTTATCATAATCAGAAGTTGAAGTTTCAATTTGAGATTTAATCTGCTCGATTCTAGCTTTCACACTGTCAGAATCGCTATTTTCGCTGACAACTGTGGTATTATCTTTAGTAATTTTAACATTTTTAGCCGTACCAAGATCATCAAGCGTGAGATCTTCCATCTTGATTCCAAGTTCATCTTTTATGACGTACTTAGCACCAGTTAAAGTTGCTATGTCTTCGAGCATCTCCTTTCTTCTGTCACCAAAACCTGGAGCTTTTACTGCAGCAACTTTTAAACCACCACGCAATTTATTGATAACTAAAGTGCTTAATGCTTCACCTTCGATATCCTCTGCAATAATAACCAAAGGTTTACCAGATTTAACAATAGCTTCAAGAATAGGAAGTAAAGGTTGAATAATATTTAATTTTTTCTCTGTAATTAATAGATAAGGATTATCAAGCTCCACGATCATTTTTTCATTATTTGTAATAAAATACGGAGAGAGATAACCGCGATCAAATTGCATGCCAGTAGTCAGCTCAACTTCTAACTCTTTTGAACCTTTACTCTCTTCAACAGTTATTACACCCTCTTTTCCAACTTTTTTCACGGAATCAGCGATACTGTTACCTATATCCTTATCACCATTTGCAGAGATTATTGCAACTTGTGCCACTTCGTCTATTTTCTCTAGAGAAATTGTACGAGACATTGACGCAATTTCCTTTAATATTACATCTTTTGCCTTCTGTATTCCGTTTTTAATACCAACACGATCGTTTCCAGCAGCAATTGATTTTGAAGCTTCCATTATCATGTTGCTAGTTAGTATTGAGCACGTTGTTGTACCATCACCAACTTTATCGTTACATTGAGAACAACTCTGTGCAAAGATGCTTGCTATCGCAGCGTTTAATGGTTTTTCAGGCTTGATACCCTTCATCACCTTATAACCATCTTTTGTAATTTCTGGTGCTCCATAGGGCTTATTAATCCCTACTGTTTTTCCTCTAGGTCCTGCAGTTATTGCTACCGTTGAATCCACTATTGCTGCAACTTCACGAAAGGCTTCTTGCAACTGCTCACCTGATACTACTACATTAGTCATTTTTATCACCTCTTGTTAATAAAAAATTTAGAAAACTATAATAAAATCATTTACAATGCGCTATGTTGCGCTTTGTTTCAGTTTAGTAAAATAAAGACTGCTACTTAATGACAGCAAGTATATCGGACTCTTTCATCACGATAAGCTTCTCATTATTATGTTCTATTTCTGTACCAGCCCATTGGCGATAGAACACTTTATCACCAGCTTTCACAGTTAAAGTTACGCGTTCGCCACTTGAATTGCGTGAACCTTCACCAATTGCTATAACTTCACCTTTAGTAGGTTTCTTTTCAGCACTTGATGGAAGCACAATTCCACCTTGCTTTTCTTCGCTAATAGGCTTGATCAGCACGCTATCATCTAATACATTTAAACTTATACTTGACATTTGTTTTTCCTCATCAACAAATTAACTTATGAGTTTATATATATATACTCGTAAGTTAGATTTCAAGGGCTGGAGCTTGTAAAATATGCACGCCATTATAAAATATGCACGCCAAAAGCAGTTTCTAAAAGAGCCTAATGTTATATAATAAAATTTAGATTTATTTATAGAGATTTCATGAGTTATATACCATTTTTAAGTCGTGGTGTGATAGTGCTATATGGGCCTGACACTAGAGATTTTCTGCAGGGTATTATAACCAATGATATTAATAAGTTGGATAGCCAAAAAGCCATTTACTCTTTATTGCTTAGCCCTCAGGGAAAATATCTATATGATTTTTTTCTTATTGAATATGGTAAATACACCCTCTTGGAGTGCGAAAACATGCACTTGCAGCAAATAATCGAGAAACTAGATTTACTTAAAACTTATTTGAGGGTAAAGATTAAAGACGTTAGTGCACTATATAAGGTTGGGGTTTTGTTTAATACTAAGTTGGCGGAGTGTAGTAGTAAGTCACAAGTTATTTTTCAAGATCCAAGGCACAAGCTGCTAGGAATGAGGATCATACATAAAGATGAAATGAAAGAGCCGGTTGGGGATTTTACTCAGTATGAAAAAGTCAGAATTCAAAATCTCGTTCCAGATGGAGCGAAAGATATGGTGCAGAATTCATCGTTTCCGCTGCAATTTTTAATCGATAAAGTAAACGGTATAAGCTTTAATAAGGGGTGTTATATAGGTCAGGAAGTTGTAAATCGAATGAGCAGACAAGAAATATTCAGAAGAAAACTTTACCTTGTTGAGGGGGATAACGCACTTCCAGATATTGGCACTAAAGTGACAAATGAAAACAATGAGGAAATAGGGGAACTGCGCTCTAGTGTAGACAACATTGGATTTGCATTGCTTAATACTGGAAAGAGCCATGCAAATTTATATGCTGGTGGGGTCAAGTGCGTTAAGACGTTGAAGTCTTAATGTCTTCACAACATTTCTGGGTTTTTACCTATATAAGCTGAAACGCGCTTATAAGTCGTTTAAGACAGTATAGTACGCCAATTTGCAGGATTAGAGAGTGACAACTAGCTAACACGGGGTTTCTTTTGCCTTTTTTTCTGCTTAGTAAATTTCTTAAACATTTGCAGCGTAGGTTAGTTGCATTCAAAAGCAGCTAAATTGCAGTGTTTAAGACTTAAAAACGCCAATACTGAAAATAGACAATGACTAGGGTTTCTTTTGCCTTTTTTTTCATTTGGTAAATTTTTTAATGTTTATGGCTAAACGACAACCGTCATCCCGCTGCTTGTTAGCGGGATCTCTTGTTAGCGCCGCGGCGGTATGACGGTTCGTGGCGGCGTGACGATAAGCTCGTCATCCCGCTGCTTGTTAGCGGGATCTAGAGATACCGCGAATGAATCGCGGTATGACGGTTCGTGGCGGCGTGACGATAAGCTCGTCATCCCACTGCTTGTTAGCGGGATCTAGAGATACCGCGAATGAATCGCGGTATGACGGTTCGCGGCGGTATGACGGTTCGCAGTGGCATGACGATAAGCTCGTCATCCCGCTACTTGTTAGCGGCTAAGAGATACCGCGAATGAATCGCGGTATGACGGTTAAGTAGGGTGTCATCCCAGTGTCACGCACTGGGATGACATTATAGGAGCACTGGGATGACACCCTCTTGGATGGAAATCAGTGTCAGATAATTTCATGACACCAGTTGTTGTAAACTCACTTTTTCTCGATTTTTTGGTTTATCTTGTCTACCTATTTTGCCACTCTGCTGAACAGATACACTCAACTTATGGTCAATACATCTTCTATTAAAAATTGTACAAATTCATTGCCATTCCAGTAATTCATAGAGATTTTACCCAAAATAGCTTTAACATTACCCTGCATGATAGCAGAGCCAAGATGAGTATTTGCAGAACGAAATGCAATAGCTCTTACCATAACATTATCATCAGCAATAAAACATTTTATATGGTCAACTCCTATAACTTCAGGCTTTCTTATCTTTGCTCCTTGGATAATAAACCTTGGTTCAGGATTTCCAACTCCAAATGGTCCCAAGCGTTGCAGTTGGTTCCACAGAGATAAGTTTATTGCTTTAGCAGTTACTATACTATCAGCTTTTAAAGTTTTCTCATTTATAGAGTTTGAAAATCTTTCAGTAAAAAAATCATGCAAATCATTTATTTTGTCTTCTTTAATTGAAAATCCTGCCGCCATACTATGGCCACCACCTTCAATAATCAAATTTATAAACTTTGCGGAAAGGACTGCAGCACCGATATCAACTCCCAAAATTGATCTACAGCTTGCTTTTCCTATTCCATTATTTAAAGATATCACTACTGTTGGCAAGTGAAACTGCTCCTTTAGCCTTGATGCAATTATACCAATTATTCCCTGGTGCCAATTGCCACTTATCATTATAAAATTCGCACCTGATTGGGCAGACTTTTCCGCTTGTGCTGTAGCTTCCAAGAGAGCCTCATTTTCTAACACTTTTCTTGCATTATTCAAATCTATTAATTTTAGCGCGATTGAATGTGCCTCTTCATCATCGGTGGAAAGCAACCTTGCACCAAGCGATGCTTCTCCAATTCTTCCTCCAGCATTTATGCATGGCCCAATACTAAACCCTAATCGAGAAACACTTGGTTTTTCAAGGATTCCCAAAGCATCAAATAAAACACGCAAGCCAACGTTTTTTCTTGTTGACATAACTTTTAATCCTTGTGAGACAAGTGCTCTATTGAGGCCTGTGATCTGCATAACATCACAGACAGTTCCCAGGGCAACCAAATCCAACAGATCAAATAAATCTGGTTCTTTTTTGTTGGTAAAAAATCCTTGCTCACGTAGGCTTTTATTAAGAGCAACAATTAGCAGAAATGACACTCCAACTGCTGCTAGGTTATTATAAGGAGAGCTCTCATCAAGGCGGTTTGGATTCACAACTGCTACGGCGCTTGGTAATTTTTCCGTACCAAGGTGATGGTCAACAACTATAATATCAAGACCAAAAGCCTTTGCATCTTCTATTGGTTGATATGCAAGCGTACCACAATCAACGGAAATACATAAATCAATTCCATTCTTTTTAAGTTGTAATAAAGCATCTGTGTTTAATCCATAACCCTCATCAACACGATCTGGAATGTAGATTATAGAGTGTATATCGATTGCTCTCAGGTACCTGTTAATCAATGCTGACGACGTTGCACCATCAACATCATAGTCACCAAATATTGCAAGGTTTTCATCATTTTTTATTGCCCGTATTATACGAGAAACAGCTTTATCCATATCAAGAAGGTGAAAGGGATCTGGTAATAGCGATCTGATTAGTGGATATAAGAAGTCGCTTGCATTTTCTATGTTAACACCACGAGTAACCAATATTCTTGCTAATATTTCTGGTAACTCAAATCTCTGTGTAAGGGTTAAGATTTGCCTTTGATCTGCTTCTTGCAACTTCCACAATGCATTTGTTATGCTGCGCTTTTCAATTTCAAGTAGCATATTCTTTCTTTGTAAATAAAACTACTTTACCAGAATTTTTAAGCTTGTTCTATAATTGTATTAGACTTCTGCATAACCTAAACTAAGTAGAAAAAAGGTATCATCTAAGTAGCTGACACTGGTCTCCATCCAAGAGGGCAGTAGCCCCTTCGGTGTCATTCCAGCGCGTGACCAGGTCTTTTTAGCTATCATAGGATGACAGAAGCAGACACTCCACTTTGTCGTTCCAGTGCCTCCTTTTTTTGTCATTCCAGTGCCTTGACTATTTGGATCCAGGAAAAAGAATGGTGTCATCCCAGTGCCCCTATGATGTCATCCAAGTAGCCTCCCTCTCCTGTCATCCCAGTGCTCCTTTTTTTGTCATCCGAGTAGCTGACACTGGGATCCAGGAATTTTATTAAGTTGGTAAGCATAAAAGTGTTATGTAAAATACAACGTTCTTGATGGGATTGCGTGAAATGCTGGATCCCAGTGTCTGGGCACTGGGATGACAAAGGAGGACAGTGTCAGCTACTCGGATGACAAAAAAAGGAGCACTGGGATGACATCATCCTTTTTTTGGGGTTCCAGCGTCACGCGCTACCTTCCGTATAAATATTAAAAAATTTACCAAATGAAAAAAAAGGCAAAAGAAGCCCCGTGGTTGGCTAATTACTTACATTATACTTTCAAGTATGGCGTTTTTTTATTCTAAACGCTTAATAACCGCGATTTAGTTGCTTTTAAGCCGCAACTAATCTAAATTATAAACATTAAGAAATTTACTAAACAGAAAAAAAGGCAAAAGAAACCCTAGGGTAGCTAGTTATTCACTATCCATTTTTTAAATCGGCGTTTTTTGATGTTTTAAATGCTTTATAAGCGCATTTCAGCTTATATTAGGTAAAAACTTAGAAATTTTATAAAGACATAAGGTGCACATAGTGCAAAAAATTAAACATGGGACGCCAGATACGTGAGTTTTTTTGTCATTTAATCTGTACAGAGAAGATAAATAAATAGCTTCAGTTTCATGATAAGGGGGCTGGCGGAGTTTGTCAAGGAAGTTTTTTTTGTTTCTATGGGTCAGTTGGTACGCGCTTTGCCTTTTAACAGATGTAAAAGCACAATTATTACGAACAACATTCCACCAACAACTGATATAGCGCCACCTATAATGAAGCACGTGCGTGCTAACATTGACGAAATACTTGGCAGATCTGCAACCTTCCTTAAAGCACCATATCCACCAAGCCACACAAGGCCAGTGATATGGAGAAAATGCCCTATACTGTAGGCATAAATCTGTAATCTTACCATGGAACTTTTTATCTCTTTAAAGTTTAATTTAGGTAACATCCAGTAGACAAAATTCATAAAAGCTATAGTGATACCAACTACAGAACCGTGATAATGAGCAGGAATCGTGACATTACCTTCAATAGTCAACACTCCGAGCACATCTCCATAAGTGAACAACAAAAATGAATGTAATAAATAGTTGCTTTTATCATTAATAAAAGTTCTGATGTTGTAGCACACTAATATTATCAAAAAGCACGGCAAAACTGCTCCAGCAATCCTCATATGCCAAGTAAAAAACTGTATTAACTTGGCACTATCAACTGGATAAACAAAATATACAAACGGTGCGCCTACAGCTAAAATCGTGTTTATAAATAGTGGTAAAATAGTAATTTTATTGTTTGAAGCTAAACTAATATCATTGGAACTTAGCATTATTAAATAGACTAAAAACATTCCTTGAGTAAAAGCAAACTGCAATAAATGTCCGCCTCCCCAAAAGAGATATTCGTAAAATAAATTATTATCTGAGTGATATAGACCTGGAGGCATATTATTATATGCTAAAACAAAGCAAAGAAATGACGATACAAGTATAATAACTAGCCCAATTTGCCCAACAGAGAGAAATGAAACCTCTTTTTTTGATGTGTATGCTAGCATTGTATTTACTAATATACTGGCAATAAATAAACTGAGTCCAAGTAAAAATAATTTGTTTTGTAATACGGGAATATAGTTACTTTTGATAACTTCAGTGTTTGGAACGAATGCGGATATAAACATGAGCAGCATCGAAAGGGTTGATAGAACCCATGAAAAGTTAAACCAACTATTGGTATTTTGTAGGTTTATGATAAAGAGCAGAGATATTATAGAGCACATCCACACTAAAATTGACAAGTTCACGTGTATTACCAGCGCATTATCAAAAATATATTGTGCAGAAGGAACAAGAGAGGAGATAAAAGGCAATCGTAGAAAAATAACAATTATTGACAGTAACCCAGAGCAAGCAAGAGCACATACTGCCAAGAACATCCATTTTCTACAGAGCGGAGCGTTGTCTTGTATATTAAGCACAATCTTTTTTCTCAATTTTGTTCAATACAATATATAACACTGCAATAATACCTAAAACATAGCAATAGTATACGTGTGGCACGACTGCCAAAGGTGAAACTCCAGCAATAGTGCTAGCCAAAAGCAATTGAGCGCCATACGGTATTAATCCTTGAAATACACAAGAAAATATGCCTAGCCATGCTGCACTATAGTGAGGCGGTATTTCATATTTCTTAGCAATATCTCTAGCAATTTCACCACTAAAAATTATAGCGATGGTGTTATTTGCAAGTAAAATATCAAATATGCTGACTATTTTTGCAATAAATAATTGCGCAGTTTTTTGTCCACCACGTTGTATCATAACCCAAGATGAAAGTTTATCTGCAAGCTCCTTAGAATTTTTACCTACCAGTCCTGAAAGCCCGCCAACCATCAATGACAGTAGCATAATTTCATGCATACTCATAAACCCTTTGGTGATGTTTTGGCTTAAAAACAATAAACCATGATTGTTGTTATTTATAAATCCAATGATTCCAGCAAAAGTTATGCTTAAAACCAATGCCGTAAATACATTTATTCCAAAGTTTGCAAGCAATATAAGTATTATGTAAGGAGTCACAAGCAATAAAGAATACTCCTTAACTGAAATAGCAGCACTATTGCTTGAGCTATAAAATAATATAATTATTGTGAATATAGAAGCAATTAGTGCCACTTTTGCATTCAGTTTTAATTTTTTCTTTATATCAGCCTTTTGAGACATCACAGATGCAATTGTAGTATCAGAGATAATAGATAAATTGTCGCCAAACATTGCTCCTCCTACAACGGTTGCAACTCCTAAGGAAGGAGAAATCCCAGCTTGTGTCAGTTCAACTGCAATAGGAGCAATTGTTGCAATGGTGCCCATTGATGTACCAATAGCAGTGGAGATGAAAGCTGCTACAAAAAATAATCCTATGAGTAAAAATTGTGTTGGTATAAATGAAAGAGCCAAATTAACTGTGGCATCAGCACTACTGATTGCTTTAGTTACTTCACTGAATGCACCTGCAAGTAAGAAAATGATACACATAGTGATAATATTACGATCTCTTACCCCATCTAGAAAGGCATACATTTTTTCTTCAGTATTGCCCTTGTATAAAACCCAACCCAGAGCTATGGCAGGAACAATGGCTACCAGTGGAGATAACTGATAAAAAGCATTTGACACGCCAAGAATAGTAAAATATATACCACTTCCTACAAAAAGAAATAGGAACAGTAAAATAGGCAAAAAATTTGTAAGATAAAACATACCTCTACTCCAGCTCTGATAAACGCAAATCAACTATGATATGATTTATATTATTATAAACCACAGTTAGCACCTTGACCAAGGTTTTTCTAGAAAGCAATCTACCAGAAAAGGTTTCCATGAAAAGGACTATTATAATATATCATCTACTTGAATAAAACTGGGAGATAGAATAAGTAAAAAATATGAATGACATAACAACAAAGCAAGTCATATCCTTATGGAATGCACAAGCTGGTAGATTCTTGCCGGATAAAAGAGAAATGGAGATTGATAATATTTTCTTAATCTAATGCTTCAATGTTTCCGATATAGGAAAAGTATCATCTTTATTTTCTATAGAGGAAGGCACACTATTTTGATTATCATCACCATTAATTGGAGTAGTAGGGTGCATTAAAGCAACTTTCATAACTTCATCAATATTCTTAGCAAAAACTACGTTGATCCCTTCTTTGATGCTTGCCGGAATTTCTTGCATATCTTTCTCATTTTCACTTGGTATAATCACAGTTTTGATTGATCCTCTGAGCGCTGCAAGCAATTTTTCTCTCAAGCCCCCGATAGCTAAAACTCTACCACGCAATGTCACTTCGCCTGTCATAGCAACATTTTTGTTAACTGGTATATTTGTCATAAGAGAAACAATAGACGTACATACCGCGCCGCCAGCAGAAGGGCCATCTTTTGGTACAGCACCCTCAGGTACATGCAAATGTATATCATTATTTTGGAATTTTTCGGGCTTTATACCAAAAAACAAACAATTTGATCGAATATAACTATACGCAGCTTTTATAGATTCTTGCATAACCTCTCCAAGCTTTCCTGTGTATTTTATTTCTCCCTTGCCCGGAATTAGGACTGATTCTATCATCAAAATATCACCACCTGTTTCAGTATAGGCGAGCCCAGTTACTATTCCTACTAAACTCTCATTTTCCGCAATGCCAAAGGTATATTTACGTACCCCTAAATAATCTTGTAAATTGTCAACCCCTACGGATATTTTCTTATTTTTATCAGTCAATATTTCTTTAACTGCCTTTCTCATGAGCTTTGCAAGCTCCCTTTCCATACTCCGCACACCACTTTCACGTGTATATAAACGTATCAACTCGTATAACGCCTCATTAGTTATGTCCCATTCCTTCTGATACAAACCATGCTCCTTCTTTAACTTCGGAATAAGGTGGTGTGTAGCAATACTGATTTTTTCATCTTCAGTATACCCGGACAATTGTATAATTTCCATCCTATCACGCAAAGGATGTGGTAAATTTAAGCTGTTTGCCGTAGCTACAAACATTACACTTGAAAGATCAAACTCAACTTCCAAGTAATGATCCGTAAAGTGTTTATTGTGCTCAGTATCTAAAACCTCAAGTAATGCAGACGCAGGATCGCCACGCGAATCAGAACCCATCTTATCTATTTCATCAAGCAGAAAAAGCGGGTTGCATGAATTAGCTTTTTTCATGTGTTGAATGATTTTACCAGGCATTGAGCCAATATAAGTTTTCCTATGCCCTCGTATCTCAGACTCATCACGCACACCACCAAGAGCTATGCGAACAAAATCTCTTCCTACTGCTCTTGCCATAGACTTAGCTAAAGAAGTTTTACCAACACCTGGCGGTCCAACTAAGCAAAGTATAGGACCTTTTATCTCTTTTACTCTTTTTAATACCGCTAAAAATTCTATTATTCTATCTTTTACTTTCTCTATGCCATAATGATTTTCATCTAAGATTTTCTTAGCTGCATTTAAGTTAATTTTTGCATCTTTGTACTTTCCCCATGGCAACTCAAGCAACCAATGCAAGTAACTAGATATAACTGTAGCTTCAGGAGAAATGGGATTCATTTTCTTGTATCTCTTCAAATCAGTTATAGCTTTCTCTCTTGCTTCCTGAGAAAGCTTTGTTTCATTTATCTTTTTTTCAAATTCATTGAGTATATTCCCTTCATCACCATTCTCAAATTCGCCTAATTCTTTCTGTATAGCTTTCAATTGCTCGTTAAGGTAGTAAACTTTCTGAGTGCTTTCAACTTGCGATTTAATTGTCTTATATAAACGGTTTTGTGCGTTCAAAATACTCATTTCTCTCTCAATAAAAGCAAAAGCTTTTTTTAAACGCTCTTCTGGGTCATAAGCCTCAAGTATACTTTGTTTATCTGATACTTTTATATTTAAATGTGAAGCTACCGTGTCTACAAGTTGATCAACTTCTTTGATTTGATCAATGGAGTTAATGGCAACCTCGGGTTGATTTTTCTTGTTTAGCTTACACCAGCTATCGAACGCGTCTACAACAGACCGCCTTAAAGCTTCTAAATCAATATTGTCTTCATCTTCTTTATAATAATTGTCTAACTCTACCCTGGCTTGTAATAAAGTATGAGAGCTAATATATTCTACAACTCTTCCCCTTCTTATCCCCCGGATTATAACTTTTACTGCATTGTCAGGTAATTTTATTAACGGTTGTACAATGCTTGCTAACACACCTACTTCATAAAGATCTTCAGGCTCTGGATTATCAACAGAGCCATCTTTCTGTGCTACAAGAAAAATCTCATTTTGGTGATTACTACTACTTATTGCATACTCTAGTGCATTAACAGATTTTTCTCTGCCTATGAATAAAGGCACCATTATATTTGGAAAAATTACTACATCTCTTAAAGGTAATACTGGCAATGCAGTAAAACTAGAGCTTACAGCACGTTCAATGTTCATAATATATGCCTCAAATTAATCATTAACCGTTATAACATTGCCATTGTTATTATGATTAACCGTTGCTTTTCCTAATTCTACCATTTTCTTAGTGATTACTATAGTGCTACCTTCAAAGCCTCCGTTTCCCGATGTATACATAATGTCAAGCAAAAGTGACTCCAAGATAGCACGTAACATTCTTGCACCTGTTTTGTAGCTTATAGCCTTTTTAGCAATAGCTGATATTGCTTCATCTGAAAACTCAAGGTTTACTTTGCTAAACGCAAGCAATGCTTTGTACTGTTTTATTAGTGCATTCCTTGGCTCTGTCAACACATGTATTAAATCTTCATGATCCAGCTCATCTAAAACAGCAGTTATTGGAACCCGCCCTACAAATTCGGGTATTAAACCGAATTTGATTAAATCTTCAGGTTGAACATCATGTAAAGCATTCTTTTTCTTTTGCTCTTTAGACTGACTTATATCTGCTCCAAAGCCAACTGACGTTCCCTTTTTTCTCGCTTCAATAATTTTATCGAGGCCTTCAAAAGCTCCTCCACAAATAAACAGTATGTTACTAGTATCCACTTGTATAAACTCTTGTTGTGGGTGTTTTCGCCCTCCTTGTGGCGGAACATAAGCAACTGTACCCTCCATAATCTTAAGCAGAGCTTGCTGGACCCCTTCACCTGAAACGTCACGGGTTATTGAAGTGCTTTCAGATTTTCTTGTAATTTTGTCTATTTCATCTATAAACACTATACCACGCTGTGCTTTTACAACGTCATAATTTGCAGCTTGTAATAAACGCGACAACACGCTTTCTACATCATCACCCACATAACCTGCCTCAGTTAAAGTTGTCGCATCAGCCATAGCAAATGGCACATCTGAAACTTTAGCAAGTGTTTTGGCTAGCAAAGTCTTACCAGAACCAGTGGGACCAATAAGCATTATATTTGACTTCTCGATTTCAATATCACTTATAGCATGAAATTGTACCATGGATTGACAATGGTTATACATAGCTACAGATAAAACGTGTTGCGCGTGTTCTTGACCTACAACATGCTTGCTGAGAAAGTTTTTTATATCCTCAGGTTTCTTTAGTAATAGCTTCATATCAGATATACGATCTGAATTAAAAGATCTATCTTTCTTTTGACTTATTGCTTTATGGGATAATTCTATGCACTCATTACAAATAAACACCTTTAAACCATCCGAAGAGTTAGTAATCAATTTATCTACTTCATCTTGCGCCTTGTTGCAAAAAGAACAGTAGTGTAAATCATTATTGTTATCCATTAACCCACCTTTTGTTTAACTTTAATATTTTCAATTTCAATATCTGTACGCTCAGCTATCACCCTGTCAATTAAGCCAATTTTCCTTGCTTCTTCAGGATCCATGAATTTATCTCTTTCCATCATTCCTTCAATTTTCTTCAGTGAATTTCCAGTATGTTTTTCATAAATTTGATTTAGTTTTTTCTTAACCCGCAAAATTTCATTAGCATGTATTTCTATATCAGTTGCTTGACCATGATAACCACCAGATGGCTGATGTATCATAATTCTTGAATGAGGTAGAGAGTAGCGCTTACCTTTTGTACCAGCTGCAAGCAATAAAGAACCCATAGACGCAGCTTGACCTATACATAAAGTTGAAACGTCTGGGTTTATATACTGCATTGTATCGTAGATCGACAAACCAGCAGTTACAACACCACCTGGTGAGTTGATGTACATACAAATGTCTTTATCGGGATTTTCCGATTCTAAAAATAAAAGCTGTGCTACTATTACACTGGCCATATTGTCTTCAATAGGACCTGTTACAAAAATTATTCTTTCTTTCACTAGTCTTGAATATATGTCATAAGCGCGCTCACCGCGACTAGTTTGTTCAACTACAATTGGTATAAGAGTCATACCTTTCCCTATTAAATATTATCAAATAATTCCTTTAATTCTTTCACAGAAACAATCTGCTCTTCTTTACTAACTTTTTCTATTATATAATCTGTCACTTTATACTCAAGCGCTTGCCCTCTAACTAATTCTTGAAATTGTTTATTTGATTCAAAATGCTTAAGTACTCTGTCAAATTGCACATCTTTACTGACATATTGATTTACAATAACACTCAAAACATCATTTTGAGTTAATGATATTTTATGTTCTGCACTAAATTTCATAAATAACATAGCAAGCTTTACACGTTTTTCAGCTTCTTTACGAGAATCATTTTGAGCACCCAATTCTCCTTCCATTCTTTGTTGCTCCTGTTTTACTATGTCTGTGGGTAAATCAAAACTATAATTAGCATCCAAATAATCAAACAGCTCCTTTTTAATTAAGAGATTTCTCATTTCGGTGCACTGATCACCAATCATTTTTTTTGCATGATTTATTAGCAAAGAATAATCTTTAAACCCAATACTCTTAGCTATTTCATCATCATTTTCAAAATCTTTGGCAATTTGAATCTCATTAACTCGCACAGAAAAATCAGCTTCCTGTCCTGCAAGGGAAATGGCTTGGTAATTTTCAGGAAATTTCAACTTAAAGTTCTTTGTTTCTCCCTTTTTCATACCAGTTAATTGATCTTCAAAACCATTAATAAATGTGCCAGACCCTAAATTAACGGCAAAATTTTTGCTACTTCCACCTTGAAAGAGCTTATTCCTAATCCGCCCTTCAAAATCAATTATCAATTTATCCCCATCTTTCGCTTGATAAGAAGCATCATCAACAGAGGCGAAATTGGGGAACTTTGTTTTAATGGAATCAATAAATTCTTTTATATCTTCCTCTTCAATCTTTGCTTCAATTTTCTTTAAGTTTATTTTGTCAAGATCTATCACTGGTACTTCAGGCATCGACTCAAAAGATAGCTTGTATACAAAATTGCCCTCCTCATTTTCTTTGCCCAGATCTGGTAATGATATAACATCAACCTTAGGATAAATGTGAGACTTGACTTCAATTTTTTTCATCAAATCACTTGAGCAATAATCAATTGTATTATTTATCACATATTCCAAAGCCTCGTTTTTATAATTTGCAACAACAAGGTCATAGGGCATCTTTCCAGCCCTAAATCCAGGTGATTTTGCATTTTCTGCTATCTCTTGCAACCTGGAATTTACCTTTTGTTTTATATAATCACTACCAACTGTGATTTCATACTCATACTTTAGTTTATCTATACTAAGCTCTTTGTAGGTATATACGCTACTTACTTCGACTGTATTTTGAGGTATATTATTAGACATCATAATTCATTTATTAACATTTTAATTCATATCTTAATAGAGTCATTTTACCAGAATTTAAGTTAAACACAATCCTTAAGAACAGGTTTTTACACAAACAAAAGTGTATTTAGTGATTATAAATTTTCCCTTAAAACCTAAGTTACATGACTTTAAAGTGCGGATAGAGGGACTTGAACCCCCACGAGCAAGCTCACCAGGACCTAAACCTGGCACGTCTACCAATTCCGCCATATCCGCAAGAAATTTTTAGTACCCTATTATAGGTATTCCATTAAAAATATTCAAGGTTTAAAGTCTTACTTAATTTATGGTATTTACACAATCAAAAAAGCTTATTAACATTTCTTAATGAAAGCTCTAAACCCTGAAAATCAATAATGAGATTAATAACAAGCTTCTTACTCGCAATTTTTTTGATTACACAAAGTGGTTGCACAACCCTTATAATAGGTGGTGTGGTGGCTACAGCGGCAGCAACAGCAATAACAATGCAGGACAAATCCTTGGGAAATATCATTGATGATACGACTATGGTCATCAGAATTAATAAGGGGCTCTTAAAACATGGGCTATTTTCATCCATAAAGGTTAAAGTAAGTGAAGGAAGAGTATTGCTCATTGGAAGTGTTGACACTCCTGAAAAACAACTTACAGCAGAAAAAATAGCTTGGCAGCAAAAAGAAATTAAAGAAGTGATAAATGAAATAAGAGTAATACCAATTCAAATGGCTTCCATGCTAGACACCACTGTAGATGGCATGATAACAGCGGAAATAAGAACAAGACTCCTGGGAAAAAGAAATATTAAGTCAATTAATTATAGCGTTAATACGGTTGATAGAGTTGTTTATTTGATGGGTATAGCCCAAAATAAAGCGGAATTAAAAGCTGTAATAGCAATTGCAAGAAAAGTAAAGGGAGTAAAACAAGTTGTAAGTTATGTACGATACAGGTACAGTAAGTTACGCCATTAGGCAAAAATCGCTTTCAAATTATAACATTTGTACAGTTGTGACAATAGGTAGAGAACATAAATGAAAATTGCCTTTCAGATGGATGAAAATATAAATTTTGAAACTGATACTACATTTGCGCTAATAAAAGAAGCACAAAGGAGGGGGTATGAAATTTTTGTTTATACTCCTGATAATTTAGCACTAAAGCTAAACTATCCAATTGCTTTTGCTCAGAAAGTCAGCGTTGATGATTTTAGTTTTATCTCCAAAAAAGATGTAGCTATCAACTTGAATGAAATGAACATCATATTTATCAGACAGGATCCACCTTTTGATATGCGTTACATTACAACAACATATATCTTAGAAAAAACTAGCGCATTGGTAATTAACAATCCAACAGAAATAAGAAATTGTCCTGAAAAATTGATAACTTCATTATTTCCAGAACTAATTCCGCCAACTTTGATTACTGAAAATATATCAATGATTAGAGATTTCTACTACAACTATCAAGATATTATTCTGAAGCCATTGTATAGTTATGGAGGAAACGATGTGATAAGAATACAAGATGAGAATAGTATTCAAGTAGTAGTGGATCTCATGATAGCAAAATACGAATGCCCTGTGATTGCACAATCATTTTGTAAAAACATAGATAAAGATAAAAGAATATTGCTACTTTATGGCCAACCAATTGGTGTAATGAAACGAATTCCAAAAATCAGTGGAGAGATCAGAACAAACATGCGACTTGGAGCAAGTTTTGAGCCCGCTCAAATGAACGATAGAAACAATGAAATATGTAACAAAATTGGTCCTGAATTAAAGAAAAGAGGGCTAATATTTGTTGGTATTGATATTATAGATGACTTCCTGCTCGAAATTAACACAACTTCACCCACGGGAGTAGTTTATATCAATAAATTGTATAATATATCGCTAGAAAAGGATCTTTGGGACGTGTTTGAAGAAAAAGCAAGCAGCCATCAACTAAACCTGTGAACAATCACCTTAACAAACTCAGTAGTCCCATTCTTTATCCCTGTTTTTTCTGTACTATTGGTCATATCACGCAATTTTTGAGAATTATTTAATAGATCAAATAGTACCTCTGTTAGATTTTTTTTTGCTTCACTATTCTGCTTAACTATTATAGCTGCTCTCGAGTCTTCAATATATTTTGCGTTATAAAATTGGTGATTATCTTTTGAGTAAGGGTAAGGAATATATATAGCAGAACGCCTAGCAAGAGTGATCTCTGCTATTGAAGTTGCTCCTGCTCTGCTAATTACCAAGTGAGCATTGGCCAGTCTATTCTCCATATCATCAAAAAATTCACTCAATTCACAATCGATCTTTTCACTTTTGTATAGACTTTTGACCTTGTTTACATTTTTCTTCGTACATTGCTGCGTCACTCTAATTTTCTTTTTCATTTTAATAGGTAAATCACAAATTACGCTGCTTACTACATCATCAAAAAAATTTGCACCTTGGCTGCCTGCTATGACCAATATATTTAGGACTTTCTCAGTGCTAGAATGGCTCTGTGCTTTTATATCAACAAAATTTCCTGTAAAAATACATTTATTGCCCTCTGCATATTTAGTCTCCGGAAAGCTGGTTGCAATTAATTTTGCACTCTTGAAAAAGAATCTATTTACTCTCCCTAAAACTGTGTTTTGTTCATGTAAAATTATAGGTATAGAAAGAACTCTTGCTGCAAGAAGAGTTGGAAAAGAAGCATAGCTACCAAAACCAATGACCGATTTTGGTTTTAATTTTCTTACTTGATACAGTGCTAACATAGAGCTGTATATCAAGAAAAGGAAAAACTTAAATTTGTTGCTGCTTGGTCTACGTAATGGTAAGGTGTAGCTTTCTATGTCGGTATTTTTATTTGTTTTTTTATCAGTGAATAATATGCAATTGTATCCTTGTGTCTTTAGTGCTTTTGCTAAAGCTATGGCCGGAAAGATATGCCCACCTGTGCCACCTGTTGCTAAAATAATATCCATCTGTAAATAATAAATCCTAGATTGTTAACTGTTATTTAACAATTTGCACGTAGAATTTTATTAAGCGTTATGATAGTTGAGTTAAAAATGCCTAAAAGTAATAGTAAAAAAGAACCTAATGAGAAAAATAAACCTCAAGAACAAAGAGAAGGCAGAAGCGGAGGTTTTTTAGAACTGCTAAAAAATATAATAAAAATTCTTTTCAATTCGGTCGTTGACCTACCTGAGCACGAGCAGCATAATAAAATGAAAAGCACTAATCTACAACAAGGTTTGGATACTAAAGGAAAAGGCCCAGAAGATCTTCATCCAAAGGCAAAGCTTGAAGTTAAAGAAGCAGCTAAGGGATTGAAAGAAGAGTTACAGAATTCTGATGCTGGTGGTAATCAATCTATTGAAACTAAAGTGCCTAATCAAACTACTACTCAAGACATTGACAACTCTAAAACGATGGAACGTTAGTTCAACTATTTAACATCTGCAGCAAGCACTGATTCATGTATCATCTCTGAAATGGTTGGATGAGGAAAAATCGTAGATTTTATGTCGAAGTCTGTTCCTTCTAGTTGCTTTGCAAGAGCAAAATTGCTAATTAACTCCGTTACTTCTGCACCTATCATGTGGCTACCCAGAATTTCTCCGGTTTTTTTATCTATAATCGTTTTCACTAACCCTTCAGTTTCACTGAGTGCAACAGATTTACCATTAAAGTTAGAGTGAAATTTTCCTATTTTTATATCATACCCACCTTTTATTGCCTGTTCCTCAGTAAGGCCGATGCTCGCTATTTGTGGATGAGAATAAGTGCAATTTGGTATGCATTCTTTTTTTAACGCATGAGCATTTTTACCAGCAATCTTTTCAATGCAGATCACGGCTTCATGGCTCGCTTTATGTGCTAAACATGGTGGGCCAGCTACATCACCTATTGCATACACATTTGATTCACTAGTTTCATACCATTCATTCGTTTCAATAAAGCCAGAAGGGCTTAATTTAATTTTTGTATTTTCTAAACCTATATTTTCAATATTTGCTTGAATTCCAACCGCAACAATCACCCTCTCAAATTCTTTGCTCTCACCACTACTTAGTAGCACTTGAGCAGAGTCTTTACTTTTAGTAAGAGCTTTTACGCTACTGTTTGTATATATTTTTATCCCCTGTTTTGTGAATATTTCTTGTGCTAAATCTGAAATGTCCTTATCCTCCAGCGGCAAAATAGTGCTCTTTATCTCTATGATTGTTACATCAACCCCCAAAGTACTATAAAAACTTGCAAATTCTATTCCAATTGCACCAGACCCTATAATTAGTAGCGATTTTGGTAATCTCTCTGGAGTCATAGCGTGCTGCGCATTCCATATTAAATCTCCATCTGCCTCTATTCCAGGCAGATTCCGTGCCCTCACGCCTGTTGCTAAAATGATATGCTTGGAAACAATTTCTTGTTCTTCCTTATCGCTAACGACTTTTATAGTACCATTGCCTGCAAGTTTACCAAAACCTTGATGAACTTTGATATTATTTTTTTTCATCAAATATGCAACACCGCTTGACAATTTATCAACAACGTTTCTTGAGTATTTCACTATTGATTGTATATCAAAATTCGCTCCCTTTACTTCTATACCAAACTCTTTTGATCTTTTTATTAGCCTATAAACCTCAGATGCTCTAAGCAGTGATTTTGTTGGTATACATCCCCAATTTAAGCATATACCGCCTAAATTTTTTTCTTTTTCCACAATTGCAGTTTTAAACCCAAGCTGTGCCGCCCTAATTGCCGCTATATAACCACCAGGACCGCTACCTATAACCGTAATATCATACTCATTCATCAGTTTTCTTCGTATTCAAAAAGATTATATATAACAGATGGAACCCATACAATCAATGGTCTGTCATCTACCGTCTTAAGAGTCAAGATAAAAGTTGTTATTTTTTATCATGGCATTTAAACAAACGATAATTTTTCTCATGACAGCAACTAATGCAACCTTAGCAGCTTTGCCAGAATCAACCAAACGCTGATAAAACGCTTTCATTTTTCTGTTGTGGCGCATAGCAACAAGAGCTGACATGTATAGTGCTTTCCTTGCATAAAACCTGCCTCCTTTGATTTGAGCTTTGCCAACTTTTCTTCCACTTTCACTAGTTTTAGGTGCAACTCCAACTAAGCATGCAATTTCTCTATTCTCTAATCTACCAAGCTCAGGCACCTCTGTCAGTAGAACGCTCGCCGTCTTTGATCCAATACCTTTATAGCTGATTAAAAGCTCATTTTTTCCTTTCAATTCAGCTATTGCGTCTTCTATGTCTTGCCTAATTTCTTTCAATTGTTTTTCAGCAAACCCTATCTGTCTTTCTATGTATTCTCTAGCTTTTCCCGTCGCACTTTGCAGGCGACACTTGTTTGCATGAATTGCATCATTTAAATTACGCTCAACTGCCCCCAGCTCCTTTAATTCCTCTTGCTTTTGTGAAATTATACATCCTTTTACTTCACCGTCTTTACTGACAAATTCAGCGTATTTTTCCAGTAATTTAGCATCTAACTTGTCAGTTTTTGCAAAATGATTGCAAGCTTTGGCAAATGCATATACCCGATTCGGGTGAGCTTTATGGACAGTTATCTTGCAACAATTTTATAATGAGCTTTTCATAGCCACCAGCTTACACATAACTTGATGGGTAAATCGACTATATTTGTTTCTATAAACTTAGATATAGCATCACTCACGTTTGCTATGCGCTTATGCTTGCCATTAATTGAGATGTCCAATGCTTCCTTGGAAACATCTACTCCCATGAAAATTATTCTAGCCATTTTTGTACCTATAAATATAATCAAACAATAATGCAAAATGCTGTATACAGGATTGTAATTCGATCTTTTAGATCCACCTACCGTTCGTACTACATTTTGCTTTAAGCCTTACTATTACCCACAAATAAAAACATAGTATTGTATTTACTCAAATAATTTAATTTTATTAACCTGAAAGCTTATTAGATTAAAATTATTAAACTAAGAGTTATAATTTTAGCAACTAAAAGCTGTAAATTGCACCATATAAACAGTTATTTCAAGCAAAAGTTATGCCATTAAGAGCTATGCAACAAACATTTATATTTGTGGGTAATAGTAAGATCTAAATCCGATAGAGCATTGTTGGCACACCATCAAAAGTCGCCTCAGACCTCTAATGCATCAATGTACAAACTTACACCTTTTAGTTGGTAATACCATTTTAGACGTTTATCATTCGTTTTAGAAAATACTATAGGAGGTTGTCCGGAAACTAGTAAATTCAAGCATATTCCCTCTTTAACATAACCCTACTCATAGCTAGGTATATGAAATTCTCAGTGGATGTTGTGAGTAAATCATACTCCTTCGATAGCCTTCTATTCCTATTAACCCAAGCAAAAGTCCTTTCTACAACCCATCTTCTTGGCTGTACTTTAAACCCTTGTTCTCTTGTTGGTAGTAGCTCAGGTGGCGTATCTTTGTGCACCCAAAATCTACATGGAGGCCTTTTAACAATTTCAATATCTATGTCATATTCTTCCTTTATGTGATTCTTTAAATTTCTTCCTTGGTATCCCATGTCAGCCCACATTTTTTTAACTTTAGTATATTTTGTTCTCATATTGTTTAATGCTATTTTAATACCATCTCTATCATTTTCGTTAGCAGCGCCTACGTAACAACCTAGTATAAAACCCTGAGTGTCTGTAATTATATGCCTTTTTCTACCCTTTACTTTTTTACTTCCATCATAGCCTTTGATCCCCCCTTTTCTGTAGTCTTTACAGATTGACTATCTACTATACAGGCACTCGGCTGCTCATTCCTTCCTATTTTTCTTCTACTATATTTTGTAATTTCATAATTCATTTTCTCAAAAATTCCCTGCTTCTTCCATTGCCTGAACTGCTCATACACAGTCTTCCATAGCGGAAAATCATTTGGTAAATACCGCCATTGACACCCTGTACGCAATACATAGAAAATTGCTTCTAATATTTCTCTTTTGCTATACTTTGGCGGCCTTCCTCCTTTCTTGTATGATACTCTGAAGTGTTTTTCTATTCTTGCCCATTCCCTTTCGCTTAGATCTGTTGGATACTTTTTTCTCATCTTTACCCCGTACTAAAATTTCAGATATTATAGCCTTTTACTTGTTTCCGGACAACCTCTAGTAGCGGAATGACGAATTTTTGTTTTTCAAATTGTCAGTAAATCTAAGTCAGTTTAGCTATATAAAACATAGTATAAAAAGAGCTATTTTAGCAAAATTTTAAACAAATAAAGTTAATTACTTCACAATTGATACCTTACGAGAAAAGCACATTTGATACAGATTTAAAATACAAGTTAACGAATTATTATGATTTTTACCAAGATAATAATATAGTAAGGTTTGGTAGTGAGGTATCAAAATGGAAAAATACACCAACGCATGGTTTAATAAGAAAGATAATCATGATTGTGCAAATGATGGCACTTGCGGGCAATCTATAAAGGATTTTAGGATTGGTAATTCTGATATTTCTTTTTTTGATAGTAACAAAAACTTAATTGCCAAAGTACCTAAACTACCAAAGTATTCTAGGGATAAATATGGGCATCAATTGTATAAGGAAGCTGAGTCAAAGCAGTTCAATTATTTTTCCACAAATATACATGATGTTTTGTCTAACAGCTTTACCGTTAAATACGGGTATATAAATTGTACTATAAAATACGACAACTTATCTGAGCAGGAATAAAACCAAATAGAAACAGACATTAAAACTGCCTATGAAGCATTTAAAGAAAAGTTTTGCTTGAAAAATAGTAATGCAAGTTACAATATAACGGTTCACATTTTTAATAATAGAAGCGATTATACAAAGTATAACAATCTTCTCGGCTTAGATGAAGATGGTGGTCCAGGATATATTACACGAGGAGTAACAGATTGTCAGAATATTCTGACATATAAGCAAAGTGCCATGGATTTTGTTCTAGGTCATGAGCTAGGCCACATATTTCAATTGTGTTTTTCACCATCGGCAACAGTCCAAACTTTGAGTATTCTGGATACTGAACTCATAGCAAATGTTGTTGGACGAGAAGTAGAAGAAAAAAATTATAAAGCTATTTGCAAGCAGATGGGTGTAGATGAATATAAATACGATGGATGGAGTTTTATTTTTAAATACATAGGTACAACTGGTAGTGTATACCGCCTAAACCTTTCAGAAGAAGAGAAATTTCAAATTATACAACGTGTCAAGAGTTCTGGACTAGATGAATATGAAGACCATGGATGGATGTTTAAATTTAAATATAAAGATACAACTGGTAGTATATACCTCAAGGACCTTTCAGAAGAAGAGAAATTTCAAATTATACAACGTGTCAAGAATTCTGGACTAGATGAATATGAAGATCGTGAATCAATGTTTAGTTTTAAATACAAAGGCACCACTTATAGAGCAGAACACAGAGATTATCTTTCAGCAGAAGAAGAAAAACTTCAATTTATCAAAGACATTAAGAACTCTCATGAATCGCTCGTTAGTGAATGTGATGGATTGGGGAATGAGAATACAACTTTAGTGATTTACGTTGATGAAAATAAGGAGATAAGTCAAATGTATTTTCATAATCTAGACAAGAATATATTCAAATGGTTAGATAAGACACTTATAAGCAGAAGTAAACCTGAAGAAGATGTGGATGACACAGCAGGAAAAGAGCCTGAACCAGAATCAGCCGAAGAGGATACTCAGCAACCCAGTAATTTCTTATCCAATATTTTTTCAACAATTAAATCCATTATTGATTCTATCTCATCACTCTTTTCATGGTTATTTGGGTCGAAAGAGAAAGAGTCTAATCAACAATCTGATGATAATCCTTCTTTGTTTAAGCTCGATGCTAATGAGTTAGATCACGAAGTTAAGCCTGATGCCAATGAGTTAGGTCACGATGTTAGAGATCACTTATCAGACAATTATAACCATTACAACTCATCTGATGGGCTAATGTAATATAGCTAATTTACAGTATCTGTTCAGATGCATGGCTAATGTACAAATATTGAAACAAAAATTCCAGTGCCCCTGTGATGTCATTCCAGTGCTTGACACTGGAATCCAGCTTTTAATCGAAAATGTTGTATAGTACACAATCAAATTTTCTGGATCCCAGTGGGCTTTGTTGCATCGCTCAAGTGAAAAGAACTGGCAGTTACTGACAAAATTCATTATAAATAGCCATTTAACTGTTGAAGAAAAAATATGCCACAAAAAATGAGAGTCAGTAACTGCCATGAATATAACAAATTTCTCCAAGAAAGAGGAAGCATTTTTTGTTATATCAATGACGCCATAGAAAATTGGTACGAGAATTGTCCAAAAATGCAGGGCGGCAACTATATTTATAGTGATAAAGTTGTGATTTTGGTGCATATAATCGTCAGTTTCTTTAGAATTGGTTTAAGACAAACAGTCGGGTTTATAAAAGGGTATTTGCAACAAATAGGAAGAGATTTGCAGCTATTCACAAGCATCAAAAGAAACTTAATATTAAGATAAATGATTGCAGAAAATAATATGGAAGATATCGAAATTGCTATAGACAGTACAGGAATTAGTATATACAACAACACTCCTGAAGGAAAATAGCACTGACAGAAAATATCGTGGCTATGAGCAAACGAGAAAATTGCACGTAATGTTGAATATAAACAACAAAAAAGCCATAGCTGTAAAATACAGTAACGGCTGATCACTATGGAGCTTGTGATTTGCTAAAAGAAGTTGATTTTCAGCATGCCATAAAAGCACTATATGCAGATAGAGCATGTGATAGGCACAAGTTTTATAAGTTGTGTAACGAATATGATATAAAGACAAAAATTCCACCAATAAACAATGCGGCAGAACATCCAGAAATAGATTATATGTCTGACAGGAATGCTGCTATTAGGTTAATAAAATTATACGGTGAAGATGGCATGAAAGAATGGAAAAAAGAAGTAAATTATGGGAAAAGATCTTATATTGAAGGGTTTTTCTCAAGATTAAAGCAAATATTCGGATTTAGTTTTAGGAATAAATCTGAGATAAATCGAGAAAAAGAACTAAATGCTATTTGCTTAATAAATTCACTGATATTGGTATGGCTAAATTTGAGATAGTTACATGAATTTACCATAAATCACCATCTCATAAAGTGTGATGCAACAAAGCCATCCCAGTGTCAAGCACTGGGATGACAACCTCCTTATGGGCCAAAATCACAATGTTCGTACAGTTGTGGATTCATTCGCGGTATCTCGGCATAGATTCCGCTAACAAGTAGCGGAATGACGAATTTGTCGTTTTTCAGATTGTCGTAAGTCAGTTTAGCTATAGCATAATGCTATATTAATAAATAATCTATATAATACTATTAAATATAATAATTAAAATCTAAATTACTTTCTCTATAAAAGGAGAAATTTACCTTAATGAAAATATATATATATTTAATATTATTTTTATTTTTTTCTTGCGCTCAACTATATGCTGACGAGGAAATTGCAAAATTTGATTTACTTATTGGCGAGATAAATGAAGCAAGCTTCACTCTTAAAGGTGCAATAAAGGTTACAGTAGAACCAGGCTGGCACATATATTATAAAGATCCTGGAGATTTTGGCCTTCCCACGTCTATTAGTTACAAAGGTAATGCATCAGATATAAATATTCACTGGCCTATTCCAAAGGAACATAAAGATAAAGTAGGGAGAGAGACGTTTGTAAGTAACGTATATGAGGATATGGTATTATTTCCCTTTAAGATGAATATATTTTTAAATCAAGGGTATATTGACCTTAACTTCCATATAAATTATGCGATATGTAAAGATAGGTGCATCCCTAAAAATGTTGAGATAAAAATCAGGCAACCATTAAAGGATTTTATAGATTCTGATATCAATAAACTTATAAATGAGTGGTATGAAAAATAGAGTTCTCATGGGGTAGGTGTCATTCCAGCGCGTGACACTGGAATCTCATTTACTTTTTTGTTCACTATGTGAGGAACTTGGGCCTACAAGTATATAAACATAATGGTTTCGCATAAAAAATTTAGATCCCAGATACTGTTTCTGCTGTCAAACAAATTATCCAACAAAATTACAATTAAATGGTTGATTATTTTTAAGAATACCAAAAAAGACATGCATTAATTTTCGCATTAACGCAAGAACTATGACTTTTGGACATTTGCCTTTACTTGCTAGACGCTGACAAAACTTTTGAAAATGATTATTATGGTTTTTGACTACTATAGCTGGCATATAAAGAGCTTTTCGAATACGCTCAGATCCTATTTTGCATATGCAACTTCTCTTACTTACTGACGATCCCGATTGATAATGTCCTGGATTTAGACCAGCAAAAGCTGTAAATTGTTTAGCATTGTCAAAGTTATCAACTGATGGCATTTCTGCGACAACAGCAACAGCAGTAAGATATCCTATACCTTTTATAGTCTTAAGGTTTTCCACCATATTTTTTAGATGTGGATAGTTATTTATATGCTCATTAATTTCTTTTTCGAGAACAATAATTTGCTCCTCTATTGCCAAAATTACTTTAGATATAGCTTCTTTGCAACTGGAATGCATATTTTTGTTTTCCAAGCGATTTGTCTGTTGCACCTTATCATCTTTTAGCGATTGCATGCAACGGTAAAGCTCCCTCAAATGCCTCATTTCAGGTGCAATGGGCTTCCAAAGAGCAGGTTTGTTGGCGATACAAAATCTAGCTATCATAGCTGCATCTGATTTATCTGTCTTATTTCTGAGCAGCTCACTTTTGCCAAAAGCTTTCTGGGTTTACTATACTGACATTATGTCCTAAATCGTGCATAAAAGTAGCCAAATCTTCTCCATACCAACTAGTTGCTTCAAGACATAAATGAGTAAGATTTGCTCCATGGCCATTGCACCAAACTACAAGTTTTGCAAAACCATCTTGATTATTTTGAAAGACTTTGTGTCGTTTTTTACTGTCCACTAACAAACAAACATCAAATTTCTTTTTTGAAATATCCACACCCAAAATAGCATTTACTTGCATAAAATTGCCTCCAAGACTATAAATAAACTGAGAGTTTAGACTAACCTTGTAATACGGGATATAATTCCAAAAGATACTGTTCAGTCTTTAACTCTATGGGAGGGAAGCAAAATCTGGCTTAATGGCATTAGTGTCGCATCAGCTTCACCCTCCCTGTGAGGTATTTTAGCTCTAATGCCTCACATCATAAAGATACAAGTGTCACGCACTAACTGTACGAACATTGAGATATAAGAGTAATTTGTACCAAGAAAAAAGATGTCATCCCAGTGCCCAGACACTGGGATGGCTTTGTTGCATCGCTCTTCGGATAGTAGGTAACGCACAATAAATTTATGAAGCTATCTCAAATTTAGCCATGCCTATTTCAGTAAATTTGTTAAGCAAATAACATTTGAGTAGCAGTTCCCTCTCACGATTCATTTCAGATTTGTTCCTAAAACTAAATCCAAATGTCTTTTTTAATCGCGAGAAAAAACCTTCTATATAAGATCTTTTTCCATAACTCATCTCTTTTTTCCACTTCTTTATACCATCTTCATCATATGACTTTATGAGCTTGACTGCAGAATTTCTCTCAGCCATATAGTCTAACTTTGGATGCTCTGTTGCGTTGTTTTTCGGAGGAATTTTCGTTTTTATACCATATTGATTACACAGCTTATAGAGCTTTTCTCTGTCATATGCCCTATCTGCATATAGTACTTTTATGACATACTGAAAATCGACTTCTTTTAGCAAATCACAAGCTCCATAGTGATCAGCCGTTACTGTATTTTACAGCTATGGCTTTTTTGCTGTTTGTATTCAACATTACATGCAATTTTCTTGTCTGTTCATAGCTGCGATACTTTCTATCTTCGCTATTTTCTTTGCTATGACCAGGAGTGTTGTTGTATATACTAATTCCTGTACTGTCTATAGCAATTTCGATATCTTCCATATTATTTTCTGCAATCATTGATCTTAATATTGAGTTTCTTAAACCTTCTTGATGATTGTGAATAGCTGATAACTTGCAAATTTTTCCCAATTTGCTCAAGGTATCCTGCTATAAACCCAACTGTTTGCCTCAGGCCTATTCTAAATAAACAAGTTATTATGTGCACCAAAATTACAACTTTATCGCTATAAATATTGTTGCCACCTGGTATTTTTGGACCATTCTCGTACCACTTTTCTATGGCTTCGTTGATATAATGAAAAATATTTCCTCTTTTTTCTAGAAATTTGTTATATTCGCTATGGTTACTGACCCTCATTTTTTGTGGCATATTTTTTCTTCAACAGTTAAATCGCTATTTATAATGAATTTTGTCAGTAATCACTAATTTTTCTGCTGCTATGCAACAAAGCTCACTGGGATCCAGATTGGACACTAAGTTGGTGAGTATAAAAGTAGCTAACCTTATGTTAAAACACAATATTTTTGGTGAGGGGTTGCATTAAAAGCTGGATTCCAGTGTCAAGCACTGGAATGACATCGTCTTAACATTGTACCATATTACAATGTTCGTACAGTTATGTGTCACGCTACTTGGATGACAAGAAAAGGTTTCTAGAATGACGGAAACGAAGTCATACATAGAAAATAGGTTAGGTATTTTCAATTTTTGTTGTATACTCAAATAAAAATCTCACTTTTACAGATGGATACAGTAAAGTTTGTTTTATTACTGCCAACAATATTACTCATGCTAGTTGCTGGTGTTTACCTATCGATTAAACTAAAATGGCTACAGGTATTTAGATTACCATACGCCCTTTCACTCCTTGGAGCTAAAAAAGGAGAAAATAAATTTTCTTCTATAGCCGCTCTGTTTACAATTTTAGGGGGAAATTTAGGAGTAGGAAATATTTCAGGAACTGCTGTTGCTCTAAAAACCGGAGGACCGGGCTCTATTTTATGGATGGCAATAATTATTGTTATCACTTCTGTGATAAAATATGTCACTTGTTATCTAAGTATAAAAACCAGAAAGGAAAAGAACGAACGGTTTATAGGTGGCCCTGTAGCCTACATGACTGATGCGTTTAACTCTAGGAAGGCCACAATTGTCTTTCTAGTTATCATGATGATGGTTTCAATAACAGTTGGTAACCTTGTTCAGGTAAATTCTCTATCAATACCACTTAATATGATAGATGTGCCTGTAGTTGTTGGTGGCATTGTAATGGCCATAATATTTTTTGTTGTTGCAGCTCTCAGCTTAAAAAAAATTAAAATTTTTATATCGGCTATGATACCGATAATGACGGTAAGTTACCTCACACTTTGCGGTATCATATTATTTAAATTTAGTGAAAATATTCTTCCTTCTCTAAAACTAATAACAAGCAGTTTTTTTACAACTAGTAGCTTTAACTCTGGTTTATCTCTAGGTTTGATTTTAGAAATGTTGACTATTATTCAAGTTGGAACTTTGCGAGGTATTTTTGCAACAGATATAGGGCTTGGCCTCGAAGGAATCGTACATTCTTCAATTGTTCCTAAGAAAAATAATAATAAATTTATTATTGAACAGAGCCTAATCACAATAATATCGCCTTTTATAGTTGCATTCATAGTGTTTATTACAACAATGGTACTGCTTGTCACAGATTCTTGGGTCACTGATTTAGAGAGTACTAACATGTGCATATTTGCTTTTAGAAAAGCTATGAATTGGCCCTATATTGACTATTTAATTATGGCCATAATGTTTTGTTTTGCCTTTACTACTATTTTTACTTGGTTTTTTTGCTCAAAACAGACAATACGCTATGTGTCTATGGATAATAAATACACTAAAATCTGGATTGTAATTTTTACCATGATCATTCCGCTTGGTGCGATAGGTAAAGTCCGGTTGCTATGGGATGTTGCTGATATCTCGATTGCTGCTTTGTTGTTTATCAACATACTCGCTATACTCAAGCTAACCTCTCAAGATCCAGAAGTGTTTACTATGAGTAGCAGATATTTGAAGTTGCAAAAACAGAGCTATAGCTAAAGCAATTTAGGCTATGCAGCTGTTGTGATATAAGAGTGATTTCCGCCAAGAAGGATGTCATCCCAGTGCACAGACACTGGGATCCAGGAATCTTGATTGGCACTAAGTTAGTGAGCATAAAAGTAGCTAATCTTATGTTAAAACACAACATTTTTGATGGGGTGCGTGAAAGGCTGGATTCCAGACTGGAATGACAACTTAAATCGTTTGATGTTACCATAAAATAGCTTGTGTCATCACATTAGTAACACAACCTTCCTTAATAAAAATTCAACCAATGCTTGTGATAATTATATTAGCTAGTATTAGCTAGAACTAAAGGCAGAGGGTTATTAGTGAGGGATATATGGGCACTAACGATACACAACAAGAACACATTTATAATGAGCGCATTCAAGAAATTTTTCCTTTATTTGATAAAATAAAAAAGGAAGACGACCCAATTTATAATGCTAGAGTTGATTTTAACACAGTAAAGTTTTTAACAAAACACGCCAACTGGAATTGGGACGAAGAAGAAAACAAAGATAAAGCATATGGAGTTATTCTTCAGAAATGCGACAAGACAAAGAAAGCTGGACAAGACCTTGAAAGTGAAGTTAAAGAAAGGTTGAAAGAGTATGTTGATGATGTTGCAGGAGTTTCAATATACGGTAATCACGCAAGTATTACGCTGGGAAATAACAAAAAAGAGTTTAAAATCAGCGAATTTTTAAACAGTGATTTTTGTGAGAAGAATGAAATCTCGGGATTTTCAACATTGCATAGTGATGGAAAGAGCGGAATGCATGGTTTTGTTGCCGAGGAAGAAGGGAAAAAAATAAGACATTATGTCGTAACTGATGGTTCATATGAAATGACTTTAAAGTGGTATGCGGAGGGGAAGGAATGTAAGATCAAAATTAAGATTGATGCTAACGGTGTAGACCTTGTTAAAGGTGATGATTTTTCTCTAGAACGGTTAGAAGTAAACAGAGATGTAAAAATAGGTGGTTTATTCTTGCATGAAATACAATTCAGGGAGAAAGGACAAGGAAAAGCGAATGAGATGCAACATAATAAAGACAGTAACGAGCTATCATCTGAAACTACAACAAGAATTGATGTTAATAGAGGTGTTAGCGTTCAAGCTACTGATATAACTCAAAAAAAAGAAGACCACCATTCACATTTTGGACTACAATCTAACAGCAGAAGGCAGTCTTACGATAGCGGAATTGGAAAAGATTTTGACGATAAAATTAATTCTCAGGAGGCTAAAGAAAAGCGTGAGCTTAGACAAGCAGCACGAGAAGCAAATTCGGGAGGTCAAGTTTATAACCTACAATCGCTTTTTGAGGAGAATCCTCAGAACAAAAAAACTCCTCCGCCACTTCCACCTAGAACTAGTTCACTACCACCTAAAAAAGGTGTTTTCGATGAGCAAGGGGGAGCCAAATCTGGAAGCCAAAAACCAGATGACTTGCGCGAAAATGAGCAAACACCTAATAATCAGCAAAAAGGTGCAACTTCTGATTCTTCAGATAGTTCTACTTTCACCAAGTCTGTAAGCCACAATCAAGATAATAGGCAAGAAGATGAACGGTATGACAATCCTACATTTGGACATGCTGTACCTGGAAGCCAAAAACCAGATAGAAGTGAGCAAACACCTAATGATCAGCAACAACCTAAAACCCAGCAACAAGAAGGAAATAGCAAAGGCGATCTGTTACAAGACATCAGAAATTTCAAGAAAAACAACTTACGGCACATTGATGTTGATGATAGAAAAGCATCAATTGCAGGAAGTAGAAAAAATAACCCATCACCGTTAGAGACATTAAAGGACATAATTCCTTATTCATCTTCTCCAGATAACAGTGATAACCAAGATGCTAGTGATGCTAAGTGGAAAGAAAGTGAACAGCCGCTCTCTGCTACAGCACTCAATAATAAAAGTGACTCGGGCTATTCATCTCCAACTCATGACAATAATGAACAATCTCAAGTAAATCCTGAACAGTTAAAGAAGAGCTTAGAGAACATTGAACAAAGTGATCAAACTCCACCTGAAAATCTTCTTAAAGAAATCAGAGATAGATCACAGCAGGATAATAGAGGATTAAGGCAAGTTGATCCTACTGATAAACTGTCACAAGATAAAGAAGATGGATTGCAAAAAGACGATTTAGCAGATGTAAAAATAGTGGAAGGTCCAACTATTAGTGTCTCTGCTTCAACACCAAATAGTATAAGTGATTCAGGCTATATATCTCCAACTAATAGTGATAGTAAATCTCAAACAGATTTAAAACAGGTAGGAAGGAAATTAGAAGAACATATTAGACAAAGTAATCTAACTCTATTTGAAGAACTTAAAAATACATTAGGTCAAGAAAATCTCGGGTTAAAATCAGCTGATCAGAGTCAGATTAGCGAAGAAACTAAAAAACGCTTGAGAGAAGTTGGGTTGCTAAAAGACAGCTCAACAGACATAAAAGCAAACGATTCGGGCTATTCATCTCCAACTCATGACAATAATGAACAATCTCAAGTAAATCCTGAACAGTTAAAGAAGAGCTTAGAAAACATTGAACCAAAAGAAATCGGAGATACGAGTGAGTTAAAAGGAGCATTGGGAAACCCGGATAAAGGGTTAAGAGAACCGGCACAACAGGCTACTAAAGAAAATATTCCTAAAGATTCATTCTCAGAAAACATTTTAGAAAAGATAGGAGAAGGTAAACAATATGACCCTATACGTAAGTGGTTAGAAAAAACAGTGGCAGAACGAGAAAATAATGACACTAATCCAACTGTAGATAAAAATAGCGAACTATATAAATTACTAGAGAAAGATGAAGCACAACTGAAAGCTGGAGTAATAGAAGAAGAAAGAGGAGATACTTTAACAGAACACACTGATGGTTATGATCGCAATAGAATTGCATTAGCTAACAGAAATAAAAGACCACTAGATTGGGCTAAACAGGTTGCTGAGTCACAACAAAAAAAAGATACTAATAAAGGTATTTCAATATAAATTGAAGTTAAAATAATTGCTTAGCAAACAATAGGTTTCATGTAATGGTAACCCTATAACGGAAGAGTAGGAGCCGCGTAAGAACAATACGAACACTCCAGCTAGGCCTTGTATATTGCATCCCCCCGCCCTATTTTTCCACTCTTCTGATGCTAAATAATACTTAATTTCTTGTTCACTGAGACGTTTAAATTTCACTATTGTAACCACAGTCCTGATATGTTGTTTAGATTGATCGGGAGTTAATAGACATACACTGGTGTATACTCTATGCCTTCTTCCTGATAACAAGCGGATACATTTTTCTGCTTGCTCAACGTTTTCAGCTTTGAGCAATATCCTTCTACCACAAGCAACAACTGTATCAACACCAAGCACAAAATAATTTGGATTTAAACTTTGTATTTTCTCAGCTTTACTTTTTGCCATACGGATTGAGTAATCCTTCGGAAGTTCCTTTTTTAAAGGGGCTTCATCTATATCTGCTGGCAAAATTAAACCTGGCTCAATGTTTATTTGTTTTAGTAAAGCTATACGCCTTTTCGATGATGAAGCAAGAATAAGATTATTTAGAGATCGTTCTGTCACTTGTACCTTTAAGCCTTCTAATGATCCTACCCTTTCTCGCATTCCTATCGTAAATGCTCATCTCAACTAACACCCTATCCCCTATAATGATGCGTATTTTACTTCTTCTCACTTTCCCTGATACATGACAGATAATCTCATGTTCATTGTCCAGTTTCACTCTAAATTCTGCTGCAGGTAGTAAAGCAGTTACTGCCCCTTCCACTTCAAAAATTGTTTTCGATTTCTCGTCTTTTATCATATGTTATATTATAATTTAATAATCTTTTTTAGTCTACTATAGATTTTAAATTATTATCAACACAAAAGACCTTTTGCGCCCCACTTAAGTTGCAACTTAACCCCAACCATCTTCACAATGATACCCTACCTACGTTTCTACTCTCTGCCACCTTCTCAATAGAACTTATAGGACTTATGTTGAAAGATAAATCATTATCACAATTTTCTTCATCGCTATCAAGTCCACTATCAACGCTTAAAGATCTGAGTAATGTTGTCTTCTCTCTCAGTGGAACATAAGACTCATTATCAACGCTTGAAGATTTGGATAACCTTTTCTTCTGTCGTGGAGCATTACCAGACTCATTAGAAATTTCTCCCGTTAATTGATTGTTGAAGCTCCTTTGTTCATCAGCACGAATTTTTTCTTCCAGTCCATCAAGCATTCCTACCAATTCATCACCCCATTCATTTTCTTCTTCTAATAATTGTTTACACTTTTCTTTCTCACGCTCTAGCTCGTTTCTTAACTCTTCGACTTTATCTTCATCTTTAGTGAGTTCAAGTGTAAGCACCTTATCTCCTGGAAATTCCTCGTACTCGTTTTCTAGTTCTTCAATGTTGAGTTTTAGTCTCTCTTCTCCAAGTGTATCTTGTAAATCGCTATCCTGCCTATCTGATTCTTTAATCTTTTGCTCAATTTCTACTTGTACCTTATATTCCTGATCTAATTCTCTTAGCTGATCTTTCAAGCGCTCTTTCTGCTGGCGTCGTTCAACCATTATCTGTTCCGCATCTTCTCGTGCTTGATTTAGCTCTTTTTCCAAATTCTTCTTTCCTGCATTAACAATTTTCAGCTCTTCCTTTAGCTTTCTTTTTTCTTCATATACACCTTTAAGTTCTTGTGCTTTCCCTTGTAGCTCTTTTAACACACCTGCTAATTCTTCATTTTTTTGTGCCAGTTCAGTTTGCAATTCCGTGTTTTTTTGCTCCTCTTTTTCAAACCTGTCTTGTAAATTGCTATTCTGCTTCTCTAACTTTACAATTGTTTGATTAGCTTATGCTTGGGTTGTTTCTAGTTTCTCCTGTAGTCGCTGATTTTCTTGTATTAATTCATGGTGCTTTTTATTTATCACTTGCAACCCTGCTTCTATTTTTTGCTTCAATTCAACAGCTTCTTTTTTCAAATTTGACATTTCTTGCTTCAATTCAACGTTTTTTTCGGACAGCATCTGATTATTTAAAATCAATTCATCCATTTGTTGTGAAGCAAATTCTGTCTGAGTTCCAGTGTGCTGTAAATTGACTTCCGTTTTAGTTTCGATTTGTTGTGAAGCAACTTCTGTTTGAGTTTCAGTGTGTTGTAAATTGACTTCCGTTTGAGTTGATGCATTGCTATTAATAGAAGGAGGAAGGCTATTGTCAGCATCAACTTTAGGGTCTAATTCCCCCTCTGGTTCCTCGCGATAGGCCGCTATAGACTCATTTTGAAAATTATTATTAGCAGTAGGTACAACATCAGCAGCCTTACCTTTTTCTAGTACAGCATCATATAAGGAGAGACCTTGAATATATAATTCATCGTTTTGCTTTATTAATTCTAAGATCTCATCCGATAGCACAAAATCTTCATCATTAAATTTTAGTACTTCAGTTATGCCATCGCTACTCACATTCATAATCATGGTACACATTTCGGATCCATCCTTTACAGGCCAAGTGCTTTTCATTTCATAATATGCGCCCTCTTTAAATTCATAATATCTTTCCTTACCTTTCCGATGAAAGTGTATTTCATGTTTTTTATTGCAATAGATATTCAGCTCTTTAATATCTTTCTCTTGCTGTAAAATGTCACTAATCCTGGTTTGCTCACTTCTATTGTAATTAATAAGATTGATATTCAAAACTCTATGAGTGTTATCAGTTTCTGTGTAATAAGCTCGAAACTCTACGCCTTTCTCTCCAAGATATTTACTTGCAGCTTCTTTTCCCTGCTCTGCCAACTTTATGCATTTATCTATATCTTCCTTAAAGCTCTTATTAGCAGACTCTGTTACTGCTTTATCTATGTACGTTTTTTTAAAATCTCCATCATTTATTAGGTCATAAAAACTCCACTTATCCCCAAAAGCCCTCTGCACGTAAGTGAAATTCTTTTTTTCCTTTAGTTTTCCTAAGAACCACACCTTTTCTTTCAGATTTTTTAGTTGAAAGCTTACCCTTGCCTTTACACTAGAGTTTTTGGCAGGAATACTAACTTCTTCTAATTCTTTAAGTAATTTGTTATTTTTTATAATTGAGGAGCAAAACTTTACAATAGCAGAATTTGCAAACGAAGGATCTTTTTTTATATCTTCATCAATAATTTCTTTAAAACGTGCAAATTGAGGTAGAACATAAAAATTGATTATTTCTTTTTCTGATCTTGTTTTATTAGCATAAGAGATATCACCTAATTGTGAATATAACTCTTTTAATGTATAGTAGATAAGCGTAGAGTAATAAACCTCCCTATTCAGTGAAGTTGGTCCAATACACTTTTCAAGTTGATCACCTGTTTTTCCTGCCTCTGCTGTTTTTTCTTCTTTAGCCAAACTTCCAATCATAATACACCTCCTTAACTATATTTATATTATACCAATTAACATATATTAAAAGAAATCAAACTGTATAACCTCGCCCTACACTAACTTTTATGATTACTTAATTGTGTAAAAATAACTGCAAGTGTTAAACTTGAGCTTTTATTTTTCATTATACATTTCTTACTACATGTTTATACTGTTGTCTTGCATAATAGACTATTCGAAGTTACACAAGTATTTTTTTTATTAGATAAGAGTTAGTAAGAGCCTGTTCATAATTTTTTCAGAAGTAAGGCAGTGAAAGCCAGAACTACCATTTGTAGGCTAGTATTGAGTTTTCGCTCACAATTTTTCCACAATCTTCTACATTTTTCTAACCAAGCAAAAGATCGCTCCACAACCCATCTTTTGGGCAATACAACAAAGGAACGTAATTCATTTCTTTTGATCACTTCAACGGTTGCACCAATAATCGTTTTTATTTGAGTTACAAAATTCTCTCCAGTATAGCCTGCATCAACCAGTACATTTTTAACTCCCGAGAGGTTTTCTTTTGCATTTTCGACCATTCTCACAGCACTGCTACGGTCAGTTATCTCTGCTGTTGTTGTATAAATTGCATGCTTGCGTATCTACTGCAATACGGCCCTGAAATCTTCTTGCCTGCATCATAGCTTCAGCAGTATCTGCATTTTTTATACTCTGTGCATCAATTATGCAGAAGCTTTTCCGACCATTGTTTTGTCGCAATTATTTTTTTTTAATACCAGCTCCAGAACACTTTCTTTATTTACATCTGGTTTTTCACTCCACTTCTTAAAATAGTCGTAACAATTGCGCCATTTTGGGAACTCTTTTGATACCATTCTCCACTGGCAACCACTTTTTAACACGTATAACACTCCACAAAATATATCATGTAAATCAAGTGTTCTTGGTTTTGTCTTCTTTCTGCAAGATTCCAGATCTGCTACAATAATCTCAAACTTTTCTCGACTTATGTCACTTGGTTATAAACTTCGCATATCCTACTTTATATACTTTATCCTCTCACTTTATCTCTTTTTTGAGATTACGTACAGGCTCTAAGATACAAAGACGTTTTCAGAAATCTTTAAGCTTAATAACATCCTCTCTCTTTGGACTAGTTGAGATTAGATGAATTGGTACACCTATTAATTTTTCTAACCCTTCTATATATTTTATTAAATTGATAGGCAATGTTTCAATCGACCTTTTACCTTGAGTGTTTTCTTTCCAGCCAGGAAACTCTTCATATATTGGCTCTAATTCCCCTTGTATTGAATGCGATGCGGGTAAATAATCATACATTTTTCCGCTATACTTGTAACCAGTGCATATTTTAATTGTATCAAAAGAATTAAGCACATCTAATTTGGTTAATACAATGCTTGAAACTCCAGAGAGTTGTACGGCCTGGCGCACTAAAACTGCATCGAACCATCCGCAACGCCTTCTTCTATTGCTCACTGTTCCAAGTTCCTTACCTATAGTAAACAAGCTATCTCCTACTTCATTTTTCTGCTCAGTAGGAAATGGGCCATTGCCCACTCTTGTTGTATAAGCTTTTACCACACCAATAATGTAAGCATTGGAGGATAACCCTGAGCCTGTTATTGCTTGCGATGCTACAGTATTACTTGAAGTAACAAAAGGGTAAGTTCCGTGGTCGATATCTAAAAATGCGCCTTGGGCACCTTCAAATATTATTTTCTTACCTTCTTTCATCAAGTCATTTAATATCTTCCACACAGGTTTTTTATATGAAAGAATTTTTTCTGAAATCTCTTGAATTTCCTTTAATATTTCTTCTTTTTTAACCACCTGGTAGTTAAGGCCTTTCCTGATAGCATTGTGGTAATTCAAAAGAGTATCCACTCTTTTATTGAGCTCATCTGCGTTTTCTAAGTCACAAAGGCGTATAGCTCTCCTTCCAACTTTATCTTCATAACATGGCCCTATCCCTTTGTTTGTTGTACCAATTTTGTGATTTCCATTTAAATCTTCAAATAGCTTTTCCTTGTCCTTATGTATGCTAAGTATTAATGGACAGCTCTCGGATACCATCAAGTTGTTATAGTTTACGTCTACTCCTTTAACTTTCAATGACTCTATTTCTGAGATTAGAGCGTGTGGATCAAGAGCAACGCCATTTCCTATGATAGATATTTTGCCTGGCCTCAAAACAGCAGAGGGCAGTAAATTTAATTTATAAACCTCATCATCTACTACTATAGTGTGCCCTGCATTATTTCCTCCCTGAAATCTCACAACTACATCTGCATTCTCAGAAAGATAATCTACTATTTTACCCTTGCCTTCGTCACCCCATTGCAGACCAACAATTACAATGTTATTCATCATTATTTTCTAGATTAATACATAAATATTAATGCAGTACGCTACAAATGGAAAGAGAAATCTACGCCTTTCCTACACCCCTTAAATAAAGAAATATACTGTCGATTTTCTTAATATATTACCAAATTATTCATCATTATATGATATAACTTACAGCATATTTACAGTAAGGTGTTATTTATGAAAGAGACAAAAGGAAAAAATAATAAGAGTCCAGTAGTTAGATTAAAGGCCACAGCTAAAGAGTTCAATTTTAGTAAATTAAGAGCAGATCAAGATAATAAATTAGCGAATTCCGGTGAAACAATGTTCTTAGATTTTCAAAGGATGAATTTTATTATTAACGGAAAAGAAATAGATAAAAATCTTATTATTGCATTTAAGGAAGGAGCTAAGCACCGCAAAAGCGAACTTTTTAATAGTGATGATATATATAATGACGAAATATTTAACAAAAAAGGAACAAGAGAAATAGATACGGATCATGGCAAAGCTTTTGTTGCTTCAGTACTCGAAGATATTGAGAAAGAGCTTGTAAGTAATGCATTGGGTGAGCTATGGAAAAATCACTGTGAAAATTCCAAAACTGCCAATCATCAAAAAACCGATTCATATAAGAAAGAATTTGAAGAATTTTACAATGCTGGCCAAAGGTATATCCATCTATTACCAACAGAGAAAGATGAAAACAAGGATTACCGTTCCTTTGCAAAAGAAGTTTTCAAAAAAATGTTCAGATACGCTGGGGCAGAAGTTCCAAGTGATGCTATTTTAGAAGAGCTAGTTACCAATTGTAATCAAGCAGGGTATGAGGCTGCTCCATTTATACAAACCCAACTTGCACTTGGACAGTCGTTCATAGTAGAAAATCCTAAAAAAGTAATAAATATTGATTGTGCTAACCAAAATAATGTGAGAATTAGATCTGATATGAGGCTACCAATACTCTCTGTTAAAAATCAAGTTATGCATGGCGATAAGATATGTAATCTGTCTAGTTCATTGGAATTTACAATTGAATCTCACAATGGTGAAGACTTTGTAACATACAGAGATGGTAAATTGTCACTTACTATTCCTAAAGAGTTAAAAAATTATAAAGATAATGGCAAGAGCTTGTTTGACATTATTAAAGAATATTTTCAGAAATTCTGTGCAAAATTAGGATTTAAACCTGAGACAAAAATACAAATAGAGCATGGCTTCGGTGCTCAAAGTAACTATTTAGATGGTACAATATCAACCACAGGATCAGATGCAAATGAAGAATTTATCAATCTTTTAAGCGAAAATCTCAGAGAGAGGTTATTGGGGTCAGGAGTTGCTCTAGAAGATGAAGATGTTGATGATGTTGTTGAAGTCAGAGTATCTACCGTTATAGATCTATTGAGTGATTATGCTAAATTGGAAGATAATAAAGAACACAGAGAGTTATTAATAAGTAAAGTAGCAGATAATTTAGGACTTTCCACTCAAGATAAAACAGCACCAGAAGTATTGATGGAATTAGGCTCTTTACCTTCTTTGACAAAAGGTCAGGTTAATCATAATCAAGTGCAGTCTGTTGTAAATACTTTTATTAAGTTAATTATTGAAGGGAAAAGCGAAGTATACAAAAAAGGAGGTGCGATTAATGCAATTGATGCAATTCATAAGGAGATAGATAAGGCAATTGTTGAGCAAGAAAAAAAAGCAACCAACAAACAAGATATAGAAAATGATAAATGGACAGATAGAATCAAAAAACAGAATTATTCTGCGGAATCACATGAACATTTACCTTAAAGATATTAGTAGGCTCTTTAAATATTTTAGAGTTCATGGTTACAACGGTTGCTATTTTACAGTGCATCTCACAACACTTTCTTCAAAAATATACATGTTAACATACCCTGGACGTACAAGATCACACTTATACCCAAGCTTTTCATAAAATACTTTCGCTTTTTGAAAATTCATGGTTGCAACGGTTGCTATTTTACAGTGCATCTCACGACCATAATCATGAACTTCTTCCATTAGCTGCTTTCCCATACCTTTTCTTCTATAATCAGAGTGCACCCAAAGCAAGTCAGTGTAAATTGAACCATAGATAACAAAACCGCTACAACCTACAATAATTTGTTCAGTATCATCGCGAATAAAAAAAGCAAATGGGTTACACGTACCTTTATCAACGGTTTCTTCATTAATCTTTTTGAGTAGGAATTCAATGTCTTTGCTACTTGGTGATGTGGTGTGTTCTATTTTCATCTCTCGGCCTAATACCGCATACTGATTTCTCTCTTTATCTTATATAAATTAATTAAGTAAAGTGAATACAGTATCCACACTACTAAAAAAAATGTGGCACAAAACATAAACATTGCAACCAGTGGCAACAGCAGGGAACTTTCTATTGCTATTCCACCTTTTCTCAAAATGCTTGCTGGCTGATGGAGAGTGGACCATAAATTCACGGAAAATTTTACTATAGGAATATTTATAGCACTAAAGATGGCAAATACTGCTGCTGATTTTTCTGCCCTCGCTTCATTATCAAAAGCGCTCCACAATGAAAGGTAGCCAACATATAGGAAAAATAAAATCAGCATTGAAGTAAGCCTTGCATCCCATACCCACCAAGTGCCCCAGGTTCCTTTTCCCCAGATGCTGCCTGTGATTAAGCATATTGCCGAAAAGACTGTCCCTGCAGGAGCAGCAGCATGTGCCAAGACACTAGCAATGCTATTGTTCCATACCAATGAAATGAAACCAAGTGATGCAATTAATCCATATATTCCAAGAGCAAGCCATGCAGAAGGCACATGAATGTACATGATTCGTACAATTTCTCCTTGTTTATAATCTTCTGGAGAGAAGAATAACGCCAAAGACATTCCAATTAAAAAACATGCGAAACAAATAACCCCAAGCCAAGGTAGAGCTTTCTTAGAAAAATAAGAGAAATTTGTAGGCTTTAATAAAAACATTCGTTTTGAGAATAATTGTGTTAAGAATTTACCAATTAGTTTGAGTTTTATCAACAGGATAGTTTTTCTATATTTACGTAGGTCAACAAATTAGCATAATTTCAGTAGCAGATTGCTAGCTATTATTTTTAGTATATGACCCTTAAAAAGCTTAATCTACACTTAGTATCAGATTCAAGTGGTGAAACTGTTATATCAGTTGCAAAATCAGCTCTGAAACACTTTCGTTCTGTAGAAACGATCGAATATGTTTGGTCTTTTGTAAAAGGAGAAGAGCAGATTGACAAAATTCTGGAGGAAATTAATAGGAAAAGTGATGAGCATAATTTTGTTATATGCACTATTACTGATGATGAGCTAAGAAAATATCTAAAAGATAACTGTATAAAGTTGAAAATTCCCTATAGAGCAATATTATCACATATTATTAGAGAAATTTCGTCTTATCTTGAAATTGAAAAAGACGAAAAGCTTGACTTGCATACTGAGATAAATAACGAATATTTTCAGCGCATTGAGGCAATAAACTACACTATTAATCATGATGATGGACAAAATATTCAAGATATTGATAAAGCAGATATAATTTTGGTTGGAGTTTCACGTACATCAAAATCTCCCACCAGTACGTATTTAGCTTACCGAGGCTATAAAGTTGCAAATATTCCTTTTGTTAGTGGAGTACCCTTTTATGTTGACTTGGCAAAATTAAAAAATAAACTAACGATAGGGGTAACAATAGACGTAAGTAGGCTAATAGAAATACGCAAAAATAGACTTACTTCAATTAACAACGAAGATAATAATATATATGCTAACCCTGAGAAAGTAGAAAAGGAAATTAAAGAAGCAGAGGAGCTCTTTAAACAGAATAACTGGCCAATTATCGATGTCACGCAAAAGTCGATCGAAGAAGTATCAGCAACAATTATACAATATTTTAATAAAATGTTATCAATTGACTAACTCTTGATAAGTGATTATAATGTAAAGTAATTTAATTCTTACTATAGATATGAAAGTCAAAGGGTCGCTAAAATCTCATCGTAACAGAGATAAAAATTGTAAAGTTGTGAAAAGGGGTGGTAAGATTTACATTATAAATAAGGTAAAGCCAAGGTGTAAAGCGCGTCAAGGTTCTTAGCTTTTTGTTCACCTTTTCATGTTATATATTTTTTATATGTGAAAGTACGGTGCTTATATCTAAAAAGAAGCAAAAATTACTGTGTTTAAGCGCAGCCTTACTCATTTCTTCCCTTACATTATATTTCAGCATTAGCACAATTACAGGTAAACGTGGCTTATTGACGTTAATCGATTTAAAAAAAGAAATCGAGTACAATAAACTTTTGCTAAAGGATGTCTCTTCTGAAAAGGAAAAGTTGGACAACAAAGTATTTGGCTTATATGAAAAAAGCTTAGATTTAGATCTGCTTGATGAGCAAGCAAAAAATGCTTTAGGTTATGTGAACCCTAATGAACTTATGGTTGTTCTTGACGTGGAATAGCAGTAGTGACCTTACCCAGAAAAAGTGGAGAGAAAGAAAAGAGTTTTTTTGGGTAAAATAAAATTTTGGAGGATTAGGTGTGCCGTAGAAGCGATCAGTTGAAGCTGCACAATAGATGAGGGTAGGTCCCTCGGAGCCGGTTTACAAGAGCAGGCTTCAAACAGCCATAAGCTGCTTTGGTAAAGAGCCATGGTAGTGAGCGTTATGGAAAAGGCGCAATTATGCGTCATGTGTAAAATGGAGAGGCGAATGCAAATGAACCACTGATGAAGTGTCGAAACTTCATAGAAGATGTCAAAACCAGGTGTTCTAGCCTAACCTGGGATAAATCTATCGGAAACTTGTTTACTGGATAGATGGCGTCCGGCATATAGGTGGCGCGGATCCATTTTGGGCTATTGTGTAGAACTGCGGGAACCTGTCATTTCGATGATAAGGGAGAAATCCAAGAAGCTAAACTTCAAGGATGAGAGTACCGATGCGAAGAACAGGGGCGGATCAGCTCGTAGTAGTGAAGAAATTTCTGTAATGGAAATGGAGCGAAGGGGCTGAGTTATTCAGTTTTAATTATTTATCAACCGAAAGGGAGGAGTTAATGAGTAAAACAAAGTCTTTTGATATACCGAAGCAAGTTATTTGGAGAGCTTATAAACAAGTATCGAAAAATAAGGGTGCTGCTGGTGTAGATGAGGTTACGATAACAAAGTTTGAAGAAAATCTAAAAGATAATCTGTACAAGCTATGGAATCGAATGTCATCTGGAAGTTATTTTCCAGAGCCTGTAGAAGCTGTAGCAATACCAAAAGGTACAGAAGGGGGACAAAGAATTTTATGTGTCCCTTCAGTATCGGACAGGATAGCGCAGACAGCAGCTACAATGTATCTAGAACCGTTAGTAGACCCGAAGTTTCATGAAGATTCATATGGTTATAGACCAAACAAATCTGCACTGGATGCGGTAGGAACTGCGAGGAAAAGATGCTGGTGGTACGATTGGACGATAGATCTTGATATAGCAGGATTTTTCGACAATTTGGACCACGAGTTGGCATTGCGAGCTATCAAAAGGCACACAGACTGCAAATGGGTCATACTGTATGTTGAAAGATGGATGAAAGCGCCAATTCAGCAAGCAGATGGAAGTAAGGTAGTTAGGGATAAAGGAGTTCCGCAAGGAGGTTCAATAAGCCCGCTGATCTCAAACATATTTATGCATCATGTATTTGATGAGTGGATGAGACGAAAGTGCCCAACAATACCATTTGAGAGGTATGTAGATGATGCGATAGTGCACTGCAAGAGTAGTAGACAGGCGGAATTTATGAGGGTAGCAATTGAAGAAAGACTGGCTGAGTATAAGCTAAAATTACATCCTGCAAAGACACAAATTGTGTACTGCAAGGATGACAATAGGAAAAATGAATTTCCTAAACAAAGTTTTGATTTTCTGGGTTACACATTTAGACCCAGGTTAGCAAGAAATAAAATAGGAAAGCATTTTGTTTCATTTCTTCCCGCAATTAGCAACAAGGCCAAGAAAAATATTACTACAACCATAAGGTCCTGGAAAATACTACGAAATACACACAAAACATTAGAGGAAATATCAAAGACAGTAAATCCAATAGTCAGAGGCTGGTATCAGTACTATGGCAGGTTTTACAGGAAAGAGATATATAAACCTCTGAGAAACATAGAGCAGCACCTAGAAAAGTGGGTCAGAAGAAAGTATAAGAAGCTTCGAAATCATGGAAGACTAGCGAGGCAACTTCTAGGAAAAATGAGGAAAGAAGGGACAAATACTTTTTACCACTGGACACTAGCTTTAGGTCAAAAGACTGAATAATGGGAGCTGTGTGAGTCGCGAGGGTGCGCCGTGGTACGCATTAAGAAATACTTAGCAGAGCTAAGCGGGGTTCAGAATAAATGGCCTCGAGGTGAACAACTAACTTTAACCCGAAAGGGAAGGAGGACAAGAGCATGTATGTAAAGCGAGAGTTATCTGAAGATGTGTAAGATAACGGCTTGCAACACCTGATCAATATGGTTAAAGCTAAACTGCTTGAATTCTAATCTTCAGGGGTGGGACTTCACATCCATGGGTATCGCATTTAAAACCCCATGTCTACGGTAAGCACAGATTAAACTTTCGTTTGTGTGACATTCTGGCTGTAGAACGATAAGTAGTGAACTTATTTAAGAGGATGAATGGAAAACCTAAGTTGATCTAGAACAGTTCTTAGTGACGGAACATGGGATGACCTAAGGAACGCGAGTTCTATGGTTACGGAGTCATCGTAGTAGTCGTGAAAGTAACGAATCACCGGGGAGCGTGGGAAAGCCACATACAGGGCAAAGGGTGACAGATAATTGAATGTTGAAATTGGGAGGTACGCAAGATGCGGAAAGCTGAAACAATACTTAACATTATACGTGAACGTGGACAAAGAAATTTGCCGGTTAAAAACGTATATCGCCTACTTTATCAGCGTGATCTTTACCTTCGAGCGTATGGCAAACTTTGTCGTAATAAAGGTGCTATGACAGAAGGTGTGACAACTGAAACAGTTGATGGTATGTCTTTGGAGAAAATCGATAAAATCATAGAGGATTTACGCTATGAGCGATATCGGTGGACACCAGTAAAACGTATCTATATTTTAAAGAAGAGTGGTAAACGCAGGCCGTTAGGATTGCCAACATGGTCAAATAAGTTACTTCAAGAAGTAATCCGATTAATATTGGAAGCCTACTATGAGCCTAAATTTAGTGAATGTTCACATGGATTTCGACCAAAGCGTGGATGCCACACTGCATTAAGAGCAGTAATGCAAAAAGGCAGAGGTACAAAATGGTTTATAGAGGGAGATCTCAGTGCATGTTATGACTCAATTGATCATACTATGTTGTTGAAAATACTGAGTGAAAGCTTCCAAGATAACCGTTTTATTCAGCTAATCAATCGACTGCTAAAAGCAGGATATATGGAAAATTGGAAGTACAATAAGAGTCATAGTGGGGTACCACAAGGTTCTATTATTGGTCCAATTTTGAGTAACATATTACTCGATCGGTTAGATAAACATGTGGAACATATACTAATACCAGCAAATAACCGAGGTAAGCGAAGAAAGACAAATCCAAAATATTTAAGGTTAACCATGCAAGTATCGATGATGAGAAAACAAGGGAACTGGGATCAAGCAAAACAACTGCGTCAATTAGTGCAGGGTATGCCATCTAAGGATTCTTGTGATCTAAATTATCGACGTCTTTGGTATGTTAGGTATGCTGATGATATTCTGGTAGGGTTTGCAGGACCAAAAAATGAAGCTGAACAAATTAAAAATGAGATTGCTAAATTCCTCAATGAGGAGCTCAAACTTATGCTTAATGAAGATAAAACGCTTATTACACACGCGTGTGATAGCAAAGCCAATTTTTTAGGTTATAAAATACACGTCTTGCATGCAGATGATAAACATGATCATCGGACACAACGATGTATTAACGGTAGTATTGGGTTACGTGTACCACATCATATAAAGCAGAAAAAGTGTTCTGAATATATGCGTTGTGGAAAGCCTATACATTTACCTCAACGTACACTTGATACAGCTTACAGTATTGTTGCTCAGTATCAAACTGAATATCGAGGAATTGTACAATATTACAAAATGGCCTACAACCTTCACACACTAAGTTATTTGAAGTATGTGATGGAAGTATCATTAGTAAAGACTTTAGCATCTAAATACAAAACAACTTGCAGGAAAATTTATAGAAAATTTGGTGCAATGATTGAAAACGACGAAGGTGAAAAACGAAAAGTCATCCAAGTCAGAGTAGATCGTTTACCATCAAAGATACCATTAATTACACACTTTGGTGCTGTGTCACTAAAATGGAATAAATGGGTAAGTATAAGTGATAACCTTATACCAATATGGAATAAGCGTAGTGAAATAGAGCAAAGACTATTGGCACAAACTTGTGAATTATGTAAATCACAAGAGCAGATTGAAGTACATCACGTACGTAAACTTGCTGATTTGCTAGGTAAACGTAATACTGAGCTACCGAAATGGAAAAAGAGAATGATTGAACGACAGAGGAAGACTCTTGTTGTTTGTCATGAATGCCATAAGAAAATCCAATATGGAAAATATGATGGTGACTCCTTAAAACGTTAGATTATTGGAGAGCCACGTGATACGGAAACGATCATGCGTGGTTCGGAGAGGGGTTGTTGGAAAAGTACTTAACAAGTAACTCGCTGGCTGCCCACTCTACTTCACGCGCAGTTCTGTGAGAGACTGGTGGGGAAGTTCCTCCGGTCTACTCTCCATGTGGTTTATAAGCGTTCTTTAGTTCAAGGTAGTATAATTGACCTTAAAGTCGTAGAATCTTTTAAAAACGCTATTGTGAGTCATTTGTTCTTTTTTATTCAATTTAAATATCTTAGTAATATTTTTGTAGTCTTTTTACTTTCATTAACATTTTATACTGTTTGTAATTTACTATTATTTATATTTATTATTACTTTTATTTATTACTCATATATATTATATAATAATATAAGGGTTTTAGGAACGTAGAATCAGCCATAATGGCCAACTTTAGAGGGGTGCTTTCTAGGAACACTTTTAGGAATAGAGAGTATAAAGTTTAGGTTTCTAGAGGTATTTTTCATTCCTTAATTTCTGATTACTGATTCAGTAACGCAGGAATAGGAACATAATTCAATTATTAGTGGTATGATTTTTTATATATTCTATCAACTTCTAGTTGAAGTTATAATATATAATGTATTCCAATGCTTGTAATAAAAAAATAGGGTAAACCCTCAGATGCTTGAAGAGCTTACCCGTAATTTTATCTACAACTAATTTTGTTATTGGAAAGACAAATAGAACATATTATGAATTTGCTTAAACTCTTCAATTATAGTCAAAAAGGGCTGTTTCTAATTTGTCTTGTTAGCAATGAGATTTGGTATAATACCTTCAGCTCCATGAGTAAATTTTCCAACACCACGAGCAAAAGGGCCTTCTCTAACATCAAGCCATTTATCTTCTCTCGAGCCTGTAGACATTCCTTTTACTAACTTCTTTGTTTGTAGAAGTTCTTGTACTATACGCTCTAGTCTATCTCTCCCTAGACCATGAAGAATATCAGGTAATCTGTGCCGTTGTTTGTATACTCCTGTATTTCCTGTATGAGTGAATGGATGCCCTGCAACAGCAGATCTTGCAATTGCATCAACAAGATACATTTTAAGGTCTTTTTCACTAGCATTTTTACCTTTTAGTTGCACTGTTATATCTTCTAATAGCCCTGTTTCTTGGTTTCTCAGGTAAGTACGTACAGTTCGGTCAGCTAAACCATTTGCCTTAACAACTGCTCCATAAAATAACGCATTCTGTCTTGGAGCTTCTCCTATTGATTGAAAGATCTCTGGCTTAGCTGTACCTTCTACTGGCCAAAAAGCATATGAGCATCTGACACCATTAACAAGAGCAGATGTGCCTCTAATTGCATCACGTGCTTGTTCAGCAGTTAATATAGGCTTTTCTCCTTTTGGTTTTCTCAGATGATGAGCAGTAACTATCGAAGCTCCGGTACTACATGCTAAATCAGACAATAAACACATTAGATAATCTTCTACAGCAGGATCAGCATTTATGTCTGCATGAATAAACGATGCAAGAGGATCAAACACAACTAATTTCAGATCTTTAATTTTATCAAGTTGTTTTATTATAGACTCAAATTCAGGCGAAACTTCAATAATTTTACCACGAATACTTCTCAGTATTGTCAGTGATCCTCTTACGTTTGGTAGTGGTACTATAAACAGCTTATCTTTAAATTTTAATCTTTTACATTCAGGATCAAGACGTTCAAGCCGACGGTGTACCTCGCCTGCATCATCTTCTGCTGAAAAGATTACTACTGATCCATGTTCAGTAACAGGTGAACCAAAACCACATATCTGATCTGTGTCACTTGCAACCTTAAGCGCCAAATCGAGGAGTAGCATACCCTTACCTGTATCTCCCATAGCAGCTACTATTGAAGTAACACCCAAAGGAAATATTCCTTCAACAAGAAACTTTTGCTCTGGTACTGGACCTACAAAACGATCTGCACTCCAGTCTAAAATGTTCAGTGGTGGTCTAATAATTACCTTTTTCAAGTTATTTTCAATGAAGTCAGAAACATTTGTGTTTTCTTGTACATAGTCCGCAGCATCCCAACCTTTTGGTTTACCTTCTGGAATTTTGACTATAGAAAGCGATGCAATACCTAAGCTGAGAAGTTTTGTAGTAGCATTTTCAGCATATTGTTTACCAGGCTCATCGTTATCCGGCCAAATAACAATATGCTTGCCTTTAAGTTGTGACCAGTCAGTTTTGTCCGCATCTGCATTTGCTCCAGACATTGTGGTTGTTGCAGTAATTCCTTTTTCTATTAGTGCTTCTGCGCATTTTTCACCTTCAACAAGAATGATTTTATCAGACTTCAAAATACCAGGGATATTGTATAGTGGTCTTGTATCAGGTGCTTTATAACTCAACGTTTTAACATTAAAAGGCTTGTATACTTTTTTCTTTCCAGGAAAATCAGAACGGTAAACTTTTACAATCACCTGACCATTTTCATCATAATAATTCCAACTGTAGGTAATAAATTTCTCAAAGTCTTCGTCAATGTATTGCTTCTCTGTATATTTTTTGTTATACCCAAGCCACTCAGCTATAGAAGCCATTATCTCATGAAATTCTGTTTTGGAGTGTACTTCTGCCCAAAGATCAATAATATCACCACCTTGATTTGTTGCAAAATCTTTCCAAAGCCCAGCTTTACTACCAGTTAATTCTACTACTAAACTTTTTCCTCGATTACCATGTACATCACCTACATAAAACCTATTACCATGAAAAACCCCATTTGGTAGCAAGTAAGAAAGACAAGATCTGAGATCGGCCAGAAGCCTTAATTTTATGTTCGCTGTTTCTTCTGATGATGGTAGATAACTTTGTGAAATAGTATTGTTGAAATCGCATGAAATATTCATAAATTCTCCATTAAAACTTATCAGGGATTTTTTCTGTTTCCTCATAAGTAATTAATCGCAAAATGAAATGAATTTGTTCAGCGTAATTTGAAAAAACATAAAAAATAATATTTTTTTGAACATTCTGTGAAGTTTTTGCGATATATATTAGTAGAGGGGTATGAAAGTTTGAAACTCGTAATTTTCACTCCCACTATTTTCAAGAGGTAACTTAAGTGTCCATGTTATTGCTTAGGCTACCTCCAAACAAATATCTTACAGAATGTCAATACTAACACTAGATTTAGGGAAACAAACCGGATGGGCTATTCTACATGATGGAATAGTTCAAAGTGGCAGTGAGAGTTTTCATACTAGTCGTTTTAGTGGAGGTGGCATGGTATTTCTAAATTTTCGTAAGTGGTTGAATGAAATGAAAGAAAAATTTCCAAGTATTGAAACAGTTTATTTTGAGGAAGTGAGAAGACACCTTGGAACTGATGCAGCGCATTGTTATGGTGGTTTTCTTGCAGTTCTCTCTGCTTGGTGTGAAGAGAATCATATTCCCTATCAGAGTGTTCCTGTTAAGACTATAAAACGCTTTATCACAGGCAAAGGCAATGCAAGTAAGAGTGAAGTTATTGAAGCGATACGTGAAAAAGGTTTTTCACCTAGAGATGATAATCAAGCAGACGCTTTAGCTTTGATGTTCTATGTTATGGAAAGATATTAATAAGCTCATAAAAAGTGGGTCCTTTCGGCCATACTGGCGGGTTTGGTGGTGCTGACCTCAGGCCTTCTTTAGCGTCAGAGATATTTTAAATATTAACTTTTTAATTATTAAGAATTTAAATTATATGAATTTAGCAATCCACTACTATCCTATTCGAAATCTAGTCGAATATGAGCGTAATCCACGTAAAAATGATGACGTAGTAAATAGAATGTGTGCTTCAATCAGGGAATTCGGCTTTCGTATACCAATAGTTGCAAAAAGCGATGGAACTGTGGTTGATGGTCATTTAAGACTCAAAGCGGCAAGAAAATTGGGAATGGAGAGTATTCCAGTGGTCTTAAGTGATAATTTAAATGAACCACAAACTAAAGCTTTTCGATTACTCGCAAATCAATCAGCTAATTGGGCAAAGTGGGACGATGATCTTTTGAGAGTGGAAATTCAAGAATTAGAAGATTTACAGTTTGATCTTAAAATGACTGGATTTGAGCTAGAAAAAGTTCAAAACTTTCTTGATGATTTAGAAGGTGAAGAAGAAGATCTTTCTGACTTGGCTGTTGATGATAAAAAAGTAGAAGTAACAAAACCAGGTGACCTATGGATTTTAGGTGATCATCGAATCTATTGTGGTGATAGCTCTGTAGTTGAATCATATAAAGCGCTGTTAGATGATAAAATGGCAGATATTACTGTGTGTGATCCTCCGTATAACGTTGATTATGGTAGCAGTCAAGATAAAAAAATATTAAACGATAATCAAGGTGAAAAGTATGAGCTTTTTCTCTATGATATCTGTTCCCATATTTTAGCATATACGAAAGGAGCAATTTACATCTGCATATCATCATCAGAGTTTTCAACTTTGCAAAAAGTATTTGAGGAAGCAGGAGGAAAATGGTCAACATTTATAATTTTGGCAAAGAATCACTTTACGCTAGGAAGATCTGATTATCAGAGACAATACGAAGCAATGCTCTATGGATGGAAAAGGGGCAATAAACGTGAGTGGCATGGAGGAAGAAATCAAAGTGATCTGTGGTTTTATGATAAGCCAACGCACAATACACTACACCCAACGATGAAGCCAGTAGAGCTCATGGAGAGAGCAATAGTAAACAGCAGCAGATCAGGAGACATAGTTCTTGATCCATTTAGCGGCTCTGGAAGTACACTGATTGCATGCGAGAGAACAGGAAGAATCTGCAGAACAATAGAGCTAGATTCAAAATTTGTAGATGTAACGATAAAACGTTGGCAAATATACACAGGTAGGGAGGCAATTCTTTCTGGTACTGGCAAAACTTTTGCACAAATTCAAGAAGAAAAACAGTAAGAAAAAAGTGGAAAAAATAACACAAACAGAATGGGCAAGAGAGATAGGAGTATCAAAGCAATATGTCTGTTATTTAGTAAAAAAAGGAATAGTTAAGTTGGAGGATGGTTTGATCAATAGAGAACAAGCAAATGAAGCGGTGGCAGCAATAAGAGATCCAAGTCAGCCACTGAGGAGGAAAAATCCAGAAAACGAAAATACAAATAACCTTTCCACGATGTTGCTAAAAACGCGAATAAAAAATGAAATGGAACGAGGTAAACTGCTTGAGGCAAAAGCAAAAGCTGAGATTGGTGAACTTGTAGCAGTAGAGGAGGTAAAAACCGAAGCATTTAATGTAGCAAGAGTTGTCCGTGATAATCTGCTTAATATTCCAAATAGAGTTTCAGCGCTGCTCGCATCACTGAGTGACGCTGAAAAGATTCATATGGCGCTAACTGAAGAGATTACAAACTCATTACAAGAATTATCTAATACTAAATTTCAAATATAAAAAAGATTTTGAATATAAAATGGCTGATAACTTAAGTTTGGAGTTAATAAAGTGTCTCATTAATCAACCTGGATTAGATGTTAATGTCAGAGGATTAAATGGAAAGACACCACTACATTGCGCTATAGAGTTTGACGAGTTAAGCATGGTGGATTTATTACTCACGAAGAAGAACATTAATCCTTTTGTTGAGGACAATGAAGGCAAAACCTCCTTAGATTATGCAAAAGAAGGGAAAAAAGCAGAAATATTACAAGCGCTAATTAATAACAAATACGGATCAGAGGAAGATAGCTTACTGCACTTAGCTGCGATGATAGGTGAAGTTAATGCAGTTAGATATTTGATAAGAAAAGGTGTTGACGTTAATGTACGAAATGCTTTGCACCATACTCCATTACATCTAGCAGCAGGTATAGGACATGAGAATATTGTCAAAATTTTAGTGGAAGAAGGAAAAGCTGAAATCGAGGTTTTTGATGCACGAAATCAGACACCGATGCACTATGCAGTTAACAACAAAAAATTGGAGATAGTAAAGTTATTACTGGAGCTAGGAGCAGATGTAAATAGCGCACGTGTAGGACAAAACTCGATGAAATTATCACCTGTGCATATAGCTGTAAGTAATACTAATTACGATGAAAGGGATTTATGTCTTGATATCCTCAAATGCTTAATAAAGGAGCCTAATGCTCAAGTCAATTTGCAAGACTACGAAAATAGAACACCACTACATTACGCTGAAAGACTTAAAACAATAGAGGTCTTACTAACGCGAGAAGATATAGACCCTCTGGTAAAAGACGATAACGGTAAGACACCATTTGACTACGCTAAACCTGAGATAAAAAAGGCTTTGATGAGTAATAAATACGGTTCTGAAAAGAATAGTCTACTACATTTAGCTGCACAAAGAGGAGAAATTGAGCTTGTAGAGTCCATTTTAAAAGAAGAAATTGATATTGATATTTCAAACAATAAAGGTCTATCACCGATTTACCTTGCTGCAGAAAAAGGACATTTACATGTAGTAAAATTACTACTGAAAAAAGGAGCAAACTATACACCTGTTCTGCACTCAGCAATCAAGTCAAATAATTTAGAATTGTTAAAAACTTTATTTAAAGAAAAGAGTATCAAATTACCAGATGAGATAGGCAAGTCTGTACCAGTTTATTATAGATGTATAGAATATAGAGATGCAAAAGTAAGAAAATACAATAATGTGATCTGTATTTTTACCTCAGTAAGTGCAGTAGCAATAGCGGTATATATAGGGTTAACAGCAACAACAATAAGTAGTGCAATCATTTTTGCAACAATAACAGGAATACTTGCACTTATTATAGCAATAATGATAAGTGAGATGAGCAAAAGATATATAGAAAACGAATTTCAGAAAAAGATGTTTATGGAATTGGAAGAGTGTAGTTCTACTGTTAATGATGTTGAGATAGAACCAATTATGAGTAGATGCAGATAATGATATACGCCACATCTTTTTCTGAAGGTTTAAGACCAGACCCAGAGCTTAAAGTATCAGAATGGGCGAATGAGTATCGAGTTTTAGCAGCAACTGCAGCATCAGAGCCAGGTAAATGGAGAACGGAAAGAACTCCTTATTTAAAAGAGATCATGGATTCACTTTCTCCGTCCTCACCAGCAGAAAAAGTAGTATTCATGAAAGGAGCGCAGATTGGGGGAACAGAAGCTGGTAACAATTGGATAGGCTATATCATCGATCAAACACCAGGTCCAATGTTAGTTGTGCAGCCAACAGTTGAAATGGGAAAACGTTGGTCAAAAGGAAGATTTGCACCGTTAATAGAGAGTACACCATGTTTAAAAAATAAAGTAAAAGACCCAAGGTCAAGAGATTCAGGCAATACTGTGCAAAGTAAGGAATTTCCAGGTGGAATAGTAGTAATAACTGGAGCAAATAGCAGTGTAGGCCTCCGATCTATGCCAGTAAAATATCTCTTTCTTGATGAGATAGATGCCTACCCAGGAGATTCAGGAGGAGAAGGAGATCCAGTACTGCTCAGTATTGCTCGAACTAATACATTTGCACGGCGAAAGATTTTTTTAGTATCAACACCAACGATTCATGGAATAAGCAGAATTGAGAAAGAATTTGAAGCAACAGATAAGAGATATTTTTTTGTACCATGTCCACATTGTAATTACTATCAAGTTCTAAAATGGGCACAAATAAAATGGGAAAATAATGACTCAAGAACAGCACATTATGTCTGCACTGAATGTAGCGGCAAAATAGAAAATCATCAGAAGACAGAGATGCTTGAACGTGGAGAATGGAGACCTACTAATGGAGTAAAAGGTGAGAAAAAAGGATTTCATCTTTCAAGTCTTTATAGTCCAGTTGGCTGGTATAGTTGGCAACAAGCAGTAGAGGATTTTCTGCATGCAAAGGAAAGTGAACAATTACTGAAAGTTTGGATCAACACAACGCTTGGAGAAACCTGGGTAGATAAAGGAGAAGTACCAGACTGGAAGCAATTATTTAACAGGAGAGAATTTTTTCAGATTGGCACAGTACCAAAAGGCGAAGTAGTTTTGACAGCAGGAGTAGATGTTCAAAAAGACCGCTTAGAAGTAGAAGTTGTAGCATGGGGAAAAAGCCGTGAAAATTGGTCAATAGACTACCAAGTATTTGAAGGAGATACAGGAAGTGGAGAAGTATGGAAAAAGCTTTCGGAGCTCCTCAATCATCATTTTATCGGTAAAAATGGTCTTGAATATATGATAAGTATGATGGCAGTTGATGCCGGGTATGCAACGCAGGAAGTGTATAATTGGGTAAGAGGTCATCAAGGCTCTGGAAGAGTAATGGCAGTCAAAGGTGTAAATAAAGCACTAGTACCACTTAGCAGCCCAAGTAGAGTAGATATAACAGTTGGTGGTCAAAAGCTAAAAAGAGGAATAAAGCTCTGGCCAGTAGGAGTATCAATATTAAAGTCAGAGCTTTTTCAATTACTTAATATTTTAAAAGATGGTGAAGAAACACCGCCAGGATATTGTCATTTTCCCGAGTATGCACCTGAATATTTTAAGCAGCTAACGGCAGAGCAATTAGTCAGCAAAGTAGTAAAAGGTTATACCAAACAAGAGTGGCAAAAGGTAAGAGAAAGAAATGAAGTACTAGATTGCCGAATTTACGCAAGAGCAGCATCGATAGCACTGGGAATAGATAGATGGCCAGAGAGTAAATGGAATAGTTTGAGTGGAAAAATGGAAAGCAAAAAGCCCAAAAAATTAAGACAGAGTAAATGGCTTAGTAGTCAAAATGTACAGTGAAGAATATTTAACTCAAGTTGAGAAAGCAATTCAAAAACTGCAAAGCGGAGAACGAGTGGTATCAATTGCATATGGTGACCATGTTGTGCGGTACGGGGAAGTTCAAATAAAGGATTTATTGAATTTAAGACAACGAATTAAGGCTGAGTTAAAAGTTGCAGGCATGAGGCCAAAGAGGAAAATTGTTTTTTCAACGAGTAAAGGAATTTTATAAATGCTGCTAAAAACCTTCAAGCAATTATTTAACAAACCAAAGATAAAAAGCTCAGCATGGGATGCAGCAGGCTCAGGAAGAAGATTTTTTCACTTTCAACCAGAGTTAGGAAGTATAAACAATTTGCTGTCTCAAAGCCTTGAAACTTTACGTAGTAGATCACGTGATATGGTGAGAAAAAACCCATATGCAGCAAATATCATTGATACAATAGTAAGTAACTCTATTGGAACAGGAATAAAACCGCAATCAAAAGCAAGGGATGGAGAATTTCGAAAGAAGGTGCAAGAATTATGGCTGAAATGGACAGATGAAGCAGACAGTAGCGGAGTGAGTGATTTTTATGGATTACAAGCTCTAGTATGCAGAAGTATGATAGAGGGAGGAGAATGTTTTGTACGTTTAAGAACGAGAAAGCTGGAAGATAGATTTTCTGTACCATTACAACTGCAAGTACTTGAGTCTGAACATTTAGATAATAAAACAAATCAAACTTTAGGAAATGGTAATGTAATAAGAAACGGGATTGAGTTTAACAGGCTTGGGCAAAGAGAAGCATACTACCTATTTAAAGAACACCCTGGTGAAAGTACGTTTGGAGAATCAGTGAGAGTACCGGCAAATGATGTTTTACATATCTACAAACCTTTAAGACCTGGGCAAATTAGAGGAGAGCCATGGCTTTCTAATATACTGCTAAAGCTTTATGAGCTTGATCAATACGATGATGCAGAATTAGTGAGAAAAAAGACAGCAGCGATGTTTGCAGGGTTTATTACGAGACTTGATCCAGAAGCAAATATTTTAGGAGAAGGTGAAAGTAATGAGCAAGGAGTAGCACTATCTGGACTGGAACCTGGAACAATGCAGCTTTTAGACCCAGGAGAAGACATAAAATTTTCAGAGCCGTCTGATGTTGGGGGAAGTTATGAAGCATTTATGAGACAGCAACTGAGGGCAATAGCGATTGGTACAGGGATAACATATGAACAGCTAACAGGAGATTTAACAGGAGTTAATTATTCATCAATCAGAGCAGGATTAATAGAGTTTCGTCGTAGATGCGCTATGCTGCAACATAACATTATAGTATTCCAATTTTGCAGACCAGTATGGAGTAGATGGCTAGAACTTGCCACTTTATCTGGAGAGCTTTCTACAACAGATAATCAAATATTTAAAGATGTAAAATGGATACCACAGGGATTTGATTGGGTAGATCCACTGAAAGACCAGCAAGCACAGCAAATGGCAGTAAGAAATGGATTTAAGAGTAGGTCAGAAGTAGTGTCAGAAATGGGTTACGATGTAGAAGAAATTGATCAAGAAATAGCAGAAGATCAAAAGCGTGCTGATTCTCTCAACCTTTTCTTTGATTCTGATGTCAGGACACAAAAAAAATAAATCTCGTTTACTTTATGGAAATTTTACAAACCAATTGGCTATGTAGGCCGATGATGATAGAGCAAAAAAGCTTTGACTTGTTGTCACTATATAAAGGAAAACAACCTATCTTTAAAAATATAAAACATGCAGTAAATCAGAATATAGAAAAAACAGCAGTAATAGCAATACATGGAATTTTGACCAAAAAACCAGGAGCTTTTGACGATTTTCTGGGAATGACATCATATGAGAAAATTCAAGAAGAAATAGAAGAAGCATTATCAAACAAAGATATAGAAACTATTCTGCTTGATATAGATAGTCCAGGAGGAGAGGTAAACGGTGTATTTGACTTAGCTGATTTTATCTATAGTGCAAGAGGAAAAAAGAGGATAATAGCGATAGCAAATGACGATGCGTATTCTGCTGCGTATGCAATTGCTTCGAGTAGCGAAAAGGTATTTGTGAGCAGAACTTCTGGTGTTGGTAGTATAGGAGTAATAGCAAGTCATATAGATCAAAGTAGGTTTGATGAAAAGCAAGGTATTAAGTACACCACAATCTTTGCTGGTAGTCGAAAGAATGATTTAAATCCGCATGAGCCAATGACGTCTGAAAGTCTGGAAAGCTTACAAAAAGAAGTAGACCGACTATATGAAATGTTTGTGCAGCTAATAGCAAGGAACAGAGGTCTTTCAATTGAAAAGATTCGATCAACAGAGGCAGGGCTATATTTTGGAGAAAATGCAACAGAAGTAGGGCTTGCCGATGGAATTAGAGGTTGTCCGGAAACAAGTAAAAGGCTATAATATCTGAAATTTTAGTACGGGGTAAAGATGAGAAAAAAGTATCCAACAGATCTAAGCGAAAGGGAATGGGCAAGAATAGAAAAACACTTCAGAGTATCATACAAGAAAGGAGGAAGGCCGCCAAAGTATAGCAAAAGAGAAATATTAGAAGCAATTTTCTATGTATTGCGTACAGGGTGTCAATGGCGGTATTTACCAAATGATTTTCCGCTATGGAAGACTGTGTATGAGCAGTTCAGGCAATGGAAGAAGCAGGGAATTTTTGAGAAAATGAATTATGAAATTACAAAATATAGTAGAAGAAAAATAGGAAGGAATGAGCAGCCGAGTGCCTGTATAGTAGATAGTCAATCTGTAAAGACTACAGAAAAGGGGGGATCAAAGGCTATGATGGAAGTAAAAAAGTAAAGGGTAGAAAAAGGCATATAATTACAGACACTCAGGGTTTTATACTAGGTTGTTACGTAGGCGCTGCTAACGAAAATGATAGAGATGGTATTAAAATAGCATTAAACAATATGAGAACAAAATATACTAAAGTTAAAAAAATGTGGGCTGACATGGGATACCAAGGAAGAAATTTAAAGAATCACATAAAGGAAGAATATGACATAGATATTGAAATTGTTAAAAGGCCTCCATGTAGATTTTGGGTGCACAAAGATACGCCACCTGAGCTACTACCAACAAGAGAACAAGGGTTTAAAGTACAGCCAAGAAGATGGGTTGTAGAAAGGACTTTTGCTTGGGTTAATAGGAATAGAAGGCTATCGAAGGAGTATGATTTACTCACAACATCCACTGAGAATTTCATATACCTAGCTATGAGTAGGGTTATGTTAAAGAGGGAATATGCTTGAATTTACTAGTTTCCGGACAACCTCTTATGATATATTCTGAATTTATCAATCAATATAGGAGTTACAGTATGAATTTAAACACAACAGATAAACAAGAACAGCCAATTCAAGACTCAAGTGAATTAATTGAAAAAGGTGGGTGCAAGAAGTGTGTGCGCCAAGAAGTGCGTAAGGAACAGTTGGTGAAAATCCAACACGGGTAAAGCTTAGCCGGCAACCTGGAACAAACCATTATGCTGCGTAAGGTAACGAGCGTAGTAAAGCTAATGGAATGGACAACATAGGGTGCAACGAAAGTGAAGGTATTGAGTCCCGTAATTCACGCGTCATGGGGGCTGACACTTTACATTTGGTGGAAGGCAACATGGGTAATAACGCTAAGGCAAGATATTACTCACCTCATCGGGATCGAAGGCCGCGTCATGTGTTGAGATGGACCTTACGTGAACTTGGGAGATCCTTTGTATTCCTGTAAGGGTACTCTGGAACAAGTCAATAAAGGCGAGGACTGGAGGAAGATGCAAAGGAAGTCGGACTAACTGATAGTACTCGGAGTGTGGGAAAGCCACATACAAGGGGAAGCGGTTAGCAATATAGTGACTGGTATAGGGATTGCTATACCAATACAACAGAGATTAGAGGAGTATGCAAGGAAAACTAAACCAGATAGCAGTAAGGGCTAAGCAAGATAAGCGAGTAAAATTTACATCATTAGTTCATTTGATTAATGAAGAGAATCTTGCAGAGTGTTATAAGGAACTAAAACGCAACAAGGCTTGTGGTATAGATCGTGTGACAGTGGAAGCTTATGGAGAAAATCTAGAAGAGAAACTTAAAACACTAGTGGATAGTATGAAGAGAAAACAATATCAACCGCTACCAGTGAAAAGGGTATACATACCCAAAGCCGGGAGCAAAGAGAAGCGCGGTCTCGGAATACCATCAACGGAAGATAAGTTGGTACAGGTAATGCTAAAGAAGATATTAGAAAATATTTATGAAGCAAACTTTATGGACAGCTCGTATGGATTTCGACCAGGAAGAAATTGTCATCAGGCGATAAACGCTCTAGATAAAGCAGTTATGCACAAACCAATTAACTATATTGCAGAAGTGGATATCAAGAAGTTCTTTGATAATGTTCAACATAAATGGCTAATGAATTGTCTAAGGGAACGAATAGCTGACCCAAATTTATTGTGGTTAATAAAACGATTTCTAAAGGCAGGAATAGTCGAAGTTGGATGTTATAAAGCAACCGATCAAGGCACACCACAAGGTGGTATAGTAAGCCCTGTATTAGCTAATATATACTTACACTATGTGCTGGACTTATGGTTTGAAAAGAAATTTAAGCCAAAAGCCAGAGGATATTTACAGCTAATAAGGTTTTGCGACGATTTTGTAGTTGGCTGCGAGAGGGAAGAAGACGCAAAAGAATTTCTAGAATTACTGAAACAAAGACTAAGTAAATTTGGGTTGGAAATAGCTGAAAATAAAACAAAAATAGTAAAGTTTGGTAAGAAAGAATGGTATCAAGCAGAAAGAGAGAAACGTAGGACGGCTAGCTTCAACTTTCTAGGATTTACACATTATTGTGGAAAAAGTCGTAATGGTAAACTTATGATGAAGCAGAAAACTTCAAAAATAAGCCTAGCCAGAAAGATTAAAGAAATCAAAGAATGGTTGAAGATGGTACGAAGTCGTATCTGTCTCAAAGATTGGTGGCAGAAACTTAAAGCCAAACTAACAGGACACTATAGCTACTTCGGAGTTAGCGGAAATTATCGGTGTTTGATTCAATTCTATCGACCGGTAACAAAGTTAGCATTTAAGTGGATAAACCGACGTAGTCAAAAGAAAAGTATGGATTGGGAACAATTTATACACTATTTAAAAGTAAATCCATTACCAAAACCAAAGGTATATGTTTCTTTATACACAGGAGCACTAGTGTGAACGCTGTATTGTGGAGCCGTGTGCGGGAAATCCGCAAGCACGGTTCTTTTGGGGAGACTATGGTTATGAGACCAAATCGCTGGTTTCAAGGTCATGAGTCTCTACCAGACCCCCTCCCTTCAGAAAGCCCTATATCTCTGCTTTTTTTGACTACTACAAAAGAAGCTTTTCTGTTGGAGACGTAAATAAACTTTGCTCTTTGTCTCCATTTTAAGCAGCAATCAAATTTTACGAGCTTCTGTCTCTTCTTCTATGGCAGTAACTTCAAACTTTTTTCCTTTAGCTTCATCTACAATTTGCTGATAAAGATTGTTTCATCACTGAGAGTTTTGCAATCAATTGCTCAGAGGTTTGCAATAAAAGTTGTTGTATTCTCATATAGTCTCCATTAACCCCTTATACTCACCACAAGTTGTTCAATCTTTTTTGAAAAATTTTCTTTGCAACCAACAAAAAAACATGATAGACTAGCTTTAGGGTTTTTTGTAATAAATAAAAATTTGAGATAAAAAATAATTTAGAAATGCCTCATAATCGATTTTTAAGCTACCTTACATGAGCAACTTAGGTCTTGGTGGTATAATTGTACCCTGAAGTCGTAGAATCGTTTTAAAACCGCATTAGCAGACCAACGTTTATTTGAGTTTTATCAGCATAAAAAAAAGATGAGAGTAAGAGCCTTTTAAAAACGCACTAATTGTATTTTTCATTAAATGTAAATATCTTAATAATATTTTGTGGCAGCCTTTCTGGACTTCTTTCTTTTTGCTGTTTAAGTTATTGTACTTTATTTGTATTTTACTATTATTTTATATTATCTATTATTATTTATTACTATTATATATATATAATATATAAGGGTTTTAGGAACGCAGAATCCGCTATACTGGCTGACTTCAGACACATAATAACTAGGAACACTTTTAGGAATAGAGGGCAAAAGGTTAGGATTCAAGCGATCTTTAGCTTCCTAGTTTCTCATTACTTATTTAGTAACCAAGGAATCAGGAATATAATTCAACCATTTGATGTCTTATCCCTTTTTAATTGAAATCATAACTTATAATAGGGTTGTGGCTCCGAAGTTAGATTGAGTAGATGGTAGATTGAATAGAGAAAATAGGGCAACTCTAAAATATTTAAAGAGCCACCCATAAAGAAAGACTTATCCTAACATTAAATTTTGCCTATAGCTAAAATCTTCAGCTCCAAGAGTGAACTTTCCTATACCACAAGCAAATGGTCCAGTTGGAATGTCAAGCCACTTATCCTCTTTTGCACCTGTAGACATTCCTTTAACTAACTGCTTTGCTTGTAAAAGTTCCTGAACTATACGCTCTAGTCGATCTCTTCCCATACTGTGGAAAATCTCAGGTAGCCTATGCCGTTGTTTATATACTCCTGTGCTTCCTGTGTGAGTAAATGGGTGTCCTGCAACAGCAGATCGTGTAATTGCATCAGTAAGACATATTTTAAGGTCTTTTTCACTAGCATTTTTAACTGTTAGTTGTATTGTTATATCTTCTAGTAGCCCTGTTTCCTGATTTCTTAGGTAAGTTCTTACAGTGCGATCAGCTAAACCATTGGCCTTCACAACTGCCCCATGAAACAAAGCATTCTGTCTTGGTGTTTCTCCTACTGCCTTAAAGATTTCTAGCCTAGCTGTATTTTCTATTGGCCAAAAAGCGTATGAGCATCTAACACCATTAACAAGAGCAGAGGTACCTCTAATTGCATCGCGTGCTTGTTCAGCAGTTAATATTGGTTTTTCTCCTTTTGGCTTTCTCATGTGATGAGCAGTAATTATCGAAGCTCCAGTACTACATGCTAAATCAGATAATAAGCACATTAGATAATCCCCTACAGCAGGATCAGCATTTATATCTGCATGGATAAATGAAGCAAGTGGATCAAATACTATCAATTTCAGATCTTTAATTTCCTCGAGCTGTTTCATTACGGATTCGAATTCAGGAGAAACTTCGACGATTTTACCACGAACATTTCTGAGTATTGTAAGTGATCCTCTGACGTTTGGCAGTGGTACAATAAATAATTTATCTTTATGTTTCAACCTTTCACACTTAGGGTCGAGTCGTTCTAAGCGGCGGTGTATCTCACTTGCATCATCTTCTGCTGAAAAAATCACTACTGATCCATGTTCAGTAACAAGTGAACCAAAGCCACACATCTGATCCTTATCACTTGCAACCTTAAGCGCTAGGTCAAGAAGAAGCATACCTTTGCCTGTATCTCCCATTGCTGCTATTATTGAAGTAACACCTAAAGGAAATAGACCTTCAACAAGAAACTTTTGCTCTGGTACCGGACCTACAAAGCGCTCTGCACTCCAATCTAAAATGTTAAGTGGCTGTTTTGTGGATCTTTCTAAACTTTTCATATTTGAAGTATCAGTAGCTGGAGTATCAATAGTAAGCAACGGAGTTGAAGCTAAAAACTCTTTGACATCTATACCTTCCTCTACACAATCAGCAGCATCCCATTTCTCAGGCTTACCTCGAGGAATTTCAAGCACAGCAAGTGATGCAACTCCGATCTCTAAAAGCTTTTTTTCAGCATTTTTTGCGTATTTATTACCTGCTTCATCATTATCTGGCCAAATGATAATATGCTTACCTTTAAGTGGTGACCAGTCTGTTTTATCAATTGGTGCGTTTGCTCCAGACATTGCTGTTGTTGCTGTGATACCTTGTTCTATCAGCGCTTCTGCACATTTTTCCCCTTCAACCAGAACAACTTTATCAGACTTTAAAATACTTGGTATGTTATAGAGAGGTCTTACTTTTGGCGCACCATACCGAGATTGTTTAACATCAAAAGGCTTATATTGCTTTTTTCCTTTAGGAGGATCAGAACGATAAATTTTTACAATGACCTGACCATTTTCATCATAATAATTCCAACTGTGGGTAATAAATTTCTCGAAGTCTTCGTCAGCCTTTGCGCATTTCTTGTTATATCCAAGACATTCACTTATAGAGGCCATCACTTCACAAAAGTCTCTCTTTGTATCTTTTCCCTGTGCACCTGCCCAAATATCAAGAACATCACCTTTCTGCCCAGTTGCAAAATCCTGCCAGAGTCCGGCTTTTCCACCAGTTAATGCTACTCTGAGGCTTTGTCCTTTGTTACCATGCACATCACCTATTCGGAATTCATCTCCATGAAAAGTTCCCCTTGGGAATAAATAAGAAAGGCATGATCTTATGTTTAATAATAGTTGTCTTTTTATTTCTTCTACATCAAATTGCTCTAATGGTTCTACAGTATTATTAAAATCATAATATTCATCATTTAAAGTATTTTTTTGTTTGACATCAGTTAAAAAATCTTGTACCATAAGTTGAAACTCCTTTTAAGATTAAGCGTTTGAAAGGTTTTTGAGTAAGGCTGTTTTGATTGGGGTCTTACTCTTTCATTATGTAAGTAAAAACTACGGTGGGGGTTCTCTTGGCAAAGCTTGAAAAATATATTAACAAGTAAAGGAAGTCAGTTCAGGTGAAAAGTGAGGTTTTAGTATCTTCTTTCTTTTAAGGAAAAATACTCTATTATAATTCTACTACATTTTACTCACCATGTCAACCACTTAGTTTTTATTCTGTTGATATATTTAAAATAAATTAAAAAAACTAATGTTTTCTTTCTGCTATATAATTCATAATGGTGTCTTTGATAGAAAACCCTCTACTATATATACCGGGTTTCTTATGACTTTTTCTGAAAAAATTAAAAACTTTTTTCTTTGGAGGAGTTTGGCCTACCTATTAATGATAATCTTTTCAAGCCATCTGTAAAAATGAAAAGTTTCTGAAAACGGCAATTACTTTTTGGTTCATGAATAGAATTATTAAAGATGCTTTTTATTCAAATTTTAAAGGGCATTACAGGTGCTAAAGGGTACAGTTTAAAGTGGAATCACTTTAAAACGTAATTACAGGCTTTTTGCCTACCAATGAGACATAAAGTACGAAATATAAATCTTTGTCTCTATTTTGAACTATTAGCGGTAGTTAGCTGGTTCTTTACATTAAATAACTCAGCTATATTATAGTGCATTTTTTATATTAACTAAATCTCTTAATTGATCGTTGTTAAATTCTGTAATCCAACTCTCGCCACTACTTATAGTTAGGTTTGCTAATTCCTTCTTGCTTTGAATCATCTCATCAATACGCTCTTCAAATGTACCTGTTGAAAGTAGCCTGTACACCATGACATTACGTTCTTGCCCGATACGATAGGCCCGATCTGTTGCTTGTGCTTCCACTGCTGGATTCCACCATAAATCGTAATGTATTACATGGTTTGCCGCTGTTAAATTAAGCCCTGTTCCACCAGCTTTTAAAGACACTATAAGAATGTTGGACTGGAATAAGTTTTGAAAGTCATTAATCATTGTATCACGTGCTTTTCTAGAAAGTCCTCCATGTAAAAATGGCACTTCTGATTCAAACCTTTCTTCAAGTAGCCTAGCTATAATCTCACCCATTTCAGTGTATTGAGTAAATATCAATGATTTTTCTGCAACTTCACCAATACTAATCAATATTTCCTCAAGCATCTGCATTTTACCGGATTGTTCAATACTCGCACGCTTTTTCTTGCCAAACTGTGATGGATGGTTACAAATTTGCTTTAAAGCATTGATAAGTTTAAAGATTAGTCCCTTACGTTCAATCCCTTCACTTTTTTCTATCTTCTCCATAGTTGTATCAACAACCTTTTGATAAAGCGCTGTTTGCTCTGAAGTGAGGGAACAATAACGATTGTTCTCAATTTTATCTGGTAAATCCTGAATAATGCTTTTATCACTCTTAAGCCTACGTAACATAAAAGGGCTAGTGATTTTCATAAACCTTTCTAGACAAGTTTTATCTCTTGCTTTTTCAATCGGTGTTGCAAAGCTGCTTTTAAACTGCTTAGGAGTACCAAGATAAGATTTGTTGATAAAGTCAAAAATGCTCCAATACTCAAGCAACCTATTCTCAACAGGCGTACCACTCATAGCTATCTTATGTTTTGCTGCAATAGTTTTAATTGCCTTGGTTTGTTCGGTATTAGGATTTTTTATATTTTGTGCTTCATCAATCACGAGCAAAAACCAGCGAATTTTATTAAGTTCTTTTTTATCACGACGTGCAAGACCATAGGATGTTAGAGCTACATCATAATCACTTGCCAATTCTCGATTTTGTCCGTGATAGACGAAAAGCTTTAATTCTGGTGCAAAACGTTCCATCTCTCGTTGCCAATTACTTAATATGCTTGTGGGAGCTACTACCAAGACTCTGTCCCGATCCAAAAACCCTGTATTTTTGCAACACAGAATAGCTGCTATAACCTGTAATGTTTTACCAAGACCCATATCATCAGCAATTATGCTACCAAACCCGTTTTCTATGTTCTGTACAAGCCAACTAAATCCACGTTCTTGATATGGGCGTAGTTGTGCTATTAGATTATTTGGTGTAGTAACAGGTGTGTAAGTATTAAGTTTATTAAATAAGCTTGTAAGCTGCTGGTCAAATGCTACTTTAGTTTCATTTACTTCTCCTGTTAGAGCAGCTTGCATAAGCTCTGCTTGACTTAAATAATCAGGCAATTTATCAAGTTTTTTTAATAAAGCTTCTACCTCTTTGTCATCCAAAAGGACGTACTGATCGACTATTCGCACAAGCCCTCGGGAATCTTTTAGCAATTTTTTAAATTCTGTAACGCTTAGTTTTCTATCTCCTATTGCTACTTTCCAATCAAATTTCAATAAATTTTCCAGCGTTAAAAAGCTTTCGCGATCTTCTTTTATTTTATCTTTAGTAGACAAATTAAGACTTAATTGTGGTTTTAAGATTTTTTGTAAAGATTTCGGCAAAATAACTTTGATGCCTATTGCTCTTAGTACAGGCAAGATATGCAAAAATAATGGTGCAAAATTATCTAAATTAAATGATAATGTGCTATTATCGTCAATCGACTTTTCTAGTTCAGGTATATATTCAGACAAAAGTGCAAGATCAGATAAAATACTAAGCTTTACGTTTTGATTAGAGAGTGCTTTTTCCAGCTTGATGAATGACTTCTCATCATCCAGTGATAACTGTACCTCAAGTTCAAATTTTTCATGGTGATCTTTTATCATTAAATAGAGTTTGTAAGGTTTATCTGCTAAATAAAGACGTGAAAGCCAGAGATTAATTGCTTGCGGTATTTCCTTGTTGCTAAACTCAGTAAACTTGTATGATCTTCCAGTAAAGAATAATTCAAAGATGGATTTATCTCTATGCTTATCCAGTGATGCAGGAAAGTTATCTTCTATATACCCTAAAAGGATGAGAGAGATAGCAACATTTACTTGTTCCTCTGGTTCCATAACGATTTCTTGATATTTAATCAATAGAGGCGGACAAATAGATGATATCTTGCTATGAATTTCCTTAACTGACTCATTAAACAACGCCGGAATCCACCTAATTATTACTTCTCCTCTTTTGTTTTGTAATACTTGTGGTATTAGCGCTGACTTTTCCATTAGCATATGTGCAAACTGTGAAATCATATGCATGAAGCGAAGTTCAGGGTTAAGTTTGTGGAGTAACGAACTAGGAATATCATTTAAAAATCGTGCTACATCCCTCAATACATTTCCACTGAGCCTAAATAAATTAGTTGTACCATTGCTCACTTGAGTAAGGTAATGCTGATCATCAATGAATAGTTGAAATGTTTGCCAATTCTCAATATTTCCCCATCTTTTAATAAATAGCTCCTCTTCTGATAGTTCCTTCTTAGAAGCTGGATAGTACACTAATCTTCCTGCAGGATACTTTTGCCAATGCTTATAAGCTATCTGTAAGATATTATGAAAGTTTTTTTCAAAAAAAAGTGGATTATCTGTTAAAATACTACTGATACAATCAAAAAGGTTAGGAATAGTTGATAAATCAATATCATTTAAAATTGCTTGGTTATGTATTCTAATTTTAGAACATGCCTTAAATATATCATCTATCTTTAAAATGTTTTGAGCATTTTCTAATTTTCCATTCCCAAAATCATCGATAAGTGCTGACAAATTACAATTATGAATATTAAAAATCATGAAGGGGTTTTTATCAATTTCTGCAGCAATAAGATAAATTACAGCAGCAATGTGTTTACAAGGCATAGCCCAATCAGGACAACTACAACTTGCATTCATCTCCTGCCAATTTGAAGGAAATAATTTAATCCCAAGATCATTAAGCTTATCAAACAAGCTGGCTGATAATTGTCTATTTATCAATTTAGCTAATATAGCTGGTGAAGTTTCAATAATTTGACGAATGGTCTGTTGTTCTGATGAGCTTAATTCATTGAGTATAATTTTGACTTTATATGGTTGAGGTTTTGAACCACGATATGGGTAAGATCCTGAGCTATGAACTTTAGCTGTAACTATGTGACCATTAATTTTAATACCAAAAGCTCGACCAGTATTAGCACAAGTTCTGCCACGTGGAAGACGGTTATCATAATCTATTCCGTCAAAAGACTGGAGCCACTTCTTACCCCACCATGTTCTTCCATAAATAGTCATCTTGTAAAACTATATATTTTAACCTAGATAAGCTAGATGCTGATTCTATGGACGATTTTCTCTGAATATGCAAAACTCATCTTGAACTACTACAAAATGTTAATTATAACAACAGAGAGGGCAAAAGCAATAAACACTTATATCAAAGGAAAAATTGATTAAGGGAAAAGTGAAACTTTTTAAAGGTTGTTTAATACCTTTACACCTGTGATTGTAGCACTAATGTTGTGCGATAAATGTACAGTGAAAATGTCATCAGAAGTTACCCAATTATTGAGTAGTTTTTTTTACGGCGTCAAGACTCTTGCCAGCATAGAAAATATCAGTTCCTATATAAATATCCTTATGGGCTAAAAGAAACTTCTATTGGTTGATAGAAAACAGAAAAAAACTATTTAAAAAGTATACTCAACAATATAACAAGGAAGCATAAGTTAGGAAAAGTAGTAGGCCGTTGATAAGGATTTGCCTATTTTCTCGATCAACTAGCTTTTGTATAAGTACTGATGGGTCAATATAAATGAGTAGTTCTGGGAAGCTTACTTTATCGGCTAATCTATATTAGCGTCATAGAGGATTTATATATTTCAAGCATGTTAATTATTTTTTCTGGATCATTTAGGAAACTATAGTAGACTTTACAACTCATTAATTATCACTTAACTTACCTCCTAGTAAGTTCTTGAGTTATGTATGGATAACACGTTGATAATATTAGCAGCAGGAAAAAGCAGTAGAATGAATTCACAGTACTCAAAAACACTACACCTAGTAGGAAATTTTACTCTTTTAGAGCATATAATTCACAATGCAAAACCGCTGAGTTTAAAAAGTCTATCAATTGTCATTAACAAGCCTTTTCTAAAGGAGTTAGAAAGATTTAGTACCTTAAAAGATATAATTGATAAATATAATATAAAATTGATAATTCAAGAAAATATTACAGGTACTGGCACTGCAGTTAAAATTGCCCTAGAAAGCCTGGAGCGGTTATCTGACCAAGACATAGTTTTAATACAGTACGGAGACACCCCGTTTATATCTAGTGATACAGTTATGAGAATGACTGATTGTTTAAAGTGTAATAATAAAAATTTAGTTCTTCTTGGATTTAATAGTCAAGATAAGCAATATGGAAGATTAGTAATTGATGATAATGACAATGTTCAAAAAGTCTTGAAAAGTGAAGATGAAATTCTTCTTGCAAACTCTGGAATAATGGTTTCATACGCTAAAGATCTTTATACCCTAATAAAAGAAGTAAAATTTAATGATTCGACCAACGAATGTTGTCTTAATGATATAATACCCATTGCAGCAAGCAATAACTTACGTGCAGGTTATGTAGTCGCTGACGAAAAGGAAGCAATGGGGGTAAATAACAAAGAGGATTTGGTCAAAGCAGAACGTTATTTTCAGGCAAATAGAAGAAGACAACCAACCCTTCTTTCATAACTATATTTTTTTATTCATTGATCCTTAATTTAAGTTGACATTTGTTTTATACTAGTTTTATAATGCTTTTTAAGTCTTACTTGTAAGATGATAGGTGTGAAAGATTTTCCTGGTTGTAGTGAGGGGGACACATGGGAATATTAATAACAGGTGCTGCAGGTTTGATAGGATCGGCTTTAGTAGAAAAGTTAGAAAAGCAGGGTTATGAAGTAATAAGCTGCGATATTAGGTTTCGCGACAACCCACTCAGTTTTTTTTCAGAAGATATAATGCCGCTACTCGCTAAGTGTACGGGGGTTATTCATCTGGCTGCAATTTCTAGAGTTATACATGGTGAGCTTTATCCTGAATTGTGCCAAAAAGTTAATGTCGATGGTACAATCCAATTCTTAGAATTCTGCAAGTCGCTTCCGAATAAACCATGGTTTATATATGCAAGCAGTAGAGAAGTATATGGAGAACAAAAGGAACTACCAGTTGCAGAGTCTGCTAGTATCAACCCAATAAATAATTACGCCAAAGGTAAAGCATTTATTGAAGAACAAGTAATAAATTTAAAAGGTTCTAACTTTAATGTAGCAATATTACGCCTCTCAAATGTATATGGTGGTTTACTAGATCATAGTAGTAGAGTAATTCCTGCACTCTGTATCAATGCATTGAAAGGCGATCCAATTAGGATAGAAGGTAAAGAATGTGTTTTTGATTTTACCTATTTGGATGATGTTATAGAGGGTATATACTTAACTGTTAAATATTTACAAAACGAGAAATCTTCTCTTCCTGCTATTCATCTTACTACTAATAGCCCATGTACTTTAGAAAACTTAGCAAAAACAATATTAAAAGTCACGGAAAGTGATTCTAGAATTGATTTTTATCCTCCAAGAAATTTTGACGTAACTAAGTTCCATGGTGATTTTACTAGAGCTAAAGAGCTACTTGGTTGGTCTCCAAAGCATTCATTAAAAGTAGGATTAGGTAAATTTATAAAAAGTCTACAAAACAATACACAAGAATATCCTAACAATATAGATATGGTAATATATGAAAATATTAAAAGTTATTCATGGTTACCCTCCTTATTATAGCGCTGGTTCGGAGGTTTACAGCCAAACTCTTGCCCATGAACTAGCCAATAATAATGAGGTACAAATATTTACTAGGCATGAAAACAGCTTCTTACCTGATTTCCATTATACTATAGCTCTGGACTGTAGTGATTCCCGGATCTTACTGAATTTAATTAATATACCTACAACTAAATATCGTTACAAATTTATCAATGAAGAAGTAAATATAAAATTTAAAAGAATAATAGATAACTTTCAGCCAGATCTTATACATTTTGGTCATCTTAATCATCTATCAATTACTTTACCAGAAGTTGCTTTTAAAGAAAATATACCTACAATTTTTACGCTACATGATTTTTGGTTAATGTGTCCAAGAGGAAGATTTATTCAACGTAATTCTGAAGATTTGTTACGGCTTTGTGATGGACAGAAGGATCAAAAATGTGCAACCCAATGTTACAAGGGGCATTTTACAGGAGATGAAGAATTCTTGAATTCAGACTTAAATTATTGGGAACAATGGGTTGCAACTAGAATGAAGCAAACAAAGAAAGTAGTGGACTATATAGATTACTTCATTGCTCCGTCAAAATTCTTAATGGATAAATTTACTCAAGACTTTAATGTTCCGATAAACAAAATTTCTTATCTTGATTATGGTTTTGATCTAAATCGTCTTAAGAATAGAAATAGGGTGCAAGAAAAAGGGTTTATTTTCGGTTATATAGGTACTCATACTCCCGAGAAAGGTGTTGACCTATTATTGAAGGCTTTTTCTCGCTTATCATCTAAAGCAAAACTTAGAATTTGGGGAGCGGCAAGGGAAGAAACTAAAACTTTAAAAGCGATTGCCGATCAGTTTCCACATGCTGTTAAAGAAAGGATAGAATGGATGGGAAGTTATAACAATAAAAATATAGTTACTGATGTATTTAATAAAGTTGATGCGATAGTTGTTCCTTCAATTTGGGGTGAAAATTCACCATTAGTAATACATGAAGCACAGCAACTGAGTGTACCAGTAATAACGGCTGATTATGGTGGCATGGCAGAATATGTAAGAGATGGAATAAACGGACTATTATTTAAGCATAGAGATACAAATAGTTTGTCAGAAAAAATGCAAGTCCTATCTACAGACCAGGAATTATACAGTGAACTGACCCAAAGAGGCTATCTTTATACTAAAAATGGTAATGTACCTTCTATAAGTGAGCATACTGAGAAACTTAACAAAATTTACCGTAATGTTATTGAAAATAAAGGCAAATCAGTGGCTACAAAACCTGGTCCTTGGAGAATTACTTTTGATACTAATCCAGATTACTGCAACTTTGCTTGTGTAATGTGTGAATGCTTTTCACCATATAGTAAAGTTAAAGAGGAGAAGAAAGCTAAAGGGATAAAACCCAAGATAATGTCAATAGAAACTATCAGGAAGGTAATTAAGGAAGCAGATGGAACACCTTTAAGGGAAATCATTCCTTCTACTATGGGTGAGCCTTTAATGTATAAAAGCTTTGATGAAATAATCAATTTGTGCCATGAGTTCGGCCTGAAGCTTAACCTCACGACCAATGGTTCTTTTCCTATTAAAGGAGCTAGAAAATGGGCTGAACTATTGGTACCAATTTTATCTGATGTTAAGATTTCCTGGAATGGGGCAACTAAAGAAACTCATGAAAGAATCATGAAAGGTTCAAAATGGGAAGTAGTGACAGAAAATTTAAAAACTTTCCTTGAAGTTAGAGATAAATACTTTAGCGATACAGGTGAAAGGTGTACCGTTACTTTACAATTAACATTTTTAGAAAGTAATTTACATGAACTTTACGACATAGTTGAGATGGCTATAAAAAATGGCATAGATAGAGTTAAAGGACATCATCTTTGGGCACATTTTAAGGAAATTAAGGATCTATCTATGAGGAGAGATGAATTAGCAATTAGTAGATGGAATACGGAGGTGGGAAGGTTATATGAACTTAGGGATAATATGCTATTGCCAAATGGTAAAAAGATAAAATTAGAAAATTTTACGATCCTTTCTCAAGAGGGTATCAAGGATTTGGCTCCAGGTGGTCAGTGCCCATTTTTAGGTAAAGAAGCATGGATAAACAATGAAGGCAAGTTTAGTCCCTGCTGTGCTCCAGATGAACTACGCAAAACATTAGGAGATTTTGGCAATGTTAATGAAGTTAAACTGGAGGAAATATGGCAAAGTAGCGAGTACCTAAACTTACAAAAGAATTATTTAAACTATGAATTATGCAAAACATGCAACATGAGAAAACCATTAGTCAATTAATGAAAGATAGTGAGTACCTTAAATCTATTAGGGTTTCCCCCTGTGAAAGGTTTCACCAATTGTCAGAAAATCCTTTGTACAAAAATAGATTTATTAGAGTTGATAAATTTCACGAGCCTGGCCTTGCACCAGTTTATGATGAGACAGGCGCTTATCACATCGATGCAATGGGAGAAGCAATTTATCGCGACAGATTTTTAAAAACTTTTGGATTTTACTGCAATAGAGCAGCCGTAGAAGATGACACAGGGTATTACCATATTGATCCATCTGGATGTAGAGTATACAAACATTCGTATCAATGGATTGGAAATTACCAAGAAGATATTTGTGTGATTAGAAAGCATGATAAGTTTTTTCATATTGATTTGAACGGCAATAGAGTTTATGAGCAAGAATACAATTATGTTGGGGATTTTAAGGATGGTATCGCTGTAGTCCATAAAGATGGTAAAGCTACACATATTAATAATCATGGAAAGTTAGTACATAATAAATGGTATAAAAAGCTTAATGTTTTTCATAAAGGATTTGCTATTGCAGAAGATAAGCATGGCTGGTTTCATATAGATATTAATGGCAATCCTGTTTACCGGCAAAGATTTAAAATGGTAGAAGCATTCTATAATGGCATGGCAAAAGTTGAAACTTTTGAAGGTGTATTAGGACAGATCGATATTACCGGAAACGTAAAGTTTAGTATTTTTGATTTAGATAAAGAATCTCAAGTGCATAAGATTTCTGCAGAACTTTCAGCCTTTTGGAAAACTTACCTCGCAAATGTTGCTATTGAACTTGATTTGTTAAATATCTTACCTGCAACTATGCCAGTTTTATCTCAAAAGTTAAATATTATCGTTCCAAATCTAGAAAGGCTGTTAAGGGCGTTGTGGGAAATAGGGTTTATTGATTACGATAAGAACAAGGACTTATGGCAACTATCATCAAAAGGTAAGTGTTTTAAGGAAATACCATTTTTGCCTAAAGCAGCAGCAATGTGGGCAAGGGTTGCCGCTGAAAAGAATTGGTTAAAAATTGCCGATATATTAAGGCAGGAGTCAATATCTTCATTTGAATCTTTTAAGGAGAAAGAAACATCAGAAGACAGGAAAATAGCGTTTTACCAAGCATTGCTAGGATATTCCAGGTTTGACACTAAAGAGTTTAATTCTAGGGTTAATATAGATGGTGCTAAAAATATATTGCTATTTGGCGTACACTCTTTATTTCTTGCTTATTCTGATATACACAATAAAGGTTCTATAGGCTTATATTATTACAACGAACATAAAGTGCCTAGGCAGGCAGTAGAAGATTTAAAAATTAAACTCATAACTCAAGAAGAATTATCAGCTACAAATTATGAATTAGGTGTCTTTTGCCGCTTTCTGCAGCATTATGATGATAATAAGGTATTGTCTTATTTAAAATTGGTAAAAAATAAAGGAATACCACGCGTTTTAGTGATAGAAACTATCCTAGATTACTACTCCCCAGTGGGAGGTTCTGTAGATATTAATGTAATGGTTGAAACAGGGGGTAAACTAAGGACATTGAGCGATTGGAAAAGAATACTAAAACAAGTAAAAGGGCTTAAAATTTTTAGTATTGTACCTTTAACAGATTATTTATCAGTTATTGACATTAGGTGTTAATATATGAAAGCATTACAAAAAAATGGTTTTTTTATTATCAAAAATCTAGTTCCTTTAGAGTTAATAACTCAGTCTTTAAATGATATAATAAGCAAGATATCAAAGTTATCTCAAGAATTAGGTGTTTCAACTTCTGACTATTTAAACTGCACTGGAAGATGGGGTACATCATCTCAGGTAACTAGAATTGTATCTCAAGTATTAGATAAAATTATTAAAAATTATCTTGAAAAGTCACTTCAATGCCAGATACTGCAGAAAAAATCAAATGTTATATGTAAAACTGCTGATTTAATAGATGCAGTTCCCTTCCATCAGGACATCTCTTATAGCTTTAATGACCCTTATCATTTTTCTGTTTGGCTAGCTTTGAATAATGTCAATAAAACTTCAGGTGCACTACAAGTTATAGAAGATAGTCACAACTGGAAAATACAGCCTCTAGTTGATTTTTGGCATCCATACTTTTTGGATCAATACTCGGATAACCGGGAAAATTATAAAATTAAGTCACTACCTATTTCAGCAGGAGATGCGATAGTTTTTGATTCACGGTTATGGCATGGTAGTGATAAGAATATAGATGCTAAAGATAGGTTTGCTTATGTTACGAGATGGGTTGTAAAAGATAAAAGTCTTCCTTGTGTGCCAAAACCTCAGCCTTCAGTTTTTGGTATATTAAACTGTGGTGCATTAACAGAATTTATACTGAGAGAATACTTATCATTATTTCGTCGCCAGGAAAGTATAAAAACAAAAAATATGGAAGAACTTATTAAGAGCTGGTTAGCCTTTATTACAGACACAACTACAAATATTTCTGAGGTCAACACTGCTGAAGCTAAGCGAGATTTATATAAGCTACTTATTCTGAATCAAGCGTCAGCACTACATGATGCTGGAGACATTTCAGGAAAAATATACAAAAATTTATGGTTTTCACTGCTTGTATTTCTCAATAAAAAAGTCAATGTGGTGGAGCTAGCATTATAAATGAACAAAAGTAGAGTTGGTAGTTTCAAGTATATATTGGTGTTCATTTTGAATATCTTATCCAAGTTTAAGCTTAATGTGCTTGTAATGTTCCTGGTTGCCCTAGTAGTGGCTGTTGATTTATCTTTTAGAAAGTATTTAGTAAAAAATATCTTAGATACAGCTGTAAAATATCAAGAAGGTAATGTAATTGAAAATCTTTTATTACCTGTAAGCGCTTATGTTTGTATGGCATTACTTATTACTACTGCTTTTAGATTCTATGGCTATTTTGTTGACATTCGAATGTTTACCTCAATGCGTCAAAAAATAGCTGATATGTCTTTTTACAGGCTGCTTCAGCAAGACCATTCCTATTATCAAAACAACCTATCCGGAAGTTTAGTATATAAGGTCAGTAACTTAATGGATAGTGTGATAGAGCTAATAAGACTGCTTATAGACTGTTTCTTTAGTTATAGTATAGCATTAATCTTGGCTATTTATACTTTATCACTAGTAAATATAAAGTTTGCAATAGCTACATTCATTTGGGTGAACATTTTTATTTTGATTTCGGTTTTCAGTTTTCGGGTGCTTACCGGATTAGCCGATGATCATTCTAAACAAAGTTCACAAGTAATAGCGGGTATAGCCGACAGTATTTTAAATGTTATATCAGTAAGGTTATTTTCTCGGCAAGCGCATGAGAGGCATAAATTTTTTCAAGTATGCAAGAAAAAAACTATTGCAGAAAGAAAATTACAATGGGCATACTTTTGGCTTTGGTTTATATATGGCTATTCATTTGATATACTCCAAGCAGTAAACTTGTATTTTTTAATTCATGATTATCAATTGAACAAGATTGCAATAGGAGATATTGCTCTTGTACTTGGAATTAATATATCGATTATAGAGTTTCTTAACCATCTAACTAGGAATCTTACCCAATTTTCTACTCATTTCGGCAAAGTTTCAGATGCATTGCCAATCTTGACTACCGTACCAGAAATTCAAGATAAGGAAAATGCTAAAAAATTAAATTTATTAAGTGGAAGAATAACGTTTAATAATGTTTCTTTTTCTTATGAGGGTCAGAAGTCATTATTTCAAGATTTTTCAGTTACCATTAATCCTTGCGAAAAGGTAGGTCTAGTTGGTTATTCTGGAGGTGGTAAATCTACTTTTATAAACTTAATCATAAGGCTATTTGATGTTAAAAAAGGTAATATACAGATTGATAATCAAGTAGTATCGGAAGTTACACAGAGTTCTTTGAGGCAACAAATATCTGTAATACCTCAAGAACCATTGTTGTTTCATGATACTATTTTAGCAAATATTATATATGGTAAACTTCAATCTACTATCGAAGAAATAATAAGAGCTGCAAAGCTGGCTGGTATTCACGATTTCATTATGACTCTACCCGATCAATATGAAACTGTAGTCGGAGAAAAAGGCATAAAGCTATCTGGAGGGGAAAGACAAAGAATAATCATAGCGAGAGCATTTCTAAAAAACGCTCCGATATTATTTTTCGATGAGCCAACTAGTCAGTTAGATTCTATAACAGAGAAAACAATTCAAATGAGTTTATTTAAGTTGATGGAAAATAAAACCACCATTACTATAGCACACCGTATTTCTACACTTTTACATATGGACCGAATTCTAGTATTTAACAAAGGAAAAATTGTCCAAGATGGTAAACACGCTGAATTAGTTTCTAAGCAAGGTCTTTACAAGGAACTTTGGAATGCTCAAATTGGTTGTTTGAATGGCAAAAAATAAGATGGAAAAAATTATTGATCTGAGAAGTGACACTACAACTCTGCAGAGCTCCAACGTTATACATGCAATAAGTAATGCAACTGTTGGAGATTTTGCTTATGGTGAAGACAAAAGCTGTAATGACTTATCAGAATATTGCAAACAATTATTCAAAGTAGAAGAAGCATTATTTGCAACCAGCGGTATGCTTGCAAATAGATTAGCCATTGCCAGTCAAACAAGTCCTGGTGATGAACTAATAACTCATTATAATTATCACGTTAATTTTTTCGATAGCGCAGGCAATGCAAAAGTAAATAATATCGTATTTAATTGTATTAGAAATAATAGCGGAATCTTAGATGTTGCTGCAGTAGAATATGCTATTAATTCTAAGCCAAGGTACAAAATTTTTGCTCAGGTGAGACTTGTTTCTATAGAAAATAGTATAAGAGGTTGTCCGGAAACTAGTAAATTCAAGCATATTCCCTCTTTAACATAACCCTACTCATAGCTAGGTATATGAAATTCTCAGTGGATGTTGTGAGTAAATCATACTCCTTCGATAGCCTTCTATTCCTATTAACCCAAGCAAAAGTCCTTTCTACAACCCATCTTCTTGGCTGTACTTTAAACCCTTGTTCTCTTGTTGGTAGTAGCTCAGGTGGCGTATCTTTGTGCACCCAAAATCTACATGGAGGCCTTTTAACAATTTCAATATCTATGTCATATTCTTCCTTTATGTGATTCTTTAAATTTCTTCCTTGGTATCCCATGTCAGCCCACATTTTTTTAACTTTAGTATATTTTGTTCTCATATTGTTTAATGCTATTTTAATACCATCTCTATCATTTTCGTTAGCAGCGCCTACGTAACAACCTAGTATAAAACCCTGAGTGTCTGTAATTATATGCCTTTTTCTACCCTTTACTTTTTTACTTCCATCATAGCCTTTGATCCCCCCTTTTCTGTAGTCTTTACAGATTGACTATCTACTATACAGGCACTCGGCTGCTCATTCCTTCCTATTTTTCTTCTACTATATTTTGTAATTTCATAATTCATTTTCTCAAAAATTCCCTGCTTCTTCCATTGCCTGAACTGCTCATACACAGTCTTCCATAGCGGAAAATCATTTGGTAAATACCGCCATTGACACCCTGTACGCAATACATAGAAAATTGCTTCTAATATTTCTCTTTTGCTATACTTTGGCGGCCTTCCTCCTTTCTTGTATGATACTCTGAAGTGTTTTTCTATTCTTGCCCATTCCCTTTCGCTTAGATCTGTTGGATACTTTTTTCTCATCTTTACCCCGTACTAAAATTTCAGATATTATAGCCTTTTACTTGTTTCCGGACAACCTCTAAACGGGTTTAATGGTAAAATTTATCCTTTTGAAAAACAAGTCGAGTTATATCACTTTTTAAAAGCTCACAATGTAAATCTTCATTTAGACGGTGCAAGAATATTTAATGCTCATGTCGAAACAAATATTGCTTTAGCAGATTATGCTAAATATGTGGATACAATGAGCTTTTCTTTTACCAAAGGACTTGGAGCTCCTTTTGGTTCAATGCTTATGGGTAAAAGAGAGATAATTGAAAGGGCTAAAAAGCTACAGGTTTGGCTAGGTAGTGGTTATCATCAGATAGGGTATTGTGCTAATGCAGCAAAGTATGTACTACAGAACAATATTTCTAGGCTTAAAGAAGACAATAAACTCGCCAAACTGTTTGCAGACAAGATTAAGGAAATTCCACACATAAAACTGGTACTACCTTATCCAGAAACTAATATAGTAAGCTTTAGTATAAAAGCACTAAATGTAACTAATGAGGTTTTCTTGAGTAAGTGCCAAGCTTATGGTTTATTGCTTTTTCCTTGGCTCGAGTCTCATATAAGAGCAGTTACCCATCTTGGCACAAAGGAAACAGACATCATGAAAGCTGCTGAAATTATAAAGGAGGTTGTGTTAAATTTAATATGAGAGTAAAAATAGATTTCTTTAGCGATTCAAACACTGACCCTTCAGCTAAAATGAGGGAAGCGATGGCTAAAGCAAAAGTTGGAAACGAAGCTGCATGTGAAGATCCAACTGTGAACGAATTAGTGGCAACCGCATGTAAAATATTAGGTAAACCTGCAGGAATCTTTTTGATTTCAGGAACGATGTCCAATGTAATTGCTTATAAAGTACACATTCAAAGACCTGGTGATTACTTGCTGCTTGATGAAACTTCACATCCACTCATAGTACAATCTGGCTTGATCGCAGCCCAGGCACATGCTACTCCTTTGCCCATCAAAGGTACAAGAGGAATATTTACTGGAGAACAAATTGTTGAGTTTATTACTCGTCCTAGTTTAAGAAATATTCCGAGAGTTGGGCTTGTTTCTATCGAACAAACGACAAATTTTGGTGGTGGAGCTGTGTGGCCTTTAGAATATATTCAAGAGATCTCAAGTCTCTGCAAAGAGAATGACGTATTCACTCATTTAGATGGAGCAAGACTGTTCAACGCTTGTGCTCATACTAAAATATCTCCAAAGGAGTATGCAAGTTATTTTGATTCGGTATTCATTGATTTTAGTAAAGGATTAGGTGCTCCAATGGGTGCAATATTGCTTGGAAGTGAAGATTTTATTGAAAAAGCTTGGTACTATAAGTTTCAAATTGGCGGAGGTATGCACCAAGCTGGCATTATTTCAGCTGCATGTTTATATGCTCTACGTAATAATGTAAATTCTTTAGAAGAAGATCATAAAAAAATGCAGCACCTTATAGAAGGCCTAGACTCCATAGATCAAGTTATAATTGATATCGACCTGTATAAAACTAATATAGCGTATTTTTCATTACGTACTAATTGTATATCTACTCAAGAATTAATAAACGTACTAATGACAAATTATGGAATTAGAATGGCTAACATCAAAGGTAAAATCAGAGCTATAACACATAGAGATATAAGCTATGAAGATATTAATACTACTGTATCTGCTATAAGAAAGATACTAAGTAATTTTCTGCACTAATTGTTTGCAAACTTCTTGTCAAACAATATTATACCAATATAGTATTATGCTAGCATCTGCATAGAGCTATTTGGGAATAGGTGTGAACTTTGTCTTCTTTCAATATTTACTATTCTTCTGTGGATATATGCTGCTTTATTTATCAAGACAAAGTATACCAATTGCTCTACCACTGTTAATAGATACTGACCATGTAAAATTAAGCTATTTTTTTGCCTGCTTTTCTTTTTTTTATGGAGTATCAAAATTTGTTAATGGAATAATCATGGACTCCAAAAATAATCCATTATTTATGTTTGGGCTATGCAATATTGCAACTGGATTATTAACCATTGGTATAACTTTATCATATAATAATCTAACTTTATTACTGTTAACATTAATATTATTAGCTTGGACACAAGGGTTAGGTTGGCCAGCTATTACCAAGTTTATGGTTACAAACTCTAGCATCTCTTCAATTGCATCATCATGGGGAGTTATGAGCGCATCTCAGCAACTTGGTTCTTGTATTACTTTAATTGTATTACCAAGTATAATTAAAATATATAATGCAAAAAGTGCATTTTTGTACTCTGGTTTCTTATGCTTACTTTTTGGAATTTATATAATATTAAAGGCATATTACAAAGAAAGTGCCAACTTTACTACCTATTATAAGGTGCAGAAATCTCAAATAGGTATCAAGGTAACAAGTTCCATATGGTTTCTATGTTGTGCTACTTTTTGTGCTTATATTATAAAAATGGGAATCTTCTTTTGGTTTCCTATAATTTTAAAGAATAAATTACAAATTTCTCTTGTACAATCCTCACTAATAACAGGCGTATATGATTTAGGTGGAATCCTTGGAACTTTAATAACAGGAAGAATTAGTGATATGTACTTCTTTCAAAATAGAAGCTTGCTGGCATCACTTTATATGTTGGGTATAGCACTCACTTTTATTGCAATGAACTTTGGTCAAAACATAATTCTTATGAACCTTTGTGCAATCTTATCAGGATTCTTTATATTTGGAGTGCAAGTACTGACAGGTGTTATAGCTGTAGAAATTGCTCCACAAAATAATGTATGTGCAATTGTAAGCTTAACAGGATTATTTGGGTATATTGCAAGTTCAATATTTTCATGCGTGCTCTTAGGAGTACTTGTTAAGCACTGTGGTAACAGTATTATGTTTTCATTTTTTTCCATTTGCTCTGTTGTTGCACTCGTTTGCTTTTCCATACTATCAAGCAAAGATCTAAAAAAACTAAGTAAAGCGGTGTAAAAAAAATTTCTCAACAGTTAAACTTTGTAGATAGATTTTTTACCCAAGGAATAAACATGGTAACCATATCTTAGTAATAGCTCGCTATCTAATAAATTACGGAAATCAAAAACATTAGGTGCAGCCATAATACTCTTTAAACTTGCAAAATCTTGATTTTTAAATTCTTTCCACTCCGTTAACAATAACAAGGCTTCCGCGTCCCTTGCAGCCCCTATAGCATTGTCCGCGTATTCTATATCCTTTAGAACTTGCCTAGCATTATCCATCCCCATTGGGTCATATGCAGTAATTTTAGCCTTGTTATTCACTAACAATTGTGCAATATCTATAGCTGGGCTATTTCTTACATCATCAGTACCAGACTTAAAAGTTAGCCCCCATATTGCTATTTTTTTATTTTGGACTCCATTTAATACATATTCTACCTTTTTAGCAATGTTTGTTATATGATTATAGTTAGATTCCTTAACTGAATTTAAAATTTGTAGCTTGACATTGTGATCTTCAGCAAGCCTTATTAAAGCTGACAAATCTTTAGGAAAACATGATCCTCCAAATCCTGGACCAGCTTTGAGAAATTCCTTACCTATTCTATGGTCCATTCCCATACTGTTAGCTAAAAGGTCAATGTCTGCTCCTAATAGCCCACATAAACCTGCCATCTCATTGATAAAAGCAACCTTTGTTGCTAGAAAAGCATTAGAAGCATATTTAATCATTTCAGCAGTAACTGTATCAGTGACTATTAACGGAATATTCTTATCTATAAATGATCTATATATAACTTCTAGTTTTGCTCTAGCTAGCTTAGTTTTTACTCCTATTATTATCCTATCTGGGTATAAAAAATCTGATACTGCAGAGCCTTGCTTGAGAAACTCTGGATTAACCCCCAAATCAAAGTTATAGCCCTTATTAGATAAATAATTATATATATTTTCTGCAGTACCAGGAGGAACAGTTGACTTTATCACTATTAAGCAATCTTGATTAACTCTCTCAGAAACTTCACTTACTGCATTATATACATTCTGTAAATTTGCATTTCCTAGGGAGTCTGATGGAGTATCTACAGTTACAAACACTACTTCTGTGTTGGGATTTATTTGAGAATACGAATCGAAGAATCTTATCCTTTGTAACTTTATATTATTCTCTAAATAGTCTGCTAATCCAGGCTCATATATAGGAATTTTTCCTAATTTCAATAACTCAATCTTCTTAGTATTTATGTCAATGCAATCAACGTTATGACCCTGCTCTGATAACATTGCACAAGATACTAAACCTACATACCCTATTCCTATAATGGTTATATACATCTTGTCATCACCTTAAAAATATCCTAATGTAGCTCAACTGCTTAAACATTTAAAAAGAACATCATTAACAATTAGAGTCATAAATTTTTACTCTAGCGTTGCATACATTATTTTTCTTAATTACTTTACTTTCTGAATAAACTATAAACAAAGTCGATGGTATTAATATTAAAATACCATACAAAGCACTTTTATCAGGCAACTCATTAAACATAACATATGTTACTATTGCAGAAATTATTAGCTCTATGTATCTATATGGTGCAAGTGCAGTAGCATCTGCAAGAGTAAAAGCTTTTAATGTGAAGAACAGAATTAGATTTGAATTAATTCCCAAAATCAGTAGTAATACTAATTCTAACAAGGAAGGCAAATGCCAATAAAACAGCAAAGGCACAGTGGAAAAAATAGTTGTTGTTAGAGCTGAATAAAATAACATACTTATTACGGACTCTTTTATTGCGAGTTTCTTATTAAGTATGTCTAATATAGCAAAGATTAATGTAGATACAATAAAAATAAGAATTTTAGGATTAAAGTCTTCACTATAAGCTTTGGTAGTAATAGCAATACCAACAAAGCCAATAACAGTTACTGACCATCTTTGCCAAATTATATTTTCATTTAGTAAAGGGATTGCAAGAAGTATAACAAATAATGGTATAGAAAAACTTATAATTGTTGCAGTTACTATGGGAAAAATAGCTAACCCATAGGTCCACAAGGTTATTCCAACAAATAACAATACTCCTCTAGTTATCTGAATAGATATTTGACTTGTTTTAAAAGCTTCTCTTCCATAGTAAAGCATAAAAGGTACAAGGGTAATAGTGCTAAATAAAAAGCGGAAAAAGATTACTTCAAAACTTTGGAGATGTAAACTTAGATATTTTGATATAGTATCATTAGCTACACTACTAAGTAAACTGAGTATAAACCAGGTAACTCCAAGCAAATAAGCTCTTAATCTGTGATCCATAAAACTCCCAATTTAATATTTTATGAGATAACTTTACTATAAAAAAGATCAATACTAGACAAGTTTTCCTCTATCTACTGTTTAACCATATTCATAAATATTTAGTAGAAATGATTTGAGAAGTATTATATAAAGTGCAGCTTTATTGTATAATTTTAATAAACAGAAATGCTAACTGATTTTTTTGTAATATATGATAATACTTGCGAATACTATCACATTATCAGGAAAAGTAATCGGGAGTACTGACGGCTGTGGCAATTTTACCAACTAGCTTCTCTGCTAGCATTAGCAATATGTGTTTTCAGTGTTAGCTGTGAAGACGTTAAAGAAAGTTATCAAACAAGCAAATTAGCAGCAAAACTTTACGAAAATGCTTCAGTTGAGTCAGCTAAACAAATTTTCAGAATAGATGTATTAAATACGTAACCATCTTTACTTATATCTTAATATAATGTTTCTCAGTACCGTCTTTAACACAATTCAATTTTCACACTCATCAGCAGTTAGGCCACTTGCTCGCACAATAATATCAATTGCAACACCTGCCTTTGCTAGATTTTTCGCAACCCTGATTTTCTCTGCTTTTTTAACTTTTTCCTTGCCGCTTTTCATATCTTCAGATAGAGATTTGACTAACGCATCTAATGATTCCGGTTCTCTGTACTCGTTTATTAAACTCAATAGCTTTTTACTTTCTCTCGTTTCAGGTAGCAAGACTTTAATATTTACTGATAATGCTCCTGCTATTTCATATAATTTATCAAATAGTATGGTAGTATAACCTCTTTCATATTCATGTATTTCCTTGAGTGTTACGCCAACTTTATCCGCTAAATCTTTTTGAGTATACCTTCTTATTAACCTCCATTCTCTTATTCTTTGCCCTATTCTGTAATATATAGAATCAGTGCAGATTTCTCTCTCTGTATTATCATACTCGTAAATAGATAAGCCGGTTGCCTGGGAAATTATGTCAACTGAAACTCCTTCTTTCACTAGATTTTTTGCTATTTCCAACCTTGCCTCTTCTTGATTAATTTTTTCGCTAATATGAACAAACCTGACTAATGAAGGTACTATTTTGCCTAACTTTTGATTCTCATATATTTTCGTTAGATAGAGTATTTCCTCGTCTTCATAGCTGTCTTCCCTTACTATTACTGGTTCGGGTAATAAATCTATAGCATTAACTGACAATACTCTTGCTATTACATATAGTACTTCAATTGGAATAGGAATATACCCATTTTCATAGCTGTTTACTTCTTGGTATGTTAAACCTATTTCACTTGCCAATTCTACTTGAGTATGCCCTCGCATTAACCTGCTATCTTCTATTTTTTGTCCTATTTTGTAGCTTATAGAACTAATATCGCTTACAGAAACAAACATATATACCTTACTTAGAAATAAATTTTCATGCAATTTGATCAACGGATAAACCGATTATTTGCAAAATAATATCAATAGAAATTCCCCCTTTTACTAAATCCTTTGCAACTTTAATCCTTTCTATCTCTCTCACTTTCTCCTCACAAATCCGTATCCCTTCAAACAAAGACTTTATTAGTGCATGCCGTAGTTCTTGGCTCTCAATTTCTTTGTATTCTTTAATCAAATCAGGTAGCTCATTTTTCACTTTACTCCCTTCCTCTATTAGTAGATCCGTAATATTAATCGATAATGCTTCTGCCATTTCATATAATTTATCAAGTGGAACAGCAGTCCTTCCTTGCTCATAGTTGCTTATTTCGTCACGTGTTGTACTCATTTTTTCTACTAAATCTTTTTGAGTATACTCTCTCAGGAGAGTAGACCGGCGGAACTTCCCCACCAGTCTCTCGCAGAACTGTGCATGAAGTAGAGTGGGCAGCCAGCGAGTTACTTGTTAAGTACTTTTCCAACAACCCCTCTCCGAACCACGCATGATCGTTTCCGTATCACGTGGCTCTCCAATAATCTAACGTTTTAAGGAGTCACCATCATATTTTCCATATTGGATTTTCTTATGGCATTCATGACAAACAACAAGAGTCTTCCTCTGTCGTTCAATCATTCTCTTTTTCCATTTCGGTAGCTCAGTATTACGTTTACCTAGCAAATCAGCAAGTTTACGTACGTGATGTACTTCAATCTGCTCTTGTGATTTACATAATTCACAAGTTTGTGCCAATAGTCTTTGCTCTATTTCACTACGCTTATTCCATATTGGTATAAGGTTATCACTTATACTTACCCATTTATTCCATTTTAGTGACACAGCACCAAAGTGTGTAATTAATGGTATCTTTGATGGTAAACGATCTACTCTGACTTGGATGACTTTTCGTTTTTCACCTTCGTCGTTTTCAATCATTGCACCAAATTTTCTATAAATTTTCCTGCAAGTTGTTTTGTATTTAGATGCTAAAGTCTTTACTAATGATACTTCCATCACATACTTCAAATAACTTAGTGTGTGAAGGTTGTAGGCCATTTTGTAATATTGTACAATTCCTCGATATTCAGTTTGATACTGAGCAACAATACTGTAAGCTGTATCAAGTGTACGTTGAGGTAAATGTATAGGCTTTCCACAACGCATATATTCAGAACACTTTTTCTGCTTTATATGATGTGGTACACGTAACCCAATACTACCGTTAATACATCGTTGTGTCCGATGATCATGTTTATCATCTGCATGCAAGACGTGTATTTTATAACCTAAAAAATTGGCTTTGCTATCACACGCGTGTGTAATAAGCGTTTTATCTTCATTAAGCATAAGTTTGAGCTCCTCATTGAGGAATTTAGCAATCTCATTTTTAATTTGTTCAGCTTCATTTTTTGGTCCTGCAAACCCTACCAGAATATCATCAGCATACCTAACATACCAAAGACGTCGATAATTTAGATCACAAGAATCCTTAGATGGCATACCCTGCACTAATTGACGCAGTTGTTTTGCTTGATCCCAGTTCCCTTGTTTTCTCATCATCGATACTTGCATGGTTAACCTTAAATATTTTGGATTTGTCTTTCTTCGCTTACCTCGGTTATTTGCTGGTATTAGTATATGTTCCACATGTTTATCTAACCGATCGAGTAATATGTTACTCAAAATTGGACCAATAATAGAACCTTGTGGTACCCCACTATGACTCTTATTGTACTTCCAATTTTCCATATATCCTGCTTTTAGCAGTCGATTGATTAGCTGAATAAAACGGTTATCTTGGAAGCTTTCACTCAGTATTTTCAACAACATAGTATGATCAATTGAGTCATAACATGCACTGAGATCTCCCTCTATAAACCATTTTGTACCTCTGCCTTTTTGCATTACTGCTCTTAATGCAGTGTGGCATCCACGCTTTGGTCGAAATCCATGTGAACATTCACTAAATTTAGGCTCATAGTAGGCTTCCAATATTAATCGGATTACTTCTTGAAGTAACTTATTTGACCATGTTGGCAATCCTAACGGCCTGCGTTTACCACTCTTCTTTAAAATATAGATACGTTTTACTGGTGTCCACCGATATCGCTCATAGCGTAAATCCTCTATGATTTTATCGATTTTCTCCAAAGACATACCATCAACTGTTTCAGTTGTCACACCTTCTGTCATAGCACCTTTATTACGACAAAGTTTGCCATACGCTCGAAGGTAAAGATCACGCTGATAAAGTAGGCGATATACGTTTTTAACCGGCAAATTTCTTTGTCCACGTTCACGTATAATGTTAAGTATTGTTTCAGCTTTCCGCATCTTGCGTACCTCCCAATTTCAACATTCAATTATCTGTCACCCTTTGCCCTGTATGTGGCTTTCCCACGCTCCCCGGTGATTCGTTACTTTCACGACTACTACGATGACTCCGTAACCATAGAACTCGCGTTCCTTAGGTCATCCCATGTTCCGTCACTAAGAACTGTTCTAGATCAACTTAGGTTTTCCATTCATCCTCTTAAATAAGTTCACTACTTATCGTTCTACAGCCAGAATGTCACACAAACGAAAGTTTAATCTGTGCTTACCGTAGACATGGGGTTTTAAATGCGATACCCATGGATGTGAAGTCCCACCCCTGAAGATTAGAATTCAAGCAGTTTAGCTTTAACCATATTGATCAGGTGTTGCAAGCCGTTATCTTACACATCTTCAGATAACTCTCGCTTTACATACATGCTCTTGTCCTCCTTCCCTTTCGGGTTAAAGTTAGTTGTTCACCTCGAGGCCATTTATTCTGAACCCCGCTTAGCTCTGCTAAGTATTTCTTAATGCGTACCACGGCGCACACTTTCCTTACATTGGGATGTTATTGTTCATATAAGGCAAGTACAACGCTTAGGAATATTGAACTTGATCGAACTTTTAAAATGGCTGATCATGAAGCTGTTTTTATGGTTCCCAGCTTATAACTATGTGGAAAAATATATTGTTTTACTCACCCCAAGAAAAGAGATAATGGGAAAGATAAAAAGGTCTATCAGTTCTCGGTGCGGCAGATTAATTTCTGACGGTGATATAGAGCATTACTTATTTCTCTAGAGAATAGGGAATTGGCGAATAGAGTTCTAGGTGTAGAAGGAGATATAGATGAAGAAAAGACCAGATTTAGTAGAAAAATATAAGGGCTTCTTTGTAAATGATAGTAAGGGAACAGCAAAGTAGTTATATTAAGGGACTGGTTTTATGTTCTGAACTCAGATTTTCGTTAGGTTATAAAAGAAGTAATATCGAGACCTTACTTTGAAATTCCAGATTATCAGAGTACTTTGCTCTTCTGAAGTGAGTGATGTTGGAATACCTCTGGATCGCAGTACTAATAACCAAAATTAAAGAGTAAATAGTTTATAATTTAAGTATTTATAATAGAGAAATTAGCATGTATCTAAATTTGAGCAGCAAATACCTTGAAATTACCATCAATTCAGTAAAATTGAAGAGTTTTAATGGTTTAATCATGTAAAGTATTCAATAAACTGCCGTTTTTAAATTTTATCAGACTCAGTTAAAAGAGTGGAGATTTTAATGATTTACCTCAAATCTAATTAAGAGTTAAAGTGAGAAGATGTTTTAGTTTTTATGCACCTTCCTCTCTACTAATTAAGGCGTTCTTTTTATTTGCGGCTTTTCAGACGTACGATTCTGCTTAGCAACCAATCCGGTACTTCTCTACCCTTTTCCCACTTAGCAAACCTCATCTTTTCTTTTAGGTAGTACTCTCTGTAAGCTTTTACTGAATGACTAGACTTATATTGATCTGGTAACGCCTGTACAAAAGGCTTTATATCGGTTGATTGAAAAACAAGCAAATTCTTATTACTATCACACCAATCTATAACTTCTTCTGATCTGTGTTTTCTTTTATATCGCCAAGTATACTCTTTGCACAGCTCCCTTCCGTATTTTATTAACCAGAAAAAGTTCCCTTTGGATTGTCTAGCCCATAGAGAACAAGGGTGGTTTTTGTGAGTAAGTTTATATGGAACTTCTATATTCTGGTCTGTGATGCTGACTAAAGGATTTGGCACTTTTAATGCTATTGAAAAAACATTACTCAGTAACTGAGCAGTTTCTAATAGTATTTTTACTATATGCTTATCACATAACATTTTTGCCGCAATCTCTGGGTTTTCATCTAGTACAAAGATGTTCATCTAAACATCCAAAGAGCTTAAGTCTTTAATTTCATTAGCTGTAAGACCAGTAGTTTGAGCTATGATATCAATAGAAACTCCTGCTTTAAGTAGATTCTTTGCAACTTCAATTTCCCTCTCTTTTCTGCCTTTTTCATGTCCGATGAGGATGCCTTTTGCAGTAGCATCATCAAGTTTTTGAGCAAGGACAGCCTGTTCATCAAGAATACGTTTTATTTCCTGTTCATAGGCAATAAATTCTTTTTCTGACCAGTTGAACCTATTTAGTTCTTCATAGGCCTTTTTAATTATTAGATCACTACCTATTATTTTTTCCAGCTCTTCTTCACTAGTCTCATCTGCATATTTAAAGAAGTAGACCCATTTCTCAACAATACTTGAAAGCTGATCTTCTTTGGTTTTTGGAAATTTAGGCAACTCAATAAATATAAAGTAAAAATCTTTTAGATCATGTTCATTAGTATCTTCATCGCGAATGGTATGCTTTGACTTATACTCAGACTTATCAGGAAATAAAATACAGTCTGCTATAGCAATAAAGATAATTTCCTTAAGGTCATGATATTGATCGCCTTTGTCAGCCTGTCTTGAATAGGCTTTAGCAGCATAGTATTGAGCACGTTTTTCAAAGCCCTTAGTTTTAGCGACCTGCATTTCGACTATCACTTGCAGCCCATTTTTATCTCTACAAAGAACATCAACAATGCTTTGTTTTTTAGAAGCAATATCAGGATCTTGAATAGTACTTAAAAACTCTATATCCTGTATTGCATTTGTTCCAGCAAAGCCGAGAATATCATTAAGAAAGTGAATAAGGATATCTTTATTTTTTTCAGTACCAAAGATGCGCTTGAACGATATATCATTCTTGGGATCGAGAAACTTCGAAAGAGCCATAGGAAATCCACTTAAAAAGCATTAATAATTATACACAATTGTGAAGAAATATTCAACTAAAATTCAAACATAGAAAGAAGCATCCCTTTTGTATATCTTTATTTGGTAGTATTAACCTGTATAATATTTATGGCAAATATCTCGATAAGGTACAAAATAGCACAAAAAGTAAGGAGCTGGAGGTTAAAGCGAGGTTATACTCAAAAAGATTTAGCGGGAAAAATTGGCGTAACGTATCAAGTAGTACTACAATATGAAAAAGGAACACGTAAAATTTCGATTGAGAAATTGTATGCTATAGCAGAAGTGTTATCGGTTGGCATCATAGATCTTATTCCTGTATCAAGTGAAAAAATTTGCCTTAAAAACGAAGAAGAGGAAATATTAAATCTAGTAAGAAAATATAAAACGATTAATGATCAAGAGTTGCGCAAGGTGTTTTACTTGCTAACAAAATTTACCCGAGTTGGTGAGAAAAGTAGTAAAAAAGCAGAGAAGGTAAAAATTGCAAAGGGTATGGTTAAAGCAGGAATTTCTGTTGATATTGTTTCACAAGCAATTGGCCTCTCTGCTAATGAGTGTGTTGAAGAAAAAACAGGTTCTATCTACTACCAAATAGGAAAAAAGATAAAAGAATGGAGGCTAGGTGTGCCGTAGAAGCGATCAGTTGAAGCTGCACAATAGATGAGGGTAGGTCCCTCGGAGCCGGTTTACAAGAGCAGGCTTCAAACAGCCATAAGCTGCTTTGGTAAAGAGCCATGGTAGTGAGCGTTATGGAAAAGGCGCAATTATGCGTCATGTGTAAAATGGAGAGGCGAATGCAAATGAACCACTGATGAAGTGTCGAAACTTCATAGAAGATGTCAAAACCAGGTGTTCTAGCCTAACCTGGGATAAATCTATCGGAAACTTGTTTACTGGATAGATGGCGTCCGGCATATAGGTGGCGCGGATCCATTTTGGGCTATTGTGTAGAACTGCGGGAACCTGTCATTTCGATGATAAGGGAGAAATCCAAGAAGCTAAACTTCAAGGATGAGAGTACCGATGCGAAGAACAGGGGCGGATCAGCTCGTAGTAGTGAAGAAATTTCTGTAATGGAAATGGAGCGAAGGGGCTGAGTTATTCAGTTTTAATTATTTATCAACCGAAAGGGAGGAGTTAATGAGTAAAACAAAGTCTTTTGATATACCGAAGCAAGTTATTTGGAGAGCTTATAAACAAGTATCGAAAAATAAGGGTGCTGCTGGTGTAGATGAGGTTACGATAACAAAGTTTGAAGAAAATCTAAAAGATAATCTGTACAAGCTATGGAATCGAATGTCATCTGGAAGTTATTTTCCAGAGCCTGTAAAAGCTGTAGCAATACCAAAAGGTACAGAAGGGGGACAAAGAATTTTATGTGTCCCTTCAGTATCGGACAGGATAGCGCAGACAGCAGCTACAATGTATCTAGAACCGTTAGTAGACCCGAAGTTTCATGAAGATTCATATGGTTATAGACCAAACAAATCTGCACTGGATGCGGTAGGAACTGCGAGGAAAAGATGCTGGTGGTACGATTGGACGATAGATCTTGATATAGCAGGATTTTTCGACAATTTGGACCACGAGTTGGCATTGCGAGCTATCAAAAGGCACACAGACTGCAAATGGGTCATACTGTATGTTGAAAGATGGATGAAAGCGCCAATTCAGCAAGCAGATGGAAGTAAGGTAGTTAGGGATAAAGGAGTTCCGCAAGGAGGTTCAATAAGCCCGCTGATCTCAAACATATTTATGCATCATGTATTTGATGAGTGGATGAGACGAAAGTGCCCAACAATACCATTTGAGAGGTATGTAGATGATGCGATAGTGCACTGCAAGAGTAGTAGACAGGCGGAATTTATGAGGGTAGCAATTGAAGAAAGACTGGCTGAGTATAAGCTAAAATTACATCCTGCAAAGACACAAATTGTGTACTGCAAGGATGACAATAGGAAAAATGAATTTCCTAAACAAAGTTTTGATTTTCTGGGTTACACATTTAGACCCAGGTTAGCAAGAAATAAAATAGGAAAGCATTTTGTTTCATTTCTTCCCGCAATTAGCAACAAGGCCAAGAAAAATATTACTACAACCATAAGGTCCTGGAAAATACTACGAAATACACACAAAACATTAGAGGAAATATCAAAGACAGTAAATCCAATAGTCAGAGGCTGGTATCAGTACTATGGCAGGTTTTACAGGAAAGAGATATATAAACCTCTGAGAAACATAGAGCAGCACCTAGAAAAGTGGGTCAGAAGAAAGTATAAGAAGCTTCGAAATCATGGAAGACTAGCGAGGCAACTTCTAGGAAAAATGAGGAAAGAAGGGACAAATACTTTTTACCACTGGACACTAGCTTTAGGTCAAAAGACTGAATAATGGGAGCTGTGTGAGTCGCGAGGGTGCGCCGTGGTACGCATTAAGAAATACTTAGCAGAGCTAAGCGGGGTTCAGAACAAATGGCCTCGAGGTGAACAACTAACTTTAACCCGAAAGGGAAGGAGGACAAGAGCATGTATGTAAAGCGAGAGTTATCTGAAGATGTGTAAGATAACGGCTTGCAACACCTGATCAATATGGTTAAAGCTAAACTGCTTGAATTCTAATCTTCAGGGGTGGGACTTCACATCCATGGGTATCGCATTTAAAACCCCATGTCTACGGTAAGCACAGATTAAACTTTCGTTTGTGTGACATTCTGGCTGTAGAACGATAAGTAGTGAACTTATTTAAGAGGATGAATGGAAAACCTAAGTTGATCTAGAACAGTTCTTAGTGACGGAACATGGGATGACCTAAGGAACGCGAGTTCTATGGTTACGGAGTCATCGTAGTAGTCGTGAAAGTAACGAATCACCGGGGAGCGTGGGAAAGCCACATACAGGGCAAAGGGTGACAGATAATTGAATGTTGAAATTGGGAGGTACGCAAGATGCGGAAAGCTGAAACAATACTTAACATTATACGTGAACGTGGACAAAGAAATTTGCCGGTTAAAAACGTATATCGCCTACTTTATCAGCGTGATCTTTACCTTCGAGCGTATGGCAAACTTTGTCGTAATAAAGGTGCTATGACAGAAGGTGTGACAACTGAAACAGTTGATGGTATGTCTTTGGAGAAAATCGATAAAATCATAGAGGATTTACGCTATGAGCGATATCGGTGGACACCAGTAAAACGTATCTATATTTTAAAGAAGAGTGGTAAACGCAGGCCGTTAGGATTGCCAACATGGTCAAATAAGTTACTTCAAGAAGTAATCCGATTAATATTGGAAGCCTACTATGAGCCTAAATTTAGTGAATGTTCACATGGATTTCGACCAAAGCGTGGATGCCACACTGCATTAAGAGCAGTAATGCAAAAAGGCAGAGGTACAAAATGGTTTATAGAGGGAGATCTCAGTGCATGTTATGACTCAATTGATCATACTATGTTGTTGAAAATACTGAGTGAAAGCTTCCAAGATAACCGTTTTATTCAGCTAATCAATCGACTGCTAAAAGCAGGATATATGGAAAATTGGAAGTACAATAAGAGTCATAGTGGGGTACCACAAGGTTCTATTATTGGTCCAATTTTGAGTAACATATTACTCGATCGGTTAGATAAACATGTGGAACATATACTAATACCAGCAAATAACCGAGGTAAGCGAAGAAAGACAAATCCAAAATATTTAAGGTTAACCATGCAAGTATCGATGATGAGAAAACAAGGGAACTGGGATCAAGCAAAACAACTGCGTCAATTAGTGCAGGGTATGCCATCTAAGGATTCTTGTGATCTAAATTATCGACGTCTTTGGTATGTTAGGTATGCTGATGATATTCTGGTAGGGTTTGCAGGACCAAAAAATGAAGCTGAACAAATTAAAAATGAGATTGCTAAATTCCTCAATGAGGAGCTCAAACTTATGCTTAATGAAGATAAAACGCTTATTACACACGCGTGTGATAGCAAAGCCAATTTTTTAGGTTATAAAATACACGTCTTGCATGCAGATGATAAACATGATCATCGGACACAACGATGTATTAACGGTAGTATTGGGTTACGTGTACCACATCATATAAAGCAGAAAAAGTGTTCTGAATATATGCGTTGTGGAAAGCCTATACATTTACCTCAACGTACACTTGATACAGCTTACAGTATTGTTGCTCAGTATCAAACTGAATATCGAGGAATTGTACAATATTACAAAATGGCCTACAACCTTCACACACTAAGTTATTTGAAGTATGTGATGGAAGTATCATTAGTAAAGACTTTAGCATCTAAATACAAAACAACTTGCAGGAAAATTTATAGAAAATTTGGTGCAATGATTGAAAACGACGAAGGTGAAAAACGAAAAGTCATCCAAGTCAGAGTAGATCGTTTACCATCAAAGATACCATTAATTACACACTTTGGTGCTGTGTCACTAAAATGGAATAAATGGGTAAGTATAAGTGATAACCTTATACCAATATGGAATAAGCGTAGTGAAATAGAGCAAAGACTATTGGCACAAACTTGTGAATTATGTAAATCACAAGAGCAGATTGAAGTACATCACGTACGTAAACTTGCTGATTTGCTAGGTAAACGTAATACTGAGCTACCGAAATGGAAAAAGAGAATGATTGAACGACAGAGGAAGACTCTTGTTGTTTGTCATGAATGCCATAAGAAAATCCAATATGGAAAATATGATGGTGACTCCTTAAAACGTTAGATTATTGGAGAGCCACGTGATACGGAAACGATCATGCGTGGTTCGGAGAGGGGTTGTTGGAAAAGTACTTAACAAGTAACTCGCTGGCTGCCCACTCTACTTCATGCACAGTTCTGCGAGAGACTGGTGGGGAAGTTCCGCCGGTCTACTCTCCAACAAGAACTATTAGCACTAAAAAAAAGAGAGCTATATAGAAAATGTGCATCATTGGCAACAATGGTCCCATTTACATTGCTGATGGCGATTGAACTGGAAAAAACATATAGCGATCAGGTATTACTTGGCGTGATAAGTGGCGCGCTAAGCCACACTATATTACCTTTTACAGTCTTATCTCTTATTTGTACGCTATATTTAATTTACAATAATAGGAAGATAGCACAAAAAGAACGAGAGTTGGAGATTATTGAAAATGGAGAGGAAGTAAAGGAAAAAGAGCACAATATTTCTGATATAGGTCAGTGTTTGATCTATATTGAGGCTATAACAACTGCACTGGTTATTGTAGGTATGATAATGGGTGAAACATCTTCACTTGAAGCAGCAGAGGATGCAATTTTATTTCTTGCCAATGCAATTGCTTTTCTTGCAACTCTTGTTTCTTATATTGATAAGCATGAAAAAAATAAGAAAAAGGAAACAGAAAAGTCTGATCTTGATGAGAAATCTAGCAAGAAAACTAGCAATATATCTGTAGCCGGATTGGCGCTTGCTGGTTCTTCTGTATTTTTAATAAGAAGGATAATGTTAATAGCATTAGCATCGTCCTTAAATCCTGCTGTTGGACCTACTTTAGGCTTGGTAGGTATTGCAATTTTTATGGCTGTACAGGTCTTAACTATACATTCCTACAGTAAGACGCTGAAAGATCCAAAAGTGGAAGGACGAGGTGAATCAAGAAATGCAGGTAGTTCTGACCGTAGTTATAAAGAAGAAGGACCGGCTATTGCCTAAGAAATTTATTTATTTAAGTAATATTTAGGTCTATACTTTATTTTGATCGAAAAAAATCTTATGTATAAGACTTTAATCACGTGCTTTATTTTCCTAATTTGCTCCTTTACACAATCGTATGCGGATGATCTTGAAAAAACTGAAACTGAACTATATGAAGAAGCAGTTGAACTTTTTGACCAGAAAAAATATAAACAAGCTATTAGGGCATTTCATAAGATAGAGGATTTGTATCCTTTTTCTTATTGGGCAATGAAAGCAAAATTATTATCTGGGGTCTCTCACTATAATATGGGTAACTATAGCAGTGCTGCAAGTGATATGGCTGATTATATATATGTTTATTCAAATGGTGAAGATTTACCATATGTATACTACTTAAGAGTATTATCTTATTACATGCAAATTAATAAAGTGCAACTTGGACAGCAAACTGCATATAAAACTTTAGAGCTAGCCACTGAGTACATTAATCTCTTTCCAGGCAGCGAATATGTAGACGAGATAAAGGAAAGAGCAAAATTAATCACAGAACATATATCAACAAAAGAGTATTCTATCGGTAAATTTTACCTGAGGCGTGGTGAATATTTAGCAGCAATTAAGCGTTTCCAGAATATGGCAAGCTATAAGGATTCTAAATATTTTTCTAAGTCTATTAACCATTTAATAGCAGCCCATTCAGCTCTTGGCCTTGACTTAGAAGCTGAGCAGTATGAAAGTATGTTATTAGCAGAAAACCTGCAAGATGCCAAGCCAGAGGCTTGAAAATTTGCTTTAGCTTTTTCTATGCTTTGATATATAATTAGGTTTTTAACTATTTGAATATGGCTGGTCATTCACAATTTTCAAATATAAAACATCGGAAAGGCGCTCAGGATGCAAAGCGCTCTCAAAAATTTACGAAGCTGATCAGAGAAATAACAGTTGCTGCAAAGCAAGGGCTGCCCGATCCCGAACTCAACCCGCGCCTTCGCTCTGCTATATTTGCTGCACGCAAGGAAAATCTACCAAAAGATAAAATAGAAACAGCAATAAAAAATGCAACTGGTAACGTTGCTGGAGAAAATTACGAGGAAATCCAATATGAAGGTCATGGGCCTTCTGGCACTGCACTCATTGTCCATGTTTTGACTAATAATCGCAACCGAACTGCTTCTGAGGTACGTTATATATTTTCTCGCAAGGGTGAAAACTTGGGAGAAACAGGAAGTGTTAGTTACCTTTTCGATCATGTAGGCTTAATCGTCTATAAAGCAGAGGGTGTGAATTTTGATGATTTATTCAGTCATGGAATCGAATTAGAAGTATTGAATGTTGAGGAAAATGACAAAGAAGGATTACACGTTATAACTTGTGAAATAAAAGATTTTGGTAAAGTACGCGATGCCTTTTATGCAAAATTCGGAGAACCAGAACTTGCTCGTCTTTCATGGCAGCCAAAAGATCTGATTGAAATTAGCGATAAAGAGTTGATTGATAAATTATCTGCATTGGTTGAAGAATTAGAAGATAATGATGATGTACAGTATGTGGAAGGTAATTTTACTTTTGTTGATGCTGTTTAAATGATGAAGCTGATTGTATTTATGCTGCTCTTTATCTTACCGTTATATACCGCTGAAACATCAACAGATCTTGCACAGCCATTCCAGCATGGAATCAGAAAAAAAAAAGCTACTTTGACGACAGAAAGTGATAGAAAGTTGTTATTCATATCCAGTACCATAAAATCTTCCTTTTTTGCCACGGAAGGGTTGGCGCCAAATACAGTGGTGAAATTGATCAACATATATAAAGATTTCGGTGTTGATTTTAAAAAAGACATTGTGCCGAAGAGTAAATTGGAGGTTCTTTTTGAGAGATTGCCTAATAATCAGAAGACTGAAGAAAAAATTTTATATGCTTCACTGATAATAAACAAGAAAGCTATTAGTTTATATCATTATAAATCGCAAGACGGCAAAGAAAGGTATTTTAATAAAGAAGGAATAAGCTTAAAAAATGGCGAAATTTTTGAAAATCCTTTAAATGGAGATTATCGCATATCCTCAAAATTTGGCAATAGAAAGCATCCTGTTCGCGGTAAAATTGCTTTTCACAAAGGAGTGGATTATGCAGCTAAACTTGGCACTCCCATATACGCTGCTGCAGAGGGTGTGATAGAATATATAGGAAAGAATGGTGGCTATGGAAATTACATCAAAATAAAACACAAAAATGAATATTCAACCTGTTACGCGCATATAAGTAGATTTAGTGGCGATATAAAGTTAGGCTCTAAAGTAAAGCAGGGGCAGGTCATCGCCTATGTTGGTAGCACTGGTGTTGCAACAGGCCCTCATTTACATTACGAAGTTATATATAACGGCAAACACATCGATCCGCTTACGATAGCACATAAAACTGAAGTAAAATTGCCTGATCATGAATTAAGAGAGTTTAAACTATTTGTAAATAAGATAAATAAAACGATCAACAGAGAGAGTTCAAGTGAAAAAGAAGTTTAAAGACAATATGGATAAGAATACGATAAACGATAGAAATTTGAGTCAAATTCGGGCTTTTCCTGTACTAATAGCGCTAGGATTAATTTTATCGCTGCTTTTTTTGGCATATGACAGCACAATTGCACTTGGAGTTGCTGCCGTTTCAATTTTGACTTTTCTTCAAGGATTTTTTATTAATGACCCTAATGAAGCAAGAGTGATAGAATTTTTTGGTCATTATATTGGAACTTATTTTAAGTCTGGAATATGTGTAACGCTTCCCTTTTCAAGCAAATATATAGTTTCCCTAAAATTTCAGAATATTAACACAGAAAAAATAAAAGTTAATGATGCAAATGGAAGTCCAATAGAGATTTCTGCAGTAATTGTTTGGAGAGTGAGCAGTCCTGCAAAGGCGTATTATAATGTTAACAACTATCACGAATTTGTTTTTGTACAAAGTGACTCGGTAATTAGAGAATTGGCGAGCAATTATCCGTATGACAGCGAGAGCAATGAGGAATCTTTACGTAAAAATTCTGATAAAATTTCAGATGAATTGCGGTCAATGTTACAACAAAGATTAGATATTGCAGGAATTGAGATTACAGAAGCAAGAATATCGCATTTGGCGTATTCGTCCGAGATTGCACAAGCAATGTTAAGGCGTCAACAAGCACATGCTATCACTTCGGCAAGAAGGCATATAGTGCAAAATGCAATAGGAATTGTCGAGGAAGTAATAGCTCATTTTGAAAAAAACAAAAGCTTACAATTAGATGGCAAGCAAAAGGTTCAATTGATAAATAATTTGTTGGTTGCCCTAATCTCTGAGCAAGATGCACAACCGACGATTAGTTTAGATAATAATTAGCATAGAAGCCGATTGGGTTTCATAAATGCAAGTCACTATTAATTTCTTGATTAATAGACTAAATGATGTTATAAATTACACGCATTAGGGGTGCTCTAGAAAAGCTGAGAGTACATAAAGTACAACCCTTTGAACCTGATATTGTTAAAGCAAGCGTAGGAAAATGTATGTATATAAATATTGAAGAATGCTTCGGCTTCATTGCGTTAATTGCATCTCTAATTGGATTATCACCTCAAGTATATAAAGCATATATCACTAAAGTTACTCGTGATGTATCGATGTTAATGTTAGTAAACTATCTTATTTGTTCATTGTCTTGGATTGGCTATGGTCTTTACCAGAGCTCAATTTTTGTGGTGCTTAGCAATATTGCTGGATTAGTGATTAGCATAATATCAATTATTCAAAAATGTTACTACGATGCAAAACCTGCACCATGATCATGTGCTGCACTGCAGTACACAACAACAATATCGTTCTATTGTAGTGCTAAATGGAAAAATACCGAGCTCATCGTTTTTTAAACGAGATATACCTATTATTGCTGTAGATGGAGGAGCAAACAAGCTTCTATCAATTGGCGTAAAACCTGATCTTGTAGTAGGAGATTTGGATAGCGTAAATCTGGATTTACGTGCTAATTTGAATACGATATATCTACCTGATCAAGATTATTGCGACTTTTCTAAAGCAATGGCTCACTTAAAAACAGTAAAGTTATTGCCATCAATAGTAACGGGTATTACTGGAGGAGCAATTGATCACATACTACAGAATATTAACATTTTTCTAAGTACGGGCAGTATCTTTTACACACCTTCACCTCCCATGGTAGGTTACACTTTACAAAAAGGTATTACCCATTTTTTTTCTTTGCCAAAAAATACTAAAATATCTTTACTTGGTATACCGAGAGCTCAAATATCAACTAAAGGATTAAAATGGGAACTGCACCTTAGTAATCTTGCTTTTCCGGGAAAAAATTCTTGCTTTAATCGAAGTTTAGGCAATAAGGTATCCGTAGAAGTACACAGTGGTATATGTCTAGCAATGATTTATTTAGAGACAGTAGATGATGCTGCAAGACATCATGTGCGTCAAGTTAAGAAGTAAATAGACTTCTTGCATAACCCAAACTAAGTAGAAAAAAGGTATCATCCAAGTAGCTGACACTGGTTCCTTTATGACGTGTCATTCCAGTTTCAGCTACTTGAATGACAGCAGTCCTACGTCATACCGCCGCGGTATCTCTTAGCCGCTAACAAGCAGCGGGATGACGAATTGCTTAACCATCATCTACACCGTCATACCGCGATTCATTCGCGGTATCTCTTAGCTGCTAACACGTAGTGGGATGACAAATTGCTTAACCGTCATACCGCCACGAACCGTCATACCGCCGCGGCGCTAACAAGAGATCCCGCTAACACGTAGTGGGATGACAAATTGCTTAACCGTCATACCGCTACGAACCGTCATTCTGCCGCGGCGCTAACAAGAGATCCCGCTAACAAGCAGCGGGATGACGAATTACTTAACCATCATTACACCGTCATACCGCGATTCATTCGCGGTATCTCTTAACATAGATCCCCTACTATACCTTAACATAGATCCCGCTAACACGTAGCGGGATGACGATTGTCGTTTAGCTATAAACATTAAGAAATTTACCAAACGAAAAAAAAGGCAAAAGAAGCCCTGAGGTTATTATCCGCTTTAAAATATTGGCGTTTTTTATGTTTTAAACGCTTGACAAGCGAGATTCAGCCGCTTTTAATTGCAACTAACTTACGCTGCAAACGTTTAAGAAATTTACTAAGCAGAAAAAAAGACAAAGAATCCCCGAGTTAGCTAGTCTTTTACTATCTCTGTCGAGTATTGGCATTTTTTGATGTCTTGTAACGCTTTATAAGCGCGTTCAGCTTATTTAGATAAAAATCTAGATGTAGATGGAGTTTTGTAAAGACATACAGTATCTATATACTGCAAAAAATTGAACATAAGACGCCGATACATTAAGTAATCCTTACCTTTTAATCTGCAGATTGGCGAAAGCAAATACAATAGCTTCAGTTTCATGATAGGGGAGCTGGCGGAGTTTGTCAAGCAAGTTTTTTCGTTTCTACTGAATGACAGTTGTGGCTTGGGAGGTAGTGCAAGAAGTCTATTGTATTACTGAATTATTAATAATCTAGTAATAGTGCCTGCTATGTAGCTAAAATTTTCCTTTAACTTAAGCTATATGTAGCTAAAATAACTTGGGTTTACCGACGATTTGACAAACGACAAATTCGTCATCCCGCTACTTGTTAGCGGGATCTAGAGATATCGCAGCGGTATGACCCTGACTTGCATTAGCTATGTATAATAAAGGGAATCTATGACAAAAGAATCATTGGTAAAAACTGATATAGTGAAAGTTGAAGACAAAAAGGCGGTAAGAAGCTTTTTTAAAATACTAGGTGGAGTGGCAGATGCTGTAAGATCGTGGATTGGTAACATCAGTCCTGATTTAAGCAACAGTCGCGATATCGATAGTTTAGTCTTGAAGATGAACGAGTGCTTAAATCCAAAGGGAGGGGAGGTTTCAGCACGTAAAAACGCTGTATCTCTTGGTAACTTGTACTTAAGCTTATCAGAGAAAGGTAAAATAAAATTTCTACAAACCCTGGCAGAAAAATTTAATCCGAATAAAGCGGAAATAGATGAGAAAATTAGAGAGTATAAGAAAAACCAAGATCCCGAGTTAAACTATAAATTTGAACAGGATTTAATAAAAATTCTTGAATCACCGCGTTCTAAAATATTGAAGCAATTTATTTCTTTACCAGAAGGCCTTAAGTTTATTGTTGATATGCGTTCTAACGTGCTTAAGCTAAAGAACCAATATAGAAGCTTGAATCCACTAGAAAGCGAATTAAAAAATATACTCTATACTTGGGTTGATGTTGATCTACTTGATCTTCGTCAAATCACCTGGGATTCACCTGCATCATTGCTAGAAAAACTTATAAAATATGAAGCTGTGCATAAAATTTCCTCTTGGGATGACTTAAAAAACAGGCTGGGTCTCTGTTTTGCTTTTTTTCATTACAAGATACCAAACGAACCTCTAATTTTTGTAGAGGTTGCATTGGTGGATAAGATTGCAGATAGTATTCAACACCTTTTAGATGAGTCAGTACCTTCAAATGATCCGAGTAATGCAAGCACTGCTATATTCTATTCAATATCAAACACTCAAGCAGGGTTATCTGGAATCAGCCTTGGTAATTTTTTGATCAAAAGGGTTGTAGAAAAGCTATCACAGGAGTTTAAAAGTATAAAAACATATGCAACTCTTTCTCCAATACCTGGCTTTACGAAATGGCTAAAAAACAATCTAAACCAAGATGTCACTTTATTGGGCAAACTAAATATAAAACAATCTAGTGCAGAAATTTTAGAAAGTGCAGAGCAATTAAAAATTAACGTTGAATGTATAAATGAAACTAAACAATGCATGCTTAAACTATGTGCATATTATTTACTAAAAGTGAATAATAGTAATGGGAATGCTTATGATCCGGTGGCGCATTTTCATTTAAGCAATGGTGCATCGATAAAACAATTAAACTGGATGGCGGATACTTCTGAAAAAGGTATTAGTCAGTCGGCTGGAATGATGGTAAATTATCTGTATGAGTTGCCTAAAATAGATAATAATCATGAAAACTATATGGTTAATAAAGTGATTTCCTGCTCGAAAAAAGTGTCGTCTATGTTGAAGGAGTAAATAGTCTCTTAATAAAGGATTGCCCTCACAACACTTAAAATGTAAAATGGTTCTACTTAAGTAAAATAGCCATAAATGAACAACATAAGAAATTTTGCAATAATAGCGCATATAGACCACGGTAAGTCAACGCTTGCTGACCGTTTAATAGAGGAATGTAACGGCCTTGAAGCAAGAGAAATGATCAATCAAATACTCGATTCAATGGATATAGAACGCGAACGTGGGATTACAATTAAGGCACAGACGGTAAAACTCAATTATACGGCAAACGACGGTAATCAATATTGCCTAAATCTCATGGACACCCCAGGTCACGTTGACTTTTCTTACGAGGTAAGCCGAAGCTTAGCCGCATGTGAAGGTTCACTTTTAGTGGTAGATAGTAGCCAGGGCGTTGAAGCACAAACCCTTGCAAATGTATATAAAGCTATTGACAACAACCATGAAATAATAGTTGTGCTCAATAAAGTTGATCTTCCTGCTGCAGATCCAGAAAAGGTAAAACTCCAGGTTGAGGAAGTAATTGGCATTGACGCAAGTGAGTCAGTTTTAATATCAGCAAAAACTGGACTTGGAATAAAAGATGTACTGGAAGCAATAGTAGCAAAACTTCCAGCTCCTCAAGGTGATGTAAATGCTCCACTGCAAGCAATTTTGGTTGATAGTTGGTATGACACTTACTTAGGAGTAGTAATTTTAGTGCGAGTTAAAAATGGAGTGCTAAAAAAAGGCATGAGAATTGTTATGATGTCTAATAATGCTACATATCAGATAGATAATATCGGTATTTTCACCCCTAAAAAAGTGATGACGGGTGAACTTTCAGCGGGTGAAGTTGGTTTTATAACTGCTTCAATGAAGGAAGTAGCAGACTGCAAGGTAGGAGACACTATCACTGAGGAAAAGAGACCTTGTAGTGAAGCACTTCCTGGATTTAAAGAAGTGCATCCTGTGGTATTTTGTAGCATTTTCCCTCACAAAACGGATGATTTTAAATATCTAAGGGAAGCTCTAGAGAAGTTACATTTAAATGATGCAAGTTTTACCTTCGAAGCTGAAACTTCAAATGCACTAGGCTATGGATTTCGTTGTGGTTTTTTGGGAATGTTGCATCTTGAAGTTATTCAAGAAAGACTCGAGAGAGAGTTTGATTTAGATCTAACAGCAACTGCACCGAGTGTTATATATAGGGTTACAACACGAAGTGGTGAAGTTTTGAATATTCATAACCCAAGTGATATGCCAGATCCAACGAAAATTGAAATTGTGGAAGAACCGTGGATTACCGCAACCATAATGGTTCCTGATCAATACTTAGGTGATATTCTATCTCTATGTGAAGAAAGGAGGGGAGAACAGGAGGATTTATCTTACATTGGTAACACAACAACAGCATTGTTAAGATATAAATTACCACTGTCTGAAGTTGTTTTTGACTTTTATGATCGATTAAAATCAATTTCCAAAGGATATGCAAGTTTGGATTGGGAAATTTCCAGCTATCTGGTAAGCCAAATAGATAAATTAAGCTTTTTAATTAATGGAGAGCCCGTAGATGCACTGGCTTGTATCGTTCACAAAAGTAGGGCAGAAAAAAGGGGGCGTGAAATATGTGCACGCTTGAAGGATTTAATACCACGTCAGCAATATAAAATCGCGATTCAAGCGGCAGTGGGCGGAAAAATTATTGCCAGAGAAACGATTAACCCATACAGAAAAGATGTAACAGCTAAACTCTATGGTGGAGATGTAACGCGAAGAATGAAACTACTTGAAAAGCAAAAGAAGGGTAAAAAAAGGTTACATTCTATAGGGAACGTAAATATTCCACAGAATGCTTTTATTCAAGCCTTGAAGATAAGTGATTGATCTTAAAAGACTTCTTGTATAGTTTTTGGCAACAACCGTTAGAAACGAAAAAACTTACTTGACAAACTCCGCCAGCCCCCTTATCATGAAACTGAAGCTATTTATTTATCTTCTCTGTACAGATTAAATGACAAAAAAACTCACGTATCTGGCGTCTCATGTTTAATTTTTTGCACTATGTGCACCTTATGTCTTTATCAAACTTCTACCTACATAAGCTGAAACGCGCTTATAAAGCGTTTAAAACATAAAAAAACGCCAACTTAAAAAATGGATAGTGAATAACTAGCTACCCTAGGGTTTCTTTTGCCTTTTTTTCTGTTTAGTAAATTTCTTAATGTTTCTAATTTAGATTAGTTGCGGTTTAAAAGCAACTGAATCGCGGTTATTAAGCATTTAGAATAAAAAAACGCCATACTTGAAAGTATAATGTAAGTAATTAGCCAACCACGGGGCTTCTTTTGCCTTTTTTTTCATTTGGTAAATTTCTTAATGTTTATGGCTAAACGACAACCGTCATCCCGCTACTTGTTAGCGGCTGAGATACCGCGGCGGTATGACGTAGGACTGCTGTCATCCCAGTGCTTGACACTGGGATCCAGTTGAGCTATTTCAACAAAAATACTGCATTTGAGATGAACGTTCCAGACTTATTTATAAATATAACAATTAAAGTCTGGATTCCAGCGTCAAGCACTGGAATAATATCGTTTACTATGTCTATATTACAATATTTGTGCAGTTGTGTGTCAACTACTTTTGTGGCACCGTTTGTTATTCAATCTTTATGCTAGTTTTACTAAAAATTATAGTATTTTAGGTATAATTGCAATATCTAAATTTAAGGTATAGAGATGAACCCTAGGAAAGTTTTTAATATTCTTTTTATAGTATTATTTATTTCTTTTTCTCATGTTGGGAGTGCTGCCGCTGACACTAATACTGATACAACTGCTCAAGTAATATGTAACATTATTGGCTACGTTTGGGGAATAGGCGGACCGCTTATGACCGTAGTGATAATAGGTGCAGCTTTGCTTGCGATATTTGGTAGAATGCCATGGCCAGCTCTTTTTGCACTCGGTATATTTTGTGCTGTATTTTTCGGTGCTAAAACTATCGTCATAAAAGTAATGGGTGGTATAGGCGGCACTGGAAATACTTCTTTGATGGACCAATGCGGAACAGGAGACACAAAAAAGAACTATTTTTTTCTAAAACAGACCTGATGCACGGCTTCAACTATATCTTCCACTTGCGGTAATGCTTTTTTTTCTAGATTTGCAGCGTAAGGTAAGGGGATGTCCTTGCCAGTTACACGTACAACTGGAGCATCAAGGTAGTCAAATCCTTGTTCCATAACAACGGCTGACAGCTCTGCTCCTATTCCTGCAAATGGCCATCCTTCTTCTACACTAACTAACCTATTAGTCTTCTGAATAGAGTTAATAACAGTTTGAGTGTCAAGTGGTCTTAAGGTTCTGAGGTCAATAACTTCAGCTTCTATACCTTTACTCGAAAGTAAATCTGCTGCATTTAAGGCATCCATTAATTTTAATGAAAAAGCAGTGATAGTTACATCCTTTCCTTCCCGTATAACAGCAGCTTTGCCTATCTCAAGTAGATAATCTTTGTTTGATAGCTCAGAGTCAGAAACTTCATGCTCATGTCCATAAGCTATTTCGTTTTCTAGAAATATTACCGGATTAGGGTCACGAATTGCAGCTTTAAGCAGACCTCTGCAATCTGAGGCAAAATAGGGTGCTATTACTTTTAACCCCGGTATATGCGAATACCAAGCTGCAAAGCATTGAGAATGTTGTGCAGCAACTCTTGCTGCAGCGCCATTTGGTCCACGAAATACTATAGGGCATCCAAGTTGTCCGCCTGACATATAATTTGTTTTTGCTGCGGAATTCACAATTTGGTCAATAGCTTGCATAGAAAAATTAAAAGTCATAAACTCGACTATTGGCTTTAATCCAGCAAATGCCGCTCCAACAGCAAGGCCAGCAAATCCATGTTCGGTAATAGGCGTATCAACTACTCTGTTTTCTCCAAACTCTTTCAGTAATCCTTTCGTTACTTTATAAGCACCATCATACTCTGCAACTTCTTCACCCATGATAAGCACATCAGAGTCGTTTTGCATTTCTTCTCTAATTGCTGTGCATAAAGCTTCTCTTACACTTAAGGTTGCCATTTATAAACTTTTATAGACTTTAACTAAAGTAACTATATCAGAATTACTGGGGGTAAGTAAAGTGTACAAATTAAGTTTTACAAACATCATGACCAACTCATTCCAAAAAAAAATCTTCTCACGCTTGCTGGTTTTGGTTGCTAAAAATGATTGTATTGCTTGTGTTTTTAATAATATATACTGCTAAGTTAATAATAATTCACTTGGGAATAACAGAAAAATACATGATAATTTTATATTTCAAATAGAATAAAATCCTTTTTATTGATACTGTCTTTTTTTGTAAAAAACATTCCTAACTTTTCCACCACTTTTTCTGGCTAAGGTCAGTATAACTTTTGCTTGAAATAACTGTTTATATGGTGCAATTTACAGCTTTTAGTTGCTAAAATTATAACTCTTAATTTAATAATTTTAATCCAATAAGCTTTCAGGTTAATAAAATTAAATTATTTGAGTAAATGCAATACCATGTCTTTATTTGTGGGTAATAATAAGAATAACGAAGGTTGGCTCAGCTACACTTCTATAATTTCAATTTTTATGTTTACCGTATAAAAGAAGTTTCTTCTATCTGTGTCTTCGCGTTTGAAACTAACTTTATTCTATCTCTTTCTTGTTCTGGACTTAACCTGTGAAGCGCGTAACTGAAATCTTCCTCACTCACTATAAGCCGTCTTTGCGCACCAGCGCTAATTTTTGCTTCATTCACTAATTGCTCTAACTCAGCCCCAGAATAGCCTTCAGTCTTGTCTGCAATGTCTTGGAGGCTTAGCTTTTCATCAGTTTTTGTACCTCGCATATAAAGTGCCAATATCTTTTGTCTCACCTCTATGTTTGGATTAGGGACATAAACCTTCTGACCTAAACGTCCAGGTCTAATAAGTGCTGGATCTATACCACCGATAAGGTTAGTTGCACCAATTACTATTATATCTTTTCTGCTCTTAAATCCATCTATTTCAGTTAACAACTGTGTTAAACTCTCTCGACAATGGTAAGCTGAGTTATTAGCGGTACTTCTTTTTTGTGCAACTGCATCTATTTCATCTATAAAGACTATACAAGGAGAATATTTTTTTGCTATTTTAAAAAGCTCGCGTACAGCATGTGCACCATGACCAATATATACTCCAATAAGTTCAACCTGAGATGCTTATGAAATTCATATTTGATTCACCTGCAATTGCACGAGCGATAAGTGTTTTACCATTTCCAGGAGGGCCATATAATATGTAACCTCTTAGTGAATTAATACTTTTATTTCCAAACAGCTTGCGCATTTCTTCTGTCATTTGGTCACAGCAAATCATCTGCAACCGTTGTTTTAAGGAGTCATCAATTATAGCATCAGCAAATGTTATTCTTTTATCATCTGAATTAGCTAATTCTATCGATATAGGCAGCTCTACTTCCTTTAGTTTGCTGAATACTTGATCATATACAAACCAAACAATAAAAAGGAGAACGACAAGTAACACACAAGGCATAGCTTCACTAACAATGTGCAGCTAACTCATACCCTTTACTAAGCAACATTGTATGCATATAGGCAAACAAAAAAGCGATAGAGACAATAGTTGCCACGCATAGTAAACAGATTGAAATTCTTTTTAGTAATTCTGAAATTTCAATTTTTTTCATCTTAATACCTTATACCAATTTTAAACTAAGAATAATTTTATCTAGCTTACCTATTTTAGCTTGATTAGAGCGTTCAGAAAAATTATCAAGTACGTACTTTATTAAATACTAAAAACAATATATCACCATATTGTCACATACATCTTTAAAGTTTACCAAATTCATTTTCAAAAAACAAGATTTTATTATTAACCCGAATTCTGGATTAGATTTTAGGTAAATTATTGAAAGTCTTGAATTTTACTAAATTAGTAACTAGTCTTAAAATGCTTACTGCTTTATCGTAAATGCTAAAACAATAAGCTATTGATATTCTTGTTTTTTTTAATCTCCAATCCAGAATTCGGGTTAAAAACGCTAACTTGTATCTTCAAGAAGTAAGACATAATAGCTCTAAAATGTCTTGCAAGGAAAGGTAAAGCTGAACGCTAACTTATGCCAGAAAAATACCGTCTTGTTTGCCTTTTTGAGTAGTATCATCTTATTTTTCCTGTAAATTTTGTTTATAACGCCTAAGATTTACGATATTTTAATCCCGGTAGAATATCTTATAAAATCAGATTATATGTTATACCTATGGAAATAGATAACTTTCAGCAATATTACAACCAAGAAGAAATGAAGACAGTAACATTAGCTCAAATTTATAAAGACTTGGTAATAAAGATATTCGATATAGCCACAAGCAAAATGTAAGCTACTATTAATGGTATTATGGAAATAGCACCAACGATACCACCTACTATACCTACTACCAGAGGTGACGGAGTAGTAAGGCTTAATATAATAAGTGGGAGAGATATAATTGATAGTATTATAGAAATTACACCTACTGTTTTCAGAAGAGATAGAAATCCTTTTGAATCTAAGTGTTCTTTAATTCCCTTAAATAATATAAAGAAAATGCTTATACACATTATAGCTGCTGCTATAAGTGCTGCTAAATAAGCTATATTCATTGCAATTATCACACACCATAATAAAAAAGTCAACTCCATATGTTTAGGTTGTAAAATCCCAAAAAGCAGCCAGAATAGAATAAGCAAACATTTACGAATTGAATTTAGTGCAAACAAGGGTGTTGATATCAACCATACTCTGCAGAATCGCAATATGGTATGACTACATGCTTTTTATTGATTTGATTTACATAATCAGCAGAGAGTTTTGTTTTGCAAAAGATGTCTACAGTAACATACTGCAATTATTTGGAATTGTAGGGCTAGGTGCAATTGTAAGGCCACTTGGTGCATTCATATTTGGTCACGTTGGTGACAGGTATGGAAGGAGGATAGCATTAATAATTACTATCTTGCTAATATTGATACCATCAAGTCTCATTGCATTTATTCCAAGTCACAATCAAGTAGGTATAATTTCTACTATATTGCTTCTTGCAATCCATATAACACAAGGAATTGCACTTGGTGGTGAACAAGGAAGTTCTGTTTATCTTATAGAGCATTTATCCAGTAGGAAAGAGAACTTAGGGATGTATTTTGGAATGATGGGTTTTGGTCGCTCCATTGGCGTCTTGCTTTCTGCGGTGATAGTGATTATCTGCAAAAAAACTACTGATTTTTGTACCTGGGGTTGGAGATTGCCATTTATTTTCTCAGCTATTTTAGGATTAATTAGCGCGTATAGCATATACACATTGGGAGAAACTCCAGCATATGAAAAAAATCGAAAACAAAGAAATTTACCTGATTTGCCAATAATAGAGCTTATAAAACGCCACAAGAGAGCTCTTATACTTGCTATTTTAATATCTGTACCTGCTAATGTTGCTGTTGGATTTACCATATTTCTTCGAACTCTCGCAAAGGAAATAGCATCAGTGGATGTTTATGTAACAACATATATCAACGAAATTGTATTGATTATAACCAGTGTATTAATGCCGATATCTTCAATAGCGTTTGGAATGTTGGCTGATAAAGTTGGAAAAGAGCGCACTGCAATCTTATTTATAGCAATTACAATGGCACTGTGTTGTCCTGCGTTATCTATTGCATATTACTATAAAAATTATCTTGTGATTGCGTTGAGCGTAATGGTTCTCTCTATAATAGAAAGGGGTATAGTTCCCATAGGAATAGTTGCATCTGAACTCTTTCCTACCAATGTTAGATTTAGTGGTGTGAGCTTATCACGCAATATCTCTTATGCGTTACATGGAGGATTTACTCCTATGGTTTGTATTTGGTTGACTGTAACATTTCCTCAAACAAACCTTGCTGCTGGGCTTTATATAGTCTTCTGCTTGTTGATCAGTGTGGTAGCAATATTGCAAATAAAACCGCAAGATAAAAATTTTGATTTGTGAAAGTTCTCAGTTTTCTCTTAGATTTATACCGTAACCTAAATTAGGTCCTTAGTTTCTCAAAAAAATCCTTTAACAAAAAAGAGCATTCTATTTCTAATATCCCACCATAAACTTCAGGTATATGGCTGCAAAATTGAAATATCTTAGCACCATTTTCAATTCCTCCACCTTTTGGATTATAAGCTCCAAAGTACAATCGTTTAATTCTGGCAAAGGAAATAGCTTGAGCACACATCGGACATGGTTCTAATGTTACGTACATATCAGCATCACAAAGCGTGGGAGTTGAAAATGCTTGTCTGATCGCTAACATCTCTGCATGTGCAGTTGGATCGCTGGATATATTGTGTGCAGAAGAAATGATATTGTCTCCACTCACTATTACAGCACCTATGGGCACCTCATCATTTTTTTGAGCGAGTTTGGCTTGCTCTATGGCAAGCTCCATATATTGATACTTAAACACTAGGCACTTATTTCTTATCAATTGCTGCTTTAACGAACGACACGAAAAGAGGATGAGGAGAAAACGGCTTTGATTGAAATTCTGGATGAAACTGCACACCAATAAACCACGGATGACTCTCTAACTCCACTGCCTCTATGCACGTTCCATCTTCTGATATGCCACTGCATAGCAGCCCATTTTTTTCCAAATCATCTTTATAATCTGAATTGATTATGTATCTATGCCTGTGTCTTTCTGAAATAGTAGTGTTACTATATGCATCCATCATTTTAGAGTTTGCATTTATATTACATTTGTATGCCCCAAGTCTCATGGTTCCACCAAGATCGTCATCTTGATCGCCAGCTAACTTAACGATTGGATGTTTACAGTTACGAAATTCTTCAGAGTGTGCATCTTCAAGCTTAACAACATTACGAGCAAATTCAATAATTGCAAGCTGCATACCAAGGCAAATTCCGAAAAATGGGATATTATTTGTACGGGCATAATTTATTGCTAATATTTTACCCTCTACTCCGTCATCACCAAACCCCCCTGGAACAAGGATTGCATGAGAATTCTGTAATTTCTCTCCTATAAGTTTTTCATTTATAGGTTTTTCTTCCTTCTCTCTTGAGTTAACCCAATTTATCTTTACTTTGACTTTATTACTAATCGCACCATGATTTAATGCTTCAACCAGTGATTTGTATGCATCAGGGAATTCGGTGTATTTTCCCACTATAGATACAGTAACTTCCTGTGTTGGGTGCCTTATGGAATGCACTATTTGATCCCATTCAGTCAAGCTTGGTTTTGGCTTACTTAAATGAAAGTGCTCCAAAATTTGCGTATCAAGCCCACATTGGCTATACAACACCGGTAACTCATATATATGACTCACATCAGGGGCAGGTATCACATTGGATAAAGAAACATTGCAAAGCTTAGCTATTTTCTCTCTTTGATTATCGAAAATTTCTTTCTCACTGCGGCATAATATAATATCTGGTTGTAACCCCGCGGAATTTAACTCTCGAACTGAATGCTGCGTTGGTTTTGTCTTTAATTCTTGCGCTGCGGTAAGATATGGTATTAAAGTTAAGTGAATAAGGATAACTCTTTGTTTTCCTAATGTGTAGTTAACTTGACGTATAGCCTCCAAAAATGGTTGGCTTTCAATGTCACCTACAGTTCCGCCTATTTCACATATTACAAAATCTAAACCTTCCGTACCATTAAAAATGAACGATTTGATCAAATCTGTCACATGAGGAATGACTTGCACAGTTTTGCCCAGATAATCACCACGCCTCTCTTTCTTCAATAACTCATGATATATCTTACCAGTTGTTATATTGTCATCTTTTGTTGCTTTAATTCCAGTAAAACGCTCATAATGCCCAAGATCCAAATCAGTTTCAGCACCATCCTCGGTCACAAATACCTCTCCGTGCTGAGTTGGGTTCATTGTCCCAGGATCAATGTTGAGATACGGGTCAAGTTTTCTGATACGGATCTTAAAACCGTGAGCTTGAAGAAGCGCACCAACGCTTGAAGCAACTAAGCCTTTACCAAGCGATGACACAACTCCACCTGTAACAAAGATAAATTTAGCTTCCTTCATTAATTTTCAAATGGAACAGAAGTAGGTTCACTTTCTTGCTTTTTTTCTAATATAATTTTCTCTGCAATCGATTTTTTATGTACGTCTTTTGAATATAATCCTGACAATAGCAATGTGTTTATAATAAACAATCCAGCAACAATAGCCGTTATTCTGCTGAGCGGGTTTTCAGAAGATTTCACTGGAATCATCGAATTGACCCCCTGTTGTGTATTACTAAAACCACTTAACGAACTACTTCCAGGCGGCTGCAAGAGCACTAAAATTACTAACACAACAACCAATATTATTTGAAATATACTTAATACCGCTACTGACATTATAGATAGGGCTGAAAATAAAAATCTTAGCAGTACAAAGCACGTAAGTCAAGAACATCTGTCACCCAAATAACTTGAAATCTAAGTATGTATTTACTGCTTACCTTATTTTGATTAACATATGCATAAGACTTTGGGCTTAATATGTATCACATTTTAAAATATAAAGATTATGAACCAAAAATAGACGAAAGTGCTTTCATCGCAGGTGGTTCGCATATCATAGGTAAGGTTGAAATAGGAAGAGATGCAAGCATCTGGTTTAATTGTGTAATCAGAGGGGACGTTGGATCAATAAAAATAGGTAATGGAACAAATATTCAAGATGGAACGGTAATTCATGTGGATAGAAACCCAGGTGGTGACACAATTATTGGCAGCATGGTAACAGTGGGACATTTTTGTGTGTTGCACGCATGCACGGTGCATGATAAGGCGTTTATTGGTATGGGCTCTACCGTGATGGACCATGCAGTTGTGGAGCCTGAAGCTATGGTAGCTGCTGGCTCACTGGTAACACACGGAAAAGTGATAAAAAGTGGGGAAATATGGGCTGGCAGGCCAGCAAAATTCTTCAAAAAAATGTCGAATGAAGAAATTAAACATATTACACAATCAGCACAAAATTATATTATGCTAATGAAGGAATATAAAAACTGAAGTTCGCGTCAAGTGTTTTACTTGACACGTACATTTCGGCTTAACCCTTGTTACTTCTTTTTCCCATTCTCATTTACTTCTTGTGCTTTTGCCCCATCTACTTGAGTACTAGGTAATACTGCATATGTAATACCACCGGCTACGAGTGCAGATGCTACTGCTATACCAATCATTACTAACATCTCTAACTTAACTGTACGTTCAAGTGCAGTAAATGCTATCAGTCCAGCAGCAAGACCCATACCAACAGTAGCAGTGTACCGTGCTCCATTGCCTTGTTTTGGTTGCTCAGTTGTTTTGCTTTTATCTTCTAGTTTTCTATTTTTCTCCTCAGCTTCAGTCAATCGATTTTGTAAGTCTTTTGTTTCATCCTTTTTGGCTTTTAACTGAGCAGCAGTATCATTTGGTGCTGCTTGCAACTGCTGAACTTGATCTTTTAATGCTATTATTTCATTCTCTTTGGCTTTTAACTGAGCAGCAGTATCATTTGGTGCTGCCTTTAACTGCGCAACTTCATCATTTAGTTTATTTATTTCATCCTCTTTGGCTTTTAACTGAGCAGCATTTGGTTGGTTGTTTAACTGTGCTTCTAAATCTTTTATTTTATTTGTTAGTGTTGTTTTTTCACCCTCTAACTTCGTAACAGCAGCATCTGGTTGAGCTTTTAATGCTGTCATTTCATTCTCTTTCTCTGTTAACTTTTGCTGTAACGCCACAGCATCTAATGCTTCCAATTCTGTTATTTTAGCATTTTTCTCTTCTAACTGCTGCTGCAACGCTGTAGAATCTATTGCCTTTAGTTTTTCCACTTCAGCTTCTAAGTCTTGTTTTTCCTGCTGAGCTGTGTCCAATTGATCTTGTAATTCTTGTGTTTTAATTCTCAATTCCTCCTCAGCTTTCTTCTTTGCAGCTTCTAATTCTTCATTTTTCCCCTTTAACTGCTCTTCTGCAGCTTCCAATTCTGTTGTTTTAACATTTTTCTCTTCTAACAATTGTACTGTGGGATGGAAAGATAGGGCTTTTACCATAATCTCCTCTTTCCCATCGTTAAAGCCTAACAGATTTTTCATTTCTTCTAGGCGACTAAAATATTTGCCACCCTTTTTCCCAACGGATTTTACATTCATGATTGTATTATCTCCTAGTTCTTCTTGAGGATAAGAACCAGTAATATATAGTTGTTGATCATTTAGCGTACAGCCCACATAAAACTTGTCATCAATTATAGCACCACTCTTATCTACGTTTTTATACTTTTTAAATTCTTCATAATCATCTTTTTTTATAACAAGCACTATTTTATCATCGGCAACCTGTACTGTACCATTCTTTAAGCTTAGCATAACGAACCTCAATTATAATTTAACATTACATAATACCCTTAGAACCTAAGGTCAAGTAATATTTTTATCATAGCATAGAAAATTTATGTTCGTAAACAAAAAATTTTGGCGTAAAATTGCCGTAATTGTGCTATAGCTAAAGTAATTTAGGTTTACCGACCATCGTCATTCCGCTGCTTGTTAGCGGGATCTAGAGATACCGCGGCGGTATGACGTTGCTAGCTTAAAGTTTAAAATTGAGAAATATTTATGTTAAAAGAAAAATACGGCTTTAAAGAAGTTGAAGACAAATGCAACATATTGTGGGAAGGCAGTAAAGTTTACAGGTGGAATGGTGAAAAGGATAACACTTTCACTATAGACACACCTCCACCGACAATATCGGGTAAATTGCATATTGGCCATATATTTAGCTATTGCCACACGGACTTTATTGCAAGGTTTCAGCGCATGCTGGGAAAAGATGTGTTTTACCCAATTGGGTTTGATGATAATGGGCTTCCCACTGAAAGATTGGTTGAGCAAACCTATAAAACCCGCGCAAAAGAAGTTGGCAGGGAAAAATTTATAGAGATGTGCCATGAGGTTATTGAAAAATCAAAGCAAGAATTCAAGGAACTATTTAAATCGGTCGGCATTAGTTATGACTGGGATTTGGAATATCACACGATCAGCAAGGAAACTGTGACGCTTTCACAGATGTCGTTTATTGATCTATATAATAAAGGGTATGCATATAGAAAAATGCAGCCCATCCTTTGGGACCCGGTTGATAAAACAGCAATTGCGCAAGCAGAAATAGAAGATAAAGTTTTTGAGTCATCCTTAAATACGATAGTTTTCTCTACTGAAGAAAATGAGCAGATCAACATTGCAACTACGCGACCTGAGTTACTTCCAGCATGTGTTGCAGTTTTTTGTCATCCAGAGGATGCGCGCTACACCCATCTGATCGGAAAAACAGCCGTGGTGCCGATCACAGAGACAAAAGTTCCAATAATAGCTGATGATAAGGTTAAAATAGATAAAGGCACTGGGCTTGTTATGTGCTGTACGTTTGGTGATGAACTCGACATATATTGGCAGCAAAAGCATAATCTACCGATGAAAATTATCATCGATCAGGATGGGAGGATGAGCCTTCATTCAGTACATGGTCAGAAGGAAGAAATATGGATCCCAGTGTCTGGGCACTGGGATGACACCATAGGGGCTACTGGGATGACAGGAGAAAGGGCTACTCAGATGACAAAGGAAGGTGGGTGTGATCAGAAAGAAGAATGGATCCCAGTGTCAGCTACTCGGATGACAGACGATATACTAAATGAAATAAATGGATTGAAAGTTACAGCAGCAAGAAAGCGGATAATCGAAATCCTAACTGAAAAAGGACTTTTGGTAGAAAGCACTAACATTTCTCATTCTGTTAAGTGTGCAGAAAGATCTGGTGCACCACTTGAGATATTGCCTACTTATCAATGGTTTATCAAGACCTTAGAGCAAAAAGCTCAAGTATTAGATAAAGTAAAAGAATGCAATTGGCACCCAAGCAATATGCGTAAACGCATGGAAGTGTGGATAGAAGGGCTAAATTGGGACTGGTGCATCTCAAGGCAGCGCTATTTTGGTGTGCCATTTCCAGCGTGGTATTCCAAGCGTAAAGGAGAAGAGGGCAAAATCATCCTAGCTGAAATAAAGGCCCTACCTATAGATCCATCGAAAGATTTACCAAAAGGGTATAGCAAAGAAGAGATTATCCCAGATCAAGATGTAATGGATACTTGGGCCACAAGTTCAATTACTCCTCAACTAAGTGCACTGGCAGTAAACAGTGAGTTTAGCTTACCAAATCATCGCTATGATACGATATTTCCTGCAGATCTGCGCAGCCAGAGCCATGAGATAATAAGAACTTGGGCTTTTTATACTATTTTAAAGGCACATTATCATGCAAATTCTTTACCTTGGAAAAACATTATGATCAGCGGTTGGTGTTTAGCAGATGATAAGAAAAAGATGAGTAAATCAAAGGGTAACATCATCACTCCTCATGTAATACTTGAAACTTATGGAGCTGATGTAGTGCGCTATTGGGCAGCGAACTCAAGGCTTGGAGTTGATACAGTCTACTCTGAAAATACATTCAAAATTGGCAAGCGCCTCGTTACAAAACTTTGGAACGCTAGCAAGTTCGTTTCCATGTTCATGGAAAAGCATCAAGTGATGAGCATAAATTCTGCTCACGAGACAATGGATAAGTGGATATTGTCTAAGTTATACAAAGTTATAGAAAGAGCAACAAATAACCTATTACAGTTTGAATACTGCGAAGCTTTGGGCGCAATAGAGGAATTTTTTTGGAAGGATTTTTGTGATAGTTACTTGGAGTTAGTAAAAAAACGTGCGTACGGAAGCAGTGAAGCAACCTTAAGTGCAAAACAAAGCTTGGCGTATGTGTTAAATGTTATTTTGCGGTTATTTGCACCTTTCTTGCCATACATTACAGAAGAGATATACCACCAGTTGTATAGTTATAATTCTGTACACAATCAAAGTAATTGGCCAAGCAAAGAAGAACTTATCTACGATAAATATTCAGAGGAAATGGGAGATAATGTTATTCAGATATTAAACATTATCAGAAAGATAAAGGCAGATAATAATGTATCAGTTAAGCATCTGATAAAAAAGTTGATGATAAAAGCAGATCTACGAGAGGATAAGTTGGATCAATCCGCACAGAATGATTTGCAGGCAGTTTGCAATGCGGAAACGATAGAGTGGATGCAGTCTGAGCTTGAAACTGAAGACGAGAAATACATAGTGAATATAGATTTATATTGATTTTTATAGCTTTACTTCCTTTAATATCCATGCTATTGTAATCATTATTAGTATGAGGGAATAATAATGGGGGATTTATATAATAAAGCCAATGCACCGTATCTTATAGCTGGTGCTCTTGCTACTTTGGTATTGCTTGCGTCTGGGACACTTGCCGTTGCCCCTTATGTTGAGTTCTTGTCTTCAGTTGCAGCCTTTAATGTAGCTCTTCCTGTTGCTTTGAGTTTGTCTATACTTTCTGTTCTGGTGCTTGTACTTTCATGTAAAATGATCAGCCAGAATAAAAAGCTTGATGCACAAAAAGCAGAACCTAATGAAAAAAATGGATTAGCTAAAGAGCAAGAAAATATAATACAAAGCTTAGAGCCTCAAATCAAAGAGCTAAATAAGAGGCTTAGTAGTCAGTACAATGAGATTGAAAAGCTAATTGCTAGTGCTGCAAAAAAAGAGGAGCTAAATAAGCTTAACAATGAAGTGAAAGAGCTAAAGGTAAAGATTGCTAGTGTTGCAACAAAAGAAGAGATAAATAAGCTTAGTAATGAAGTTGAAAAGCTAATTGGTAGTGCTGCAACAAAAGATGAAATGGAAGAGCTAAAGGCAAAGATTGCTAGTGCTGCAACAGAAAGTAAAACACAAGAAAAGATTTTTATGAAATTTTGCGCAAAAGGTGAAAAAAGAGGGAAGAAAGCATTTGAGGATTTTATATTTATAAAAGAGATAAAAACAAAATTAGTAAATATTTATGAATCAATAAAAAATAATATTAATATAGTGTCTTCAGCAAAATCAGGTGATTCAGAAGAAGAGCAAGAAAAAATACAAAGAGGATTCATTTTTCACGGTCCAGGAGGAACTGGTAAGAGTTCAATTGTTGAGGCGATTGGGGATCAGCTGATATCTCTAACTACATTTATAAAAGTTTCTGGAGCTGATTTGCTTGAAAAATCAAATATAAATGAGCTTTTTAATAAAGCAAACGAAAACGCTCCTTGTATAGTTCTTATAGATGAAATCGACAGCTTTGGCAAGGGACGCACTGATGCCAATCGAGTACCTTTAAATTATTTTTTCACTAGATTCGATGAAGCTGATAAAGGTGTGACGGTGTTTGCTACAACTAATGTTAGTCTGCAAGATTTAGATGCATCACTTGTTAGGGGAAGTCGTTTGAGTAGTAAACTCAAGTTTACTATGATAGAAGGAAGTATACTTAAGAATATACTGAAGGATGGTCTGAATGAAAAATTAAAAAATAAAAAGTACAAGCATGCTATCTCAAGAATTTTAAACGAAACAACACTTACAACACTCTCTATCTCAGCAGCAGATGTGGAATGTTTTATAAATTATATAGTTGAAAAGTTAAACAACAAGATTGGAACTTCTGCTTATACTATAATTAAAGATTTTTATATTAAATATAATATTGGAGAGGTGTCGAATAAGCAGACTAACAGGAAAATTGAAAATTCTATAGGAGAATCACAGCAATACACATCCAGACCATCACATAAGCTGAATGACGCTTTATGTTCCTTAGCTACTCTTACGTTACTTACATCTTTAGCGCTTATTGTAACTTCTAATGTGCCTCTTCCTCTAATTCTTGCTTTAGCTACATTATCTATTTTGGTGCTTGCACTTTCATGTAAAATAATTAGTAATAATGTAGAATTGGAAGCAAAAGTAAAAGGTCAGTTAGAACATAAGGAGGAGATGCTTTCTCTTGAACACCAAGAGTTACGTGATGAAAATACAAGATTGAATGAAAAAGTGGATTCTTTAATGGAGGAATTGTGTCAATGCAAATTAGAAAGTGAAAAGAATAAGTTATGTTTAAAGTCAGAATATGAAGATGAGTTACGCTTAAGATTGGAATATGAAGATGAATTAAACTTGGAATTAGAACATAAAAGTAGGGAAGCTTCTTCTCTGCGTACTCAATTAACTATGTTAAGAAAAAAAGTAGAAGTAGAAGAAGTAAAACAATTAAAAACTTTAGAATCGGAAGAACAACATGAGAGCTCAGAAAGCGACATAGAAGAATTAGAGAAGAAGTTATGCCAGTCGGAAAAGGAAAAGAAAGAATTAGAAGGTAAAGTTAGTGATGAACGTCAAAAGCGCACTGATCTTGAAAGTAAAGTTGATAAATTGTGTACAAAGGAGAAAGAGTACTTATCTAAAATTAAGGAGCTGGAAAAGGAGTCATTATCTTTACAAAAAGAAGAGAAAGAATCTGATAACACATTAACAACAGTGAATGATGATCGCGATAATAAGGTGAAAGAATTAAACAGTTCACTTTTGAAGCAATCCTCTCAAATAGAACAACTTCAAAAAGCTTTATTGGAAAAGAAAAAAGAAGAAGTGCTTTTTTTGCAATGGATGATAGAATATGTAACAGATGAGGTAGAAAAATTAGTAAGGGAAAATGAAGTGATCAGAGATGATGATAAAAAAGTAATATTACAAGTGATTCAAGCAACAAAGTCTGAGTTAGTAGAAGAAGCTGCACAATATTTGCCAGGCGAAACGTCTGTTCCTTCATTTGTGGAAGATCCTGGATATACCAGTGGATGTTCTACCCCGATCAATAGCCACTAGACATTTTGAGTACAGTTGTACACTGGATACATAAAACCTTAGCCATTTTTAGCTAGTAGACTGAAAAAGGAAAGTTTGTTGTAGGTGCAGCACTATAATTCCTCCACAGATAAGAGAATTTTAATAAATATATACAAGACTGCTGAACGTGGGGGGAGGAGGGGAGTAATGAGCAATTTGCTTAGTGAGGCTAACACATTTTATTTTATAGCTAGTTCCTTAGCTACTCTTACGTTACTTACATCTTTAGCGCTTATTGTAACTTCTAATGTGCCTCTTCCTCTAATTCTTGCTTTAGCTACATTATCTGTTTTGGTGCTTGCACTTTCGTATAAAATAATTAGTAATAATAAAAAAATAGAGGTTGAAAGAAATAAATTCGCTCAGAAAGAGCAAGAGTTAGAAAATAAAATAACTCTAGGAAAGGAAGCTGAAAAAGCTGCAAACAAAGAAGTGGAAAAATTAAAACATGAATTAACTCGAGAAAAGCAAAATTTAGACAAGAGAGCAAAAAGATTGGATCAGAAAGTAAATGAGTCAGAAGTTGAGAGAGAATCTCTTCTTGAAGAAAAAAAATCTTTAGAGAAAAAATTAGAAACAGCAAAGAATCGTACGTTTGAAATAGACAATGAATTGGACAAAACAAGAAAGGAAATAGGTAAGCTTAATGAGCAGGAAGAGAAATTAAAACTTGAAATCTCATGTTTAAAGAAACAGTTGGAAGAAAGAAGTAGATTTATTGCAAAGCTGAAGATGGAAGTGGATGATAATAAACATTTAGAGCTAGAGAATAAGGGGTTAAATGATAGAATAGAAACGTTACGTGAAGTACAAAAGGCACTACGTGAGAAAAAACATGAACTTAGTGAAAAAGTAGAGGCATTGAATAAGGAAAAAAATAAACTTTCTAAAGAAGTAGAGGAATTACGTGAAGAACAAGAAAGGCTGCATGCAAACTTAGATAAGCTACAATGTAAAATTAAAGAGGTCAACAAAGAAAAGAAAAATTTATCTAAAGAATTAAAAGAGAAATTTGAAGAGTTAGATGAAGCAAATGGTTTAATTAAAAATCAATCTTTTGAGTTAGATGGGATAAGAAAAGATTGTAATAATGAAGTAAAAAGTTTAAGAAATTCACTTTTAGAACGAGACAGTCAAATAGAAGATTTTTTGAAAGAGAAAGAAAAACAAGTGAATTTTGCGCAACTGTTGATAAGATGCGTAACAGACAATATAGAAGAACCAATAAGAAATAATGATGGAAAAGCAATATTAGATACGATTCAAATATTAAAGTCTGCGTTACAAGGAGAAATTGCACGGCTTTTGCCAGACGAAACGCCTTCTTCTTCGCTGGAAGATCTTGGATATGAATCATTATTTGTCAGTCGCTCATCCACCCCGACCAAGTTGCCAAATTCACTATTGACAGAATCTTATGAACGCAGTCAGTTCAATCAGAGTGAAAGTATTTGCAAAACACAACAATGAGTCTTATTATAAGATAAATCATGCAAGATAATGAACCCAATAATATGCGCACTGGATACACAAGACTTAAATAAGGCTATTTCTCTAGCTAATGCTCTGCGTGGTAAAGTTGGCATGGTAAAGCTGGGATTAGAATTTTTTGCTGCTCAAGGTCTTTCTGGAGTGCAAGAAGTTGCAAAATGCAATGTACCAATTTTTTTAGATCTGAAATTGCATGACATTCCAAACACTGTAGCTAAAACAGTTGAAGTAATAAAAGTTCTGAACGTTGAAATGTTAACTCTGCACATCAGCGGTGGGACAAAAATGCTTGAAGAAGCGCTAAGTGTAGTGCAAGGCACAAAAATAAAGCTGATTGGAGTGACAGTGCTAACTAGTATGAGCAATGAGGATTTAAACGAGCTTGGAGTAGCAAGAGAAGTAAAATCACAGGTAATTTTGCTTGCAAAGCTTGCAAAAAAGATTGGACTCTATGGAATAGTCTGTTCTGCATTGGAAGCTCAGGAAGTGCGCCGAGAATGCGGTGAAGACTTTAAAATTATTACTCCAGGAATTCGTATAGATCCAGGTCATGACGACCAAAAAAGAACAGCAACACCAAAAGAAGCAATAAATTCAGGAGCTGATTATATCGTCATTGGCAGACCCATTACAAAAACTACAAGTAGTGCGGAGCTAATATTGAAATCCATGAAAGAATTTTAATATAATAACTTAATTTATAAAAATACTAACATATTAATTAGGAATAAGCATGAGTAATATCAATAGAATAATACGCGAAGTAATCAAGGAATTCCGCTCAAAATTACCAGATAAGGAAATAGAGGAATATTCTGGCAAATTGAATAAGCTACATATCTACCAGTGCAATAAGCATATAATAGAAAATAAGAAGCTATATCATTATACAATAAATGGGAAAACCCATGCTATGGGTCAGCATGGGCATAATTTTGTCAAGAGTTTAGAAGTTATCTTGAGGAATAAGCCACAAATTTCCTTAGAAGAGGTAATTGATTTTATGGAAAAAATAATTAATTTTGGTATTGATAGTTGTTATGGAGCATTTGAGATGATATTTGAATCTCGCTCTGGTGTTACAATAGATGATGCAGTTAATTTTGTAAAAGATAGCTTATCTAGTAAATTTTATGGATTCCATGGCAGTGGGATTTTCAAAGTAATATTAGAACTTAATCCAGAGAGCTCTCTTGAAGAGATAGAGAAACAATTTAGCAAAGTAGTAGATCCTTACTTTCTTAATGCTTGGAGTCGAGAAAGTGAAAGGGCTTTTGCTAAGATATGTAGGTTATGTAGAGAAGGACATGTGGAGAATATGCAGAAATTTGATTTTAGCAATTTTAATTTAGATCAAGATAGTGCTGGAGCATTAAGAGCACTGTTACAGTATTGTGTTGACGTTTCTAATCAAAAAGCTTTAGGTGATTCACATGAATTGCATAGAGAAGAGATGGAGGGGATATATAAATTTGATGATAATTACGATTTAAATTTAGATAGTGATCATAATGATAGTATCTGGCATTGAAATTATACTACAATAATAAAATAACTGGATAAAAATTATCACCAAAAAAATTCAAAAAAGTGCTTGACATAAAAGAACGAACATTATATAGTGTCATTATCTTTTATTTTACCTCGCTTAATTTAATTACTGGATTAAGCTTACAGTACTAAGCGTGGCACAAAGTGCCACGCTATTTTTCGGTTTACATTTTCAACAGATAAAAAATGATGCCATTTCAGTGCCAAGCACATAACTGTACGGATATTCATTTTTAAAGGTAAATTGCACAACAGATGATGTCATTCCAGTGCTTGACACTGGAATCCAGAAATTTTGCTTATAACTGAGCTGATGAGCTAAAGGTAGTTGTCTTACGCTAAAACAAACGTTTTTAATTAAGTTGCATAGAAGCTGGATCCCAGTGTCAAGCACTGGAATGACATCGTTTACTATGTACCATATTGCAATATTCGTACAACTGTGGGAAACATCTATGGATGCCATTCCTATTACCTTATTTCCATTTTTATTTCATTTTCAAAGGAGGCTATTATGTCACTTACCGATATCGCTCACCGTATCAATGAACTCGCTTCATCATGGGAGCAATTTAAATTAATAAATGATCGCAAACTAAAAGAAATTGAAAGCAAAGGGCGTGCTGATTCTGCAACAATTGAGCAGCTATGCAAGGTAAATAATGCCATTGATAGTTGCAAAGAGCGTTTAGACTTGATCGAAACTGCAGCTCAACGCCCAGAAGTAAATACAGATTTTAGCACAAGCGATAAATATTTTTCTGATTATATCCGCAAGGGAATGGAAAGCGGTTTATCACACAAAACCCTCAGTGGAGATGACAGTGATATCGGGGGGTATCTAGTTACTCCGCATATTGTAAAACGCATAAACAAGCGCGTAACTGATTCGTCCCCAATGCGACAAATATGCTCCAGTCAAAGAATCTCTACTGAAACATTGGATTACATTATAGAAGATTTTGACCGCGCCGGTGCAGGTTGGAGCAGTGAAACAGTAGATGATGAGGACGGTGGCAATAAGTCTAAGTATGATTTTGCAAAAGATACGGACACGCCCAAAATCCAAAAGATTTCCGTCACAACTTACGAGTTATATGCTCAACCACAAATATCACAAAAGTTACTCGATGATGCGTTTGTCGATGTTGAGAGTTGGCTGGTGGAAAAGATTGCCGAGACTTTTAGTAAGGAAGAAAGCGAAGCCTTCATTAAGGGTGAGGGCACTTTTCAACCAAAAGGAATTTTAGCTTATGAAAATGGAAACAGTTATAATAAAATAGAGCAAGTTAAAACTGAAAAATTAGATAGTGATTCAATAATGATGTTGTATTACTCTCTGGACGAATATTATTCCAAAAATGCGTCATTTTTGATGAACAGGAGTACGTTGAAGGATATCAGGCTGCTAAAATCTCAAACAGGTCAGTATCTCTGGCAGCCAAGTCTGTCGCTTGAAGCTCCAGATACTTTAATGGGAATACCAGTATATCAATCTGCCGATATGCCACCAGCGCCAAACAATCAGCTACCAGTAATTGCGATGGCAGATTTCAAACAAGCTTATAAGATTGTAGATAACAGAGGAATGAGAATATTAAGAGACCCTTATACGAATAAACCTTATGTGAGGTTTTTTGTCACTAAGCGTGTCGGCGGAGAGGTTGTAAACACCAGTGCTATTAAATTGTTGAAAGTTGCGAGCAAGTACTAAAAACTTCCGCAGCATCATCTTTATAGCTGATCAAAGCAACACGTCATACCGCGATTCATTCCATAACTGTACGAACATTGTGATTTTGGCCCATCAGGAGGGTGTCATCCCAGTGCTTGACACATATAGCTAAACTGACTTAGATTTACCGACAGTTTGAAAAACAAAAATTCGTCATTCCGCTACTTGTTAGCGGAATCTATGCTGAGATATCGCGGCGGTATGACGTAGGAAAACCTTTCTTGGGTTAGCTATAGTTTGCTATATTATGTGATTTTATTTTTAGCATTGCTTCTTACATTATGTAATTTTGTTTTCCATAATGTATATTATGTAATTTTCGATGCTAAGATCTGTTATAGCTCTCAGTATGATATGAGTGATTCTCTTTTAATAATTATTTTTTAAATAGTTTGTTGGTTCATCAATTTCTTTAGGATTGATATCTACAATTATTTTTCCGTTTTTTAACAGAATAATCCGATCTGATATTTTTGTTAAAAAATCCAAATTGTGAGAAGCGATAATCATAGTAATACCCATATCTCTAACTGATTGTAGTAGTTCCACAACGTCGACTATTGTTGCTACATCTAAACCAGACGTTGGCTCATCGCATAATAGAATCCTTGGATTCATCATTAAGCTTCTGGCAAGCGCAACCCGCTGTTTTTGCCCACCGGATAGATTACTAGGGTAATCATTTTTTTTAGAGGCAATACCCAAAGACTCAAGTAGTGAATCACTTTGATCCTGAGTTTTGTTTTTAAGTTTGGGAGCATATGTAAGATTTTCCCAGACAGTCATATGTGAGAAAAGTTGAAAATCCTGAAATACAAAACCAGTACTATCATTGCATTCAATGCTACCAGAATCTAAAACTTCGAGTTTTTGTATACAACGTAACAATGTTGATTTACCACTACCAGAAGGACCAGCAAGACCAACTATAGATTGCTCTATAATCAGGTTAATATTATTAAGTACTGGAACATTATTAAATAATTTACAAACATTATGCATTTTTATCATATATACCTTTCTGTTCAATCTTTTTGCCTATATATTCAATTAGTAATACAAGAGCGTAATAATAAGCCCCAGCAAGACAAAGTGGTATAAAATAAGTAAATTGTTCTGCTGCAAGCATTTGCGCAGAGCGCATAATATCAACACCACCAATAGTAGAGATTAATGCCGTTTCTTTAAGGAGTGCAATGATCTCATTTATCATTGCAGGAAGAGTATTTTTAATAACTTGTGGTAATATAATATCTCTCCACATATAGAAACTAGGTATTTGTAAAGTTTTAGCTGCTTCAAACTGGTTTTTTGATATAGTTTCAATACCAGCTCGTAAAATCTCAGCAATATAAGCACAGCTATTTAGACCAAATGCTATAATGCCAGCACTAAATATGTTTAATTTAATTCCTGCAATGGTTGGGGTCATAAAATAAACAACACTTAACTGTAATATAAGGGGGGTGCCACGTATTACAGATATAATTCCATTAATTAATGGAATACAGATCTTATTATATCTGAGTACTGACAATAATCCCCCTAGACTCACACCTAAAAGCAGTCCTCCAATCAATAATTTTAAAGTAAAGGCAAGGCCTGTTCCAACAAACAAGAAATTAGAAATTAATTCCTGCATCAGTTATCTCCTAGCCATTTTTCTGCTATTTTTTGTATTACACCTTTACTTTCTAAACTTTTTAATGCCTCGTTTATTTTATCCTTTAAAGCAGATCCTTTATTCACAGCAATAACATAACCACCATCTAACTTGGCAGTGGCTGACCATGATAGACCAGGATTTTTTTTGCTAAATACTTTACCTTGGAATTCATCAATTAGGACGCCATCAACATGACCAGACTTTAATGTTTCTACAGCTTGATTATTATTGTCTATAGCAATAATTTGAGCTGTTGTAGGAACATGCTCTTTTAGCCAAATTTCCATGACAGTTCCTAGTTGAACGGCTATCTTCTTGTGAGTTAAGTTGTTTATACCGGCTATGGGTTTATTTTTGTGATATAGAATACCAAATTCCCCTGTATAATAACTATTTGAAAAATCAAAATTTTTTTCACGCTCTTCTGTGCTACCAATAGTAGATATAGCAGCATCTACAGAATTACTTTGCAATGCTGCAAATATAGCACTAAACTGCATATCTTTAAATATCGCTTCTTTACCTAACTCTTTTGCTACTAATTGAGCAAGCTCAATGTCAAAGCCAGTAAATTTACCATTTTCATAATATTCAAAAGGTGGATAATCTGCAGAAATTGCAAATCTAATGATATTATCGTGTTTATTTTCCTTGCATCCTGTTAATAGAATACTTATCACTATAATAGCATTTAAAATATATTTTTTCATATTACTAATTTATATTCATATTTTATTCATCTTATGAATATAGACATTAAAAATTGAATAGTCAAGAAATAATGAATATAATTTCAAATATACTTATTACATATTCAATATGAGGAAAATGCATAATGCATGACAACACACTAGGTGAACATATTTTAAATATTATTCAAAATCACGAAATTTTAGAGCAGAGCGATTTACAGACCTTGCTTAAAGAAAGAGGGCACAACATTCCTCAGGCTACTTTATCAAGAAAATTAAAAAAACTTAAAATTGCCAAAGTTGCTGGTATGTATAAAGTAATTGACATCAACCAATATCGATTACCATTAATACTTAATATGCAAATTTCGGATTTTGGTTTAATAGTACTACACACTCAACCAGGACAAGCTAGCAGCCTAGCTTACTTTCTAGATCAGAAGTATGTTATTTATTCATTAAATAATAGCAAAAACATAGGAATTATAGGAACTATAGCAGGTGATGATACAGTATTATTGATCATCAAAAGTAAGGCTGAACTTAACAAAGTATTACAATCAATTTATGAAACATTTCCATATTTAAGTCCTGAATAAGAATGTTGTAAGTTAAAAATGTGATATAAAGGAGATAAGAGGGATTTCTTTGTTTAAATCTTTGTCTTCTTTTTTTCAATATACCTACATATCAGAATGGACAATTCATATAGAATCAGCATAGGTATTGCAAGCCCTACTTGGCTTAATACATCAGGTGGAGTTAAGATTGCAGCGATAATAAAAATTACCACTATCGCGATTCTGCGTTTATTTGACAAACTTTGTGTAGTGAGTAACCCTACTCTCACCATTAATGTGAGTATTACTGGAATTTGAAATGCAGTGCCAAAAGCAAACATAAATTGGAGAACGAGGTCTAAATATTCGCTAACTGATGGCATAAACTCTATTGGTATACCGAAAGATTTCCCACTATGTTCAAAAGTGATGAAAAACTTCCAGGCTAAAGGAAATATATAGTAATAGACTACAGTAGCTCCCGTTACAAATAAAACCGGTGTTGCAATCAAGTATGGCAACAACACTGCCCTTTCACTTTTATATAACCCAGGTGCTAAGAACATATAAAATTGCCATGCAAACACAGGAAAAGAAAACAAAAGTGCGCTCATTATTGCAACTTGGAGATACACAAAAAATGCCTCTGTTAAGTCTGTGTAAATTAAAGAAAAACCTTCGCTACCTTTTGTTGCTTCTATTAAAGGTGCGAGTAAAAAACGGTATATATTTTCCTTAAAGTAATAACAAAAACCAAAAGCAACGCAAAAAAATAGAAAGCAAAAGATAACTCTTTTTCTGAGTTCCGCAAAGTGCTCATAAAATGAGGCGTATTTGCTTGAGTTCCAGTTCATACTTTACTATAGCTCAATAATGCTATGTCTAACATTCTCAGCGAAAAAGCCCACTCATTGTCATACCACGCTGCAACCCTGCATATATCACCTGTAACATATGTACCAGTTAAATCCACAATTGCACTATAAGGGTTATGCACAAAATCTATTGAGACTAAAGGTTCCTCGCATATAGAAAGTACATTTGACATTGGATAACCCTCTGTCATCCTAGTACCCTCTGATGTCATCCGAGTAGCTGACACTGGGATCCAGAAATTAGATTCCAGCGTCACGCGCTGGAATGACGTAGAGGAGAGAGCTGCATCCTTAAACATTTCATTGATTTCTTTAACGGTCGCTTTCTTATCAGTCGTAAATGTAAAATCAACCATAGAAACATTGCTAACCGGAACTCTGACGGCAGTGCCATCTAGCTTGCCCTTTAATTCAGGAATTATAGAACCAATTGTTTTTGCTGCCCCGGTTGTAGTTGGCACCATAGATAATCCGCAAGCCCTTGCTCTACGCAAATCTTTATGATTACCATCAAGAACATTTTGATCATTCGTGTAGGCATGTATAGTAGTCATAAAACCGCTTTTTATACCTAAACTGGAGTGTAGGACTTTCACAATCGGAGCAAGGCAATTTGTAGTGCAAGAACCTGCTGATATCACTTTATGCTCTTTTTCGAGCATATCGTCATTCACACCATAAACTATAGTGACATCAGCATCCGGAACTGGAGCAGAGACAATTACTTTCTCTGCATTGTGCCTTATTGCTTCTTCACGTTTATTGAATGCACCAGTACATTCAAGTATTACATCAACATTCCAAGGAATATTTTCAGGATTCCGTTCTCTATATAAAGAAAACTTTTTGCCATTTATAGAAATCCAATTTTGAGACTCATTAAAATCAATATCACCACTGAATTTGCCATGAACAGAATCATATTTAATCAAATGTGCATGCTGCTTTGCACTGAGCGATCCATTGACAGCTACAACTTCTATTTGTTTGCTATATTCTTCTATTTCGAAAATAGCACGCAATACGCCTCTGCCTATTCTACCCAGACCATTAATTCCTACACGAATCGTCATCTCTTCATTCAAAAAATTTAATTATAGAGGATATCACTTGATATTTCATTTTATTCTTTTGCTTTTCTATCGATATGAACATTATAGCAAGGAGACAGGGCTAAAAACTTGCTTGACAAACTCCGCCAGCCCCCTTATCATGAAACTGAAGCTATTGTATTTGCTTTCGCCAATCTGCAGATTAAAAGGTAAGGATTACTTAATGTATCGGCGTCTTATGTTTAATTTTTTGCAGTATATAGATACTGTATGTCTTTACAAAACTTCATCTACATCTAGATTTTTATCTAAATAAGCTGAACGCGCTTATAAAGCGTTACAAGACATCAAAAAATGCCAATACTTGACAGAGATAGTAAAAGACTAGCTAACTCGGGGATTCTTTGTCTTTTTTTCTGCTTGGTAAATTTCTTAAACATTTGCAGCGTAGGTTAGTTGCAATTAAAAGCAGCTAAATCTTGCTTGTCAAACGTTTAAAACATAAAAAACGCCAATATTTTAAAGCAGATAATAACCCCAGGGCTTCTTTTGCCTTTTTTTTCATTTGGTAAATTTCTTAATGTTTATAGCTAAAAGAGCCCAAGAGAGGTCAATGCCCCTGTGATGTCATTCCAGTGCTTGACACTGGAATCCAGCCTTTATTATGCAGCCACTTGGTTGAAATTAAGTCTTCTGGATCCCAGTGGGCTTTGTTGCATCGCTAGCTATGATGGATTAAAGATAAAAAAGATAGGGAATATCAGTAGCTTATTATTCTGGTATTTATAACAAGAACGGTCAATGAATACCTAAATTTGAGTAAAAGAAATTTCACTACCATTTACCAATCCGGCTAAAATTCAAGAATTTCAATGCTTTAGCTATTTTCAATAGAATTAAATTTATTAATATAAATAACAAATTACTATTCTTAAATTTGATCAGATTGATTGCAAAAAAACAAGATTTTCAATAGGTTGCTTATAATCCTAACTATAGTTAGCCTTTCATAAGTAGCGATGCAACAAAGCCATCCCAGTGTCAAGCACTGGGATGACAAAAAAAGGAGGCTACTCGGATGACAGGAGAAGGTACTGCCGTCATAAAGGAACCAGTTTCAGCTACTTTCATGACATCGTTGTAACATTGTACCATATTACAATTTAGCGTTTTTAGTAACTAAGAAAGTGCTTCCCCCTTTTAGAGCACTGCATATAATAGAATTATATCGCAGTGCATTGCGAAACAAAATTCCCAATACTACAGGAGGCTTTATGAATAAGAAATTTCTCTATTCACCATTGTCAATAAAAAGTATAGGAGAAAACGGTGTATTTTCTGGTTATGCGAGCGTTTTTAACATAGTTGATAAACAAAATGATCTGATATTGCCCGGAGCATTTAAGGAAAATTTAAACAGAAATAAAATAAAACTCCTTTGGCAGCATAATCCTGACGAACCTATAGGTAGTATCATAGATATTTATGAAAATGATGTTGGCCTGTATATAACCGCACATTTACTTTTGGGTATTCAGAAAGCAGAAGAAGTGTATTTGATGCTCAAAACTGGGGCAATTAACGGACTTTCCATCGGCTATATACCTATAGAGTATGATGTTGATCATAAAAGTGGAGCTAGAGTGTTAAAACAAGTGGAATTATGGGAAGTCAGTTTGGTCACTTTTCCTGCAAACTTGGCTGCTCAGGTAATCAATGTGAAAAATCAGAACAATGAACAGGGAGTGTTAGCAAGAGCGATAGAAAAAGCAAATGCTGTACTTGCAGACATGTACATTTCTGCTTAAAGTGTATTAGGCGGGCAAAGACTTTACCATAATTTGACACCTGCGTTAGTATTTGTTTAACATTTATACTAATATATATAACTTTATTACTATTAAAATTTTCTGTAAATTAAAGTTAAAAAATAAGGTAATTTTATGCTAAATATTAATAATAAGGTTAATTATGAAATTAATATTAAGCGAAAGGAAAAAAAATACAGCTGGTCTACTGTATTTGCTTGGTTATATCTAAAAACGATTGGACGAATATTGCCCAAGAGATGGAATAGATGGGCAGAAAATATTTTGTACTACGATAAAACTACTGCAAACAATGAAGTTCAAACTGATGCTTTTAAGACAATAGATGGAAGTGTTCAAGTTGACTTAAAACCTGAAGTTGTAGAGAAAGAGAGCCAAAGTGTAGTGATAAACAAAGATGGAGGGGTTCAGACTGATGGAGTAGCATTGATAACAGAGGAAGATGATGAAGCATTAGAAGAACAGCTGGAGGGCATAAATCAGGAATTAGAACTTGAACGTTTACAAAATGCTTCCTTAAAAGAAGAAAATAGAGAATTACGATCTGCAATTGAAGGACTTTAAAAGAGTTATAAGGGACTTACAGAAGATGCAGGCGAACGAGAAGAGTAACTAACCAAATACAAACAAGATAAAAAAGCAATGCAGGATAAAGTTGATGAACAACAGAAAACTATATTTGATCAATACATGATAATAAGAGAGCAAGGAGAAGAAATTGAAGCTACTAGGAAAGATAATGAAAGTCTGCAAGCACAAATAATAGAACTTAAGAGTAGGTTAAAGGACAAGGAGGATAAATTAATTGAATTGAATCAACAATGGCAAGCTAGCAAATTAGTGGCTTTACTTAAATCACAGACTGATAAATTGTGTCAGGTTAAAGACAAAAATACTGAATTAGAAAATAAAGTCAGTGACTTAGGTCATGAAAACAAAGCTCTACGATTAAGTGTGAATACATTGACTGCTCAATTGGGTGAAATGGAGAACTTGGGGAAGCAATTACAAAGTGTTCAAGAATCTAAACAACAATTGGAGATTGATTTAGAAGGTCAATTGAAAGCTGACACTAAGAAACTACAGGAAGCAAAAGAAGGTCAATTGGCTAAAAAGGCAGGTGCAGTGAGTACAGTATCTACTGCAAAATCAACTCTTTCAAAATTACGAAACTTGCCCAATAAGCTTTCTAGGGATAAGGGTCTCAATAACTTTTTATCTGGGAAAAACGAGGAGTTAAAAAAAGGTTTTCCTGAATTTAAAGAGAAACACTTTTGCCATAACGTGCTTAATGAAACTATAAAGTCTCTATCAAATCAAGATGATGGCAAATTTGAAAGCAGTAAGCTGCTTGAATTATTAGAAAGTAATTTGAAACAATCCGCAAGGGAGATCATAGAAGCTAAGGTTAAAGAAGTTGTCAACGAACATTGTAACATTGGAAAAAATATGGGTAAAGAACTACGAGATGACACGTTAAAAGCCAAGTTGTCACCTTCTGTTAGAAAATGCGTAAAAAAATTAGAATTTAACAAACAAGAAGGGGTAAATAAGATTGTAGACTCTATCTTGCACAGCTTTAATAGCAAGAATAATAATAATAACGACTCAGGAGAATTGCTTAAAGAAATTGTTACAGGAAAATTAACAGAGGCTAAAATGAAATGTTTTTCAAATAAGATTCAAGAGTTACAACTGGCATTAAGCATAAGAGATAAATTTTTATCTCCAGATCAGGGAATGTGTAATCAAACTCAAGGAGGAGTAAACGAATATCAATTAACAGAAAAAGCTAAAAAAGAACATATACCTAATTCCTCTATGAGTTCCCCTAATATTGCAAGCATACATTCATTGAACAGTCAGAAAGCAGTTAGAATAGGTTCTTAGCATAAAGCACCAGCTCCTCTTTTGTTAAAGTGTAGGAGCTATCTTCCCAATGTTGTTTTAGCAATTCCAAGTTTCTACCTAAACTTTTTCCTGGCTGGTGACCTATACTTATTAAATCATCGCCAGATAAAGGAAATTTTGGAATATTGAATGTGTTAGCAAATGAAATGTATTCATCAACATTTTCTCCAGACTCAACACCACAAATTTTCACTAAATCACAATATAATTCTCTACCAAATAAAGATATGTATTTTTTTTGCTCTTTTTCTGAGAGTTCTGTTTTGATATCGTTGGATAGTAAAAATAGCAGCTTTTTCTTTTGCTTGTTCGAAAGACGTAAAAATTTGCTTACATATTCTCCAAGACTTAACCTGTCATTTTTTTTAGTAGCCCTAAGGAGTAACGCTAATTTTACTAGTGCATCAGTGCCCAAAAGAAGTGGCGAAGACAGAATTTCGCATTTTACTTCTTTTGAGATAATCTTTTGCAAAACATCAGATTCTTGCATGCTCTTAAGTGTTGGAAAAGGATCATTGCACTCCAGCAATTTAAGTATTTCATCTCTTATTCTCTCTCCAGAGAGGTTTTGGATCATATGCGAATGCTTTTTGCATACGCTTAGTATTTCATCACTCAAATCTCCGACACATATTTTTGCATGAAAACGAAAAGCTCTTAGAATACGTAGATAGTCTTCTTTAATTCTATCTTCAGCGTTGCCTATAAAGTTTAACCTTCGCGCTTTTAAGTCCTCTATACCACCAAAGTAGTCATATATATGGCCATGCTTATCTGCATACAGAGCATTAAATGTAAAGTCGCGCCTTGAAGCATCCGCTTGCCAATTATTGGTAAATTCTACTTTTGCATGCCTACCATCACATTTCACATCATGCCTTAGTGTCGTAATTTCAAAAGACCTCTGATTTAGAACCGCAGTGATAGTTCCATGTTTTAAGCCAGTTGGAATAGTTTTTATATTACGGAGTTTTAGCGCTTTAATCGTTTGATTGGGAAGCAAATTAGTAGCTAAATCGATGTCGTGGACATCACGCTGCAAAATTGAGTCTCTCACACACCCGCCGACAAGCCTAGCCTCACCACCAAATTCCTCTATGGCATCAATAATTAAACTAGTCTCATGGTCAACTTGCATTTAGGTTAGTACGTACTGGAAGTTCATATTATATGAAATGCTTGCAAAAGCCCTATATAAAAATATACAGGGCTATTAAGATTTTACAAGTTGTGGTGCTCGTTGTTGATGAAATGGTTCTGCCATCGATTCCGTACCACATCTTAGTAAACTTGAAGGGTTTTGCTGCTCTATGCGCTGCTTTATATCACTAACGCACTGCCCTACAACATCACCAATTTTTCCATCAGCATTTTCTGCCAATAACTTATCAAATCCCTTTTCAACCTCTGCTCTCTCAGAGATATCCTTTGAAAGGTTACAATATTCTAAGATCTCGTCTAGCTGCAGTTTTTTTGCTAATAGGAAATCTTCTTGTTCTTGCTCTTGTTTAAGTTTGGTTTCCTCTTGCAGTTGTTTTGCTGAACTTTTATTTCTATCAAGCAATGGTTCGAAATGCAATCCGCCTTTGTTTATTATATGCACAGTACTACTATCATCATAATCAACTTTATTGTATTCACCTACACTTTTTGAACCTGAATTGTCTATTAATTCATGCAAAGACAGATCTTGGTTATCAACAGTCTGGTTCTCTATAACATGTAGCTTTACCTTATACTTTTCACAAAGTATTCTGCCTTCAACGTCAGGATCACCCCACCTACTGTTACGCATAATGTCTGCTGTATAATCATCTACAGTTTCACTACGGTGCTGGCCATTGTTATCATGACTATTGACAATTGCATTTGTAAACCACTTTGGTGGATTCTTTTGCGCAAATTCCCTACAATCATTTCTTAATTTTTCGGCAGTAACTTGCTCTCCTGTCTGTTGTTCTAGACTTTGCCTGAACGAGTCAAAAAAACAGCTTCCATTACCAATTGCTTGTCCTACATAGAAATTGTCAGGGTAAGGGTTACTATTTAAAAGAGTTATTTCTTGCCCTGAGATCCTGGGCCTTTTTATTCCAACCTCAACATCATGAAAGTCACTTGGTAGTTTCCGTTTCTTAGCTGTAGTCATAGTTTTACCTTAATTTAAGCTATATATTACTATACCAACAAAATTGTCAATAAGCGACTAATTAAGTATAGCAGAAATTTTTAAATTATGCAATAGTTATAATTTTACATAGCAAATATGAGTTTTAACTGCGGTATAGTTGGGTTACCAAACATAGGAAAATCAACCTTATTTAATGCGCTTACAGAGTCAAGTGCAGCCGAAGCTGCAAATTATCCTTTTTGCACAATCGAGCCAAATATAGGCAAGATTTCGATAAAAGATCAACGTTTGAAACAAATCGCAGCAATTGCAGGCTCAGAGAAGGTAATCTACAACCAATTAGAAGTTGTAGATATTGCAGGTCTGGTAAAGGGTGCGAGCAAAGGCGAAGGGCTTGGCAATAAATTTTTAAGCCATATCAGAGAAGTTGATGCCATCGTTCATCTGCTCAGGTGCTTTACGGATGACGATATCAGCCATATACACAGTAAAATAGATCCAATATCAGATGCTGAAGTGGTAGAAATGGAATTAATCCTAGCTGATATTGATAGCATAGAAAAAAGGCTTCCTCAATTGGAAAAGAAAGCAAAGCAAGGTGATAAAGAGCTAAAGAGACAACTTGAATTAATGCAAGAGGTATTAGCTACTTTAAAATTAGGTAAACCTGCAAGAAGTTTGGAGAATATCAATGAAGATGAGATGAAGTTGCTTCAATTGCTGACAACAAAGCCCGTTATGTACGTTTGCAATGTTGAAGATACAAATGTTATAACTGGCAATGAATTATCTAAAAAGGTAGAGAGGATGGCGGAGGAAAATAAAAGCAAATTTTATTGCATTTCAGCAAAACTCGAAGCAGATATTGCAAATCTTGATAGTGAAGAGGAAAAACAGAGTTTTTTATCAGAATTTGGCTTACAAGAATCAGGCCTTGATGGAGTAGCGCGTATTATGTATGAAGTGCTGAGTATGATAACTTTCTTTACTGTGGGCCCCAAAGAAGCACGTGCATGGCCAGTAAAAATAGGGTCAACAGCCGATAAAGCAGCAGGTGTAATCCACACTGATTTTGAGAAAGGCTTTATAAAAGCAGAGACAATAAGCTTTGCAGACTACATAAAGTATGGAAGTGAATCAGCTTGCAAAGACGCAGGAAAAATTCGCTTTGAAGGCAGAGATTATATCGTGCAAGATGGCGATATAATGCACTTTAGGTTTAATGTGTAGTTTATTATGCAGCCACTTATTTAAAGTTAAGTTTTCTGGATCCCAGTGTCTGGGCACTGGGATGACATCCTCCCTAGCGGAGATTGCTCTCAAACCACAATGTTCGTACAGTAAGCACTGACCACTTTGCTTCAATATTTGCGATGCCCCTGAACAGATACAAAAAATCTATTGTTTTTTTATAAATTAAATCCTAAGGCATTTTTTACTGTAGATTAATCATTTGATTATAGTATCATTTTAATTAAGCTTATGCTTGGGATATTTATGAAGAATATTTTATATTTTATATTATTAGCTGTCGTATTCGGATCACCCATCCTGTTTGCCGTAGAGCAGCTTGAAGAAAAGAAAATTGAATCAGTTCATAAAAACGAAAATGTAGGTGTAAGGAAGCAAGATAGCACAAATCAAAAAGATGAGTTAAAAAGCAACGTCGATGCTAAACAAACACAAGAGGCTGAGAGCAAAAGATTAGACGGCACTACCGATAAAGAGAAACTGCAACACAACGAGAACAAAGCTTTCGTGGTTGAAAAAACTATAAGTGAAGGTGAAAGGATTGATAAAGATTTGCCAAATGACCAGCTAGAAGGAAGCACAGACAAATTTGCTCAAAATTTACCAAATGTGGCCAATAAAGAAGTGAATAAAGATTTGAAACCAGAGCCTTTGCCTTTAAGTGCTGATTTAAATGAGAATACAGCTAACCCGCAAAAAAATCTACAAGCTGATCAGAAGATTGATATAAAAGATAATGAACTTTCAAAAAGTGATGCGAGTCAATTATTAGAGGGAAAAAAAGAAAAAGTAGAGAATCAGTCTGAAGAAAAAAAAGTGAAAGAAACAAACAGTAATTCCAAGGACCGCAATAGAGTAAAACCTATAACTAAAAAAGATGAAGAAGAGCAAAGTGAAAAGAAAAGTTTACAAAAATGGACAAAGCTAAACAGAGAACCAATAAAAGAATGGGGTCATAAAGACATACAAAGCAAGTCAATATATAAACGACAATATGATAGCCTTAATGAGCATCTTCCTACAACTGTGTTTATTGATGATTACAGTAAGCAATTTTTTTACTGCATTAAGAAGAACAACTTAACTTGCTTAAGAGGAGTAATAAGTAAGCTAGAAAAAATTGGATTAACAATTCAAGAGATACTAAGGTTTAGAAATAAATTGGGTGATACTCCTCTCATTTATTCAGTTAAACAAGGTGAGGTAGACATAGTGCGCTTTCTCTTATTACAAGGTGCTGATCTTAGAGTAGTTAACAATAATTTTCAATCCCCAATTGATATAGCAATCGAAAAAAAGCAGATCAATATAATAAATGCGATTGCCGAAATGATGCCACATCTTTTGGAGGATAGAAAAATAGACAATAAAGAAAGCTCAGCAATGTACGATTGGGCTGTGAAAACGAAAGAAATACAGTGCGATAAGCAAGATGATTAGATTTTTGATATTAATTTTAGTTGGTCATTTATGTTATGGAAACGAAACAAATGATGAAAAAAATCAGATTAGTGATTTTTTAAACGCTTTGCGTGATGCAAAATACGTATCTTACAGTAAAAAAGACTTTGCTGAATTTTTGGTGCAGTGCCACAAAGAGGGCGTGCCAGAAGATTTTAAGAAAGGTTTTGGTTCTAACTTAAATGGAGCTAATTTTAACCAACTGTACCTAAGTAAATCTGTTTTTGATGGAGTAAGTCTGATTGGTGCCGATTTTTCTAACACCGATTTATCCGATGTGTCTTTCATTGATGTTGATTTACGTGGTGCTAATTTTTCCAATGCTAATTTACATGGCATTAAAATAAAAGGTACAAATTTGAGTTTTACAAAATTTGTTTCTGCAAACTTAACAGATATCGTATTTGATCAGTCTAATGTTAGTTATGCTGATTTTATCAGTTCCGATCTCAAAAAAGTAAGTATGCACAACGTAATTGGTTTGCATACTAATTTCTCGAATGTGAAAATGAATTTCTCCAACTTATCAAACTCGAATGTTAGCCACGTAAATTTTAGTGATAGTGAAATAAACGATACTGTTATGCAGAAAAACAACCTTGATAATGCAAGTTTCTTTGGAGTGGATGCATATAAATTAAAGATACAATTTTCTTCATTAAAAAATGCTAACATATATGGTGCAGAGTTAAAAGAATCAGACTTTACAGGTAGCAATCTTTCCGATGCTTGCCTTAATTCTTCTATCATAATTAACAGTAACTTCGACGAAACTGATTTAAGCAACACACAAATTTCCTATGTGAATGACGATAATTCAAGTTTTGTTCAATCTATACTAAATGGTTCCAAGATAAAACATGCATATGTTTCTGAAGCAAATCTTCATGATGCTGATTTATCCAATATTGATTTTAGTTTTAGTGAACTGCATCAAGTTAATGTCTCTAATGCTGACATTCGTCACGGAAAGTTTCATAATACTAAAGTTGCAAATTCTAACATGAATGGCTCATTTTTTGACCATTCACTATTCACCTATGTGAAGATAGAAGATTCAGACCTTTCTACAACTTCAATGTATAAGATAAAAATCCAAGACTCTCAAGTTTATAACAGTACACTTTCTCGCCATAATATTGATTCCAGTGAAATAGAAAATTCAACATTCTTTAATTTATTAGCTGATAATTCGAGTTGGTCCAATTTAAAAGTAACTAATTCAAATTTTATTGAAAGCGATTTCAGATCTTCTTTGCTTCACGCTAATGCCTTTAGGAAAACTAGTTTTTTTCTTAGCAATTTGAGTAATTCAACAATTAGTGATATGTCTTTTCACTCTTCAAGCATATATAAAAGTTCAGTTGCTGATGTTCATTTAACAGATTGCAAGTTTGATAATTCGATTTTGATTGACAATCAAGGACAGAAAAAACTTGCAGGGTTAGAAAATGCTATAACTTCAATTGGAGATTTGCAAGAGAAAATATCACAGGGTGAAAAATTTAATGTAAATTATTCTTACTTTGAATTTAAGAATATGAATTTAGAAAATGCCGATTTTTCTAATTCAACATTGAGTAGAGCAAAGTTTGTAAACGTTAATTTGAATAAGGCAAATTTTGAAAAAACCGATTTGCGCTATACTGTCTTTGATAACTCTTCTCTCATTGGCACCAACTTATCAAATTCTAATTTAGAAGGTTCTAGCTTTTTAAACTCTGATCCAAAAAGCACCATGTTAAAAAATGCAAAGAAAAATGACCGTAAAAAGTGAGGGCGTATTATTGGTTCTATCCTCCCCTTCTGGAGCTGGAAAAACTACTATATCAGCAAAATTACTTGAGCAATCAACTAATTTAGTTAGGTCTGTTTCTATGACTACACGCAAGCCTCGCCCCGGCGAAATAAATGGAAAAGACTATTTTTTCGTTACCGAAGAAAAATTTCACGAGTTATGCAAAGCTGGCCAAATGCTTGAATACGCCAAAGTTTTTGAGAATTTTTATGGTATACCAAGAGATTTTATAGAGCAAAACCTGAGCAGTGGAATAAGCGTTTTACTCAGCATAGACTGGCAAGGAGCATTTCACTTATTCAAGCTCATGAGAAAAAAAGTTGTGAGTGTTTTTATACTTCCCCCTTCAATGGAAGAGCTTAGGTTGCGTTTGCAAAAGCGTAATAGTGATGATGCAAGCGAAATAGAGCGCAGATTAGCCGAAGCTCAAAAAGAGATAAGCAAACGTGATAAATATGATTATGTAATAATCAATGATGATATTGATAAAAGTGTAGAAGAGATAAGCTCCATACTAAATAAAGAAAGACTTAAAAAACTAAAAGAAAAACCAAGTCTGGAAGACTGATAAAAACATCAATTTGGATATTTGCAGCTATAGTTTCTTATCCTATTTTAGCCAATAGCACATTTCACAGTTTAGCTATATTTATTATTTTTTAAGATTAAATGGTTAAAATAGTAGCAACTGTTCAAGTGAGGTTTAACTATGACGGCAAATTTTCTCACAGAAATTAATTTTCTGCCTTTCCACCTATATTTTGATCACATATACAACGTTTAGCTCAATTTAAAAGTCAAACTTCTTGGTTGTTAGTTTAGTGCTGACAACTTAAATAGCTTTTAATATTGAGGTTTTAGTATGGGTATAGATATAACTGCACTAACTACTAATGCAGATAAATTAGGTGAATGCATAGATAAAAATAAAAAGCAAGAGCAGGATAGAAAAGACGAGCAATTGTATGGCATTATAGAGAGAAAGGTAAAAAAAGAAGAACACAAGCGTGAAAAACCAAGAGGTCAAGATGGAACCCTCAAGAAGTGTAAAAGGTTATTTGAAAAAGATGCTAGTCCTGAAGTATTAACTAAATTAGAAGAATCACTTAGAGAACAAGAAAAATATTATAGGTATTATGTCCAATGCTTCCTTCCAGTGCTAGATAAAGCAATAGAACGATCGAAAAAAATATCAAATGAAACAAAAGAGCGAGTAAAGCAAGCAATTTCAGAAATTACTTATAATAGCAAATATTGTAACCAAAATGATCGTAGGGACAGTGGAATTGAAAGTGACTACAGTAGCGATGCTGGTGATGATTATGAGAAACATTCAATCAGTAACCCTAATACAGCAAATGAAGATCAAGAAGTAGAGAAAAGCAACGAAATAACAAATAGCAATGCTCTATTACTAAAAGCGATCAAAAATGGAAATAACAGGAAATTTGAAAAATATCTAAAAGATTGTACGGATATTAGCAGCATAAAAGATGAAAAAGGAAACAATATTTTACACCTTATCGTATCGTTGGAAAAGAAACAGAAACGCAAGTTTCTAGGTATTCTAATAAAAACGGTCACCAAGAAAGATCTAGCACAACTCATTAATAGTGAAAATCAGACCCCTCTTCAGGTGGCACTAATTAACAAGATAACAAAAGAAAAACATGAGTCTCACACAATCCAAGATAACGATAACACACTTAAGTTTCTTACAAAATTGTTAGAGCATGGAGCCAGCCATGATCAGTTAGAATTACCTGAGGAAAGCTTAAAAAAATTGTCTAAGGGGCAAAATGAATACTATTGTAAATTTTTAAAGAAATTAGCTAAAAAGGCTGAGCTAAAGCAGGAAATAAAAATCAAGACAGAAGCAAAAGTTAAAGAAATTGTGGCACATACTGTAAACACTCCAAATAGTAATAGTGATTATCCGTTACATTTAGCAATTAAAAATAATGATAAAGAACTTTTTAAAGAACTATTGCAAGAGGGGGCGAACATTAGCCTTGAAGGTGCAAATAAAAATAATGCCTTACACCACATTGCTTTACTTAAAGGAGAATATAAAATCAAATATTTGAAGTTAATATTAGATTTTGAAAAAAAAGGAGTAATATCTTCAGAAAAATTGCATAAGGCTATAAACGCTCAAAATAAAGATGATAAATATCCAGCGCAAGTTGCTTTAATTAGACAAACAGAGAAGATACCTAGTAAGTTAAAAGACTTTTCTAGGTGGGTTAGATCAAGGCCCACAAAACATTATTATACTGCTGAATTTTGTGCAGAATTGTTACAAAATGGTGCTGAGAATAAAAGTGACCATATAACAATACCTAAAGAGCATCGTAAGCAAAAATATTATCAGACTACAAAAAGAATCAAAGATATAACAGGTGTTAGCCCTGACCCAGAAACACAAGAAGAACTTGAAGAGCATTTTTCTAAGAAGAATGCTCGTAAGAATATAAGTCTTCCAGTAAAATGGATACTCGGAGGTTTAATTTTTGCAACAGTATTTAGTGCTTTAGCAGGAAACATGATAGCTGCAGCCGCTTTATCGGTGACCATAGCGGTTTGTGCAATGTGTTACCCTATTTACTTAAAGTTAGAAAATGCTCTTAATGCTAGAGCATCAGATCAATCAGAGCATACAGAAAACCCAGCTACTAAAATGAGCGATGTATCAATACTACGTCAATTCATGAATAAGCTAGATGGGCTGACTAATAAACCCTCTTCTCTGGCGCTATGAAATCAATCTCACCGCTCAGAGTTTTTTCAGCCACTTTTTTATAATCAATTTTTACGTTAATTTGCCCTTTCTTTTCTTCAAGCCACGCTATAGTGTGCTTCATCCAGTTTTTGTCATCACGTTCAGGAAAGTCTTCACGAGCATGTGCACCTCTGCTTTCCTCGCGATTAGCTGCGCATTCCATGGTAATAACCGCTTGTGGGATCATGTTAGCAAGCTCCAGCGCTTCAACTAAATCACTGTTCCACATCATACTGCGATCCTCAAGTGAAATATCAGGCATCATTTTTGCTACCTTTTTTATAGCTTTTTTGCCTTCTTCTAAAACTTCAGCAACACGGAAAACTGATGCGTATTTTTGCATAGTGTTCTGCATTTCACCGCGTATTTTTGCTACTTTTAGCCCACCGGAAGCAAATCGCATTTTATTAAATCTATCTACTATCCAGTCTGTGCAGTCTGAATGCAATTTTTTATGTGGTGTACCGGACTTTAGCTTCTCTTTTGCTCTGAGCGCTGCAGCTCTACCAAAAACCACAAGATCAAGAAGCGAGTTAGAGCCAAGTCGATTTGCACCGTGCACAGAGACACACGCAGCTTCTCCAATTGCAAATAGTCCATCTACTACCTCTTCCTTACCTTGCTTCAGCGTGATCACTTCTCCATAATAATTGGTTGGAATGCCACCCATGTTATAGTGAACAGTCGGAATGACCGGTATTGGATCTTTAGTGACATCAACTCCAGCAAAAGTTCTTGCGGTTTCGCTGATGCCCGGCAATCTGAGTTTTATTACTTCCGGATCAAGATGCGCTATAGTTAAATACATATGATCTTTTTTTGGTCCAACCCCCCTTCCCTCTCTAATTTCAATTGTTATTGCGCGACTTACCACATCACGGGAAGCTAAATCTTTTGCTTTTGGTGCGTAACGTTCCATAAACTTCTCGCCCTGAGAATTAACGAGGTACCCCCCTTCACCACGGCATCCTTCTGTCATCAAGCACCCTGAGCCATATATTCCTGTTGGATGAAATTGTACAAATTCCATATCTTCAAGTGGTAATCCAGCCCTTACTACCATGCCATTACCATCACCTGTGCAGGTATGCGCACTTGTTGCAGAGAAATAAACACGTCCATATCCACCTGTTGCTAGCACCACTCTATGCGCACGAAATCTATGTAATGTGCCGTCGCATAGCGACCAAGCAAGAACTCCGCAGCATGTTTCGCTATCCATAATTAAATCAATCACAAAGTATTCAACAAAAAATTCAGCGTTGAATTTAAGACACTGCTGATATAGAGTGTGAAGGATTGCGTGCCCAGTCTTATCTGCTGCCGCACAAGTGCGCTGCGCTGATTTTCCTTTACCAAAGTGAGTTGTCATTCCACCAAAGGAACGCTGGTATATTTTGCCATCTTCTGTACGAGAAAAAGGTACGCCAAAATTTTCAAGTTCAATAACAGCTTTAGCAGCGTTTTTACACATATATTCTATTGCATCTTGATCACCAAGCCAGTCTGAACCTTTTATTGTGTCATATGCATGCCAGCGCCAATCGTCTTCACCGATATTACCTAAAGCTGCACTAATTCCGCCTTGTGCTGCAACTGTATGACTTCGTGTAGGGAAAATTTTAGAAATGCAGGCAACTGAAAAATTAGTTGCAGCCATCCCAAGCGTTGCTCTGAGCCCTGCTCCACCTGCACCTACTACTACCACGTCATACTCATGTTCTATGATCTCATACGCTGACTTATCCATATTTACTTATTTTATCATTACAGGCTTATGATATCACAGAAGTAGAAAAAATCTATACAAGTTTTCTATAGTTAAGACGTCATGCCGCCGCGGCGCTAACAAGTAGCGGGATGACAGCAATCCTACGTCATACCGCCGCAGTATCTCAGCCACTAACACGTAGCGGGATGACGAGCTTATTGTCATGCCGCCACGAACCGTCATACCGCGATTCATTCGCGGTATCTCTAGATCCCGCTAACAAGCAGCGGGATGACGATTGTCGTTTAGCTATAAACATTAAGAAATTTACCAAACGAAAAAAAAGGCAAAAGAAGCCCCGTGGTTATTATCCGCTTTAAAATATTGGCGTTTTTTATGTTTTAAACGCTTGACAAGCGAAATTCAGCTGCTTTTAATTGCAACTAACCTACGCTGCAAATGTTTAAGAAATTTACCAAGCAGAAAAAAAGACAAAGAATCCCCGAGTTAGCTAGTCTTTTACTATCTTTGTCGAGTATTGGCATTTTTTGATGTCTTGTAACGCTTTGTAAGCGCGTTCAGCTTATTTAGATAAAAATCTAGATGTAGATGAAGTTTTGTAAAGACATACAGTATCTATATACTGCAAAAAATTAAACATAAGACGCCGATACATTAAGTAATCCTTACCTTTTAATCTGCAGATTGGCGAAAGCAAATACAATAGCTTCACTGTCATGATAAAGGGGCTGGCAAAGCTTGTCAAGAAATTTTCTTATTTCATTTAAATTGCTTGTAACCTTCTTATACACTCATCTTTACCAAGAATCACCATGATATCAATGATTCCAGGTGCATCCATTACTCCAGTTATAGGGGCGCGTAATGAGTGGTATACATCGCTTATTTTCATATCGTGCAATTTTGCACATTCCTTGATCTGAGAAGATAAAAAACCCTTATTCCAATTTTCATCACCGATCTTTGACAGAAATGACGCAAGTAACTTGATTATATCGAGGTTAGATTTGACAATTTGCTCAGCCTCTTCACTTAAATCAAGTGGCGGATCTTGAATATAAAATTTTGCTAAATCCAATAATTCGGTCAGGTAGTTTGCTCTTTTTTTTAGCTCTGTCAGTCCCTGCAGTAAATAGCCCTTTTTTTTGTCAGTTAGAGTATTTTCTCTAAGCATTAGAGTCAGAATATCTTCATTGCTCATATTACTAATATAGTGGTTATTCAAATGCTCCAGTTTTTTGAAATCGAGCCGTGCAGGTGAACGACCAATACTTTCTAAATTAAACCACTCTATTGCTTGCTCATCGCTAATAATCTCATCGTTGCCGTGACTCCAGCCAAGTCTCAGCAAGTAATTACGCATCGCTTTTGGCAATATTCCCATCTTTTCATAATCGCAAACGCTTGTGGCACCATGCCTTTTGGATAGCTTATTCCCATCTTCCCCATGGATAAGCGGCACATGTGCAAAGCGTGGAATGTCAAAATCAAGAGCCTGGTATATTAGCAGATGTTTAAAGGTATTAGTGAGATGGTCAGAACCACGTATTATATCAGTTATTCCAGCATCATGATCGTCAACTACCACGGCAAAAATATATGTTGGAGTGTTATCAGAGCGTAAGATCACTATATCATCAAGCTGGTCGCTATTTACTTTGATTTGGCCGTATATTTTGTCATCAATGACGATCTCTTGCGAATCTGGCACTTTAAAGCGGACAACTGACCTCACACCCGATGTCATTCCAGCGCGTGACCACATATTTTTCCAGTGTCGGCTACTTGGATGACAAGAAGGAGGTTTTGTAGTACATTTATGCTTGTATATCTTGCCCTCTTCTCTTGCTTTTGCCTTCTTTTCTGCAACTTCATCTTCAGGGCAGTAACAGTGATACGCCCTACCCTTTTCAACTAAAAGGTTTGCTACTTCTTTATGCCGCTCTATTCTTTTTGACTGATATACTATTTCCCCATCATAGCTCATACCGAGCCATCTTAGCCCTTCTATAATTGCATCAATTGCTTCTTGTGTTGAACGTTTTCTGTCGGTGTCCTCAATTCTTAGCAAAAACCTGCCACCATGATGCTTTGCATAGAGCCAATTAAATAACGCAGTACGAGCTCCTCCAATGTGCAAAAATCCTGTTGGTGATGGAGCAAATCTCGTGACTATACCTGGCATATTTGTCTGTTACAGTAATGTAAATGATGATAGCTAAAATTTATGTTTGTAACAATTTAGAATTTATTTGTTCTGAGAGATAAAATTTACTTGTTTTTCATAAATTGTGTTGTATAATTTAGTATTGGTTGAATATAGCGAGGTGAGTTATGGATGAACTTGTAGATATAGCAAAATTGCTTTCAGATAATGAAGCTAATATCAATTGGCGTTACACCGGCCCTTTTGATAAAACAAAACAAAGAGTACAGGCAGGTAATCTCCTGCATTTAGCTGCAAGAATACAAAACAAAGGTAAATTTGTAGACATTTGTAAGAAGAACATTGCTTCTGTAACTGCGCATAATGAATATGGAGATAATCCATTTCATGAAGCAGCAAGAAGTGGAATTTTGCTGCCTGCAGTACAAGAGATTGTGAATGACTTAGAGAAGGAAGCTAATAACAAAATTACGAAAGCAGAAGAAGCTGGAGATCGGAAAGAAGTAAGCAGATTGAAAGAGGAACTCAAATGTAATAAAAAATATATTAAAGATGCGCTCTGCAGTAAAGGCTATGCTTTTAATAAGAAGAGGGAAACTCCTCTTTATTACTTAAATGCTGCACAACAGAAAGAAATTAAGCAAATCGCAGGCATAAAAGACAGCTTTATATGTAACCAGAAGTTTCACCTGTGCTTATATATAATAGGAGCGATAGCATGTATCGCTGCTTTATGTTTGTCTTTATACTTTTTATTTTTAGTTTCTCAATCTTTTGCACTAAGCTCGATGGTTGTAATAGCTTCTGGCGGAGTCACATACCTGTCAGTTAAAGCATGTAGCGAGATACATGCCTTGCATAACGAAAGCACTTTAGTGGAAAATGCTAATGTACAACTTGCAGGAGAAAGTTTAGGTGTTTGATGAAGCTAGAAATTACTTGCAGGCAATGATATAGAAATTTACTTTCTTAACTTCAGAAAGTATACTCATACGATGATAGAAAAGAAGTACAGTAAGATTTTAATAGCAAACAGAGGAGAGATTGCCTGCAGGATTATCAGAACTGCCCATAAGATGGGTATATCTTGTGTGTGCATATACTCGGATGCAGATGTAAATTCTGTGCATGTAAGACAAGCAGATGAGTCAAGATATATCGGCCCTTCGCCATCTTGCCTCAGTTATTTAAACATTGAAAAAATATGTGAAGTAGCAGTTGAAACAGGTGCTGAGGCAGTTCATCCTGGCTATGGTTTTTTAGCAGAGAATCCAGATTTTCCACGTGCTCTTCAAAAACATAATATAGACTTCATCGGTCCCAGTGCAGAAACAATAGAAGTTACAGCCAACAAAATAACAGCAAAAGAAGCTGCAAGAAAAGCTGGAGTGAATGTAGTGCCAGGATATATGGGTAAGATCAGCGATGCTGCCCACGCAGCTCAAGTTGCTAAAGAGGTCGGTTTTCCCGTTATGCTCAAAGCTGCATCAGGCGGTGGTGGCAAAGGAATGCGAATTGTAAACTCCAAAAAAGAAATTGAACTAGCATTTACATCAGCCACAAATGAAGCAGAGAAAAGTTTTAAGGATGGCAGTATCTTTATAGAGAAATATATAGAGTTGCCAAGACATATTGAAATACAAATCATAGCAGATAAATATGGCAATATAGTTTGTCTTGGAGAAAGAGAATGCTCGATACAAAGGAATAATCAGAAAATAATAGAAGAAACGCCAAGTCCATTCATTAGTGAAGAAGTAAGACAAAAAATGTATGTTCAATGTGTTTCTCTGGCAAAGCAAGTTGGCTATTTTTCAGCAGGCACTGTTGAGTTTGTTGTAGATAAAGACCAAAACTTCTATTTTCTTGAGGTAAATACGAGATTGCAAGTTGAGCATCCAGTAACAGAATTTATAACTGGAATAGACATAGTAGAAGAAATGATTAGAACTTCCTGTGGAGAGAAATTGAGATTCAATCAGGATGATATTAAACTTACTGGTTCTGCAATAGAAAGTAGAATTTGCGCTGAAGACCCATCGAAGAAATTTTTCCCTTCCAGCGGAAGAATAAAATATTACGATAAACCGGGTGAAAATGATTATGTAAGAATAGATGATGGAGTTGCTGCAGGTTCAGAAATTAGCATGTTCTATGATTCGATGATTGCCAAAGTGATAACATATGGAAAAGATAGAGTAGAAGCGATCAGCAGAATGCAAAAAGCATTGTCTGAATGCTATATAGAAGGAGTAACAAATAATATAGAATTTCTAGAATCCATCTTCCATCACCCAAATTTTATCGCAGCAAAGCTCCATACGAGATTCATTCCAGATCATTACCCTAGTGGGTTTCACGGCGATTTTGTTACAGAGGAGTATATTAAAATATTTATTTTCACTGCGTTATATGTTCATTTGGAAAATGAAGAAAGGTACCATCATAAAGCAGTGAATGAAACATCTCAGGTGTCATTCCAGTGCGTGACACTGGAATCTAGTAAAAAAGAAGGGGCACCAGTATCAGCTACTCGGATGGCAGGTGACCGTGCAAGAGATTTATTCATAGTGAATATAAATGACAATGAGTACTCCGTAAATGCAAAATACCAAGATAATATATTAATAACGGTATATAATCACAATAAATACTCCGTTATAGGCAAGTGGAAATCAAGTTATAGATTGCTATATATCACAATTAATGACGATACCAATATAGCACTTAAAATAGAAAGACAAGGCAGCAAGTACTTCATAAGGCATGCAGGCATGAAAGCTGAGTGTTGTATATTTAAGCCTCATGTAGCTGAATTAAGTAGGTTAATGCTAAATAATGAAACAGAAGGGATTTCAGCAGATGCTGTAAAATCCCCAATATCTGGTTTATTAGTTAAATTGCACGTAAATGTAGGAGATCAGGTGGAAATAGGACAACCTTTATTTGTGGTGGAGGCAATGAAAATGGAAAATATCATATGTGCTGAAGCAGCAATGGTGATAAAAAATATTCCCGTTCAAGAAGGAAAAAATGTGCAGATTGGTGATGTAGTCTGCTTTCTTAAATAACATAAGAAGTACAAACTTGACCCAAACAAGATAAATGAAAACACTTGATGAGCTATGGCAATGGCTATTGGTATGTGCAATAATAGAGTAATTACACCTAAAATGATCTGAATGACGACGGAGAGCAGCATAATATATACCGGTTTTATGCTAGCATTTTTTACTGTGAGTATTACTACCAAAGTTAGTATTAGCAATGCCAGTGCTCGATGTATAAATTGCACTGTCGCTCTGTTCTCAAAGATATTCAGCCATGTAGGCTGTAAGAAAAATAAATCTTCTGGAACGATTTGTCCGTCCATTAGTGGAAAGGTATTGTAAATTAGACCAGCATTTAATCCTGCAACAAATGCGCCGAAAATTATTTGTATCATGATCAGAACTAAAATAATTCCTACGTAGTACTTGGTGTTACAACTAATCTTAAGTTTAGTTTGCTTTGGCCTGATTTGGTAATCAAAAAATTGATATGAAAATAATGCAAAGATAATTAATGCTAATAATAAGTGAAGTGCGAGCCTATAGTGGCTAACATGAGGCTTGGCTACCAAGCCGCTTTTTACCATATACCAACCAGCAAAAGCTTGTAAAGCTCCAAATAATAATGCCACAAATAGCTTTATTACTACCTTTTTAGATATTTTTCTTCTTAATGTAAAATATATAAATGGCAGGACAAAAACTAAACCTGTTAGTCTTGCAACCAATCTGTGTACATATTCTATTAAGTATATAGCGCGAAACTCCTCCATACTAATACCATAGTTAAGTGCTTTATATTCAGGTGTAGCTTCGTATTTTAATTTTTCTTGTAGCCAGTCTTGTTCACTCAGTGGTGGTAATGTTCCAGTAATGGGTTTCCACTCCGTGATTGACAATCCTGCTTTTGAAAGTCTGGTAAATCCACCAATCCCTACCATGAGAATTACCATGACCGAGCAGAGAAAAAGCCAAATAGCTACAGGTTTTGCTTCCATAAACCATGCTGAGTTTTGTTCCATCGCTCAGGGTAAAGAATAAATTCCCATAAGGCAAGAAAAGCTGCAACACTATGTAGCAGACTATAGACCGGAAAAAATATCGATACTATATAAAAATAAAAAGGCATCTTTTGCTGTTTGACAGCTATTACCAAAAGAATCAGGTTAGTAACGTATACCACTACAAAGTAGTACAAAAATAATTCATTTAAAACTTTAGTTAATATCAATGAAAGCAGTAAAAATGGAGTAGTAAAAAATATAAAAGCTGCAGAGCCAACAAAAAGATTCAATAGCAAAATTCCCTTAAATCCAGTGTGTTTATAAAGTGACTTTATATTTTTTAAATGAACAATATAAGTTTGCATATAGCCTTTGATCCAGCGCGCTCTTTGCTTAATCCAAGCAAATACAGCAATTGGTGACTCTTCCAATGTTTCTGAGTCAATCATCCTGGTTTTATATCCCATTTGCGCAAGTCTCAAACCAAGGTCAGCATCTTCGGTAACACTATAAGCATCCCAGAAAAACACTTCTTTTAGAATTTTTACTGAAAAATGATTACTGCTACCACCCAAAGGTATCGGCATGTTCATTTTTTGGAATCCAGGCAATAAGTATTGAAACCAGTTCATATACTCCAGAGAAAAGAATTTTGTGAGAAAATTATAATCACAATTGTAGTAATTTAATTTCGCCTGTACACAGGCAAGCTTATCGTCGTCCTTATTAAATTCAATCAGTGCTTTTTTTAACTGCAATGGGTCTGGTTTATCGTCCGCATCATATATTACTGCATACTTTCCTCTAGCAAAGCTCATAGCATAATTGCATGACTTGGCTTTTGTTCTAGGCAAAGAATGAGGCACTTTTATTACTTCAAAATACTGCGGTAAAGTGTACTTTTCTATAGCTGCTAGCGTTTCTTGGTCATCACTTTCTACCTGAAGCTTCACATCTAATTTTGATTTTGGATAATCCAAACTTTCAATGCTTTCGATCAATTGCTCTATCACTGCACTTTCTTTAAAAGCAGGCAATAAAATAGTATATATAGGAAAATCTTCTTCATTCAGCTTACTATAATCCACTTTTTGATTAGAGGTTTCACATAAGCTAAAAACTGTAGCTAAAAACTTGAATAAATAACTAGAACATCCGATTATAAATATCAACATCAAAGCAAAATATGTATATTTCTCTGTTAGTGTTAAAATTGAAGTTACAATAAAGAAAGAAGCAAAAAATATTGAGCTTAGTTTAATGCTTTTAGCTGAAAAATTAGGATTCTTGTAATATAAGTAGTTGCTTGCAAATTCTGAAATACCAAAGTGCGAGTTAAGAAGATTTAAAATCTGTTCGCTATCCACTTTTATTAATACATAGTCAATGCTGTAATGAGCTTCGACCCAACGGTTGATATCTCGGCTTGTGTCTTCAACCATAAAAAAAGTAGTATCATTTAATTTTTGCCAAGGAATTATATTAAATTTATAGTAAAAAAGTTTCTCTTGCTCTTTGCACAAACTAGAATCAAACTTAATTTTTTCTACATTATCAGCTTGAAGTATAGGCATTAAACCTAATGCAATTTTTTATTTAAGTCACGTGAAAATGAAGATATGACCTCGCTACTACGCTTATCATCTTTACGTTCATGCATTATTTTTTTTACAGCATCAGCAGCTATACTCGCTGTGTTAGCCTGTAAATCTCCAAGAGCTTTTTCAACTTGGTCAGTGACTTTCTTCAAGTTAGAATGGGCATTGTCATCTAATGTCTGATCTAGCTGCTGTCTATTGTGCTTAATGATACTATTAGCTTTATCAAGTGCTTCATTCATCATTTTATTAACTTCTGCATCTAATTCTTTGTATTTTTTAGAAGATTTTTTGTAATACTCCAACATATCTTTCCTGAATTTTTCAGTTTCTTCACTTGAAAATTTGCTTTTGTTACGCTTATTGTTAAGCGCATTTTTTATCACTTTCTTTAGCAATTTATACGAAAGGACAAAACTTACCAAGAAGGCAAGACCGATAATCAGTGATGTAGACATAAAAACCCCTAAAATTCTTTGGACACCAAGTCAGCAATAAATTCCTCTTCAATTTCAGAATTAGTCAATTTAGTATAATAAATTAAAGCAATACTAGTAGCCATTTGTTTTAACTGATCAGTATATTCAGATTTAAATTCTGCCACTTTTTTTTCAATAAGCTTGCTCTTTTTTTTATCTTCCTCTTCTAATATATTCTTAACATTAGCTCTCATTTCTTCTACCTGAGCAAGTGCATCATCTATGATTTTTTTTGCCTGTATTCTAGCTTGGGTTAAAGCTGCGTTATACTTGGTAATCTGATCTTCCGTAAGTCTTAAAAGATGAACAGAACTATTAAAAGAACCCAATACTTCTTTACTTCTAGTGCTTATTATTTCATCTAACTTTGGCAAAAATAAACAACTTACTACGAAAAAAAGTGAAGAGAAAAAAATTAAAAACCAAAAAACTTGAGAAAAGAAGGTTGAAACATCAAGCTGTGGCATCTGTTAAGCAGCAAATATTAATAACATTGCAAGTACAAACGCAAGCAATCCCATGATTTCAACCATGGCAGCACCAATATAAACATAACTTTTCATTTTACCTTCTGATTCAGGGTTTCTCGCAATCCCATTTAACATAGCAGAGAAGATATTAGCTATACCTAAACCAGCGCCGAGCATTCCAAACACAGCTAAACCAATTGCTATAAATTTTAAAGCTACTAAATCCATATATTACCTTTAATTATTTCTTTATAATATAATTGTAAAATATTCTACAAGGAAGTCAATTACTTTACTGCATCTGACAAATATACACATGTTAATATAGTAAATATATAAGCTTGTAAAATTGCAACAAATACTTCAAATCCTATCAATGCAATTATGAACAAAAACGGCGCAGGAGTGAAAAATATGTTCATATTTACAATAAACCCTGCTATCACTTTGATGATTGTATGACCAGCAATCATATTTGCTGCAAGCCTTATTGATAGGCTAACCGGCCTTACTAAATAAGCAAACAACTTAATAATAATTATTATAGGTGCAAGCCACGAAGGAGTTCCTTTTGGTAGCAATATGCGTAAAAATTCTACTCCCCTTTCTTTAAATCCAACAATCGTTATATAAATAAAAACCACCATCGATAAAGCGAAGGTGACTATCACATGACTTGTGACCGTGAAACTATAAGGAAGAACACCAACTAAATTACACGATAAAATGAAAATAAATACTGTGAATATCAATGGAATGTGCTGCAAGCCTTTGCTTCCAGTGTTATTTTCTATTATTGAAATAACAAAATCATATACATACTCAACTGCAGCTTGCAAATATCCTGGTATTACTGACCCCTTCTTTATTCCAAAAAGCAAAAAGAGTATCATCAATATCACCGAAATCATCGTGAAAAAAGATGAATTGGTAAAGCTTACGTCATACCCAAATAACCTAGGTAACTCTATTATTGTATATACCTTAAACTGTTCCAGTGGATTTAGTGCCATTTTAATCTGAATTATAAACAGTAAATAAAGTATGAATTTTATAGGACAAAGTCAAGAATTAAGATAAGGCTCTGTATTATTATAACATTAACATATTAACAAAATATGTAATTAGAATGTTAATTACAGTCAGCTCTGTATTTTAAAATTTACTAATCTTGTTAAATTATTCAATATCTTGACTTAATATCTTATTTTGATTATAATTTAATTTTTAGTGAGGTATATAATGAACGAAATAGATTTTATTAACACTAATCATCCTTTAAATTTGGAGCAGGAATTTGGTAACGGATACATCGAATCAGTAGATTGTTTCCTTGACGAAGATACTCGCGATTATTACATAGGACTCAACAATGCAATAATACACTTCTTTTTTGATGGTAACATTGATGAGGATGCCTGGGATTATGAAAGTCTTAAATTCTTTCTGGAGATAGATTTAAAAGGTGATATAGAAAAAATTCTTTCTCTTCGCAAGAAGATATAAAGTTACAAAAGCTTCTACATCATAAACAATGATGTAGAAGTATTCCACTACAATAAGCTTTAAAAGCACTACATTTTATATTACAATAACTTTTTCACTTCTTTTTAGGTCCATGAAATTCACATTATCTTGGTTATTAGAGTACTTAGAAACCAATGCTAGTTTAGAAGAAATTACCGATAAATTAACTCACATAGGGTTAGAAGTAGAAGATGTGATCGATAATTCCAGATTGACTGGGTTTATCGTTGCAGAGGTATTAGAAGTCGTACCTCATCCAAATGCTGATAAATTAAAATTATGTAAAGTAGATGACGGAAGTAAAATTCTACAAATAGTTTGCGGAGCAAACAATGTTAGAGAAGGTATGAAAACTGTGCTTGCATCTCTTGGTAGCACATTGCCAGAAAGTGATTTCACAATCAAGCCCACAAAAATACGAGGAGTGCTAAGTGAAGGGATGCTCTGCTCTGCTTCTGAACTTGCGCTGGTTCAAGAGGAAAGTGAAGGAATAATCGAGCTTTCCGATGATTATAAAGTAGGGGATAAATTTTTCAATTGTGACCCTGTAATTGATATAAATGTTACTCCAAACCGTGGAGATTGCTTAGGCATTTATGGAATAGCTCGCGACCTTGCTGCAACTGGAATTGGGACATTAAAGACTTTAAGCATTCCACAACTTACCAGCTCCATAAATTCACCAATCGATGTTGAAGTTACTGACGGGGAAAGTTTTATTAGTGGAATATACATCGCCAATGTAAAAAATCAAGAAAGCCCAAAATGGTTAAAAGATAGGCTGGAATCGATAGGAATGCGCTCCATTTCTGCAATAGTTGATATCACGAACTATATTATGATATCTTTCAGCCGCCCAATGCACGCGTATGATGCAAAAAAAATAGAAGGAGAGCTCACAGTACGCAAAGCAAACGACGGAGAAAAATTTGCTGGTTTGAACGGTAAAGAATACTTATTAAACAAAGACATAAGCGTTATTGCAGGTGATAAAAATATTCATGGAATTGCTGGAATTATAGGTGGTAAGTGCAGTGAATGTACTCTTGAAACTACTGATATCTTTTTAGAGTCTGCTTGGTTCGATCCCATCTCTATTACTAAATCTTCAAGGCAGCTCGGCATCTCCACAGACGCTAGTTACAGATTTGCACGTTCAGTTGATCCTGAATTTACTTTTGATGGACTCAACCTTGCAGCTAAAATGATTCTGGACTTATGTGGTGGAGAAACCTCAAGCGTAGTGTCTGCTGGCAGTTTAGATAGTGCTGACACCAAGGTGAGCTTTGATTATCAGGATGTGAACAAGTTTGGAAGTGTGTCTGTATCGCCTGATGAGGTGCTTGATATCTTAACGAAACTAGGGTTTAGTATTGATAAAAAAACCGAAGGCAATTGGAATGTACAAGTACCAAGCTGGAGACCGGACGTGACAATACCGGCTGACCTAATCGAAGAAGTAACAAGGATATACGGCTATGACAAAATAAAAGAAGAACCACTACCAAATAATGTTGAAGAAGTAGATAGTACATACGACAATTTGCGTATTTTGATGACAAACAGAGGGTTTCATGAAGTGCTAACCTGGTCGTTTATGAGTGAATCAACAGCTGAAAAATTTGGTTACTCGAATAAGTTATTTATCATCGATAATCCGTTTAACAATAGCTTTAATATAATGAGACCAAGTATTATGCCAAATTTATTGCAAGTTACTGCTGATAATATTGCCCATGGAATATCTGATCTTGCAATCTTCGAAATCGGGCCGATTTACGATGGTGAAGCTCAGTCTAAGTATGTTTTAAGTGGAATTAGGTCAGGAAATAATTTACCGCGAAACCATTATAATACTGATAGGAAAGTAGATGTTTTTGACGCAAAGGCTGATTGCATAGCAGCTTTGGAGTTTTTTAACGTTAATTGTGATAATTTAACGATAGAGAAAGCAGAAAAAGAACATTACCACCCAGGAAAGTCAGGCACTCTCTCTTTTAAGAATAAAGTAGCAGGTTATTTTGGAGAGTTGCATCCTAATATATTAGATCTTTTTGATATCAAGCAAAAAGTTGTAGGTTTTGAGGTAATACTAGAAAATATTGAAAATTTACCTGTAAGTAGAAAGAAATTTATCGATTATAAATACCAAAGTGTAAAACGTGATTTTGCATTTATAGTAAATAAGGATGTGGAAGTAGGTAACATAATCAATGTGATAAAAAAAAGCTCAGAGCTCATCACAGAAGTTTTGATATTCGATGTATACCATGGAAATAATATAGAACCGAATAAGATGTCTATAGCGTTGTCAGTTACTTTTTGCTCTCCAATCCACACTTTAACTGAAAAAGAGATCCAAAAAGAATCAAGTGCTATAGTTAATTTAGTATGTGAAAATACCGGAGGAACTTTGAGAACTTATCGTTGAGTCACAATCATAGTTTCCTGCCGTTGCTGTGTCACACTTACTTCATCCAATTTATTTCCAATATTGAATTCAATATCCTTGAAAAATCTATCCCACATTCCATGCAAATGCTCTTCTATTTTAGGCCACACATCATTTTTAAATGTTACCCCATCATCAGAAAATAAATTACCTAAAAAGGCTCCAATACCTTCATAATTTGACTGAAAACATTGAAGAAATGTCTCTCCTTCTTTATAAGTATTATGTGCCACATTTAACGCTTTTCTCTCTGTAGTCTCTTTATAAGCATTTGATGCTCCAATCTTTATTGCACCAAACATAACTTTACTCCAGTTCTTAACTTTCTGTATACAACCTTCACTATTTCCTGGTATATTATTTATTATATTTTTTGTCAAATTGTCTATCAAAGGAGACAATAAATTTTGACTAAAATGTTTGATATTATCTTTTGTTTTAATTACAGGATATTTGATGCGTTTTTCTGCTAAACAGTACTCCAGTTCTGCTCTTTCTAATAACTTCTTGATTTCTTTTTCATCAAAAGTTTCAAGCTTGAATACCTTCAGTAAATCATCTTCTATTACTGCAAATTTTATTTTTTCACGAGACGTTAGTTCTTCTTTATAATCATTTTTTGTTTCTTCATTTATCAATAATTCTTTTTTGCCTAATTCTAACTGTTTTAATGCTTTCAGAATTTCTTCATTCCTTTTTAAGAGCACTTCTATTGATCTTGTACCCGGATGCCCTTTTTCCCTGTTATTTTGTTCAGCTTGTAAACGCTTATTTTGATCTTTGAGTGTTTGTTCTAATGTAGATTTTTCTAAATGTCCTTCATCTTGCACGCGAAAAGCTTCAATTATTTCTGCTAGACCTGATTCACCATATTTTCTTAATTTCTTGCATAAACGTAAAACACCCTTTTTTTGTTCTCGAAGTAACCTTTGCACTTTATATTTTTTTATTTCTAAATACATCTTTTCTATAAAGTCATTTATTTTAGCTGAAGCTTCCTTATCCGATGGAACCTTTACTTTTTTTTCTAAATCTTCAAGCTGCTTCCTTAGGCTTTGCTTCTCCTTATCCGGTATATCTGATTGACTTAACTTACCTTGAACTTTTTTCATTACTGATTTTATCAGCCTGCGCTCAATCTCTTGATCATCATATTCGAATTTAAAAAGGTCTTCTAACCCCCTTTTTAAGGTGTCATTTGTTAAGCTACTGTTTTCATGTATTTCTTTTAATTTCTTATATATATTGTTACACCTTGTTTGACCTATTCCTCTTAAACTCTCTAATTCCTGTCTCACTAAAGAATTTTTTATCTCATCTTCCAGCGAAAAATCTTCTCCCCGTCTATCTCGCTGAAACTTAATTGCTTGTATAAAGGCAACTTGATAAGCACTTTGTATTAAGTGACTTGTCAAATTATGACCTATACTATCTACCACTTTCGACTTGAATTCGTTCAATAATTCCTTCAATTTATCATATGTAATCTCTTTCTTTTCTAGCTTTATCAGTTCTTCCATAGTCTTCGCAAATTCCTGAATAGAAGTTGCAAGCACATCCTTGATTTCATTGCGTAAGGGCTTAAGACCATTTTTTAAATTGATGTTAGTTGACAATTTCAGTACGATGCTATGCTCTGAATTCCGCGTCACATCAAACCACTTGTTATTTTCATTTTCATACAAATCTCTAAGCAATCGTTTAAATTGCGGTGGAAATTCTATTTCCATATCCCACGCAATATTTGGTCCAGTAACTTCCTTTTCATGAAAAGACACCTCAATATTTTGATGCTTATTAGAATACCGCCCCATACTTATTTTAAGAGCAGTAACTAAAGAGTGAGATAAATCTCTATTTAAAAGATAAAAAGTAGCCAAAGCAATTGTTGCAGGAACAACTAAGGCTACAAGTACAGCCATATTAACAAAAATTGCTATTGCAGCAAGAACACCATATGCCAATCTTTTTGGCACGCCAGTTTCACTCTTTTTTGTCTTATCTTCCCCTACACTGTCTTGTGTCTTGCTGTTTGCTTGAAATCTACTGCATACGACTAATCCCAGTGCAGTAAAAGCAATATAAGGAAGCATTAAAACTGACAGAGCTAAATTTAATATTTTCTTTTCTGGGCAAGTTCTATTTATTTCCTTAAATATTTCGCTTGATATATTATACCAGGAAGTAAAAAAATCAGAGTTATAATCTTTATAATGAAATATACTGAGTGGAACGTTAAAATTAGCTAACGGCTCTTGTTCTTCCACAGCATCAAAAAATTCTTCTTCCTCTTCTGAAGTAGCAAGACCTAAATTATTCCCTTCTTCTACATTAGAAACAGCTTCCATAGCATCAAAAAACTCTTCTTCCTCCTCCAAAGTAACAACAGATTCTGCTTTACCTAAACCACCACTATTGTTAACAACTTCTTCATAATCATCTGCAACAGCTTTATTCATATTATAACCTTATCCAATTACCTTAAGTATAGCATAAATACTGACAATCTTGCAACTTTATTAAAAATTTAACGCTCAATACTAACACTTAAATCCTGATATTCCTTAGAATAGAAGTTAGTTCCAATTTCTGTATTAATGTCCAAAGATAAGGCAAGGGTCTGCTCTTTTATATATTCAAACCACGTATTTATTGCTTCCTTAATTTTCTCTTCTTCTGTTTTGATTATTACTCTGATTCTATCTGATATATGAAAATCAGCTTGTTTTCTGGTTTCTTGAATGAGCCTCACGACATCTCTCGCTAACCCTTCTAGAATTAATTCATCATTTAGTTCAGTATTTAGAATGACAATCCCTTTATTGTTATCAAATACAGAGGAATATTCACTGTTTGCTTTTAACAATAGTTCATATTCGCCTTTTTCTATAATATAGTTCTCTGATTCGTCTCCTAGAAATATCTGCTCATTCTCAACTTGCTTCCATTTTCCCTCCTTGACATATTGAACTAGCTTCTTGATTTTGTCTGGAATTCTTTTCCCAAGCAGTGGGAAATTTAGCTTTAACTCTAGTGATGCAATACCTTCAAGTCTGTTTACTAATTCCAAGCTTTTTACATTCACCTCATCTTTTATCATCTCCTGGTACTCATTTGAATCTGCAGCACACTGGATCCCAGTGTCAGCTACTTGGATAACAGGAGAGAACTCTGGGATGACAGAAAGCGGTTCACCTTCAAGAAAACTACAGGAAGACTGATGATAAATGATCATACTGCCAAGCGGCTGTCTGATACGTATATTAAAAGTGTTTCTGATCGAAAGTGCAGAGTTGCACACCTCTCTCACTAGATCCATCTTGGCAATGAGCTGACTATCAAACTTCTCTAATTGTGGAAAATTAGCCAAATGAACAGATGTTTCTTCATACTTAAGCCCTTGCCATATATTCTCTGTTATAAGTGGCAACAAAGGAGCTGCAGCTCTTAGTATGTAATAAAAAACCGTATATAGAACATTATAAGCATCAGTTTTATCCTGATCCAAATCACTTTTCCAAAAACGCTCGCGACTGCGACGAATATACCAGTTATTCAGCACTTCAAAAAAATCTATCAGAATTTTGCAAGCCTCTTGGGAGCTATAGCTGTTCATAGAAGCTTGGATACTTTCTACAGCTTCAAAACATTTGGAAATCATGTAGCGATCAATAGTACTTTGATAATCCTTACAAACTTCAGCTTTAATTCCATCTGCATTTGCATACATAGTAAAAAAGTGATAACTGTTCCAAATAGGTTTTATTACGTTTTTCAGAACATCTCGTATTGAGTTTCCTTCTTTATCGAGTAGCAAATTACCACCACAAATAATAGATCCAGAAAGCATAAGAAAACGCAGTGCATCAGAACCGTATCTATCAAAAACCTCCATTGGATCTGCATAGTTATTCAAACGTTTGGACAATTTTTGCCCTTTTACATCCAAAACAACACCGTGGCATATGCAGTTCTTAAATGGTTCCCTATTAAACAAAGCAGTGGACAATACAAAGAGCGTATAAAACCACCCCCTGGTTTGCGCTATGTATTCAGTGATAAAATCCGCAGATTCAAACCACTCCTTATTTTCAAACGGATAGTGGATTTGCGCAAATGGCATCGAGCCAGATTCAAACCAGCAGTCAAACACGTCAGGTACACGGCGCATAACTGATTTTCCTGTTGGATCATCAGGATTTAGTCTTGTTAAAGTATCGATAAATGGTCTGTGCAAGTCGTCTATTTTAACATTAAAATCTCTCTCCAGTTCTTCTATTGAACCATATACATCTACTCTTGGATATCTCGCATCATCTGATTTCCATACAGGGATTGGCGTACCCCAGAATCGATTGCGTGAAATTGACCAGTCGTGTGCCCCTTCAAGCCATTTTCCAAATTGACCATCTCTAATGTGGTTTGGTATCCAATTAACTCTCTTATTTAGCTCTACCATTCTGCTTTTGAATTTTGTAACAGCAACATACCAAGAAGGCATAGTTCGATAGATCAAAGGAGTGTCAGTTCTCCAGCAGTGTGGATAATTGTGAATATATTGCTCAGTCTTAAACCAACTTCCCTGCCCTTTCAATTTTTTTATTACTGTATCATTGGCATCAAAAACATGAACCCCTGCCAAATCTGAAACTTCAGCAGTAAATTTTCCACTGTTATCAATTGGACAAATAACTGGAATATCATGGCTTTGGCAAAGGTAAAAATCTTCCTCACCAAATCCAGGAGCAGTATGCACAACGCCAGTACCGTCTTCTTCCGTCACATAATCAGCAATAAAAACGCGAAATGCATTTTTTGTGTCTTTAAAATAGTCAAACAGTGGTTTGTAAGAAAGACCTGCAAGATCATTCGCTTTAAGTTTTATATTGCAGTTTTCATATGGAATATTGTTTTGTTCAGAGTGGCTGATAAATTTCTCTAAGTAGCTTTCAGCAAAAATGTATATTTCACCATTCATTGAACTTCCTTCACTACTCCCTGTCATCCCAGTGCCCAGACACTGGGATCCAGAAATAGATTCCAGCGTCACGCGCTGGAATGACATCAAAGGGTGGACTGACACTGCACAATACTTAATATCTTTTCCTATTGCTAAAGCCAAGTTGCTCGGCAACGTCCAAGGAGTTGTAGTCCAAGCAAGTAATTTACACTTTCGTTTAACACTTTTAAATTGCTGTGGGTTTTCTAAAAGCTCAAATGCAACAGTTACAGCTTTGCTAACTTTTTCTCTATACGCGTTATCAAGCCTTGTTTCGAAATTAGATAATGGAGTTTCGCATGCCCAGCTATATGGTACAACGCGCACTGATTCATACACCAGACCCTTATCATAAAGCTGCTTGAATGCCCACATGACCGACTCCATGAATGATTTATCCATAGTCTTATAGTCATTGTGAAAGTCTACCCACCTTGCTTGCCTATTTACATACTTCTCCCACTCTGATGAAAATTTCATCACAGAAGTACGGCAATGATCGTTAAATTTATCTATACCAAACTTCTCTATCTCAGTTCTACCAGATATTCCAAGTTCTTTTTCTGCACCCATCTCAGCCGGCAATCCATGGCAATCCCAGCCAAATCTACGTTCAACCCTTTTTTGAAGCATAGTTTGATATCTTGCAAATGCGTCTTTGATGAAACCAGTGAGTAAATGTCCATAATGCGGAAGTCCATTTGCAAACGGAGGCCCATCGTAAAAGACAAAACAATTATCCTTGGAACGTTCTTCAACTGACCGCTCAAAAACTTTGTTTTCCTGCCAAAATTTTATGATTTCCTTTTCTAACGATAAAAAATCAGGACTACTTACTGTATCAGGATAATGCTTTGACTTCATGTTCGCTATGTAAAACTAAAGAATATAGGGCTTTCTGAAAAATTACAAATTCAAAAATATTTCCGTAGCTCACACCCCAACAAACTATTCTGCCGAGCTTCCAATACCTTTTTTTAAGTTTTACTTGCAGTTTTTATTGTTTTACTTAACATTAACCTAAGCTTTAGGGGTATTTTATGGATCAGAAGACAGATAAGTTTCCACAATTTTTAAAAATGTTGTGCTTTGTTGAAATGTGGGAACGTTTCTCTTACTATGGAATGAGGGCACTTTTGGTCCTATTTTTGACTTCTCACTTAGGTTTCACTGATGAGAGGGCCTTTACTATTTACTCATTATTTGCTGCAACAGGTTATGCTATACCAATACTTGGAGGTTTTTTAGCTGATAAGTTGATGGGATTCCGCAACATGGTGTTGCTTGGAGGGATAGTGATGATAGCAGGTCATGCTTGCATGTCATTGGTTAAGTTTGAACCAGGTTTATTATATTTAGGTTTATCTCTAATAGCCATAGGTACTGGTATGTTTAAAGGGAACGTAACTAACTTACTTAGTTCATGCTATGGCAAAGACGATCCTGAACGTAGCAGAGGCTTTACTTTATTTTACGTAGGTGTGAATATTGGAGCAATATTGGCTTCTATTTCATGTGGTTATGTAGCCCACTTGTTTGGCTGGCACTACGGCTTTGGTTTAGCTGGTATTGGGATGTCTATAGGGCTAATCTTTTTTCTCAAATTTCAGAATCTTTTAGGAGATAGCGGCCTTTCTCCTTATCCAGAGCTTATGAATAAGCGCATATTAGGGATTAAAATTTTTGGTATAGTATTGATAGGAAGCTTTCTGTCATCATCAATAATTGCTAAAATGCTTATACATAGTGAATTTTTTACTAATATGCTCATATTTATTGGAATAACAGCTCTGGGCATATTTATTTATATAATATCTAAATTATCAGCAGAACAAAGACGAAAATTAGTGGCATTATCTATTCTTGTGGTATTTTTCTTGTGTTTTTTTGCTTTAGAAATGCAGCTTGGCTCTTTGGTTAACTTATTCACCGAAAGAAACGTTATTAACAATGTATTAGGTATAACAATCCCAGCTTCAGTTTCTCAAGCCATAAATCCTTTGTCAATTATAATATTTGGCTTTCTTTTTGGAACATACATGAAGTTTAAGCAAAAATATGCAACTTCCATGTTTACCCTTGGCCTTCTGACAATGGCTATGTGTTTTTTCACACTGTACATAGGATGTTTAAACTCTAACATTGAAGGTAAAGTAGAATACTTATATTTAATAATTGCTATCTCCTTTATGGGACTGGGAGAATTATGTATTGCTCCATTAGTCCAAGAACAAGCAACTACACTAGCCCCCAAAAACCTTAGAGGAGTAGTGATGGGTATAGTAATGCTGTCATTAGCGTTTTCTAACCTAGCCGGAGTTGCAATATCAAAATTTATGTCAGTTCCTTCAGTAAATGGTAAAATAAATTATTTAGAATCTTTAGAAATATATAAAGAGGGTTTTTTAAAGGTGGGAATATTTAATTTAATGCTCGTTATTGTATTTTTATTCTTCTTCAATTTTATACATAAAGTTGTTACTAACTCATCTTGTACAAAAAATTGATATAGGTAAGCTCAAATTTGTAGGTTTAAGGTACCCGTTCAGCAGAGGTAGCAATTAAACTTTGTAACTTTTGAAAAAGATTATGATTGCATTTTTTCAATACTCTTTGCTTAAGATTTATATTTAACGCTGCTTAAAATCAGTGAAATGCACACCCCAGCAAACTACTCTGCCGAGCTTCCAACACTTTCACATTTACTATTTTGTCCCTGTATTTACCTTCAGAATCATCAATGCACACTGATTGCATATATGGGCTTTTACCAATAATTTGGTTTTGGTGTTTACCTTTTTTATCGCTAAATAGAATAGGTATAGTTTTACCTACCATACTCTGGTTAAACTCAAGTTGTTGCTTACTAATTAATTTCTGTAAACGAAGAAGGCGCTCTGTTTTAACCTCTTCTGGTACTTGATCTTTTCTTTCCGCTCCCGGTGTGCCTGGTCTTGGGCTGTATTTAAAACTATAAGCCTGAGCATATCTAACTTTTTCTACTAATTTCATAGTTTCTTCAAAATCTTTTTCGGTTTCTCCAGGAAAACCAACAATAAAATCAGAAGAAAATTCGATTTCAGGTTTCAATTTGCGAAATCTGTCTATTATTTCCAAATACTCCTCTGCAGTGTGTTTCCTGTTCATCGCGTGCAATATTTTATTCGAACCAGACTGCACAGGCAGGTGAACAAACGGCATGAGCTTTGGCTCTTCCGCATGTGCCAAGTAGAGAGATTCATGCATATCTCTTGGATGAGAAGTTGTATAACGAATCCTCTCTAGCTTTTCAATTTTAGCAATATGACTAATTAATTTTCCTAAATCCCACACTTCCCCTTCGCACTCCCCATGGTAAGCATTGACGTTCTGACCAAGCAAATTGATCTCATTTGCCCCATTTGCAACTAATTTCAATGCTTCACGAAATATTTCATTCACTGGCCGTGAATACTCAGCTCCACGAGTATAGGGCACTACACAAAACGTACAAAATTTATCACAACCCTCTTGTATGGCAAGAAACGCAGAAGACCCCTGGCTATTGCCATAGCATTCATCTGGCAATTTATCAAACTTTGCAACTTCAGGAAAATCAGTGTTTATTACATGACCTTTACTTCTGCTTGCTTTGACTATCAGCTCCGGTAAGGTAGCGATACTCTGCGGACCAACAACAATATCAACAAAAGGAGCCCTTCTGAACACTTCTTCTCCCTCTGCTTGCGCTACACACCCAGCCACCACTATAGTCATTTCTTTTCGTAACGAATGAATCTTCCCAAGCTCTGAGTAAAGTTTTTCTGCTGCCTTCTCTCTAATGTGACAAGTATTCAGTATCACTAAATCGGCTTTCCCTGCATCACTAACAACGTTGAACCCCAAAGGTTTAATTACATTTTCCATTAAAACGGAGTCATAAACGTTCATCTGACAGCCGTAAGTTTTAATATATAGGCCTTTCATATTTGGTATGTCTTTTTCAAAATTTCTTCACCCTACACGTAAATGTCTAACAGACCAGCGCGTGACGCTAGTGAACTTGCTAGCACAATAGATTTTGACAAAATTATACGAAAAACTGGATCCCAGTGTCAAGCACTGGGATGACAAGTTCTCGGCAACCCCTACGTCATACCATCACGGTATCTCTAGATCCCGCTAACAAGTAGCGGGATGACGGTTGTCAGGGTGTCATGAAAGTAGCTAACACTGGCTTCCATCCAAGAGGGCAGTGCCCTCTTCTTGTCATCCCAGTGCTTGACACTGGGATGGCTTTGTTGCATCGCTACTTATGAAAGGCTAACTATAGTTAGGATTATAAGCAACCTATTGAAAATCTTGTTTTTTTGCAATCAATCTGATCAAATTTAAGAATAGTAATTTATTATTTATATTAATAAATTTAATTCTATTGAAAATAGCTAAAGCATTGAAATTCTTGAATTTTAGCCGGATTAGTGAGTGGTAGTGAAATTTCTTTTACTCAAATTTAGGTATTCACTGACCGTTCTTGTTATAAATACCAGAATAATAAGCTACTGATATTCTCTACCTTTTTTATCTTTATCCATCATAGCTAGCGATGCAACAAAGCCCACTGGGATCCAGGAAAAAGAATGGTGTCATGCAAGTAGCTAACACTGGGATCCAGGAAAAAGAATGGTGTCATCCGAGTAGCTTGACACTGGCATCCAGGAGACTTAATTGCAAGTAATGCATTGAGTTTGGTGAGTATGGGTTTTGCGTTATAGAATGAAGCACTTTTGGTGAATTTGTAAAGAAAGCTGGATCCCAGTGTCAAGCACTGGGATGACAAGAAAGGGAGCACTGGAATTTTTATTTCAGTATTGTACATTAGCCATGCATCTGAACAGATACGAGCTTTCTGCTTTTTTTGGGTAAGGTCAGTCAAAAAGGTTTTACAACAACCATAATAACTATAACTATTATCAATACTGTAACTGCTTCATTTAAAACGCGAAAATAAATATGTGACTTCTTATTCGAACCCATTGCAAAATTTTTCCTATATTTTGCAAGTAGCATATGAATAATTAACATCAAAAGTATTGCAAATGCTTTTACATGAAACCATCCTTCACGATATGCTTCCCTAATAACCATTAGTGTAATTCCAAGACCAAGTGAGAAAAGCATTGCAGGGTTTATGATATATCTAAGTAGCCTCTTTTCCATTGTTTGAAGCAAGCTATCATTTTCCGATCCCGGTTTTACAGTTGCATGGTAGACATAAAGCCTGGGTAAATAAAGCATACCTGCCATCCACATGATAACAGAGATAACGTGAAAAGCCTCAAGCCAGTGGTAATAGTTCATTAGCAAAAATTTAAAATTCCTGGTATTGTGTTAGTTTAATGAAAAAGAAATCGATATGAAAGCAGAAAATTTCACTAAAGAACAGATAATTGGATTCTACAGGAAAATGCTACTCATACGCAGATTTGAGGAAAAAGCAGGACAATTATATGGGATGGGATTAATAGGCGGGTTCTGTCACCTATCAATAGGACAAGAAGCAGTTGCAGTTGGAACTCAAGCTGCATCAAAATTAGGTGACGCTTTTATCACAAGTTATAGAGACCATGGCTTAATGCTCGCATGTGATTCTGATCCAAATGTTGTAATGGCAGAGCTTACCGGCAAAGAAACAGGATGCTCGAAAGGTAAAGGTGGTTCGATGCACGTATTTGACGTTGAAAAAAAATTCTTCGGCGGGCATGGAATAGTGGGAGCACAAGTTCCAATTGGCACAGGAATAGCATTTGCTAATAAATATAAGAAAAAAGATAATGTGGTATTTACATATTTTGGCGACGGTGCTGCAAATCAAGGACAAGTATATGAATCGTTTAATATGGCATCTTTGTGGGAGTTGCCTGTGGTTTACATCATAGAAAATAATGAATACGCAATGGGAACCTCCGTGCAAAGGTCAACTTTAGTAACAGAGTTATATAAAAGAGGAGAAAGTTTTGGTATTCCTGGAAAACAAGTTGATGGAATGGATTTTTTCTCTGTTTATGAGGCTACAAGCGAAGCAGCGGAACACACACGCAGCGGAAAAGGGCCTATCCTGCTTGAAATGAAGACATATCGATATCGCGGTCACTCAATGTCAGATCCTGCTACTTATCGCTTAAAAGAAGAAGTTGAAGATATGAAGCAAAATCATGACCCTATAAGCACTTTAAAGAAATACATGACAGATAATAAAATGGCTTCAGAAGAAGAGTGCAAAGTAATTGATAAGGAAATACGTGATTTAGTAAAAAAGTCGGAAGATTTTGCCAAAAATAGTAAAGAACCAAGCGTTGATGAGCTGTATACTGATGTTTATAAATTTGTTAGCTAATTTTTTTATCCAGAACTGTACAAACATTGTATAGTAAACGATGTCATCCAAATAGCTCCTTCTCCCGTCATCCAAGTGCCCTCCTTTTTTTGTCATCCCAGTGCTCTGACTACTTGGATCCAGCTGAGTTGGTGAGTATAAAAGTATAGCTAACGCAAGCTCTACGTCATGCCGCCGCGAACCGTCATACCGCGATTCATTCGCGGTATCTCTAGATCCCGCTAACAAGCAGCGGGATGACGGTTGTCAGGCTAGCTGTCATCTCAGTAGTCTCCTTCTCCTGTCATCCGAGTAGCTGACACTGGTTCCTTTATGACGGCAGTAGCCCCTTCGGTGTCATTCCAGTGCTTGACACTGGAATGACACCAATAATTGACATTTCACTAGATATTCATTATAAATAATGGAATGCTACAAAGTATAAAAACCATATTAATAGAAGACGATAACGTTAGGCTGGATAGGTACATCAGAAGAATCTTTCCTGATCTAAAGCAATCTGTAATTGAAAAATCTTTAAGGAAAGGATTAATCAAAGTTGATGATTGCAAAGCAAAGTCCAGTGATAGAGTAAATTCTGGGCAAACTATAACGCTGAAGCACTTGAATTATATTGAAAACGCTAATTCTGATCGCAAATATAATGAAAAGTTAGTGAATCTACTAAGAGAGAACATATTATATGAAGACGAATATATACTAGCTATAAACAAACCCGCAGGGGTCATCGTTCAAGGTGGCGTAAAAGTAAAGATTAGCATGAGTGATTTGCTTGACCAAATAAGAGAGGGAGAAACATTTAAAATTGTCCATAGGCTAGATAGAGATACGAGTGGAGTGATAATATTCGCACGCAACGCTAATGTTGCCAGATACCTTATGGAAGAATTTAAAGGACGAAGAGTAAAAAAAACTTATTTAGCATTAACTTCTGGCATACCGAGCAAGGATAGTGGAACAATAGACTATCCATTGGTGAAAAAATATGTTTCAGGTCAAGAAAAAGTGGTCGTTGATGAAAATTCACCTCAGAATGCCACTACGCATTTTTCAATTATAGCAAAATCCAAACACAATGTTGCTTATTTAAAATTACAACCAATTACCGGCAGAACCCATCAGTTACGTGCACATTTAGCTCATATAAATTGCCCTATTCTTGGTGACGGTAAATATGGTGGTAAAAAAGCTTTTATTGATGGGATAGCAAATAAAATTCACCTTCATTCGCATTCTTTATCTTTAAAACTGCCAAACAATAAAGAAATCACTATCACCGCTCCTATCACTAAACACATCGAAAAATCCATTGAAGCGCTATTTTTCGACTGAAACGATTTCACCAATCAACTTTTCTGTCTTTGGCTTTAATTTGAAGCACAGATATTAGGCTAATTAATGCGCAGGCAGTAAGATAAATGCCTGCTGCAAGTTTTGTTTCGGTTTTTTCTATAAGCCACATGCATATGTATGGAGAAAGGCCACCAAAAATTCCTGCAGATATATTATTTGCTAAGCTTACGCCAGTGCATCTTACTTTTGTTGGAAACAGTTCACAAATAACAGAACCATATATTCCAAAAGATGCACCTACTGGTATAGTAATCAATAAGTAAGTTATTATTACGACATAGTGGTTAACGGAAGATAATAATGGTAATACACATGTACCAATCAGAGATAGCATAATCAGTACAGGAATCATTACGCGTTTTCTTCCAACTTTATCAGATAAAATTGCAAAAAGTACCGCAGATGCTGCAAATACAACCTGTATTACTATCCTCATTAAATCTTTAACACTAATAGATAAAATAACTAGCTCTTTTATTGATATATTATAAAACATTATTGCTGCGTAGACAATTGCATTCTGAGCAATTCCCAGATTGATTGAAATAATAAGCGGTCTTTTATAGTTTCTTACTAGTTCTAACAATGGTGAATGTGCTAAATTATTAGCGTACTTATTAGTTTTATATGCTAAGCTTTCTTTTAATATGTACCTAGTTAAAAAACCTATTGTCCCCCAAAAAAAGCAAAAATAAAAAAGCAACTTCCATCCCCATATTTCATAGTTCTCACCTGTAACTCTTTTGCAGATAAATATCATTGTTATGCATAAGAGCGTTCCAAGGGCTCCGCTAAAGGGCTTCATACTTCCTAAGAAACCTAGATTTTTTTTATCTTTTGAATGCTCTATCGTAAATGCTGTATTAATGCTTGTTTCACCTCCTGCAGTTATTCCTTGCACTATTCTACAAAACACAAGCAATACAGGTGAAAGCAACCCTATTTCTTTATACCCAGGTATAATTCCCATAATTGTGGATGATATTGAAATTAATATTACTGAAGTAAGTAAAGTCTTTCTTCTGCCATACTTATCTCCCATATAACCAAAAATTACTGCACCAATTGGTCTAAACGCAAAACCAATTGCAAAAACACCAAGGAATTTGAGTGTACTCAAATAATGATCTTCTGATGGGAAAAAAACGTTGATGATTGTATCTGTTAATACTCCAAAAAGAGTGAGTTCATACCACACAATCATGTTACAGATCATGCCCGATAGTATTGCTTTTTGGATATTATTCATGGTCTTTCAATTTAACATAACCTAATATATCATTAACCGGTGCTCCTTGCTATAAAATTTTTCATTCAATAACCTTCAAGGATAATTCACGTAAATGCTTATCCTCCACCTTGGAAGGAGCACCCATTAGAACATCTTCACCTTGCTGGTTCATAGGAAAACAGATTACTTCACGAATATTTGGCTCATCAGCAAGCAGCATAACTATTCTATCAACTCCTGGTGCTATTCCACCATGAGGAGGAACACCAAATCTGAATGCACGTACAAGTGCACCGAATCTTGTATCAACTTCTCCCCGGCTATAACCTGCAATGGCAAAAGCTTTATACATGATATCCAGTTTGTTATTACGAATCGCCCCACTTGACAGTTCTATTCCATTGCAAACAAGATCATATTGGTAAGCAAGGATATCCAGTGGATTTTTGTCCTCTAAATCTTTCAGACCACCGTGTGGCATGGAGAATGGGTTATGAAAGAAATCGATTTTTTTACTTTTATCGTCATATACAAAATATGGAAAATCAATGATCCAACAAAACTTGAAGATATTATCATCTATAAGACTGAGTTCTGACCCTAAAAGAGTGCGTACTTTTCCTGCAATGTTTGCCGCCTCATTCTCTTTGTCAGAAGCAAAAAATACACTATCTCCTGGCTCTATGTTTGTTGCTTCTCTTATGTGGTTTAGCCTATTTTCATCAAGAAATTTAGCAATTGGGCCTTTCGCAGTTCCATCTTTATCAAACGTTATATATCCGAGACCCTTAGCACCGAATTCTTTTTGCGCATGTTCTATCTTTTTATCAAAGAAGCTGCGTGGTTCCTCTGCTGTTTTAGGTGCAGGGATGGCTCTCACTACCATACCACGCTCAATATTGCTTTTGAAAATATTGAACCCTGAATCACGAAAAATTTCTGTAACATCGCTGATTAATAGTGGATTACGCAAATCTGGCTTGTCAGAACCATACTTAAGCATTGCCTCTTTGTATGTAATGCGTGGAAAATCTTTATCGACAGACTTGCGAGAAAATTTAGCAAACACTCTATATAAGGTAGACTCAATAATCTGAAAGATGTCTTCTTGAGTTACAAAAGACATTTCAAGATCTAGCTGATAAAACTCTCCCGGAGAACGGTCAGCCCTTGCGTCTTCATCACGAAAACACGGTGCAATTTGGAAATATTTATCAAACCCTGAAACCATGAGCAACTGTTTGAAAATCTGCGGAGCTTGTGGCAATGCATAGAACTTGCCAGGATTTAGCCTGCTTGGCACTAGGTAGTCGCGTGCTCCTTCAGGAGAGGAAGCAGTGAGTATTGGAGTTTGAATCTCTAAAAATCCTCGCTCTATCATGAGCTTGCGGAGCTCTGCAATAATTTGTGAGCGCAAAATAATATTGTTGCGGACTTTTTCACGTCTTAAGTCAAGAAATCGATATTTAAATCTCATGTTTTCTGGGTATTCTTGCTCGCCGGTAATGCTTGCCAATATACTTCTTTCTTCTTTTGCTATTTCTTCATCAAAGTGGAACTCAACTTCCGACTCAACGCGCAAATTGTTGACTATCACCTCGATTTCTCCGGTAGAAATAGAGCTGTTTACCGTATCTTCAGTTCTAGCTTCAACTATTCCTGTAACAGTAATTACACTCTCCAATTTTAAATTTGATATCTCATCAAAAAAGTCTTTGTCATTATTAAATACTAGCTGAGTGATTCCGTAGAAGTCTCTTAAATCAACAAAAATTAGGTTACCATGGTCGCGCTTACGATATAACCATCCAGAAAGGGTAACTTCCTTTTCTACATCATTCTTTCTTAATTCTTCACACGTGTGAGTCTTGTAGCAGTTCATATTTGTTTCACTTCTAAATTCTTTAAAAAGTATAGAAATAAACCTTACCACATACAAGCCCATTCGTCAGATATTTGTCCAGTTTACGAAATAGAGCAGTATTACTTTTATACTGTCTTTACTCACACAAAAATTGCACAATTTCTATAATTATGGTATAATATAATGTGGCGTAAGCTGAGTACAGAAAATGTCTTTCGGACAAATTATTATATATAGTATAGCATTACTTGCTATAGTCAAAGTATTTCTCTTTTTGAGAAAAATATACAAAAATCGCATTAGAAAAATCATATTTCCTAGAAAAGTTTTTAAAGAAGAGTGGGAAGAAGACAGAAAATTCAATGAATTATATCAAAAAAATAAGCAAAAAGAGTTGATGAAACAACAGGAAATACTGCGTGAGAAGCAAAAAGATGTGCAAGTTTATAAAGAAGATCCAGAAATAGTTGACATAGCAAAACCGGTAGGTAAATGGACAAAGATGGTTATGATGGGTAATGGTTTAATGCAGCGTTTTGCACAATTGATACATAGAGAAGGCGGACAGAAAGGATTTTGGGAGCTGTTTGTAAAAGCTCAGGCTTCAACTCAAGGTAAACATAAGGGAAAGGGCAGATAATCCATGCTTGAATGTGAAAATTTATCCTGCACTCGTAATAATAAGGTACTATTTAAGAATCTCAGTTTTAAAGCTGAGCTAAAATCAAAGATTCTAATCACTGGTCCAAATGGTAGTGGTAAAACCAGCTTAATTAGAAGTTTATCTGGACTTTTACCGCCGGTATCAGGCAATATAAGGCACTGCGGAAAAGATATATATGATGATCCAAAATCCTATATATCTTCTATGGTCTATATAGGCCATAAGAATGCCTGTAAAGATAGCTTAACTGTTGCTCAAAACGTAGAATTCTGGGCAGGAATACGAAATACTAGAGAATTGATTGTGGCAGCTATTTGTTGCTTGCAGTTGCAACCTGTACTTAATATTAGATATGGCGAACTTTCTGCAGGCTGGAAAAGGAGAGTTGCGCTTGCTCGCCTCTTGATTTCTAATGCAAACGTTTGGCTGATAGATGAACCATTTTGTAATCTTGATAGTGCAACGTGTGAATTAGTGCTGAACCTAATCTCAATACGCTCTGAGCAAAATGGTATAGTAATTATTACAGGGCATAGCTCTACAGAGCAATTGTGTGATTTTACAACGATTGATATACGTAATTTCAATAGACTTCTTGTATAGTTTTTGGCAACAACCGCTAGAAATAAAAAACTTGCTTGACAAACTCCGCCAGCCCCCTTATCATAAACACTGAAGCTATTTATTTATCTTCTCTGTACAGATTAAATGACAAAAAAACTCACGTATCTGGCGTCTCATGTTTAATTTTTTGCACTATGTGCACCTTATGTCTTTATCAAACTTCTACCTACATAAGCTGAAACGCGCCTATAAAGCGTTTAAAACATAAAAAAACGCCAACTTAAAAAATGGATAGTGAATAACTAGCTACCCTAGGGTTTCTTTTGCCTTTTTTTCTGTTTAGTAAATTTCTTAAACATTTATAGCTAAGGTTAGTTGCATTTAAAAGCAGCTGAGTCGCGGTTATTAAGCGTTTAGAATAAAAAAACGCCATACTTGAAAGTATAATGTAAGTAATTAGCCAACTACGGGGCTTCTTTTGCCTTTTTTTCTGTTTAGTAAATTTCTTAAATATTTATAGCTAAACGACAACCGTCATCCCGCTGCTTGTTAGCGGGATCTAGAGATACCGCGAATGAATCGCGGTATGACGGTTCGCGGTGGCATGACGATAAGCTCGTCATCCCGCTGCTTGTTAGCGGCTAAGGGATACCGCGAAGGGATACTGCGAATGAATCGCGGTATGACGGTTAATTATTCTGCGGCGGTATGACGTAGAGCTCGCGTTAGCTATACTTTTATACTCACCAACTCAGTATCCAATCTGGATCCAAGTAGTCAGCTACTTGGATGACAACCTGTTGAGGCTGCGCTTACACATTCCACTTTCTATGCTCACCAAACAAATTTGCTTACTCGCAGCAAAATTTTCTGGATCCAAGTAGTCAGCTACTCGGATGACATCTTTGTGTTTGAGGCAAAACCAGCTATAACATTTCTTCGCAAACAAATGTTCGTACAGTTGTGCGCGTGATGCTGGAATCTAGACAACAATTAGATCCTATTGTCAAGCAATAAGCTACATGTGCTATTTATTTAGTAGATTAAATATGAAGTTTAAAACTCTGCTATTGACTTCCTGTAGAACTAGTGAAAACCAAACTTGCTTAAAACCACTTAATTAGTTATAGTTATAATTTTAGGTACAGTAAAATGACAGCTTTTGTCCCCTTGATTATTTTTTTAATCTTGTATCTTGGAAGTGGTGCTTATTTTTCTTTTATCGGAACTGATAATCCACTTCATCAGGTTTCACCAGTAATCTGCTTATTACCAGCACTATTTTTTGCTGTCTCACGTGGTACAAATAAAATTCAGCATAACATCGATACTGTTATCAAGGGCATGGGTGACAAAAACATCCTTACTATGTGTTTAATTTTTTTATTTTCTGGAGCATTTTCTGCGGTGACTCAATCAATCGGTAGCGCAGACACTGTTGCTAATTTAATTCTTAATTTCCTTCCAGCAAGATTACTGCTGCCTGGAGTATTTTTGGCTTCTGCTTTTATTTCAACTGCAATTGGCACATCTATGGGAGTTGTTGCGCTGATGGTACCTATAGCTGTTAATCTGGCAAAAAGTGGAGCTTTTGGTCTCGAAATAGGAACTGCAACTGTAGTAGGTGGTGCCATGTTTGGCGATAACCTTTCGATGATATCTGATACCACCATTGCATCTGTTTCTTCACAGGAAGCTTCAGCAAAAGATAAACTTAAAATGAACTCTAAAGTTGCACTTATTGCCAGCATTATAACACTCATCTACCTAGCAGTTGCCTCAAATAGTACAAAAATTATTTCTATATCAAATTTAGATTATTATTCTATAATAAAAATTATTCCTTACATTTCTTTAATAATCATGGGGCTGCTTGAAGTCGCCACTTTAGTAACAATAACTATAAACATAATTATTGCTGGTGTGCTAGGAATAACTTTTTTTGACTATGCTATCATTCAATTTCCTCATGACGTGTATGACGGTTTCAAAAAAGTAAACGAAATAGTGATATTTGCTCTATTTATCGGTGGATTGAGCCATATAATGTACAAGCAAGGTCAAAAAGCGTTGCATAAACTCATCGATGAAAGCAATATCACAAAAACTAAAGCTGAATTTGTGATAGCAGGAATTGCGTCTATGTTTACTACCTTAGTTGCCAATAATACCATTGCTATTTTACTAAGTGGTGGCATTGCAAAAAGGCTTGCACAAAAACACAGTATTGCGCCACATCGCAGCGCATACTTATTAGATGTTTTTGCTTGTGCTACAAAAGGTATCTTACCTTATGGTTCCCAACTATTGCTAGCAGGTAGCATCGCCTCTGTATCACCTATTTCTTTATTAACACAGGTATATTATTGCTTTATTCTAGCGGCAGTTACAATAGGCGAAATAATCATCAACAGCAGAAAAGAGAAACATTGTGCGGCTGCAACTTAGAGTTTCTCTTTTTTTACCCATAAGGAACGGAATTACTTGACACCCTTCGCCAACCCCCTTATCATGAAACTGAAGCTATTTATTTATCTTCGCAATCTGTGCAGGTTAATGACAAAAAACTTAGGGTATTTGGCGTCTCATGTTTAATTTTTCGCACTACGTGCATCGCATGTCTTTAAAAATTTCTGGGTTTTTACCTATATAAGCCGAAACGCGCTTACAAAGCGTTTAAGACAGCAAAAAACGTCAAATTGACAAGGGAGAATTTGAATGCTAGCTACTAAGGGGTTTCTTTGCCTTTTTTCCTGCTTAGTAAATTTCTTAAACACTTGCGGTGTAGGTTAGTTGCAAGTTAAAAGCAGCTAAATCGCTCTTAATCAAGCGTTTTAGAATAAAAAAAACGCCGATATTTTAGTACATAGTAAATAGCCAACCACCATGGGGCTTCTTTTGCCTTTTTTTTCATTTGGTAAATTTCTTAAACATTTATAGTTGCAATTTAAGAGCCCGTAAAGGGTGTCATTCCAGTGCCCCTGTGATGTATTCCAGTGCTTGACACTGGAATACAGTTTTCCATATAATCTCATCGAAAATGTTGTAACCACTTTCCATGCTAGTTTGCTTGTTCACAAGCAAACTTTTCTGGATCCCAGTGTCTGGGCACTGGGATGACAAGAGAAGGTACTAGCCTGACACCCTGACAACCGTCATCCCGCTGCTTGTTAGCGGGATCTATGCTAATGCCCTTTTATTCTTTCAATTATGTTATTTCCATTTAAATCTGTCTGTTCCGCAACTTCAGTGAATACAGTTGAATACTCCCTAAAACTGATCGTCATAACTTTACCCTACTTTGAATAATATTTTGATCATTACATATTGTAACAAAAAAAAATCAACTCATTTCTTCTAACGGCTCTATATTAAAGATAGAAAGTCCAGAAGCAATGACGTGTGCTAAGGCTTGGACAAGTTGCAGCGGTGAGATCTTTCTTATATTTTTAATTGTGTAATCTTCTGTGTTTGTAAATGTTTTTTCTATACCCCACTGCAGTAATAAGTACTTTACGTTCTGAATGATTTATGATGTAAATTATACGGTAGTTGCTAACCCTTATCCTATATTGCCCTCTAAAGCTATGACATAAAGGCTTTCCTAGATTAAAAGGATCAACTGTAAGGCGTTTCTTTATGGCCTCCTGAACCATTAATTTAATCTTTGCCGGAAGAGCTGGAATTTCTTTTTCAATAACATTTTTTAAGAATTTTATAGTGTAAGTTTTATTTCCAGATGTTTTCATCATCCTCTACTTCTTCTTCACCTTCAGAGAGGCGATCGTCAGCTATTTTGGATAGCTCTACATCTTCTTCGAACTCTTCTTCCACTAAATCTACTAAAACTTCAGGAATAGTTTTATTTTGAGTCTCTGCCATTTCTGTAAGATACTGAGCCAATTTACTGTCAAAACTTACATTAACATTGAGCTTTTTTTGACTGTGAGCCATATATTAACCAGAAAATACTACTATAAACTATAACATTTTTACTTAATTTTGTCAACTTCTCTATTCGTTGAAAAAACAATCTTGCATAAAAAAATCAACTCATCTCTTCCAAAGGCTCTATATTGAAGATAGAAAGTCCAGAAGCGATGACGTGTGCTAAGGCCTGCACGAGAAACATTCTTGCAGCGGTGAGGTTTAAGTTGTCTTCCAGTATGAAACGCATGTTTAAATCACTCTTGCCATACCCCCATAAAACGTGAAACGCTTCTGCAACTTCAAGTAAGTAGAAAGTAATTCTGTGTGGCTCACAAAGCCTTGCTGCAATTTCTACCACATCTGGCCACTTTGCTAAGGTTTTTATGAGGAAGAGCTCTCCACCTGTCCTTAAAAGTGAAGGATCTGCTGTTGGGAGCTCTTTTGGAGCATTACGCATTAACGAATGAGCACGAGCATGCGCATATTGCACGTAAAAAATAGGGTTGTCTTTTGACTGTTCTTTAACTTTAGCAAAATCAAAGTCCAAGACCATATCATTCTTGCGTGTTAGCATTATAAAACGAGTTATGTCCCTGCCAACTTCTTCCACTACATCTCTTGCTGTTAGGAAGTTTCCTGATCTTTTGGACATCTTAACAGGTTTGCCGTTCTCGAAAAAATTCACAATATTATGCAGTTTTACCTCTATTTTTGCTTGATCATCACTGAGCGCAGAGACGACTGCTTTGAGTCTTTTGACATAACCGCCGTGGTCACTACCAAGCTCTACGATCATATTGTTAAAACCACGCGATATCTTATCAAAATGGCAAGCGATATCCGAGGCAAAATAAGTCCAACTGCCGTCCTCTTTCTTCAATGCACGGTCAACGTCATCACCAAATTTTGTAGAGCGAAATAGCATCTCTTTTCTGGAAGTCCAATTTTCGCTTTCTTTGCCTTTTGGTTTCTCCAGGTACCCTTCATACACTAGACCCTTGTCAGACAATATCTTTATACTCTCTTCAATTTTGCCACTTTTTTGTAGCTCATACTCTGAAGTAAAAACATCATGATTTACTCCAAGTAAGTTCATGTCTTCCTTTATGATTTCTAAGATAGAACTTAAAGTATAGTCTCTAATCACTTGATTATCTTGCTTTTCTAGAAGCTCTGCGCCATATTTTTTGGCCAGCCCAGTCCCTATTGGTTTTAAATACTCACCTGGGTATAAACCTTTTTCGATGCTGATTTTTTCTCCCAGAGCTTCCTTATACCGCAAATATACTGACCGAATTAGCGTATCTATCTGCGCTCCAGCATCATTAATATAGTATTCCTTAGTAACTTTATAACCAACTTTTTTCAATAAATTTGCCAGAACGTCACCAAATACTGCCCCTCTTGCATGACCAATATGCAGTGGACCAGTTGGATTTGCAGATACAAATTCAACATTAATGGCCTGATTGTTCCCTATATCTAGGGTGCCAAACTCTGTTTTTAGCTCATTTATTTGTTTTAAAATTCCATGCCACACTTCTATTTTTAAGTGCATGTTGATGAAACCAGAGCCTGCTATTTCCACTTTTGCAACTTCATCAAAAAGTTCAAATTCTTTGGCTAAAACCTCTGCAATTTCAATGGGATTCTTCTTTTCATGCTTTGCAAGCACCATAGCAACATTTGTGTAAATGTCTCCATGGACTCTATTGCTTGGAGGCTCTATGATAAAGTTTGCTGCACTTGTGCTTATAACACCCCTTTGTTTCAACTCATTCAATTTACTAAAGATTAGAGAGGAAATCTGCTTAAAAATGTTCATTCACTATATTGCTATAAAATCTATAGCAGTATAGTGAATAAGTGGGACTAGTTGAAGGTTTATCTTAACTATTTTATCTTCCTGGATCAGAGTTTATATTAAGTCGTTGCCGTAACCATGGTAAGAGAAAGCCATACCTTCGCTGTAACCATCATTACCAGCATCAGGCTCTTCAACATCATCAGTTACTACCTGATCTTCAGTTGTGATTTTATCCTTGATCGTCTCGTCTACACCCTCATCACTATAAGAAAATTTGTTAGTATATGAATAGCGATTATTGATTTTATCACTATAGTTATGTTTTAACATAGAGACCTCCTATACAGTCAAAATTGGAATTACATTAAGATAGAACAAGCTATGAATATAACGTGAATGAAAGAAACTACAGGTCACGAAATTTCCGGATAACTATGGAACCATTATAAAATAATAAAATTAAAAATTTAATAATTTTAATTATAAATCTAGCATATCAACTAACGGTATGATTTAAATTTTCTTTCAATTCCACTGTATCTTCGCCAGTTTTGCATACAGCCCGTCTTTACTCATTAGAAAGTCATGAGTTCCTACTTCTTCTACTTTTCCATGATTAATTACTATAATCTTGTCAGTCTTGAGTGCGGTTGATAGCCTGTGTGTAATTACGATTGTTGTTCTGTTTTGCATTAACTTGCTCAATGCTTTTTGCACGAGGTTCTCACTTTTGTAATCAAGGGCAGAGGTTGCTTCATCCAGTATTAAAACCTGAGGATTGTTGAGTATGGCCCTTGCTATTACAATACGTTGTTTTTGTCCTTCAGAAAGTTTTAATCCTCTTTTTCCTACAAATGTATCAAATTTATCAGGCAGCTTATCAATAAATTCCATCGCATAAGCGCTGATGGCTGCTTGCTTCACTTCCTCATATTCGGCACCTGGTTTGCCATATAGTATATTTTCCATTATTGAGCAAGAAAATATCATGTGATCTTGTGGCACTAAGCCAAACAACGATCTGAGGTCATTTAGCGCAATTGACTTAATATTGTGCCCATCGATAGTAATGCTACCTTTGTTTGGATCATGAAAACGGAGCAGAAGCTTTAAAATGGTGCTTTTACCACTGCCAGATGGTCCAACAATTGATACTGCTTGACCTGCCTCTATAGAAAATGATACGTTATCTAATGCTGGCTTATCAGCATAAAAAAATGTTACACCATTAAACGAAATTCCTTTTTGAACACTATAAATTTTTATAGGATCATCGGCATCTACTATAGAGCTTTTCATATTTTTAAATTCAAATAAACGCTCTACTATTCCAAGACCTCGTTGTAAATCACTGATATTATCGCTCAAATTATTTATAGCTCCTGCCGCAAGCGCTGAATAAAACACAAATGAGGAGAGTTCTCCAATAGTTATATTATTGCTTAAGACTTCTTTAATACCAAAAAAGAGCAAAACAACTAGTGAACCTATCACACACGTGATAACTAGAGTTACTAGAATAGCACGCAAGAGTACTAATTTTACGTATGATTTTGATACTGAGTTTAAATACTCCTTAAAACGGGTTTTTTCATTTTCTTCGAGTACAAACGATTTGATAGTCACTATAGATCTAAAATTTTCCTCACTAAATGACGCAAGCTCACTTAATTTATCCTGGGCAAAGCGTGCATAGCTACGCACTTTTTTTCCAAGTGAGGTCATGATAATGAGTAGTATAGGTATTATTGCGGCTGCATACGCAGTTAGTTGTATATTTGTATATAATAACATAGCAACACTGCCAATCAGAATCACAAAATTTCGTAATATGGTTAGTAAGCTGCTGTTTATTATTGATTGCAGCACAGAGGTATCAGTAATTAACGCTGAGATAACATCTTGTACGCCTGTGTTCTCAAAGAAACTTGGTTGCAAGTTAGTGATACTGCTATATAAGTCATATCTGATTCTTGCGATAACTTTCTCGCTGCCAATGCCAATGAAATATAACCGAGTAAATGCAGTGAGAGAAATGGCTAAAACTATAAGTATTGCAACTAATAGTTTGGTAGTAAAATCGTGCTCTGTGCCAGAATCAATTATATTGCTTAAGCCTCTGCCAAAGAGGAGGATCGTTAAGGCTGAAAATAAAACTGCAATAAAAGCTATGACAAAATAGGATAGATTAGGCTTTATATAGTAAAATAACTGCCTAATATTAGATCGCATCTTATTTTAAAGTTTCTAAAGTTAAGTATATAGATTTTAGTTTCAGGGGAAAGGGGAAAGGTGTAGTATGAAGCAATTTAGGTTCTGCAGCTGTTGTGATTTTAGTCCACCAAGAAAGGGTAGTAGCTCGCAGAAACAAAAAACTTACTTGACAAACTCCGCCAGCCCCCTTATCATAAAATTGAAGCTATTGTATTTGCTTTCGCCAATCTGCAGATTAAAAGGTAAGGATTACTTAATGTATCGGCGTCTTATGTTTAATTTTTTGCAGTACATAGATACTGTATGTCTTTACAAAACTTCATCTACATCTAGATTTTTATCTAAATAAGCTGAACGCGCTTATAAAGCGTTACAAGACATCAAAAAATGCCAATACTCGACAGAGATAGTAAAAGACTAGCTAACTCGGGGATTCTTTGTCTTTTTTTCTGCTTAGTAAACTTCTTAAACATTTGCAGCGTAAGTTAGTTGCAATTAAAAGCAGCTTAATCTTGCTTGTCAAGCGTTTAAAACATAAAAAACGCCAATATTTTAAAGCGGATAATAACCCCAGGGCTTCTTTTGCCTTTTTTTTCATTTGGTAAATTTCTTAACGTTTGTAGCTAAACGACAACCGTCATCCCGCTACGTGTTAGCGGCTAAGAGATACCGCGGCGGTATGACGGTTTGCGGCGGCATGACCTCGTCATTCCCCTACGTGTTAGCGGGATCTAGAGATACCGTGACGGTATGACGGTTCGCGCGGTGGCATGACCTCGTCATCCCGCTACTTGTTAGCGGGATCTATGTTAAGGTATGACGGTTAAGTAAGGGATCTATGTTAAGAGATACCGCGGCGGTATGACGGTTCGTGGCAGCGTGACGATAACCTCGTCATCCCGCTACGTGTTAGCGCCGCGGCGGTATAGCTATACTTAAAAATATGGTTGAATAGTTGTTAATAATAGTGTATAATTATTAATCTTTTCTCAGTATTTTTACTATGGCTCTTTCTAAATTTCTCGATCCAAAGTTAGATTTAACATTTAAGAAAATCTTTGGCACTGAAAAAAATAAGAATATTCTTATCCATTTTTTAAACGATTTTTTAGGATGTACTGAAGTCAACACTATACAAGAAGTAGAATTCTTAAGCACCATTATGGACCCTGAAATTGCTTCTGATAAACAAAGCATTGTTGATGTTCTTTGCAGAGATTCTAGTGGGAACAGGTATATAATTGAGATGGTGCGACCTGAAAGCCTTCGGTCATATTGTTTAAAAGGAGAGGAATTCATTCAGAAAGAAACTGAAAGGATTCTAAAGCTTATTGAACCAGATGTTTTGCCATCTGAGTCTACGCATCAGTGCGAATTGGGTAACCAGTTGGTGCCGAGCGACGCGGACAATGAACCTCCTCTTGATAAAGAAGATGCTCAATCGTGAGAGAAAGCATAAACTACAAGCATCATGTGGTTGGAGGGCTAGGCTTAGTGGTATGGTGAACGTAAGTGAAGCTTCATAAGTATCGTAACGATTAAAGAGCTAAAGATGCTGATAAGCTCCGACCAAAAGGTAATGTGGATGAGTTACATTTTTCATTTCTGGATGTACGCAAATAATAATTCCACCGGTATAGAGAAGCCACCTAACCCACTATTGTATGACAAAAGGAACAGGATAAGCCTGTATTTTCGCCTATATGGCAGGCAACCCGCAAGGAATGCTGATGGATGTGCAGGTAAAGGATAATGGAGAAAGCGAATGCCATTTTGTAACGAAATGGATAGAATTTGTAACATTAATTCGCGTGAAAACGAGCAGACTTCCATTTGGTCCCTCATGACAAGAAACTTTGTTAACCACTTAAGGTAGGAAAGCAGATGATTACAAGTACAACTGTAAGTGCACCTACCAATAACTCCGAAGCATGGAACCAGTTACCCTGGAAGAAATGCCAAAAAGTTGTTATGAGGCTACAGAGGCGTATTGTTAAGGCTGTCCAACAAGGCAGATGGGGTAAGGTGAAAACTTTACAACACCTTCTCACACGCTCTTTTAGCGGCAAAGCTTTGGCGGTTAAGAGAGTAACTGAAAACCAAGGAAAAAACACAGCAGGTGTAGATCGTCAAATATGGTCAACTTGCAACACAAAATTTCAAGGAATAAAGCTATTAAAACAAAGAGGATACAAACCTTCTCCGCTAAAACGGATATACATCAGTAAGTCTAATGGCAAAAGAAGACCTCTTGGAATCCCTACGATAAAAGATAGAGCCATGCAAGCATTATACTTGTTTGCTTTGGAACCGATAGCTGAAACGATCAGTGATCGTCACTCTTATGGTTTTAGACCAAAAAGATCCTGCGCAGACGCTACTGTGGCTTGTCACTTGTTACTGGCAAGCCGTAACCAACTACAATGGATACTCGAAGGTGATATTAAAGGGTGTTTTGATAACATTAACCATGAATGGCTCATGAAGCATATTCCTATGGAGAAGAAAATTCTTCATAGCTGGTTAAAAGCTGGCTTCCTAGAATCAAAAACTCTGTATTCCACAACTGCAGGTACCCCACAAGGTAGTATCATCTCTCCAATACTAGCAAATCTAGCCCTAAATGGACTTGAAAAATCATTGGAAAGTCAATTTGGTAAACTTGGCAGTAAAAGAAGAAGCAAAATCAGAAGTGGAGTAAATGTAATCAGGTACGCAGATGACTTTATCATTTCAGGAATCACACGTGAAGTACTGGAAAATGAAGTAAAACCTCTAGTATCGTCCTTTCTTCAGGAGAGAGGTCTTATCCTTTCCGAAGAGAAAACAAAAATTACATCTATTACAACAGGGTTTGACTTTCTTGGTTGTAATGTACGCAGGTATAATAAGAAGTTAATTATAAAACCTTCAAAAGAAAGTATTAAGAAACTTCTTAATAAAGCACGTACATTGATAAAGGCAAACATAGCGAACACTCAGGCCGTACTAATCAAGTTGCTCAATTCCCTATTAAGGGGATGGGGAAATTACTACAGCCATGTGTGTGCGAAAAGAGCTTTTAACAAAATAGACCATGAAATTATGTGTGCTCTATGGAAATGGGCAAAGAAAAGACATCCTCGTAAAGGATTACGTTGGATAAAGAATCGTTACTTCAAGGTAATGAAACAACGCCAATGGGTCTTTGCTGCACCCATATGCAAGAACAAACCGAAAGAGATAAGGTATTTAAGACTGCTTAGGTTGATTGATATACCTATCAGACGACATGTTAAAATCAGGGCGGATGCAAATCCACTTGACTTAAAATGGAAAAAGTATTTTGATGAAAGAGTGAAACAAACAAAAATGTTAGCAAGCTCTTTCTCAAGAGAAGGTTCTCTACTGTTGGTGTCACCATTAAGAATGATGTTTTCTGAGGAATCATGAAGGACAAGCCGGTTCGAGAAAAGAAGGACTTAGATAAGGGGCTCAAGCGTAGTGTGGGGAAACCTGCATGCTGCGTTTCTAAGGGAGGGAGTAGTAGCAATACTACTTCCTTACCTAACCAGCTCGCTCGTGATAAAGGCTTTGAAAAACGCGCACAACTTTATGCTGCTAAGGCTTACTCAAGACAAGCTGATAAATCTGGTAAATACGTTGATTTAAAGAAGATTTTCTTTATCGCGATTTCAAATTGTACCTTATTCCCTGATAAGCTTGACTATATATCTAGCCATACCATAAGAGATGAAAAAACCAATGAGCATGACTTAAAAGATTTTCAATTTATCTTCATAGAGCTGCCAAAATTTCCTAAGAGTAGAGAAGAACAACTAGAAAGTGTAGTAGACCGTTGGCTATTTTTTTCAAATATGCAGATGAAACAACGGACGAAGATCTCAGAAAAATTGCGGAAAAATCACCAATAATAAAGCTAGCATATGATGAATTAGATAAGTTTCACTGGAATGAAAAAGATCTAATAACTTATGAAGAAAGAATAATGGATCTGCGCAAAGAAGAAGCCATTCTTGAATACAGACTTGACCTTGCTACTGAAAAAGGCATCCAAATTGGCGAAGAAAGAGGCATCAAAATCGGTAAAGAGGAAGGAAAAATCGAAGGAAAAATCGAAGTCGCAAAAGCAATGCTGGCTAACAATGTTGATGTCAACACTATTGTCAAATTTACTGGCCTTTCTATTAGTGAGATTGAAGAATTAAGTGTGAACGGTTACTAATTAAGAACTTTAATTATCAATCATAAATCACTGAATTTCGCTAGTAAATTTGTTGCCATTGTCCATATTGCACAATTGTATATAAGATATAGTATAACAATAGTGTCCGTTCAGCTAATACCAATTCCCACTGCACAATAAACGGATAGATAACAATGGAAAAAAAGCCATACTATTGCCTTTCTTTCTCACTCCACAATTAAATAACTCTACAATATCGCTTATTTGATTCACTAATAATGAGAATTGGTATAACTTTGCTATTTTTCTCTCTAGATTCTTGCAAAGTTCTACAAGATTAACCACATTACCTCACGGTTTCTCTATGATTATTTTTTTAGATTACTTGTTTACCTTATTTGCCGTTCTCCTGAACGAATATACATAAGCTATAAAAACTATCTAATAGCTACCCAAAACCCTTATTTCCCACTCAAGTTCAACATTAAATTTATCCTTTACTGCATCTTTTACTTTGTTGCCAAGGTTTTCCAAGTCAGATGCAGTTGCATTATCGTAATTGAGCAAGAAGTTACAATGTTTCTTAGAGATTCTAGCTCCACCAATATTTAACCTTAGGCAGCCAGATTTATCAATTAACTCCCATGCTCGGTAGTTTTTTGGATTTTTGAATATGCACCCAGCAGTTTTTCCTCTTATTGGCTGGCTTTTATTTTTCCTCTCAATAACTTCCTTTAACCTTTGCAGTATAAGCTCATACTCTGAGTTTACTCCTTTAAACTCAGCTTCAACAAAAATCCAATTTCCTTTTAGGCTATGTCCACGGTAAAAATACCCCATTTCTTCGCTGGAGAACTCATATAGGTTTCCATCCTCTAGATTCACTGCTTTTATGGATTGTACAACACTTGCGATATCACTACCATATGCACCTGCATTCATTTCTATTCCGCCACCAACTGTTCCTGGAATTCCAACTAGAAACTCCAACCCACTAATCTGCTGATTTCCCGCAAAGTGAGCAAGGTTGCTGAGCAGCACAGCTCCCCCAGCTACAATAGAGTTGTTACCCTTACTTTTAATATATGCAAACTCCTTACCTAATTTTACTGTTATTCCTCGAATGCCACTATCTCGCACTATTATGTTGGATGTTGCACCAATAACGCTAACTGGCAGTTCAGTATTTTTAATCAAGTATGTTAAATCTTCAATATCACATGGTTTAAATAATACATCAGCTCGTCCACCAACATTTAACCACGTCGCTTTAGACATTAAGACATCATAACGATAGATTCCACGTACTTTAGGTAAGCTTATAAGCATTTTGATTTCAACTCTAATCCTGCATCCATACCCATTTTCTCCGCATCTTCTATAAATGAAGTGCGCTCAGTGAAGTATATATTTTTTCCACTTGCTAACATACAACGAAGGTGTAGCATATTTTCGCTCACATATTCAGCCAAAGCTGCAAGTGGTGTAAAACATGAACCATTCACTGTCTTCATAAAACTGCGCTCTGATTTCACTCCTATAAAAGACATATTATTATTAATTTTCTCTAAAAGATCGATAATTTTTACATCATTCCTTCTACATTGAATACAAACCGCCCCCTGCCCCACTGCACTTAACATAACTTTTGGTGGCAATACCTCTGTAATCAAGTGATGTTTTTCTAATCTTATGAGTCCTGCTTCAGCTAGAATTATTCCATCAAAACTTTGATTTTGCAATCTGGTTGTTACATTTCCACGTAGCGGTACTATATTTAAATCTGGTCTAACATTTAACAACTGAACTTTTCTTCTTATTGAAGAAGTGGCAATAGTAGCCTGCTGTGGCAAAGACTCAAGGCTATTGTGTTTATGAGAAATAAACGCATCACATGAACTTAGCCTTTCTAAAACACAAGGAATTGTTAAACCCCCTGAGAAAAACGCAGGCATATCTTTTAGCGAATGAACTGCCATGTCTATATTATTTTCGAGCAATTCAGTCTCAATTTCTTTAATGAATAATCCTTTGCCTCCTATTTCAGCAAGATTTGCGTTTGCATACTTATCTCCAGAAGTTTTTATTTTAACAATTTCAATAGATAAGTTAGGAAAAGAATCCAGCAACTTTTGTTTTGCTTCCAAAGCCTGGGCAACTGCAAGCTTGCTTCCTCTGGTACCTATTTTGACTAGCATGTGTACGATTGTTTGTCTGATGTCATTCAAGTAGCTGACTACTTGGATCCAGTTTATATAAACCTTTGCATTTATTGTACTTTAACTTAAAACCAAAAGCAACTTTGACTTTACAAAATAATAACCTTTTATATGCATAAATAAGCTTACTGGATTCTAGTACTTGCATGACAAGGTATAAACCTTATCGTCATACCACCGCGAACCGTCATACCGTCACGGTATCTCTAGATCCCGCTAACACGTAGCGGGATGACGAATTATTTAACCGTCATACCGCGATTCATTCGCGGTATCTCTAGATCCCGCTAACAAGCAGCGGGATGACGGTTGTCGTTTAGCTATAAATATTAAAAAATTTACCAAGCGAAAAAAAAGGCAAAAGAAGCCCCGTGGTGGTTGGCTATTTACTATGTACTAAAATATCGGCGTTTTTTTTATTCTAAAACGCTTGATTAAGAGCGATTTAGCTGCTTTTAACTTGCAACTAACCTACACCGCAAGTGTTTAAGAAATTTACTAAGCAGGAAAAAAGGCAAAGAAACCCCGTAGTAGCTAGCATTCAAATTCTCCCTTGTCAATTTGACGTTTTTTGCTGTCTTAAACGCTTTGTAAGCGCGTTTCGGCTTATATAGGTAAAAACCTAAAAATTTTTAAAGACATGCGATGCACGTAGTGCGAAAAATTAAACATGAGACGCCAAATACCCTAAGTTTTTTGTCATTAACCTGCACAGATTGCGAAGATAAATAAATAGCTTCAGTTTCATGATAGGGGGGATGGCAAAGCTTGTCAAGGAATTTTTATGGCCTAGCGTCACGTGCTGGAATGACATTTGGGAATATGTTATCCGTTTGTCACTTCTAAATGATAAGAGCCTCAATGAATTTATTAGTTTATTACATGTCTCTTTTCATGTATAAATCTATAGAAAGTTTTATACGGAAGTTGTTTTATGAGCAAAATTATAGAAATCAGAGCACCAAAAACTCTTGGTGGTGAATCAGTTACAGAAGGTATAGTAAAAATAAAGAAGGGTATTGGAGAAGCAGTAAAAGTAGATGACTTGATCTTTGAAATTGAAACTGACAAAACAGCACTCGAATTAACTGCAGAAGCTTCAGGGCAAATAACTGAATTTCTTATAAAAGAAGATGATGTAATAAGTCCTGATCAATTGTTAGCAAAGCTTTCCATGGGAGAAGTAAAAGAGGAAGCGAGAAAAGAAGATAAAAGCGAAAGTGCTGCTAAAAAAGATGCTCCATCAGCTCGTAAAATTATGGAAGAAAATGCAATCAGTGCAGAAAGCGTCAAAGGAACTGGCATGGGAGGCAGAATAACAAAAGCAGATGTGATAGGCCATATGAACAAAGCTGAACAACCTGCAATAAAACAATATGAATTGCCAAAAAGTGTAGTAAATGGAGAGCAAAGAGAGGAACGAGTAAAAATGAGCAAAATAAGGCAAGTAATTGCCGCTCGTTTGAAAGCATCGCAAAATACTGCTGCAATACTGACCACGTTCAATGAAATTGACATGAAGAATGTCATGGATCTAAGAGCAAAATATAAGGACGCCTTTGAAAAAAAATATGGAATAAAACTTGGTTTTATGTCGTTTTTTATAAAGGCAGCGGTGCAAGCATTGAAAGAAATTGCTGAAATTAACGCTGAAATCTCAGGCGATGAAATCATATATAAACATTACTATGACGTAGGTGTTGCTGTTGGCACCGATAAAGGTCTTGTTGTACCAGTTATTCGGAGTGCCGATCAGATGTCATTTGCAGAAATTGAGTTGACTTTAGTTGCTCTTGGCAAAAAAGCTCGTGAGGGTAAATTACAAGTATCAGAAATGGAAGGTGCAACATTTACCATCTCAAACGGTGGAGTATACGGTTCACTTCTTTCCACTCCGATAATAAACCCTCCGCAATCTGGAATACTTGGAATGCATTCAATACAAAACAGGCCAGTTGCTGTTGGTAATGCAGTAGAAATCAGACCTATGATGTACATTGCTCTCTCTTACGATCACAGAATAGTTGACGGCAAAGGAGCAGTAACTTTCCTCGTTAAAATAAAAAATTATATAGAAGATCCAAATAGATTAGTTTTGGAAGTGTAGCTCAAATGAATTGTTGTTAATCCAGTATTGCTAAAAACCTAAATGTCATCTAGTTCTGCCAGCAGTTTAGCAACTTCCGGATGATCAGGGCCATAATGTTTCTCAAAAATAGGCAAGGCCTGTTCAAGCAATTCCTCTTGTTTCTTGTGATCGCCCAAAGCGCCATAGGCAATACCAAGATTTGCCAGTAGTTTGGCAACTTGAACATGACCAGAGCCATAATGTTTCTCAAAAATAGGTAAAGCTCGTTCAAACAACTCTTTTGCTTTCTGATGATCGCCAAAAGTGCCATAAACGATACCGAGGGTTGCCAGTAATTTAACAACTTCAAAATGGTCGAGGCCGTAATGTTTCTTTCGAATTGCTAGAGCCTGTTCAAGCAACTCTTTTGCCTTCTGGGGATTACCTAAAACCCTATAAGAATTACCGAGGTTTGCCAGTGTTCCAGCAACTTCAAAATGGTCAGGCCTGTAATGTTTCTTTTTGATTGCTAAAGCCCGTTCAAGTAACTCCTTTTGTTTTTTATAGTCACCTAAATCCACATGAGAGATACCAAGGTTTGTCAGAGTAATAGCGACTTCAAAATGATCAGAGTTGTAATATTTTTCTTTAATTGTTAAGGCCTGTTCAAGCAGCTCCTTTTCTTTCTGAGGATCACCCAAAGCACCATAAGCGATACCAAGGTTTGCTAGTAGTTTAGCAACTTCAAAATGATCATAGCCATAATATTCCTTAAAGATAGGTAAAGCCCGTTCAAGCAACTCTTTTTCTTCCTGAGGATCACCTAAAGCCCTATACGCGGTGCCTAAACTTATTAGTGTTCTAGCAACCTCAGGATGACCAGTGCCATAATGTTTCTCAAAAGTAAGTAAAGCTCGCACAAGTAAAGCCTTTTGTTTCTGAGGATCACCTAAAGCACCATAAACGTTACCTAAGTTTGCCAGTGTTCTAGCAACTTCAGAGTGATCGGAACCACAATGTTTCTCTTGAATTGCTAAAGCTCGTTCAAGCAATTCCTTTTGTTTCTTATAATTGCCTAAATACCCGTAAGCGTTACCTAGGTTTGCCAGCAGTTTAGCAACTTCGAAATGATCAGGGCTATAATGTGTCTTCAAGATAGGTAAAGCCCGTTCAAGCAACTCTTTTTCTTTCTGAGGATCACCTAAAGCACCATAAGCAATGCCAAGGTTTGCTAATGTAATAGCAGCTTGAAAATGATCAGAGCCATAATGTTTCTTGATGATAGGTAAAACCCGTTCAAGCGACTTCTTTTGTCTTCTAGGATCTAAATCAAAATATCCATCGCCTATCCATATTAACAAATTTACAAGATAATCCTTTTCTATTGTTTGTTTTTCTGAAGGATTTTTTGTTAGCCAATTATCTACATGTGATAAGAACGCTTCTAAATGCGGCAATAATTGTCGTTTCTTAGCATAATCTTCTAATTTATCACTGCCGTAAGGAAAGCTTTCTTCCAGTAACTCAAAAGTCTTTTTCACAACTTTGTCTTTGCCTTGTTTTTCTAACTCTATTCTTGTTACTTGCTGTACTAACCTGTGGATATTGACTGAGCTTTGCTCTTCTCCTGAGTTGATCATTGAATATTGTTTAAGTAGTTGGATAGCATCACCTAACTTTTCTTCATTGCGTTCTACCCCTAAAAACATTTTTGCAGGAATGTTGTCAGGAGCAATATAGGCAATGATATCCAAGATTTCTTTGGCTTGCTGACCATACTCTGGGTTATCTTTGATTTTATCAATAGTAATTCTCCAGGTTATAAAAGTTGTCTTGGTGTAGCTATTGTCGCTGTCTTTAGGAAACTTAAAATCAAGTAATTTTTCTGCTTCCTCTTTGTATCTCTTTAAATAATCACTAATTTCAAACTTCAAGCCTACATTCTTTAATGCTATATCCCTTTCTTTTATGTATGCAACTGCCTGCTGCAAAGCTAAAGGAAAATGCTGTAATGTTTCTGCCAAATTCTTTATTTCATTTTCTTGTGAACCATCTTTTATACCTAATGCTTTTCTAATAAAGTCTATTGATTCTGGTTCAGTAAATGCACCCAATGTTAATGATTTTATATCTCCCCATTTCTGATTACGAGAGGTAATCAAAACACTAGGTTTATTATCATCAGATGATAAAAAGTGGGACGGTAAGAATTGACTAATACCAGCATCTTGACCTTCACTTCTATATTCTTCTGCATTATCGAAAACAAAGAGACTTTTTCTCTTGGCGAAAAAAGCGTATATGTCTCTTACAATAGATTCAATATCCCTATCTTCTGTAGGAATGCCTAAAGGATCTCTAGCTAACCTGAGAAAAGACTGCACCATGGTTTCATGGGTTTCAGCTTTTATCCATATAATATTGTTGTCATAATCTTTACTGTGTTCTTCAATATATTTTTTGGCCAGCTCAGTCTTACCTATTCCTCCCAACCCACTAATAGAAACCAGTTGCGATATTACTGTGGCTACACCTTGACTTTTTTGTATTAATTTGTGTAGTTCTCGTAATTCTTCTGTCCTTCCAGTGAACGATCCTACTGGATTTCTCACCTCAAATCGAAAGCCTCCTAAGATTTCTTCTTTCATCTTGCGAAAGAATTCTCTTCCGTCTTCATGTGTAAGAAAACGTCTCCCTTTTTCTTTCAACCAATCTAGCATTTTTTCTTGGAAGCGAGCGTAAACATTCTGTCTATCAATATCATTAAATTGCTCGCCTAGCTCACTTTTGATAATATCCGCTAGTTTTATTTCATTGGGCTGATTTACTGCAAATACTAACTTATCAAAAAATTCTTTTATATTGTCTTCCAACCTACCTTCATTCATCATTCGTCCAAATTCACGTTGCCACGTCTGATTTCTTTCCAATTTCCTTTTTGAGTTCTGATCTGGCTTGTTTTGGAGTTTTTTTATCTCCTCTTCTAATTCTTCCATCGCTTCTTCTACAGCACTTTCAAATGCTGGTTGCACTACTGAAATCATGTTATTGTGAATATAAGAGAACTTATATCTAGTGCCACCATCTTTAAAAAAGACATCACTAGTGTCGATTACTTCAACTAAAATTTCTATTTCCTCGTTTGGTCCTAAAGTTTTTACCCTCAACTTCTTCACTGTGTTTCGTGCTGTGCTTTGATCCAGATCAAAATCGATATTAGTACAGATAATAAAATCTTTCAGGTTACCATCTGCAAAATCTTGATTATTTTTGATCTTTAGGTAAGAAACAAAATACTTTGCTAATCCAAACTCACCACTTTTATCTTTTGTAAGTAAGTTCCCTACTCCAATTTTCTTGTTATCTTCATCTTGTGTGTGTTTAGCCTGCAAAAAACGGTATACTTTCTTACTACCTTGGGTACATTCAAATACTAAATCATCGAATTTTCTGGCCTCTTCTATTTCTGTACCTAAGCGAAAAGAGTGCTGATAGAGCACTCCTCGATGCAAAAATAGCATCAATACCTTTAGCTGGTAGATATTACCGTGCATAACTAGTTACCTCATACAGGCTGCTATAAATTTGTTTGATCTAGAATTAAAGATTACCAAACACCTAAAATAATGCAATAGAGTCTTTATGTGTTGATAGAAAGGCCTTCGAGGGTAGGAATTGCCTGGCAAACTCTTAATTCTTGATTTAAAAAAGACTTTCCAAAGACTCCCCAAATCTAATATGTAATTGCTGTAGGCTGCATTTAGTAATATAATCTCATATTAAATAAGACTTTACTTAAGTTTATGCTAGATTCTCCGCTAATTTTGACAGCCATTCTTATATTTTTCATTTTTACGTTGTCATTCTTTTTTATAAGAAAGATATTTGGGTCAACAAATAAGAAGATAATAAAATCCTTTAGGAAAATTGTTCAGCAAATAAATGCATTAGAAACAGAAATGCAGAGTTTATCTGATGAGGAGCTTGCTGGTAAAACTGAAGAATTCAAACAAGAATTGAAAAATGGGAAAACGTTAAATGATCTTCTCGTACCTGCATTTGCAGTTGTGCGTGAAGCCTCTCGAAGGTTTCTTAACATGAGGCACTTTGATGTTCAACTGATTGGTGGAATGGTGCTCCACAATGGTATGATATCAGAAATGAAAACAGGAGAGGGAAAGACACTCGTTGCAACTTTAGCAGCATATCTAAATTCCTTAGAAGGGAAAGGCGTACACGTCGTAACTGTTAATGACTACCTTGCAAAACGAGACACAGAGTGGATGAGCAAATTATATAATTCTCTTGGGGTTTCTGTTGCGTTTATTACGAATAACTTGACAGACGAAGAGAGGAAAGAGGCTTACAGTGCAGATATCGTGTATTCCACAAATAACGAGCTTGCCTTTGATTACCTGCGAGACAATATGAAATTTTCTCAAGAAGACATGGTTCAGAGAGGCTTTCACTACGGAATAGTTGATGAAGTGGACTCAATACTCATTGATGAAGCTCGCACTCCGCTTATTATTTCTGGCCCGGTTGAGGAAAACAATCAGATATATAAGCATATCAATAAAATAGTAACCAAATTAGTTGACTCCGATTATGAAGTAGATGAAAAAGGTAGAACGGTATTCTTGACTGAAGATGGTATTTCACGAGTGGAGGAACTACTAAGGTCATACAATCTCATTCCTGAAAATTCCTCGCTCTATGATACTGACAGCATGATAATGACTCATTATATAGACCAAGCATTACGTGCATATAAGCTGTTTACTGCTGATAAAGATTATATAGTAAAGGATGGCAAGGTAGTGATTATTGATGAATTTACTGGGCGTATGATGGAGGGCAGGAGATATTCCGATGGTCTTCATCAGGCACTTGAAGCGAAGGAGAATCTTGAAATTCAGCATGAAAACCAAACTTTAGCATCGGTCACATTTCAGAATTACTTTCGTATGTACAATAAACTTTCCGGAATGACGGGAACAGCAGCAACAGAGGCAGAAGAGTTTCGTGATATATACAGATTAAATGTAGTAAAAATTCCAACCAATGTACCTGTAAAAAGAGTTGATATTGATGATGAAATTTACGGTACAGAAAAGGAAAAATTTAATGCTGTGTTGAAGTTTATAGAAGAATGCTACAAACGCCTTCAACCGGTCCTTGTTGGCACGGTGAGCATCGAAAACTCTGAGAAGCTTTCTGCGCTTTTGCAAAGCCATTCTCTTAAGCATTCAGTATTGAATGCTCGTTATCATGAACAAGAGGCGTACATAATAGCGCAAGCTGGGGTGCCAGGTAGTATCACTATAGCAACTAACATGGCAGGGCGTGGAACTGATATTCAACTCGGTGGAAATGCTGAAATGATCGCAAAGGTAGAGCTAAAGAAGATAAAAAATGCTGATGAAAGAGAAAAAAAATACCAAGAAATAGTTGAAAGAGTAAAAAAAGATAAGGAAATTGCTATAAAAGCTGGTGGTTTATGTGTGGTTGGAACCGAAAGACATGAAAGCAGGAGAATAGATGATCAATTACGCGGCCGTTCTGGTCGTCAGGGGGATCCTGGACTTTCTAAGTTCTTTTTATCGCTCGAAGATGACCTAATGAGAATATTTGGCTCTGATAGAATGAGAAGCTTTTTACAAAAAGTAGGGTTAAAGAATAACGAAGCTATTCATCATCCATGGATCAATAAGGCACTCGAGAAAGCGCAAAAGAAAGTTGAAGCTAGAAACTATGACGTGCGGAAATCTCTACTTAAGTTTGATGACGTAATCAATAACCAACGTAAAGTTATTTTTAAACAGAGAAACAATATCTTAGGCAACGAAATTAATGATTTACTTGAAGTATATAGCGAAGTAAATGAGAGCGTAGTAGAAGGTATAATCCAAAGTGGCTATTATGAGGATTATATTGAAAATATAGTCAAAGAATTCCATACAAGGTATGGAATAACGCTTGATAAAGAAGACTTGGCAAAGTTTTTGAATAAACAAGAAGCTTTGAATTATATAAATGATAAGATACAAGGATTTTTTACTGAGAAAGAAAAATATTTCAACAGTCAGCACACTACAGATTTGTGGAATACGATCGTAAAGCAAATGATGATAATGACACTTGATCATTTATGGAGGGAACACCTTTCAGTTCTAGAGAGCCTAAGACAAAGCATAAGCTTACGTGCTATGGGGCAGAAAGATCCACTGAATGAATTTAAACGCGAAGCTTTCTTGATGTTTGAGTCAATGCTTGAAAAATGGAAGGAACTCACCATTCACCGCTTAGCACACTTTAAGTTGGCAGACAACCAAGAGATAGGCAATAGGTTACATTCTGCTAGAAATAGCAGACTTCCCAAAGTCTCAAGAAACGACAAATGTCCTTGCAACTCCGGAAAGAAATACAAACACTGCCATGGTGCGGTTACTGTGGTGAGCTAATAATTATGGTTATACAGTTTGTTTATTTCCATCAACATTACTGCATCTAACCTCACTTAGCTTACTGTTTAATGAGTGCTCTGATGACTTATACGCAGCCCCATAGGAAATTCCACCAACTATCAGTGCAGATGCTACAGTAATTCCAATTATTGCTAGTGCAGGTAATGCAGTAGCGTAAACGAGTGCTAATGGAGTAACAATGGCAGCTAATATACCCACAGCAACTCCTGCTGTTATAGCTTTAGATCTATGAATAAATGATGGATCTGCACCATCATTTAGTAGAAGTTTTGCTAGCTTTGGGTATCCACGCTGAACAGCGTAGTGTAAAGGAGTTCTTCCTCCTCGATCTTGTATATTAAGGAGAGTAGACCAGTGGAACTTCCCCACCAGTCTCTCGCAAAACTGTACGTAAACCTCTTGATTTATACAGCTTCCATTATTCAGCCTTTTGGCCTAACCCTAGTGTCCAGTGATAGAAAATATCCGGAGACCTCTTTCTCACCTTTCCTAGAAATTGTCTTGCTAGTCTTCCGTGACTCCTGAGTCTCTTATATTTCCTTTTCACCCACTTTTCTAGATGCCGCTCTATATTCTTTAGAGATTTGTATACTTCAGTTCTGTAAAATTTGCCATAGTACTGATACCAGCCTCTGACTATTGGATTTACTTTTCCTGACATCTCCTCTAATGTTATATGCGTATTTCGTAGCATTTTCCATGACCTTATGGTTGTAGTAATCTTTTTCTTGGCCTTGTTGCTAATTGCTGGGAGAAATGAGACAAAATATTTCCCTATTTTATTTCTTGCTAACCTGGGTCTGAATGTGTAACCCAGAAAATCAAAACTTTGTTTAGGAAATCCACCACTCCTATTGTCATCCTTACAGTACACTATCTGTGTCTTTTCAGGATGTAATTTCAACTTATACTCAGCCAATCTTTCTTCGATCATTACTTTCACAAACTCTGCCTGTTTCTCTGTTCTGCAGTGCACTATCGCATCATCCACATACCTCTCAAATGGTACCGTCGGGTAGTTCTTTTTCATCCATATATCAAACACATGATGCATGAATATATTAGAGATGATTGGGCTAACTGAACCTCCTTGCGGAACTCCTTTATCCCTAACTACCTTACTGCCATCTGCTTGCTGAATGGGGGCTTTCATCCACCTCTCAACATACAGTATGACCCATTTGCAGTCTGTGTGCTTTTTGATAGCTTGCAATGCCAAGCCGTGGTCCAAATTGTCGAAAAATCCAGATATATCAAGATCTATCGTCCAATCGTACCTCCAGCATCTTTTACGAGCTGTATCTACCGCATCCAGTGCAGACTTATTTGGTCTATAACCATATGAATCCTCATGAAATTTTGGTTCTACCAGCGGCTCTAGATACATAGCAGCAGCCGTTTGCCCTATCCTGTCGAATACTGAAGGAACACATAAAATTCTTTGCCCTCCTGTATCTTTTGGTATCGCAACAGCTTTTACCGGCTCTGGAAAATAACTTCCGGATGACATCCTATTCCATAGTTTGTACAGATTATCTTTTAGATTTTCTTCAACCTTTGTTATCGAAACCTCATCCACACCAGCAGCACCTTTATTTTTCGATACTTGTTTATAAGCTCTCCAAATAAGTTGCTTTGATATATCAAAAGACTTTGTTTTACTCATTAACTCCTCCCTTTCGGTTGATAAATCATTAAAACTAAATAACTCAGCCCCTTCTCTCGATTTCCATTACAGAAACTTCTTCACTACTACGAGCTGATCCGCCCCTGTTTTTCGCATCGGTACTCTCATCCTTAGAGTTTAGCTCCTTGGATTTCTCCCTTATCATCGAAACGACAGGTTCCCGTAGTTCCACACAATAGCCTGAAATGGATTCATGCCACCTTTATGCCGGACGCCATCTATCCAGTAAACAAGCTCCCGATAGATTTATCCCAGGTTACAAACGACCCCCTGGTTTTGACGTCATTTAAAAGGTTTCGACACTTCATCAGTGGTTCACTTTCGTTCATCTCTCTATTCCTTACATGACATATAATTATGCCTTTTCCATAACGCTCACTACCTTGGCTCTTTACCAAAGCAGCTTATGGTTGTTTGAAGCCTGCTCTTGTAAACCGGCTCCGAGGGACCTACCCTCATCTACTGTGCAGCTTTTGCACTTAGTTTGCTCTTACTTGAACATTCTTTGTATCTCTACGGCACACCATTTGCTCCTGACTTTATCAATTCTCTCACGGTTTCTATGCGTTTCTCCGTTACCGCTAGGTGCAGTGCTGTGTATCCTTTCACATCTGCTGCATTCACATTCACTCCTTTTTCAACTAACAACTTCACTGTTTTTACCTCTACTGCATAATGCAGAGCTGTTCTTTCCTTTTCGTCTCTTGCATAAATATTTTTATATGAGTTCTCTAATAATTCTTTTGCTGATTTATTAAATTTGCCAAGCTTTAACATAATCCACCTCACCTTTTCTTTGACCTTTTTTTTAAGCTTTCCTTCTCACCACCTCATCTATCATTTCGTTCACTTGGTTCATTATTTTGTTTGCTAAATTTTGACATTCTTTCTTTATTAGCGATTTGTCTCTCTTCCTTATTTCTCCTATTTCTATTATTTTTAGCTCCGGCATGTAGCTTCCATTCAACATGTCTGCTATTTCTCCTACTAGCCCCTCTATTCCATAGCACGTCAGTTCTCTACTTTTTGTTATTCCACCTTTTTCTCTTAAAAATTTACTTGCCTTTTCACTCTCTTCTCTATCACACAAAGAATACTTTTCACTTTCCCAGATATAGTACATTGGTGTTGCACCGTACTTATTCAGTTGATTAACTTCAGCTCCCGCTTTTACTAGCTCTTTTATTATTTCAACTTTTGCTCCTCCTATTTTGCACGCAGAGTGGAGTGGCGTACATCCACTGACATATTGAGTGGCATTTACTTCTGCTCCCGACCTTAGCAGCACTTTTACATTTTCTAAACTCTTTGCGAATACTGCACAGTGTAGAGGTGTATAACCATTTTTATCTCTTGCATTTACCTCTGCTCCTTTTTTTATTAATAATCTCACTGTTTTGTAATCAGAGATTTCTACTGCTTGATGCAAGATCGTCTCTCCTTCTTCATTTCTTTTATTAATGTCTTTAAATCCGTTACTTGATACTTCTTTAAAAAACTTACTCTTGCTAAAACTCATTTCATACCTCACAAAATTAGCTTTTCTAGCGTTAGATAAATTTCTTATGTTTACCTGCTGCTATTCAAGTCATGTCCTTTTTAGCATAAGAAAGCAAGTCTTTTTCTTTTTATTTCATACACTTTTACCTATTATTAATATAATATATGAGGATCTAAATATAAGTATTTAACTTATTACACATATTGCTTGACTATCTTTCCAACTTCTGTGCAAATGTCGATGTTCGTGCCACTTCAGTACTCCCGGGTAAAATACTAAAATGTAATTTTCTAATTCGTATATTGAGTCTTTTTGCTCTAAATCTAATTCACTTTCAAAATGAATATTGTGCTCTGCTATACCAAATCTTATAACTTTTTGATTGGTAAAATCTTCTACCTTGTAATGGTGAGTAACGCTAAACCTTTCTAAAATTGGCTTGTGTTTTAAATTCCAATATTGCCCTGAAAGTTTATCGCTTCCCAATACAAATTTATTTCCTCTTTCCTCTACACTACCAACTGGAAAACATGCGTTTATTTCTCCTAAATTCCAACTGTTGTCTGATAAGACTATCTGTGCTTTTGCAAACTTTATTTCTGGCAATAAGCTCTGTGGTAATGGATGTAGTGCTTTTAAGTTATACCACTGATGATTTCTTTCATAGATGCCTTTGTAATCCTTCGTGTGAGGCTCTGTTTCCCCAAGCACTGCTACATCTAACCGATATATGTCATTACTAAATGCTTGCTCATAATGGTTACGTAGATAACTCTCTATAACCTTAATTGATTCACCACTAAACCTGAAAAAATTTACTCTTCCAAACGATAATACTGGTCCATCTTTTTCAATTTTTATCCCTGAGTAATCCGATAACAAACTTCCAAAAAAGCTTTCATCTAAAATAAATCTGCTAACATTATAGTGATTATTGAAAATCCTCATTAGCCGCGATCTTGCTGGTAGTGACAATTTTGCTAGCTCTACTACTGCATCTACAAAAAAGTCATTAGGTACATCTTTTATTCCTATCTGTAATTCAAAAAAGTGCTTGCCAGGTGGTTCTTCGATAATTGTAATGTCTTCTATATTTGCCCATTTTAGCGCTATTTTTAGTGATGCGGGTGTTCCTCTCAGTCTTTGAAATTTTACTCCTTCTACTACGGCTTTTCTTCTATCTTTTACCCAGCGCAGTATTCCTTCTAAGCCATATTCTTCTATTATCCACGGCAATGTTTCTTCTTTAAGACTAAACTTAAATCCTTTTTGGATATCAACCTTATAATCTGTTGCATCTACTAGCGCTTTTTCCTGTTTTGTTGCATTTGGTGGCAATAACATTACTCAACCTTTAAATTTCTCAAATTTGCACATTCATTTCCCATAATCACAACATCTTCTTTTGGCTCGATTAATTCTACGTTTTCTACACCCTCTACAAATAGGTTTGCTATTATCCAAGATCTTGTCACACTCCACCCTAATCTTTTTGCTAATTCAAACTTCTTAATAAGCTGCTTCTTGATTTCCTCCTTCGATATTATAGGACTTATGCTCATTCTGCTGTGAATATCTATTTCCATAATATTGCAGCCAATTACTGTTATCGTATCGGTTAAAACCCTTATATCATCTCTAGTAACCTGCTTTTTTACAATTTCAAGTAGTTCTTCTGACACCATGCCAGTTGTTGTTGATAAGATTGAAATTTGTACTTTCCCTGGTATAGGTGATTCTACTAATGCATCTTTTACTCTACTATCTGCCGACAGTGCATGATAACGATAATACTCTTTGCTTCCTCCTGTTGACCACCCCTTTATTTTTGCTTTAATTCTTTTTCTAAATCGTTCGTCCTCTTCTTCTTTCTGCCTCTCCACTCCATAAAACTCAGCTAAATTATCAAGATCTTCTCCTTTCGCAAATTTTAGTAAATTGCTCTTTACTGATTCATTTATTCTTTGTCTTAGTAACAATTCCCTCCATGCTGCAACTTCCAAAACCTTCATCGCTGGGTCACTTTCAACTAATGCTGTAAAACTTGCGTCTCGATTTATTAACTCTTCCTTCATTCTCGAAAAGATTTCCTCATAGCTTAGTTTTTCAATAATATTAGATGTCTGCATTTCTAAACAACTATTCCGCTAATATTTATGAACTTGCCTTCTGGAAGATAGACACCTTCTAAATTCAATGTTACTCTCCCTTCTTTTACTCCTTCAATTTTTACTTTTTCTAACTTAAATCTCCTCTCAAATTTCCCCAGTGCTTCTGCTGTTGCTGCATATATCTCAAGTGTTAAATCTCTATTTATCGGTTTATCAACTAATTCAAATAATCTTGAACCATAATCTCTCCTCATTACTCTGCTATTAATAGGGGTAGTTAAAATATCTACGACAGATTTCTTTAAGTGCTCTATTCCTTCTAACGCTTTTCCTGTTTTAGCATCCATACCCTTCATTTCTATTTTTCAAAAAAGACGCTTTCACTGCCTTTTACTACTTTAAACCCACATGAAACTATATCTCCTACTCTTCCTACACCATAACCATTTGCAAACACTGTTTTTGATCCTTGAATCATTACTTTTCCTTCACTAAAACTGTCTCCTTGTCTACATATTGACTTACCGTTTACAAAAACATTATTACTGCCGCTAATGCAGAAATGTGGTATAGCTTCTCCACAGTAGTCTCCTAACCTCACTATTCCTTTGTTCAATTTAAGTCGATCCTTTCTGCTTTCAGTTTTATTCCACTTTTTGTCATTTCTATACTCGATTCCCCAGCTTTCAGTGTTATTTTATCTACTACTTCAATCTCTAAATGATGCTTCTCTTTATCATATGTAAACTTCGTCCCATCTTGAAACTTTATACTATTTATTTCTTTTTTATTTTCTAGTGCAGGGTACTTTTCCTGATATATTCCTGGTAATACTACTCCTAATGATAGTTCACCAAGAGGAGAAAATACCACAACTTGTTCATCGATATCTGGCGGAGACCAATCTCTATCTTTTCCTGCTTTGCTTGTTATCCATGGCAACCAATCTGTTAAAAATTCGCCTATTTTAACTCTTACTTTTGCTTTTTCATAATCTACTTCTTTTACAAGCCCTATTCGTACAATGTTTGCTAATTTTCTTTGCAGCTCTGAAATAGCAAAATTACTCTCTAACATTTTCTCCTATTGTAATCGTATGTGGCTTAATCTTATTTTCTGTCCATATCGATTTACCTAAATGAAGCTGATGACTCCATTCAACCAACCACACTAAATACGCATCCAATTCTGGCCTAAAATCATCTCCTCCTCCTGACATAAATTCTCCTGGTGAAACATTTTTCACGTTCCAAGTATTTTTATTTACTACTCTTGCTACTTCTGCTGCTAATGACCTTACAACTAACGAGGAATACTCGACTGTTCCATCAACTACAATTCTCGCTTCAAATCTTGCTTTCAGCGCTAATTCCTCTGTTCCAGGATCATGTCCTTTTTCAAAGCCACTAAGTTCCACAAATACTGCCGGCGCTAATAATTCTTTTCTTATCGATGGATAAATTTCACACGTTTGAATTGCTGGTACTTCTTCCTTTAATTTATTGCAGATTGCGTTATGCAAATCTTTAAAATTCATATATTTTCTGTAATATCACGTTCAAAAAATTTTGTAAAGACTTTCTCAATCTCATAATTAACAAAATCTCTTATTACTTTTGATGCTTCTGGTTTCAATGGCAACTTAACTTCCTTTATTGGCAATGCTGCCCTTCCTTCACGTTTAAACATACCGCTATTTCCTTTTGGCATCACTGCTGCAAATCCTCCTATAAACTCATGCTTTCCTACTTTCGATCCTCTTCTTGTTTTTTGTATTTTGCCAATTGTCGATGCTCTAATGTCATAGAGATTTGCTCTAATTAACACGTCTAATCTGCTAATTTTCGCCTTAAAAATCCTTAATCTCTTTCTTATCAAACTTAATTTTATTCTCTTTTCCTCACTAATTTCCTTAGCTGCTTTTGATTTTAGCCATATTGCTGTTTTGTTTAATGCACTCACTGTCGCTTTTTCCACTTTTTTCCTTTCAGCATCTATACTTTGTATAATACTACCGGTGTTAATACGCATTTATACTCCTGACGCTCGAATTTTCCATACCATTCCTGAATTATCTTGCAGCGGTGGAGAATATACTGTATATTTACGGTCACCTATAACAAAAATATCTCCTGCAATTGGCTGCAGTACATCAAACGCACTTACTTCTAACGCTAAAGTTTCTTCCACAAATTGTCCTTCACCAATCTCGTATAATTTATCTGGCTGTTGCTTTAATACTTGTACCATGTATGACTTATCCTTTGATTTATACAAAGCCACTTCTCCTAAATGGGAAAAACAATCTTCCAATAATCGCTTAATATTCTCTTGCATATTTCTTTTTGATATACTAACCTTTACATGCTAAGAAAGCGCATACCGGTAGAGTCGTTCTGTGCCTCACCACCTTGTAGTTACTCTACCAGTATTGTTATGCTGCAACGACTTTGATTAATGTCCCTGGTCTGTGGCACATTGGTAATGGATTTGACTGCGTATGTAAATCAGTTCCTCTATCAAATCTTCTTGGCTCTTGTTTTGCATAAAGTGGCTGTCCTAGTGTGTTTACCGTCTCATTAAAATCTGCTGGCGCAAAATATGTTGTAAATGTGCTTGCTGTTCCTAGTGGAAAACAGTGCCCTGTATCTTTGTCAATAAATCTTCTCACGGTTCCTTCAGGATCAGTTGCTTGCCCTCTATATTCCTCAAATGTGATTCCACAGAACGTAAATCCTGACCTCATATCATTCCTTAGTGCTGCTCCTTCTTGCCATCTTTCATATGCTTCTTTTACTTTAGTATGAGAAGTTAGTGCATCAAAAAACTCAGGGCTTACCAAGGCATGTACTCCTGTCATATATTCACCACTTAGATTATCTTCTATATGCCGGAGTACTTCCAGACACTTACGCTTTACATCTGTTGTTGCTGTCCCAAGGGCAAAATTTACCACTTTTGGCGTAATTTCAAATTCATTATACAGATTTAATAATTCTGACCCATCAGCATCTAAAATTATTCCTTTCAGCGCTCCCATTCGCAAATGCTCTAACGTTATTGCGTGTTTGTTTCTCATTAGCTGCAAATGATCAGTTATTACATCTGCCAGCGCTTTAAGTTCACTTTCTGACCCAAATGCTCTTATTCCCTGTACTTCCTCTGGCAGCACTACATCATCATGAGGAATATGTGGAATGGTAAACGTTCTTATTTTCCGTTTTCCTCGTTTTCCTACTGTTGCTGGTGCTCCTGGAACTTGTGTTGGCAGTAAACTCAATACTCCGTTGTGTTCTTCTATGGTAATATGTCTAAATCTTACTGACCTACTTGGAAACAAATTTAGATTTTCAACACGTCCATAATTTATCGGCAATATATTCATCGCATTTGTTAGTGCCGTCATGCTAAATGCTGTATTTGTAAATGGATTTTGCATTGAATTTCTCCTTAAATTAGACTGTTTTGCGAATGATAATCCCACGTGTTTCTAGTTGTTTTATTGCTGCTGTTTTTTGCTCTTCAGTTATATTTGCTGGCCACACAACTGCATGATCTGCTAGCATTGCACTGCGAGTAATAATTACTCCTTTCATGTCAGAATCTTTGCTATGTATATCGGTTGTAATTACTCCTACTGCTGTTTGTGTGCCGTCTGTTCCAGTGGGGTTCAGCACTCTAATAAAACCATCATCTGTCTTCTTGGCAACTACTGTACCAAGTTTAATATTTTGACCTTTAGCTACTGTTATTTGGTCTCTTGAATATAGACTTGATGCCTCATACTTTAATAAGTCACCCAGATTATTTTGTTCTGTTATAGTACTCATTTTGCTTTTCTCCTTTTTTTCCTTTAGTTTTACCGCCATATTTATGGTTGTTATACACGGCGGTTATACAAATACTTTAAATACCTGGTTGTGCGCGACTTTTTGCTACCTGCATCATCAACTCTTCTCCTGAATTCTGTGGTATTGCACTCAGTATCTCTGTCTTTTTCGTTCGCTCTGCTAGTAGCTCCATTAATATCTCTCTCGCTTCTTGAGTGCTCACATTTTGTTCAATAAACTCCGTTAACTTCTCTGGCATATGCGACAGGTTACATAAACGTATCAATTCCAAAACTTCTCCTCGGTCTGGTAGAGACTCATGACCTTGAAACCAGCGATTTGGTCTCATAACCATAGTCTCCCCAAAAGAACCGTGCTTGCGGATTTCCCGCACACGGCTCCACAATACAGCGTTCACACTAGTGCTCCTGTGTATAAAGAAACATATACCTTTGGTTTTGGTAATGGATTTACTTTTAAATAGTGTATAAATTGTTCCCAATCCATACTTTTCTTTTGACTACGTCGGTTTATCCACTTAAATGCTAACTTTGTTACCGGTCGATAGAATTGAATCAAACACCGATAATTTCCGCTAACTCCGAAGTAGCTATAGTGTCCTGTTAGTTTGGCTTTAAGTTTCTGCCACCAATCTTTGAGACAGATACGACTTCGTACCATCTTCAACCATTCTTTGATTTCTTTAATCTTTCTGGCTAGGCTTATTTTTGAAGTTTTCTGCTTCATCATAAGTTTACCATTACGACTTTTTCCACAATAATGTGTAAATCCTAGAAAGTTGAAGCTAGCCGTCCTACGTTTCTCTCTTTCTGCTTGATACCATTCTTTCTTACCAAACTTTACTATTTTTGTTTTATTTTCAGCTATTTCCAACCCAAATTTACTTAGTCTTTGTTTCAGTAATTCTAGAAATTCTTTTGCGTCTTCTTCCCTCTCGCAGCCAACTACAAAATCGTCGCAAAACCTTATTAGCTGTAAATATCCTCTGGCTTTTGGCTTAAATTTCTTTTCAAACCATAAGTCCAGCACATAGTGTAAGTATATATTAGCTAATACAGGGCTTACTATACCACCTTGTGGTGTGCCTTGATCGGTTGCTTTATAACATCCAACTTCGACTATTCCTGCCTTTAGAAATCGTTTTATTAACCACAATAAATTTGGGTCAGCTATTCGTTCCCTTAGACAATTCATTAGCCATTTATGTTGAACATTATCAAAGAACTTCTTGATATCCACTTCTGCAATATAGTTAATTGGTTTGTGCATAACTGCTTTATCTAGAGCGTTTATCGCCTGATGACAATTTCTTCCTGGTCGAAATCCATACGAGCTGTCCATAAAGTTTGCTTCATAAATATTTTCTAATATCTTCTTTAGCATTACCTGTACCAACTTATCTTCCGTTGATGGTATTCCGAGACCGCGCTTCTCTTTGCTCCCGGCTTTGGGTATGTATACCCTTTTCACTGGTAGCGGTTGATATTGTTTTCTCTTCATACTATCCACTAGTGTTTTAAGTTTCTCTTCTAGATTTTCTCCATAAGCTTCCACTGTCACACGATCTATACCACAAGCCTTGTTGCGTTTTAGTTCCTTATAACACTCTGCAAGATTCTCTTCATTAATCAAATGAACTAATGATGTAAATTTTACTCGCTTATCTTGCTTAGCCCTTACTGCTATCTGGTTTAGTTTTCCTTGCATACTCCTCTAATCTCTGTTGTATTGGTATAGCAATCCCTATACCAGTCACTATATTGCTAACCGCTTCCCCTTGTATGTGGCTTTCCCACACTCCGAGTACTATCAGTTAGTCCGACTTCCTTTGCATCTTCCTCCAGTCCTCGCCTTTATTGACTTGTTCCAGAGTACCCTTACAGGAATACAAAGGATCTCCCAAGTTCACGTAAGGTCCATCTCAACACATGACGCGGCCTTCGATCCCGATGAGGTGAGTAATATCTTGCCTTAGCGTTATTACCCATGTTGCCTTCCACCAAATGTAAAGTGTCAGCCCCCATGACGCGTGAATTACGGGACTCAATACCTTCACTTTCGTTGCACCCTATGTTGTCCATTCCATTAGCTTTACTACGCTCGTTACCTTACGCAGCATAATGGTTTGTTCCAGGTTGCCGGCTAAGCTTTACCCGTGTTGGATTTTCACCAACTGTTCCTTACGCACTTCTTGGCGCACACAATTTTTCACCCCCCTTAAAATTAAAACAAAAGGTGGTAAACAAGATGTCAAACACAGATAACTCAACTACAAGCTGGTTTTTGTTGTAGTTAGATAGTTATTTTCTCACTTTCTTTACTTGCTTTAATTAATTCATCAAAATCAGATTCATGTAATTTGTCCTGTATAACTCTGTACTTTTCGTATTCTCCTTCAGCCAGGGCTTTTGCAACTTCAGCACTAACTTTACCGGCATCTTTAAGTACTTCATAATCATTGAATAATAGAAATGCATCCAATTTTTCAGCCCAGTCTTGCATTTTCATCAGCCGATTCTTTTTTGCTTGAAGTTCTGCATAATCTAGATACATCGAAACAATGTGGTTTAGTTCACTTAGTTCTTCTTCAGTTAAGTAATTTTTCGCAATACTTACATCACTCTTGTGAATTTTTTTACCTGGACCATCTTTCCATGTAGTTAGCCCCATATGTGGTTTTTTGTGATCAACCCGAGAACATATCAACTCTGCTGCAGTTAAACCATAAATTGCCCAATATAATTTGTTTTGTACTTTTGCGTAAAATTGTTTTGTTATTTCTGAATTTGGATCGTAATCTGCAGAACATTCGGCATAAATGTCGGTAATCTTCTGGTAAAATCTACGTTCGGATGCTCGTATTTCCCTGATTTTTTCAAGTAATTCATTGAAGTAGTCTTTGCCAAACTTTTTCCCGTTTTTTAGTCGTTCACTATCTAAAGCAAATCCTTTGATAATAAAATCCTTCAAAACTTTTGTAGCCCATACTCTGAATAATGTTGCTTTTTTAGAATTAACTCGATAACCAACAGCTATAATTGTATCTAAATTGTAAAGTTGTGTTGGGTAATTTTTACCGTCTGCAGCGGTTACCTCAAAAGTGGAAACAACTTCTTTTTCCTGTAATTCACCAGATTCAAATATGTTCTTGATATGCTTACTAATAGCTGGCAGTTGTACATCAAATAATTCAGCCATCCTTTTTTGCGTAAGCCAAAGATTTTCATCTCTGCATAAAACTTCAATTTCTATATTTCCACCTGGAGTAGTATAAAATACAATCTTATTCTCATCCATTATCTATCTCCTATAACTTACAAACAAACCATTGATCATCAATAGGAATTTAACCAATTAATTGTCTCTACTGCAACTAAATTCTTTAAAACGTCTTTAGAGGGCTATTATAACTTATTAATGAGCTGGATAGAGGGGAATATCTGTTTTATCAAAAATTCATGTGACCTCTTCTCAGCTCCAGTAAACAGTTATTTCCAAAATGGAAACAACTCAAATAGTAAGGTGTCTAGGAGGTCGGACTTCCGTTTAGCGGGTTCTTAAAGTTTAGGCTCTCTTTAATTTCTGAGCTGCATTCAAATTATTTTAACTTTTTTTCAGAAAATCCCGGAAAAAGTGGTGAGAAATCCGGAGTATAGGGGCATTGAGTGTAGATGTGCTTCAAACACAAAAGTCGGCAAATAAACAGAGTAGAAAAGATTGAAGGAAGCAAAAGAAATTTAGGCTTTTGGTAAGTTACGTAATTGAGAATTTGTATTTTTTTAGATGAGGTAAAAACTTTGTTTTAAGGCTAGATGCAACTTTAGGGTACAAATACTACTATTACCAAAGAACGCATATAATACCCCTTAGAACTCGAATAAATGGCATTCTTAGCAATTCTATTACTGTATAGCAAACTCACAGGTGAGTTTAGCACGTTTTTTACGCTTTGCAAAGAAAAATTAAAAAAAAGTGAACAGTTTTTGTAAAATCGGTGAATATATATAATACCAAGTCCTAACTAAGGTAGGTAGCATAAGATTCTTGTCATTGGCCAACAAAAACCCATTCATAGCGTATTTTGAAGGAACCAGACGATATTTAGCGCTACTTATAGTTTTAAATAATAGCAAATGTCAATCCTCACACTCGACCTCGGCAAACAAACCGGCTGGGCTATTCTTACAGATGGAGTAATTCAAAGTGGGAGTGAAAGTTTTCATGGTAATCGTTTCAGCGGAGGTGGAATGGCTTTGTTGCATCGCTACTTATGAAAGGCTAACTATAGTTAGGATTATAAGCAACCTATTGAAAATCTTGTTTTTTTGCAATCAATCTGATCAAATTTAAGAATAGTAATTTGTTATTTATATTAATAAATTTAATTCTATTGAAAATAGCTAAAGCATTGAAATTCTTGAATTTTAGCCAGATTAGTGAGTGGTAGTGAAATTTCTTTTACTCAAATTTAGGTATTCACTGACCGTTCTTGTTATAAATACCAGAATAATAAGCTACTGATATTCCCTATCTTTTTTATCTTTAATCCATCATAGCTAGCGATGCAACAAAGCCAGGTGGAATGCACTTCTTAAATTTTCGTAGGTGGCTCAATGAGATGAGGGAAAGATTTTCAGATATTGAAGCAGTGTATTTTGAAGAAGTAAGAAGACACCTTGGAACTGATGCTGCTCATTGCTACGGAGGCTTTCTAGCTCATTTAACAGCTTGGTGCGAGGAAAACAATATACCTTATCAAGGTGTACCTGTCAAGACGATAAAACGCTTTATCACCGGTAAGGGTAATGCAAGTAAAAGTGAAGTTATTGAAGCTGTGAAGGGAAAAGGGTTTATTCCTCAAGATGACAATGAGGGGGATGCTTTGGCGTTGATGTTCTATGTTAATAATTTTAGTAAAGATTTTAACATGCTAGATAGCACATAGGAAGTGGGTCCTTCCCGCCAGCAAGGCTGATTTGGGAGCGAAACCCCGGACCTTCTCCAGCGTCAGACGTTTTTTAATTATTAACTTTTTGTTAAGAATTTAAACATAGCAATTTAATACACTAATATGAACTTAGCAACACACTACTATCCTATTGAAAATCTTGTCGAATATGATCGCAACCCTCGCAAGAATGACGATGTAGTAAACAGAATGTGCGCCTCTATTCGGGAATTTGGGTTTCGTATTCCAATAGTTGCAAAAAGCGATGGCACTGTGGTTGATGGTCATTTACGCCTCAAAGCAGCAAGAAAACTGGGTATGGAAAGTATTCCAGTAGTCCTCAGTGATAACTTAAGTGAAGCCCAAACCAAAGCTTTTCGGTTACTAGCAAATCAATCAGCTAACTGGGCAAAGTGGGACGATGATCTTTTGAAGTTGGAAATTCAAGAGTTAGAAGATTTGCAGTTTGACCTAAAAATGACTGGATTTGAGCTGGAAAAGGTTCAACGTTTTCTTGATGATTTAGATGGAGAAAACAGTGAAAAAGAAGATTTTTCCGACTTAGCCGGTGATAGCAAAAAGGTAAAAATAACAAAACCAGGGGATCTATGGATTTTAGGTGGTCATCGAATCTACTGTGGTGATAGTTGTCTGGTTGAATCATTTAAAGCGGTATTAGACGATAAAATGGCAGATATTACCGTGTGTGACCCTCCGTATAACGTAGCATATGGTGACAGTCAGGAAAGAGAAGACAAAAAAATACTAAACGATGATCAAGGTGAAAAATACGAACTTTTTCTGTATGACATTTGTTCTCACGTTTTAGCGTACACCAAAGGTGCAATTTACATCTGTGCATCATCATCCGAGCTGGCAACGCTGCAAAAGGTATTTGAAGAAGCAGGTGGTCGTTGGTCGACATTTATAATTTGGGCAAAGAATCATTTTACGCTAGGAAGATCTGATTATCAAAGACAATACGAAACAATACTCTACGGTTGGAAAAATGGCAATAAGCGTGAGTGGCATGGAGGACGTAATCAAAGTGATCTCTGGTTTTACGATAAGCCAACGTACAACTCACTGCACCCAACGATGAAACCAGTGGAGTTAATGGAGAGAGCGATAGTAAACAGCAGTAGACCAGGGGACATAGTTCTTGATCCATTTAGCGGGTCTGGGAGTACGTTGATTGCATATGAGAGGACAGGAAGAATCTGTAGAACGATAGAGCTAGATCCTACGTTTGTAGATGTGACCATAAAACGTTGGCAAGTATACACGGGAAGAGAAGCGATACTTTCCAATACTGGCAAAACCTTTGCCCAAATTCAAGAAGAAAAACGGTAAAAGAAGGGAGAAAAAAGTGGAAGGAGGAAAAATCACGCAGACGGAATGGGCAAGAGAACTAGGAGTTTCAAAGCAATACGTCTGTTACTTAGTAAAGAAAGGAATAGTTGAGCTGGAGGATGGTTTGATTGACCGAGAACAAGCAAATGAAGCGGTGGCAGCAATACGAGATCCAAGTCAACCACTGAGGAGAAAAAATCCAGAAGGTGAAGAAGTGGGAAATAATAAACTTTCCATGATGTTGCTAAAAACGCGGATAAAAAATGAGATGGAGCGGGGAAGACTGCTCGAGGCAAAAGCAAAAGCTGAGATTGGTGAACTTATCTCAGTAGAAGAAGTAAAGACTGAAGCATTTAATGTTGCAAGAGTTGTCCGTAATAATTTGCTTAACATTCCAGATAGGGTTTCAGCGTTACTAGCATCGATAAATGACACAGAGAAGATCCATGAGACACTGACTGAGGAAATCAGAACAGCTTTAGAAGAGCTGACACAAAGTGTATTTTAATGACTACATATAAATTACTGAAAAAGCGTCTTATCGCCTTGGTGAGCCTAATTCACATATTAGTTGCAATAATGATTTTAAGTAAAGCGTCAGCAGATACTTATTGTAGAGGGAAAATACCTTTTTCTCTTAGCTGTGTAAAAGTATAAAAATTGCAGCAGATGGCATTATGATATATAGCAGTAGCTTTTATACAGGGTTAAAGCCAGATCCACTGCTCAAAGTATCAGAGTGGGCAGATAGAAATCGTCAACTTTCAACGATAGCATCATCAGAGCCGGGGAAATGGAGAACAGAGAGAACGCCGTACCTTAAGGAAATAATGGATTCACTATCTTCGTCTTCACCGGCCGAAAAAGTGGTATTCATGAAAGGAGCGCAGATAGGCGGAACAGAAGCTGGGAATAACTGGATAGGATATATAATCGACCAAACACCAGGCCCTATGCTGGTAGTACAGCCAACAGTAGAAATGGGCAAGCGTTGGTCAAAGGGAAGATTTGCGCCGCTCATTGAAGATACGCCATGTTTAAGGAGTAAAATAAAAGACCCAAGGTCGAGAGATTCAGGCAACACTGTACAAAGTAAGGAATTTCCCGGAGGAACGGTAGTAGTAACAGGTGCCAACAGTCCAGTGGGTTTACGTTCAATGCCGGTAAGATATCTTTTTTTAGATGAAGTAGATGCATATCCAGGAGATTCAGGAGGAGAAGGAGATCCAGTTTTACTCAGCATAGCCCGAACTAATACATTTACGCGGAGAAAAATATTCTTAGTTTCAACACCAACGGTTCACGGAATAAGCAGAATAGAGAAGGAATTTGAGAGTTCAGACAAACGATACTTTTTTGTACCTTGTCCACATTGTGATCACTATCAGGTGCTGAAATGGCCACAGATAAAGTGGAAAGATAAAGATCCCTCAACAGCCCATTATGTGTGTATAGAATGCAGCGGCAAAATAGAAAACCATCAAAAAACAGAGATGCTAGCTAGAGGTGAATGGAGAGCAACTAGGGAGGAGGGAAAAAAAGAGGCAAAAATAGGGTTTCATTTATCGAGCTTGTATAGCCCAGTTGGTTGGTATAGTTGGAAACAAGCAGTGGAAGATTATCTGCATGCAAAGGAAAATGAACAATTACTAAAAGTTTGGATAAATACAACACTCGGAGAAACCTGGGTAGATAAGGGAGAAGTACCAGACTGGAAGCAACTATTTGAGCGTCGAGAAAATTTTCCGATAGGCATGGTGCCAAAAGGTGGAAAAATAGTGTTAACGGCAGGGGTTGATGTACAAAAAGACCGCTTAGAAGCAGAAGTAGTAGCATGGGGTATGGGTCGTGAGAGTTGGTCAATAGACTATCAGGTATTAGAAGGTGATACTGGAAGTGGAGAAGTATGGGGGAAACTGTCAGAGCTCTTGAATCATCATTTTATCGGTGAAAATGGGCTTGAATACATGATAAGTATGATGGCGGTAGATGCTGGGTATGCAACACAGGAGGTATACAATTGGGTAAGAAGTCATCAAGGATCGGGAAGAGTAATGGCAGTGAAAGGGGTAAACAAAGCCCTAGTACCGCTTAACAGCCCAAGTAGAGTAGATGTAACAGTTGGCGGACAAAAGCTAAAAAGAGGAATAAAGCTCTGGCCAGTTGGAGTATCGATATTAAAGTCAGAATTGTTTCAGTTGCTGAATGTTTTAACAGAAGGGGCGCCGGGATATTGTCATTTTCCCGAATATCCACCTGAATATTTTAAGCAGCTAACCGCAGAGCAACTAATTACCAAAGTAGTAAAAGGATATACCAAACAAGAGTGGCAAAAGATAAGAGACCGAAATGAAGTATTAGATTGCAGAGTTTACGCAAGAGCAGCGTCTATTGCCCTGGGGATTGATCGTTGGCCAGAGAGTAAGTGGGAGAGTTTAGTAGGTGAAAAAGCTAAAAAGTCAAAAAAAGTGAGAAGAAGTCAATGGTTGAGTGAGAAAAGTTGATGTACAACCAAGAATATTTAACTCAAGTAAAAGAAGCGATAAAGAAGCTACAGAGCGGGGAAAGAGTAGTATCGATTGCATATGGCGATCACGTGGTTAGGTACGGAGAAGTGCAGATAAATGACCTCTTGAGCTTAAGACAACGCATTAAAGCTGAGCTGAAAGTTGCAGGTGTGAAGAGAAAGATTGTTATTTCAACGAATAAAGGAATTGACAAGTGAAAATGTAATACTGTACGTTAGATAATTTATAAATATAGGGGTAACATGATAGGAAATGTAGAAAGATTGCAAAGAGAACTACTTGAAGAAATGGGGTCTATTTCTTTGGGGAGTAGTAATACAAGGGCATTAGAGATTGTCAATCAATTAGGAGAAGATCACATTAATGATACTATTATGACTCTTGATGGCAGGCAGTTTACAGCTTTAGATTGTGCAATTATGTTTGACAGTCAAGGTAATAATCCAAGAATAAATGAAAGGCCGAGAATAAATAACAATGCATTTAGAGAATTAGAAGGTGCTATTAGGAGTGCTGGAGGAAGAACATCAGAAGAATTGGGTAGAAGACAAGATATTCCTTATGATCGAGAAAGCTTTAATGAGCAAGTGAGTACGTTTTTAACAGACATTACTATAGAGCATGTTATGGCAGGGAGACTACATCTAATGGTTTAAATTGAATGCGGAAAAAATTATCCTAACGGAAAAAAGCTGAGGAAATTGGTTAACCAATTGTTAAGTATTTAAAGGAGATCCGGGACGTAAAGAGGAGAGTTGTGATTTCGACGAACAAAGGGATTGTATAAAGAAATACTTATTGAAAAATTAAAAGAGATACTGTATAATTAGTGTAACATCTAGGTTTGGTTAAACATATGGTAAACTCAAGAGTTAATGTAACCTTCAATCCAAAAACTTCACAGCATCTTATTGAACTAGCTAAAGCAACTAAGCAGTCTGTTCAAAAATTAACAGAAAAGCTAATCAAAGAAGCAATTGAGCTTGAAGCAGAAGACATTGCGTTTTCCAAAATTGTTAGGGAGCTTGATGCTGACGATTCAGAAGAAGTAGAGGGTAGTGAAGACATCTGGAAATAAGCGGTACACTATAAAATACCTTAAGCATGTTCTTAAAAGGAATTTGCCCTCCTTACCAGAAGCTATAAAGCCAAAAATTAAAGATGCAATAAGAGAGTATCTTGCAACTGATCCCATTGGTAATGGTGTATTGCTACGTAATAGATTAAAAGGACACAGAAGAATAAGAGTTGATGATTATCGTGTCGTCTATCGTGTAAATACTGCAGAACGTAAAGTAACTATTGTTTCAATAGGACACAGGGACAACATTTACAAGCAGGCAATATTAGATCTACTAAAACATTAAGAAAAGACATTTGTGCAGGAATCTCTTGCATAAATAGAAAATGTCAACAGCTTGTTTTCTCCAGCAGCTTGACGTAATTTTAAATAGCGCAACAATTTATTGCCCAATTAATAGTCTAAATGTTACTCAAATCATTCAAACAATTATTCCGCAAACCAAAAATCAAGAGCTCAGCCTGGGATGCGTCAGGCTCAGGAAGAAGATTATTGCACTTTCAACCAGAAGTAGGAAGTATAAATAGCTTACTTTCCCAGAGCCTTGAACACCTGCGTAGTCGGTCACGTGACATGGTAAGAAAGAACTCCTATGCGGCAAACATAATCGATACGATAGTGAGTAATTGCGTTGGAACGGGAATAAAACCGCAATCAAAAGCCAAGGATGGAGAATTTCGGAAAAAAGTGCAAGAATTATGGCTGAGATGGACAGATGAAGCAGACAGTAGTGGAGTAAGTGATTTTATGGGTTACAAGCTTTGGTTTGTAGGAGCATGATAGAAGGAGGAGAATGTTTTGTAAGACTTCGAACAAGAAAACGAGAAGATGGTCTTTGTGTGCCGTTGCAATTACAAGTACTTGAGTCAGAGCATTTAGACAATAAGAGCAATCAAACCCTTGCCAATGGTAATGTAATTAGAAACGGGATTGAATTTAACCGACTTGGGCAAAGAGAAGCGTATTACCTTTTTCGAGAACATCCGGGTGAAGGCTCGTTTGGAGAATCAGTTAGAGTGCCAGCAAACGATGTTTTACATATCTATAGACCACTAAGACCTGGGCAGATTCGAGGAGTACCATGGTTGTCCAGTGTACTGTTAAAGCTCTATGAACTTGATCAATACGATGATGCGGAATTAGTCAGAAAAAAGACTGCAGCAATGTTTGCGGGATTTATTACCAGACTTGATCCTGAAGCAAACATCATGGGAGAAGGAGAGAGTAATGAACATGGAGTAGCGCTGTCTGGCTTAGAACCTGGGACTATGCAATTACTTGATCCCGGAGAAGATATTAAGTTCTCGGAACCATCAGACGTTGGGGGAAGTTATGAAGCATTCATGAAACAGCAGCTTAGGGCAATAGCAGTAGGCACAGGGATAACTTACGAGCAGCTAACAGGAGATCTAAGTGGTGTCAATTATTCATCAATAAGAGCTGGGTTAATAGAGTTTCGTAGGAAGTGCGCGATGTTACAGCATAACGTGGTAGTATTTCAGCTTTGCCGGCCAGTATGGAATAGGTGGCTAGAATTAGCACTACTCTCTGGAGAACTGGACATAGGTGAAAATTGGGCAAAAGAAACAGCAAAAGAGGTAAAATGGATACCGCAAGGGTGTGCTTACGTAGATCCACTAAAAGACCAGCAAGCACAGCAAATGGCAGTAAGAAATGGATTTAAGAGTCGATCGGAAGTGGTTTCAGAACTAGGTTATGATGTAGAAGAAATAGACCAAGAAATTGCTGAGGATCAAAGACGTGCGAGTGAACTGGGCTTAAGTTTTGATTCTGATGTGAATTCTAATGCTGAAATGATATAAAATTCTATTTCTATGACAAATGGGTTTTTATTGCCCCAGACACAAATAAAAAATTTTAAAAACATATGACGACACAAATAAATTGGATGAATAAGCCGATGATGATAGAGCAAAGGAGTTTTGAATTATTGTCATTACATGCTGGAAAACACCCTACGTTTAAAAACATAAAACACACTGCAGAAAACAACGTAGAAAAAATAGCAATAATACCAATACATGGAATTTTGACCAAGAAACCAGGAGCTTTTGATGACATGTTGGGAATGACATCATATGAGAAGATACGTGAAGAGATAGAAAAAGCTTTAATAGATGAAGAAGTAGAAACAATAATTTTGGACATAGACAGCCCTGGAGGGGAAGTAAACGGTTTATTCGACCTTTCTGATTTTATTTACGAAGCAAGGGGATTAAAAAAGATCGTAGCAATAGCAAATGATGATGCGTATTCTGCGGCGTATGCAATAGCGTCAAGTGCTGAAAAAGTATTGGTAACGAGGACTTCAGGAGTTGGAAGCATAGGAGTAATAGCAAGTCATATAGATCAAAGTGGGTTTGATGAAAAACAGGGGATAAAATATACCACAGTATTTGCAGGAAAGAGAAAAAACGATTTAAATCCGCATGAGCCGATAACATCAGAAAGTGTGGAAAGCTTACAAGATGAAGTAGACCGCCTATATGAGATGTTTGTCGAGCTTGTAGCAAGAAATAGGAATCTTTCCACGGAAAAAATCAAATCAACGGAAGCAGGGCTAGGTGTGCCGTAGAAGCGATCAGTTGAAGCTGCACAATAGATGAGGGTAGGTCCCTCGGAGCCGGTTTACAAGAGCAGGCTTCAAACAGCCATAAGCTGCTTTGGTAAAGAGCCATGGTAGTGAGCGTTATGGAAAAGGCGCAATTATGCGTCATGTGTAAAATGGAGAGGCGAATGCAAATGAACCACTGATGAAGTGTCGAAACTTCATAGAAGATGTCAAAACCAGGTGTTCTAGCCTAACCTGGGATAAATCTATCGGAAACTTGTTTACTGGATAGATGGCGTCCGGCATATAGGTGGCGCGGATCCATTTTGGGCTATTGTGTAGAACTGCGGGAACCTGTCATTTCGATGATAAGGGAGAAATCCAAGAAGCTAAACTTCAAGGATGAGAGTACCGATGCGAAGAACAGGGGCGGATCAGCTCGTAGTAGTGAAGAAATTTCTGTAATGGAAATGGAGCGAAGGGGCTGAGTTATTCAGTTTTAATTATTTATCAACCGAAAGGGAGGAGTTAATGAGTAAAACAAAGTCTTTTGATATACCGAAGCAAGTTATTTGGAGAGCTTATAAACAAGTATCGAAAAATAAGGGTGCTGCTGGTGTAGATGAGGTTACGATAACAAAGTTTGAAGAAAATCTAAAAGATAATCTGTACAAGCTATGGAATCGAATGTCATCTGGAAGTTATTTTCCAGAGCCTGTAAAAGCTGTAGCAATACCAAAAGGTACAGAAGGGGGACAAAGAATTTTATGTGTCCCTTCAGTATCGGACAGGATAGCGCAGACAGCAGCTACAATGTATCTAGAACCGTTAGTAGACCCGAAGTTTCATGAAGATTCATATGGTTATAGACCAAACAAATCTGCACTGGATGCGGTAGGAACTGCGAGGAAAAGATGCTGGTGGTACGATTGGACGATAGATCTTGATATAGCAGGATTTTTCGACAATTTGGACCACGAGTTGGCATTGCGAGCTATCAAAAGGCACACAGACTGCAAATGGGTCATACTGTATGTTGAAAGATGGATGAAAGCGCCAATTCAGCAAGCAGATGGAAGTAAGGTAGTTAGGGATAAAGGAGTTCCGCAAGGAGGTTCAATAAGCCCGCTGATCTCAAACATATTTATGCATCATGTATTTGATGAGTGGATGAGACGAAAGTGCCCAACAATACCATTTGAGAGGTATGTAGATGATGCGATAGTGCACTGCAAGAGTAGTAGACAGGCGGAATTTATGAGGGTAGCAATTGAAGAAAGACTGGCTGAGTATAAGCTAAAATTACATCCTGCAAAGACACAAATTGTGTACTGCAAGGATGACAATAGGAAAAATGAATTTCCTAAACAAAGTTTTGATTTTCTGGGTTACACATTTAGACCCAGGTTAGCAAGAAATAAAATAGGAAAGCATTTTGTTTCATTTCTTCCCGCAATTAGCAACAAGGCCAAGAAAAATATTACTACAACCATAAGGTCCTGGAAAATACTACGAAATACACACAAAACATTAGAGGAAATATCAAAGACAGTAAATCCAATAGTCAGAGGCTGGTATCAGTACTATGGCAGGTTTTACAGGAAAGAGATATATAAACCTCTGAGAAACATAGAGCAGCACCTAGAAAAGTGGGTCAGAAGAAAGTATAAGAAGCTTCGAAATCATGGAAGACTAGCGAGGCAACTTCTAGGAAAAATGAGGAAAGAAGGGACAAATACTTTTTACCACTGGACACTAGCTTTAGGTCAAAAGACTGAATAATGGGAGCTGTGTGAGTCGCGAGGGTGCGCCGTGGTACGCATTAAGAAATACTTAGCAGAGCTAAGCGGGGTTCAGAATAAATGGCCTCGAGGTGAACAACTAACTTTAACCCGAAAGGGAAGGAGGACAAGAGCATGTATGTAAAGCGAGAGTTATCTGAAGATGTGTAAGATAACGGCTTGCAACACCTGATCAATATGGTTAAAGCTAAACTGCTTGAATTCTAATCTTCAGGGGTGGGACTTCACATCCATGGGTATCGCATTTAAAACCCCATGTCTACGGTAAGCACAGATTAAACTTTCGTTTGTGTGACATTCTGGCTGTAGAACGATAAGTAGTGAACTTATTTAAGAGGATGAATGGAAAACCTAAGTTGATCTAGAACAGTTCTTAGTGACGGAACATGGGATGACCTAAGGAACGCGAGTTCTATGGTTACGGAGTCATCGTAGTAGTCGTGAAAGTAACGAATCACCGGGGAGCGTGGGAAAGCCACATACAGGGCAAAGGGTGACAGATAATTGAATGTTGAAATTGGGAGGTACGCAAGATGCGGAAAGCTGAAACAATACTTAACATTATACGTGAACGTGGACAAAGAAATTTGCCGGTTAAAAACGTATATCGCCTACTTTATCAGCGTGATCTTTACCTTCGAGCGTATGGCAAACTTTGTCGTAATAAAGGTGCTATGACAGAAGGTGTGACAACTGAAACAGTTGATGGTATGTCTTTGGAGAAAATCGATAAAATCATAGAGGATTTACGCTATGAGCGATATCGGTGGACACCAGTAAAACGTATCTATATTTTAAAGAAGAGTGGTAAACGCAGGCCGTTAGGATTGCCAACATGGTCAAATAAGTTACTTCAAGAAGTAATCCGATTAATATTGGAAGCCTACTATGAGCCTAAATTTAGTGAATGTTCACATGGATTTCGACCAAAGCGTGGATGCCACACTGCATTAAGAGCAGTAATGCAAAAAGGCAGAGGTACAAAATGGTTTATAGAGGGAGATCTCAGTGCATGTTATGACTCAATTGATCATACTATGTTGTTGAAAATACTGAGTGAAAGCTTCCAAGATAACCGTTTTATTCAGCTAATCAATCGACTGCTAAAAGCAGGATATATGGAAAATTGGAAGTACAATAAGAGTCATAGTGGGGTACCACAAGGTTCTATTATTGGTCCAATTTTGAGTAACATATTACTCGATCGGTTAGATAAACATGTGGAACATATACTAATACCAGCAAATAACCGAGGTAAGCGAAGAAAGACAAATCCAAAATATTTAAGGTTAACCATGCAAGTATCGATGATGAGAAAACAAGGGAACTGGGATCAAGCAAAACAACTGCGTCAATTAGTGCAGGGTATGCCATCTAAGGATTCTTGTGATCTAAATTATCGACGTCTTTGGTATGTTAGGTATGCTGATGATATTCTGGTAGGGTTTGCAGGACCAAAAAATGAAGCTGAACAAATTAAAAATGAGATTGCTAAATTCCTCAATGAGGAGCTCAAACTTATGCTTAATGAAGATAAAACGCTTATTACACACGCGTGTGATAGCAAAGCCAATTTTTTAGGTTATAAAATACACGTCTTGCATGCAGATGATAAACATGATCATCGGACACAACGATGTATTAACGGTAGTATTGGGTTACGTGTACCACATCATATAAAGCAGAAAAAGTGTTCTGAATATATGCGTTGTGGAAAGCCTATACATTTACCTCAACGTACACTTGATACAGCTTACAGTATTGTTGCTCAGTATCAAACTGAATATCGAGGAATTGTACAATATTACAAAATGGCCTACAACCTTCACACACTAAGTTATTTGAAGTATGTGATGGAAGTATCATTAGTAAAGACTTTAGCATCTAAATACAAAACAACTTGCAGGAAAATTTATAGAAAATTTGGTGCAATGATTGAAAACGACGAAGGTGAAAAACGAAAAGTCATCCAAGTCAGAGTAGATCGTTTACCATCAAAGATACCATTAATTACACACTTTGGTGCTGTGTCACTAAAATGGAATAAATGGGTAAGTATAAGTGATAACCTTATACCAATATGGAATAAGCGTAGTGAAATAGAGCAAAGACTATTGGCACAAACTTGTGAATTATGTAAATCACAAGAGCAGATTGAAGTACATCACGTACGTAAACTTGCTGATTTGCTAGGTAAACGTAATACTGAGCTACCGAAATGGAAAAAGAGAATGATTGAACGACAGAGGAAGACTCTTGTTGTTTGTCATGAATGCCATAAGAAAATCCAATATGGAAAATATGATGGTGACTCCTTAAAACGTTAGATTATTGGAGAGCCACGTGATACGGAAACGATCATGCGTGGTTCGGAGAGGGGTTGTTGGAAAAGTACTTAACAAGTAACTCGCTGGCTGCCCACTCTACTTCATGCACAGTTCTGCGAGAGACTGGTGGGGAAGTTCCGCCGGTCTACTCTCCATTAGACAAGATTTCCAGCGTTATGAACCACATAGTCCAAATAAGCTCTAAAAATCAGCTAGCATAGCGAGATGCTGTGCGGACGGAATGGGATTCGAACCCATGGTACGCTCATCACGTACGTCAGTTTTCAAGACTGGTGCCTTAAACCGCTCGGCCATCCGTCCATTTCTTTTCTATCACAACATTTGATTTTAAGCAATCTATAAAAGCTTTACTTGCCCACGCAAAAGTTGCTAAACACACTACTCAATATTTCCTCAACATCAATAATTCCAATCACCGCACCAAGTTCAAATGCAGCAAGCCTCAAATCTTCAGATATCAACTCAATTGGATTATCGATATTAAAACGTTGTAAATGTTCCAGTGCTTTCTTCATGTGATTCCTATGTCTTTGCCGAGTGATTACAGGAGTGTCTCTATCATGCCCAAATTTTTCCTCTGCCTTCTCTTTTATGAGAGAGATCAATTTGTTTGTACCTATTTCCTTTAGAATAGAAATGGGTAAAAGATCTATGCCATTAATTTTTATATTGTGATTATTGATAACATCGTCAGCTTTGCTCAATACATAAATGGTGTCATTTTGGTCTGATGTCATGCAAGTAGCTGACACTGGAATCCAGCTATGAACATTGTTTTCAGCACATGTTTCTAGAATCCATTGTCTATTGCATAATTTGCAAGTATTTTTATATCTGGATCCCAGTGTCAAGCACTGGGATGACACCGTTTGTTGATTACAATATTTGCATAGTTGTGTGTCAACGACAGATGGTATATTGCCTGTGGCTTGATAATTGACATCGTGTCGTTGTTCAAAAGGAAATAGCTCTATTCTTAAATCAGCTTCAAAAGACCTCTTTTTCGCTCGACTTATACCTTCTAATTCTATTGGATCTGAACTTTCACGAATTCCAGCAGTATCAGAGAGAATGATTGGGTATCCGCCAATGTCAATATGAGCTTCAAGTATATCTCTTGTTGTGCCTGCATATTCAGAAACAATAGCAATATCACGCTTGGCTAAGAAATTAAACAGAGTTGATTTACCGACATTTGGTTCACCAGTTATTACAATATGTAAACCCTCACGCAACCTTTCGCCCCGTCTATTATCATTTAAATGCTCTTGTATCAACTGCACGAGAGATTGCACTTCATTATTAATTTTTTCCAATTCACTTTTTTCTGCCCAAATGTCCTCTGGAAAGTCTATATATGCTTCGATTTTGGATTGTATCGTTATTAATCTTTGCCTCCAATTGCTGTATAGTCTCTCCAATTCTCCTGATATCTGCTTAATCGCTTGTTTAGCTTGCATTTTCGTCTCAGCATCAATTAAGTCTGCAATCCCTTCTATTTGCGTTAAGTCAAATTTACCATTTAGAAAAGCCCTAAGTGAGAATTCTCCAGGCTTGGCCATAACGAAAACTTTTGATAATTCCTCCAAGATGATTTTTATAACTGCCTTGCTTCCATGCACTTGTAACTCTATAACGTCCTCGCCAGTGAAACTGTTTGGAGCAGGGAAATAGATGATTATTCCATTATCTATCAATTGACTGGAATCATCATATAGATCAACTAAAGTAGCAAATCTTGGTTTAATTTCTTTCTTAATATGAAAATGATTTAAAGCTTTAAGCGCGTAGTTGCCTGAAATTCTGATTACTGCAACTCCTGACTTACCAAATACGGTCGATAAAGCGAAAATAGTTTCATTTGTGTTTGTCATTATTTATATAAACTACTTAGCAATATTACACTTAAGAAACCAAAATACCTAAAAAGTCACCCAGGTGAAAATATTTATTTTGAAAACTGATAATATGATTTATAATGACTGACACAAGTTTTAAATATTTTATGCTCAAGAAATTAGCTTGGTACTGGTCTTTTGTAGAGTTAATTAAAGGGTTTGTTATTACATTAAAATATATGTTTAAGCCAAAGGTTACTTTGAGGTATCCTATGGAGAAGGGCCCTTTAAGTCCAAGGTTTCGTGGTGAGCATGCGTTGCGTAGGTATCCAAACGGTGAAGAACGATGCATAGCTTGTAAATTATGTGAAGTTATCTGCCCTGCTCAAGCAATAGTTATTGAAGCAGAGGAAAGAGAAGACGGTAGTCGCCGCACCACGCGCTATGATATTGATATGACAAAATGCATATACTGCGGACTTTGCCAAGAGGCATGTCCAGTTGATGCAATTGTTGAAGGTCCTAACTTTGAATTTGCTACTGAAACAAGAGAGGAGCTAATGTACAATAAAGAAAAGTTATTGCGTAATGGTGAAGTTTGGGAAGACGCAATTGCACTCAGGTTAAAAAAGAATAGGCCTTATTATTAATGTTCAGAGCTTATAACCCTGTTATCCATTATGATTTAGGGGCAGTGCCCACTAGGGGTGGTGTCATCCCAGTAGCTGATACACAACTGTACGAACATTTGTTTGCGAGGGCAGTATGTTAAATGTTATAGCCTGTTTTGCCTCAAACACAAAGGTGTCATCCCAGTGCTTGACACTGGGATCCAGTAAAATTGATTGTGAACAAGCACACTATGCAACATTTTCAATGAAATTACAAAAAAGCTGGATTCCAGTGTCAAGCACTGGGATGACACCATTTGCTGTGCAATTTACCTTCGAAAATGAATGTTCGTATGGCTATGTGCGTGACACTGGGATGACACCGTTGGAAGAAGCAAACCGCCTTCAAGCTACATGTCCGTATAGGTTTATTTATGGTTAGGGTTACTTTTTCAACCGAACAAAAAGTAAAAGAATACAGTGGTAAAGTCACTGGCTTTGATATATTACAACCGGATGCTTTGAAAGAAGTAGTTGCATTGAAAGTAAATGGTGAGCTATATGACCTCTCACGTGAAATTGAAGCTGATGCAGAGATAGAGGTGATACAACTGAGTGACGAAGTGGGTTTAGATATAATAAGGCATGATGCTGCTCATATAATGGCGCAGGCAGTGAAAGAGCTATTTCCTAATACTCAGATTACTATCGGCCCAACAATTCAGGACGGTTTTTACTATGATTTTGCTACAGATCGTACCTTCACTACGGACGATCTTACCGCAATAGAAAAGAAAATGAAAGAGATTGTAAAAAGTAACCACAGATTTGTTCGAGAAGTTTGGACTCGCAAGCAGTCAGTTGATTTCTTTAGTGGTATAGGCGAAAAATATAAGGTTGATATTATCTCATCGATACCAGAGGGTGAAAACCTAACTGTTTATAGGCAAGGTGATTTTGTTGACCTATGCCGTGGTCCGCACTCACCATCAACCGGTAGAGTTAAAGCGTTTAAACTTATGAAAGTAGCGGGTGCATACTGGCGTGGTGATTCTAAGGGCCCAATGTTGCAGCGAATATATGGCACAGCATGGGGAAATAAGGATGAATTAAACGCTTACCTTGAGTGCCTCAAAGAAGCAGAAAAACGTGATCACCGCAAAATTGCTAAGGATATGGATTTATTTCACATTCAAGAGGAAGCTGTTGGGCAGGTTTTTTGGCATGAACAAGGATATATTCTATATAATGTTCTTGAGTCTTACATCAGAAAGAAGCTAATAAATAATGGCTATTTTGAGGTAAAAACTCCTATTTTAGTAAGTAAAGAGCTGTGGGAAAGATCTGGACATTGGGATAAGTTTCGTGAAAATATGTTTATTGTTGACGAATCTGAGAATAAAAAGTTAGCAATAAAACCCATGAATTGTCCTTGTCATGTGCAGATTTTTAATTCTCACACCAGGAGCTACCGTGATTTACCAATACGTATGGCAGAGTTTGGCACATGCCATAGAAATGAAAGCTCAGGCTCATTGCACGGACTGATGCGAGTGCGTGGTTTTACGCAAGACGATGCACACATTTTTTGTATGGAAGAACAAGTGAATTCTGAGACTATAAAGTTTTGTGACCTTTTAAAAGAAGTATATTCAGAGCTTGGATTTAATGAAATTTCTGTGAAATTTTCAGACCGTCCAGATATTAGAGCAGGTAATGATGAAGTGTGGGATAGAGCTGAAAAAGCGCTGCTTGAAGCCGTTAAAGAAGCGGGCTTGAGTTATAAACTTAACCCTGGTGAAGGTGCATTTTATGGTCCAAAGTTAGAGTTCGTTTTGAAAGACGCAATAGGCAGAAATTGGCAATGTGGAACATTACAAGTTGATTTCATTTTACCAGAACGTCTGGGAGCTTTTTATATAGGGGCAGATGGGCACAAGCATCACCCTGTCATGTTACATAGGGCAATTCTTGGGACTTTTGAGCGTTTTATCGGAATTTTGATAGAAAATTATGCAGGAAAATTTCCAGTTTGGCTTGCTCCAACGCAACTTGCTATTCTGACCATTACAAATGAAGCTGACGGTTACGCCACAGAAATTAGCAATATTTTAAAAGAACAAGGTGTGAGAGTCAAGACTGATTTGACCAATGAAAAAATTAGTTATAAGATACGTTTGCATAGTTCAAACAAGGTTCCTATATTGTGGATTGTAGGCAAAAATGAAGTTACAAGTAAAACTGTGTCAGTAAGAAATTTAGGATCGGAAAGACAGGAGTCTTTTTCTTTGGAAAAGGCTAATGAATCGCTGTTAAAAAGTATTAATTTGAATTAAGGGAGTTAAAGTTTGCAAGTTAAAAAGAACAATAAAAACAGAATTAATGGATTTATCACAGCTAAGGAGGTACGCTTAGTTGATCATAGTGGTGAAATGGTCGGAATCGTGCCAATAGAACGAGCTTTGGAATTTGCACAGGGTGTTGGTTTAGACTTGGTGGAAATTGCACCTGATTCAACCCCTCCAGTATGTAAAATTCTGGATTATAGCAAGCAAAAGTATGATATAAAAAAGAAAGCAAGTGAAGCAAAAAAGAAACAAAAAACATTAACTATAAAAGAAATTAAACTGGGTCCCAATATTGGTGATCACGATTACGGAACAAAATTGCGTCAAGCAAGAGACTTACTTGCCCACGGGCATAAAATTAAAGTCACAATGAGATTTAGAGGGAGAGAGCTTATAAACACTGAAGTTGGACTGGAAAAATTAGAACGGCTAATTCGAGACACTGAAGATATCGCAAAGGTAGAATTGGCACCTAAAAGAGAAGGGAATCAATATTTTTTAGCTCTGGTTGCTAAGTAGCAAAACGGCTTAAGAAGTATAAGTAAAGTTAAATTATCGCTCTCTCTTTGATAACATGGCGAAAATGTCTTATTAATCCTTGAATCGGCCAAGCTGCAGCATCGCCAAGTGCGCAAATTGTATGTCCTTCTATTTGAGTTGTAAGGTCAAGCAGCTTATCTATTTCATCAGGCTTAATATCTCCTGCCACCATCCTCTTCATAATCCTCCACATCCATCCAGTACCTTCACGGCATGGTGTGCATTGTCCACAGGACTCATGCATATAAAAGTGTGATAACCTCTCTATTGCAGCTATTATATCAGTTGATTTATTCATCACTATTACAGCAGCAGTACCAAGCCCTGATTGTGCAGTTCTTAATGAATCAAAATCCATTTCAATAGTATCACATATAGATTTTGGAATTAATGGCACTGAAGACCCACCAGGTATTACAGCAAGTAAATTATCCCAACCTCCTCGCACTCCACCTGCGTATTTTTCAATTAATTCACGTAATGGAATTCCGAGCTCTTCTTCAACATTACACGGGTTGTTTACGTGCCCTGAAATACAAAAGACCTTGGTACCAGTATTATTTGGTTTACCAAGAGATGCAAACCATTCTCCTCCGCGATTCAGAATATCTGGAACCATGGCTATAGTTTCAACGTTGTTTATTGTGGTTGGGCAGCCAAAAAGTCCAACACCTGCGGGAAATGGAGGCTTCATGCGAGGAAAGCCCTTTTTTCCTTCAATTGATTCGAGTTGAGCTGTTTCTTCCCCACATATGTAAGCTCCTGCGCCCCTATGGATAAACACATCAAGATCATAACCTGATTTGCAGGCATTTTTTCCAATTAAACCTTCTTTATAGGCTTCCTCAAGTGCTTTTTTTAGAACTAAATATTCATTATAAAATTCACCCCTGATATAAATATATGCAACTGATGCGCTGATCGCTTTGCCGGCCAGGAGAATTCCCTCAAGTAACTTATGTGGCTCATATCGCAATATATCTCTATCTTTACATGTACCAGGTTCTGACTCATCTGCATTGACTACTAAATATGCTTTTGGGAGATTTTTGGGCATAAAGCTCCACTTAAGGCCGGTGGAAAATCCTGCACCCCCTCGACCTCTCAAACCAGATTTCTTTACTTCATCAATGATCTTTTCTGATCCTAAATCCAGTAATTCCTTTGTTTTTTGCCAGCTACCACGTTTTTTTGCACCCTCAAGTAGTGGAGTTCCTTTACCATTTAGGTTGGTGAATATTTTGTCTTGTTCTTTTAGCATGTTTTTCAAAATTTGTGAGTGATCCCGACGCGATTCGAACGCGTGACCCACTGATTAAAAGTCAGTTGCTCTACCGGCTGAGCTACGGGATCATTTCATTTTTCAGCTATACTAAACATCAATACAGTTTTTATCCGTTTTAATCAAACTAAAATTTTCATGTGTGGTTAAATAAATTATATAATATACTGCGTTAGTGATAATTTAGTTAAAAAATCTATGAATAATTTAAAAAAATTTCCAAAGGAAAACTTCTTGTTAATTTTCAGTTCACAGATTTATTTGGATGGTGTGACGTATAACGCTAAGGAGACAAAAAAATAGAGAAGTGTGTACACCCTGCAGAATTTGTACACTATTTAGCAATAGCCTAATAGATAAATATTTCTTGCATTTCAGCCTGAGTGATTTATGCTTTAAGCAAGAATTACCTGGGGGTATAGCTCAGCTGGTAGAGCATCTGTTTTGCACGCAGAAGGTCAGCGGTTCGATCCCGCTTGCCTCCACCAGTCTATACAGCTCTAGCCGCCACAAAACCTGTCAAAGCAGCTTATTTTAATCTATGAGGATTTTATACTATTTCCCTGAAAATCTCTATTTCTTTTCGTAACTTTTCTCTACACAAGTAATGTTGGTTATTACAATTGTAATATATACTAACTTAACAATAAATTAATCAATAAATGTTAGAATACTAACAATTAATTTATTGGTAACGCCTATGAGTGGAAAAAAGCATGTTTTTAAGATGATACCTGGAAAAGAGGTGTTTAGAAAAACCCCGACTACAAGGATAAAGTGGCCTGAAGGTAATGATCCTACAATGCCTATTAAAAAAGTTGAGCTTGTATCGCTGGATGATAAAAACGATGTAGTACTAGGCTTATTGCCTATAAAACTTTGCAGCAGTTCTTGCCTAGACAGTTACATATGTCTGGAGGAAGAAAATGAAGGAAATCTGGTAGCCAAAGATTATAAAAGTGATTCTAACTTAGATTATGTAAAAAGTAACCATACATTTGTATATTACGGTAATGAGTTGGCTAAGTTATCATATACAAGAGAGCTTGTGCAGCCTTTCAAAACTATGTGTAGCAGTTCTATTAAATCAAAAAAATTGGAATACAAATATGTAACATGGGAAGATTCAGATACTGGCAACAATAAATATTATTTTTCAGACGAGGCAGGAAATATAATCGATTCACCTGACAATGAGGTATTACAAGACATTATGTTATACTACGGTGAGAGACATATAAGAGATGTGCTACTGTTGCTATCAAACGCGTTTACTAAAGTTTTTATTCAGGGCCTAACAGACGGCCAACTAAAAACTCTTGCCAATACTCTTAGTAACGAGCAACTGCAAAAAATAATTCCTGAACTGAGCTCAAGCCAGTTGCAGGCCTTAGCAGAGAACTTAACAGATGAACAACTCCAAGCTTTAGTGGATCATCTAACCAATCACCAGCTAAAAACCCTCGCTCAGGAACTAAATCCAGAAAAGTTACAAATAATTGTTCCTATTTTAAATGATACTCAGCTTGAAGCTCTAGTGAGAAAATTAAATTCAGAGCAAGTAAAAGAAATTTTACCTCACTTAAAAGTGGATCAGTTCAAAGCACTTATTAAAACTTTAAATGACGAGCAATTTACAGTGCTTGCAAAAGACTTGGCTGAGCACCACTTGACAATACTCTCCAAAGAATTAGAAGGTGATCAGTTGAAAGCTTTAGTAAATAGTCTGCAAGAAGAACAACTGAAAGACTTAGTTAATAAGCTTGATCCTGAGAAACTCGAAGCAATTGCTCAGGATTTAACTGATTCTAATAAGATTCAGATTATCATTAAGTCTTTAGTTGACAACCCAGACAAACTTCAAGCTTTTGCTCGCAATATGTCTAATGAGCAGTTTAAAGAACTTTTGGATAACGTAGGCGCAGAAGAGCTTAAAGACATCATTCACAAACTGCCTTATGAGAAAGTGACAGCTGTGATCGGTGATCTCAGCAATCAAGATCAGTCTAAAGCTATTATTGATGCATTAAAAGGGAAACTTGACGAGCAGAGTAAACAGAACAAGGAAATGATTGAGATGCTCAAGCAAATCAAGGACGATATGCCAGGCATTGCAGAAGCTCCAGATTTTACAATAGTAGAAAACAATAACGATTCAATGCTACTTGTATGGTAGCAATTTATGAAAATCAATTTTTTTATAGGAGGTAACTTATTATGAGTAAAAACAATGTAGAATTATATTTTGGTGACGAGCCTTCAGACCAAAGTAAATTACTAAAACTTGAGAGCCCGGTTTTTACAAAACCAGATTTTGTAAAACCAAGTATAGATTCAGTAAAAATTCAGAATAAAGAAAAAGGTGCTAAGGAGTTAGATTTTGATATAAATCAGCCACTGGAAAAAATACCTATAGCGGAAATGAAGCAAACAGCCGCAGCTATAACATACCTTAAAAAGGTTTATGATGGCTTGATAGACAGTATTAATGAGTATAACACAAGTTTAAGCAGTAACATTACAACTGGCATAGTGGAGCCACTGTCAACAACTATATCAAATATAGGGAACAATACAACTGAAATAAAAAGTCAACTTCAAACTCTTCGAGATGAGCTTCAGGAATTTCGTGATGATCAGCCAGGCATTGCAGAAGCTTCCATATTCCCTCATGCTACTGGCGAAGAGAACGGGTTGCTTTAATAAAAAAGGTAATAGCTTGCTAGCTGTTACTCTTTCCACATACCACTTCAATGTAGCTGAATTGATTTTAAAATTATAATTTTTTATAGGAGTTAGCATGAATAATAGTAAACAAGAAAGCAAAAACGAACTTAAAGTAATAAGCAAAATAGAAGTTAACACCAAACCTAAAGGTTATGATGAAACAGTTGCGCGAAATCCAGCGCAGCTTGGTTATGTCCACAAAGCTTTAGATAAATTAATCGCAGAGCTGAACACGAAATTCGTTCCTGAATTGGATGATGTATTGCATAACAATAGCAACTCTATCAGTCAATTAAATGACATGCTAACAGAAGAAAGGAGTAAGCTTGACGAGCTAATTACAAAGGTTGGTAATGAAAATAGTGGTTTAGTACAGAGCCTGAATAACTTACAGACAAAAGTAGAGGAATTAGAAAACAATACCATTAATGAACCAGATTGGGGTTAAACTGGAAAGAGTAATAGTCTCTAGGCTGTGACTCTCTCTACATACCGTTTCAATACAGCCAGGTTAAGGAATCTATTTTAAAACTTTCGGCATATAGTTCTCATCATGTTTTGCAAACACTGTATCTGCAAGAAAAGTACTATTATCAAACATTTTACCTTGCACAACAACACCACTTTTTTCTGAAAACATTGGTGGAAGTATTCCCTGATATTTCACCATAACGCTCTTATTAAAATCTGTCATTTGAAAAATCACTTCACTTTCGTTGCGTATCACGCTATTTTCAACAACCATTCCACCAACACGGATTAGTTTTTGACCATTTGGTAAAACTATTGCCTCACTTACTGTATAGAAAAATGAGATATTTTCTTTGAGCGTTGTTAAAATAAAAAAAACTGCACAACTTAAAAAGCAGAAAATTCCTGAAGTTATAAGTAATCGCTTATGTTTCTTCTTCATGATTATCTTTCAGGCTTTCTAGAATTTTTTTACTTTTAGTATAACAAGAAATGGTAAAAATTAGCTCTCCAGCAATCAGCGTGAAACTAATAAGGTAAGCAAAAATTACATATGTATTCATAATGCATTATCAATAAATAACTCACCTGCATCAAAATAAATTAAGCTTCCATCCTTTTGCTGCAACACCAATTTACCACTTTTATCTATATCAGCAAAAATTCCTTCATACAATTTGTCAGCTAACTTTACACTGATTTGCTCATTCATTTTGAATGCTTTTTTTAACCACATTTCTCTTATAGCATAAAACCCATCAAGTAGCCATTGCTTTCTTAGCTTATTAAAATTTATTATTAATTTCTTTAACAGATCTATGTTAGACACAGACTCACCGTAATTGCTAATGCACGTTGTTCCTGGAAGTGGTGCATGACTGACATTAATTCCAATTCCTATAATGAGCCAATTCGAATTGGATCTTTTTTCAAGCAATATTCCACTTATTTTCTTGCCATCGATTAGAATGTCATTTGGCCATTTATACTGGAGATTTAGACCATTTATAAATGACAGTATAGCATTTCCAACAGCAAGAGCAGTAACAAAAGTCAATTCTGTTAATTTGCTAACTTGATTCATTAAACCTCTTTCTATCATCCCAGTATTTTCCCCAGTGCTTGACACATAACTATGCGAACATTGCAATTTGCAGGTGGTATGTGGTGTCATTCCAGTGCGTGACACTGGAATCCAGTTCTTATTACACAGTTGCCTGATCTGCCCATTTGTAATTAAGTTTTCTGGATCCCAGTGCCAGGCTACTCGGATGACATCATCCTTGGTGGGAATACCACAACGTTTGTACAGTTGTGTGCTTGACCATTCTTCTTGATTTCTAGATTCCAGCGTCACGCGCTGGAATGACACCGAAAGCTGGCTTTCATTCAGATAATCGTTAAAGAGGTTTATTACCAAACTTGCATAAAAATTACCCTCTGGAGAAATCCAGTTTTTTCCGGTGCGCCCCCTGCCTTCTGTTTGTTTATCAGCAACAATAATAGTTTCATTTGATATTCCTTTATCAATTAAATCCAACGCTTCTTTATTAGTGCTTGAAACTTTTTTGTAATGATGAATATGAAAACCCTCAGGGGTCACCTTGTCAGCCCTTTAGTTCAATGAGTGAGTAAAACGTACAAGAAAAGAACGAGGTTGATCAGCGAAGCCACCGAAGTGATAATGAATAGGCCCTTAGAATAAGCAACCTTATTACCACTAGCTTTATCGAAATACATAGCTTTTATAATATTTAGATAATAGTAACACGATACAACACTCGCCACCACAAGGGTCAAAGACAGGCTGATAAAGCCAGAATTTATTAAACTTTTGAATATAAAAAATTTAGCGATAAAACCTGCAAGTGGAGGTATTCCCGACATCGAGAGTAACAGTACAGAAAGATGAAATGCTACAATTGGGCGTTTCTTCCCTATACCAGATAAATTTGCAATATCACAATCTTCATCGTCAATTTGTACAAGATATGAGAATAGCCCTATGCTTGTGATGATATATATCACCAGATACATTAAGGCACTATCTGTTCCTGCTTGTGTAAAAATAGAAAGTGAAGCAAATATAAAACCAATGTGACCAATTGAACTGTAAGCAAGCAGCCTTTTTAAGTTTTGCTGACGTAAGGCCCCAAAAGCTGAGATAAGAACAGACAATGCTGAAACGTATAAGAAAATAGGCTGAACATAACTTTTTACATTTACTAACTCTTCATTCATCAATCGAATTAAAAATGTTACAAGTGCAGCTTTTGGGGCCGTAGAAAAAAACGCAGTTACTATGGTAGGTGCACCTTGATAGACATCTGGAGCCCACATATGAAAAGGAGCAATAGCAAGCTTGAAACACAAACCAATTAGGACAAAGACTAACCCAAAAACTATTCCATAAGTTATCTGATGGTTTTGCAAGAATGAACCGAGCTCAGAGAAATTGACTTGTCCTGTATATCCATAAAGCAGCGACATTCCATATAGCATAATGCAGGAAGATAATGCACTGAGTGTAAAATATTTCACTCCTGCTTCACATGAATAAATCGAATCTTTATTAAAGCTCGCAAGAACATACAAAGATATACTCATCAACTCAAAAGCTAAATAAAAAGAAATCAGACTATTTGCTGAAACCAAAGTTATCATGCCAAATAGCGCAAAAAGAATCAGCATTGAAAATTCATACTTATAGTCATATTTTGATAAATTCAGCATCAAAAGTATTAAAATTCCTGTGCTGAGAATTAACCCTTGGGCTGACCTGATGTATAAATTGAGTTTTAACAACGAATTAAAGAGAAAAATTTCATTGTTTTCTGCCGAAAGAATTAAAATAATCAAAGTTACCACTGCGCAGCCAAGTGCTAATAAGTTGATAGTTCTGCGGTTAAATATAATCCCAAGCAGCAGCAACACTAACGAGGAGATAATAGAGAACGTTTCCGGCAATATCTGTATATAATTCATAGCGCATTATATTTGACTAACAAATTTGCCATACATGGCTTCAAATAATTCAGTGCAAGGGTTGGGTAAAATCCAAGCAAAATAACAAACACTGCAAGCAGAATTAAGACAGAAAATTCTATGCTATCCAAACGGTTATTTAATAATTTAGAATAGCTAACCCCCCATATTATTTGCTTACATAAATTCAGCATATAAACTGCGCTTAAAATAGTGCCAAGTGCGATAAATCCTGTAAAAAACCCTATGCTCTTAAACATTCCAACCATAGCCAAAAACTCACCTGCGAACCCAGATGTTCCAGGTAGCCCTATTGAAGCCATTGAAAATAAAATGAACATAAAACCAAATTTTGGCATTGTGTTTACTATGCCAAAATATTTTGCAATCTCCAAAGTTCCAGTTCGAGTATATAGCATTCCAACACATAAAAATAAAGCAGCAGAAATAAGGCCATGACTAATCATTTGAAATATGCTACCCAGTACTCCTTCCTCACAAAATGAAAAGAGGCCAGCAGTAACGATCCCCATATGTGCTATTGAAGAATAAGCTATTAACTTCTTTATATCATCTTGAGCAAACGCAACTAGAGAAGCATATATCACCGCAATAATGCTCAGCACAACAACGAAATTTGAAAAATACAAACTTGCCTGAGGAAGCATTGGAATAGAAAACCTTAAAAATCCATATCCCCCCATTTTAATAAGCAAGCCAGCTAAAATCACAGATCCAGAAGTTGGTGATTGCACATGTGCATCAGGAAGCCAAGTGTGAAATGGAAACATCGGTACTTTTATTGCAAAAGAAATAAAAAATGCAATCCACAGCAATGACTGCACTTCAAGATCAAGGCTTGGCACTAATGTAGCTAATTTTTGTATATTAAACGTTCCAAAAATGTTATAGATGTAAACCAATCCAAGTAGAAATAATAATGAGCCAGTTAATGTATAAAGAAACAACTTAAACGTTGCATATACCCTGTGTTTTCCTCCCCAGATGCCAATAATAAAGAACATTGGTATTAAAACAGCTTCAAAAAACACATAAAAGCTTATAGCATTCAGTGAAACGAAAAAACCGACTACAAAACTCTCAAGCAGTAGAAACAATGCCATATAGGCTTTTAGGGTCGTATAACTCATTTTGCAGTTGTAGAGTATACAAATTACAAACAAGAAAGTTGTAAGCAGAAGGAAAAGCAACGATATACCATCTATCCCTATTCCAACATTTCTAATTGGGTAGCTGACAAACTGAAAGTCCGCATTGTTATAATCAAATTCTATACAAGCTACAATGCTAAGCAAAAATGGAAGTACAGCAAAAAATAGAGCAAGGAATCTTAAGTGTATAGATTGATGATTAATCCTGATTAAGGATAAAATCAACGCTCCTATCAGTGGAAGCAAGAATATACTAAGTAACAACACCTTCTATTTAATTCCAATAATATATAAAGCACCGATTATTAGAGTAACAAACATAATAAATGCATAATCAAATATATAACCAGTTTGTAACTTTATAGAACTTTTTGAACATTCATTAACCAACCTTACAACACCATTTGGTCCAAATGAATCAATAGCCTTAACATCAAACTTCCATAGAAGCCTAGATATAAACCTTATCGGTGCAATTATAACAAACTCATACACCTCATCAAAGTACCATTTATTCTGCAAAAACTTAAGTAAAAATTTACTCTTAATTTGCCTAATTACTTGATATTGGTAAATTAGGTACGCAAGTGCTATTCCACTTAGGCTTGCTAAGGTTGGCAGTAGTTTTATAAAGAAATTATGAACTCCATGCTCATCAATCATCACTAAACTTGATTTCCAAAACGCATTACTAGTTATGTTCAAAATATTTGCTCCCCATATTCCAGAAAATACTGATCCAAAAGCGAGTATCAGTAATGGTATAAGCATAATCTTTGGTGCCTCATGTATATTAATTTTACTTTGTTTTTGGCTGTGGAACACAAGAAGCAATAACCTCCAAGAGTAAAACGCTGTGAAGAATGCAACAACTAAGCTTATTACAAAAGCAAAGCTATCCGTGCTATAAGCATGTTCAATTATCAAATCCTTTGAATAAAAACCTGCAAATGGGAATATCCCAGAAAGCGCAAGAGATCCAATCCACATGAGAGCGTAAGTGCAAGGGATTTTCTTCCAGCAATTTCCCATTTTCTGAATGTTTTGCTCATGATGCATTGCATGAATCACATTGCCAGCACCAAGAAATAGTAGAGCTTTAAAAAAAGCGTGTGTCATTAAATGAAAAATAGCAACATTGTAAGCAGAAAGCCCACATGCCATGAACATATAACCAAGTTGACTGCAGGTTGAATAAGCAATTATTTTCTTTATATCGTTCTGAGTAATTGCAACGGTGGCTGCAAAAAAAGCAGTGAGTGCTCCAACGATAACTATTAATTCTCGTGCCACATTTGATAACTCAAACAATGGAGAACACTTTGCTACTAAAAATATACCTGCTGTTACCATCGTTGCTGCGTGAATAAGTGCAGAAACAGGAGTTGGCCCTTCCATTGCATCTGGCAACCAAACATGTAAACCAAGCTGTGCAGATTTACCCATACAGCCAATAAAAAGTAATATGCATATTATATGAGTTACTTTGAATTCACAGCAGAATGCCCTAATGTTCTGCGTGCCAAGAAGATCAGTTGTGTCAAAAACTTCAGTAAAATTCAAAGAGTGAAATGTATAATAAATAAGAAAGATTCCAATCAATAGTGCAAAGTCTCCTACCCTATTCACAACAAATGCTTTAATTGCTGCATTATTTGCAGAATATTTTTGGAACCAAAATCCTATGAGTAAATAAGAACATAGGCCAACCCCTTCCCAGCCAAAAAAAAGCTGCACGAAATTATCGCTTACAACCAGCACAATCATGCAAAACGTAAATAGCGATAGGTAAGAAAAAAACCTCGACTTCCCCTTATCATGCTCCATATAACCGATAGAGTAGAGATGTACTACCAGTGAAACGGTGGTAATAACAATAAGCATTAAGGATGAGAGAGCATCCACACTAATTGCCCAATTTACTTTTAAGATGCTCAATGAAAACAAAGGAAATAAACTCAAGTGATAATTTTCAGAGAAGGTGAGAAAAACATACCAAGATAAAACTGCAGATATTCCAATCCCTGCCGTTGTAACTAACTGACTTTTTCTAAAAAGTGCTGCAAATAGCGAACCAAAAAGTGGCAAAAATACTATTAATTTCAGTATATCCATCATACTTTCATTCTTTCATTAAATTTGCTTGTTCAACATCTATATTGCCACGGCTTCTATAATATACAACCAATATTGCAAGCCCAACTCCTGACTCTGCTGCCGCAACAGTCAACACAAACATCACAAAAATTTGCCCAACTATATCATTCATAAAGGCAGAAAAAGCAACTAGATTGATGTTAATCGCCAACAATAATATTTCTATTGATAACAATATATTGATTATGCTCTTACGGTTGATGAAAATACCGCACACCCCAACAGTGAACAAAATAGCAGCAACTATCAAAAAATGATTTAATCCTATTTCCATTCCACTCCTTTTCCAAATTTAGCCTTAACCAATTTTACAGATGAAGATTGCGTCAATTGCTTTAATACATTCTGTTTTTTAACTCCTTTTTTCTTGTCCTGCAAAGTAAGAGCAATTGCACCGACAATTGCAACAAGTAGCAAAATTCCAGAAAGATGAAAAGCGTACATGTAGTCAGTGTAGAGCAAATTACCGATAGCTTTCACGTTATTGGCATTATAGTTTATAACATTACTTATATTCAGCGTTGAGCTGCGGATTACAAAACTGATAATCAAAAAAAACACACCACACAATATAGCACCAAGAGTGAAATGCTTCGCAAAACCCTGGCGCAATCTTATGTAGTCAATATCGAGCATCATAACTACAAAGAGGAACAACACTGCAACTGCACCGATGTATACTATCAGTACCATCATAGCGATGAATTCAGCTCCAAGGAGAATGAAAAGCACTGCAGAGTTAACGAAGGTGAAAATTAAAAATAATACTGCATGCACAGGATTTCTTACACTAATTACGCATACAGCAGATAAAATGCTAAGAATTGCAAAAAAATAAAAGAAAAAAGGCATTGATACTTTAACTGCAACAATAGTTACTAATTTAAAGTGACTATCGTTGTAAAGTCAATATTATATTAAACGTTTGAAAACATTGTACTACAAAGCTCCAGCTCCATTTTAAATTATTATACAGAGCGCTTTCTAAGTGCTTAATCAATACACTAAGTCCTTAATTTATCAATATATAATATGTGTATGTTAGTAATTAATGGCGGCTCAAAATGTACAACATATTTGGTTATTTTAAAAGCAACAATAGTTCTAACGCACAAAGTAGCAGACTAGATGGAGAAAGTTATCAATACACCACAAGAGACTATATGACAATTTACTTTAATAACACACTAGCAAGTTTCAGTAGATCATTGAGAGAATTTAAAGAAAAAGCGTATGGATTTATGTATGATATCGGAACTTGGTTGAAAGAAACATATGAAAATCTCACTGAACGACCTGCAACGCATAATCGCTATACCCCAAAAGAAAAACCCCTTGTTGAAGTTGAAGAAATAGAAATGAAGGAACTAAACCGTACATATAAGCCATTCCAAACTCCACTTATCCACCCAACAAGCAGAAGTTCTGGTGCCAATACCTCAAATCAAGTTGTTGTTACTCGACATACACCTGAAACTACTAAAACAAAATAGATGTAAAACCTACGTTTAAATATGTAGTACTTGAGTGAAGCATTCTTTAACTGTTCTATTCAATAAAACCTTTACAATATTTCAATCATAGGTTTAACTTTACGAAGTTATAATCTATAGGGCTACGATGAACGATTATCTCTCACTGCTAAATCCAGAACAACAATCAGCTGTAACTAACATAGATGGACCAGTTTTGATACTGGCAGGAGCCGGGACGGGAAAAACAAGAACGATTACTTCAAGAATAGCACACATAATTAGAAACGGTCACGCTTATTCTGATGAGATATTAGCAGTTACATTTACAAATAAAGCAGCAAATGAGATGGTATCAAGGGTACTTGAGCTAACGGGCACAAACATACCATGGCTTGGCACTTTCCATGCAATTGCAGCAAAAATCTTGCGCCTGCACGCAGAAATTGTGGGCTTAAACCCCAATTTTACAATCATTGGTGTGGATGACCAATTACAGGTAATAAAAAATATTATCAATGAAATAAATCCTGATTACCTATCAGAAAAATGTAAGACCATTATGAATATTATTCAGCAATGGAAAGAGAAGTGCTTATTGCCATCTGAAGTGGAAGATATTCAATCATTTAGGCCAGTATATGTAACTGCACTCAAAGTCTATCACCAGTATCAGGAAAGGTTGAAATTCCTTAATTCTGTCGATTTTGGTGACTTATTGCTATATAACATACAGCTCTTTAATCAAAAGACCGAAGTTCTGTCCTACTACCAAAACAAGTTTAAATATGTTATGGTAGATGAATATCAAGATACAAATGCGATACAATATCTTTGGCTAAAATACCTTGCAAAAGAGCACTCAAATATTTGCTGTGTAGGAGATGATGACCAGTCGATATATAGTTGGCGTGGTGCAGAAGTTGAAAATATTTTGAAGTTTTCTGATGATTTTAAAAATGCAAAAACCGTTAAACTAGAGTGTAACTACAGGTCAACATCCCACATACTTGCAACTGCGTCATATGTTATCAATCACAATAAGACTCGCTTAGAAAAAAAATTGTGGACAACAAACATTGAAGGGGAAAAGGTAAATCTAATAAAATTATGGGATGGGAAAGCTGAAGCAAGGTTCATAAGCGAACAGATATTGAAACTCAATAAATACAGATTTAGTGACATTGCAGTGCTGGTAAGGGCCACTTTTCAAACTAGAGTTCTCGAAGAGTATTTTATAAAATATTCAATTCCCTACAAGATTATAAGTGGCGTAAAATTCTACGAACGTCAGGAAGTCAGGGATATAATTGCATATTTAAGACTTGTTACAAACAATAACGATGACTTAGCTTTCGAAAGGATAGTAAATCGGCCAAAAAGAAGCATAGGAGCTACAACTCTAAAGAAAATATACACGACTGCTCAGGATAACAAAATTTCTTTTTTTGAGGCAGCAAAAATATTAGTTAATAGTAATCAGGTAACCGAAAGAATTAAACTCTCACTCAACGATTTTTTAAATAAAATTAAAGCTTGGGAAGAAATAGTAAGCGTAAAACCACTGCATGAATTCGTTAAAATCGTAGCAAACCAATCAGGATATATTGAAATGCTTGAAAATGAGGAGGTAACAGGCTTAGCACGAATAGAAAATGTTAAAGAGCTCATCTCATCTTTAAAAAATTTCGATAATGCCACAACTTTCTTGGAGCATATAAGTCTGGTGATGGAAGTGGATAATATGAATAACGATGACACTGTATATGTTATGACTCTTCATGCAGCCAAAGGACTTGAATTCCCGTGCGTGTTTCTACCTGGTTGGGAAGAGGGATTATTTCCTCATCAAAGATCTTTTGATGACAAAAGTGGTAAAGCTTTAGAAGAAGAAAGGAGACTCGCATATGTTGGCATAACCAGAGCCAAAGAAAGGTTAATCATTTCATGTGCAGATAGGAGGGAAATTAACAACCAGTGGCAACCGATGCGCACTTCTCGGTTCATTAAAGAATTGCCAAGAGAAAATGTTGAGGTAATTAAAAGCAACATTGCCTACTGTTGAAGCTATAATTGCAGATAAACATATCTTACAAATCTGAATTACTTTAACTATATGTTTCTCCTGGCAAAAATTCTGTAACCGTTCACACTTAATTCTTCAATCTCATACCAATTTCTATTACATAACAAACAAATAGACAATAGAAGTGAGAAGGTTATACTAAGGCAGTATAATGATGGAGTTTTGGAATGGCATTGGTATCAGGTTGCAATTTTAGCTTACATTATGCCAATCTTTCTTCAATTGCTGCTCGCATAAATTCTGCCTGTCTTTTAGTTCTGCAGTGCACTATCGCATCATCCACATATCTTTCAAATGGTACTGTTGGGTGATTTTGTTTCATCCATATATCAAATGCATGGTGCATAAATATGTTTGAAATGATTGGGCTTATTGAACCTCCTTGCGGAACTCCTTTTTTCCCTAACTACCTTACTGCCATCTGCTTGCTGAATAGGGGATTTCATCCACCTTTCAACATACAGTATGACCCATTTGCAGTCTGTGTGCTTCTTGATAGCCTGCAGTGCTAAATTGTGGTCCAGATTGTCGAAAAATCCTGTAACATCAACAGCTTTCTTGGTAATCGTATCCTGTCTCCAATAAACAGCGGTTTTGCTATGTATCCTTGATCAGCAAAAAACTTACGTAAAGTTGGAGCCTTGTATTTAGCTTGAGTGAAAAGATTTAGAGCACCATCACGATCTTGAACACTTGCACTATGAACATCAGCCGCAATAATTAAGCCCACTGTATCTACAACAATATGACGTTTTCTACCCTTTATTTTTTTTTCAGCATCATATCCTCTGGATCCCCTTTTTGAGTGGTTTTTACTGATTGACTGTCAATTATCCCTACTGAAGGTGTTTCATTTTTACCAAACATTTTTCTTACCTCTTTTACTAGCATATTATGTATTTTTTCCAATTTGCCATTACTACGTCACCTGAGAAAATAGTCATACACCGTCTTCCATGGAGGAAAATCTTTCGGCAGCATTCTCCATTGACAACCACCTCTCATTATATACCTTATTGCATTAATAATTGTTCTGATATTGTGCTTTCTTGGCCTCCCTATCTTTCCTTGTGCAACATGTGGCTCCAAAATTTCCCATTCCTTATCACTTATATCACTTGGATACAATTTTCCCTCCTATTTTTTACTTACACTATCATATTTTTTTCCTCATTCCTTTTTAAGACATACTCTTAGACAACTGGACGTCAAGCCTATCCTAGTGCTGCATATCAAGCTCATACTCAGTATGTAAATCTTTGACTAAAGCTACAGCGCATTCTTTTTGAACAATTATACTGATTTTGATTTCAGATGTTGTGATAGCAAGTATTTCTACCTTTTTTTCGCTTAAAACCTTGAGTGTGCGGTGCATCACTTCAGTGTTAGACATAACACCAATACCAATTATTGAAATTTTAGCTACATTATCGTTTATAGCATAATTTTCATTCTTATTCAGTAACTTTTCCATTAAATCAATATCAAATTTGGAGATAACAAAACTTGACCCATGTATCATATCAATTTTAACGTTTGCTCCTGCTATATCTCTTAAAGTACGCAAGTTATTTGCAAGGTTAGTGAAAGTTACAAGAGCTTCATTAGTGCTATAAGTTATTCCAGTAATTAAGTATCTCTCTAGTACATCCCTTTTGTGTAGCACTGTGGTGCCTTCTACTTCCTTAAAAGTGGATAGCACTTGCACTTTAATGTTATGTTTCATTGCAAGTTGTACTGAACGATTATGCAGTATTTTAGCACCAGATGACGACATTTCCAACATTTCATCGTAAGAGATAAATTTGAGCTTGCGTGCCTTTGGAACAATTCTCGGGTCTGCTGTATATATTCCATCAATATCAGTAAAAATTTCGCAAGTTCTAACACCAAAGGCTACCGCGAAGGCAACTGCTGATATATCAGAGCCTCCTCTTCCAAAAGTAGTGATTCTATCATCATTTATACCCTGAAAACCAGCAATGATCGCAGCAGTACAACCCTCAGCAAAAGATCTTTTCACACGTTCAATCTTTATTGTTTTTATTTTAGACTCAGAATAAAAATCATCAGTTACAATTGGTAACTGCCAGGCAAGCCACGATTTAGCATTAACTCCGATCGATTGGAGAGTGATAGCTAATAGACCGCAAGAGATTTGTTCTCCTGCTGAAAGCATAACGTCATACTCTGATAACTCTTGTCTATAACTTAAATTTGAGATTTGCCTAGCCTGAAAAACCATTTGGTCAGTAAATCCTGCAACAGCAGATACAACAACGATTACATTACAACCTTTCTCAATATCGTTTTTTATCAAATTTGCAACTCGGTTTAAATCAGTTAGCGAAGTCCCACCAAATTTTTTTATGATTATTTTGTCCATAGTTACAATATAACTCTCTTCTGAAGAAAAATATAGTTTTTGTAGAGATAGCAGCTTGCAAGCCATTCAGAAAAGGGAAGACAAAGCTATAGCTAACGCGTCATACCACGATTCATTCCATAGCTGTACGAACATTCATTTTTGAAGGTAAATTGCACAGCAAATGGTGTCATCCCAGTGCCTAGACACTGGGATCCAGAAGACTTAATTTCAACCAAGTGGCTGCATAATAAAGGCTGGATTCCAGTGCCAAGCACTGGAATGACACCCTCCCTTGTGGAAATTGCTCTCAAATCACAATGTTCGTACAGCTATGGATTCATTCGCGGTATAGATTCCGCTAACTAGTAGCGGAATGACGAATTTGTTGTTTTAAAATTGTCAGTAAATCTAAGTCAGTTTAGCTATATAGCACGAACTAAACCACTAAGCAGCAGAAGACCTTGCATGACCTCCAAAAAATGTTTTTACTCTTTCAAGATAAGTAAGTGGTTCTGCAGGAATTTCTATCTCGTCTATCTTATAAGATATTGCTGCATCTATGACTTCATCTGTTATTAATTCTCTTAGCCTTTGTTTTATTTGCCCTCTCCGAATATGTTCTCCATAGTCGTTATAAAACTTTACATATAATTCCTTAAACACAAATTCTTTTATAGCATCTCTTGTATAAGAAATGCCATCCTTTACTTCATCACTCACGCTGCTCAAATCCACCCCAGAACTTGGTGAATACAAATTATCAAAATTTTCTTTCAAAACTTTTATTTTATGGTAGTGCTTATCCACATATTTCTCAAGAAATCTTTTAGTAGCATCACTAGCCAACTTTCCTATTGGCTGAGGCTCTAGTTGAGCTGCAAAATTATTTTCCGCTTTAAGACCACTTAATGCATAAATGATACGGTTGAGCATTCCAGGACCACATTGGCGATTACTTTCCTCAAAGCGAACCAGTAATATAGACTTCAATAATTCTATATCTGCATTTTGCTTTCTTGCCGCAATTAAAACTAAATTTATAGCCTGTGTCAATGTCAATCCGGTTTGTGAATCTGCCCAATTTACCCACTCCCCAGTTTCATAACCATCCAATCTTAGATAAGGTTCTATCATTCGTTTTTGCTGACTTGTTAAACCGCTTATATAACTTTTAAACTCTTCATCCAACTCATTTAACGGCGTACCATGTTCTTCCTTTAATTTTTTGGCACATTCAATAACGCTTTGCTGAAAACTTCTAGTATGAACGCTCTGACTACTAGTACCCACATCACTTACATTAAACAAAAAGCTTAGCTGCTTTACATTCAAACCCAAAGGTGAAAAGAGTTTTACTGATGGATATTTTATTAACTCAAGAAGTGCTACTGGAATTAGCAGTGCATAATTTAACAATAATAAACCAAAATTAAATATAAGAAACCCACGTAGAGCTGATACCTTTGATGCAATATACAAAAATGGAAGCTGTAGGTAATATATCAAGTGTATACTGAAGAATAAGATTTTGTCCTTTAATTTTATTGTTGGATCTTTATAAACCTCAAACAACATGCTATTGCTATCAATATTGTTGTTTTTAAAGGAGGTATAGTTGTTTATGATCTTCTCTTGCAAGGGAAGAAGCATTTTATTCAGGCAAATAAACGCAGCAATAACAATAAAACCTGTAGCCAAAAATGCTAGTGCAGGGTTAGAAGTGCTTGTAGATAAATAGGCATAAAGACCATCAACAATTAAGTTTTTGTATAATCTTTCAAAGGGACGAACTAGAATCGGGTCAAGGATATAGTTAACAAGAAGATTTAAATAATACACGAGAAACAAAAGTGCAATCAAAAATGCAATAATACTACAAACAACCAAAAATGCTTTTAATCTCGGATTCATAACCCCCTCTTAATAATCTGTTAATATAATCTATTTTAGGAATAAATTGAAAAAAATGCAAGTTTTTATGTTAAAAGATCAATTGAAATTTCTGAGTTTAGGGTATATTGTTAATCTATTTAGATAAGAATTATTGTGTCAAATAAAATAGGTTTTTGGGCTATTTTTGCCTTAGTGATTAGCAGCCAAATTGGCTCTGGAATTTTTATGCTTCCAATTAGCCTTGCTCCATATGGCATGTATAGCCTTATAAGCTGGATAATATCAGGGCTTGGTGCTATATCTCTTGCTTTAGTTTTTGCCTCACTCTGCGCAAAATTTCCGGAAACGGGTGGCCCTCACGTCTATGTAAAGCATGCTTTTGGCCCTGCTGCAGCTTTTTTTGTTGGTTGGACGTATTGGGTGATCTCATGGGTTAGCACAACAGCCGTAATAGTTGTGGGTGTTGGTTATCTTACACCATTTTTCCATGAAGATATTCAAAACGTACATCTGTTTTTAGAGATGTTATTACTTACAATTATTACACTAATAAATTTTAGAGGAGTAGCTACTGCTGGACGTGTTGAGTTTTTATTGACGGTGATAAAAATTTCTGTATTGCTTGTAATACCTATAGCAGCATTGTTTTTTTTTGATAGAAATAACTTCATCATAAGTGAAGAAATATCAAATCTTACAACATCGCAGATTCTTGCCCGTTCTACACTTATTACTCTATGGGGTTTTATTGGAGTTGAATTGGCAACAGCACCTGCAGGGTCAGTTGATAATCCAGCTAGAACAATACCAAGAGCTGTGGTACTTGGAACAATCTCTGTTGCTGTTGTGTATTTTATCAACAATCTTGCAATTATGGGATTAATAAATGGCAATGATTTAGCAAGTTCAAGAGCACCATATGTTGACGCAATAAAAATTATGGCCTCTGGCAATTGGCACTTGATTATTTCTATAACTGCGTTCATTTTTTGTGTTGGTACTTTAAACGCTTGGGTACTAGCTAGTGGACAAGTGGCCCTTGGCCTTGCAAAAGATAAACTGATGCCACAGTTTTTTGCTCAAAGAAACAAGCACGGTTCTCCTTTCTGGGGCATAACAACTAGCTCAGTTGGAACTGCAACTTTACTAATCCTCACTTCAAGCAACAATTTTGCTAAGCAGATCACATCAATTATCGACTTTTCTGTAGTTTCATTTTTATTTGTTTACCTTGCATGCAGTCTTGCTTTTCTCAAAGTTATTGTGCAAGAAAAGAGTTGTTACAAATTTTTAATTGGCAGTATAGCAACAACCTTTTGCTGCTGGGTAATATTTGAAACTTCTGTGAATACCTTGCTGATCGCAAGCTTATTCACTGCAAGTGGCGTACCTCTTTATTTATTTTGGTATCGCAGAGTTTCTGTATAGCAAATGTTATGTATCTGTTCAGCAGAGTGGCAAAATAAGGTAGACGAGAAAAGACAACTATAGGAAGAAATGGGTGTCATGCCAGTGCGTGACACTGGCATCCAGTTCTTTCGCGCAGTTCCATCAAAAACGTTGTAAAGGATTAATCGCTTTCGTGTTTACCAACTTAGTGCCCAATCTGGATCCCAGATACTGTCTCTGCTGTCAAACAAATTATCCAACAAAATTACAATTAAATGGTTGATTATTTTTAAGAATACCAAAAAAGACATGCATTAATTTTCGCATTAACGCAAGAACTATGACTTTTGGACATTTGCCTTTACTTGCTAGACGCTGACAAAACTTTTGAAAATGATTATTATGGTTTTTGACTACTATAGCTGGCATATAAAGAGCTTTTCGAATACGCTCAGATCCTATTTTGCATATGCAACTTCTCTTACTTACTGACGATCCCGATTGATAATGTCCTGGATTTAGACCAGCAAAAGCTGTAAATTGTTTAGCATTGTCAAAGTTATCAACTGATGGCATTTTTGCGACAACAGCAACAGCAGTAAGATATCCTATACCTTTTATAGTCTTAAGGTTTTCCACCATATTTTTTAGATGTGGATAGTTATTTATATGCTCATTAATTTCTTTTTCGAGAACAATAATTTGCTCCTCTATTGCCAAAATTACTTTAGATATAGCTTCTTTGCAACTGGAATGCATATTTTTGTTTTCCAAGCGATTTGTCTGTTGCACCTTATCATCTTTTAGCGATTGCATGCAACGGTAAAGCTCCCTCAAATGCCTCATTTCAGGTGCAATGGGCTTCCAAAGAGCAGGTTTGTTGGCGATACAAAATCTAGCTATCATAGCTGCATCTGATTTATCTGTCTTATTTCTGAGCAGCTCACTTTTGCCAAAAGCTTTCTGGGTTTACTATACTGACATTATGTCCTAAATCGTGCATAAAAGTAGCCAAATCTTCTCCATACCAACTAGTTGCTTCAAGACATAAATGAGTAAGATTTGCTCCATGGCCATTGCACCAAACTACAAGTTTTGCAAAACCATCTTGATTATTTTGAAAGACTTTGTGTCGTTTTTTACTGTCCACTAACAAACAAACATCAAATTTCTTTTTTGAAATATCCACACCCAAAATAGCATTTACTTGCATAAAATTGCCTCCAAGACTATAAATAAACTGAGAGTTTAGACTAACCTTGTAATACGGGATATAATTCCAAAAGATACTGTTCAGTCTTTAACTCTATGGGAGGGAAGCAAAATCTGGCTTAATGGCATTAGTGTCGCATCAGCTTCACCCTCCCTGTGAGGTATTTTAGCTCTAATGCCTCACATCATAAAGATACAAGTGTCACGCACTGGGATGACGAGAAAGGAGCACTGGAATTTTTGTTTCAATATTTGTACATGAGCCATGCATCTGAACAGATACAATGTTATAACTAGAGATAATTTTTAAATGATTGATATTTATGAACTACGACTTTTCTTGTTGTCCACTTGTTCAACATTACCCTTCTCAAGTTTACTATCTACTTCTTTTGTGTGTTCATCATCTATACTAGTTTCATCTTTTATCTTACTAGGGTAATCTTCCTGCGATTTTTTATATGCTTCCATGTTGTCATATATAGGGTTACTGATGATTTCTATTTTTTCAGGTGTGAAAATCCTTGCTAAAAATCTCCTTATTATTGGTATTGACCTTAAGAGATCTCTTAGCTTTGAAGATTCTTGTCTTTTGTTTAGAGACTGTTGGTCTATTTTAGAGGTTTTTACACCATACTTTTTATCATCAAAATTTATTGTAGGCTTTCTTTTATTCGAAAGAACACTTTGGGCCTTTGATCCATTGGTTCCTTCAGGCCCTTGAGGTGTAGACATTGCAGGTTTAACCTTAGTTTCATCGTATTCCTTACTCATCTTTCATTTCATTATGTAATATTACTAATATTGCATAATAATAGCTAAATTACAATTAATTGCAAGGTAAAAATATTAAAACAATTGTAAATTTTGTCAGTAAAAATATAATAGAACTTTAAAATTAGAGGTTCATCTATATGAGATACAAAATTGCTGTTATTGGAGCAACCGGAAGAGTAGGGCGTGAGGTATTAAGCACGCTTGCTGAATTTCAAGATGAGGCGATAGATTGCGTTATTGCACTTGCATCGAAAAAATCAGAAGGGAAGAAGGTGAGCTTTGGTGACAAAGAGTTAACAGTTTTATGCCTTGAGGATTATGACTTCGTTGGAACTAATGTAGCCATTTTCTGTGCTGGATCTCATGTTTCTGAAGAGTATGTACCAATTGCAACACAGGCTGGATGCATCGTGATAGATAACAGTTCCCATTTTAGAATGAAAGAGGGTGTGCCACTCATTATTCCAGAGATTAATAAAGAAAAAATTATGGAATATAAAAACCACAACATAATATCCAATCCAAACTGTACTACAATACAGATGCTGCTAGTACTACATCTATTACACCAAAAAGCAAAAATAAAGAGAATCGTTGCTTCAACTTATCAATCAACTTCTGGTGCAGGCAAAGCAGCAATGGATGAGCTCTATGACCAGACAAAAAAAATCTTTATGAACGAAGCTAAAAAACCCAAGATATTCTCTAAGCAAATAGCATTCAATTGCATTCCCCATGTAGGAGAATTCATGGAAAATGGCTCTACAGAAGAGGAATGGAAAATGCAAGAGGAGACAAAAAAAATTTTAGAGGAAGATATAAAAGTTACTGCAACTTGTGTAAGGGTACCCGTCTTTATCGGTCACGCTATGGCAGTAAATGTGGAATTTGATCAACATATCACTGAAGAACAAGCTCGTGAAGTGCTAAGTGAAGCCGAAGATAGTGGAGTTTTAGTGTACAACAGGCGTGAAGATAGTGAATACATAACTCAAATTGATGTTGTACAGGAGAATGCTGTATATGTATCGCGTATTAGAAGAGACAATACTGTTGAGCACGGATTAAATATGTGGATAGTGGCTGACAACCTGCGCAAAGGCGCAGCATTAAATATAGTGCAGATTCTTGAGATTTTGATAAGAGAGCATTTGTCAATCAAGTGCATATAGAGCGCACGTACGTTGTAATTCGAAGGAAATTGTATATCACATGGCAGCGCGTGACGCTGGAATGGCTTTGTTGCATCGCTACTTATGAAAGGCTAACTATAATTAGGATTATAAGCAACTTATTGAAAATCTTGTTTTTTTTGCAATCAATCTGATCAAATTTAAGAATAGTAACTTGTTATTTATATTAATAAATTTAATTCTATTGAAAATAGCTAAAGCATTGAAATTCTTGAATTTTAGCCGGATTAGTGAGTGGTAGTGAAATTTCTTTTACTCAAATTTAGGTATTCACTGACCGTTCTTGTGATAAATACCAGAATAATAAGCTACTGATATTCTCCACCTTTTTTATCTTTAATCCATCATAGCTAGCGATGCAACAAAGCCGGCTGGATTCCAGTGTCAAGCACTGGAATGACACCATTTGCTGTGCAGTTTACCTTCAAAAATGAATGTTCGTACAGCTATGGAATAAATCGCGGTATGACGGTTCGCAGCGGTATAGTAACTCGTCACCCCGCTATTTGTTAGCGGCTGAGATACCGCGGCGGTATGACGTAGAAGCTATACTTTTATACTCACCAACTCAGTATCCAATCTGGATCCAAGTAGTCAAGCTATTCGGATGACACCCTCATAAAGTGAAATGAGATCCCGCTAACACGTAGCGGGATGACGGGAAAAGAGGTACTGGGAGACATCCTTCCTGGTAGACCCAAATCACAATGTTCGCACAGTTGTGCGTCACGCGCTGCCGAACACTGTATGGTTATACAAGAAAAATTAAGGCTTAAAAGGAATTTTAAGTATCAGGACTCAAGGTTTTTATTCCTTCTTAATAAAACATAAAAAGCCCCTTTACCACCATGTTTTTTCGTAGCTTGTTGGTAGTATAGAACCATATGCTGGATTTTAGTGTCATTTAACCATTTATTTAAGTTACTCTTTATAGTGTCTGTTTTGTTTGTTGCACTGCCGTATCCCGTAATTACCAATAAACATCTATTTCCTGCTCGATAATTTTTGATAATAAAATCTATCAATTTACAGTAAGCATCCTCTATATTATAGCCATGCAAATCGAGCTTATCGCTTATAAAATATTTACCCCTATCAACTTTTGATTTTGTGTTTTGGTCAAGACAAAATGATGAGTTACTATTATTGGTATTAAGAAAATTCCCTTGTAAGTCGGAGGTACCTTTATCAACCATAGACTTTATATTTACTTTATGATCAACTTTCAAAGTAACTTTTCCACATTTTATTGGCTTAACATTTTTTTGCCAATCCAACTCATCGTCCGACATAAACGCATTAATCGAATTGTATAATTTTACAACAATATTCAAACATAGTAAAATGTTGCTTATTCTATAAAAACCCGATTTTCAATAATACGATGAAATCGTCAAAAACTAATGAGAATTTTTGGCTGTATGGAAAGCACACCTGCATGTCAGCACTGAAGAATAAAAATAGGCGGTGTATAGAACTGTTAGTAACAGAAAATTTCTATAGAGAACACGAAAAAGAAATTAAGCAATATGCAAATAGTAAGGGCATTAAAGTTCGATTAGTAGAAAACAAAATACTTAATGACGTTTTACCCAAAGGTGCTAACCATCAAGGAATTGCTTTAAATGTTGCCCCTATTCTTTATAACTTAAGCATCGAAGAAGTAGCTGAAAGCTCAAACGACAGTTCTACTATAGTCATTTTAGATCAAGTCACTGACACGCACAATATTGGATCAATTTTAAGAACTTCAGCTTGTTTTAATGTCGACGCATTGGTTTTACCACATAACCATTCACCGAGTGAAAATGCATCTATTGCAAAAGCAGCAAGTGGGGCTTTAGATATTGTTCCGCTAATATACGTTACAAATATAGTAAAAACTATGCAGTATTTAAAAAAGGTCGGCTACTGGTGTTACGGGTTTGATTGCAATGCTAAAGAAAATATAGATGAAATAAAGAGTTTTGAGAAAAAAAGAGTAATTATTTTTGGTTCTGAAGAGAAAGGAATGCGGAGGTTAGTTAAAGAAAATTGTGATTATCTTTTAAAAATCCCAATGTCAAATGCAATTAACAGTTTAAATGTTTCAAACGCAGCAGCAATAGGCCTATATTCTATTTATATTAAAACAAATGCCAGCGCATAGCTGTTTATAATAAAAACACTTGATAAAAATATGGTTTTATATTATAATGTGTTAAGTAATGGATAAAAGGAGTTATATTATGTCTTATATGAGAAATGAACAGGATATTCGCTCTCAAGGCGTTTATTATAGTGCTGGGCTTAGAAGATACCTAACTAAAGTATATAATTACATGGCTTTAGCTTTGGGCGTCACAGGGCTTGTTGCATTTTTAACAGTATTTTCTGGTCTTTTTCAAGTAATTTATTCTAATCCCGTTCTATCGCTTGTGGTAATGTTATCTCCGGTTGCATTGGTGTTCTACATGTCTTATAGAATTCAACACCTAAGTGCTCAGTCTGCCGTTACTATATTTTTCTCGTTCTCAGTGTTAATGGGGCTTTCCTTATCTTATGTTTTTATAGTTTATACTGCAGAAAATATAGCAAGGGCGTTTTTCATTACATCAATCATGTTTGGCTCTATGGCTTTATATGGCAATACTACAAAAAGAGATCTTACAAGTATGGGCTCTTTCTTGATTATGGGAGTTTGGGGGTTAATCATTGCGTCTATAGTAAATTTATTTCTTGGAAGTAGTCCTCTCCACTTTGCAATATCGTTCATATCAGTAATAGTCTTTACCTTAATGACTGCGTATGATGCTCAAAGAATCAAGGACGTTTATTATAAACATAATGACGGATCAGAAGTTGCTACTACTAAATTGGCAATACTCGGTGCAACTAATCTTTATTTTGACTTTATTAATATATTTCTCAATCTACTCAGGTTACTTAACTTGTTCAACAATAGGGATTAGATGTTTTCCTTTTTAAGGAAAGGCAGTAAGAATTCTATAGTTTTCTTTTTAGTATCTTTAGTTGTGTCGATGATATGTCTTGCATATGCATCGGTACCTCTATATAGCATTTTCTGTAAAGCTACTGGGTATGGTGGCACAATAAGAAAAGTAACTAACACAACAACAAATATAACTAACCAAAAGATCAGGGTCCATTTCAATGCTGATATAATGTCCGATCTACCTTGGGAGTTTAAATCAGAAACTAACTACGTTGACGTAAACATAGGAGAACAAAGTTTAGCGTTTTATTACGCAAAAAATCTATCTGATCAGCCTTCATTTGGTATGGCGGTGTATAATGTTACGCCTTTCAAAGCAGGTAAGTATTTCAATAAAGTTGCATGCTTTTGTTTTGAAGAGCAAATGTTGCTACCAAAACAAAAAGCAGCTATGCCCGTATCTTTCTATATAGATCCTGAGATAATGCTTGATAGTAATACAAAAGATTTGGGCGAAATAACACTATCATACACGTTCTTTAAGCTTAAGTAACAGAATGTTTGCAAACCGTGTCATTTCAGTAATCAATAGGGTGTCATCCAAGTAGCTGACACTGGAATGACAGGAGGTAACGCAAGAAGTCTATTGATTGTGAAAACAATAACTTTGCAAAATATTAATTGTTAGATAACATGATCAAAGTTTTTATCTTAATATTCATCATGGTTAGAGCTATACAAATTAAAAAAACTGGGGGACCAGAAGTATTAGAATTTGTAGATAAGAGTATAGGTGAGCCAAAAGACGAGGAAGTTTTAGTACGTCACACAACTATCGGCTTAAATCGTTATGATTTAGAGCACAGAAAAGGTACGCGCAAAATTAAAAATTTACCATCAGTGCTTGGGGTAGAAGCAGTGGGAGTTATTGAAAAGCTTGGTAAAAAAATCAGTGATGGATTGAAGGTTGGAGACAGAGTTGGATATTGCACAGCTCCTCCAGGGGCATATTGTGAAAAGCGCATTATACACCAGAAATATCTGATAAAAATTCCAGATGACATATCTGATGAAGTTGCTGCTGCAGTGCTGTTTAAAGGTATGACAGCTCACTATTTAGTTAATCAATCTTATAAAGTTAGGCCTGGTGCTTTCGTGCTAGTTCATGGGGCTAATGGTGGTTTAGGACAAATAATATGCCAATGGGCAAAGGATAAAAAAGGTGTAGTGATAGGTTCTGTAAGCTCTGATGAAAAAATGAAGATAGCTTTACAAAGTGGCTGCACATACGCAATAAACTACAATGATAAAGACTTCGTTTCTAAAGTTATGGAGATTACGCAAAACAGAGGAGTAGGTGCAGTGTATGACCCTATAGGTTACGCTACAAGCAAGCTTTCTTTTGAATCTTTAGGCAGGTTCGGCATATACGTTTCCTATGGGCAGATATCAGGTAACGCTCCTATTAGTTTTTCTTTACTTAGTTCACGTTCGTTATTTGCAACTGGAACCTCAATATACCATTATAAGCATGATAGATTCACATTAGTGCTTACCACAATGGAAATCTTCGAGATGATAAGAAAAAAACTTTTAACTGTACGGATCAATAAAAAATATAAATTTGATGAAATAATTCAAGCACATCGTGATATGGAAAATAGAAAAGCGAGTGGGTTAAATATTATCAAAATCTCTTAAATAAATTAGTAATTTAAACTAACCATTCATTAAGTCATATCAACTAGAACTTCACATATTTAATTCTCCTTTTGGGGGAATTAAAAGCATATAGCTAAACTGACTTAGATTTACCGACAACCGTCATCCCGCTACGTGTTAGCGGAATCTATACCGCGAATAGACTTCTTGCATAACCCAAATTAAGTAGAAAAAGGTATCATCCGAGTAACTGACACTGGTTCCTTTATGACGGTAGTAGCCCCCCTTCTCCTGTCATTCCAGTGCTCCCTTTCTTGTCATCCAAGTAGCTGACACTGGGATGGCTTTGTTGCATCACACTTTATGAGATGGTGATTTATGGTAAATTCATGTAACTATCTCAAATTTAGCCATACCAATATCAGTGAACTTATTGAGCAAATAGCATTTAACAAGTAGTTCCTTCTCTCTATTTGTCTCAGATTTATTCCTAAAACTAAACCCGAATGTTTGTTTCAGTTGCGAGAAAAAACTTTCTATATAAGATCTTTTTCCATAACTCATCTCTTTTTTCCACTTCTTTATACCATCTTCATCATATGACTTTATGAGCTTGACTGCAGAATTTCTCTCAGCCATATAGTCTAACTTTGGATGCTCTGCTGCGTTGTTTTTCGGAGGAATTTTCGTTTTTATACCATATTGATTACACAGCTTATAGAGCTTTTCTCTGTCATATGCCCTATCTGCATATAGTACTTTTATGACATACTGAAAATCGACTTCTTTTAGCAAATCACAAGCTCCATAGTGATCAGCCGTTACTGTATTTTACAGCTATGGCTTTTTTGTTGTTTATATTCAACATTACGTGCAATTTTCTCGTTTGCTCATAGCCACGATATTTTCTGTCAGTGCTATTTTCCTTGCTGTGTGTTGTTGTATATACTAATTCCTGTACTGTCTATAGCAATTTCGATATCTTCCATATTATTTTCTGCAATCATTTATCTTAATATTAAGTTTCTTTTGATGCTTGTGAATAGCTGCAAATCTCTTCCTATTTGTTGCAAATACCCTTTTATAAACCCGACTGTTTGTCTTAAACCAATTCTAAAGAAACTGACGATTATATGCACCAAAATCACAACTTTATCACTATAAATATAGTTGCCGCCCTGCATTTTTGGACAATTCTCGTACCAATTTTCTATGGCGTCATTGATATAACAAAAAATGCTTCCTCTTTCTTGGAGAAATTTGTTATATTCATGGCAGTTACTGACTCTCATTTTTTGTGGCATATTTTTTCTTCAACAGTTAAATGGCTATTTATAATGAATTTTGTCAGTAACTGCCAGTTCTTTTCGCTTGAGCGATGCAACAAAGCCCACTGGGATCCAGTTTCACCTTGTGATGGTGTCATGAAAGTAGCTGACACTGGTTTCCATCCAAGACGGTGTCATTCCTTACTATTACCCACAAATATAAATGGACTAAAAAGTAAAATATTACAATATTAAAGTTTGCAAATATTGAGGGTGTAAAATGGCAAGTAAAAGTAGTGAATGGGCTAAAAATGAATTTGGAGATAAAAGGTTAACTGAGCGATTAGTAAAGATTGCTGATATGTTTGACAAAATTACCTGAAAGTTAGATTAATCAAGCATGTGAAAGTTGGTCAGAAGCAAAAACAGCATAACGTTTTTTTCAAAATGAGAATGTAAAAGAAAGTGATATTTTAGCTACACATATTAATAAGACGGTTGAGAGAACAAAAGCTCACAAGAGGGTTCTTGTCATTCAAGATACCAGTTACATTGTATATAATAACCATAAAAAAACAAGCGGATTAGCAAATTTGTCCAGTTATGATACTGCAAAAGGTATTATAATGCATACAGCTCTTGCCGTTAGTATAGAAGGTTTGGTACTAGGGATACTAGATCAAAAAGTTTATTCAAGACCTGAAGAAACTGAGAACCTTAAAAAAAAGAGCGATCGCATTGAAGATAAAGAAAGCGTAAAGTGGTTGGAAACTTTAAGAAAAACAAATAATATTATTGATCCAACTCAAACTGAGACTATAACTGTATGCGATAGAGAAGCAGATATATATGACTTTTTTGAGCTTGCACATAATCTTAATTCGGCAGTGCTAGTTAGAGCATGCAGAGATAGAGCAGTAAATAGAAAATCTCGATATCCTGAAAAAGGTGAGCAGAAGTTATGGGCATTTATTAAATCCTCTCATTGTGCAGGTACGGTAGAAGTTGAAGTTCCTGTAAAAGATAATAAGCCAAAAAGAACAGCACGTTTGGAAGTTAGATTTGGAAAGTTTATGATGAATCCATCTAAGAATAATATTAGGCATAAGACGGAAGAACTACCTAAATTACCACTTTATGCAGTTTATGTTGTTGAGAAAACTCCCCTTCCCTTAAAAAAAACCGCTAGAATGGATGCTATTAACGAATCTTTCAGTTAATACTTTCGATGAAGCTGTTGAAAAAATTAGTTGGTATCAACTATGTTTTTTAAAAATTTTTTTATTTGTGTAATTTTGCAAATTATATGGGCAATAAAAACCCGTTTGTCATAGAAATAGAATTTTATATCAAACAGCTACCACAGCAATTTCTGCTTAAGCTAATGGATATGTGCTTTAAGTCTGTGTGGACGCACATATTCATTAGCCAATTTCAGTTACCGTTGTGAAGATTTTTAAGTATGCAAATTAATTGCTTCTTTAAGTCTTGTATTAGCAATTACTATAATTTTACGCATTAGGGCTGTTATAGCCACCATCTTCTTCTTACCACTTTCAACAAGCTTAGAATAAAAGGCGCCAAGTATAGATTTTGACCTTGTAGCAGCCATAGCGGCTGTAAAGAGCTTTGAACGAACGTTACTTCTACCACCTGTAATCCTTCGGTAACCAACAGCTTTACCACTTTCTTTTGGATGCGGTGCAACTCCGGCAAGACTTGCTACTTCTTTTCTATTTAAGTAACCAAGCTCTGGCATTAAACACAAAAAATCTTGTGATAACTTTTCCAGGAACTGTTTTAAGAATTTTTTGGCGTTGTTGTAATTCGCGGCTTTCATCAATAATCTTTTGTATAGTATCATTGAGTTCGTTTATTTGACTATCGAAAAACTCAATGGTCTTTTGACAGCTTTCTTTTATATGATCATTTTCCGGTGCTTCAAGTCTGCATTTTTCTTGAGTTCTCATTTGCGTAATATCATCACGACGTTGACAAAGTGCAGCCAAAGTTGATTGTTCTGTAGAGGTAGGTACAAATAGAGAGATAGTTCTATGGCGTTCAAATCCATATTGAGCAAGAGCTCTTGCATCTAGACTTTGCTAAAGTTCCGTGAGATAAAATAAAGCTTTTTACTTTACGAGTATTAGCTCGATGCACGGCAATATTTTTGTCGGTAAGAAAATGTGATAAGCCAAGCTCATATTTCCCTGTATTTTCTAAAGTCACTAAAGCATTAGGTAGAATATCTGAAAACTCTTGAAATAATTGTTGCCAACCAGAAGCATTATTATCAAATTCGACAGCATTCTTCTGTTTGTGAATTGCAACGATATTTTTAAATTTTCCGATGTCAATGCCAATAAAATTTTGATAAGATGTAACCATAATAAACCTCGATAGTTTTAGTTAATTTAAGATTGTAAACGGGTGCATATATATGTCCCAAGCAACTATTCAAACGTATCGAGAGATAGGGCTAGCGTACCTTGATACCAACGGTTGTAATACCAATTTCCTTTCGGTCGCGCACGCCCGCTATTCCTAGTGAGCAGGGTTATCTTTCTCTCTTATCTCTTTTATATCACGTTTTTAACTTACAATTGCCTTAGATGGAAAATAGAGATATTACATAAAATTTTAAATCCGGTCTCAAAGTTGAAGAATGTAGGCTTGGAATAGCAGAAAGACTAATGAGATATCTAACAGTTATGAGTATTATTGCTTGGAGGATCTTCTTTATTACATCAATTGCAAGAGCTAACCCAACATTACCATGTACTACCTTATTAGCTGAAGAAGAATGGAAAGTTTTATACGTTAAAATACACAGAAAACCATGTCCAAGTGTAGTTCCCAACATAAAAGAAGCTGTTTCATGAACTTGGAGGCCATTTAGCAAGAAAAAATGACCCAAAACCAGGACCAATTACTCTTTGGAAAGGATATAAACGTCTCTTTGATTTAGCAGAAGGATGGCGACTTGCTCACGAACTTTATATTTGTGGGTAATAGTAAGTTGTTAGGGGGATCTGGAGATACCGCGGCGGTATGACGTAGGGAAATCTTACTTATTATAGCTATAGTTCTACATGAATTACAAAAGTAATATTTACTAGATCTTAATATTTTAGATCTATATTTTAATAAATAATGAGCTGTAATTAGTATGAATAATCCATTTAAAAGTGAGAACTATAAAAAAAATCTCGATTCTCTGATCAAAGCTGTAAAGCTAGGAAATGCAGAGAAACAATATAACAAAACGTTAAGGGATTTATCTCATGCATTAGAAGGTTTTACAGGTGAGGCAAAAGGTATAGCTGAGTTTGTTATATATACTGACTTGAACAATTATGTAGAACAGCCATTAGGTCTTTTTAAAACATTAATGAATAGAATTTTGGGAAAAAATTTTCCAACCAAGAACAGTAGTATAAGTAATTTTGTAAATGATGAGTTGTCAAGTTTCACTTTAGAAACAGCAGCTAAGTATACAAGAATTTTAAAAAAAATTGATCTCTTGGAACAATTAGAAAAAGATTTCAGAAAAAATAATATTTTAAAAGATTCTTTAAATTTAGAACAAAGTGAAAAGAGTCAAGGAAAAGATAGATCACACGAAGTGAGTTTGGAAGGTAGAAAGCAAAAGGAAGGTACTTTTGAGCTGCGAAAAGAAGAACAGCCGAAAGAAAAATTAGGTGGTAATCGCATGAGGCAAATAAAGCGACCAACAACAGCACCTCCGGCTGCTCCAGATTCGAGGAAGGTACGCTTTAAATCAGAAATATCCTCAGATGGAGAAAGCAAGGCAAAGTCTACATCTTCTTTACTAAAAGGAGCTAATAGTTTTAGTATGCCTGATGCTAAGGAAAATCCTTCTGAGGATTCAGGCTATGAAAGTTCATTAGATCAGGGGTCTGAATATGAAGACATATCAAATTATCAAGAGAAAAAGCAAAAGGAAAATCCTTTATATGAGCAGAGAGAAGATTCAGGCTATGGAAGTTCATTAAATGAAGAGTCTGTATACAAAGAGATATCAAATTATCAAGAGAAGAAGAGTAAAATTTTAATAGAAAATTCGCAGAGTTCAAAATCGCCCAAAGAAGAGCCAATTTATGCAACAGTTCCTAAAGAACATATAGAAGCAAAAAGAGAACGTAAGCAGAAACAACAACCTCAATCCCTCGTACCACCAAAACCACCGCAAGTGCCAAAAAAAATGTTTACTACTGGTCAAGAAGTTAGACAAGAATCGAAAGTGGTAATCAAAGATAAACCTGCAGTACCGCCAAAGCCTAAAAATCTAAGCCGTGCTAATCAAAAAGTAAGCACAGAGCCAAAAGTAGTAGGAGTAATTCTTAAAAAATCAGCTGAAAGAGTACCACTAAAATCTGAAAATCAAGACAATAGGAAATCAGCACAAAAAGCTGCTGGTAAGGCGATACCAAAAGTAGCAGCAGCTACTATGAAAGGAGGAGCTAATCGCGAGATGGGCAGTAAAGTAAAGGCATTAAAAGAAAAATTTGAGCAAAATCAAGCAAAAGGAAATGCTAATGTACAGTTTGCTGAAAGCAAAACCACTCCAGCAGCACAAGCGGATATCGGTGTGAAGAAAAAACAATCTCATTCATTTCTAACAGAGAATAAAAGATCTGCAACGAAACACGTAACAGCAAAATCTGATCCAAAATCTCATGTCAGCAAAAATTCCCTTCTCACGCATGCAAATGTAAAGGAAATGGTTGCACAAATTGAGAAAGGAAAAGGAGGAAGATAGTAACATTTGGGAAAAAAACATATGTGTCAAGTCAAGAGATTGTGAGCAAATTTAGGAAATTATAGCTAAACTGACTTAGATTTACCGACAATTTGAAAAACCGTCATTCCGCTAACTATAGTATTTTCAAAAGCGAATGATAAAGGTATAATATGTTTTTTTAAAGTAGGGAAAGCGATGGTATATAGTGTAGATTTAAGGGAAAAAGCAGTGTCTTTGGTAGAAAAAGGAAAGTCAAAGGTTGAAGTTGCAGAGGTTTTTGAGATAGGGATAGCAACACTATATAGATGGCTAAAAAAGAAAGCTACTGGCCAAGGTCTCAAAGCGGTAAAAAGTACTGGTTTTATTCGAAAAATAGATCCAGAAATACTCAAAGAATATGTCAAAAAACACCCAGATCACACACTAGCAGAAATGAAACAAAACCTTGGCTTTGGGATAAGTGCAATTTGGTATAGATTAAGACAGCTAAAAATAACCTTTAAAAAAAGTCACATTCTATCAAGAGCGCAATCAAGAAGATAGGCAGCAATTTATCGATAAAGTCTCAAAAATAGACCACTGTAGCATTTTATATATAGATGAAGCAGGAGTTGATAATAGACTATACCGAGAATATGCACGAGCTCCAAGAGGAGAAAAAATATATGCTGATGTTCCAGGAAAAAAGCGGGAAAGAGTGAGTATAATAGGTGGATGAGAAGTTTATTGCACCAATGACCTTCACAGGAGGGTGTAATAAAGATATATTTAATGTATGGTTAGAGCGAAGATTACTTCCACAATTACAGCGTGATACAACCATAGTTATGGATAATGCTACATTCCATAAAACTCCCAAAACAAAGTCATTAATAGAGTCTTTTGGCTGTCATTTGCTTTATCTTCCAACATATTCACCTGATCTAAATCCGATAGAGCATTGTTGGCACACCATCAAAAGTTGCCTCAGACCTCTAATGCATCAATGTACAGACTTACACCTTTTAGTTGGTAATACCATTTTAGACGTTTATCATTCGTTTTAGAAAATACTATAGTTGAAATAGCGCAGTTACTCACCCCATAAATTTGGTGCTCTCTTTCAATCAAAGGTGTCTTGCTGCTTGAAATGTTTTCTTTGTAAAAATTTGGCTTATCTTTATATCATCTCATTCAAACAGCATTAACATAACTTATGCCTTTTTTGGATGTAGAAATTTTCTAGGAATTGTCTTTTTGAATTCTATGGTATTTTGTTTAACATTGAAACAAGAGGCCAGTGTCACGCACTGGCATGACACCCATTTGTTCCTATAGTTGTCTTTTCTCGTCTACCTTATTTTGCCACTCTGCTGAACAGATACATAAAGAAAGTGGAAAATTGGACATTCTCAACTCGGCTCCTGCAGATTAAAAATTAAGTTGAATAAAAATTGGATTTGACGCAGTTTTTTCCCATAGTTTAAGAAATTAAAAGTTTAACGATTAGAATTATAATTACAAACCACAATAAAAAATAGACTTTTCCATTTGATTTATTTTTAATTTGGATGTTTTCTAATTTTTTATCAGCTATTAGGTTTAATTTTTCTATAAGGCTAAATATCCCTTGGATTGTTTTTACAGGATAAGAACTTCTAATTTTTTCCCTATACCCTATTTTATTTTCATGTTGACTGCTTATCCACGCTTCAACTACTTTCCACATATTGATTTCTGAGTAGATCTTTCTACATGTCCCTTCCAGTAAAATCATAGTTTTCTGCAGCAATAACAATTGTGTTTGAACTTTCATATCAAAATCACCAGTTATTTTTAATAGCTGAGCAAGTAAACTAGCAAATGAAATCTTCTGTATAGGCTGCCCAATAATGGGTTCACCTATTGCCCTGCAAGCTGTGACAAAATTTCTATGCTGTGATGAAACATAACCAGCCCTAAAGTGCATTTTTGCAACGTGATCATAATCCCGATTTAAAAAGCCTTTGAGTATCTCTATAACGTAATAGCATGTCTCACGATCTATTCTACCCATGATTCCACAATCCAGGGCAATAATATTGTTATTACTATCAACCATTAGATTTCCAGGATGCATATCAGCATGAAAAAAACAATCCCTGTATACTTGATTGCAAAACGATTCTATAAGATTGATAGCTATTTGCTTACGATTATTCAGTTTTTCAACTTCGTATATTGGCGTTGCTTCTATCCATTCTAATGTTAAAACCTTTTTCGAAGTTCTATTCCAATCTATTTCAGGTACGTAAAAACCTCTGTCATTTTTTGTGTTTTCCTTTAGTTCCGAAGAGTGAGCAGCTTCAAAACGTAGATCTAACTCTAATCGGCAAATTTCAGCAAAAGTTTTGACTAATTCAATTGGCCTCAGCCTTTTTGATTGTTCGCTAAATTTTTCTGCAATTTCTGCAAGCCAAGAAAGCATTTTTATATCCCTTGAGAATGTTTTCTCAATATTTGGCCTTAAAACCTTCACAGCAACTTCCTTACCCTCAGTTGTAACCGCTCTATGCACCTGAGAAATCGATGCTGCTGCAATTGGCTTTTCAGAAAAGCTTGAAAAAATGTCGCTCAATTTACAATTAAACTCACTTTCTATAGTTTTAACTGCTATTTTATGTGAAAATGATGGCAATCTATCACATATCAATAACAAGTTATTTGTTATATCCTCATTTAAAACATCAGTACGTGATGAGATAGACTGCCCAAACTTAATGAACACCGGACCTAATTTTTCAAGAGCACACTTTAGCTTGTGGCCTTGTATTTTATTTATTGATTTTTTTGATGGTGGAAGTAAATAAGGTAATATATTGTAACGCGTCAGCACCGTAGTTATGTGCAGAAGACGCAAAATATTTTGAATCATTTCGCTGCGTAACTGCTAAATATTTCATTTAGGGTTCTATTTTTCATAATCTCATCAGGCTTGCCTTGGCAATAGATAGTATTATTTATACAAATTATGTAATCTGAGGATGGTAGAGCAGAGTTAAGATCATGAGAAGTCATAAGAATCGATACCAATCGTTTTTTTGCTATTTTATTTATAATATCATAAAATTTAGCCCGCGCGTTAATATCCATTGCACTAACTGGTTCATCTAGAATGATCAAGTCAGGCTCTGCAATTAAACAACGTGCAAGCAGTAATAATTGTGTTTGCCCTGCAGAAATTTCTAACACTTGATTTTTCAAAATGTTACCGATACCAGCCAACTCTATCGTTTCTGTAATAATGGATTGATTTTTCTTTAGTCTTTTCAAGGAGCTATTTAAAAGAAAATATTCAACTGTTATTGGCATCAAATTACTAATACTAAAATTTTGCGGCATGTAGCTAATTTTTGTGTTCTCAGCTAACACAATATTTCCAGTATAATTTTTATTTATACCAGCAATTGCTTTCACTAAAGAGGTTTTACCTCCACCATTTGGACCAAGTATTGTAATTATGTCTCCTCTTTCCATGAACATATTGATATTGTCAAGGATTCTTTTACCATCATATGCGAGAGCAAGATTTTCTATTTTTAGAACACGATTATTGACATTATTCAATTTATTGACAAAATTTAACTTCTTCTCAACGTTTATATGAGACATTTACTGGCTTTTTTTCTATTACTTTCACTTACACTATACTATAATATTGCCTTTTCATCCAATTTAAAAGTTGTAGCTACAATCAAACCTATCCACTCACTTGTAGCTTCTGTTACAGAAGGGATTTTAGAACCGGAATTGCTTGGCTATGCAACATCTGCACATAATTATATATTAAAGCCATCTGATGCGAGTAATTTAGAATCAAGTGACGTTATATTTTATGTTGACGATAACTTAGAGACGTTTGTTCAAACTTTCGCCAAAAATAATAAAGAACTAGTGCAATTGTCAAAGGCAATCAACCTACTTCCTACTCGGCCACATTCATTTTCTAGAAAAATCACTCACATTCAAGATGAAAAAGATTTACACATGTGGCTGAGTCCCGAAAATGCAAAGAGCATGATACTTTCTATAAGTGCAACATTGTCTGACATAGATAAAGGAAATTCCCATCGATACAGTTCTAATGCAACAAAAGCTATAAAAAAAATAGACCAAGAAGTAAAAGAAATCATGAAAGAACTGAATGATTTTAAAAATCAAAAATACATCGTTACTCATGATGCTTATCAATATTTTGAAAAATATTTCGGTCTAAATCATCCAAGCGCTATTCTTTCCATAGAAGAGGATTCTTACATAGGTATGAAGAGTTTAATGAAGCTAAAAAAGATAATGAAGGAAGAAAACGTTAAATGTATATTTGCTCATTCACAGGAAGATAGCATAAAGCCTAACGCCCTTTCTAATGACGCAAAAATGGTAGTTCTTGATCCTATTGGATCAGACATAGAGCCTGGAAAAGATGCATATCTAGCTATAATCAATAGCATTGCACAAAATTTTAAGTCTTGTTTTGTTGAGTAATAAGTTCCCTTTTAGCTTACTGTTTTATTGTTCTACAAATCAAGAAGAAGTGAGTTTACAACAAATGGTGTCATTCCAGTCTGGAATCCAGCTTTTTCATAATCATCAAAACGTTGTATTTTAACATAAAATGGCTGCTTTTATGCTTACTAACTTAATAAAATTCCTGGATCCCAGTGGGCTTTGTTGCATCACACTTTATGAGATGGTGATTTATGGTAAATTCATGTAACTATCTCAAATTTAGCCATACCAATATCAGTGAATTTATTAAGCAAATAGCATTTAGTTCTTTTTCTCGATTTATCTCAGATTTATTCCTAAAACTAAATCCGAATATTTGCTTTAATCTTGAGAAAAACCCTTCAATATAAGATCTTTTCCCATAATTTACTTCTTTTTTCCATTCTTTCATGCCATCTTCACCGTATAATTTTATTAACCTAATAGCAGCATTCCTGTCAGACATATAATCTATTTCTGGATGTTCTGCCGCATTGTTTATTGGTGGAATTTTTGTCTTTATATCATATTCGTTACACAACTTATAAAACTTGTGCCTATCACATGCTCTATCTGCATATAGTGCTTTTATGGCATGCTGAAAATCAACTTCTTTTAGCAAATCACAAGCTCCATAGTGATCAGCCGTTACTGTATTTTACAGCTATGGCTTTTTTGTTGTTTATATTCAACATTACGTGCAATTTTCTCGTTTGCTCATAGCCACGATATTTTCTGTCAGTGCTATTTTCCTTCAGGAGTGTTGTTGTATATACTAATTCCTGTACTGTCTATAGCAATTTCGATATCTTCCATATTATTTTCTGCAATCATTTATCTTAATATTAAGTTTCTTTTGATGCTTGTGAATAGCTGCAAATCTCTTCCTATTTGTTGCAAATACCCTTTTATAAACCCGACTGTTTGTCTTAAACCAATTCTAAAGAAACTGACGATTATATGCACCAAAATCACAACTTTATCACTATAAATATAGTTGCCGCCCTGCATTTTTGGACAATTCTCGTACCAATTTTCTATGGCGTCATTGATATAACAAAAAATGCTTCCTCTTTCTTGGAGAAATTTGTTATATTCATGGCAGTTACTGACTCTCATTTTTTGTGGCATATTTTTTCTTCAACAGTTAAATGGCTATTTATAATGAATTTTGTCAGTAACTGCCAGTTCTTTTCACTTGAGCGATGCAACAAAGCCATCCCAGTGTCAAGCACTGGGATGACATCGTAGGGGTGCTGGCCTGATAACCGTCATCCCGCTACTTGTTAGCGGGATCTAGAGATACCGCGAATGAATCGCGGTATGACGGTTCGCGGCGGCATGACGATAAGGTTTATACCTTGTCATCCCAGTGCTTGACACCGAGATTGATTTATCTTGTCTACCTTATTTTGCCACTCCGCTGAACGGATACCATATTATGCAGGTTTAGAATTATGCTTTATTCTTACGTTTATGTCTTGGCCCAATACAATCAATAAGTTAAGCAAGTATTCTAAGGAGAACCCTTCGATTTTTGACCTATTGATTTGAGATACTTTAGGTTGATCAATCTTTAGAGCGTTTGCTGCTTTTTTCTGTGTTGTGTACTTCTTACTTATTAATTGTGCAATGACCTTTATTAATTTCAGTTTTGTATCTTTCACATCCCCCAACTCTACTATTATAGGATAACTTAATTGTAAATTTTGCATAATAATAAAATTCCTTATAAAAAAATTACTTTAGTTTTTCTTCTTTAAATAACACATGCCTTCTGACTACTGGGTCATACTTCCTAAACTCCAGTTTTTTGGTGAGCTTTTTTGGATTACGCTTTTTTACATAAAAATAGCCAGTTGATTTTTCTTCACCAGTTTTTGTTATCTTGATTGCAGTGCTGACTAACTTAACGAGCAAAGAAGCATTTTTTTTCGCCATACTTATAATGATATAATAAATTCTATGCGAGTTTATTACGCAAAATACTAAAAGTCAATCGAATAATGCAGATTGCAAAATCCTTGACAATCAACAGTGCATTAAGTAGCATAAAGTTAACTTCAGAATAAAAAGCAAACGGTAAATAAGTGACAAATAGTGGTAAAAGGGTATTATTGATAGAAAATTCTATCTGTTCTAATGAGGTAAGGGTTGCCTTGTCAATTAATAACAAGGTTGTAGAATTTGAACAAGAATTCAAGGAAAAAAAACAATTAAGAGGTAATATATACGTTGCTTATATAAAGCGTATAGAGCCTTCTTTGCAAGCCGTATTTATTGAATATGGGAAAAATAAGCAAGGTTTTTTGTCTTTTTCCGAGATATCTCTAGATTACTTCAACATTCCAGAAAAAGAAAAGGAAACTATCTTTGAGGGCTACTCAAATGACGATTGTATAGAAGAAGCCTCAGCAAATGTTTCTTCAGATTCTGCAGCTAGTAAGAATGTCAACGGATCAGGTAGTGGTTTTGTAAGAGAGGTACCTTTATATAAAAAATACAAATTACAAGATGTTATTTCAGTAAATCAAAAAGTATTGGTCCAGCTAACTAAAGAGGAACGAGGCAATAAAGGAGCTTCATTTACAACATACATAACTTTAGTGGGTAGATACTGTGTTTTCATGCCAAATTCCATGAGCAAAGGTGGAGTGTCCCGCAGAATTGAAGATGCTAATGTCAGAAAGCAGTTAAAGGAGATACTGAGTTCAATAAACTTGCCAAAAAGATCAGGTTTAATAGTAAGAACTGTTGGTTCAGGAAAAAATAAGAAAGAAATTGAGCAGGATTACAATTACTTATCCTCATTATGGCAGAGCATTCAAAAAAATGCCTTCTCTGTAAACGTTCCATCATTAATTTACAATGAAGCAGATGTAATTATGAGATCTGTTCGTGATTTTTGTAGCGATGGTATAGAAGTTATAGTGTCTGGAAAGGAAGCTTTTGAGGCAGTTAGGCAATATGCTAACAATGCACTAAAAGGTAGTAAGTTGCGCTATAGATTGTATAGAGGTTATGCTCCGATCTTTACTTACTACGGAATCGAAGATCAAATTTCTGAGTTATATAGCAATAGAGTAGAATTGCCATCTGGTGGGTCTTTGATAATAACTTTAACTGAGGCGTTTGTTTCAATAGACGTAAATTCAGGAAAGATGACAGGAGAAGATAGCATAGAAGAAACAGCTTATAGAACCAACATGGAAGCAGTACCTGAAATATCAAGACAGGTGAATCTTAGGGGCCTATCAGGATTAATAGTAGTCGATTTTATTGATATGTTGAAATATCAGTATTGCAGAGCTGTTGAGTCTGCTATAAAGCAAGCGTTTAAAGATGATAAAGCTAAAGTTCAATTTAGCTACATAAATGACTTTGGTTTAATGGTATTTTCAAGGCAAAGAATTAAACCAAACATACAAGAAATTAATACTACAGAGTGTTTACACTGCAAAGGTACTGGAAGAGTAAAATCAAACGAAGTAATTGTTTCATCAATACTAAGGGATTTACAACATATTGCTAACAAGAATCGAAATAAGTCTTTTGATTTAGTAGCACACAGTGCAGTTATAGCGCACATTTTTAATAACAAACGCAATACAGTTTCTACAATCGAAAAAGAGTTTAATATTACATTGAACGTTAGTATTGATAACAGTTTAGATGTAAATACATTTGTTTTAAAACAAGGAGATGATGTTAATTTAAACGGTTATAAGCCATTACAGAACTCTGGATACCAAATTGGGGATAGCAGCAATGAAGAAGCTGATAATTCAAATAAACTACGAGGCAATTTTTGGCTGACTAAGTGGCTTTCGCGCCTTTTAAGTTCTAATAACTAATTAGAAACCTAAATTGGGCTTGTAATTAATGAGCCCTATACTTATATATTCTTATATCAGATAATATTTACAATGGGGTACTCATTATGGGAAGAGCAATAGGCATAGATCTCGGAACAACAAATTCTTGTGTTGCAATAATGCAGGGCAAGGATACAAAGGTAATAGAAAATAAAGAAGGGGCAAGAACTACTCCATCTATAGTTGCATTGACTTCTTCAGGAGAAAGGTTGATTGGTGCTCCAGCAAAAAGGCAAGCAACCACCAATGCAAGTAATACCTTTTTTGCTACTAAGAGATTAATAGGCCGTCAATATAGTGATCCTGAGATGAAAAATCTAAGTGTACCATACAAAGTATTTGCAGCAAAAAGTGGTGATGCATGGGTTAAAACAACTGATAATAAAGAATATTCTCCTAGTCAAATTGGTGCATTTATACTACAAAACATGAAAGAGGCAGCAGAAGCTTATCTTGGAGAGGAAGTAAAAGATGCTGTGATAACAGTGCCAGCATACTTCAACGACTCTCAACGTCAAGCAACAAAAGATGCAGGAAAAATTGCCGGATTAAATGTACTCAGAATAGTAAATGAACCGACTGCTGCAGCACTTGCTTATGGTCTTGATAAGAAACATGGGCACACAATAGTAGTATATGACCTTGGTGGTGGTACATTTGACGTTTCAATACTTGAAATAGGTGATGGAGTTTTCGAAGTGAAAGCAACAAACGGTGATACCCATCTTGGAGGTGAAGACTTTGATAATGGAGTAGTGAGTTATTTACTAGATGAATTCAAGAAAAGTAATGGCATTGATTTGAAAAATGATCCAATGGCTATGCAAAGAATCAAAGAAGCTGCTGAAAAAGCGAAAATTGAATTATCAAGTGCAATGGAAACGGAAATAAATCTACCGTTTATTACAGCTGATGCAAGTGGTCCAAAACACTTAAATATGAAATTAACGAGAGCAAAACTTGAAAGCTTAGTGAATGATTTAATCGAAAGAACTATGGCTCCTTGTAAAAAAGCTCTTGAGGATGCTGGTTTATCTGCTAGTCAAATTGGCGAAGTGGTTCTTGTTGGTGGCATGACTCGTATGCCAAAAGTCATAGAGAAAGTTAAAGAATTCTTTGGCAAAGATCCACATAGAGGAGTTAACCCTGATGAAGTTGTAGCAATTGGAGCTGCAATACAGGCGGGGATCATTCAAGGTGATGTAAGAGATGTGTTACTACTTGATGTGACCCCACTTTCTCTTGGTATTGAAACTCTAGGAGGAGTATTCACTCCACTTATTGAGCGTAATACTACAATTCCTACTAAAAAATCTCAGGTGTTTTCAACTGCAGAAGATAACCAAACAGCTGTTACAATTAAGGTGCATCAGGGTGAAAGAAAACTGGCAGTTGATAATAAGCTACTCGGTCAGTTTAGTTTGGAAGGGATACCTCCTGCTCCGCGCGGAAGGCCACAAATTGAAGTGACATTTGATATAGATGCAAATGGAATAGCACACGTTTCTGCAAAAGATAAAGCTACTGGAAAAGAGCAAAAAATACGCATTCAATCTTCAGGTGGTTTATCTGATAATGAAATAAATCGCATGGTAAAAGAAGCTGAAGAAAAAGCGCAAGAAGATGAAAAGCGCAAAAAGTTTATTGAAGTGAAGAATCAAGCGGATAGCTTAGTCCATTCTACAGAAAAGTCTCTGACAGAGTATGGTGATAAAGTTTCACCAGAAGATAGATCTGCTATTGAAAATGCAGTTAACGAATTAAAAGAAGTTAGTAAATCTGATAACATTGATGACGCTGATTCAATACAGCAGAAAGTTACTAATCTTTCTCAATTATCTATGAAACTTGGAGAAGCTATGTATCAAACATCTCAACAAAATAGTGCTGAAAATGGCTTTTCATCAGAAGGAAATCCAAATGATAAAGAGGAAAAAGTAGTAGATTCTGATTATCAAGACATAGATAATAAAGAAGAGAATAAATAATTGTGATCACTTTTCCTGTCATCCGAGTAGCTGACACTGAGATGACAGGAGGAGCATATTGTTGCTTAAAGAAACCATTATGGACATTATTAAGGCAATAGAAGAAAAGATACGCGATTCGATAGATGTAATTGATATCAACATTATCGATGAATCAGCAAAGCATGCTGATCATTATTTTGCTTCATCTTCAACATTACCTTCGCACATTAAATTAATATTAATATCTGACGGCTTTATTGGAATGAGCGTTCTAAAAAGACACAAGTTGATTTATGAGTTATTGAAGGGTGAGATAGAGCTAATACATGCAATTTCTCTTCACTTGTATACGCAAGATGAGTACAATTTAAAAAATAAATAATAAAAATGTGAAGGAAGAGTCTATATTAGTTAAAGCAGGAAGAAAATTTAATGACTATAAAGGTTCCATGAACCCGCCAGTTTATCATTCTTCTACCATATTATTCCCTACTTACAAGGACTACTTAAATGCAGCAAATGGAGAAAGTATATACGATGTAATCAACGATGGTGTTGCAAGGGATTATAGCTACAGTAATGTTGGTACTCCTACTGTTCATTATCTTTCAAATGCACTGGCTGAAATTGAAGGGAGTGGACAAGCGCTTATTTATCCTTCCGGACTATTTGCACTTACTTTTGCTATTCTAACTTTCGCTAAAGCAGGCTCGCACGTTTTAATTCAAGATAATAGTTATTATAGGCTTAGGAGGTTTGCAGAAAATGAGCTACCAAAAAGAGGAACAGAAGTAACTTTTTATGATCCAACACAGGATATAACTGATTTAATTCAGAGTAATACTTCATTGATAATGATCGAGACTCCTGGTTCTGTAACGTTTGAGATTTCGAATATAGAGCATATAGTAAAAGTTGCTAAGGAACATAAAATTGTGACCGTTTGTGACAATTCATGGGCCACTCCTTTGTTATTTAAGCCGCTTGATTATGGAGTTGATGTTGCACTATATGCGGTGACAAAGTATCTAGCCGGTCACTCAGATTTAGTGATGGGGGCTATTATTGCTGAAGGTGAAATTTTTAAATTGCTTTATGAGAGCTATAAAAATTATGGGGTAACCATTCAATCGCACGACTGCTACCTTGCACATAGGGGACTTAGAACATTGTACACACGTATGAAAAGGCACCAAAATACAGCAATGGAAGTGGCAAAGTGGCTAGAAAAACATTCAAAAATCAAAAAAGTTTTGTATCCAGCACTTCCCTCCCATCCTCAACACGAATTATGGAAAAGTTACTTCAAAGGAGCAAGCGGCACATTCAGTATAGCACTAGATAGAGAATATTCATGTGAAGAACTAAGCTGCATGGTTGATCACATGAAAATTTTTGGTATCGGTGCTTCTTGGGGAGGATGCGACAGTTTGATATTACCAATAGATCGTAGATCTATGTCAAGATCTGTAATGAATTCAGATTATGGTGGAAGTTTTATACGGATATTTTGTGGACTGGAAGATCCTGAAGATTTAATCTCTGATTTAAATGCTGCACTAGCAAGGTTGCCATGTTTGAACACTAAAACTGGCAGATGAAACTGAGAGAATTACTGCATAACATTATTGATGTTAACTTTGATATTGAAATCAAGGGCGTTACATGTAATCCCAATAGAGTAAAGGAAGGTTATCTTTTTGTTTGTGTGTCTGCGGTGTCATTCCAGCGCGTGACGCTGGAATCTAGAAAACCAGCATGTATCCAGATTTTTCCTACTGAATCCCAGTATCACGCACACGACTGTGTAGACGTTGTCATACAAGGAACCAAAAAAGATGTCATCCCAGTGCTTGACTACTTGGATCCAGAAAATTTAATTGCAAATGAACACACTAAGCAATTGCATAATAAAAACTGGATTCCAGTGTCAGCTACTTGCATGACAAATACTCCGAGTTTTGCAGTGCTTGACCACCCAAACCCTCAAGAAATATACAGAGAAATAGTCAGCAGGTTTTATCAATTCAAACAGCCCAAATATGTTGCTGCTGTAACTGGTACAAATGGTAAAACTTCAGTAGTAGAATTTTGCCGCCAGATCTGGCAAAACTCTGGCTATAATGCTGCGTCTATTGGAACACTTGGAACATGCATCAATAATGACAGAGAAGATAATAGCGATAATCTTACCACTCCAGGCGCAGATGACCTTTATTCCACATTATGTGGTATAAATAGTAAGAACGTAGAACAATTAGCATTAGAGGCTTCAAGCCATGGAATTGACCAATACAGAATTCATGGACTTAGGTTCACTGCTGCAGCTTTTACTAATTTCTCGCAAGATCATTTGGACTATCATAAGAGTATCGATGAGTATTTTGAGGCTAAGAAAAGGTTATTTTATGAGGTACTACCAGAGGGAGAAACAGTAATTTTAAATGCGGATATAAATGAGTACCATGCATTGCTTAAAATAGCTGAAAAACGCAGCAACAAAGTTATCACCTATGGAAAAACAGGTTCTGATATTACTTTATTAGAGCAAACACCAACCCCTAATGGTCAATACCTTACAATTAAAATTGGCGATGAAATTTATAACATGTTTTTTCCAGTTTTGGGGCAATTTCAAGCATATAATCTGTTGTGTGCAATTGGTATAGTTACCTCGTCTGGACTGAATTACAGAGAAATATCTATAGGTAAACTCGTTTCTCCACCAGGAAGAATGGAAAAAGTTAAACCTTTTGCATTCGTGGATTACGCACACACTCCAAGTGCGCTTAAACAAGCCCTGTTGTCTTTAAAATGGCACTTCAACAAAAAAATAGTCCTAGTTTTTGGATGCGGTGGCAATCGTGATCGGAAGAAGCGTTCAGAAATGGGTAAAATAGCACAAATGTATGCAGACAAAGTAATAATCACAGATGACAATCCGCGTGATGAAGATCCTGCAAAAATTCGCCACGATATTTTGCTATATTGTCCTAGTGCACTGGAGATAGGGGACAGGAAAGAAGCCATAGAAAAAGGCATAGATATTGCCTATAACGAGGGTATGATTCTGCTGGTTGCAGGAAAAGGACATGAGAAATTTCAAATCATAGGGAATCAAACCTTTGAGTTTAGTGATGTTGAGGTTATTAAAAGTAAAGTTTTATCTTGACCTATATACTCTGACCAATTTCCTGTACAGAGCTCTCTGTTCCTTCCATTTTAGTGTTAGGTTTTGACATTACGTACGCAATGCAAACAGATACTAATGCAATGGATACAGATATACCAATAGTTACTAGTATAGGTAATTCAACAATGTATCCAATACCCGCCACTATCAATGCAGTTGCAATACCACCTACAGCAATCATTTTTGCTTGCCTTTTTTTCTTACATTCCATTTCTCTCTTATGTTTTTCTTCTTCTGCTTTCTTTAAAGCAGCAGCATTTTCCTTATGCTTCTCTTCTTCTGCTTTCTCCAAGACAGCAATCACCTCTTTGTCTGTAGCAAACATACTGGGAATGGAATTATTATTATCTAGTGCTAAAGGACTAGCTCCTTTATTTAACAGGCACCTCACTGCATTTATATGATTATTAGTAGCAGCAAAATGCAGCGGTGTTGAGCCAAGTTTAGAACATGAGTGAATATGTGCTCCTTGCTCCAGTAGTAATTCTATTATTTCCGTATTACCGCTGCTAGCGGCACAATGCAGAGCAGTGTGTCCACCACCATCGCGTGTACTAACCTCTGCACCTTTCTCCAGTAGACGTCTTACTGTTTTTACTAAGCCTTTATGAGCAGCAATGTTTAACGCAGTAGTATAATACCTAGAAGCATGGGTAATCTCTTGCCGTATTTCAAATAAATGATCTATGTGAAAATTAAGTCTTTTCCACTGATTGTATGTATCTTGGTTACATGCGAGCAGCTTTTGCTTAATTTCTTCAATTATGTCACTTTCTTTTGATTCTTGCTCTATTTCTTGGAATATAGCATCAATTTCTTGCTCTTTTATACTCATACGCTCCCCAACAACTATTCAACTATAAATTATAATTTTATGGATATAGTAAAAGCAAGCCAAGATTTTATGTAATAGCCTCACAATCATTCACCGTTCTTGCAAGTGATAGCACTCTCACTTCTTTTGCACCGGAGTTTAAAATTTCCTGAGAGCAAGATCTTACAGTTGCTCCGGTTGTTACCACATCATCAACTAATATCACGATTTTATTTTCGATAATTTTCTTGTTGCTTGTTTTAAAAGCCTTCTTTAAATTTTTTTCACGCTGTTTAAGTGAAAGACCAGCTTGAGGCGCAGTATGGCGAAGGCGTTTTATTGCAAATGGCGTATAGGATAAATTGGACAACTTACTCAATTCTTTTGCAAGCAGTGCTGCTTGATTATATTTACGTTTAAACAAGCGCATTTTATGTAACGGTATAGGGATTATGATCTCTGCGTTCTGAAATGTATCCTGATTAGCTTGGTGTATCCACTTTGCATAGATTTTTACGTAATTCAAATTATCAAAAAATTTGAAATTTATAATCATGTTTCTACTATGTTGATCATAAGCAAAAACTGATCTTAATACTTTAAACGGTGGAGGATTGATGATGCACTTACCACACGTATAAATATTGTCTGAGATTACTACGCCACAAACATTGCAGTAATGCTTAGTTAGAAAATTGATTTTTTTGTTGCATTCACTACACAGATTAAGATTTTCATCAATGATACATTCGCAACTTACGCATACGCTTGGAAATATGAGATTTGTAGCTTTTTTTAGTAAGAGAAGGTTCACAACTCATTAAATATATTATAAAATAATTTATATAGTATAGCTAAAGTAACTTAAGCTTACACTCTTTCACTTTTTATTCCATTTCAATATAGTTCAAACTGAGCCACTGCTGGGTGCTGTAGCTAGTGCAAGTCAGGTTTTCCTACGTCATACCGCCGCGGTATCTCTAGATCCCGCTAACAAGCAGCGGGATGACGAATTTGTCGTTTATCAAATCGTCGGTAAACCTAAGTCACTTTAGTTATAGTATCAAACATAAAGGTTGCAATATTATGTTGGCTGCTAAAATAGCACCAAGTGCACACAATGAATACACTTTCTCTGCCCTGTGACCCACGTTTATCATTATCTTGATAATACTTGTTATAATTGTCTTTACTCTCAACTCCACAAATTACATCTTTCACAGGTCCTAGCACATTATCAACGTAACGTACAGATTTATAGAAACTATTTTCTGGAACTAGTGTGTTATCTTCTGCTTTCTTAGCAGGTACAACTCCATATTCAACGTACCTTCTAAAGTATCGATATACTGACATTCTTATCTCCAAATCATAAATATGCAACCTAGCCTAATATAATTAAGAAATAGTTTATAATAAATACGTTTTAAGATACCTGCCTGTAACACTTTCTGGAATTTTTACCACTTCTTCTGGAGTTCCAGTAGCAATCACTTCTCCGCCTTTTATTCCGCCCTCTGGTCCGATGTCTATTATATAATCTGCAGTTTTTATAACGTGCAAATTGTGCTCGATAACTATAACAGTGTTTCCCAGATTGACTAATCTATGGAGTATTTTTAGTAAGTTATTTATATCTTCAAAGTGTAATCCAGTTGTTGGCTCATCAAGAATATACAATGTTCTTCCGGTAAATCGTTTTGATAGCTCTTTGGACAGCTTTATTCGTTGTGCTTCACCCCCAGACAACGTTGTTGACGACTGTCCGAGTTTTATATAGCCAAGCCCTACTTCCTGCAAAGAAACCAACTTTTCTTTTACCATTGGAAGGTTTTCAAAAAAATCACAAGCCTGATCTATCGTCATATCAAGCACATCAGAGATTGATTTTTCTTTATAAGTAACTTCCAATGTTTCCCGATTATACCTTCGCCCTTTACATTGCTCACACTTCACATAAACGTCCGGTAGAAAATGCATCTCTATCTTTAAGTGCCCATCACCTTTACAAGCCTCACACCTTCCCCCTCTGGTATTAAATGAAAACCGGCCTATATTATATCCCCTTGCTTTTGACTCCGAAAGACCTGCAAACCAATTTCTTATATGAGTGAACATACCAACATATGTTGCTGGATTTGACGCAGGAGTTCTACCAATTGGCGACTGATCAACTTCTATAACTTTATCTATATATTCAAGGCCTTCTATTCTATCACACTGACCATACCTTGCAGACGAATGATGTATCTTATGTGCTGAATATTTATATAACGTTTCTATGACTAAACTTGATTTTCCCCCTCCTGATATTCCAGTAACACAAATAAGATTCCCTATAGGAAATTTAACGTTTACATTTTTTAAGTTATTTTCACATGCATTTATTACTTTTATGAACTGAGTTGCTTGCTTTCTTCTCCTTGGAATTAAAATTTTTTTCTCTCCACTCAAATATTGCCCTGTTATGCTCCCTGAATTTCTTTGCACCTGGTCTGGTGTTCCTTCTGCAACAACTTTTCCACCATTTACGCCAGCTCCAGGACCAATATCAATCGCATAATCAGCAGCCATTATTGTATCTTCATCATGCTCAACAACGATTACAGTGTTACCCATGTCTCTTAAGTTTTTTAGTGTGGCAATTAACCGATCATTATCACATTGATGAAGGCCAATCGAGGGTTCATCAAGAACATATAAAACCCCCGTTAATCCTGAGCCAATTTGCGAAGCAAGTCTGATCCTCTGACTCTCACCGCCAGAGAGAGTGCTAGATTCTCGATCAAGCGTTAGGTAATTCAACCCTACATTCTTTAAAAATGTTAGCCTCTTGATTATTTCACTTAGTATTTTATTTGAGATTTGCTTCTGTTGTTCTGTGAGCTTGTCTGGCAAATTTTCAAACCACTTAAGGGATTCATCGATACTAAGCCCTGATATTTCACCTATATGTTTGCTATCAATTTTTACTGTAAGCGCTTCTTTTCTCAATCTATAGCCAGTGCATTCTCTGCAGTGAGTGACAGAGCAATATCGCTCAACAAGTGTTTCATCATAATCCATCTGGTTCTCCAAGATACTGATCAAACCTTGAAATTTATTAGAGCCAAAGAGTATCATATCTTTTACTTCTTGATCTATGTTCTTCCACGGAATATCAAGGTTAAATTTGTAGTTTTCAGCCAGTGATAGAATTGCACTTTTTAGAAATCCATAACCTGTGTGCACTTGGCGGAACATTGATCCCACTGGCTTTAAAGCACCCTCAGATATTGAAAGAGTTTCATCCGGTACTATTAGCTTTATATCAACACTTAGTTTTTTACCAAGCCCATTACACGAACCACATGCACCGTAAGGGCTGTTAAAAGAAAATAATCTTGGTTCTATTTCCTCAAGAGTGAAACCAGACTCGGGGCATGCAAAATTCTCTGAAAAAGTCAGAATTTGACCATTTTTATACTCGGAATTATGGTTGTCAGGTAGGTTTACTATTTCTACATACATTAGACCATTACCAAGTTTTAGTGCGGATTCTATACTACTTGGCAGTCGATTTCCTATATCGCCCAATATTGATATTCTATCTGCAACCACAAAAACGTCGTGTTTCTTGTTCTTATCGAGTTTAGGCAAGTCATCTACATTGTACACTTCACCATCTATTTTGAACCTTACGTAACCTTGTCTTTTAATTTCCAATATCTCTTTAAGATGTTCTCCCTTTCTACCACGCACAACAGGGGCAAGTATATATATCTTAGTTTCTAAAGGTAACGCAATTATAGTGTCTACAATTTGAGACACCGTTTGTTTTGTTATTGGTAATCCAGTTGCAGGTGAATAAGGAACTCCTATTCGTGCATATACTAAGCGCAAGTAATCGTAAATTTCGGTAACAGTTCCAACTGTTGACCTTGGATTTTTTGAGATCGATTTCTGGTTGATAGATATTGCAGGAGAGAGACCTGTAATCGACTCAACATCTGGTTTATCCTGAATGTTGAGAAATTGACGCGCGTAAGCTGACAGGCTTTCAACGTACCGGCGTTGGCCTTCTGCATAAATCGTATCAAATGCAAGGCTAGACTTGCCAGAACCACTTAGCCCAGTTATAACAACTAGCTTATTTTTCGGTATATTGACGTCTACACCTTGCAGATTATGTTCCCTTGCGCCCTTAACTCTGATAAAATCGTCCATATTATACCATATAACGTATTAACCATTATAGCCTCAAAATACGTGAATTTATAGTGATATATTGATTTTCTATTGATTTTTTCAACTGTTACGGAAAATTAGGCAGCGTTTGATAAATCGTCATTCCGCTACTTGTTAGCGGCTGAGATACCGCGACGGTATGACGGTTAAGTAGGCCAGTGCCCCTATGATGTCATCCCAGTGTCAAGCACATAGCTGTACGAACGTTGTAGTTTAGGAGCAATTCCCACCAGTGGGCCAGTGCCCAGACACTGGTTCTATGCAACTTAATTAAAAACGTTTGTTTTAGCGTAAGACAACTACCTTTAGCTCATCAGCTCAGTTATAAGCAAAATTTCTGGATTCCAGACTGGAATGACACCATTTGCTGTGCAATTTACCTTCAAAAATGAATGTTCGTACAGCTATGTGTCAAGCACTGGGATGACACCATTCTTTTTTCTGGATTCCAGACTGGAATGACACCCCCCTGATAGGCTCAAATCATAATGTTTGTACAGTTGTGGGTTTAGGCTACCTATAAATTCTAAACTGTTGTTACGCACCAAATACACCCCTAGGACCCAAAGTCAGTTTAGCTATATCAGAAAACAGGTTATGTGGAAATCTTAAAATACTTCTTGTTTGCCAAGCAAAATAAATACATTCCTACAAACAAACAGATGCTCAATACTGACGCATAAGAAAACTTAAAAATTAAGTCTCTAGTATATATTGATAGGCATTTACCTGCAGAAAATTTGTATAGTAATCCAACACATACAACGGCACTATCAACCACTGATGCTATAATTAAAGTAATGAAATTTGCCATATGAAAATTCAACTTGGACTTCAATTTTTCAAAAATAATTATGCTTGAGAGAAGAGATACTAAAATTGCAGTATATGAAATCAATATCATCAAATTAAAACTTTGCCATTTAAAAACACAACATAGCGCTGTACACACTATTAAGTTGTACGTAGCTTTGCTTCTGCCATAAAATTCAACCATTGAATTTACAACTAAAGCAGCTCCCACAAATAAGGCAGCACATATCATCAATTTATTTGAAGTGTTGAGTAAAGAAAGACTGATAAACAGGAGTATCGATAAAATAGACATAATTACCTACCCAAAATTAATAACATACATTCATTCTAAATAAACATTACATATAGTAAAAGAGTTATTTAGCATAATAAGAAAAATATTTTATATTAGCATGCCACATCTTTCAGATCTACTTTTAAAACATCCTTTATGTTTAGCACCTTTTTCTCTGTTACTTTGCCAATACATGAATAAACTGCACCTTCAAACAATTCTTCAAACCTCTTCTGATTTTGTGGTGCAATAGTAACCAAAATTCTACTTTGCGATTCAGAAAACATTATTATCTTGTTTATTATGTCTGTATTTTGTATTTTTCCTATTGGCACTAGTGAAAGATCGATTTCAGCACCAAGGTCTCCTGCAATTAGCGATTTTGCCAGAGCAATAACTAATCCGCCTAAGTTTGGTGCAATTGCAGAGGCAATTATGCCATCTTTTATTGCCTGGTTGTAACGCTCATACAACTTCCTAGCGCTCTTTGCATCAACTTTTGGTACGTTGTTATTACCTATTCCACTATATAACTGATATTCAGATCTACCAAGTTCATCAAGTGTTTCTCCAAGCACATATATCAAGTCCCCTGGCATTTTTACATCAAGCGATACCGCATTTTCAATATTTTCTATAATTCCAATTGCTGAGATGAGTAATGAAGGTGGTGCAGAGATTATCACTTTCTCGCCATTTTCATCATATCCCTTGAAGTCATTGAACATACTGTCTTTTCCGGATATGAATGGTGTTTTAAATGCAGTTGCGAAGTCGTAACAAGCCTCTGCAGCTTTCTTTAGTTGCCACAACCTTTCTGGATTATAAGCATCACACCAACAAAAATTGTCGAGCAACGCTAGATGATTTATATTTCCTCCTGCGGCTACATAGTTGCGTATCGCGGTGTCAATTGCACATGCTGCCATGTGGTAGGTGTCAATTTCTCCATAACTTGAGCCAAATCCTTGCGATTTTACAACACCTTTATTTGAAGAAAGGATTGGCCTTGAAACAATAGCTTCACTGCACACTCTTCCCTTGCCCTGCAGTGGTTTCAGCACTGACGACCCTTGAACCTCATGGTCATATTGCACCACTATGAACTCTTTGCTGCAAATGTTTGGTCTGCTCAGCATTTCTTTTAGTTCAATTGCTAAAGAAGGCGAACTTGTTGTCATTCCAGCGCATAGCGCTGGAAGCCCCTTAGACCACGGTTTCGTCTGTAAATGCACTTTGGGATTACCATCATGCAGAAATTCAGTTTCGATGTCCATTATTACTGTCCCTTCAGGACATTTAACAACAGCTTTACCACTCTCATTAAACTCTCCAATCACACAAACCTCCACATCATGTTTTTTCATGATTTGCTTAAACATAGGGAGATTTTCTTCTGGCACTGCTAAGGTCATTCTCTCTTGTGATTCTGATATCCATATTTCCCACTGAGCCATACCATCGTTTTTAAGGAGAACCTTGCTCAAATCAACTTCAAATCCGTCTTTTCCCATTTCACCAATAGACGACGACAGCCCACCTGCTCCGTTATCCGTTATTGCATTATAAAGATCAAGATCTCTTGCTTTTATGACGGCATTGGATAATTTTTTTTGTGTTATAGGGTCACCAATTTGCACAATTGTTGAAGGGCTATTTCCCGATAAAGCCTCTGAAGAGAACGTTGCACCGTGAATTCCATCTCTTCCAACTCTTCCGCCAATAATTACAATCTTATCGCCATTTTTTGGTCCTTTAATGTGTGAAGGTGCATTATTTATATTGCGTGGAATAATTCCAATGCTTCCGACAAAAACTAATGGCTTGCCACAAAATCTATCGTCGAAATATACCGATCCAAGTTGTGTTGGAATACCAGAGCAATTACCAGCAACATTAACACCGTGAATCACTTCTTTCATTATATATTTTGGCGGTAAGATCTCATCAGTGCGCTCTTTATCCCTATAAAATTTGCCTTTTGCTTCTTTGGCAAAGCAAAAGTAATAGGTATTCATTATAGGCTCTGCGCCTTTCCCGAAACCCACTATATCGCGATTAACTCCAAGCACTCCGGTCATTGCTCCACCAAATGGATCAAGAGCTGAAGGGCTATTGTGAGTTTCAACTTTATCTACAATCAAGTAATCGTCATCAAAAATTATTCCTCCTGCGTTGTCGGAGAAAACTGACACGCATATGTCAGAATTTATCTCACGCGTTGCACGCTTAATATAATGAGCATATAGACCGTCTTTTATTTCATCAATAGGGGAGCAAAAAATATTGTGTTTACAATGTTCAGACCAAGTCTGTGCCAGAGACTCAAGTTCAATATCATATGGATTTCTACCAAGTTTTTTAAAGTAATCCTTTATAGCTTTCATTGCTGCCAGCGAGAGCCCTAAAGTGCCATTACCATCGATTCCATCTCTGCTGATTTTTTCAAGTTCTTGGTCACTTACATTTAAATCAACAGATTTAGCCCCATTACTACTTGATATCACTCCAGTGCTCTCTTTTGTCATCCCAGCCTTTTTTTCTGTCATCCCAGTGCTTGACACTGGGATCCATTCTTTTTTTTCCTGGTCACGCGCTGGAATGACACCGGAGTAGGTATTTAATGACTTATATTTACCATAATATTTCCAGCTATAGTTATTATTTTCTTTACAGATAAGTGTGCAATACTCAGTGATGGGGTTGAACCCTTGTTTTATATCATCTTCGGTTGGTAAATCTCCTTGACTTAGAATCAATTTTGAACTTCTTGCTTTGATCTCAATTGGTGTCATTCCAGCGCGTGACGCTGGAATCTGCGTTTTCTCTTTCTGGATCCCAGTGTCAAGCACTGGGATGACAGGCTGGTCGATATAGCCTTTGCTTATTAAATACTCTCTAACAATTTGTTTCACTGTGTTGCCTACATTATCGGTCATGCCAGGTAGGAAGCTTATTTCCAAGCCCCACTTTGCTTGTGGTTCTATGAAATCATACGGAACTTCTTCAAGGTTTTCATTGTAGGAATAATAACGGCAGTCTTGTATGACTTTATTATAAAATAGCCCGCAAATTTCTTCATATAATTTGGATGGTAATTCTTTGCGTATGTAAATCGAGTAAACGTTGACTAACCATCTGCAGCCAATTTGCTCGCATTTATTTAAAACTTCTATTCTAATGTTTGCCATGTAATGTTATAAAAAATTTTAATATATAATAGCATACAAGCACGTTTATATTTTGAATAATTTCTATACAATAAAATATTGTATTAATTGTTACTGTTAGTGGGAAGAGTTTTTACCGTTAATGTGGATGAATCTCTTTTTGATGTGCTGGTTCAGCACATATTTTCTGAATATGAAAGAGAAAAAATTCCTGAAGTAAAAATCATACTTCCTTGCAAGAGGGATGTGATAGCGCTGCTGAGTGCATTCAAGAATCATAACGCTAAAAAATGCATAATTTTGCCAGAGATAGTTTCGCTAGAGAATATTGATGAGGAAGATTTAATATTAAATCTTGATAGGGTTAAAGTTATCAAGCCAACAAAAAGGACACTGCTACTCATTCAATTCATATTGGAGTGGAATAGAAAAAATAATGATAATTTTCCAATTGATTTAGCTTATAGCCTGCCATCACTGCTTGATAAAATTCAATCTACCCAAACAACGGATTGTTATCAATTTGATGAACATTCAAAAAAAATAGAGAATTTCATAAGCTTACTCACTGAGACTTGGAGTAAAACTTTAAAAGATTTAGAAGTAGTAGATATATTAAAACATAAGAGTGATTACATAAACAATATGATAATCTCTTTACAAAAAGACCAATATATAATCTTTGTTGGAATTGGAAAGGATAAGTCGTTAATTAGGGCTATATATGATCTGCCATTTGGAAAAATAATTTTGCCTAACTTGAATTTGAAAATTAAAGAGAAAGACTGGAAATCGCTTGATAAAAAACATTATCAATATTGCCTGAAAGATCTGCTCGATTATTTAAAAGTGGATAGAAGGGATGTGAGTTTTCTGCCAGAAGCGTGTTCTCCAGTGCCCAGACACTGGGATCCAGAAAACTTAACTTTAAATGAGCGCACCAGGTGGCTGTATAATGAAAACTGGATCCCAGTGTCAGCTACTTGGATGACAGAAGAAAGGGCTGGGATAACAGGAAGTCCTGAGGAATATCTAGATTACGTCTTTGATACAACTGCCGATCTAAGCAAAGTTAGTAGTGGACATGTTGGCAATATTGAAGTCATCACTTGTGATTCCAGAGAGGAAGAAGCACAAGTGACATCATTAATTATAGAAAATGAAGGTTATGAAAACATTTCTTTGGTCGTCTTTGATAAATTACTTGCAGCTCGTATAGCATGTTTATCAAGGCAACACAGTGCCATACCGGAAAATTACCCTTATATAACGCTTCTGCTTTATAGTATCGAAGTTTTGACCTCAAATTGGAGCAGTGTGTCATTACTTTCGCTCCTTAAACATAGGCTAGTGACTTTTGGTTACACTCAAGAAGAGTACACTCGGATTTTATCTGAATTTGAAATAGAGATATTACGCAACTTTAGTACAAATGGTCTGAGCGATATTATAAATGCTATCAATGCCCATAAAAAGCTAAAATACAAAGAAGATATATTACTTATTATCAGTAAGTTAGAGGTTATATTTAATCCTTTACTTCGTTCTATAAATTGCTCTATTTTCGATGTGGTAGCAACTCATTTGCAGTGTATTAATATATTATCTGGTATAAATTTTTCAGAGCTAAATAGTGAAATAGGTAATTTTACCTGTAATTTCTCAAATGCATGTGAGGGTGTAGGAATTAAATGCTCCTTAGAGTTATATAGCCAAATTCTGACCTTATTTTTAGAGAAAGAGTTTTTCTTTGTAGCAAGTGACTTGAATAAATTCAGCTTATATCACAACAAAGTTGTAATACTTGCTGGATTTAATGAAGCGCCAAGCTTTCAAAGTCCGCTTTTGAATGCACTTACGAGAGAAAAATTTAATCTTCCTTCTGCACAAGAAGAGCAGGGGTATTTTTTTTATACTTTACACAATTTGTTTTGTGCAAGTAAGGTTTATATTACAAGATCGCTAAGCCATAGAAAGCCAATTCTATTGCAGCGTTTGGAAATTCTACTCAAGGAGGGGAAGCAGCCGTATCGTGATTGGCTAAGGATATTAAATACGCCTGAATGTACTGTTCCATGTACTCAGCCTATGCCAAAACCTCAAACCGAAGTTAGAAAAGAAAAAATGCAGGTGATGTCTTGCAGTGCAATAGAAAAGCTAATTCGTAATCCTTATTCATTTTACGTTGAATATATACTGGGTCTTAAACAATTAAGAGACTTGAATTTCAAGCCATCGATATTGGAATTTGGCACTATGGTACACAACATTCTTGCAAGATATTTACGCAACAAAAAATCTCCAATGAGCATTGCACGAGAAGCATTCTCGACTAGTCAGTTTAATTTTTCAAATATGTGGTGGGTAAGACTACAAAAGATAATTCAATCTTTTGTCGAATTTGATGAAACTCGAAGCAATTATGTTGAGTTGGAAAAGAACTTTTCCTGTCCGATATTTCATATTCCAGCGCGTGACACTGGTTCTTGTGATCAGTATGAAACTGCTTGGATGACAAATAAGCCACAAGAAATTTCACTGATAGCAAGATGTGATAGAGTTGAGTATCTACCAAGTGGGCAAGTGGCAATTATAGACTATAAGCTTGGTACACCACCTTCCAATGAAGAAGTAATGTCGGGATTTTTTCCGCAATTAATTTTACAAGCCTTAGCGGTAGAACATATAACAAAAAGAGAAGTCTCAGAACTTGCTTATTGGAAACTTGATTATGATAAAATAAAAGTTATTTCTATACAAAATTATAGATACAAAATGCAAGAATTAAAAAATGATCTGCCTGGTTTTTTATCTCACTATTTAAGTAATTCCACACCCTTTATTGCCTCTCCATATTTTGATAAATTCCTGAGATTTAACAGCTATAAACAGCTAGAAAGGGTAGGAGAGTGGTTGTAAATGGTGTCATCCGAGTACCTGACACTGGTTTCCATCCAAAAGGGTGTCATCCCAGTGCCCAGACACTGGGATGGCTTTGTTGCATCACACTTTATGAGATGGTGATTTATGGTAAATTCATGTAACTATCTCAAATTTAGCCATACCAATATCAGTGAATTTATTAAGCAAATAGCATTTAGTTCTTTTTCTCGATTTATCTCAGATTTATTCCTAAAACTAAATCCGAATATTTGCTTTAATCTTGAGAAAAACCCTTCAATATAAGATCTTTTCCCATAATTTACTTCTTTTTTCCATTCTTTCATGCCATCTTCACCGTATAATTTTATTAACCTAATAGCAGCATTCCTGTCAGACATATAATCTATTTCTGGATGTTCTGCCGCATTGTTTATTGGTGGAATTTTTGTCTTTATATCATATTCGTTACACAACTTATAAAACTTGTGCCTATCACATGCTCTATCTGCATATAGTGCTTTTATGGCATGCTGAAAATCAACTTCTTTTAGCAAATCACAAGCTCCATAGTGATCAGCCGTTACTGTATTTTACAGCTATGGCTTTTTTGTTGTTTATATTCAACATTACGTGCAATTTTCTCGTTTGCTCATAGCCACGATATTTTCTGTCAGTGCTATTTTCCTTCAGGAGTGTTGTTGTATATACTAATTCCTGTACTGTCTATAGCAATTTCGATATCTTCCATATTAGAGGTTGTCCGGAAACAAGTAAAAGGCTATAATATCTGAAATTTTAGTACGGGGTAAAGATGAGAAAAAAGTATCCAACAGATCTAAGCGAAAGGGAATGGGCAAGAATAGAAAAACACTTCAGAGTATCATACAAGAAAGGAGGAAGGCTGCCAAAGTATAGCAAAAAAGAAATATTAGAAGCAATTTTCTATGTATTGCGTACAGGGTGTCAATGGCGGTATTTACCAAATGATTTTCCGCTATGGAAGACTGTGTATGAGCAGTTCAGGCAATGGAAGAAGCAGGGAATTTTTGAGAAAATGAATTATGAAATTACAAAATATAGTAGAAGAAAAATAGGAAGGAATGAGCAGCCGAGTGCCTGTATAGTAGATAGTCAATCTGTAAAGACTACAGAAAAGGGGGGATCAAAGGCTATGATGGAAGTAAAAAAGTAAAGGGTAGAAAAAGGCATATAATTACAGACACTCAGGGTTTTATACTAGGTTGTTACGTAGGCGCTGCTAACGAAAATGATAGAGATGGTATTAAAATAGCATTAAACAATATGAGAACAAAATATACTAAAGTTAAAAAAATGTGGGCTGACATGGGATACCAAGGAAGAAATTTAAAGAATCACATAAAGGAAGAATATGACATAGATATTGAAATTGTTAAAAGGCCTCCATGTAGATTTTGGGTGCACAAAGATACGCCACCTGAGCTACTACCAACAAGAGAACAAGGGTTTAAAGTACAGCCAAGAAGATGGGTTGTAGAAAGGACTTTTGCTTGGGTTAATAGGAATAGAAGGCTATCGAAGGAGTATGATTTACTCACAACATCCACTGAGAATTTCATATACCTAGCTATGAGTAGGGTTATGTTAAAGAGGGAATATGCTTGAATTTACTAGTTTCCGGACAACCTCTTATAGCTCTTTCCATAAAAGTCCGGATGTGATAGGATAAGGGTAGATGATGATAAGGAGGTTGAATGCCAGCAGCATATAGTTATGATTTAAGAAAAAAAGCAATGGAAGCGCTAGACGAAGGAGAAAGCAGAGAAACAGTGGCAGCAAGATTTAAGATTGGACGAACTACTTTATGGGAGTGGCAGCAAAGAAGAAAAGAAACAGGAGACTTTCAATCAAAAAAACTTGGAAATGGGGGTTACAATCACAAAATTACCGACTGGGATACCTTTGCCAAATTTGCCAGAGAACACGGAGGAAAGACTCTATCGGAAATGGCTAAACTTTGGAACAACGTTAGTATCCAAACGATCTATCGAGCCCTTAAAAAAATTGGATTTACGCGCAAAAAAAGACATATGGATACAAGGAAAGAAACGAAGAAAAACGTGCTGAATTTTTGAAAATTATAGCGACAAAAGAACCTAAAAACTTAGTGTATATAGATGAGTCTGGCATTGATAACACCGAACTACGGATATTGCCAGAAAGGACAGCGGTTTTATGCCTTAAAATCTGGAAAGAAAACTCAACGAATCAGTATGGTTGCAGCCTTAAGTGGAAGAAAGATAGTTGTTCCGTTAACCTTTGAAGGCCACTGTAATATGGATGTTTTTAATGGATGGTTTGAGCAATTTTTGACACCGATCTTGGAACCTGGACAGACTGTCATTCTTGACAATGCTACTTTTCATAAGTCTGATAAGATTATCGAGCTTGCTAAAGGGGTTGGTGCAGAAATTTTGTATCTGCCGCCTTATTCTCCAGATTTCAACAAAATTGAGCATCATTGGTTTGCTATAAAAAACAGAGCCAGGAAAAACATTCCTCTATTCGAATCCTTTCGTCGTGCTGTTGATTCTGCCTTCCTATGACCTGTTCGGACTATTATGAGAAATGCTATACTACATAAGGCCTAATTTCCGGAAGATCAACTTTTTGGTGAACATAAGGTTTTTCGCATATTACAAGCTCTCCTCCGCATTCGCAAATATTAGGCAACTCTATTTTTACTACTTTATCCGCTTCCATTGTAGCATGAAAATTTCCTTTATGCCCAACCTGATCGCCAACATTCCTTTCGCTTTTTGGCTTGTCCTTTTTTGTTTTGTACAATTCTTTAGAGCTCGGTAGAGATGAATTTTTCGAGTTTAAACCAAGCCTTTCCTTTAATTCAGCGTTCTCTATCTTTAAAGCTTTATTTTCTGCTTTTAAGTTTTCTATCTCTGCTTTCAGTTTTTCTATTTTTTGCTGTAAATTTTTGCAAAGTTCTAAAAGGTTTACCACATTACCTCACTTTTGCTCTATGATTATCTTTTTAGATCACTTTGTCTACCTTATTCTACCACTCCGCTGAACGGATACCTTGGGTTAGCTATAGCTAACACCACAATTGTACTAACATTGTGATTTGAGAACAACCTTCACCAGAAAGGGTGTCATTCCAGTGTTAAGCACTGGAATGACGAGAGGTAACGCAAGAAGTTTACTCTTAATAAAAACCTGATGATGAATCATTATTACCAAATTTCGGCCTATTTCTGTTGCTGAAACCAGAACGAGGACGAGGAGGTCTCTTATGGTGACTTCCTCCAGGTTTTCTACTAAATGAATTATTGTAATAATTATCCCTGTCATTTGGACCATCTTTCCTTTCCTCGTTGTAAAGCTCACCTTCAAAAAACTCTCCCGTCTCTTGATCAACCCGACGTCTTGACAACTTTGGACACCCACCTTTTTCGAAGTCAATTACTAGTGCTTTGAAAGTATCATCTTGTTTAAGTACGCTCTCTATAGAATCTATATGTTCATTAGCTACTTCACTTATGTGCATTTTTCCTTTTCTGCCATTAAGAAATTCAAGCTCTACAATAGACTTCTCTATTCTTACAACCTTGACATCAACTATAGAACCTTGTTCTAGTTCTGTTATTGAATCAATCATCATACTCTTTGCAATTTCAGCTTCAGTGCCACTCGTAGCAAAAACAGAAACTTTACCATCATCTCCTATTTCAATTTTTGCATTACTTCTTTCACACACACTGCGTATATTTTTCCCCTTAGAACCTATAGCAGCAGAAATTTTGTCTTTATCTATGTAAAATGATAACATCCTTGGTGCATGGTCTTTGACATCATCACTGTGTTCTGAAATCACTGCATTCATTTTTTCTAAAATATGTAATCTTCCAGCTTTTGCCTGTTCTAAAGATTTTTCAACAATTTCAAAGCTTATACCAGAAATTTTCATGTCCATTTGTAGCGCCGTAACCCCTTCACTAGTTCCTGCTACTTTAAAGTCCATATCACCAAGATAATCTTCATCACCAAGTATATCGGAAAGTATTACATACTCGTCTTTATCTTTGATGAGACCCATAGCAATTCCAGCAACAGGGGCCTTTATTGGCACACCCGTATCCATTAAAGCAAGAGAAGTCCCACAAACTGTTGCCATAGAAGAAGAACCATCAGACTCCAAAATTTCGGACACTACTCTTATTGTATAAGGAAATTCAGACTTATCGGGTAAAACAGGATGAATTGCTTTCCAAGCAAGTTTGCCATGACCGATTTCTCTTCTTCCTGGTGCACGCGCAGCAGAAGTTTCTCCAACAGCAAATGAGGGAAAGTTATAATGCAACATGAAATGCTCACGTCTATCCCCTTCAATATCATCCACAATTTGCTCATCTTGAGTGGTGCCAAGAGCAGTAACAACCAGTGCCTGAGTATTGCCTCTTGTAAATAGTGCAGAACCGTGAGTTTTGGACAGAATATCAACTTCAACTTCTATCTGACGTATCTCATCATGCTTACGACCGTCTATCCTTACACTTTTCTTCCTAATTATTTCACGTACTAAAGATCTTTCAAAGTTTTTTACTGCATACGTAATTAACTTTTCGTCTTTTCCAGTTTCTTTAAGAGTATTCAATATATTCTCTCTGATCGCTTCTAGAGCTTGAACTCGCTCTTGTTTTACTGTTTGCGAATATGCTTTTTCAAAATCTTTACCGTATTTTTCGAGCTCTTGTGTTATATCTGATGCATCAATAGGGGCAAAGCTCTCAGGTTTATTGCCAATTGTATCAGCAAACTCTTTTATGAGCTTAATGACAGGCTTAAGGTGTTCATGGCCAAATTTTATTGCATTAAAAACATTTCCTTCAGAGAGCTCTTTCACTTCTGATTCAACCATTAAAATTGAATTTTCATCACCAGACAAAAACAGATCCAAGCTGCTTGCTTTCATCTCTTGAACAGAAGGGTTGAGTATATAGTTATTATTTTCATCACAACCAACCATCACTCCAGCTATAGTAAAGTGAAAGGGAACACCAGAAATTGCAAGAGCTGCAACAGCACCAATCAATGCTGGCACTTCAGGAGGATTGACTGTATCATAAGTTAATAGATTGCACACCACACTAATTTCATCATGAAATCCTTCTGGGAATAGTGGTCTTATACTTCTATCTATTACTCTTGAGATTAAAGTTTCTCTATCAGATGGCTTGCCTTCTCTTTTAAAAAACCCGCCAGGGATCTTACCCATGGCATAGCTTTTTGCGATAAACTGCACATTTAAAGGTAGGAAATCAACGCTTTCTTCCTTCTTTTTACGTACAACAGTTACTAAAACAGAAGTATCACCGTAATTTACAACTACTGAACCATGAGCTTGGCGTGCTATTTTTCCTGTTTCTAAAGATAAGGCACGACCACCCCACTCTATAGATTTTTTTATAATTTTAAACATATTAAATTCCTCGATTATTTTCTAATGCCTAACTTCTCTATTAATTCCTGATAGGCTTCATTACCAAATTTACGCTTTATATAATTTAAGTGCTTGCGTCTTCTACCTATCAATATAAGTAAACCACGCTTAGAGTGATGGTCATGCTTGTGCACTTTAAAATGCTCAGTTAAGTTACTGATCCTCTCGGTCAAAATTGCACATTGTACAAAAGATGAGCCTGTATCATCTTCTTTAATTGCATATATATTTATCAAACTCTTTTTCTTTTCGGATGTTATCGACATCTAAACCTCATTTTAAATATTAAAAACACGAATAGGTTTCACACAACCATAAATAAAACTGCAGATTGCAATAGGTACACTACCCACCACCGTACAACAAATATCATGATTCTTTAAATTACGCAAGTTATTTAATACAACTTCCTGACCTTTTCTGATTTTCCCCGCATCTTCTAGGGAAATTTCAACTTTGAACATCGATTTTAAAGCCGATTCAATGGGGATGACGAAACTTTTTGTATTACTCCCTGTCACTCCATCATCTTCTGTCATTCCACCCCCCTCTGTCATCCAAGTAGCTGACACTGGGATGGCTTTGTTGCATCGCTCTTCGGATAGTAGGTAACGCACAATAAATTTATGAAGCTATCTCAAATTTAGCCATACCAATATCAGTGAACTTATTGAGCAAATAGCATTTAACAAGTAGTTCCTTCTCTCTATTTGTCTCAGATTTATTCCTAAAACTAAACCCGAATGTTTGTTTCAGTTGCGAGAAAAAACTTTCTATATAAGATCTTTTTCCATAACTCATCTCTTTTTTCCACTTCTTTATACCATCTTCATCATATGACTTTATGAGCTTGACTGCAGAATTTCTCTCAGCCATATAGTCTAACTTTGGATGCTCTGCTGCGTTGTTTTTCGGAGGAATTTTCGTTTTTATACCATATTGATTACACAGCTTATAGAGCTTTTCTCTGTCATATGCCCTATCTGCATATAGTACTTTTATGACATACTGAAAATCGACTTCTTTTAGCAAATCACAAGCTCCATAGTGATCAGCCGTTACTGTATTTTACAGCTATGGCTTTTTTGTTGTTTATATTCAACATTACGTGCAATTTTCTCGTTTGCTCATAGCCACGATATTTTCTGTCAGTGCTATTTTCCTTGCTGTGTGTTGTTGTATATACTAATTCCTGTACTGTCTATAGCAATTTCGATATCTTCCATATTATTTTCTGCAATCATTTATCTTAATATTAAGTTTCTTTTGATGCTTGTGAATAGCTGCAAATCTCTTCCTATTTGTTGCAAATACCCTTTTATAAACCCGACTGTTTGTCTTAAACCAATTCTAAAGAAACTGACGATTATATGCACCAAAATCACAACTTTATCACTATAAATATAGTTGCCGCCCTGCATTTTTGGACAATTCTCGTACCAATTTTCTATGGCGTCATTGATATAACAAAAAATGCTTCCTCTTTCTTGGAGAAATTTGTTATATTCATGGCAGTTACTGACTCTCATTTTTTGTGGCATATTTTTTCTTCAACAGTTAAATGGCTATTTATAATGAATTTTGTCAGTAACTGCCAGTTCTTTTCGCTTGAGCGATGCAACAAAGCCCACTGGGATCCAGTTTCACCTTGTGATGGTGTCATGAAAGTAGCTGACACTGGTTTCCATCCAAGACGGTGTCATTCCTTACTATTACCCACAAATATAAATGGACTAAAAAGTAAAATATTACAATATTAAAGTTTGCAAATATTGAGGGTGTAAAATGGCAAGTAAAAGTAGTGAATGGGCTAAAAATGAATTTGGAGATAAAAGGTTAACTGAGCGATTAGTAAAGATTGCTGATATGTTTGACAAAATTACCTGAAAGTTAGATTAATCAAGCATGTGAAAGTTGGTCAGAAGCAAAAACAGCATAACGTTTTTTTCAAAATGAGAATGTAAAAGAAAGTGATATTTTAGCTACACATATTAATAAGACGGTTGAGAGAACAAAAGCTCACAAGAGGGTTCTTGTCATTCAAGATACCAGTTACATTGTATATAATAACCATAAAAAAACAAGCGGATTAGCAAATTTGTCCAGTTATGATACTGCAAAAGGTATTATAATGCATACAGCTCTTGCCGTTAGTATAGAAGGTTTGGTACTAGGGATACTAGATCAAAAAGTTTATTCAAGACCTGAAGAAACTGAGAACCTTAAAAAAAAGAGCGATCGCATTGAAGATAAAGAAAGCGTAAAGTGGTTGGAAACTTTAAGAAAAACAAATAATATTATTGATCCAACTCAAACTGAGACTATAACTGTATGCGATAGAGAAGCAGATATATATGACTTTTTTGAGCTTGCACATAATCTTAATTCGGCAGTGCTAGTTAGAGCATGCAGAGATAGAGCAGTAAATAGAAAATCTCGATATCCTGAAAAAGGTGAGCAGAAGTTATGGGCATTTATTAAATCCTCTCATTGTGCAGGTACGGTAGAAGTTGAAGTTCCTGTAAAAGATAATAAGCCAAAAAGAACAGCACGTTTGGAAGTTAGATTTGGAAAGTTTATGATGAATCCATCTAAGAATAATATTAGGCATAAGACGGAAGAACTACCTAAATTACCACTTTATGCAGTTTATGTTGTTGAGAAAACTCCCCTTCCCTTAAAAAAAACCGCTAGAATGGATGCTATTAACGAATCTTTCAGTTAATACTTTCGATGAAGCTGTTGAAAAAATTAGTTGGTATCAACTATGTTTTTTAAAAATTTTTTTATTTGTGTAATTTTGCAAATTATATGGGCAATAAAAACCCGTTTGTCATAGAAATAGAATTTTATATCAAACAGCTACCACAGCAATTTCTGCTTAAGCTAATGGATATGTGCTTTAAGTCTGTGTGGACGCACATATTCATTAGCCAATTTCAGTTACCGTTGTGAAGATTTTTAAGTATGCAAATTAATTGCTTCTTTAAGTCTTGTATTAGCAATTACTATAATTTTACGCATTAGGGCTGTTATAGCCACCATCTTCTTCTTACCACTTTCAACAAGCTTAGAATAAAAGGCGCCAAGTATAGATTTTGACCTTGTAGCAGCCATAGCGGCTGTAAAGAGCTTTGAACGAACGTTACTTCTACCACCTGTAATCCTTCGGTAACCAACAGCTTTACCACTTTCTTTTGGATGCGGTGCAACTCCGGCAAGACTTGCTACTTCTTTTCTATTTAAGTAACCAAGCTCTGGCATTAAACACAAAAAATCTTGTGATAACTTTTCCAGGAACTGTTTTAAGAATTTTTTGGCGTTGTTGTAATTCGCGGCTTTCATCAATAATCTTTTGTATAGTATCATTGAGTTCGTTTATTTGACTATCGAAAAACTCAATGGTCTTTTGACAGCTTTCTTTTATATGATCATTTTCCGGTGCTTCAAGTCTGCATTTTTCTTGAGTTCTCATTTGCGTAATATCATCACGACGTTGACAAAGTGCAGCCAAAGTTGATTGTTCTGTAGAGGTAGGTACAAATAGAGAGATAGTTCTATGGCGTTCAAATCCATATTGAGCAAGAGCTCTTGCATCTAGACTTTGCTAAAGTTCCGTGAGATAAAATAAAGCTTTTTACTTTACGAGTATTAGCTCGATGCACGGCAATATTTTTGTCGGTAAGAAAATGTGATAAGCCAAGCTCATATTTCCCTGTATTTTCTAAAGTCACTAAAGCATTAGGTAGAATATCTGAAAACTCTTGAAATAATTGTTGCCAACCAGAAGCATTATTATCAAATTCGACAGCATTCTTCTGTTTGTGAATTGCAACGATATTTTTAAATTTTCCGATGTCAATGCCAATAAAATTTTGATAAGATGTAACCATAATAAACCTCGATAGTTTTAGTTAATTTAAGATTGTAAACGGGTGCATATATATGTCCCAAGCAACTATTCAAACGTATCGAGAGATAGGGCTAGCGTACCTTGATACCAACGGTTGTAATACCAATTTCCTTTCGGTCGCGCACGCCCGCTATTCCTAGTGAGCAGGGTTATCTTTCTCTCTTATCTCTTTTATATCACGTTTTTAACTTACAATTGCCTTAGATGGAAAATAGAGATATTACATAAAATTTTAAATCCGGTCTCAAAGTTGAAGAATGTAGGCTTGGAATAGCAGAAAGACTAATGAGATATCTAACAGTTATGAGTATTATTGCTTGGAGGATCTTCTTTATTACATCAATTGCAAGAGCTAACCCAACATTACCATGTACTACCTTATTAGCTGAAGAAGAATGGAAAGTTTTATACGTTAAAATACACAGAAAACCATGTCCAAGTGTAGTTCCCAACATAAAAGAAGCTGTTTCATGAACTTGGAGGCCATTTAGCAAGAAAAAATGACCCAAAACCAGGACCAATTACTCTTTGGAAAGGATATAAACGTCTCTTTGATTTAGCAGAAGGATGGCGACTTGCTCACGAACCTCATATTTGTGGGTAATAGTAAGATTTGATATGCTGCCAACACTTATGTTCAAATTAAAAATGTCATTTATGATACTAGCCACTTCACGCTTTGAGTTTTTGTAAAATTCGCTGAGTGCTGCAATTATAGACTTAACCCTTGGACCAAATGTATCTGGCGTAACACCTTCTGGTAACTTGCTACTTTTTCTTTTTCTGCATCTCCAACAACGACCATGTTCCAATTACTACATAAGGCCTAATTTCCGGAAGATCAACTTTTTGGTGAACATAAGGTTTTTCGCATATTACAAGCTCTCCTCCGCATTCGCAAATATTAGGCAACTCTATTTTTACTACTTTATCCGCTTCCATTGTGGCATGAAAATTTCCTTTATGCCCAACCTGATCGCCAACATTCCTTTCGCTTTTTGGCTTGTCCTTTTTTATTTTGTATAGCTCTTTTGAGCTGGGCAGGGATGAGTTTTTTGAATTTAAACCGAGCCTTTCCTTTAATTCAGCGTTCTCTATCTTTAAAGCTTTATTTTCTGCTTTTAAGTTTTCTATCTCTGCTTTCAGTTTTTCTATTTTTTGCTGTAAATTTTTGCAAAGTTCTCAAAGGTTTACCACATTACCTCACTTTTGCTCTATGATTATCTTTATTATCTTGCTTTGTCTACCTTATTCTACCACTCCGCTGAACGGATACAATTTACTAAACAGAAAAAAAGGCAAAAGAAACCCTAGGGTAGCTAGTTATTCACTATCCATTTTTTAAGTTGGCGTTTTTTAATGTTTTAAATAGCGCATTTCAGCTTATATTAGGTAAAAACCTAGAAATTTTATAAAGAAATAAGGTGCACATAGTGCAAAAAATTAAGCATGATTTACGCCAAATACATTAAGTTTTTTGTCATTAATCCACTGCAGAGATTGCGAAGATAAATAAATAGCTTCAGTGTTATAATAAGGGGGCTGGCGAAGCTTGTCAAGGAAGTTTTTATGATTTATCTAACGAACTTTACACTTGCTAAAGTTGTACCATCTTGGTAACTTTAACTGAAAGAAGTTATTTTTTATCCAATATGAAAAAAGCCTTTATATTCACATCCTTAATAGCAATTATATTGATAGTTATTACTTATTTATACAGAAACGACGGAACTAATGACTCACAAGTGGTAAATGTTTATTCATCGCGCAAAGAAGAATTAGTACGTACTTTGTTTGATGAATTCACGAAAAATACAGGTATTAAAGTACGTTACATCATTGATGATTATTCTCAGCTACTTTCACGAATGGAAAACGGTGGTGAAGCTGACTTATTTTTGACTGCTGATGCAATCAACTTAATTCTAGCAAAAAAAAGAGGACTTTTATCTCAAGTAGATTCAGAGGTTTTAAAAAGTGTTATACCTGCAAGATTTAGAGACAGTGAAGATTATTGGTTTGGTCTTACAAAAAGAGCTAGGATATTGGTTTACAATAAAGAGTCAGTAGACCCTAAGGACTTAAGTACTTATGAAGATTTAGCAAATGAAAAATGGAAAGGAAAAATATTAGTGCGTTCTTCTACAAGTCCATATAACAGATCGTTAATTGCTTTTATGATTGCAAATAATGGTTTTGAAAAGACGAAAGAATGGGTAAGCGGAATTGTGAGCAATATGGCAAGAAAACCAAGTGGTGGTGATACTGATCAAATTTACGCCGTAGCAGCGGGTGAGGGAGATGTTGCAATAGTAAACAGCTACTACTTTGCGAGAATTCTTTCATCAGAAAATAAAAAGAATGTTGCAGACAAGCTAGGGGCTTTTTTTCCTAATCGCAACGATCACGGTGTAATGGTAAACATCAGTGGTGCAGCAGTAACAAAAAACGCAAAAAACAGGGAAAATGCTATAGTCTTATTGGAATTTTTAGTAAGCAAGCAGGCTCAAGAGTTATACGCTAAAAAAAACCAAGAATATCCTATTATTGAAGGCGTTGAAACTTCCGATATACTAAAATCTTGGGGAAATTATTCACAAAGTGATTTGCCTCTAAGTGAACTTGAGAAGCATCTTTTTGAGGCTGTTATGATAGCGGATGAGTGTAAGTGGAAGTAATCCCCAGCGCCACTAAACATTGGGATGAAAGATTTATGCTAATATACCTTACTCTTGACTCGCTGAACTTTTTCTTCCTTCTAACTTAATTTTGACTTTACTATCTTTTTCCGTTCTTTCACCAAAACAATTGCTGCACAAGAAGTCTATTGAAAAAAGGTAATAAGAAAGTAGAATAGGTTCAAGTAGTTGAAAAGGAAACTATGAACAAGAGAAGGAATTTGTTAAACATCTCAGACCTTACAGTCGATGATGTAGAAAATATAACTAAGTTGGCCAACCAGTACCTTAAAAAAGAAGTTGCAAATAGTCATATCTTGGAAAATAAGACAGTAATAAATTTATTCTTTGAAGATTCAACGCGTACACTTGCGTCTTTTGAAATAGCAGCAAAAAGCCTTGGAGCAAATGTTGTAACTTTGCCAATAAGATCTTCTTCTATTAACAAGGGAGAAGATCTAAAAGACATGATCAAAACATTAAATGCAATGAATCCTGATTACATAATAATCAGGCATAAAAGTAGTGGTATCATTAATACACTGGCAAAGTATGTTAACTGCTCGCTAATCAATGCAGGCGATGGAAGTAGTGAACATCCAACTCAAGCTCTTGCAGACTATCTTGTAATCAGCAATCACAAAAAGCAAATAAAGGACCTCAAAGTTGTGATATGTGGAGATATTCTGCACAGTAGAGTTGCAAGATCAAATATAAGATTGCTAAAAATGTTTGGAGCAGAGATAAACTTGGTCGCACCACCAACTTTGATTTGTAAGCATTTTCCTGAAGTAGATTCAGTCCATTATTCATTAATTGAAGGTATAAAGGATGCTGACGTAATTATGCTTTTGAGATTGCAGAAAGAGCGCATGAATAATAGTTCTTCAGAGAAAGAATATTTTTATTTGTATGGACTTGATTCACAAAAGCTATCATACGCAAAACCAGATGCGATTGTTATGCACCCAGGGCCAATAAACAGAGGGATTGAGATTAGCAGCGATGTAGCAGATTGTGTTATTTTACAGCAAGTAGAATTTGGATTGGCAATACGTAAGGCAGTGTTGCACTATTATAGGCCTTGCTAATATTAAAAGATGCTACACAACTAATGCAAAAAGGGGGGGCATGAAATGACAAGGCTTGTAAATGGTTTGAGAATGGCCATTAAGATGTTAAGGCCGAGGATATGGTGTGGAAGTTTTTACGAAAGCCTGAAGTCAATCAACAACCTTGCAGAACGGCAAATTAGACGGCTATCGTAAAAACAGCTTTTTCACCTGGTCGGAACATGGAGAAAGATTTGTGGAAAGAATGTTGTCGATATTTTTGACATCACGTCTCAATGGCCAAAATCCCTTCCAAAAGTTACGACTGCTTAGTTCTTTATTCATTCTCACAATCCGTGAACGGTTACAACCTAGATTCCAGTGGGCTTTGTTGCATCGCTAGCTATGATGGATTAAAGATAAAAAAGATAGGGAATATCAGTAGCTTATTATTCTGGTATTTATAACAAGAACGGTCAATGAATACCTAAATTTGAGTAAAAGAAATTTCACTACCATTTACCAATCCGGCTAAAATTCAAGAATTTCAATGCTTTAGCTATTTTCAATAGAATTAAATTTATTAATATAAATAACAAATTACTATTCTTAAATTTGATCAGATTGATTGCAAAAAAACAAGATTTTCAATAGGTTGCTTATAATCCTAACTATAGTTAGCCTTTCATAAGTAGCGATGCAACAAAGCCATTCCAGTGTCAGCTACTTTCATAACACCATATTACCTTAACAAAAGCAAATGTTCGTACAGATGTGCATCAGCTACTTTCATCTGCCACCTGCAAATTGCAATGTTCGTACAGTTATGTGTCACGCTACTTGGATGACACCGTTGAAAGAAATGAACCGCCTTTTCAAAATTGTTTTGAATAGAGGAATAACATTCACAAGTAAAATTTCATATTACCATTTTTTAATTTATGTATTATAATAAGCTTAATCTATAAGAAAAACAAAGTTGGAAAAGTTGGAAGAACTAAGCAAAAACTGGGTGATAAGAACGGGAAGATTTTTATCTTCATTGTTTTTTTTACTGTTGATTGCGCTATCAATACGTAGTTTTTTATTCGAGCCATTTCATATACCTTCTGGTTCAATGAAAAGCACCCTACTTGAAGGGGATTACATTTTTACTAGTAAATATTCATACGGTTACAGTAAACACTCCTTTCCATTTTCTCCAAACATTTTTAGCGGCAGGATTTTTTATACCCCTCCAAAGCGTGGCGACATAGTAGTTTTCAAACCCACAAGAAATGACAGCATCAGGTTTGTTAAGCGAGTAATAGGAACACCAGGTGACAAAGTGCAAATGATAGAGGGAGAATTATACCTAAATGATCAGAAAGTAGAGCGAAGGCAAATTGAAAGTTTTTTTGATTATGAGTCAAATCGTAACATACCAAGATATATAGAAACGCTTTTAAGTGGCAAGGAACATGAGATTTTGGTAGATGACATTTCTAATAAGCTATCATATAACACTCCGGTTTATTATGTACCTAACGATCAATTTTTCGTTATGGGAGACAATAGAAATAATTCTTTAGATAGTAGGTTTCCTGAAGTTGGTTTTGTACCAATGGAAAATATCATTGGGCGTGTAAGCATAGTTGGTTTATCATTTAAATTAGGAAAGGTCGATTGGTTACCATTTAATTTCAGGTTACCTGTTGCTTTGAGATTAAATAGGGTATTGCACAAGGTTGTGTAAGCTTTTTCTACCTATTTGTTAATTCACACAACTCTAAAGAAGAATTTTCTAACTCGGCGATAGTGTTGTTAATTTCATTCAAGTCATTGCCTTGTAAAGCGTTTTTTGCATTTTGTAATAGGTTTTTCAACTTTTGATCAGTGGAAAGGTTATTATTGTTTTCAACCAAGTGTATGAGTTTATTTCCATTAATTTTAGCACCTGCAAGGGAACGAGCCTTCATATCTTCGTCAAAACTGTTTATTGACTGGTTAACCATATTTTGAACATCAGCTTCACTCAAGCCAAAACTTGAATTTACTTTAACTGTCTGCTCAATTCCAGTAGTTTTTTCTCTTGCAGTAACAGTCAAGATTCCGTCAACGTTAACTGTAAATTCTATTTCAACTCTTGCAGAACCTGCAGGCAGTGGCGGTATACCTTTTAGTTCAAACTGCGCTAGAGATTTGTTATCCTCTATCATTTCACGTTCTCCCTGACAAACATGAATTTTCATTGCTGTTTGCCCATCAATATAAGTTGTAAACTCTTTTGTTTCTGAAACTGGCAGTGGCGTATTTCTTGGTATGATTTTTTCAACTATGCCTCCCATAGTTTCTATGCCAAGTGATAGAGGTAAAACATCCAGGAGAATATTCCTATCTTTTGAGCTCGAAGTTAAATCATGAGCCTGCAGAGCTGCCCCAATGGCAACTGCTTTATCTGGATCCACGTCATTTAGTACTTTATTTCCAAAGAGTTTGACTAGTGAATTTTGAACCAATGGTGTTCTAGTTGCACCACCAACTAAAATTACTCCTTTTATATCATCAATTTTAAGATCTATATCACTTATAGTACGAGTGACTATATTGATAGTCTTATTGACCAAAGAACTGATTGCCTGCTCGAATTCTTCTCTGGTAATTTCGCACTCAAATGGCTTGCCGTTAACATTAAATTCGAAGATACCTATAGTGTGATTGCTTAGGTACTCTTTCACAGAGCGTGATTCGATAAGTAAGGAATTTAGTTGCTTAGCCGTCTTTTCTCTATACTTATCAATCACAATTGAACTCAGCAAATGATCAAAATCATCACCGCCGAGTTTGGTATCACCACCAACTGCAAGAACTTGAAACACTCCTTGATGCAATTTCAATATCGAAATATCAAATGTTCCACCACCAAGGTCATAAACTGCATATATTCCACTGTTATTGTTCTTTTCAATGGAGTAAGAAAGCGCTGCAGCGGTTGGCTCGTTAACGAGGCGAAGAACTTCTATGCCAGCTAATTTTGCTGCATATTTAGTTGCGTTACGTGCTGAATCGTCAAAGTAAGCTGGCACAGTAATTACTGCTTTTTTTACTTCCAGCCCCTTAGACTTTTTTACCCTCTCACATAAAGCTTTTAATATCTCAGCAGAAATCTCAACAGGAGTAAGATACTTTTCCTCCGAACATTTTACTCTAATAACTTTTTCACTTTCGTTATCTATTTCAAAATAAACACCCATCTTGTTCAAATCTTTAACACTTTTACCCATTAAACGTTTTATTGAGTGGATTGCATTTGAGCCAACATCATAGCCAGTTTTCAATGTATTATTTTCACATGAAATGATAGAAGGTAATAGCTCTCTTCCCTGTTCATCTTTAAATATCTCCACGTTGCCAGCTTTATTTACCATAGCAATTAAAGAGTTGGTAGTGCCAAGATCTATACCAAAAACTACTTCATTTGAATTTGGTTCAGAAATTTGAATTGGTTGCATTTTTCTTCATCTCCTCAAATGACTTGTATAAATATTTCAATCTTAAGACTTGTGTAGCAGCTCTATCAAAATTCTTTACAGCAAAAGTGTTAATTAGATTTTTAATGCAACCTTTTATTTTTTCATCGATCATCCTACTTGCAAATTGTAGATCGTCGCAGTCTAGTAAGTACTCTCTTATTTCCATTGATTCACTTAATATTTCAGAATTTAAGTGGTCCTTTTGGCTTTTCACATTAAAAAAATCCAGCAAATGCTCAGCACGTTTTAGCGGTGACTTTAGTATCTGATAAGCTCTGTTAATATTTTCCATGTTTTGGGACTGTCTTTCATTTATATCAGTCCTGCTTAGCTCAATATATTTTTTCTCTAACTCATCAAAGCTGATATTGAAAGCTGGTTCAATTTCAAACAATGCAAAATAGTTGCTAGACATGAAAGCTCTCTCCACAACCACATTTTCCTTTCTCATTAGGATTTTTGAAAACAAAACCCGATGAAAATTTTTCTTCTACATAATCCATTTCAGAGCCAAGAATAAACATGACGGATTTTGGGTCGATCAACACTTTAACTTTTTGGCCATCACTACAGTTTTCTTCAATTACCGACTCTAAAGGACGAGTATCATATGCATATTCAATATCATATTTTAAACCAGAACATCCTTTTTGCTTAATTAGCACTCTTATTCCTATTGCTTCTTCCGGTTTCTCAAGGTTAGTATGCTTCTTTTGGTCCAATAAATACCTTATCCTTTCTACTGCTTCCGCAGTTATAGTGATAAGTTTTTTATTCTTTTTTACAGTTTCACCTCCGCCTACTTCTTGATATTCACCCATGTTCGTAGCTTCTTAATTCTTTTGTTTACTTTGATAGTCATGAATAGCAGCCTTTATAGCATCTTCAGCAAGTACCGAACAGTGTATCTTCACTGGAGGTAAAGACAACTCTTCCACTATTTGAGTATTCTTTATCTGTGTAACGTCACTGATGGTTCTTCCCTTTATCATCTCTGTTAACAAGGAACTTGAAGCAATGGCAGAACCACAACCAAAAGTTTTAAATTTTGCATCTTCAATAACACCTTTGTCATTGACCTTTATCTGCAATTTCATTACATCACCGCACGATGGTGCACCAACTAGGCCAGTACCAACATTTGGATCATTTTTATCCAGAGAGCCAACATTCCTTGGATTTTCGTAATGATCTAAAATTTTCTCATTATAACTCATAAAATTACCTGTGAACCGCTATTCTACATTATAACATATTTAGGTTAAAAACTAAAGTAAAATACACTCAAAAAGTGTAATTTTTGTAAGGTAAAATTGTAGTTTTTGAGTGCATTTTACTTTACAAATTCGCGTAGTGCATGTCATTCTTTATATTGTAATTAAGTTTATAATTTAAAAAGGAGTATCCCTTGAGTTTGTTTAGTAACCTTTATCAGGGCCTGTTAAAAACTTCTTCTCGCTTTAGCGACGGGGTGAAAAGTATTTTTTCTGGCAAAAAAAAATTAGATCAGTCGCTTTTAGATGAATTAGAAGAATTGCTAATTAGCATGGATATTGGTCATAAAACTTCCAAGTTGATTATCGATAGGCTCTCAAGCATCAAATTTGACAAGGAAGTTGAGTATAATACCATCACACAGCAGCTAATGAGCGAAATAGAATCGATATTGAACCCTGCTGTGCAACCGCTAATTTTAAACAAAAAACCACATATAATAATGGTATGCGGAGTAAATGGTAACGGTAAAACCACGACTATAGGTAAGCTCGCATATAAATATAAGGAAATGGGAAAATCCGTTATGCTTGTTGCATGCGACACATTTAGAGCTGCTGCTAGTGAACAATTAAACATTTGGGCAGAACGTTCTGATTGCTTGATTGTTACTGGAGAGTACGGTAGCGACTCTGCAAGTGTGGCATATAGAGCTGTAAGTCAAGCTATAAAAGATAACGTTGATGTTGTTCTAATTGACACAGCAGGAAGGCTGCAAAATAATGTGAACCTTATGGAGGAGTTATCAAAAATATATAGAACGATAAAGAAATTGGATGACACTGCCCCTCATGACGTTATTTTAGTTCTTGACGCAACTACCGGCCAAAATGCTTATAGCCAATTAGAAGCATTTAGCAAAATGGTTAATGTTACCGGGCTAATCGTAACAAAGTTAGATGGCACTGCTAAGGGCGGAGTGGTAATTGGACTTGCAGAAGCTTATAAGATAAAGTTACATGCTATAGGAATTGGCGAAAATATAGAGGACTTAAGGGAGTTTACTAGCAAAGAATTTGCTGAAGCGTTATTTAATTGTAATTAAAGACTTCTCTTAATTCCCTTACGTGACCAAGCTTGATTATTTCAATATCATGAGAAGAATAGTTACCATTTTTAGGCATAATTGCTTTTTTGAATCCTAACTTTTGTGCTTCTTTTAGTCTGAGATCAGCATGCGAGATGTTCCTAATTTCTCCTGAAAGTGCAACTTCACCGCAGATTATTGAAGAAGTTGGCAGCGGTAAATTTACTATACTTGAAATAAGGGAAGCAGCAACAGCAAGATCAGCCGATGGTTCCTGTATTTTGAGTCCCCCTGCAATGTTTAGGTATACCTCTTTATCATGCAAAAACATTTTGCAACGAGCATTTAGCACCGCGATGATCATAGCCAATCTATTAATATCCCACCCAACTACTGCCCTTCTTGGGGTTGCCATATTAGTCCCTGCTATTAATGCTTGCACTTCCATTAAAATTGGTCTTGAACCTTCAATTCCTGCAAATACGGCGCTGCCAACTACTTCTCTGTCATGGGCCATCAGAAACAATGATGATGGATTATCAACAGGCACAAGTCCTGCTTCAGACATCTCAAAAACACCAATTTCATTTGCAGGGCCAAATCTATTTTTAATAGTACGCAAAATGCGATATTGATTGCTATTTTCACCTTCAAAATATAATACCGTATCCACCATATGCTCCAGAGTTTTGGGTCCAGCTATTTGTCCATCCTTAGTTATATGACCAACTATTAAAAGAGAAACACCATATTGTTTCGCAAGAATAGTTAATTCATGTGCGCAAGTACGAACCTGAGTTACAGTTCCTGGTGCCGATGTAATTCTGCTATCATACATTGTTTGTATAGAGTCAATTACTAAGAATTTAATACTTTTGTTTTCCTTTATTGTTGCTACTACATCAGTTAAAGACACTGTAGATAAAAGCTTAATTTTAGGTTCATTTATCTTAAGACGCTTTGCTCTGAGACTCACCTGCTCTAAAGACTCCTCGCCGGATACATAAAGACATTCAAAAGAGGAAAGTTGCACAACATTAGCTGCAATTCTAAGCAAAAGGGTGGATTTTCCAATACCAGGTTCGCCACCAATTAAAATGCTAGCACCTTGAACGATACCCCCACCAAAAACTCTATCTAATTCTTCTATTCCTGTTAAAAAACGACTTGGAGTGATAATTTCGCTACCCGATAACGTCTTTATTAAAATTGGTGCAGATATACTTCTTTTGCCCGTTTTTACTGCTATTTCCTCAACAATTGTATCCCAATTGTCACATGCGATGCACTTCCCTACCCACCTACCAGTGCTGTGACCACAGGATTGACATACATATACAGTTTTCATCAAAGCCAAAATTATTTTGTTGTAATTGTAATAAAAATTAGCTGAATATGCGAAGTAAATCTATAGCTAACCCAAGAAAGGGTTCCCTATGTCATACCGCGATTCATTCGCGGTATCTCTAGATCCCGCTAACAAGTAGCGGGATGACGAGCTTATCGTCACGCCGCCGCGAACCGTCATACCGCGATTCATTCGCGGTATCTCAAAGCATAGATCCCGCTAACACGTAGCGGGATGACGAGGTCATGCCACCGCGCGAACCGTCATACCGTCACGGTATCTCAAAGCATAGATCCCGCTAACACGTAGCGGGATGACGAGGTCATGCCACCGCAAACCGTCATACCGCCGCGGTATCTCTTAGCCGCTAACACGTAGCGGGATGACGGTTGTCGTTTAGCTACAAACGTTAAGAAATTTACCAAATGAAAAAAAAGGCAAAAGAAGCCCTGGGGTTATTATCCGCTTTAAAATATTGGCGTTTTTTATGTTTTAAACGCTTGACAAGCAAGATTAAGCTGCTTTTAATTGCAACTAACTTACGCTGCAAATGTTTAAGAAGTTTACTAAGCAGAAAAAAAGACAAAGAATCCCCGAGTTAGCTAGTCTTTTACTATCTCTGTCGAGTATTGGCATTTTTTGATGTCTTGTAACGCTTTATAAGCGCGTTCAGCTTATTTAGATAAAAATCTAGATGTAGATGAAGTTTTGTAAAGACATACAGTATCTATGTACTGCAAAAAATTAAACATAAGACGCCGATACATTAAGTAATCCTTACCTTTTAATCTGCAGATTGGCGAAAGCAAATACAATAGCTTCACTATCATGATAAGGGCGCTGGTGAAGGGTGTCAAGTAAGTTTTTTGTTTCTATTCCCAATGTTATATGGTTATGTAAGAAGTCTAATAGCAAATTTTTAAGTTCCTCTTTAACTCTTTAACCAGCGGGCTCGCATGAGGAGAGGAGAGTAAAGGTCCTCTTCCATAGATATCTTCACACTTTTTTCTTCTTCTGTAGTTGGCGGACGAGTAAGAAAGTGAATCTTTGGTGCGCCACTAATTATTGCCATTGGTGTTTGCTCCGCCCCTTCTCCCATAACTAAAACAGCAGACGTTGCCAGCGCATCAAGAAGATTGACTTGTGTTACTTGCAGTGGTTGATCATAAAGATCTGGCTTGCCTATATAGGAATAAAATGGTTCAAATCCACACCAACCAAGAGCAACGCCCGTAACCCCAAGGCGCATAGGTGTTATGTTACTATCTGTAATCAAAATACCAAGATGTTTTATGCAGTGTTTTGTCTTGAGATAGTTCCATATTGATAGAGCTGTTTTCTGAACATCCTTTGGGTATAAAATATACATTTCATTACCATTTGATTCATCAATACCAGCAGATGGAATTAAGATATTGTCTTTGATTGTTAAATAGATGCCGTAAGAATTATGGTCTACATCAACAATTGCATCAGCTTCTCTTTTGATTAGCTCTTCTTTAGAACAAGCAGTTTTGCAAACCACTTGTTTTTGACAAATAGAAATGATTTTTGATGTGATAGCAAGAACAACTTCCTCTCTTAGCAACTCTGAAACATAGCGATCAAGAACCTGCTCTAATACTTCTCCACATTCAATGCGGTGGGTATAAATTGCTTCAACATGCATATTAACGTGTCAGCTTGCATATAGTATAATCTTTCGTTTTGGTGAGAATAGTTTTATGCCATCCATCAAGAAGTGTTAAGTTGAAATATACATCACCTTTATAGGGTTTGTGAATTTCTGTTATGATAAATTCTGAGATTAGATCATACTCCAAAAAAAGATGCGCTATTTGTGCTCCACCAATCATGAAGACTTTAGAATTACTTTGGATTGACAAAAACTCTTGCATAGAAGAAATAATAGTGCATTTTACTCCTCTGTTAAAACAAGAATTTAATTTGTCACGAGAAAAAACAACAGGGATACGATTCCCTAATATGTCTTGAGGCATAGTTTCAAATGTCTTTCTCCCCATAACAATAACTTGTTTTTCAGTCACCTGACGAAAATGATCTAACTCACTTGGATAATGCCAGGGCAATCCATTATTTATTCCAATTACCCCCTTGGGATCAACAGCCATAATTCCGATAACTATCATCCCTGTAAAGCAGCTTGAGCTACAAAAAATCGCATGTGATCACGCACATTAGGCACTCGAAGGAAATCAACCTTGTTGTGTAATACAGATGATGTAGCAATTGTTTCTAAATCTCGGTTAAAGACAGGTTCTGTAGAAAAAGAAGAAATAAATGACTTTCTAGAATGGCCAACCAGAACTTTGCAGCCAAAATTTTGTAACGTTTCTATACTGCGTAAAATCTGGATATTCTGGTACATAGATTTGCCAAAACCAATACCAGGATCAATAATGATCGAGCTTTGATCAAAACCTAGAGCTAGTAATCTATTAATGTTCCTTTCTGCCCAATTATTTATGGTATCAATTGGATCAATGTCACTTGGGATAATGTTGTCACTATGTGGTGGTATGGAGAGTGAATGCATAATAACGATACTACATCCACTGCTAGCAATCGCTTTTAAGGTATTATCATCTAGATCTCCCTTCTGATCGTTTACCCAGGCAATGTTGTAGTGCTCCAAAACATTCAAAATAACATCTGGCCAGAAACTATCAATGCTGACTTTAATGTCACCAACTTTCATATACTGATTGAGATTATCAAGCACTGGTTTTAAGCGTGCATATTCTGCTTTTGGAGTTTGTATTGAGGAGCCAGGTCTTGTTGATTGAGCACCAAGTTCAACTATGCTTGCACCATCTGATAACAGCCGCAGTGCCTGCTTGGTTGCTTGATCTGCATCATAATAAAGACCACCATCTGAAAATGAATCAGGAGTAATATTGACAATACCTACAAGCTCTGGTGAAAGCGTAAAACTCCTTAAAAAGCAATCCTTAATGTTAGGGTTAACAGTACCAAACGTTTTGTTAACTACTGCCATAGGGTTCAGCATTGTCATCAAGTGAAGCAAAAATGGTCTGTTTATCAATTCTGGGTGAGGAATCTTAAGGTAGGGTGTATCAAGTGTCAGGTCATCCCATAACAAAATATCCAAATCAATAACGCGAGGTGCCCATTTTTCATAGACCTGCAGACGGCCAATGTCACATTCAATTTGTTTAAGGCCCTTTAACAGCTCTTCAGGAGAAGAAGAACAACTTCCATACACAACCATATTTAGAAATGGCCTGTCCCACCCAGGTGAAGCATCATTTGGTAAAATAGCCTTAGTTTCCAGAATAATTGAAGATTTTAAATTTTTAAAATAGCGCTCCTGCAGTAACTGAGCAGCCTTTTGTAAATGGGAAAAGCGATTTCCTATATTTGAGCCAACAGAAATGTAAATCATTCTTGCAACGCATTACGATAAGTAAAGAAAACACCTCCATGCACACTGGGGACAGGTGGTGCAACTTTGTGAATAGTTACGCCTATAGAAGAAATAATAAGCTTTTTTTGCATCACAAGGTTATTAATGGTCCTGTATATATCATGAGTTAAATGCTCGATTAAGTTGAATTGCTTGCTTTGAACGAGAGATTGAATACTCTGAACTACCTCCAAGTAGCATATAGTATCCTCAAGCCGGTCAGTTGTAAGTCCTAAAGGGGGGGATTTAAAGGTAAAATCAATATTAACACTAACTAATTGAGAATGATACTTCTCTTCTGCACTATAGCCTAAATGAACCCAAAGCCGTAAGTCAGATATAAGAAGATTACATGCAGACATTGCATTCCAACATCACTGAGTTTAAGCTACTTACAACTACTAACACACGCTAGCATTCATCATTCCATCAAGAAAACCCCACAAGAGCCTTGCTCCCTTTTGAGCACCCTGCATAACTTTATCTTGCTCTTTTTCATCTAGATCTTCAATAAGATTTGCACATTCCTCAGAATGCCATTCATCAGCATGCATATGGACCGTAAAAAATTGAAGAGAACGCTCATCACTTATTGAATAGTGTTTTTTTAAACCTTCAATTTTAGACTTGGAAACCTCTGGAGTTTGACGTTCGTAAGCGTACAAGGCTCCAAGACCTGCTGCAAAACCTGATCTTACAATGTCAAAGTAACCATCAATTAATTCTTGTGTCTCCTTAATCTGTGCACTTTCACGAAGATCAGATCGCGCAACGCCAAGCCCTTCAGCAAAACGTTTCCATAACTCTGGATGATTTTCATCACCTTGTTCCTCTTCTATTAAATTACCAAGTAAAACCTGTCGCATTTTTAGATCTGGGCACAGAAAATGTATACCACTGATGTAACGAGGAAACGCAGCAACATGGTGATAATATTCTTTAGCATAGGTTTGTAAAGCTTGCAAGCTTAAGCTTCCTGTATTCCATGATTGGTAGAATGGATGATTTAGTAAGTGCAATTCATCTAACTTGTTATTTAGAGACTTAGTAAATTCCATCATTTCCCCCATTACATTAATATATAGTTCATATACTATAGTTTTCTCATTGTTACGATCATGCTAACAATGGTGGGATTGGTAGGACTCGAACCTACGGCCAATTCGTTATGAGCGAACTGCTCTAACCGACTGAGCTACAATCCCTTTTATCAATATTTATAATACACACAAAAGCAAATTTGTCTATTAGCTTATTTCACTATCAACCCAACTTAGCAGATCATTTGTTGCACCAATTTTGCGTGCAATTTCCTTACCATCTTGAAATATAATCAAAGTAGGTATAGATTGAACCCCATACTTACTTGGCACTTCAGTCCCTTCATCTATGTCGAACTTGCAGATCTTAATCTTGCCTTTTCTGTCTTTAGCCAACTGTTCAATACGCGGCATTAGACTTTTACATGGCCCACACCATTCTGCCCAAAAATCTACCAGAACAAACCCTTTATAGTCAGTGACTTCAGATTTGAAATTTTGATCATTTACCGGTGTAATATCATCACTCATAAAATACCTAAACTTAAAACGATTGCTTGTAAAATATAGCGTATCTATTAGCAGTTAATCAACTAAATTCTTACCGCAGAGCTTGAAAAATTGCCCTAAAGTGTTTTGCACAAACAAAAAACTTCTATTACATCTGGTGGTTAAAGATATCCACGTTTTCCCAACCCATTAAGTCTAATTCAATACGAGTAGGAAGAAATTCAAAGCACTTTTGGGCCAATTCTTTTCTATTTTCACGCTCCAGCATTAAGTCTAGCTTTTCCTTTATCCTGTGGAGATACAAAACATCAGATGCAGCATAACTTTTTTGTTTGTCTGTTAAATTTTCATTTCCCCAATCAGAAGATTGCTGCTGCTTATTTAGTTTGGTATCAAGCAGCTCTAAGCACAACTCTTTTAAGCTATGATTATCTGTGTAAGTGCGAACTAAACGTGAAGCTATCTTTGTGCAATAGCACGGAAGTGCCCAAGTTTCCAAGTAATAACGTATTATGCTCACATCAAATCGCGCGAAGTGAAATATTTTAGTTATATTTTTATCCTCTAATATTTTTCTTAAATTTGGCGCTGTATAATCGTTCTTGAGTTGAACTAAGTGAGCGTTGCCATCATTAAAAGAGAGCTGCACAAGGCATAATCTATCTCTGCTATGAAGTAGCCCCATTGCCTCGGTATCAACAGCTATAGACCTTATATCATCTGGTATTGAACTAGCTGGCAAGTCGTCTTTATATAAAAATATTCCCATAAAATTAATACATTTTTTGGCACAATTGAAAACCTATGATAATCAAAAATGAGTCTTAAGTATACGAAAAGATCATAGAAGGAACCACGCAAATTTATGGGCTCTCACATTTTTCGTGTACACGGGGTTTACAAATCGCTGTATATGCCTATAATTAAGTAAATTTAGGTTAATTTAATTGCGGGAGTAGCTCAGTTGGTAGAGCGCAACCTTGCCAAGGTTGAGGTCGAGGGTTCGAACCCCTTCTCCCGCTCTTTGCTTTCAAAATCATTTCGTCAAAAATCCCTTGACAAACTCCGCCAGCTCCCTTATCATGATAGTGAAGCTATTGTATTTGCTTTCGCCAATCTGCAGATTAAAAGGTAAGGATTACTTAATGTATCGGCGTCTTATGTTCAATTTTTTGCAGTATATAGATACTGTATGTCTTTACAAAACTTCATCTACATCTAGATTTTTATCTAAATAAGCTGAACGCGCTTATAAAGCGTTACAAGACATCAAAAAATGCCAATACTCGACAGAGATAGTAAAAGACTAGCTAACTCGGGGATTCTTTGTCTTTTTTTCTGCTTAGTAAATTTCTTAAACGTTTGCAGCATAAGTTAGTTGCAATTAAAAGCAGCTGAACTTCGCTTGTCAAGCGTTTAAAACATAAAAAACGCCAATATTTTAAAGCGGATAATAACCACGGGGCTTCTTTTGCCTTTTTTTTCATTTGGTAAATTTCTTAATGTTTGTGGCTGAACGACAACCGTCATCCCGCTACTTGTTAGCGGGATCTCTTGTTAGCGGCTGAGATACCGCGAATGAATCGCGGTATGACGTAGGACTGGTGCGACCTGAAAGCCTTCGGTCATATTGTTTAAAAGGAGAGGAATTCATTCAGAAAGAAACTGAAAGGATTCTAAAGCTTATTGAACCAGATGTTTTGCCATCTGAGTCTACGCATCAGTGCGAATTGGGTAACCAGTTGGTGCCGAGCGACGCGGACAATGAACCTCCTCTTGATAAAGAAGATGCTCAATCGTGAGAGAAAGCATAAACTACAAGCATCATGTGGTTGGAGGGCTAGGCTTAGTGGTATGGTGAACGTAAGTGAAGCTTCATAAGTATCGTAACGATTAAAGAGCTAAAGATGCTGATAAGCTCCGACCAAAAGGTAATGTGGATGAGTTACATTTTTCATTTCTGGATGTACGCAAATAATAATTCCACCGGTATAGAGAAGCCACCTAACCCACTATTGTATGACAAAAGGAACAGGATAAGCCTGTATTTTCGCCTATATGGCAGGCAACCCGCAAGGAATGCTGATGGATGTGCAGGTAAAGGATAATGGAGAAAGCGAATGCCATTTTGTAACGAAATGGATAGAATTTGTAACATTAATTCGCGTGAAAACGAGCAGACTTCCATTTGGTCCCTCATGACAAGAAACTTTGTTAACCACTTAAGGTAGGAAAGCAGATGATTACAAGTACAACTGTAAGTGCACCTACCAATAACTCCGAAGCATGGAACCAGTTACCCTGGAAGAAATGCCAAAAAGTTGTTATGAGGCTACAGAGGCGTATTGTTAAGGCTGTCCAACAAGGCAGATGGGGTAAGGTGAAAACTTTACAACACCTTCTCACACGCTCTTTTAGCGGCAAAGCTTTGGCGGTTAAGAGAGTAACTGAAAACCAAGGAAAAAACACAGCAGGTGTAGATCGTCAAATATGGTCAACTTGCAACACAAAATTTCAAGGAATAAAGCTATTAAAACAAAGAGGATACAAACCTTCTCCGCTAAAACGGATATACATCAGTAAGTCTAATGGCAAAAGAAGACCTCTTGGAATCCCTACGATAAAAGATAGAGCCATGCAAGCATTATACTTGTTTGCTTTGGAACCGATAGCTGAAACGATCAGTGATCGTCACTCTTATGGTTTTAGACCAAAAAGATCCTGCGCAGACGCTACTGTGGCTTGTCACTTGTTACTGGCAAGCCGTAACCAACTACAATGGATACTCGAAGGTGATATTAAAGGGTGTTTTGATAACATTAACCATGAATGGCTCATGAAGCATATTCCTATGGAGAAGAAAATTCTTCATAGCTGGTTAAAAGCTGGCTTCCTAGAATCAAAAACTCTGTATTCCACAACTGCAGGTACCCCACAAGATAGTATCATCTCTCCAATACTAGCAAATCTAGCCCTAAATGGACTTGAAAAATCATTGGAAAGTCAATTTGGTAAACTTGGCAGTAAAAGAAGAAGCAAAATCAGAAGTGGAGTAAATGTAATCAGGTACGCAGATGACTTTATCATTTCAGGAATCACACGTGAAGTACTGGAAAATGAAGTAAAACCTCTAGTATCGTCCTTTCTTCAGGAGAGAGGTCTTATCCTTTCCGAAGAGAAAACAAAAATTACATCTATTACAACAGGGTTTGACTTTCTTGGTTGTAATGTACGCAGGTATAATAAGAAGTTAATTATAAAACCTTCAAAAGAAAGTATTAAGAAACTTCTTAATAAAGCACGTACATTGATAAAGGCAAACATAGCGAACACTCAGGCCGTACTAATCAAGTTGCTCAATTCCCTATTAAGGGGATGGGGAAATTACTACAGCCATGTGTGTGCGAAAAGAGCTTTTAACAAAATAGACCATGAAATTATGTGTGCTCTATGGAAATGGGCAAAGAAAAGACATCCTCGTAAAGGATTACGTTGGATAAAGAATCGTTACTTCAAGGTAATGAAACAACGCCAATGGGTCTTTGCTGCACCCATATGCAAGAACAAACCGAAAGAGATAAGGTATTTAAGACTGCTTAGGTTGATTGATATACCTATCAGACGACATGTTAAAATCAGGGCGGATGCAAATCCACTTGACTTAAAATGGAAAAAGTATTTTGATGAAAGAGTGAAACAAACAAAAATGTTAGCAAGCTCTTTCTCAAGAGAAGGTTCTCTACTGTTGGTGTCACCATTAAGAATGATGTTTTCTGAGGAATCATGAAGGACAAGCCGGTTCGAGAAAAGAAGGACTTAGATAAGGGGCTCAAGCGTAGTGTGGGGAAACCTGCATGCTGCGTTTCTAAGGGAGGGAGTAGTAGCAATACTACTTCCTTACCTAACCTGTCATTCCAGCGCGTGACGCTGGAATCCAGTTCTTATTACCTGGTGTAAAGTTAAGTTTCCTGGATCCCAGTGTCTGGGCACTGGGATGACAAGAAAGGAGCACTGGGATGACAAGAAAGAGGCTACTTGGATAACAGAAGAAGGAGGCTACTTGGACAACACCCTGACAACCATCATCCCGCTACGTGTTAGCGGGATCTGGAAATACCGCGGCGGTATGACGTAGGACTGCTGTCATTCCAGTCTGGAATCCAAAAAAGGATGATGTCATCCCAGTGCTTGACACTGGGATCCAGCTTCTGTGCAACCTCATCAAAAACATTCATTTAGTATAAACTTTCCATGCTAGTTTGCTTGCTTACAAGCAAACTTTCCTGGATCCCAGTGGGCTTTGTTGCATCGCTCAAGCGAAAAGAACTGGCAGTTACTGACAAAATTCATTATAAATAGCCATTTAACTGTTGAAGAAAAAATATGCCACAAAAAATGAGAGTCAGTAACTGCCATGAATATAACAAATTTCTCCAAGAAAGAGGAAGCATTTTTTGTTATATCAATGACGCCATAGAAAATTGGTACGAGAATTGTCCAAAAATGCAGGGCGGCAACTATATTTATAGTGATAAAGTTGTGATTTTGGTGCATATAATCGTCAGTTTCTTTAGAATTGGTTTAAGACAAACAGTCGGGTTTATAAAAGGGTATTTGCAACAAATAGGAAGAGATTTGCAGCTATTCACAAGCATCAAAAGAAACTTAATATTAAGATAAATGATTGCAGAATTGATAAAAATATAGCTCTTTCCATAAAAGTCCGGATGTGATAGGATAAGGGTAGATGATGATAAGGAGGTTGAATGCCAGCAGCATATAGTTATGATTTAAGAAAAAAAGCAATGGAAGCGCTAGACGAAGGAGAAAGCAGAGAAACAGTGGCAGCAAGATTTAAGATTGGACGAACTACTTTATGGGAGTGGCAGCAAAGAAGAAAAGAAACAGGAGACTTTCAATCAAAAAAACTTGGAAATGGGGGTTACAATCACAAAATTACCGACTGGGATACCTTTGCCAAATTTGCCAGAGAACACGGAGGAAAGACTCTATCGGAAATGGCTAAACTTTGGAACAACGTTAGTATCCAAACGATCTATCGAGCCCTTAAAAAAATTGGATTTACGCGCAAAAAAAGACATATGGATACAAGGAAAGAAACGAAGAAAAACGTGCTGAATTTTTGAAAATTATAGCGACAAAAGAACCTAAAAACTTAGTGTATATAGATGAGTCTGGCATTGATAACACCGAACTACGGATATTGCCAGAAAGGACAGCGGTTTTATGCCTTAAAATCTGGAAAGAAAACTCAACGAATCAGTATGGTTGCAGCCTTAAGTGGAAGAAAGATAGTTGTTCCGTTAACCTTTGAAGGCCACTGTAATATGGATGTTTTTAATGGATGGTTTGAGCAATTTTTGACACCGATCTTGGAACCTGGACAGACTGACCTTACCCAGAAAAAGTGGAGAGAAAGAAAGGAGTTTTTTCGGGTAAAATAAAATTTTGGAGGATTAGAAATGGCAAGAGAATATACGGCAGAATTCAAATTGGAAGCTGTTAAACTGGCAAATGAACAAAGAAAGGCAGGTCAAACAATTACAAAAATAGCAAAGGATTTAGGAATAAAGGGTGGTTTATTAGGAAAATGGATAAAGAAACACAACGAAAAAAAGTCGGCAGCAGATGCATTTCCAGGTAGAGGTAACATGGCTCCTTACGACAAAGAGAGGTTTGATTTACAAAGCAAGAGTAACAAGGGAAAGAGACATTTAAAAAAAAGCCCTGGCCAGTCAAAAAGAGTAAAATATTTTTTTATAAAAGAGCATAGTAACTGCTATAAAGTACAGGAATTATGTAGGATTTTCTGCTAGTGGCTACTATAAGTGGACCACAAGAAAAATAAGCAGTAGAGAATCAGCAAATAAAGAGCTACTCGCAGCTATTCAAAAAATATATCAAGTTTCTAAATGTAGATATGGAGCTCCTAAAATTCATGCTGAATTGAAGGCTTTGGGTAAAAGTTGCAACTTAAAAACAGTGCAAAGTATTATGCAGAAAAATGGTATTCAGGCTATATTGAGAAGAAAATTTAAAATTAAGAAACAACAAACGGACAGTAGCTCCCAATATATTAGACCAAAACTTTATTGTCGATCAACCAAATAAAGTATGGGATTACTTATATAAAAACCAAAGAAGGATGGCTATATTTGGCAACAATAATCGATCTATATTCACGCATGGTAGTTAATGAGCAGTTCAATAAATAAACAATTGGTTATGGACTCTTTATTAATGGCCGTTAACAAGCGTAAACCTGCCAAAAATCTACTATTACATAGTGATCAAGGTTCACAATATACTTCGCAAGGTTATCAATATCTCTTATCCATAAAAAACATAGATGAGTTATAAAGGTTGTTGTTACGACAATTCTGTTGTGGAAAGCTTCTTCAGTTCTCTAAAAAGGGAGTTACCAATAGACACCTCTCGGCACTCTAAACAGCATATCAAAACTGCTATATTTGAATATATAGAAATTTTTTATAACAAACAACGTCACTATTAACTATTGCATTCCTGAGCATTTTGATTCATCATTCTCTTTGTGAAAAACATTCCAAACTTTCTCTCCACTTTTTCTGGGTAAGGTCAGTCAAACCTCCATTTTTTTTATATCAATTTATTACTTTTTTTTCGATTTGACACACTTTTTTGAACATTCCCAACGAAAAAAGAAAAACAAGGTTTAATTTTCTTTTTTATTTGCGATTTATCTATTAATTAACCGTGAAAGGTTACGTGTAATGCTTCTTCACATAATTATCAATAATTGCCTTAAATTCTTCAGAGACATTATCACCTTGTAAAGTTTTGAAATATTTGCCGTTTTTGTAGACTGCTGAAACAGGTTTTTCTCCATATCCAGGTAAGCTGATTCCCAAATTTGCGTGTTTGCTTTCTCCAGGACCATTTACTATGCATCCCATAACAGCAATGTTCATATGCTCTACACCTGGATTTTTTTTCTTCCACATCGGCATATGAGTTTTTATATAGCCATTCACCTCTTCAGTTAATATACGAAAACGATCGCTACTCGTGCGCCCACAACCAGGACATGAATTAACCTGAGGGTTAAAGTGTCGCAAGCCTATAGACTGCAATATTTCCTGACACACCACCACTTCATTAGTACGCGATGCACCAGGACGTTGAGTCAAAGAAGCCCGTATTGTATCTCCAATGCCATTTTGCAATAAATAAGTAAGCCCTGCTGCGGTATTTACCACACCTTTATTGCCCATACCAGCCTCAGTTAAACCCAAATGCAGCGCATAATTGGAAGATTTTGCAAGTGCCATATAAACTAAAATTAAATCTTGTACTTTGCTAACTTTACATGAAATGATTATTTTGTTTGAATTTAGACCAATTTCTTCAGCTTTTTTTGCACTATCAAGAGCAGACATTACAAGTGCTTTGCGCAGTATAACATCAGAAGGCCTTGAATTACTAAGCGAAGAGTTTTCATCCATCAATTTTTGCAAAAGGTATTTATCAAGACTACCCCAATTTACCCCAATTCTAACCGGAAGATCGTGCATTATTGCATACTCTATCACCCTTTCAAACTTCTCATCACGTTTGTCGCCAAAGCCTATATTGCCTGGATTGATTCTAATTTTACCCAGCATTTTGATGTTGTCTGGATAATCTTGAACTAATTTATCTAGCTCATATTGACCGCAGCCTACCAATATTTTACCGTCAAAACCTTCTTTATTTATCTCTTCTACTATATAAGGTATTGCTCTTGCTACCTCCTCTGAGTTCAAGGCAATTCGCACCAATTCTGAACCTGTACGCGCTAGTTCTGTTATCTCTTTTGCATAATGTTTTGCGCTACTTTTTATATTATCAGCATCTATATGCACGCCAAGCGCCATAGATTGTACAACTACAGGATTATTTCCGCCTATCTTTACTTTTCCAACTTCTACAACATGAGTTTTGTGCCTGGAAATCTGCGATAATTCATATGTATTATCATTCAATATCAGGTCTTTATCTAGCATATTATTAATGGCCAATATTGTGATACTATTTTACTGTGTCAGCTACACTGCCAAATGAACTTGAACCATTCAAACTATAAGCATCTACGTTATCCAAATTAGCAATAGAATCATGTGAGCACGTTCTTCTTGATGGAGTTTCTTTTATAGTGACATTTATAGGAGAAACTTTCTTTTCTCGTGTTGAAGTAACTTTCTTCTCTTCTTGTTGTTCACTTTCATGCTGCTTATTTTCATACTGGAAAACTGACTCTTGATCTATAAATACAGCACCCCTTAAACGTGCGATATTAATACCATGCTGATTTATCATAGTGCTCTCTTCATCGTCGACTATGCAAGCTTCCATGTCATTTGGCTCATTATCAAGACTAGCAATTTTTTTCTCTTTTAATTTTTTGATTAGATCTTCTTTATTTATAGCTCGATCTTGTAATTTTTTTTTCTTGAGCAATTCCCTACGCTTCTCATACAGTTTATATGACTCAGCAAAATCCTCATCTGTATGAAAGTTTGCACCACCAGGGTTACCAGGAGGTATGTATCTCTTACTGAGCTTAGATTTAGCTTCAGCACTATGCACAGTAAAAAAGCTAGAAACCAAAAACATTAATATAAATAAAATTTTAGAAAAAACCCTAAGCATATGGTGCTATAGTAAATATCGTGTTTTAAAAGATAGCAATTAACAAACTTTAAGTAAACCAGAATCTTTACTAACTTTACAATACAAATATTTTTCTAAAAAGTGATATGTTTGCTATCAAAAAAACCTACGCAGACTAAGAGAAGAGTAAGGTGTTACAAGTTGCGTAACACCTTTTCAAGAAAAGTGTTATGCAGCTATATGTTTGCAACTTTTAAGTTATTCTGTAGTTTTTCAGTACCATCGGTAGTATCTACATTATTAAGTTTTGCGTCTGGCGTATCTTTAGATAAGTCGTTTTTTTTCTCTTTATCAAGCTTAACTCCCTGATAGATACAGAATGCAACAAAACTAGTTATTGCTATTGCGGCAACAGCACTGACTATGATACAAATTGCCATTATTTTTTGTTGATCTGCTACTGCCTCTGCAAGTGTTTCCACTTTTTCTTGCAGGCCGTTTAAGTGCTCTTGCATAGCTTGAAACTGCTTAGTACCAATCTTGTCTTCTAATGCACTAAAAACTTTTTCAAACTGCTCAACATCTATCTTTTGAGCTTCTTGCCATTCTTTTAATGCACTAAATACCTCTTCAAACTGTTTAGCATCTATCTTTTGAGCTTCTTGCCATTCTTTTAATGCACCAAAAACTTTTTCAAACTGCTCAGCATCAATTTGTTGACTTTCCTGCAATGCTGTTATATCTGACTCATCAAAGCCAAGTACCCATTTAGTTATACCCATTTTTAACCCCCTAGTTAATTAATATATTATAATTTTACATTCCAAATGTTTAAATTATTATTAAATCAATTGTCATTATGTATTGATCTTTTAATAATTTCGTTTGACTTGCTTTTTGAAAGTGCGAAAACTTAAATTAAGGTATTACAAGATTGTTATTCAACCAATATCTCTCTTTTCCCTGAGTAATTTGGAGCGCTGACAATACCTTCCTTTTCCATTCTTTCAACGATGTTTGCTGCTCTGTTATAGCCTATTCTAAGCTGCCTTTGAATGTAACTGGTTGAAACTTTTTGATCTCTTTGAATGATGGCCACTGCTTGGTTATAGAGGTCATTTTCTTCATCCTCCGTTTCATCGTGTGACTCTGTAGAAGAATTTTCATCTTCTTTAGTGATTTCCTCCATGTAGTTTGGCTCACCTTGCATTTTCAGATGATCAACTATATCTTGCACCTCATTATCACTTACAAATGGGCCGTGAACTCGAATGATCTTACCACCAGAGGCCATATAGAGCATGTCACCCATGCCGAGCAATTGTTCAGCCCCTTGTTCGCCAAGTATTGTACGGCTATCTATCTTAGAAGTAACAGCAAAACTGATTCTCGTTGGAAAGTTCGCCTTTATCACACCTGTGATCACATCCACAGATGGGCGTTGTGTTGCCATTATGATGTGTATTCCTGCAGCACGAGCCATCTGAGCTAAGCGTTGAATAGAGCACTCTATTTCTTTGCCGGCAACAAGCATCAAATCTGCCATTTCATCCACGATCACTACAATATACGGAAATGTTTCCATCTTGATTGGTATTTTTTCAAACAGAGGTTTGCCTGTTGTTGAGTTAAAGCCAATCTGCACAACGCGCTCCAATTCTATTCCACTATTCATCGCTTCTGTGATTCTTTGGTTATAGTTTATTACATTGCGCACATTTAAATAGGACATCATGCGATAGCGATTTTCCATTTCTTTCACTATCCACTTAAGAGCGACTACAGCCTTTTTTGGCTCTGTTACCACTGGCGTTATTAGATGCGGTATTGCATCATATATTGAAAGCTCAAGCATTTTTGGGTCGATCATTATCATCTTACATTCATCAGGACTTAATCGATAAACGAGTGAAAGAATCATAGTGTTAATCGCAACTGATTTACCAGACCCTGTGGTTCCAGCAACGAGCAAGTGGGGCATTTTAGTGAGATCTGCAATAACTGGTTTTCCACTTATTTCTTTGCCAAGCGCAATTGGGAGATTTAAGTTTGCATTTTGGTATTCTGGGGATTCAAGCAAATCACGCAGCATTACAATTTCCCGTTCCTTGTTCGGCAACTCTATTCCCATAGCATTTTGCCCACGAATTATTGAAATACGTGCAGAGAGTGCACTCATCGAACGTGCAATGTCATCTGCAAGGCCAATTACTCTTGCAGATTTCGTGCCAGCTTGTGGTTCAAGTTTGTACAAAGTCACAACCGGCCCATAGCATACACTGATAATTTTTCCTTGCACGCCAAAATCACTCAGGACTTGTTCCAGCAGAGATAAATTTTTATTGCTCTCCATTTCATTTAGCTGTTTTCTCTGCAAAGACTCTTCTGCTTTAGAAAGTAAATGGATACTTGGAAACTTAAACTCACTTAAAACCTCCTCGGTAGCTTTTTTCTGTCTTTCTTTTGGTTGTTGTTTAGTAGTGATTTTAGTTCTATGTTTTTCTTCTACTACTAATGGTGCAATTGAATACTCAGTAGTTTTATGTGATCTGAAGAATGGAACATTTACAAATAAGCAAGCTATTTTTTTACATAAGAAGAATAGAGAGTAAATTGTTCTCTTCCAACCAACAGATCCTACAAGACCTATTGATGTTACTATCACAAATATATAAAACGGGCAGTTATTAATTAGTGCATTCCCTATTATTCCACTGTGTCTGTACCTTGCAGTGATGCCTAGCGAAAGTTGTGGTAGTATAGCACATATCCCTAAATTGATTAATATTAAATAGAGAATTTTTAGCAGCCTTTTTGATGGCCTGAAGATCAACAAGTAAACTATGGTTGTAGCTATTGTAACACTAGTTAATCCAAGAAATTGAACCAATATATCAGCTAAATATGAACTTACTATTCCACCTAAATTTGTCACTTCCTCATTTGTAGCTGTGTTTAAGGAAGGATCTTTATAGTTATAGCTAAAAACTGATATATATATATATATTAAAAGGGATAGATATATTGCTGATTTTAGATATTTTTTTAACATCTACCTAAAGTAGTAAGCTACTGTATATTTTACAAAGTGAATTGTTATTAGCAATATCATTATAGATAAACCTAATCCGTTGAACGGTGGTATATATCTTCTAATAATCTTTAGTGGTGGATATGTCAATTGGTTCAAGATGTGCATTATGCTACTGACAGTTTCATTATATATGTTCACCATATTAAGTTTAACCAGCCAGTTTAGGACAACCCAACATATTAGAATGAAGCTATAAAGATCAAGTAACGTATTGAGTAGATATATGATTGGATGCATACATATCTATTACACGAAAGTTATATAAAAGACAAGTATTTAGCCTTTTCAAACTCAAAATGTTGTTTTTGCTGAACCAAAAAAAACTTCATTTTTTGAGCTGCGCAAAGCCACCTAAAGTAGAGAATGGACAAGGAAGGAGGGGTGTATAATATATATTAATGTTGATATTTATTTCTTATAAATATCATCTCTATGTCCTATCTCTGTGATAGTTACTATATGATCTAATTGATTTACTCTGTAAATTACACGATAGTCACCAACTCTTAGCCTTCTACATCCTTTTAAGTTATGATGTAGTGGTTCACCAAAATTTATTGGGTCAACTGTAAGACGTTCTTTTATAGCCTTTTGAACTCTTAGCCTTATTATCTTTGGAAGGTTTGGTAAATCTTTTTCAACAACACTCTTTAGAGACTTAACCTTGTAACGCTCTAATCCCACTTAATATCTTCAAAATCAACTGTTTCTGCACCTTCAACATCACGCTCATCAGAAATTTTAGATACTAAAAAATCCTCCATTTCAAGCTCAACTGCTTCTCTAAATAGTTTTCCTGCTAATTCTTGAACGGGCTGTTTAGTAAATTCAGATAATTCAGCAAGATGCTTTAAAGTTTCTTCGCTAAGAGCTATGTTAATGCCTGAATTTGCCATATGTTTTACCAAAGTCCACTAATAATTATACAACATTTTTTTTAATTTTTCAATAAAGAAAGGAGTGGTGTATAAAAATATATTTAATGTTTCAGTAGGTCCAATATTGCCTGCTTGTAAATATTGTCCCTGTGTCCTATTGAAACAATAATTACTATACGTTTTACAGTATTTACACGGTAGACAATACGATAATCATCAGCAACTTTTATTCTTCTATGTTCCTTTAATCTCTTGCATAGCAACACACCGTTACCAATAGGATCAGTCTCAAGATACTCTTTTATTGCATCTTTAATACTTGGCTTTACATCTTCCGGCAAGGAAGGCAAATTTCTTTTAAGAACATGCTTTAGATATTTAATGGTGTATTGCTTATTTCCAGATGTCTTCACTATCCTCTACTTCTTCTGCATCATCAGAATTTAACTCCCTAATAATTTTGGAAAATGCAATATCTTCCGCTTCAAGTTCGATTGCTTCCTTGACTAGCTTTTCTGTTAATTTTTGAACAGACTGCTTGGTGGCTCTAGCTAGTTCAACAAGATGCTGCGAAGTTTCTGGGTTGAAAGTTACACTAACTTTTGAATTTACCATCAGTTTTACCAAAGTCTACTACTATAGCTATTTTACAACATTTTTTTTAATTTTTCAATAAAGGAAGGAGGGCTGTATAAAAATATATTTAATGTTTATCAAGTAGCCTTCTCATAAATGGTGTCTCTATGTCCTGCTGTAGCAACAAATACCTTATGTTTTGCAATATTTACAGTATAAATAATTCGATAATCACTAACCCTTATTCTTCTATACCCTTTTAGCCTGCCACGTAATGGTTTACCAAATTTAATTGGATCAGTTGTAAGCCGCTCGTTTATCGCTTTTGTAATCCTTGATCTTATTGTTTTTGGAAGATTTAGAAAATCTCTTTCAGTAAAGTTTTTTGAGTAGACAATATCGTATTTCAGTTTATGTCCTCTCCCTTTCAGATAGTACTGTATTCCAGTCTACATCCTCACATTCCTTAATAGTTTTATATAACGCAATATCTTCTACTTCGCACTCGATTCCTTCGATGACTAACCTTTTTGCTAGTTCTTGAACGGATTCCTTGGTGATTTCAGCTAACTTAGTAAGGTTATGTGAAGTTTTTGGGTCAAAAGTTATACTAATTCCTGAATCTGTCATATGTTTTACCAAAGTCTACTAATAATTATACAACATTTTTCTGAATTTTTCAATAAAGGAAGTTGATGATATGTAAGAAAAATTTTGCCACCTGCGTTAATAAATAATTAAAGATTTAGCATATTTATCTACCCTCTATTCTATTACTTAAGTTAGACCACTTTTTTCTATTAATATTTTTTGTTTATAAAGATGAGCAGTTACTCATCACGCAGTTGATCTATGGATATAATACTACCGTTTGATAGTTTTTCAGTACATTTTTCACTTTTGTATTCTTTATCAGAGTCGATACTGATTTTGTCAAATATTAAAACATCTCCTGAAATTTTATCACGAAACTCACTAATAGCAAAAAACGGTATAGTAATTCGCTCTTGTTTTCCTTGAAAACTCAAACTGACGCTAAATTTATCCTCAGAAACTTTTAAATCATAGAATTGATGCTGTAATATAATAAGCATTTGAGTAGGGTATGACTTTTTCAAACGATCTGGCATGGTCACACCATTAAAATATGTGAAAAATAATATTTCTAAGTGAGGGATAAAACCATTACCTGATATAACATCTAAAGTCTTTTTGATAACTTGAAACTTAGCAGAATTAAGCAGTTTTTTGTAATCTGTTTGCTCCATATAACTTTCACATACGTAAATTTTGGGGAACTTCTGTTACCCGGCGTTCCCTGAACCGTGCTTATAGCAATGAAGTTATAGTGCTTAAATTAAGCAGCTATTGCGTCGACATTGTCTTCAGCAGCAAAATTATCGTTTGCATTTAAATTATGAACTCTTAGCGGTGGTGTCTAACCGAGCAAAGCTACCATCTTTACTATGCATGTCGATCCTTATTCGTCCCCATATAAATTAAAAAACATGGTGGAGACGCCGAGTACTGCCCTCGGGTCCAATACACCTATTACAAGGTAATTTTATTGCTATAGTACACAAAATGTACATAGCTATTATATAGCAACATTAAATAAATGTCAAGATATTATGACCTTAAGTTGATTTATTGCTAAAACAAAATTAATATTTCCAGTAAAAAATTCTGTGCTCTTAACCTGACACATATGGCTTTTTGAATACTCCCAATGAAAATATTTATAAATAAATATTTACTCTTCTTTTTTATTGTTTTTAGGTTTTTCTTGATCAACCATTTCTCCACCGATCTCTTTTATTTTTAGTATCAACGACTCTGGTACATACATGTCAATTACTTCTTCTGCTGTCACAAATAAAGCCTGATAAGAGTGTGAATTTATTATCCAATTAGGCAATATGTCTTCTGCTTCTATTTTATACTCTCCCTCTTTTTTGTCATATACTGTGTAGCAATATAAGTGCACAGCAAAAAATAATACATAAGAGAGCAATATTCCTTTAAGCACTCCGAGAAAGATTCCAGTAACTCTATCGATAAACCCCAACCTTATGGGTGATAATATGTACATTAGCCAGTTATTTATTATCATGAATATAAGATTAAGTATAATAAATACAGAGATTGTAGAAAGTATGTTTAGTGTAACTTTAGAATCAAAATATTTACTATAATTTGGAGCGAAAAAATCATAGTGATTAGCTGTCAGAAAGACCGATAAAAATAGAAACATTAGTGCGCATAGCTCTTTTATAAAGCCTCTAGTTACCGAGATTATTACGCATAGAACAACAATGAAGATAATTAGGCTATCGAAAAGCATGTTTTATATCTATATGGTTTTCAAGATATAATAGTTGTAAATAACAAGGTTGTAAAATTAATTGTATTTATGCTGCATCAATTGATCTAAATACCTAGCGATCATGTCAATTTCTAAATTCAAATAATCATTTACTTTGTTGTACTGAAAAGTTGTATTTTCCCATGTATAGGGAGTGATATTTACTGTAAATTCCTGATTAATAACTGAATTCACTGTGAGGGAAACCCCATCTAGTGTAACGGAGCTTTTTTTTGCAACAAATTTAATTAATTCTTGTGGGCACGATAGTTTGATTTCATGAGAATCTAAATTTTGATTAATTGTTAAAAATTTTACTATCCCATCAACATGACCCTGAACCAGGTGGCCATCGATCTTATCGCTTAATCTCATTGCTTGTTCGAGATTTATTTTTTTTCCTATTCTCCACGTATTTAAGTTAGCAACCTTCATAGTTTCTTGAGATGCTTGGACTGTAAATGTATCGCTCATTATATCAACAACAGTTAAACACACACCAGAGCAAGCTATTGAATCTCCTTTATTTATAGAGGATAAATTTTGTGTCTTGATATGGAAAATTTGATCAGAGTTGGAGTGAGTGGTAGTATCAGTTATAGTCCCGATATCCGTGATAATTCCTTTAAACATATGGTGAAAATAAATAATTTTACCATGAAAAATTTTTTACAACAACTTATTTCTATTTTGTTATAGCTAAAGTAATTCTGGTTTACCGACAATTTAAAAAACGACAAATTCGTCATCCCGCTACGTGTTAGCGGGATCTAGAGATACCGTGACGGTATGACGTAGGAAAACTGAGCCTGCACTAGCTATAGGCGCGAGAAAGGGGATCGTTTTCACTTACTTGTTCAATAGATTCTATAGAATATTCAGAATATATGAAATAAGCCAAACTCAGAACACATAATGCAGTTAATATTGGTAACCCTATGTTCAATGCTAGCCCAATACTTTCTCTTTTTTCTGGTGGCACTAATCCTTTTAACATTGACACTTTTCCTAACGGAAAATGCCATAAGCAAAGTGTTGATGCAGATGCTACTATTATAAATAGACAAAAATAAGCCTTTTTTGAGGAAAATACAGTTTTTAATGATGATTTGAGTGTAATGTTAGTAGGTGGTAGAGTTTTAGCTTCATTTGTTGCTGGTGAAAGATCTTTAATTGGTAAAGGGTTTGTAGATTTATGAGGAGTATTTTCATGTTGTGGAGAAGGTTGTTGTATATAAACACCTGAAACTAATTTAAGCAATTGCTCTTTTTTTCTATATACTTGTTTTTGTAAATATTCTTTACCTAAAAGTGAGTTACTAAGAGGTTGTGGCCTTTCGAGTATCTGTAATACTTCTGATATCTCGCCTGGCTCTAATATTGCATGTAATTGTTTATCTTGAAAGTAAACAATATTGAATACTGAGCTGAAAATATTGCAAAATGTTTCTGGATCTTGATTTTTGTATCCACTCATCACTTCAATAAATATTTTATCGAGTTTTTTCCCCCTGTGCTCAATTTGGTTATCTATCATAGCTACTCTAGCATCATTTTGTGCTTGTTTTATGGCTAATGGTTTTTCTTTCTCTGATAGTTCTTTGGTCTGCTTTTTTGACTTCTTTTTTCTGTTAGCCTTAAAATACTCTGTGTGCGAAGTAGTTTGACCTACATTCTGTTCTGCTTCTTGAGGTATTGGATTTTCTATACTACCCCCTGTCATCCGAGTAGCTTGACTACTTGGATCCATGTTTCTTTTTTCCTGGTCAAACGCTGGAATAACACCAAATGGTATATTGTTGCTCTGTATAGAAAATTTTGGCAATTGTTGGGAAAAGAATTGTGACGTATTAAAAAAATTGGGTAGACAGAAAAAAGATCTAAACCAGAAAACGTTTTCATGCATTGCAGCAACTACTATCGAAACACGTGTAACTTGTTTTCCATTATTTGTTACATCGAAGCCAAATGAGCCTGTAACTGGTACGATTTGTTTATTTTGTGCATTTTTTTGGTTAGTTTCACTCTGTTCTTTTTTGTCTTCATTTTCAGTTTTTTCTGCATGTTGTAGCTTTTCATTTAGAAATAACTCGATTTGGTACAAGTTGTCCAGGTTAATGTTTTCAACGTCTATTTGTAGCGTTATCGTTGTGCCCTGCAGAAGGATTTGAGGCGGAGCACTATTTACGAATTCTTCTACAGTTTTATAACTGTTAGTTTTACAGTAGTTATTATATAGTTCACTGCTTTCTTTGGGCACTTTTATGTTGGCTGTAAAATTTTTTTCCCGGGAAAGGCAGATTTTGAAAAAATTAATTAAAGAGTTTATTCGAAATAATCTTATATTAAAGGTGTCTTTATCTGTTGCTGTTAGCTCAAATGAAAATTCTTGTATATTACTTTCAATACTTCTCGAGCGAATAGTACTGATCTTAATTGTTTCGCTAGAAAATGCTTTACTTATGTTTCTGGATTTTTCCTTAAAGAGCTTAGGTAAATCCTCTATTTTATACTTATTCTTAGTTTCAGTATTACTGTTGTGCATAGTTGATACAGCAAATTCATCAACGCAAAGGTAAATAAAAAAGATTAATCAGTCAATAAATTAATAATCAGAATAGGGCAATTTTTCGGATTGTTGATGATATTTAAAATTTCACTATAATGAAAGTTTAAGCCAGCGTTTTTAAGATGAATAAAGAGTTATTAGATGACATACTTTCACTTGAAGATAAAGCAGTTTCCGAAATTGAGAATGCTTCTTCTTTACAAGATTTAGAAAAAGTTAGGCTATCATATTTGGGAAAAAAGGGTGTAATTAAAGCTTATTTTGACAACTTAAAAGAGATAGAAGACGCAGGAAAAAAGCGCAATTTAGGCGAAGTTATCAACGTTTTACGTAATAAGCTAGATCAGCTTATAATGAATAAGGAGAATATACTAAAAGCCGAAGAAGTTAACTTTAAATTGCAGAACGAGGCAGTTGATATCACGTTGTCTGCGAGGCCAGAAAAAATTGGCAAGGTCCATCCACTCAGTAAGGTTCTAAATGAAGTAAAGCTTATTTTTGCACATATGGGTTTTAAGGCAGTTGATGGCCCTGACATTGAAGATGAATTTCATGTATTTGATGCACTGAATACTCCAAGTCATCATCCTGCACGAGAGGAGCAAGATACCTTCTACTTAAAGAATAAAATAGATGATAAAAGAATGGTACTGCGCACTCACACCTCATCTGTACAGATTAGAACCATGGAAAAAACAAAAAAATTCCCAATTAAAATAGTAGCCGCAGGTAGAGTATACAGAAACGACTTTGATGCAACTCACACCCCTATGTTCCATCAAATAGAGGGGTTATATGTCGATGAGAATGTCAATATGGGCCAGTTAAAATTTACTATTCATCACTTCCTTAATAAGTTCTTTGGCGATAAAGGGCTGAAGATACGTTTTCGTAATAGTTTTTTCCCTTTTACCGAGCCTTCTGCGGAAGTGGACATAAGTTATAAAGGTAGTAAATGGATAGAAGTACTGGGATGCGGTATGACGCATCCAAATGTATTTCAAAATGTTGGAATAGACCATACTAAATACAACGGTTTTGCGTTTGGCATTGGTATAGAAAGGCTTGCAATGCTAAAATATCAAATTAGCGACTTGAGGAGCTTTTATGACAACAAAATCAGCTGGCTTGATCATTACGGTTTTCATTTTTCATCTTTAAGATAAGTGATAAGTAAAACTCATACGTTCGTTATACTTGCTTCAGGGCATGGCAGGCGGATGAATTCAGATTTGCCTAAGGTCCTACACAAAATAGGCAGTTTTTCCATGCTCCAGCATGTCATTTACAATGCAAAACAGTTAAATCCTGAAAATATTGCTGTTGTAGTTGATCAGCCTTTAATTGAAAGACTAAAGTGTTTTAAGGATATACAGTTAATTACACAAGAATTAACACTTGGCACGGGAGATGCGGTCAAAACTGCGATGAGAAACCTAAGAGAATTGCCAGATTCAAGCATAGTTGTTGTGCAGTATGGGGATACTCCGCTCATAAAAAGCAGCACAATAACTAAAATGATTAGTTATTTAGAAGGCAAGGCTCTAGTTTGCCTAGGTTTTAGGACAAGCAATAAAGAATACGGTAGGTTAATTATTGAGAATGGTTCCTTAAGAGAAATCGTAGAAGCAAAGAGTGATAAAAATAATCATGAAGAATTTCTTGCAAATGCTGGAATAATGGTTGCATGTGCAAAGAATTTACGTGAATTGGTGGAGAAAATAGAGTGCAATAGCTCAACTCATGAATATTACTTGACCGATATAGTTTCCATTGCAGTGAAGAGTAATTTAAATGTCGGTTACGTTATTACCGGTGGAGAAGAAGCAACGGGAATAAATAACAGAAATGACCTTATAAAAGCTGAGTTTTACTTTCAAGAAAATAAAAGAAAAATTTTTACCGACTCCGGAGTAACGCTTGTTGCACCAGAGACTGTTTTCTTTTCTCTTGATACGCAAATTGCCAGAGATTCAGTTATTTACCCATATGTTTTTTTCGGTACTGGAGTGAAAATAGAGTCTGGTGCGAAAATACTGCCATTTTCGCATTTAGAAAACTGCTTAATTAAAAGTAATGCTGAGGTCGGTCCATTTACCAGAATACGCGGAAACACAACAATTGGTAATAAGGCAAAAATAGGAAATTTTGTGGAAGTGAAAACAAGTGAAGTTGGTCAAAACACTAGAATAAAACACTTAAGTTATATAGGAAATGCTAAAGTAGGGCAGGAGAGTAATATAGGAGCAGGCACTATTGTTTGTAATTATGATGGGAAAAATAAACATGAAACGAATATAGGGAGCAATTGCTTTGTTGGCGCCAATAGCTCACTAATTGCGCCGCTTAATATTCATGATGAATCTGTAATTGCAGCAGGTAGTGTTATAGTTGAGGATGTACCAGAAAAAAGCCTTGCAATAGCAAGAGAAAAGCAAGTAACTAAGAGAATAAAGTAGTCTAATTTAATTATGTTGTTGTGTCATTTTTAATATTAGACTTCTTGCATAACCATATAACAAACTTTTATTGGGAATAGAAACAAAAAAACTTCCTTGACAAACTCCGCCAGCCCCCTTATCATAACAGTGAAGCTATTGTATTTGCTTTCGCCAATCTGCAGATTAAAAGGTAAGGATTACTTAATGTATCGGCGTCTTATGTTTAATTTTTTGCAGTATATAGATACTGTATGTCTTTACAAAACTTCATCTACATCTAGATTTTTATCTAAATAAGCTGAACGCGCTTATAAAGCGTTACAAGACATCAAAAAATGCCAATACTCGACAGAGATAGTAAAAGACTAGCTAACTCGGGGGTCCTTTGTCTTTTTTTCTGCTTAGTAAATTTCTTAAACATTTGCAGCGTAGGTTAGTTGCAATTAAAAGCAGCTAAATTGCAGTGTTTAAGACTTAAAAAACGCCAATACTGAAAATAGACAATGACTAGGGTTTCTTTTGCCTTTTTTTTCATTTGGTAAATTCCTTAATGTTTATGGCTAAACGACAATCGTCATCCCGCTGCTTGTTAGCGGGATCTATTGCTGAGATACCGCGAATGAATCGCGGTATGACGGTTCGCGGCGGTATGACGTAGGACTGCTGTCATCCCAGTGCGTGACACTGGAATCCCAAAAAAGGATGATGTCATCCTAGTGCTCCTTTTTTTGTCATCCGAGTAGCTGACACTTGGATGACATCGTCATAAAGGAACCAGTGTCAAGCTACTCGGATGACAGGAGAAGGGGCTACTTGCATGACGGTGTCGGTAAACTTAGAGCTATAATAACTATTTGCCTTTTTTCTGCTTAGGTTATGCAAGAAGTCTACTGTCTGAGAAAAGGTAGATAAAAGATGAAAACAGATAGAAGTATTTTAGTAGCTCAAAAAGAACGTTAAGTCATGCTTTTTATTTATATTGACAGCGTATATGACATCGTTTACGATTAAAGTTAATAACAATAATTTATATTTATCATGTTTGCAGTAATTGAGACTGGTGGAAAGCAATATTTAGTAAAAGAAGGTAGTATAATAAAGGTAGAGAAGTTAGAAGCTGAAGAAAAAAAAGAGGTGGAAATCAATAAGGTGATTTGTATTTCAAATAGTGGCTTATCTTATTCATCTAATGCTACTGTTAAAGCTGAAGTGTTGGAGCAGTGCAGGGGGGAAAAAATTATAATCTTTAAGAAGAAAAGAAGAAAAAATTACCGTAGGAAAACTGGTCATAGGCAGTATATAACTGTTCTTCGTATAAATGAAATTAGTCTTCAAAAGTAAGAGGTAAGATATGGCAACTAAAAAATCAGGTGGTAGTTCCTGTAATGGTAGAGATTCAGCGGGTCGTAGGTTAGGAATAAAGAAGAATGGGAAGGTTATTCCTGGTAACATAATTGTGCGCCAAAGAGGCACAAAATTCCATCCTGGAAAGAATGTTGGTATAGGTAAAGATCATACGATTTTTGCTAAAATAGAAGGCTGGGTCAGCTTTAGAAGATCAGCAAATAAAAAGACTTTTATTGATATCTTGCCTACAGATAATATGAAAGCTTCAGCTTGAATAAATCAGGGGTCTGTAGCTCAGGTGGTTAGAGCGCACGCCTGATAAGCGTGAGGTCGGAGGTTCAACTCTTCCCAGACCCACCATTTAGTAGTTACTAACTGTGTTTTCTATAGCGGTTTTGATATTGTATAAGCAAAAACATGAGTTTATATAAAAATTTAGTAACCAGTGAATCAGTGGCGGCTGGTCATCCAGGTAAAGTAGCAGATCAAATTTCAGATGCAATACTTGATGAGTACCTTTTTACTGATCCTTTTGCGCGAGCTGCAATAGAGACTTTAGTCACCAAAGATAACGTTATTATAGCTGGGGAAGTGTTTGGGCCTAACATCAAAAATAGCAGGATGAAAGTATTGTACGGAATACAATAAAAGATATTGGTTACAAGCACGATGGGTTCCACTGGAGAAAAGTGAAAGTAAATATATTGCTGCATGAGCAATCAAATGACATTGCAATAGGGTTGGATCAAGGTGCTGGAGATCAGGGCATAATGTATGGCTATGCAACAACAGAGACAGAAAACCTTATGCCGGCACCCATTTTTTATGCACACTCGATTCTGAAAAATATCATGAGCGCAGTTAAAGAAGCAAAACTTGGTCCAGATGCAAAGTCACAAATCACTTTGGCATATGAGAATAACCTCCCGGTACGTGCTGAAAGTATTATTGTCTCAATACAGCACCCTGAGGATTTGGATCAATCAAAAGTAAAAGAAATAATTTACCCTTACATAGTTTCATCTTTACCTGAAGGATGGATGTGTCCTGAGGAAAATCTCTTAGTCAATCCAACTGGTAGATTTGTTATTGGTGGACCGGTTAGTGATTGTGGATTAACCGGACGAAAAATTATGGTTGATACTTATGGAGGTTATATTCCACACGGTGGAGGAGCGTTTTCCGGAAAAGATGCAACCAAAGTTGATAGATCTGCGGCTTATATGGCAAGATATCTTGCTAAAAATATTGTCTTTGCAGGTTTGGCTGAACGTTGTCTTGTGCAGCTTTCTTATGCAATTGGTGTATCAAAACCTACTTCATTCTATATTGATACATTTGGTGCGAATAAGGTAGAGGAAAGAGTAATTAAAAAGTTTATCGAGAATAATATAGATTTATCAACAAAAGGCATAATCAAGCATTTATCGCTTAATCATCCTATATATAAACGTACAGCCTGTTATGGACATTTTGGTAAAGAGTCAGAAAGTGACGGTGGATTTTCTTGGGAAAGCATAAACTTGTCTGCTGATCTTCGTAGAGAATTCAATATAGAAGGTAATAGTAAAATTTCTTTAGATTGCTAAAATTTTTGATTTACAGCCCCATATTTATATACTAGCTTATTGTTAAAGCATAGCACGCTTTTTCATAATAATTATACCATATTAGTAATAATTTTTTTTATATTCAATTTTTATTGTGAGGCTTATAAAGTGTATAACGAAATAGAAGGAGAACTGTACAACGTAATTGTAAGAGGTTGTCCGGAAACTAGTAAATTCAAGCATATTCCCTCTTTAACATAACCCTACTCATAGCTAGGTATATGAAATTCTCAGTGGATGTTGTGAGTAAATCATACTCCTTCGATAGCCTTCTATTCCTATTAACCCAAGCAAAAGTCCTTTCTACAACCCATCTTCTTGGCTGTACTTTAAACCCTTGTTCTCTTGTTGGTAGTAGCTCAGGTGGCGTATCTTTGTGCACCCAAAATCTACATGGAGGCCTTTTAACAATTTCAATATCTATGTCATATTCTTCCTTTATGTGATTCTTTAAATTTCTTCCTTGGTATCCCATGTCAGCCCACATTTTTTTAACTTTAGTATATTTTGTTCTCATATTGTTTAATGCTATTTTAATACCATCTCTATCATTTTCGTTAGCAGCGCCTACGTAACAACCTAGTATAAAACCCTGAGTGTCTGTAATTATATGCCTTTTTCTACCCTTTACTTTTTTACTTCCATCATAGCCTTTGATCCCCCCTTTTCTGTAGTCTTTACAGATTGACTATCTACTATACAGGCACTCGGCTGCTCATTCCTTCCTATTTTTCTTCTACTATATTTTGTAATTTCATAATTCATTTTCTCAAAAATTCCCTGCTTCTTCCATTGCCTGAACTGCTCATACACAGTCTTCCATAGCGGAAAATCATTTGGTAAATACCGCCATTGACACCCTGTACGCAATACATAGAAAATTGCTTCTAATATTTCTCTTTTGCTATACTTTGGCGGCCTTCCTCCTTTCTTGTATGATACTCTGAAGTGTTTTTCTATTCTTGCCCATTCCCTTTCGCTTAGATCTGTTGGATACTTTTTTCTCATCTTTACCCCGTACTAAAATTTCAGATATTATAGCCTTTTACTTGTTTCCGGACAACCTCTTAGAGGTTGTCCGGAAACTAGTAAATTCAAGCATATTCCCTCTTTAACATAACCCTACTCATAGCTAGGTATATGAAATTCTCAGTGGATGTTGTGAGTAAATCATACTCCTTCGATAGCCTTCTATTCCTATTAACCCAAGCAAAAGTCCTTTCTACAACCCATCTTCTTGGCTGTACTTTAAACCCTTGTTCTCTTGTTGGTAGTAGCTCAGGTGGCGTATCTTTGTGCACCCAAAATCTACATGGAGGCCTTTTAACAATTTCAATATCTATGTCATATTCTTCCTTTATGTGATTCTTTAAATTTCTTCCTTGGTATCCCATGTCAGCCCACATTTTTTTAACTTTAGTATATTTTGTTCTCATATTGTTTAATGCTATTTTAATACCATCTCTATCATTTTCGTTAGCAGCGCCTACGTAACAACCTAGTATAAAACCCTGAGTGTCTGTAATTATATGCCTTTTTCTACCCTTTACTTTTTTACTTCCATCATAGCCTTTGATCCCCCCTTTTCTGTAGTCTTTACAGATTGACTATCTACTATACAGGCACTCGGCTGCTCATTCCTTCCTATTTTTCTTCTACTATATTTTGTAATTTCATAATTCATTTTCTCAAAAATTCCCTGCTTCTTCCATTGCCTGAACTGCTCATACACAGTCTTCCATAGCGGAAAATCATTTGGTAAATACCGCCATTGACACCCTGTACGCAATACATAGAAAATTGCTTCTAATATTTCTTTTTTGCTATACTTTGGCAGCCTTCCTCCTTTCTTGTATGATACTCTGAAGTGTTTTTCTATTCTTGCCCATTCCCTTTCGCTTAGATCTGTTGGATACTTTTTTCTCATCTTTACCCCGTACTAAAATTTCAGATATTATAGCCTTTTACTTGTTTCCGGACAACCTCTTAATCTCATTTTCATCGAGCAGATAATTGTCGTGTATTAGCTTTGGCTATGTATTTTTTGTATACTCTTCTTGTACTTAAATGTAGACCAGCATAGCCCTAATTTTTTTATATATTGTATTTCTTTCTCTGTATTTAATAATAGGCTTGAAAATAAATGGTAAGCCTATAATTGTTAAGCTTAGAGCTAGGGTTGAAAGTATACAACAGGCTTTGTGTTTACTATGTAGCTCTTTCAGATAAAGCATCAAAAATCTACAAAATTTTTTGTAATTTTCTTCGATGTTTTTTTTGCTATGAGCCTTGCTAATGAACATATCTATTGCGGTATGACCGTTATTGCACTTAATGTTAAGGTCTGCACCTTTTTCTGTTAACAACTGAGCTATATCAAAATAATCCTTTTGAACAGCAAGATGTAGAGGTGCAAAACCTTGTTGCTCACAAATGTTCATATTGGCTCTAACTTCCAATAACATTTTCACAATTTGTGTATGGCCTTTTTTAACTGCGAGTAGCAAGGGAGTTCTGTTACATTTAGTAACAGCATTAACGTTTACCTTAAGCTTCAATAAGAGCTTAACTGTTTTAGTGTTACCATTATGGCTAGCTTTATGCAGCCTAGCGTTACCATTAAAATCTTGATCGTTTGCTTCTATTCCCTTTGAAACAAGAAATGTTACCATTTTTCTATTATTATGCTCAATAGCGCAATCTAACGCATCAAAACCATGGTTGTTTTTTGTGCAAAAAAACTCTTTAAGTTTAATTTTATCGTTACTTGCTTGCTGTTTTTTTGCAATAAGTTTTACTATTTGCATTTTGTTGTTATACGCTGCTAGGAAAAGCGTAGTGTTATTTTCTGCATCTTTGGCTTCTATATTTGCACCTTTCTTTATCAGATATTCTATAATTTCTGCTCTGCTGTCATAATGTGCGGTGCATTGATAAATGGTTAAAAACAAAGGAGTACGAAAATTGTTATCTTCACATTCGAGATTTGCTCCGCTATCAATTAAAATTTGGACGCTTTTTTTAGAACCGTATAGTGAAGCTATATGAAGAGGAGTATAGCCCTCTTTGGCATCTTTTTCATTAATTTTTGCGCCTTTTGTTATCAAAAAATCTATTAATTCCGTGTCATCTTGTAGTGCAGCAAGGTGCAGTGGAGTGAATCCATTTTTATCCTTGGAATTAATTGTCAGTTGGTTAACAAAAAGTTTAGCAACTTTCTTGTGTCCATGCATAATGGCGTAATGCAGAGGGTTTCTATTTTCGTTGTCTACGACATTGAAATCAGCTTCGTGCTCTAGTAATGACTTTACTCCAACTAAATCGCCTTCTTTTGTGAACTTATGCAAGAGAGTGATTCCACTTGCATCTTTTGAGTTAATATCAAATCCATTTTCTACTAATTGGTTTATATCTTCCTCACGCGCCATATCACTTAAATCTCTAATTAAACTCTTTTCGCGTTAATAATACTCCTACTTGATTAAGTTTAAATGAATCTGTGAGAAATGGCTAGTGCATTCTTGCATAACAAACTTTTGGCAGCGCATTGGATGAAACGAAAAACTTACTTGACAAACTCCGCCAGCCCTCTTATCATGAAGTATATAACAATGTTACAAAAAATAATATCATAGAATTCAGTAGGATTATTCCTAGGATGTTTCTATGTTCCAAAAGAGGAAACTTAAATAACAAAATAAATACCCTTTTAATATACACAAAAGGCATTCTATAGCTAACTTAAGTAACCAGATACAACTATAACTTTTATTGTTTAATAACATTTGTGCCATTCTCTCTAACTTGAGCTTATGGTTTAAAGTACTTAATGACCAAGAGCATAATTATTACTACAAATAGGTGGTCTTAGGCTTTCAAGATGACTATTTACTTTCAGCGAATCGTCCAAATCATGCTCTATTTTTTGTGTTTTTATCTCGAATTTAAATCCTAATTTTTCGCAGAATTTTTGAAAATATTCTTTAATAACATCAAACAAGTTTCTACTTTCCCCTTTATAATTTTTTAGTTCCTTAGGAATAGTAAGTAATAATTTGCCATCTTTATAGGTTACACCATCTTTACCATCTTGAGACTCAAGTACAAATTCAAGTGAAGTCGATAGATCGAATATTTTTTCTCCTGGGTTATCAAACTTCGTTACGAACACTAACATATCAGATTTTACTTTTGTACTGATTGGATCAGCACAATCAATACACATTGTTTTATTCTTGCTATATTCCCCTTTTAATCCATATTCCAAGAGTGAACTTTCAAGAATAGGGATGCTTACAGCAAATTCATACCCCGCTTGGTTACAATTAGTGATTATTTCTTCTAAAATAGGGTCATTCGGAACACTTGCTTCTGCGTATTGGAACATTTCCTTAAAGACTTCTTTTACAAATGGGCGATAGTTCTTATTCTCATCTCCTACTTTTAGTAATAGATGCAGATGCTCTCTTCCAGCATTGTAAAATCTCTCAAAATCTTTCCCATATGAGGTGGTTTTCTGATAATCAGGAATTTCAGAATTTTTGCAGTGACTTTTCCATAATTCACATAACGCATTATGTGCAAGTTCCTTTTCAAGATCCTTGAGGACTGAATCAACAAAAGCTCTACCATAATCTGTATCTATTTCTCTTTGTTTTTCTCTTGCGGTTTCACTACTGTATATATCATAACTATTAAAAAGGTTGCTTTTGCGATATTGAGCTCCTTCAATTAATGCAAAGGTTAAAACTGTATCTATAATTTTTCCATTAATAACAAAGTTCATTCTTGGAAAATCGAAATACATTGTTTCACCAGAGTTTGCTGATTTATTGCTCTCACCAGCCTTTAATTCACTAAAACCAAATTCTTTAATTTTAGCCTTCAATGTAACTATTGGATTTGCCTCACTCATACTCCCTCTTTCTTCAAAGTCAATTATACCATAAGAGTTATTAATAGATTATTGACAATATGTAAGCTTAACAAAGGCTTTACACTATCTGTATAATAAATACGCTAAGACAAAAATTTAGATCTAGAAAAGATAATTGAACTTTATTACATTCCATCTATAATAATTTAAAGTAGCAAGCCTCAAACTAGAAGCCTGCTATTACTTACTGGTTACTTTACATCAATTCTCTTGATATGTTTCTCCGACTTAGGTATGGTTACGTGCAATATTCCATCTGAAAAATTAGCAGACACTTTATCTTGCTCTACATTTACTGGAAGCTGAATAGACCTATAGAAAGATCCATAGTATCTTTCTCGATGGTAAAACTGCTTATCTTTTGACTCGTTATTACACGTCTTTTCACCCTTCACTATTAAGCTGTCGCCAGATATACTAATGTCTATGCTTTCTTTGGAAATACCTGGTAGCTCTAGCGAGAGACAATAGCTTTCTTTTGTTTCATAAAATCGCAAGCTGGTAATAGACTACTACCTCTTCTTGAAAGCTCTGAGTCCCATCCTGTAAAGAAGCTATCAAATATGTTATCAACGGCTCTTTGTAGTCCTCTTACACTAAAGTTATCACAGTTATTGTTTTTATTTGAATGAACTATATTACTCATGTTGTACCTCCTTTCACTAATATATGCATTACATAATCATTCTACTTACTAATTTCAATCCTAAATCTAAAGTCAGAGCTTTTGTTAGATATGAAAAGTTGTTCCAATTTACTATGACTTGATTATGAGAAAAAAATCTTATTTGGATTACCATGGGTAATGCTATAAACTAGATTAATTGTAGTACGTAGAGTTATTGCATTCCTCCCATTTCTGCGATTATTTTCTTCATCTTCATTTGATAAGTATTTTACTTTCCAAACTTACCTCCAATGATTTATTTAATATTCCCCAACTTTGAGTGCACTAAATTTGCTCATTTTCCCTTAACTTGACACGTATACTTTTTTGAATATTCCCATAAAACCTTTAAAATAATCTTTAAATTACTAAAGCCATTACTTAATGTTGAAAGTAGCTTGTTCTGCTATTTTTCCTTAACTTAAACGTACTGTACTTGAGATGTACTTGAGGTAATCACTACATTGTTAATATTAGTATTAGGATTACTGATGCTAAGAGATTTACAAGCATCTATCAAAATTCTTAAGTCTTCGTTACTCAGGTAACTAAATATTTTTTCAGTACAGTCATATGGTAACTCAGGAAAATTGTTAAAGAGAAAATGGAAAATTTTATTGCCTTGTTCAAGTAACTCTTTTCTTTCCATACCCTTTCTGAAATGACTTTCGATCATACTAGCATATATTGGAAATTTTGTTTTATAGTCGTCTGATTTTAAAACCTGCACTATATTTTTATTCCTCATATATATTGCTAATGAGCTTGTACCTTTTGCCAAGATATCATAAAATGAAATGTTAGGATTATTAATCTTCTCACTCTTCATCCTTGCTATTTCTTCCTCACATTCATCCTGAAAGCCACTTATTTCACCACTGATACTCATTGATAGTAAATTTTTTTCACTCACATATAAATTTGCGGTTTTCATTTTAACTATGTGGCGTTTAAGAGCTTCAGCAGTTACTTCACACGAACAGACACCACGATCAGGATCGTAATAACCATCATCATCAGAGTCATAGTTGTTGAGTTGACTATAGAATGACCTTATACCAGCCATAGCAGAATCAAGTGGTGTATGATTATTTCTACTCGTAATATTAATATCAGAGCCATATTCTAAAAGAGTTGTAACAACTTCTTCATGTCCTTCTTTAGAAGCAATGTGAAGTGCTGTTCTGCCATACTCATCCCTAGAGTTAATATCAGCACCAAATTTCAAGATAGTCTCAATAATTTCCTGGTAACCTTTTTGAGCAGCCAGGTGCAGTGGTGTTATGTCACTTTTAATTTTAGAACCAACTTTAGCACCGCATTCTAGCAATACTTTTACAACCTCTTTATGGCCTTTTTGAGTTGCAATATGAAGTGCAGTTATTCCATCTTTTTGCTTAGCGTTTGCGTTAGCTCCTTTGTTCAAGAGCATTTTGCTAATTACTTCATTTCCTTGTTGAGCAGAAAGATGGAGAGGTGTTATATCACTTTTAACTGTAGAATTGACATCTGCATTATATTCTAAAAGAGCTTCAACAACTTTCGTATATCCTTTCTGAGCAGCAGCATGAAGCGTCGTAATACCATTTTTGGTTTGAGCATTTATATTAGCTCCCTTACTTAGAAGCAGTTTAGCAATTTCTCCCTTAATATTAATATCAGGATCTTCATTAGTAAGAAATCCAAAAAAACCTTCACTCTCACTTAAAGCAGTAAAATGCAATGCTGTTCTTCCATATTTATCACTAGCGTTAATATCAGTATCGTGTTGCAAAAGAGCTTCAACGATTTCTATGCATTCCTTCTTAACAGCAATATTCAATAGATCAGGACTATCTTTTATATTAGCTCTATTAGTTAAAAGTAGCTTGGTAATTTTTAAATCAGCATTCTCAATAGCATAAAATATTGGAGTTTTTCCGGTTTTATCTTGAGCATTTATGTCAGCTTCATAGCTTATCAACAATTTAGCTACTTCTTCCTGTTTGTTTTTGGCTGCACTATGTAAAGGTGTAAAACCTTCTTTAAATGTTGAATTGTATAACGTATTAACGTCAGCACCATACTTTAATAGGTCTTCAATAATTTTCAAATATCCTTTTTCAACAGCAGCATGTAATAACTTAGGATTATTTGCATCTTCTGGGTTAACAATAAGGCCATATTCTAGAAGAGCCTCAACTATCTTTTTATACTCTTCTCCATAGCCGTGCACTGCGATTTTAAGAGAGCTTCTGTTACTTTGATGATTAATATCAGGACAATACTTTAAAACATCCTCAACAATCATTAAATATCCTTTTTCAACAGCGAGGTGTAGTGTGGTTTTGCCATCTTTGTCCTGATTATCAACTTTAGCTCCATGTTGTAAGAGCAGCTTTACAACTGTTTTACGTCCTGTTTTGGTAGCAATATGAAGTGGCGTTAAATTACTATTTGTGCTAGCATTAATATCAGCACCTTTATTTAAGAATAATTTCATAGCTTCTTCATTGCCTAGTTCAGAAGCAAAATGTAGTGGCGTATATCCTTCCTTCAATGTGAAAGAATGAATACAAGCACCATGGTTTAGAAGATCTTCGGCAATATGCATATATCCTTTCTTAGCAGCAATATGAAGAGGGGTTATACTATCTTCCCCTTTAACATCAACATTAGCACCTCTACTTAAAAGCAACGTGATAACTTCTTTACTACCTTTTTCAACAGCAAAGTGCAGTGGTGCATAACCTTTTTTCCATGTTGAAGTACACACACAATTAACATAAGCTCCATATTTTAAAAGATGCTCAACAATCTGTAAATACTCTCTCTCAGCTGCAATATGAAGAGGAGTGATACCATCATTGCTTCTGACGTTAATGTTAGCTCCACGATTTAAAAGTAGTTTAGTAATTTCCATTTTCTTATTTTCAATCGCATTGTGAAGCGGAGTTCTGCCATACTGATTTTTAGCATCAATGTTAGCACCTCTGTCTAGAAGCATCTTAACAATTTCTATGTCACCATTTATAGCAGCAAAATGAAGTGGAGTATTAGAAGGTCTTTTGTTTTTGCTGTTAACTTTAGAACCGTTTGTTAAAAGTAGTTTAGTAACCGCTGTATGTTTATTCTCAATAGCATCACGAAGTAAAACATATCCTTCTGACCATGCTTGTGAATAAGATAGTCCAAAAGAATTAATTAACTCCCTTGCTCTTTCTAGTCTTCCTTCACGAACTGCAGAAATTAAACTGTAGCTTGTATTATCATTGCCTAGCATAACTACTTACCCTCCAGATTATAACATTTTCCTTATATTAATATAATCATAAATAGATGATATATTATCCACAGTATATAATATAAGTCAAACTAGTTTAAACATAATATTTTTACTATCTTGCAGTGTTTTAGTTTCTGTAATAAATCCAGGTGTTTACATATACTCTCCTTTAACGCAATAAATATGTCTAATAGAATAAAATGGTAAACTTGTAGCTGTGATGTGGAGTATAAAGTAGCCCATGTACCAAAAATTTGTACTTTTTTCTATATCTACTTTCCTTAATTTGACTCTATGGCTTGCTGAAACTCAGATATTGTAACTGATTTAAGTATAATATTAACTTAGGTTATATATAAATATTTCAATAGTATTATTCAAAGTTTCAAACTTTTAACTCCACTTTCTATATTGACGTCTTGTAAATTTTGATCTGGCTCCTTCAGCATTTTTAACAATTTAGTTGCAATATTCTTATGTTTATTGGCTATAGCAACTTGCAATAATGTATTCCCTTGATTATTACGAGCATTTGTTACAGCTATAAACTCATCAGGTTTTACTGCTTTAAGCTTGCTGATAATTTCAACATTACCTTTTTTTGCATCTCCAAACAATTCTTCAATTAATTTCAGTAGGTTAGTAACTTTTTGGTCCTTAGAAAGATCAATAGGTATTTTACCTTCTTTGTTCTCAATGTTATAAATTGCACCATGTTTTAATAAAGATTTTACAACTTCCAAGGAGCCACCTTTAGCTGCAACATGAAGTGATGTAGTACCACTAGAAGTAGTTTTAGCATTAACAAAGTCATTTAATTTATCATGACTGATATGTTGTAACAGAACCTCAACAATTTCTTTGTAACATTTGGAAGTAGCAGTGTGTAATGGTGTATTACCTTTATTAGTAACTTGACTAACATTAGCTCCATTTGTTAGTAAGATGTTTACAATATCTATGTGTCCATTGCTAACAGCGTAATGCAACGGTGTTCTTCCATCAATATCTTTATCGTTGGCATCAGCTCCATCTTTTAACAGACGCTGAACAGTTCGTATATCACCTTTACTAGCAGCAATGTTGATATCTTTCTGCAGATGCTGGAGAACCTCTGATGCTTCGCTACCCTCAAGCTTAAATCTAAAATTAATCATCTCTATCTTTTTTAAAATATCTAAAACACTCGGATGACTTGGTCCAAAAACAGCTTTTCTTTGATCAAAACTTTCTCTGTAGACTTTAAGTGCGCTGATCCATTTCCCTTGAGCAAAAAGTACATTTGCTATGTTGTATTGAGTATTCAAGGTTTCTGGGTGATTTTGTTGTAAAGCTTTTTTCTGGATATTTAAAACCTCTTGAAAAGCTTTCAAGGCTTCATGATATTTATTTTGATTGAAGAGTACCCCAGCAATGTTATGTAACGTTCTCAAGGTATCAGCATGATTAATACCTAAAATTATTTTCTTCTTTTCAAAAACCTCTTTATAGATTTTTAAGGACTCTTCGTATTTACCTTGGTTAGCTAGTACCATTGCTATATTATTTTTGGCACTCACAGTGGCTAGATCATGTGTACCTAGTGTTTCTTTCCTCTTTTCAAAAACTGCCCTATTGATATTTAACGCTTCTTCATATTTTCCCTGTTTATCTAATACTAATGCCATGTGAAACTGAGTATTTAAGGTATCTGAATGATTTGACCCTAGTATTTCCTTTTGTCTCTGATAGACTTCTTGATAAATATTAAAAGCTTCTTCATCTTTCCCCTGTCTATGCAGCACTAAAGCGATTGTACTTCTTGTACTTAAAGTATCCTTATCGTTTAAACCCAGAATTTCTTTTTGTTTCTGAAAAATCTCTTCAAGCATACTTAAAGCTTCTTGATAAATTCCTTGCTTATATAGCACTTTGGCTATATATGTCTGAATATCTAAAGTACCAGGATTGTCTGGTCCTAGTATTTCTTTTCTTCTTTCAAATGCGCTTCTGAAAATACTTAAGGCTTTTTGGTAATTACCTTGATTCAAGAGCACTAAAGCTGTATCAATCTGAGCAGATACGTCTCTTTGCAATATCTGCTTTAACTGCTCGACTTTTGAAAAGTTACTATGTACTGCAGCAACTACTAACGTTTTGTTCTCTCTATTACGAGCACTCATCACTGCTTTTACTGTATCAATATCCTTTATCTTATTTAGGTCATTAATAACTTGAGCATTACCTTCTTTAACTTTTTTAAATGATTCACTAATTAACTTAAATAAACTAGTTATATCTCTATCTACAGTGAAGTCTGATGGTGTTTTACCGCTGTCAGAAACAGCATTATATACTGCACCATGGGACAGTAAAGCTTTTACAATTTTTAAATGTGAGAACTTAGCAGCATAATGTATAGGAGTAAATCCCTTGTTACCAACCACATTAGGATTAGCTTTATTTTGTAATAGAATATTGACAACTCCATCATAGCCCTTCCATGCAGCATAATATAATGGTGTTACACTATCAGCATTTTTGGCATTAACAAACGCTCCTGCTTTAATGTAATTCTCAACCTCTGAAGAGCTATTACGTTTTACAGCCTCAAATAATTTCTCAGTTGATGCTAATAGATTGATAACGTCTTTATCGTTAGTCATTTCTAATGGTCTTCTACAAAGCTTGTCAACAGCGTTATAAACTGCACCATTTTTTAATAAAACTTCAATAACGTCTTTATAACCAAAATTAGCAGCAATATGCATAGGGGTTAAGCCATTAGTATCTTTAGCATTAACGTCAGCACCTTGTGCTATCAAATACTTTACAACTTCTAACCGACCTTTCATTGCAGCATAGTGTAGTAATGTCTGGTTAGCTGTACCAAGCTCATTAATACTCAACCCCTTGCTAAGAAAAAACTCTACGGTATCTTTATAACCTTCTCTAGCTGCAATGTGTATAGGCTTTGATCCAGAGGCATTTTTAGCATTAATATTAGATCCTTCATCTACTAGACATTTTACCATTTCTAAGTTATTTTCCTGTGAAGCAATGTGCAGTATCGTCCAATCATCGTTGCCTTTAGCGTTCATATCTACTTTTTTATACTGCAGTAACATTTTCACCACTTGCAAATGACCATGTGCAACTGCTAATTCTAAAGGTGTTCTGCTCTTATTGTCCTTAACATTAACTTTTGCTCCATTACTTAATAGGACTTCAATAACATTAACATGGCCGTGTCCTGCAGCTATATGTAGTGGAGCACCTTCAACATTTACAACGTTAACGTTAGCCCTGTTTGCTATCAAAATTTCAGCAACTTCTTCATGGCCTTCTTGTGCCGCAAGATACAATGGTGTTGTACTATTAATAGTCATAGCATCAACATTGGCTCCCCTTGCTATCAGAGCATTTACTATTTCCTTGTGACCTCTTTTAGCAGCCAAATGTAATAGTGTAGCATCTTCAGGACCTTTCATATTAATACGGGCCTTGTTTTTTAGCAAAATCTCTACAATATCCCTATAACCAGCGAGCACTGCTAATGATAAAGGTTCACCACCTTCTGCATTAACACTAGCTCCATTTTCTACAAGAACTTCAACGATTTCCTTATGATTATGCTTAATAGCAGAAAGCAATGGTGTTAGGTTGTTACTCTTAACATTAACATTGGCTCTATTTGCTACCAAAATTCCAACGATTTCTTTATAACCTCCCTCCACAGCTACATGTAATGGTGTACTACCTGCAATACCTTCCATATTAACTTTGGCTTCATTTTTTATTAAAAGGTTCACAATATCTTTGTGACCCCCTACAATAGCTGCATGTAAAGGTGTAAGACCATAATTAGCACTAGTATTGACTTCAGCTTTACTTTTGATTAGAAAAGCAATAACGTCTTTATGTCCACTTAGAGCAGCTACATGCAATGGCGTCATGCCATCATTAGTTCTAGCATCAACTTCAGCTTTATTTTTTATTAGAAGACCAATAATATCTTTGCTACCATTCATCGCAGCTGCATGTAATGGTGTACTACCCTTAATGTCTTGAGCTCTAACTTCAGCTTTATTTCTTATTAGGAGTTCAATAATATCTTTGTGACCTTTCAGAGCAGCTACATGTAATGGTGTTAGATTATTATTGGCTTTATCATTGATTTCTACTCCATTTTTTATTAAAAGCTCAGCAACTGCCTTATGACCACTCTCTGCTGCATAGTGTAATGGCGTAGCATTATTTTTATCTTTAGCGCGAATGTTAACCCCATGCTCGAGAAGAGCAACAACTATCTTCAAGTGGCCACTCTGCACTGCAAAATGTAGTGGGGTTATACCTTCCACAGTGGCAATACTAGCATTTGCCTTATTTGTCAGTAAAGCCTTAACAATTTTCTCATGTCCATCTTTTGCTGCGTAGTGCAAAGGTGTGTTATTATAGGTTTTGTCAACAACATTAACATTAGCTCCATGCTTCAATAAAATATTAGCTATCTTTTCATGACCGTTTTCTATTGCATAGTGTAATGGTGTACAACCATCTATAACTCTGGAGTTAACATCGGCTCCTTTGAGAATTAAAGCATTCACTACTTCTAGGTGGCCATTTAGTGCTGCTGTATGTAATGGTATTCCCTCCTTATCGTTTCTTGCATTAACATTTGCCTCATTTTTCAGTAAAAAATTAACTAGCTCTAGATAACCACTTTCTGCAGCTATATGTAGTGAAGTAAAGCCACCCATAGTTTCGTTGATGTCAACATTCGCTTCTTTTTCCAGCATAATCTTAGCAACATCAATATGATTGTTTTTTATTGCATAGTGTAAAGGTGAAAAACCAGCTATATCTTTGGTATTAGTATTAGCATTATTTTTTAGTAGAATTTCAACAGCATCTTTGTGACCATTTTTAGCTGCAATATGTAGTGATGTTTTGCCACTATTATCTAGATCATCAACATATACACCTGTTTTTCCTATAAAAAATTCCACAATATTTTTCCTTCCATATGCAGCAGCAATATGTAGTGGGCTTTGACCATTAATATCTTTAACATTAACGTCTAAATTTTGATTAAGAACAAATTTTATAATTTCAAGACTAGGTCCCTTAGCAGCAAAATGTAATGTAGTCCATGAGTTAATACTTCTAGCATTGATGTCTGCTCCTTTTTTGAGATAACTCTTTAAGTCTTCAAGATTTCCTTCTTCCAACGCAGCAAACATTTTTTCCTGATTAGTAATAGTGATAAGGTTTTGATCGTATTTATCTTTCAGCTTGGAAGGATCATCTCTTACCGACTTGCCAATTTTCTTCTTACTTTTTATTACATTTTCTGAAATAAGTTTTTTAGCGTTCAAGATAACTGCTATTGAGGGATCAGATAACAATACATCAACTAAGGTATTATCGTGTGCTAAATGATTACGCAAACATTTTCCAGTTAATAAAGGAGTGTTATCATCTAAAAAAAGTAGATTGTTTTCTAGATGCTTCTCTGATCTACCTAAGATTGACATTATATCCAGAACAAGCATTTCTACTACTGCTTGCAACTTTTTATTCCTCTTGTAGGAAGGGAGCTTTTCAGTTAACTTGCCACTTAATGCGTTATTCCTCAAAATACTTTTCAGTTCAGATAACTTCAGTTCAAGCTGGTTATTGTATTTTTCTTCTGTTATGTTGTAAGCCTTCCTTTGTTTATATGTAGGAATAAACGCACCTTTCTCATTCAACTTGTTTCTTAATTCCTCAATCCATTTAAGGTCACCTGTTCCAAGTTCAGCAATGTAAAAAATCTCACAAGTTAATCTATTTACTTTATCAAGGTTGTCATCCTGTATTCTTGACCTAACACTATGAGAAATTTTCATTGATAGTTCGGCTATTTCTTTAAGATTGTGAGACTCTATTTGGAAAGGAATATTCTCTAGTGCTTTATTAGCAAAGAATTTTATTCCTCTAATAACATTATGGTCAATCTTATTGTCATTCAAACCAACATCTAAGCTCTTTAATGATATAAACGCCGTAACATAATCAGTTCTGATATTTTTTGATTTAGTTTTTGCAAAATTGATTATGTTATCAATTTTATTAAACAGCTCCTTTTCATAATTCGTCTTGTCAGTTATATTATTGCTTAATTCTTTTATGAGTTTTTCAAGCTTATCATGTTCCATCACTTTAAAACTCTCTGTAATCATTTCATCTAATTCAACGTTACTAAATATTCCAGCAACTTCTTTTATCTCGTCTAAGTTTTCACTACTGGTAATTTTCTTTAGCAACATTATGATTATTTTAATCTTGTTATTGTAAAGAATGCCAGTAATTACATTATCGATCCTTTTAGTATTATTTTGAACACCAATAAAAAAGCTAACATCTGTATTTTCTTCAATCTCTGTTCTCTTAGAGAGCGAGTAAGCATGTGATAGTGAATTACGTAAATCTATAATGACTTCTCTTGTGTTCTTTGGTAATGATAGTAGAAGAAGCTCGCTTGTAGTGCTAGATAACTTAGGAGATTCTAGGGTGTTTTTTAAATATTCACCAATAACTTGTAAAACCCTTGTAATAATTAACTGCCCTTCCCTTTGTTTAGGATCAGCTGATAACGCCAACTTTATATAATCACTTATTTTCTCTAAAGAATGAATATCTCTAATTTGTTGATAATCGCTATACAACTCTCCAAATTGAGGATAATTTCTAACGATCTCTGCAACAACCCTCTCACGTTTTAACTTTGGGAGATCAGCAAATTTACCAATGTCCACACCTTCTATAATATCTTTTTCTTCTTTAAGTTTCTTTGCAAAATTTTCTAAGTGGTTTAGTATTTTACTTTTATTCAATGTGGCATTATAGAATAGATTCATTTCCTGTCGTTTTATGTGAGAAGAAACAAAACTGATCAAACAAAATTCCATTTCTTCCCAAGGTAGTCTATCGTAGGTTGATTTCAACTGCCGCTTTAATATATGAATATTTTGTGCAATAAACTTTGCTATGAATAAAAACTTTTCATCTACTTTTTCTGTGTTTGAATACTCTGCCTTTAACAGGCTAATATTTTGAAGTACTAACTCAATCCGCTCTCTTATGTTATTAAGATAACTCTTCACATTCTGATCTTGTCCAGAAGCACTAGAGAAAAAACGGAGGTTTATCAACTTATTTTCAACAAAAATTTCTATCTCTTCTGACAAGAATACGTTCTTTAGTTTTAATTCCTCATAAGCTCGTGAAAGAATTTCATCTAATTCCCTGAAATGAACAGCAAAATAATTGCCTGGCCATTTATTAATGAGTGTATCAAGAAGTTCAACATTACCTGAACGTATAGCATAATAAAACGCATTATGGCATGTTTCATCCTCATCATCTGGTAATATAGTAGTTTCTCTGATGCCAACAGATAAATTACTGAGAATTTTACTATTATTGCCAAGTAGGTATTCTAAAATCTTTACCTTATTGTGTTTACAAGCTAAGATAACTAAGTTAGTACTCTTAACAGGATTGTTAGCATTATCATAATAGTCTCTCAAAGTTACTTGATCTTCTGCATCACTTATGTAATCAATAAAATTGCTTAATTTTTTTAAGCTGTCGACATTACCATCTGATATTGCCTCTTCGAGTTCAGTTAAAACCAGGAGATAAAGTTCTTCAGCTTTTGCTTTTCTGCGGTAGAGCTTTTTATATTCTCTAATAAACTCCTCTTTTGATGTGTAAGAACGTGATAAAAACTGTTTATCTTCTTGATAAAAACTGGTTTGTTGTTTAGGTACATGCATAAACCCTCTCTGAGATATATTTACACCAGTATTAGAATAGCAAAGTTTACTTAATATGGCAAAAATTAAAATAGCATCTTTTGTTAATAAAATATTTTTGAGAGAATATCTACTAATTCTGCAATTTCAGGACGAAAAGCCTTCACAACATTTGATTTTGGGTGTGGGAAATGTGTTGGTTGTTTAAATTTTTAGTAACACCTACTAATAATAACCCGTTTGAAAACAACAAAGAGAAATGATGATCAACTTACATAAAAAAGCACTAAGTTTAGTGTTTTGGCATTATAGCAATCTCTTATGTATCACCTCTCTGGAACCATACGACTAATTGTTGTTCATAAAAAACTCTAGTACTGACAAAAAATGTATTTATTCTAATCTTGCACGTTTGGTATCATTACTTATAGAAGTTTCATAAAGTCTTGTACCAGGCTCTACGAGATTATTTAAGGAACTTAAAGATTGAAAAGTACGTTTATTGGAATCATCAAACGCTACTATAAAGTTTAACAAGTTATCATTAGATAGATATTCAGTTATATTATATGTAGAATCATGATCCAGAATAATTTTCTTTTCTTTGGCATCTTGATCTGCCACATCTAATTTAGTATAAAATTGTATCTTACTTAACTTATTTAACAAATCTGCTCTTTCTAAAAAAGGTTTTACCTTATCTAATATGATATCATTATATATAGGATAGCGTATGGAATAATCAATTTTTGCTAGTCTTACAGATAATTGATTATTATATAGTACATGTATGTTGAAATTATTTGTAACAAATTCATATAGTGGAAGGCTATCTTTTATTTCATCTGTTTTCATTTGAAGAATTTCACAAACACAGTCATCTAGATAACTTGATAATTTACTGTAATTACTGCATCCTTTATAAGGAGATAAGTCAATAATTTTTCCGTAATCCTTATTGAAGTTCCTTACTAAAGTAAATTTAATCAACAATTTAGCGCATGCTAGATCACTTACAGCGTTATCTAAAGATGTGGAACAATTATCATAAAGCCGTCGTTCACGATTTCTTATATTAATATCAGCTCCATATTCTAATAGTTCTTTAACTACTTCCAGATTTTTACCACTTTTTTTTACAGCATGGTTCAGTGCAGTATTGCCTTTACGGTTTGTTGCATTTACATCAGCACCATGTTTCAGAAGTTCTCTAACTAATTCTAATTCCTTCCCCAGTGTTATAGCAGAATGTAGTGGAGTTTCACTATACATGTTTCTTGAATTGACTTCGGCACCACCTAACAAAAGCTCTTTAGTAATTTCTACACTACTAGTAGTATGAAGTAACGTATCTCTATTCCTTTCTACTCTAAGGTTAGCATTAGCACCTGCAGACAAAAGAGCTTTAACTTTTTCTAAGTTTCGTTCATAGACTGCTTTTTCTAATTCTTTGTTAATATTATTATTTAGCATATTTTTAAAATCCTCCTAAATTTCACTATTTTGTAACAAAATTTTTGTATATTTTCTAGATCTTGGCACCCTCATTAGAGTTTCATTTAAGAAAGCTATAACTTCAAACTCTTTACTCGATTTTCTACGCTGACATCTTGTAAACTCTGATCTGGACTTTTTAATATTTCTAATAATCTACTTGCAAGGTTTGAGTGTTTATTGATTACTGCAACCTGGACTAATGACTTGCCTTGATCATCACGAGCATTTGTTACAGCTACGCACTCATCGGGTTTTATTGCTTTCAGCTTACTGATAATTTCAACATTACCATTTTTTGCATCCTCAAATAGCTCTTCTACTAATTTCAATAGGTTAGTAATATTCTGGTCTCGAGAAAGATCAAGTGGTGTTTTACCTTCTTTATTCTTAATGTTATAAATTGCACCATGTTTTAACAAAGACTTTACAGCTTCAAAAAAGCTATTTTCAGTAGCAACATGCAACGATGTAGTGCCTTTAACTATTGTTTTAGCATTAATAAAATCACTCAATTTATTGTGGCTTACACGTTGTAACAAAGCTTCAATAATTTCTTTATGACCTTTGGAAGCAGCAGTGTGTAATGGTGTATTACCTTTGTTAGTAACTTTAGTAGCATCAGCTCCATTTGCTAGCAAGATATTTACAACTTTTATGTGCCCATTATTAACAGCATAATGTAATGGCGTTCTTCCATCCACGTTTTTCGAATCAATGATTGCTCCATCTCTAATGGAACTCTCAATTCCTAAATAATTATTATCTTCTATAGCCTTAAATAACTTCTCAACCAATTTTAGTAATTTTATTACTTCTGGGTTTCCTCTTCTTTCTGCAAAGTGTAATGGTAAAACATATCTACCTCCTTCAGCTCTAGCATTAAAGTATGCTCCGCTCATAAGTAGAGACCTAACTATATCTAAATTACCAATTTGTGCCCCTAAGTGTAAAGGTGTAGCATTTTTATCCATTTTTGCATTAACATCTGCTCCACTTATAATAAGGGTTTTGACTACCTTAGGATGACCATATTGAGCTGCAAGATGTAGGGCTGTGCCTTTATTTTGATTTTCTTTTACATTTGCATCAGCACCATGTTTCAATAGAATGGTTGCTATCTGATCATAACCTTTTTCTGCTGCAAAATGTAAAGGAGTCCAATTTGTGTGATCTAGAGCATTAATATCTGCTTCCTTTTCTAAGAGCAATTCAACCACCTCTAAATGATCATGGTCTACTGCAAAGTGTAGAGGTGTAGTACTTTTAACTGTTTTAGCATTAATGTCTGCTCCTTTCTCAAGCAAAGATTTAGCAACTTCTAAATTACCATCATATGCTGCACAATGTAGAGGAGTCCAACTTCTGTTATCTAGAGCATTAATATCTGCTCCATTTTCAATCAAGAAATTCATTATTTCCAAGTGATTATGTTCTGCTGCTAAATGTAGAGCTCTTCTACCATCATCCATCTTTGCATTTATATTTGCTCCTTTTGCAATTAAGCTCTCTACTATTTTTAAAGAAAAACCATTATATGCTGCATTATGTAAAGGAGTCCAATTCTGATCATCCACGGTGTTAATGTTTGCTCCATTTTTAATTAAAAAATCACTCACCTCGAAATGACTTTGCTGCATTGCTAGATGCAAAGGTGTAAAACCTTCGTTTTTTTTAGCATTAACATTGGCTTTTTTCTCTATTAGTAGCTTCACTACTTCTAAGTGACCATTCTGAGATCCTATATGTAAAGCTGTGGAATTATCGTGGCCTTTAGCATTAACATCAATTCCCTTTACGAGAAGAAGAGACTTAACTACTCCAAAGTGATTACGTTCTGCTGCTAAATGCAGAGGTGTAAGATTCTCATAATCCTTAGCATTAACATTAGATTTTGCTTTTAGTAAAATGTCTACTAACTCTAAAAAGCCATTTTGAGACGCTAAATGTAGAGGTGTAATCTTATCATCTGTTTTTGCATTAACGTTTGCTCCCGCTTCAAGAAGAACTTTAACTATATCTAACCTACCAGTTTGTGTTCCCAGATGTAAGGGTGTAATGTTTGCATCAACTTTACGATTACCTATGCCTGAAGATCCAGCGTTAATGTCAGACCCTTGTGAAATAAGAGCTTTAACTATTTCGAGGTTACCATTTTGTACTGCAGAATGCAAAGGTCTTGCTCGATCATTATTTACAGCATTAACATCTAATCCCTTTTCAATAAAAACATTTACTATATCTAGATGACCATTCTCTACTGCTAGGTGTAAAGGTGTATTAAGTTTATCTGTTTTAGTACTAAGATCTGCTCCATTTGCAATCAAGGTGTTGACTATATCTAAATATCCTTGCTGGGATGCAAAACTTAAAGGTGTAAAGCCTAGAATGGTCTTATGGTTTACATCTGCTCCATGAGCAATAAGAAAGTTAACCATCTCTAAGCGATTTTTTGCAATTGCAAAATACAGTGGCGTAAAGCCATCGTACTTAATCTCTGAGTTAATATCTAAACCCTCTCCTAATAAAGTGTTGACTAAATCCAACTGACCATTTCCTGCTGCTAAATGTAGTGGTGTAAGACTAAGATGTTTCTGAGTTTCATAATTTTCATTTAAAAACTCTACAAAAAATTGTAGCTGATCCAGATTATTAGATATTCTATTAGTAAACATAAAGGCCTCGCATGAAGAATTTATGTAAAATATAGTATCTACAAGTTTTTAAGCAAGATAAATCTTCTTCTTAAAAAAGATACTGTAATCCAATCTGTGTGCTTATAACTTTTTTATTTGATCATGAGTGATCAGCTGTCTCATCTGCAATAGAGACACCTTCCTTAAGTAGTTACATCAATTTTCTCTGTTTTTGCCCCTTTTTTTTCTGATGAAGATGTCTTCATTCTTCTCAGTAGCCAATATTCTTTTTAAAGAATAATCGTTACGTGCACCAAGGAACTTAGAAAGAACAATAGGAAATCCACTTAAAAAGCATTAATAATTATACATAATTCTAATGATCTTCATGAAAGGGCTTAGAATAGAATTTAATAGACAATCTGATTTTAATTGATATTAAACTGATCAGACTGAGAGTTGAAAATATGGCAATAATTCTTTTAGACACAAAAACTATAAATCGTATAGCAGCGGGAGAGGTAATAGAGAGGCCAGCAAGTGTAGTAAAGGAATTAGTAGAAAATGCAATAGATGCTGGAAGTGCAGAAATAGAGATCAAGATAGAGAGTGGTGGGCGTAACCTCATTACTGTGATAGATGATGGAAATGGAATAGAAAAGGAAGATTTGGAACTTGCATTTATGCGCCACGCTACTTCAAAATTAAGCGATAGTGAGTTAATAGAAATCAAGCATCTCGGATTTAGAGGAGAAGCTCTACCTTCAGTTGCAGCAGTCAGTAGAATGACATTATCGTCTAAGGCAAGTGGAGCAAAGGAAGCGTGGTCTATAAGGTATGAGGGAGGAGAAAAAATAAGAGAGATTACCCCTTGTTCTTTGGTGCAAGGTACATATATTGAAGTTCGTGACTTATTTTTTGCTACACCAAATAGACTAAAGTTTCTAAAAACCGAAAGGGCAGAAACACAAAGTATTGTTGATATTGTGAATAACTTAGCGATGATTAATTATAGTATTGGGTTTACTCTCACTTCTGGTAATAAAAAGCTCTTAAAATATGTTAAGCAAACTTCGCTGTTCAACAGATTATGTGAAATAGAAGAAGAATTTCAGAGCAATTCGCTGGAAGTTAAAGAGGAAGAAGACGGCATCAAACTTACGGGACACATCTGTAAACCAACTATTAGTCGTGGCAATTCAACTCAAATCTATACGTTTGTTAATGGAAGACCAATAAAAGACAATCTACTTGTTGGTGCAATTAGATATGCGTATCACGATTTTATTCCAAACAATAGGTATCCTTTTGCAGTGTTGCATTTAGAAGTACCATATGACCAAGTAGATGTAAATGTGCATCCAAATAAATCGGAAGTAAGATTTCAGAATAAAAGGTTAATATATGAAATAGTGAGAAGAGGGATAATAAAAACACTATCAACGAGATTTGCAGCGGGTGATCAAGGTATTGAAGAGGAGCTAATTTTTAATGATAGTAAAAGCCAAGAGCAGGTTGATAGTCAAGAGAAAAAAGATCAAAAAGAGTTTTATGAAAAGAGACCAAGTCTTTTAGAAAATCGTCTAATGAAAGAATTCAATGCACCAGATGAAAGAAGGCAAAGCTTACCAGAAACGTTTAAGTATGGAGAATCTCCACCCCAAAAGGAAGCGATAGTTCTAGAAAGGAAGCAAATTGATTTGGTAGAGGATCATCCCCTAGGATATGCACGTTGTCAGGTCCACAATACTTACATTATTGCTGAGGCTGGAGATAGGCTGATTATAGTAGATCAACATGCAGCCTATGAGAGGTTGATGTACGAGTGCTTAAAGCAAAAATCAAGCATAAAAAGACAAAAACTTCTTCCTGAAACAGTTGAAATTAAAAACCAAGCTGGAATGGGGATGGTTAAAACTTATAAAGATGAGCTTTTTGAAATGGGTTTTGATATTGAAATACAATCAGAAGATAAAGTAACGATAAAAGAAATACCTGCAATCTTGGGAACAATAGATATAAAAGAGATGCTAGTTGATATAGTAGATAAGTTAATGGAAATGGAAGATACGTTGCCAATAGAGGATAAGGTGAATAAAATATCAGCCACAATCGCTTGCCATGGAGCAGGAAGAAAAATGAAATTGGAAGAGATGAATGAGATACTAAGACAAATTGAGAAAACTCCATATTCTGGTCATGAAAGACCAACGTATATAGAAATGAAACTAAGTGATATAGAAAAATTGTTTGAAAGGAGATGAGTTCAGTTTGTCAAAAAGGTTCCCAATTAGGTATACGTAACGGCTCTTCTGATTATGAGTATAAAATGTGAAAAAAGAGAATAATTACTCTAATTTTTTATATTATAAAGTAGTAGGACAGAAAGTAAGAAGTTGTAGGATAGCAAAGGGGTATACTCAAAAAGATTTAGCGGGAAAAATCGGAACAACATATCAGGTAATACTGCAATATGAAAAAGGAACGCGCAGAATTTCAATTAAGAAGTTATATGAATTAGCAGAAGCATTATCAACAACTGCTAGAGATCTAGCTTGCGAACAAGAAGTATCAAATGAGGAAGAAGAGGTATTAAATCTAGTAAGAAGACATAAAGAGATTAAGGATCAAGAATTACGTGAAACGTTTTATTTATTAACTAAATTCATCCGTATTAGTGAGGAAGAAAGTGGAAAGGCAGTAAAAATAGAAGTGGCAAAGGGTTTAGTTAAGGAAGGAGTTTCTGCTCATGTTATCTCTCAAACGACCAGTTTATCTATTGATGAATATGATAATGATGAGAAAAAAATTTCTATTCCGTATAAAGTAGGTCAAAGAATAAAAGAATGGAGGTTGAGAAGAGGATACACACAAGAAGATTTAGCAAGCAAAGTGGGCGTAATAAATCAAAGAATATATGAATATGAACAAGGACGGTCTGCTGTTTCACTTGAAATGTTAGATGAAATAGCAAAGGTACTATTAATTAATATTACAGATCTGCTTCCAGAAACAACAGAAAATGAGAATAGTGAAGCAGAGCTATCAAGGTTAATAGAAGAATACAAAAAGATTAAAAGCCAAGAACTACGTTATGTACTAATAAAATCTCTGTTTGAAAGCATACAAATTTGCAAAGAGAAAGTGAAGAAAGTAGAGAAGATGAAAATTGCAAAGAATTTAGTTAAGGAAGGAATTTCTATCAATATTATTTTAAAAACAGTAGGTGTCTCTTTAGACGAAATTCAACAAATTTAAAATAAAAAAATCAGTACATATTAATATATTTACTTTTTGATGAAAAAATAAGTAAAAAAGATTTAAAAATTGATTTGACTTCACTTAAAAGCTATGGCTTTATGCCAATGCTGACAAAAAAACAGCAGTAAATATATAAAAACATTTTGTTATTAGTGAAGGGTAATTTTTATGAATAATAAGAAAAGTAGTAGAGATCGTAGAGAAGAAATAGAGTTCAGAGCATTAGAAAGCAACGGTAAAGCTCTACTTGATCGTGAAGTAATAGAAACGTTTCTAAGTGCAGTGCATGACAGGGAAGAAGCTCGAGTTATTGCTAGAAAGCTAATGGATAATTTTGGAATAGGAGGAATTTTAGGTCAGGAAATAGATGACTTAAAAACTATAGAAGGGATAACTGACTCTACAGTAGCAGTAATTTTATGCCTAAAGGAAGCTGCAAAAAGAGTACCAAGAGAAGAGTTAAAAAAAGGACCTGTAATGGATAACTTGGAAACCATCGTAAAATATTTAAGGGTGAGTATTGGTTATTCAGAGGAGGAAAAGATGAAAATAATATATTTTGATCAAAAGTGCCGTTTAAAGGGGGAAGAAGTGTTTACTGGTACAGTGGATAAGGTACCTTTTTACATAAGAGAAGTAACAAGAAAAGCATTAATAAGAAAAGCGACGTCAATAATAATATCGCATAACCACCCAGAAGGAAGGTTAAAGCCATCTGATGAGGATGAAGCTGTAACTAAAGACTTGGCTAAAGCTTGTCAGACTATAGGGATTAGGTTGCTGGATCACATTATCATCACAAGTGTTGGGTATTTTAGCTTTAAAGAGCAAGGACTGTTATAAAGGAGATGTTTGAAGATTTTCATGAGTTGTTTAACTACTTGAATGAAGAAAGTATTTGCAAATACATTAATCATTGCTTATAATTAATGAAAAAGTATATATTGAATTAATAATAAAGTAATAAAGTCGGTTATAGACTTAGTAAAGTATATTTAATAGCGGAGGCTAATATGAGTAATAAAATAATTGTACCTTTTGATGATCAAGAGGGAGGTACTTACGAGTTAAACATTGATCTTGATAGATTATCGAAAGGTGAGGTGTTAAATGCTATTGTAGGAATTGGTCGTACTAAGGAGCAATCCACCTTTGTAAGCAAAATTAATAAGGCTAAAAAGCCTGAAGAAATAGCACCTTTCCCTGGTAGAGAAGTTCGCGAAAACCAAATCAACTATGGGAAAGGATTTGACTATGTTTATGGCACAAAACCTGTAAGTGATCAAGAAGATAAAAATCCATTTGCTTCAGCTTTGAAAAAAATAAAGCCGAGTGCAGAAACTTTGAGCTGGTTAAAAAGTGAAGTGGTAGAGGCAAAGAATGTAAATGAATTGCATAAAGTTATAGACAAAGTACTAGCCTCAGGAGCAAGAATAAATGCATGTGATGACGGGGAATGGAGTTTTGCAGAGTATGTAGTATTAGGTACACATTTTCATAAATTTGATAAGGTTGATCGTAAAAAGCTAATACGTAAATTAATGCTAAGCGGTGCAGAGTTTCATGATACTTTATTGGAGAATAAATTGATAGGTGAAATCTATAATGAGCTACAGCCAGAAGTTCAGCCACAGATAGATGAGAGACTAGAAGAACTAGAGAAAGCTGGCGAAAGTGCTCTTCAAGAAGGAGAATTAATAGATGTTGAGATAGATAATACAACATCGTACATAGAATTTTCTGGGAATAGTAAGGTAGAGGTAGCCAAAATACTGAGAGAGTTAGGAAGTAATATTTTAAAAATTGGTAATGATGCAGTTGAGGTTAAAAGTGAGAAGGGAGGTATAAGAAACTATACCGATATTTCAGATGGCAGCTCTGTCATGTTAGAATTTCCTACAAGCATTGGTAAGCTAAATATTATATTGTACCACGATGTAAAAAAATATGATCAAGTACAAGTCAGAGTAGAAAACAAGGAAATGTGGTCTAAATTACAAGAAAGAGGAGAAGAAATAGGAAAAAATTGTCTTTTTGGAGGAGTGAAACTTCAAGAAGCAGTAGAGAAAGGTAATTTCACTAGATGTGGCATATGGAATGAAAAGTATGCTATAAAAGAGGTTAGCAATAATGAAGTATTGTCTCCGTGGGTAAATAGAATACGTGCAGGTAGTAAAGAAACCTTTAGAGAACTTTAATGCGTCTACAGCCAACTTTAAGGTTCCAGAGGTTTTTTCTTGCCGTTATATCTGGAGCCTTTGAGCTATAGTAGAAGATATTATATGTATGGTTCTTTGTATGGAAAAAAGTCTAGACTATGAAGTAGGGCAAAAAGTGAAAAGTTGGAGGTTAGGTGTGCCGTAGAAGCGATCAGTTGAAGCTGCACAATAGATGAGGGTAGGTCCCTCGGAGCCGGTTTACAAGAGCAGGCTTCAAACAGCCATAAGCTGCTTTGGTAAAGAGCCATGGTAGTGAGCGTTATGGAAAAGGCGCAATTATGCGTCATGTGTAAAATGGAGAGGCGAATGCAAATGAACCACTGATGAAGTGTCGAAACTTCATAGAAGATGTCAAAACCAGGTGTTCTAGCCTAACCTGGGATAAATCTATCGGAAACTTGTTTACTGGATAGATGGCGTCCGGCATATAGGTGGCGCGGATCCATTTTGGGCTATTGTGTAGAACTGCGGGAACCTGTCATTTCGATGATAAGGGAGAAATCCAAGAAGCTAAACTTCAAGGATGAGAGTACCGATGCGAAGAACAGGGGCGGATCAGCTCGTAGTAGTGAAGAAATTTCTGTAATGGAAATGGAGCGAAGGGGCTGAGTTATTCAGTTTTAATTATTTATCAACCGAAAGGGAGGAGTTAATGAGTAAAACAAAGTCTTTTGATATACCGAAGCAAGTTATTTGGAGAGCTTATAAACAAGTATCGAAAAATAAGGGTGCTGCTGGTGTAGATGAGGTTACGATAACAAAGTTTGAAGAAAATCTAAAAGATAATCTGTACAAGCTATGGAATCGAATGTCATCTGGAAGTTATTTTCCAGAGCCTGTAAAAGCTGTAGCAATACCAAAAGGTACAGAAGGGGGACAAAGAATTTTATGTGTCCCTTCAGTATCGGACAGGATAGCGCAGACAGCAGCTACAATGTATCTAGAACCGTTAGTAGACCCGAAGTTTCATGAAGATTCATATGGTTATAGACCAAACAAATCTGCACTGGATGCGGTAGGAACTGCGAGGAAAAGATGCTGGTGGTACGATTGGACGATAGATCTTGATATAGCAGGATTTTTCGACAATTTGGACCACGAGTTGGCATTGCGAGCTATCAAAAGGCACATAGACTGCAAATGGGTCATACTGTATGTTGAAAGATGGATGAAAGCGCCAATTCAGCAAGCAGATGGAAGTAAGGTAGTTAGGGATAAAGGAGTTCCGCAAGGAGGTTCAATAAGCCCGCTGATCTCAAACATATTTATGCATCATGTATTTGATGAGTGGATGAGACGAAAGTGCCCAACAATACCATTTGAGAGGTATGTAGATGATGCGATAGTGCACTGCAAGAGTAGTAGACAGGCGGAATTTATGAGGGTAGCAATTGAAGAAAGACTGGCTGAGTATAAGCTAAAATTACATCCTGCAAAGACACAAATTGTGTACTGCAAGGATGACAATAGGAAAAATGAATTTCCTAAACAAAGTTTTGATTTTCTGGGTTACACATTTAGACCCAGGTTAGCAAGAAATAAAATAGGAAAGCATTTTGTTTCATTTCTTCCCGCAATTAGCAACAAGGCCAAGAAAAATATTACTACAACCATAAGGTCCTGGAAAATACTACGAAATACACACAAAACATTAGAGGAAATATCAAAGACAGTAAATCCAATAGTCAGAGGCTGGTATCAGTACTATGGCAGGTTTTACAGGAAAGAGATATATAAACCTCTGAGAAACATAGAGCAGCACCTAGAAAAGTGGGTCAGAAGAAAGTATAAGAAGCTTCGAAATCATGGAAGACTAGCGAGGCAACTTCTAGGAAAAATGAGGAAAGAAGGGACAAATACTTTTTACCACTGGACACTAGCTTTAGGTCAAAAGACTGAATAATGGGAGCTGTGTGAGTCGCGAGGGTGCGCCGTGGTACGCATTAAGAAATACTTAGCAGAGCTAAGCGGGGTTCAGAATAAATGGCCTCGAGGTGAACAACTAACTTTAACCCGAAAGGGAAGGAGGACAAGAGCATGTATGTAAAGCGAGAGTTATCTGAAGATGTGTAAGATAACGGCTTGCAACACCTGATCAATATGGTTAAAGCTAAACTGCTTGAATTCTAATCTTCAGGGGTGGGACTTCACATCCATGGGTATCGCATTTAAAACCCCATGTCTACGGTAAGCACAGATTAAACTTTCGTTTGTGTGACATTCTGGCTGTAGAACGATAAGTAGTGAACTTATTTAAGAGGATGAATGGAAAACCTAAGTTGATCTAGAACAGTTCTTAGTGACGGAACATGGGATGACCTAAGGAACGCGAGTTCTATGGTTACGGAGTCATCGTAGTAGTCGTGAAAGTAACGAATCACCGGGGAGCGTGGGAAAGCCACATACAGGGCAAAGGGTGACAGATAATTGAATGTTGAAATTGGGAGGTACGCAAGATGCGGAAAGCTGAAACAATACTTAACATTATACGTGAACGTGGACAAAGAAATTTGCCGGTTAAAAACGTATATCGCCTACTTTATCAGCGTGATCTTTACCTTCGAGCGTATGGCAAACTTTGTCGTAATAAAGGTGCTATGACAGAAGGTGTGACAACTGAAACAGTTGATGGTATGTCTTTGGAGAAAATCGATAAAATCATAGAGGATTTACGCTATGAGCGATATCGGTGGACACCAGTAAAACGTATCTATATTTTAAAGAAGAGTGGTAAACGCAGGCCGTTAGGATTGCCAACATGGTCAAATAAGTTACTTCAAGAAGTAATCCGATTAATATTGGAAGCCTACTATGAGCCTAAATTTAGTGAATGTTCACATGGATTTCGACCAAAGCGTGGATGCCACACTGCATTAAGAGCAGTAATGCAAAAAGGCAGAGGTACAAAATGGTTTATAGAGGGAGATCTCAGTGCATGTTATGACTCAATTGATCATACTATGTTGTTGAAAATACTGAGTGAAAGCTTCCAAGATAACCGTTTTATTCAGCTAATCAATCGACTGCTAAAAGCAGGATATATGGAAAATTGGAAGTACAATAAGAGTCATAGTGGGGTACCACAAGGTTCTATTATTGGTCCAATTTTGAGTAACATATTACTCGATCGGTTAGATAAACATGTGGAACATATACTAATACCAGCAAATAACCGAGGTAAGCGAAGAAAGACAAATCCAAAATATTTAAGGTTAACCATGCAAGTATCGATGATGAGAAAACAAGGGAACTGGGATCAAGCAAAACAACTGCGTCAATTAGTGCAGGGTATGCCATCTAAGGATTCTTGTGATCTAAATTATCGACGTCTTTGGTATGTTAGGTATGCTGATGATATTCTGGTAGGGTTTGCAGGACCAAAAAATGAAGCTGAACAAATTAAAAATGAGATTGCTAAATTCCTCAATGAGGAGCTCAAACTTATGCTTAATGAAGATAAAACGCTTATTACACACGCGTGTGATAGCAAAGCCAATTTTTTAGGTTATAAAATACACGTCTTGCATGCAGATGATAAACATGATCATCGGACACAACGATGTATTAACGGTAGTATTGGGTTACGTGTACCACATCATATAAAGCAGAAAAAGTGTTCTGAATATATGCGTTGTGGAAAGCCTATACATTTACCTCAACGTACACTTGATACAGCTTACAGTATTGTTGCTCAGTATCAAACTGAATATCGAGGAATTGTACAATATTACAAAATGGCCTACAACCTTCACACACTAAGTTATTTGAAGTATGTGATGGAAGTATCATTAGTAAAGACTTTAGCATCTAAATACAAAACAACTTGCAGGAAAATTTATAGAAAATTTGGTGCAATGATTGAAAACGACGAAGGTGAAAAACGAAAAGTCATCCAAGTCAGAGTAGATCGTTTACCATCAAAGATACCATTAATTACACACTTTGGTGCTGTGTCACTAAAATGGAATAAATGGGTAAGTATAAGTGATAACCTTATACCAATATGGAATAAGCGTAGTGAAATAGAGCAAAGACTATTGGCACAAACTTGTGAATTATGTAAATCACAAGAGCAGATTGAAGTACATCACGTACGTAAACTTGCTGATTTGCTAGGTAAACGTAATACTGAGCTACCGAAATGGAAAAAGAGAATGATTGAACGACAGAGGAAGACTCTTGTTGTTTGTCATGAATGCCATAAGAAAATCCAATATGGAAAATATGATGGTGACTCCTTAAAACGTTAGATTATTGGAGAGCCACGTGATACGGAAACGATCATGCGTGGTTCGGAGAGGGGTTGTTGGAAAAGTACTTAACAAGTAACTCGCTGGCTGCCCACTCTACTTCATGCACAGTTCTGCGAGAGACTGGTGGGGAAGTTCCGCCGGTCTACTCTCCAAATGGTAAGAGAATATACGGCAGAATTCAAATTGGAAGCTGTTAAACTGGCAAATGAACAAAGAAAGGCAGGTCAAACAATTACAAAAATAGCAAGAGATTTAGGAATAAAGGGTGGTTTATTAGGAAAATGGATAAAGAAACACAACGAAAAAAAGTCGGCGGCAAATGCATTTCCAGATGTAGCACCTTATGACAAAGAGAGGTTTGATTTACAAAGCAAGAGTAACAAGGGAAAGAGACATTTAAAAAAAAGCCCTGGCCAGTCAAAAAGAGTAAAATATTTTTTTATATAGTAACTGCTATAAAGTACAGGAATTATGTAGGATTTTCTGCTAGTGGCTACTATAAGTGGACCACAAGAAAAATAAGCAGTAGAGAATCAGCAAATAAAGAGCTACTCGCAGCTATTCAAAAAATATATCAAGTTTCTAAATGTAGATATGGAGCTCCTAAAATTCATGCTGAATTGAAGGCTTTGGGTAAAAGTTGCAATTTGAAAACGGTGCAAAGTATTATGCAGAAAAATGACATCAGGGCTATACTGAGAAGAAAGTTTAAAATTAAAAAACAACAAACAGATAATAGAGCTGTAGCTCCCAATATACTAGATCAAAACTTTATTGTTGATCAACCAAATAAAGTATGGGATTACTTACATCAAAACCAAGGAGGGATGGCTATATTTGGCAGCAATAATTCTCACGTATGGTAGTTAATGAGTAGTGCAATAAATAAACAATTGGTTATGAACTCTTTATTAATGGCCATTAATAGGCGTAAACCTGTTAAAAATCTACTGCTGCACAGTGACCAAGGTTCACAATATACTGCGCAAGGGTATCAATATCTCTTAGCTGTAAAGAATATAGATGAGTAATAAAGGCTGTTGTTACGACAATTCTGTTGCAGAAAGCTTCTTTAGCTCATTGAAAAGAGAAATACTTATTGATACTTCACAACACTCTGCTCAACAAACTAGAACTGCAATATTTGAATACATAGAAATTTTTTATAACAAACAACGTCACTATTAACTATTGCATTCCAGAACAATTTGATGCATCATTCTTTTTGTAAAAAACATTCCACACTTTCTCTCCACTTTTTCTGGGTAAGGTCACTGACTCAATACCCAGTCAATATCCTTTCCACCAGTTCTTTTACTGCCGGTACGTAGCCATTCTCATAAAATGGATCTTGCTTAAATTTGTACACATTGTGCCCGGAAAACATGAGTTCGTTCTCAATATCACCATCGTGTATAACGTTTTGCAGTGTTTTTTGTATGCAAAAACTACGCGGATCTGGCTTTCGTCCTGTTGAATGGTCACCATGATCTTTCCAATTGCTAAACAAACAATGGCTCAAACATCCCATACAATTGATTTGATCTTCTCTTATTTGTTTAAATTTATCTGGCGTCACAAAAATAACAATTGAATCTGGGGTTTTCATTGCTTCTGTGTACCCTGCTTTAGTCCATGTATTTGCCAGTTCTTTGTCTTTTGCAGTAAGGTAGATCTTCCTACCTCTGCTACCCATTGCAAATTCACTATTGGATTCTTCGCTGGCATTTTCTGAAAAATTTACTTGATGTAATTTTCGTTCCTGTAACTCACGTATAAAATTATTCCTCACCGCAGATGAGTAAAACCCTGTTGGACTGAATTTATTTAAAAATACATCACCTTCTTCTAAAGTGAGTAGCTTCTTTTTCCACTCTGCAGAAATTGGGCTTTCTTTCGTCAAAAGTGGACGAGTGCCAAACTGAAAAGCTATTGGTCCAATTTGCAGATTGTCAAACCAATGTTCCCAATCTTTCAAATGCCACACTCCTCCTGCCATAACAATTGGTGTTTCTGAAAGACCGATCTCGTTCATGAAAGATCTAAGCTCTGCAACTCTTTCAAATGGAGCCTGTGGTAGCTCTGGGTCTTCACTGTTACTCAGTCCATTGTGCCCTCCAGCAAGCCATGGATCTTCATACACTACTCCACCAAGCAAATAGGAAGATATTCTTTGGTAAGCACGCTTCCATAATGCTTTAAAAGCACGCACCGATGAGATAATAGGGTAATAATAAACCTGATATTTAGCTGCAATTTCTCCAAGCCTATAAGGCATACCAGCACCGCAGGTAATACCATGAATCAAACCTTTCGCTCCTTCTAATATGCCATGAAGTACGCGTTCTGCTGCTCCCATCTCCCAAAGTACATTCATGTGTATTCTTCCATGACCTTTTGATATTTCATTTGCTATTCTTGCCTGACTAATTCCAGCTTCAATACTATACTCAATCAATTCACTATGCTTTTCATTTCTTGTTTTGCCTTTATAAATTAGTGGCACTAACTCGCCATTATCATCAATAAGCTTAGCATTTGCACCAGAAAATGTACCCACAGCATCTGCTGCAGCAAATGCTCCGCTTGATCTCCCATCACTAACTGCAATGCCTTTACCACCTTCGATGATTGGCCACACTTCCTTTCCTGAAATTACTATCTTTTTTATCTTATTTTTCAAAACTTCCTCGCAATCTTTCACTCTATTTTACTTAATTACTAAAAAAATGATAGCTGTTTATTTTTTCTTGTATCATTAAAGCTTCTGTAGCTACTCATGCTGTTGTAGTTTGAGAGCAGTTCCCATCGGAAGGGTGTCATTCCAGTGCTTGACACTGGAATCCAGTTTTTGATCAAAAATGTTGCTATAGTGCACAATCAATTTTCCTGGATCCAAGTAGTCTGGGCTACTTGGATGACACCATAGGGGGCTACTTGGATGACAGGGGAGGGAGGCTGCTGGGATCCTGACAACCGTCATCCCGCTGCTTGTTAGCGGGATCTAGAGATACCGCGGCGGTATGACGTAGAGCTACGTGTTTAGGTTTAATGAATCCACTATATCTTTTACTTGAGAAAAAACATACTCTTTGCTTACACTGGTATCGATAATAAAGTCACTCATCTTCCTTTTCTCCTCAATAGATAACTGAACATCGGAGATTAGATTAAGCTTTTCTTTATCTATGTTGCGTTCGTTAAGTCTTTGAGCTTGCACAACGCTATCTGCATGAACAAAAACAATAAGGTCGCAATATAAATAAAATTTTGTTTCTAATAGAAGTGGCACATCTAAAACTAAAAGTTTTCTATCGATCTTTTTTTCCTTGGCAATAAAAAATTCTAATTCACGCAGCACAGCAGAGTGAACCAAAGATTGAAATTGTTTCCAATTTTCATCGTAGGCTAAGAAATATTTAGACAGTACTGTTCTATCTATTTCACCATTTACTACCACTCCAGGAAAATTTTTCTCTGCATAACTTATTATGCTTTTATCCACTTTATAAAGTTGGTGTACAACAGAATCAGCATCAAATACAACAGCACCAAACTCTTGAAAGCAATTAGCTACAAAGCTCTTTCCTACCCCAATTCCGCCTGTTAGACTTATAATCATATAACAAAATACATTCGACTTCTTTTGAAACTATAGCTAAGGTTTCTCTATATATATTAACTAGATTTTCTAGATCTCAGTGTCAAGCACATAACTATACGAACATTGCAATTTGTAGGTGGTGTTATTCCAGTCTGGAATCTAGCTTTTATGTTGTATAGTGCACAATCAATTTTCCTGGATCCAAGTAGTCAGGGCTACTTGGATAACACCCTACTTAACCGTCATACCGCCGCGGTATCTCTTAGCCACTAACACGTAGCGGGATGACGATTGTCGATAAATCTAAGTTACTTTAGCAACAGTTATTCTCCACTAAATTACTCTGAATTTTGGTTATATTATTTGCGGATTTCACTGCTGAAATCTCAAGTTTTGAGCTTGTGTTCAAAAATGATTCAACTGACCTGCCAAAAAAATCATATCTCCATCCCTTGAATAATTTATCTGTCTGTCCAGATATTGACCCGGTTAACTCATCTTTTGAAGAAACTAATTTCCTTGATATGTTACTTTCTTTACATTTACTATCTAAAATAATTGAGAGTATATCAAGTACAGATTTGTCATAATTACTCGATAAGGTGTTGTTTTGCTGCATCCAATTTCTCTCATTTTCATTAAAAATATTCACAAACTCTAGTAAATCCGCATCTTTTATATTTTTTGTATTCCTCTTGAGATCATCTAAAATCTCATCAACATGCTCTACATTTTTTTCAATAAAATCAGCTATTACAGCATTATTGATTATTTTATTACGGTTCATATTATAGCGCTGTGCTAAGGTTTCTTGCCACTCACTAACTGCTTTAACAGTTAGTATCAATCTTGGATTTACTTCATAATTAAATTTAATCCTCTTCCATGCATCTTTTGGGCTATGTAAATACTTATTTATATCAACTATTGATTCCATCTCTTCTTGAAACCAACCCATCCTATTATTTTCTTCAAGTTTATTGCACAATATTTGGTATAGGTCATATAGGTGTACCACGTCGTTTACTGCATAATCTAACTGATCTTCGGACAACGGACGCCTTAACCAATCTGAATTTTTAGCTTTAATTTTATCCAGTGCTATTCCTTGATATTGCTCCACTACTTTTGAGTAACCAATAAAGTCATGATAATAATGACAAAACATAGCAGCAACTTGGGTATCAAAAATGGGAGTGGGAATACATTTAAACACAGTGAGTAAGGATTCTATATCCTGCCGGCAGCTATGAAACACTTTGGTTATCCCCTGATTTAGCATTATTTTCTTAATGAATGATAAATCAATTTCTGGCACTAATGCGTCTACAATAAAACTCTTCTCTCCGTAAGAAATTTGAATTAACGATAATTTTGGGTAGTAGATTAAATTATTTCTAATGAACTCCGTGTCAACTGCTATAAATTTCGGCTTTTTTGCTATTAACTCTTCACATGTATTCTCCAGTTCTGATGTTGTACTAATTAGCATATATTTTTTATTCAGTGGATTTATTTTATAATTTATATTAAATTTTTGCAATTAATGACTTCTTGCAGAACTTTCTATCACTCATTGGCATCACACAAATAGCCTTTTCCATCCCAATCCCAGTGCTTCCTTCTCCTGTCATCCCAGTGCCCTGACTACTTGGATCTAGCAAGCTTTGCTTGCAAATAAGTCTAATACGCGTCGCGTTTTATGCCAAAACACAATTGGAGTTACATGCAAAATAGATCCCAGACTGGGATGACAAAAAAAGGAGCACTGGGATGACAGCAGTCCTACGTCATACCGCCGCGGTATCTCTAGATCCCGCTAACAAGTAGCGGGATGACGATTGTCGTTTAGCTATAAATATTAAGAAATTTACCAAATAAAAAAAAAGGCAAAAGAAGCCCTGGGGTTATTATCCGCTTTAAAATATTGGCGTTTTTTATGTTTTAAACGCTTGACAAGCAAGATTAAGCTGCTTTTAATTGCAACTAACTTACGCTGCAAATGTTTAAGAAATTTACTAAGCAGAAAAAAAGACAAAGAATCCCCGAGTTAGCTAGTCTTTTACTATCTCTGTCGAGTATTGGCATTTTTTGATGTCTTGTAACGCTTTATAAGCACGTTCAGCTTATTTAGATAAAAATCTAGATGTAGATGAAGTTTTGTAAAGACATACAGTATCTATATACTGCAAAAAATTGAACATAAGACGCCGATACATTAAGTAATCCTTACCTTTTAATCTGCAGATTGGCGAAAGCAAATACAATAGCTTCACTATCATGATGTGTAGTACAATGATACAAATTAAGAATTCCCCCATCCTGTGCTGGTTCTTCGATCTGAAATCCTACTTCTACCTGATCACAACCAATGTTAATTTGTCCTATTAATGCTTTAATAATGCCGCGCTTAGTTTGCCAATCTAGCTGTTCCAGGTTCGATTTTACACTAGAATAAAAATTCTTTATGCTATTTATAATAAGACTTATTCCTTTTTCTACTGCCTTCTGATCAACTACCTTTTTTTTCTCTTCTTCTATCCCTTGTAAGCGTTCTTTCATTTTTCTCATTGTCTGTTTAAATTCTTCCTCGCTTATATATCCTTTCTCTCCTGCATTTTCTTGACTATAATAATCTTCCATTAATTTTTCGATACCTTCTTTTATTTGATTTTCTCTTCTTGCAAACTTTTTCTCTGATGATTCATCATTTTTATTTTCTAATACTCTACGTTGGTATTCCTTTTTTATCATCTCTGGGTTTTTTAGTACATCTTTCACCTTTTCCCATACTGACCTTACCCAGAAAAAGTGGAGAGAAAGAAAGGAGTTTTTTCGGGTAAAATAAAATTTTGGAGGATTAGAAATGGCAAGAGAATACACGGCAGAATTCAAATTGGAAGCTGTTAAGCTGGCAAATGAACAAAGAAAGGTAGGTCAACCAGTTGCAAAAGTAGCAAGAGATCTAGGAATAAGGGATAGTGTATTAGGAAAATGGATGAAGAAATATAACGAAAAAAAGTCAGCGGCAAATGCATTTCCAGATGTAGCACCTTATGACAAAGAGAGATTTGATTTACAGAAAGAGTTAGCAAAAGTAACAAGAGAAAGAGACATTTTAAAAAAAGCCCTGGCCAGTCAAAAAGAGTAAAATATTTTTTCATAAAAGAGCATAGTAAACACTATAAAGTGCAGGAATTATGTAGGGTTTTCTGCTAGTGGCTACTATAAGTGGACTACAAGGAAAATAAGCAGTAGAGAATCAGCAAATAAAGAGTTATTAGCAGATATTCAAAAAATATATCAAGCTTCTAAATGTAGATATGGAGCTCCTAAAATTCATGCTGAATTAAAGGCTTTGGGTAAAAGTTGCAACTTAAAAACAGTGCAAAGTATTATGCAGAAAAATGGTATTCAGGCTATATTGAGAAGAAAATTTAAAATTAAGAAACAACAAACGGACAGTAGCTCCCAATATATTAGACCAAAACTTTATTGTCGATCAACCAAATAAAGTATGGGATTACTTATATAAAAACCAAAGAAGGATGGCTATATTTGGCAACAATAATCGATCTATATTCACGCATGGTAGTTAATGAGCAGTTCAATAAATAAACAATTGGTTATGGACTCTTTATTAATGGCCGTTAACAAGCGTAAACCTGCCAAAAATCTACTATTACATAGTGATCAAGGTTCACAATATACTTCGCAAGGTTATCAATATCTCTTATCCATAAAAAACATAGATGAGTCATAAAGGTTGTTGTTACGACAATTCTGTTGTGGAAAGCTTCTTTAGCTCATTGAAAAGAGAAATACTTATTGATACTTCACAACACTCTGCTCAACAAACTAGAACTGCAATATTTGAATACATAGAAATTTTTTATAACAAACAACGTCACTATTAACTATTGCATTCCTGAGCATTTTGATTCATCATTCTCTTTGTGAAAAACATTCCAAACTTTCTCTCCACTTTTTCTGGGTAAGGTCAGTTTCCATTTGGTTCAAACTCGGATACAATTTCCCCAGAGCTGGGTAATCTCATACCAGAACCATCTGCTGCAATAAGTCTATAGCCTCTCCAACTCAGGTTCATCCTGATAGGCTGTTTGGATGCTTAAATTCTTGAAAGCCTGTATGGCAAATCTTATACCTTGCTTTAGAAAAAGCTTGCTTTGAGGGTACATGTCAATGGCTCCATAAGTTCACATTCTATTCCCAAACTTTTTTTAACTAACTTTAAAATCATAGAAAATACTGTCGAAAAAGGAAGTTTTCTTGTTCGTGTAAAACTCAACACAATGGATTTTCTGAAAAGTTTTCGAGTATATTGCATTTTTAATTTGTAAGATAAGATCTTTTCCTTTTTGCATGCCTCACCTAAAAAAGACACATTTTAAACTTTTTTGTTGCAATAAAATAGAAACAAAAGTGCTGTCCCTTGCACTCTTTGGATAATTTAATGATAAAAAATTTGGAGAGAAATTTTATACACTATCGCTGATATTTTTCCTTAAGTTGACGCCATTGCCTGAACGGATACATGACAAATCTATCGTTTATCAAATCGTCGGTAAGCCTAAAGCTATAGCCATTAAGCACGATAAAGAAAATCATTCATAATCGCTATAGCAACTAGTGTAGACACTTGACGTTCCTTGTGATTTGATAAATAGAGGTTTTTATCTGACTTCACAACAAGGGCTTCTGGATGACTTTGAAAGTGAACATTACCATGCTTATCTTCAATAGCCTCTATTACCCCCTCACTGGAAAATGCTGCAACTTTATATCCAAGTGACTCCAATTTTCTTCTATTTTCTGGTGTATTACTTACTGCTCCTGAATGAGCATCTGGAAAATATGTTGAAAACCAGCCATTTTCATTAGGTATTAGGAATTTGGCTACTACTTCTGCTAAACGACTATTTGGAACGATCTTTATCTGCTGGAGAGGTAGATCCTCTTTCTGTGGATTAGGTGCTGATTTTAAATGAGATCTTCGTTTCTCTTCATCACTCACAACACTCACTACTTCAATTCCCTTTGCATTCATTATGCCTTCACATATGCCAAGTAAATGAATTGCAGGGTTATCATCCACTATTTTTACAATTGCTTCAGTAACAAGCTGGCGACAAGGAGTGGGTGCTGAGTGTAAATTATCCGGAATAAATATTCTATTTATTTTGTGCTCTTTAACAAACTTTGCAACTTCAACTTTTATTCGGTCTAATGTTAGCTTCTTTGCCAATGTTTCATCTTGTTTTGCAAAGATAAGCGACTTTTCTTGGATTTCTTTTAAGTTAATTATTTTATTGTAGTCAATGAGTACGGTTTTAACTCCAAAGTTATTAAACATCTCGTAGATATTTTGAGATAGCCCAAGCTCATGTGCTTCTTCCGTTTTCAACAAACCAACAACTATGTCATTATTTACTGTATTTTCTGCCGTCAAGACAGTTGACGCTGGTTCTTCTTTTCTGGTTACATGTTGAGATGCCGGTTTTTCACTAACGCCAGCATAAGTAATATTGCTTAATAATAGAACTATAATTAATAAGATATTAAATAGTTTATTATAATATTTATATACTATGACTTGCCTCCCTAATATTTATATTACGATATAGAGTATTTTATAACAAAAAGGCAAGTTTGCCAAGAAAGAGAAGGTGGCCTGAGCAGGAATCGAACCAGCGACACAAGGATTTTCAGTCCTTTGCTCTACCAACTGAGCTATCAGGCCAACTGTATACTTTTATTTTTAGATAAAAAATGTTATTATGTCTATCAAAAGTTTTTAAAGTAGTTTATAAAAATAAAGGATGAACATTAATGACAAAATAGGAATCTACCCTGGCACATTTGACCCTATAACTTTTGGGCATCTTGACATAATCAAAAGAGCGTGTAAACTAGTCGATAAATTAATAATAGGAGTTGCAGAAAACGTTAATAAGCATACTGCCTTTGACACAAAGCTACGCACAAGCATGGCTGAAAATGAAATCAAAGGGCTAGGAATTGATGCAGATGTTATATCTTTTAATGGGTTGCTAGTGAAGTTTGCCAAAGAGCAGAATGCTTCTGTTATTATTAGGGGATTAAGAGCAGTATCGGATTTTGATTACGAGTTTCAAATGAGCTGGGTAAATTATAAACTTCTTCCTGAAATCGAAACCATATTTCTTCCTGCTTCTGAAGATACTCAATTTATCTCATCAAGCTTTGTAAAGGAAAGAGCAAGATTAGGAGAAGATGTTAGCAAATTTGTATCAAAAGGTGTTCAAAACGAATTGATTAACCTGAATAGGATAAAAAATGGAGAATAGTGCTTGTTGTTTTTTATTTCTGAATGGGTATATTCAATATATAAAATGTTATAAGCTAAAGGAGCAGCATGTCAAAAGTGAGGGTTAATAATAGAAAAGTTTGTTGTCATGGTGATGAGAATGATGAGGGTTCCGGCCATCCATTAATATATTTAGATATGGGAGAAGAAGAGGAAATAGCCTGCCCTTATTGTGAAAAGACGTTTGTCCATGACTGCACTGTAGAAGCGGTTGGGGAGCTGACTAGGGATGAGCTCTAATGGCACTTCTGCAGACTTAGCTTATGTAAATAGCAATAAGAGGGGCAGTAAAAATGAAACTGTCCATACGGTCGAGCACTCCCCCATGGCCAGGTATCATATTTCCACTATCTTTAACACCGTAAGCTCTTTTAACAAGCGACTCAGTGAAATCGCCAAGTTGCGCTAGAATAGCAATTGCAAGGCCAATGATTGGAGAATAAAAAATTGAAAATAGACCAAAAAATATTGATCCAAAAATTGTGCACACTACTCCAGCTAAAATCGCACCAAGAAGTCCTGCCCAAGTTTTTCCAGGGCTAATAATTGGGCAAATTTTAGCTCCACCAAAATTCTTGCCAAACAGGTAGGCAGTAACGTCAATTCCCCAAATGGTTAAGACGAACCATACTAATGCGTATTTTCCCTGTGGTAGATTATATAAATATATTAATGAGGCGCTTGGTAGTGCAATCAATAATAATGCAAAAACGTATAAAATTTTGTTTCCCTGGGTTAGATTATACCATTCAAAAGAAGATAAAACTGCTATCGAAAAAATCAATAGGTAAAACGATAAATCACTGAAATATGTAGCAAAGGAAAATATGAATAATATTACTATTGAGGACAACATTCTAATTATAAAATTATTATCTACCATATTTTTTCTCTCTTTTTGTATAATCTTCTAATGCTTTACTCAAATCTTGACAAGAAAAATCAGGCCATAAAGTATCACAAAAATACAATTCAGCATAAGCTGCTTGCCATAATAAAAAGTTGCTTAACCTTTTTTCGCCGCCAGTGCGAATTAATAAATCCAATTTTGGCAAATCTTTAGTATACAGAAATTTTTCAAATTCCTCTTCTGATACATAAGCAATATTTTCTTTTATAATATTGCTTATAGCTTGTGTAATTTCTTGCTTTGCTCCGTAACTGACTGCCACAGTGAGTAATAAACCATCGTTCTTATGTGTCATTTCTTCTGCTTTTTTAATTTGATCCAATATTTTACTGGGTAACAGACTTAAATTGCCAATAAAATTCAACTTAATGTTACAATTGTAAATGAAATTGACTTTATCTTCATTAGTTAAAACGGAGTAAAATAAATCAAATAGACAGTCAGTTTCGTTTTTAGGTCTAAGCCAATTCTCCATAGAGAATGCATACAAAGTTAAGTAGGGTATAGTTAAGTCCGTACAATACTTGGCAATATCGTATGCAACTTCACTGCCCTTTTTATAACCATCAATTTTTACCCTTCCTTGATTGTTCGCCCATCTACCATTACCATCCATAATAATTGCTAAATGTTTCGGTAAAGATTCTTGATTCAACATTTAAATTTAACCTAATTTTGACTTGAGTGAAATTTTTTGGATTTCAATGGACACCTGGAAGGTGTCAGCTACTTGCATGACAGGAAGAGAGTTACTGTAGTGACACCAATAGTTGATACTTGAATGCAAAATTGGTGTCATCCCAGTGCTCCGACACTGGGATCCAGGAAATTTGATTTCAAACAAGTGCATCAGATAGTTGTATAGTAAAGACTGGATTCCAGTGTCAAACACTGGAATGACATCATTTGCTATGTAAGCTTTCTCCATATCATTTAGTGATTCAGTATATCCTTTTCTTTGATGGACAATTCACCATCAATCTTTTTTATATTATCATCAGTAATATTTTGTATTTCCTTCTTAGCACCATGAAAATCATCTTCTGAGATTTCTTTATTTTCCTTCATTTTTTCTGTTTCTTCCATAATATCTCTACGTATATTTCTAATGGCAATCCGTGCATTTTCAGCAAACTGATGCAATAATTTCACTAATTTTTCACGGGTTTCTTGTGTCAAGTCCGGAAGAGCTATACGTATGGTGCTACCCTCGACAACAGGATTTAAATTCAGGTTAGCATTTAATATAGCGTTTTTCACTTCACCTACAACACTAATGTCCCAAACTTTAATTGATAGGGTTTTGTTATCTATAACCGAAACGCCTGCAACTTGATTTAACTTTTGATGCCCACCATAGATGTTTACAACTATACCATCAAGCAAAGATGCACTAGCTCTACCAGTGCGTACGCCTTTAATATCATCATGAAAGGACTGAATAGTTTTTAGCATTCTTTCTTTTGTTTTAGCTTTTATTTCATTTAACATAAATTACCTACTGTTTACAATCTGAAACTATAGTATAAGTACCTTGACCCTTAATAATATTGACTATTTTTTCTCCCTTCAAAGAAAAAACTATAATTGGAATAGAATTCTCACGAGCAAGTGAAATTGCTGATGCATCCATAACTTTTAAATCACGAGTCAATAAATCCGTGTAAGAAAGCCTATCATACATTACAGCATCCTCATTTTTTTTCGGATCAGCGGAGTATACACCATTTACTTGCGTACCCTTTAGAATAACATCACAATTCATTTCAACAGCACGTAAGGCTGCAGCTGTATCTGTAGTAAAAAATGGGTTGCCTGTGCCTGCTGCAAAAATTACCACTCTACCTTTTTCTAAATGACGAATAGCTTTCCTTCTGATGTAAGGTTCGCATACAGTGGCCATGGGTATTGCAGATAATACCCTAGAAGCTACTAAATTTTTTTCTAAAAAGTTTTGTAAAATTAAAGCATTGATTATAGTTGCAAGCATTCCAATATAATCACTGCTTGCTCTTTCACAACCACTTAAAGACGCAGATGTGCCACGAAAGATATTACCACCACCAACAACAATACATACCTGAACTCCAAGATTACAAACTTCAACTATGCCTTTAGATAACTCACCTATAGTCTCCATATCGTGACCAAATTGCTTTGATCCCATCAAAGCCTCACCAGAGATTTTAAATAACACCCTGGAATATTTTATTTCGCTTTTTTCATTTGTTGAAATAAACATTTTTTGCTATTTAATCTGCATCACCCAAAACAAGTAACTTGTAATTAGAGAGTTTAACAGCACTCAACTCGCTTGATTTTATAAAATCAGAAATCTTCATCTTATCATCCTTTATAAATTTTTGCTCCAGTAAAACAACTTCTTCATAGTACTTAGCCATTCGTCCATCTACTATTTTTTTTGCTACTTCTTCAGGTTTATTTAAGCTCCTCACTTGCTCTTCAATTATAGAACGTTCGTTGTTCAACTTCATTTGATCTAAATCATCTATAGACAAAGCTTCAGGCTTCATAGCAACTACATGCATAGCTATTTGTTTCCCAATCTCTTGTAGCTTCGCCTTATCACCAGATGATTGCAATGCAATTAAAGCACCAATCTTACCTAAGCCACACACATCACCATGTACGTAGCCAGCAATAACTCCATCCTTAGCTTCTAAGTAACAAAGCTTGCTTAACTCTAGCTTCTCACCAAGAACTGACGTACCATTCATAATAGCTTCCTGCACTGTGCCAATGCTTTCATACTTGGCATTTTTTAACTCATCAACGCTAGTACAGCGTTCTTGATGAGCAATTGATGCTAAATTTAAAACTAACTCTATAAATTTCTCATTCCTTGCGACAAAATCGGTTTCGCAATTGAGTTCAATCAATACACCACAATTTTCAGTCAAACACATAGCAACGAGCCCATCTGAAGCTACTCTATCAGATTTTTTGTCAGCTTTAGCAAGACCTATTGTACGTAACTTATCAACGGCTTTCTTAATGTCACCATCACATTCTTCTAATGCTTTTTTACAGTCACTTAAGCCAAGCCCTGTTCTATCACGTAATTCTCTTATATCATCTGGATTCATCTTCATTTGTTACTACCTCCCTTTCTTCTTCTTTGTAAACTTTACTACGTCTCCTTTTAGTTTGCACAATACCATCTTCTTTTTCTTGAATAAACTCATCACCCCTTATATCATCAATCTTAACTCCAGATTTTGCTAGACTAGACTCTATTCCAGCTAATATAGAGTCGGTAGCTAATTTACAATAGAGCTCTATTGATTTTCTTGAGTCATCATTTCCAGGTATTAGATAAGTAATACCATCTGGATCAGAATTAGTATCAAGTATTGCAACTATTGGAATTCCTAACTTCTTAGCCTCCTTAACCGCTATATGCTCTTTATTAGTATCAATGATGAATAAGATATCAGGAATTGCTCCCATTTCTCTAATACCGCCAAGCGCCTTATCAAGCTTTTGCTTTTTCTTTTCAATGTTTCCCAATTCTTTCTTTGTTAAAATGCTATCCTCGTCATTTAATATTTTCTCATATTGCATCAAGGTTTTTATCGAAGAAGAAACAGTGCCCCAATTAGTAAGCATACCACCAAGCCAACGATGATTCACATAATATTGACCACAACGAATCGCTTCACTTGCAATAATATCAAAAGCTTGAAACTTTGTACCAACAAATAGAATGCGACCACCTTGAAATGCAACGTCATATAAAGCCTTCATGGCCACCTGTAGCAATGGTAGTGTTTTTCGCAAATCAATTATATGTATACGATTTTCTTGATGCACTCCATATATGTATGGAGCCATTTTTGCGTTCCAGCGACTAATTTTGTGACCAAAATGTACACCAGATTCAGCTAAATCACGCACAGTGACTTTAGGCAAATTTGTCATATATCATTCCTCCAAATAGTTTATCTTCCATGGCATAACCCTAATGGGACTACTTGTACAAGCCATGTGTGAAATTAAATTATTTACATAGTAATAGAAAAGACAGCAAAGCGCAAACAAAAAATATTGACAAAGGGCAACATGTTTATTAGCTTTAAAGTTGAAGCCCGAAAATGCTAAAAAGAAATTAGGGGGGTGTAGCTCAGTTGGTTAGAGCGCATGCCTGTCACGCATGAGGTCGTGAGTTCAAGTCTCATCACTCCCGCCATGTTAGTTTTAGCATAACTTAGAATTCGCAGTATTATTGCCGGTATTGAGAAACGCCTTCACCAAACTTGACATGGCATGGTATTGTAATTAATACTTAAATAGGTTTGTTTTTATCATTAACAATTAGGATTAAATATGCTCATTTCTGAAGTTTTTGCAGCAGATGCAACTAGCAATACATCAAGTATCGGCGCATCTTTTGCTAGTTTTATTCCACTGATTTTAATATTTGTGGTATTTTATTTTCTCATTATTCGCCCGCAACAAAAAAAACTAAAAGAACATAGAAAGATGATAGATCAAATAAAACGTGGTGATACAGTCATTACTTCTGGTGGAATAATAGGTGAAGTTAATAAAGTTGATGAGGCAAATGCACAATTTATAATAGAAATAGCACCAAAAGTTGAGATAAAAGTTCTAAAGTCCGCTATATCTGAGGTTTTAAGCAAAGAAACTCAAAAAGTAGCAGCTAAACCAATTAAAAAGGTAAAATCGAAAGAATGATAAAAAGAATATAAATCAACCAGTAATAAAGGCAAAAATGCTTAACATGTTTAGAAAAAAGTTTGTTTGGTGATCCATTTGTGTGCGGAATATTTGGTGTAGTAAGTAGCGGTGATTCAGTAATACCAACCTTACTAACTGGGTTACAAAAATTGGAATATAGGGGATATGATTCCTCAGGTATAGCAATCATAAATAACGAAGGTAAGATAGAAGTCAAAAAATCAGAAGGTAAAGTCGAAAGGTTATGTGAAGTTGTTGATGACAGCAAGATGTCTCACAGTACAGTTGGTATAGCACATACTCGCTGGGCTACACATGGAGTCCCAGGCCTTAAAAATGCTCACCCCATTCGTACAAATAATGTTGTTGTTGCTCATAACGGCATAATTGAGAATTACAATCTGCTAAAAAAGGGTCTAGAAGAAAGGGGCATGTCATTCCATACTGACACTGACACAGAGATCATACCAAACATGCTAACCTTATATCTTGATGAAGGATTGTCGCCAATTGATTCTCTATTTAAGTGTTTAAACAACTTACATGGCTCATTTGCCTTGGTCTTATTATTTGCAGAATATCCAGACGCCTTATTTGTTGCGAAGAGAAATTTGCCTTTAGCAATAGGCTATAACTGTAACACAGTGTTTGCTGCATCTGACTCTAATGCTTTAAGTGCATTTGTGGAAAGAATATCGCATTTGGAAGATGATGACATTGCAGTGATAAAATCTAGTGGAGTTAGTATATACAACAATGGTACACAAGTTAAACGCAGTATAGAAAATAGTAGTCCAAGTGATTTTCTAATTAGCAAAAATGGTTACCCTAGCTTCATGTTAAAAGAGATTTTTGAGCAACCGCGTGCATTAAACAAAACAATAAATCAATTTTACAAGCAATATAAAGAGGTAATATTTGCTAACAAAAAATTGTTTTCTGAGCTGAGTTACATTACTATAGTTGGATGCGGGTCATCTTATTTTGCTGGGCTAATAGCAAAGTATTGGCTGGAAAATGTCGCTCAAGTTCGAGTATATCTAGAAATCTCATCAGAATTTAGGTATAGCAACGTCAAGCTGGAAGAAGGCAGCATTGGGTTATTTATCTCTCAATCTGGTGAAACTGCAGATACCATAGAAGCGCTGCGTTATGCAAAATCACAGAAGCAAACAATCATTAGTATAACTAATACATTTAGCAGCAGCATTGAAAAGATCTCAGATATTGTGTTACATACTCTTGCTGGGCCAGAAATTGGTGTTGCTTCAACAAAAACCTTTTCTGCGCAACTTGCAACTTTAGCATGCTTTGCCGTGGAGCTTGGAAAAATAAAAGGTGTACTGGGTGGAGAGAGAATAAAACAGCTAAGCAACGCTATTAACTCTATTCCCGAGTATGTTGAGCACGTTTTGAATGTGATGAAAATACAACATATATCGGACAGTATATTAGAACACAATAACGTTATTTTAATCGGCAGAGGAAGTTCATACGGAGTTGCAATGGAAGGCGCATTGAAAATAAAAGAGCTTTCATATATCAATACAACTGGTATTGCAGCGGGAGAAATGAAGCATGGTTCTATTGCTTTAATAGACTCTACTGTGCTTGTTATAGCAATTATCCCTTATGATGATTTATTCTTTAAAACGCTATCTAATATACAAGAGATTATTGCAAGAAAAGGCAAAGTAATTGCCTTCAGTGATAAACAAGGAGCGCCATTCCTAAGGGGAGTTTGCGCAGATGTGGTGCAACTTCCAGACACTGATAATTTTATCTCTCCAATCATCTACAGTGTTGCTATGCAATTCCTTGCTTACTTTACTGCAGCAAAAAAAGGGTTAGATGCAGATTGTCCAAGAAATTTAGCTAAGTCTGTCACGGTTGAGTAGTCCATTTAAAGTTAAAGCTAAACTTCTAATTAAGGTGACCAGACTGCATTCTGTGATTTTTAGCAAAACACGATACACAATCGTCATTCCGCTACTTGTTAGCGGAATCTATGCCGAGATACCGCGGCGGTATGACGGTTCGCGGTGGTATGACGGTTAAGTAATTCGTCATCCCGCTGCTTGTTAGCGGGATCTAGAGATACCGCGGCGGTATGACGGTTCGCGGCGGCATAGCTATCTTCAAAAATATGGTTGAATAATTGTTAATAATAGTGTATAATTATTAATATTTTTAAGCACTTTGGCTATGGCTTTATCTAAGTTTCTCGACCCTAAGCTGGATTTAACCTTCAAAAAAATATTTGGCACTGAAAAAAATAAGAATATTCTCATACATTTTTTGAATGATATTTTAGGGTTTACCGAGATAAATACTATACAAGAAGTGGAATTCCTCAGTACTATAATGGATCCTGAAATTGCCTCTGATAAGCAAAGTATAGTTGATGTTCTTTGCAGGGACTCTAGTGGGGCTAGGTATGTGATTGAAATGGTGCGACCTGAAAGCCTTCGGTCATATTGTTTAAAAGGAGAGGAATTCATTCAGAAAGAAACTGAAAGGATTCTAAAGCTTATTGAACCAGATGTTTTGCCATCTGAGTCTACGCATCAGTGCGAATTGGGTAACCAGTTGGTGCCGAGCGACGCGGACAATGAACCTCCTCTTGATAAAGAAGATGCTCAATCGTGAGAGAAAGCATAAACTACAAGCATCATGTGGTTGGAGGGCTAGGCTTAGTGGTATGGTGAACGTAAGTGAAGCTTCATAAGTATCGTAACGATTAAAGAGCTAAAGATGCTGATAAGCTCCGACCAAAAGGTAATGTGGATGAGTTACATTTTTCATTTCTGGATGTACGCAAATAATAATTCCACCGGTATAGAGAAGCCACCTAACCCACTATTGTATGACAAAAGGAACAGGATAAGCCTGTATTTTCGCCTATATGGCAGGCAACCCGCAAGGAATGCTGATGGATGTGCAGGTAAAGGATAATGGAGAAAGCGAATGCCATTTTGTAACGAAATGGATAGAATTTGTAACATTAATTCGCGTGAAAACGAGCAGACTTCCATTTGGTCCCTCATGACAAGAAACTTTGTTAACCACTTAAGGTAGGAAAGCAGATGATTACAAGTACAACTGTAAGTGCACCTACCAATAACTCCGAAGCATGGAACCAGTTACCCTGGAAGAAATGCCAAAAAGTTGTTATGAGGCTACAGAGGCGTATTGTTAAGGCTGTCCAACAAGGCAGATGGGGTAAGGTGAAAACTTTACAACACCTTCTCACACGCTCTTTTAGCGGCAAAGCTTTGGCGGTTAAGAGAGTAACTGAAAACCAAGGAAAAAACACAGCAGGTGTAGATCGTCAAATATGGTCAACTTGCAACACAAAATTTCAAGGAATAAAGCTATTAAAACAAAGAGGATACAAACCTTCTCCGCTAAAACGGATATACATCAGTAAGTCTAATGGCAAAAGAAGACCTCTTGGAATCCCTACGATAAAAGATAGAGCCATGCAAGCATTATACTTGTTTGCTTTGGAACCGATAGCTGAAACGATCAGTGATCGTCACTCTTATGGTTTTAGACCAAAAAGATCCTGCGCAGACGCTACTGTGGCTTGTCACTTGTTACTGGCAAGCCGTAACCAACTACAATGGATACTCGAAGGTGATATTAAAGGGTGTTTTGATAACATTAACCATGAATGGCTCATGAAGCATATTCCTATGGAGAAGAAAATTCTTCATAGCTGGTTAAAAGCTGGCTTCCTAGAATCAAAAACTCTGTATTCCACAACTGCAGGTACCCCACAAGGTAGTATCATCTCTCCAATACTAGCAAATCTAGCCCTAAATGGACTTGAAAAATCATTGGAAAGTCAATTTGGTAAACTTGGCAGTAAAAGAAGAAGCAAAATCAGAAGTGGAGTAAATGTAATCAGGTACGCAGATGACTTTATCATTTCAGGAATCACACGTGAAGTACTGGAAAATGAAGTAAAACCTCTAGTATCGTCCTTTCTTCAGGAGAGAGGTCTTATCCTTTCCGAAGAGAAAACAAAAATTACATCTATTACAACAGGGTTTGACTTTCTTGGTTGTAATGTACGCAGGTATAATAAGAAGTTAATTATAAAACCTTCAAAAGAAAGTATTAAGAAACTTCTTAATAAAGCACGTACATTGATAAAGGCAAACATAGCGAACACTCAGGCCGTACTAATCAAGTTGCTCAATTCCCTATTAAGGGGATGGGGAAATTACTACAGCCATGTGTGTGCGAAAAGAGCTTTTAACAAAATAGACCATGAAATTATGTGTGCTCTATGGAAATGGGCAAAGAAAAGACATCCTCGTAAAGGATTACGTTGGATAAAGAATCGTTACTTCAAGGTAATGAAACAACGCCAATGGGTCTTTGCTGCACCCATATGCAAGAACAAACCGAAAGAGATAAGGTATTTAAGACTGCTTAGGTTGATTGATATACCTATCAGACGACATGTTAAAATCAGGGCGGATGCAAATCCACTTGACTTAAAATGGAAAAAGTATTTTGATGAAAGAGTGAAACAAACAAAAATGTTAGCAAGCTCTTTCTCAAGAGAAGGTTCTCTACTGTTGGTGTCACCATTAAGAATGATGTTTTCTGAGGAATCATGAAGGACAAGCCGGTTCGAGAAAAGAAGGACTTAGATAAGGGGCTCAAGCGTAGTGTGGGGAAACCTGCATGCTGCGTTTCTAAGGGAGGGAGTAGTAGCAATACTACTTCCTTACCTAACCAGCTCGCTCGTGATAAAGGCTTTGAAAAACGCGCACAACTTTATGCTGCTAAGGCTTACTCAAGACAAGCTGATAAATCTGGTAAATACGTTGATTTAAAGAAGATTTTCTTTATCGCGATTTCAAATTGTACCTTATTCCCTGATAAGCTTGACTATATATCTAGCCATACCATAAGAGATGAAAAAACCAATGAGCATGACTTAAAAGATTTTCAATTTATCTTCATAGAGCTGCCAAAATTTCCTAAGAGTAGAGAAGAACAACTAGAAAGTGTAGTAGACCGTTGGCTATTTTTTTCAAATATGCAGATGAAACAACGGACGAAGATCTCAGAAAAATTGCGGAAAAATCACCAATAATAAAGCTAGCATATGATGAATTAGATAAGTTTCACTGGAATGAAAAAGATCTAATAACTTATGAAGAAAGAATAATGGATCTGCGCAAAGAAGAAGCCATTCTTGAATACAGACTTGATCTTGCTAAAGAGGAAGGTAGAAAAGAGAGGGAAATTGAAGTCGCAAAGAATCTACTTAAAGCAGGTGTTTCTTTTAATATTATAGCTCAAACTACTGGTCTTTCTATGAGTGAGATCAAAGAATTGCAGAATTAAGTGTGAATGGTTACGAAAAATATAAGTTTTTGCGATAAACGACATAGTGATGTATTTGTTGTTCAGCATGTCAGTGGAATATTTTCTGGTATCTGTTCAGATGCATGGCTAATGCTGAAACAAAAATTCCAGTGCTCCTTTTTTTGTCATCCCAGTCTGGGATCCAGATTGGGCACTAAGTTGGTAAACACGAAAGCGCTTTACAACGTTTTTGATGGAACTGTGCAAAAGGACTGGATACCAGTGTCAGCTACTTGCATGACACCCATTTGTTCCTATAGTTGCTTTTCTCGTCTACCTTATTTTGCCACTCATCTGAACAGATACCCATTTTGGAGGGATACCAATAATAGTTGTGAGCGGTACAAGTTTAGTCCATATACCTTCCAAGCATAACACGCTCACGAAACTTTAATGCGATAGCTTGGTTTCTACTGAAAGACAGCATTATGCCAAGTGCGATGCTCGAAGATAAAAGAGAAGAACCACCATAGCTAAGTAACGGCAGGGTTATGCCGGTGGTAGGAAAAACACTCAATGTTACCCCTATGTTTATTATGAATTGTGTGATGAATTGCATTGAGATACCGAGAATCACCAACAGATTAAATAATTCATTTTCCCTATATGCAATGTAAAGCAAGCGGGCGGAAATGATGCCAAATAACATCAATGTGGCTAAGCACGTAATCAAACCAAATTCTTCTGCTAAAACAGAAAACACAAAATCTGTATGACAATCAGGAAGAGAGGCTTTTACGCTACCTTCACCAGGTCCAACTCCAGTTAATTGACCTCTTTTGAATGCTTCTAATGATTTTGTGACTTGAAAGTTATCGCGCTGCGTAAAAAAGACAAAATTGTAAATCCTTTGCTTTATATGTGGGAGGCATAAGTAAGCTATTGTAGTTCCAGTTGTGGCCATTCCTATTATGCATAGAAAGTATAAAAATGGTATACATGCAATAAACATTTGACCGATAAAAGAATATGTTAAAAGCATAGACATACTGAAATCAGGTTGCAAAAGTAACAACACAAAAACTAACAGAAATATTATGATTGATATGTGTATTTTAAACTTCATTTCGCTGGCCAAGATACTAGCTATAACAACAGAAAAAAATGGCCTTACGAACTCAGATGGTTGAACAGAAATTTTGACAATATGTAACCATCGTTTCGCACCTTTTACCTCTATACCAAGTATTATCGCAGTTGCTACTAGAATAGTAAATAAAGCGAAACCTGCGAATGAGAGGTTAAGTATAGTTCTTGTGTTGAGAAAAGAAAATGTCACCAAGGTAATTAGTGACAGGACTATATAAATTGTATGGCGCCGTATAAAATAATCCTGTGGTAGAGAAAGACGCTGCGCAATTACAGGGCTTGCTGAATAAACAAGAATGAAGCTTATAGTGAGCAAAAAAAACACTGGAAGGATGAGATAATAATCCAGCGTTCTATACCAGAGTTTAATATTCATTTTGTTCCAATGTGTAATGCCACTATTCCATAGCTCATATTATGAAACTCAACATTCTTAAAGCCTACCTCTTCAATTTCCATTTTAAAATCAGCCTGAGTTGGAAACTCTCTAATGCTCCTCACTAAATATTCATAAGAACTCTTGTCTTTAGCAACTATGCTGCCAATTTTAGGAATTACTTTAAATGAATATAAGTCATAAAGTTTGGTAAATATCTCATTTTGATAGTGCATAGGGGCAAATTCTAAGCAGATAAATTTCCCATGTGGTTTTAATACCCTGTGCGCCTCATTTAAAGCCTTCTTGCGGTCAGAAACATTTCGAATGCCAAAAGCTATTGTGCAATAATCAAATTCGGAGTCTTCAAATGGTAAACTTTCTGCACTTGCACATACCCAATCAAAATTAATTTGGTTTGAATTTATAGCTTTATCACGTCCTCTGTTTAGCATGTTTTGATTTATATCGCATACTGTAACCTTAGCACTTGGCTCTTTTCTTACTACTCTTATTGCTATATCTCCAGTTCCTCCAGCAACATCTAAAACCTTAGAGTTTTTTGTAAAATGCACACTATTTACCATCTTATCTTTCCATAATCTGTGCATTCCGAGGCTCATTATATCATTCATGGTGTCGTAGCGACTTGCCACGGAATCGAATACCTCTTTAACTAATTGTGATTTCTTCTCGATTTTTATAGTAGACATTACGTAAAAACTCCTTTATAATTAGTAAAAATTAATTTGAATTAACACAAATGTCAACGACAGGCCTTGAGCCTGTTAAAATCTTCTTCAGCGTGGTATGATGACCGAGTTAGTGGGCTTGATGCAACCACTAAGAAACCTTTGGAGTAAGCAATGTATTTATAATGCTCAAACTCTTCTGGGGTAACATACCTATCAAGTTTTGCATGTTTTGGAGTTGGTTGTAGATATTGACCAATTGTAATAAAATCAACCTCAGCACTGCGCAAATCGTCCATAACCTGAAGTATTTCCTCTTTTGTTTCTCCAAGACCAACCATAAGCCCTGACTTTGTGAAAACTTTAGGATTAATCTGCTTTACCATCTTCAACAAATATAGTGAATGAAAATAGCGAGCTCGTGGTCTTATTTTTGCATACAATCTCGGCACTGTTTCAATATTGTGGTTATAGACATCAGGTGATGCAACAGCGATTGCTTCAAATGCTCCTTTCTTATTTAAAAAATCAGGAGTTAAAATCTCTATTGTTGTTTCTGAAGTTATCTTTCTAATTTCTTCTATGCACTGTATAAACTGATTTGCGCCACCATCTGGCAAATCATCACGATCAACGGAAGTAATGACAACATGTTTTAAGTTTAACTTTTTTATTGCTTTTGCTAAATTTTCTGGTTCATGAGGATCTAGTTTATCAGGAATGCCAGTTGCAACGTTGCAAAATGCACAAGCACGAGTGCAAACAGAACCGAGAATCATCACAGTAGCATGACGTTTATTCCAACATTCACCAATGTTTGGACATGCAGCCTCTTCGCACACTGTATGCAAGTTATGCAGTTTAACGATGTTTAAGGTCTCATTGAATACTTCACCGGTCGGAGCTTTTACTCTGAGCCATTGAGGTTTGCTATGCATCTGAAACTGCTAACTCTACCTCTTGCTTTACTAAAACTTTTTTCAACCTTCTTTTTATCTTCTGCGCTTTCTCACTTAGTTTAATCGTTCTTGTGTTGAGCAAAAAAGCATCTAAATCACCTTTGTAATCTATAGTTCTCAAAGTTCTTGTTGCCACACGAAATCTAAACTTTTTATTCAATATATCACTTGTCAACGTAACCTTATGTAAATTTAAAAGAAAGGTACGCTTTGTTTTACGATTCGAATGTGATACCTTATTACCAAAAGATTTTTTTCTATTTGTTAATTCACAAACTCTACTCACTTCAATATACCAAATTATTCTATGTACTTAGATTACCTTATATAGTCAAATAGTCAATACTCTCTTGCTTAATTTTTATACCATATACTGCTTTATAACCAAAAAATATCGTAATTTTTTCTATTATAAGAGAAATCATATGCTGAATTTCCAATGCTTTGCTGCCATTTGTTACTACCAGATGCAACACACCCGAATTTATATTCTGTGCATATGAGATCTTTTTCGGTTTTGTACACTCTGCTATTTCTTTCCCTACTATATTTCGCCAGTGTAAAATAAGACGTATTTCATTTTTACTAATCTTATTTTTCATGCATTTTAATGCATAGTTTTCAATTATAGACTTTAATTTTTTTGGACCGCTACGTTTGAGCATTTTTCTGTTTTTTTAGTAAGTAGATAATATAAAAGTATACATATAACTTGAGATTTTGTCATTACTGCTACATGTTTGTGAGATACCGTGACGGTATGACCATAATCGTCACTCCGCAACGCATATTGCATAGTCGTCATTCCGCGGCGTGTTCGCGGAATCTAGCTCTGGTCACGCTACTTAGATGACAACCTTCTAACTGCTTTACAAAGGCTCTACCCTCTGGCTTCACACCGTAAAAGCAGTATTTTTATGCAAAACTTATCTCAACGTAGCACTTGTCAAGATCGTTCCATTCAAAAATTTTTGTTTTGCCTCATAATTAACCTTATAGCTGTTTTAATTGTAATTGGTTAAATTATTATTAACTTGCCAGGCTAGATCCAAAAAATAGCATAATCAATATGCAAATTGCAATAGAAATCACGTTTGCGTATGGTTTATTGCTATGCAGTTAATCTTTCCTCAATCCAAGCTGCTTGAATAGCTTCGAGTATTTTTTCGTTACAGCGTTTTTCATCATCATCAAATTCCTCTAAACTCAATACCTTTTTTTTAAGCTCAGTGAATCTAATACTAATTATATTCTCATCTGGAAATTTTTCTTCCAGAGCTTCTACAATATCTTCTATATCAAGCCATTTCATACTTTTTTGTATTTATCTGCTAAGTTAAATTGGTGCCCATGGGGAGACTTGAACTCCCAAGGTCGCAAAACCCACGGATTTTAAGTCCGCTGCGTCTACCGATTCCGCCACACGGGCTTTTTTTATCTATCTAGAGTAAAACTCTACTACTAAATTGACTTCCATGTCTGCTGAATAAGGAACCTCAGAATATTGAGGTGACCTCAAATACTTCACTGAATGCTCTTTACTATCTGCTTCTAAATAATCCGGAGCCTTGCGCTCTTGTTTTTGTTCAGCCTCTACTACTACAGGGATTTTTGCTGCCCTTTCTCTTATTTTTATTATATCACCTGGCTTCACTCGATAACTCGATATGTTAACCACCTTATCATTAACTGTAACGTGCTTGTGAGATATGAGCTGCTTTGCTGAGTAAATTGTTGGAACAAGACCAGAGTGGTATAAAACAGAACTTAATCTCGATTCTAAGATACCGATAAAATTATCAGCCGTATAACCCTTTCTGTTATAAGCATCTAAAAATGTACGTCTGAGCTGCTTACTTGAAATCGCATAGTAAAACTTAAATTTCTTATGCGCAGCAAACTGCTTACCAAAGTCGGATAACTTCTTGAATCCAAGAATACCATGTTGACCTGGAGGGTATTTCCTTTTGTTTACTGGGTCTTTAGCTCTACCCCATAAATTTACACCAAGTCTACGGCTAATCCTATACTTTCTAGTGATAACAGTTGTCATATAAAAACTCTCACGATTTAACTTTAGATTATTAAGGATTTTAGCACTCAGTGTCAACTTGTTTTTGCTGATATAATCTTTTATACTTCATTTTTAAGTTTTTCTATTAACACATGAATCATTCACATTTAAAATCTATGGCAAACGCCATCCGTTTTTTATCAATTGATGCAGTACAAAAAGCAAACTCTGGACACCCAGGTATGCCACTTGGCATGGCAGATGTTGCAACTGTTTTGTTTGCTAAATATCTGAATCATAATCCTGATGATTCTAAATGGTTCAATAGAGATCGCTTTGTTTTATCAAACGGTCATGGGTCAATGTTACTATACTCAATATTATATTTGACAGGTTATATTAGCGTAGATGAGCTAAAAAACTTCAGACAAATGGGATCCAAGACCCCAGGTCATCCAGAGTTCGGCTTGACTTCCGGGGTAGAGGCAACAACAGGCCCGCTCGGTCAGGGGTTTGCCGCTGCTGTTGGCATGGCACTTGCTGAATCGATACTTGAAAAGCAGTTTAGAATCAATCACTACACTTATGTGATGCTAGGGGATGGCTGTCTTATGGAAGGAATAAGCCATGAAGCAGCATCACTTGCTGGGCATCTTAAATTGAATAAGCTTATAGCTCTTTTTGATGATAATGATATTTCTATAGATGGCGCTACTTGCCTTTCCTGTTCTGACGATGTAGAGAAACGCTTCTTAGCGTATGGATGGAATGTTGACAAAATTGATGGCCATGATTTTGATGCCATATCCCTTGCAATAGAGCAAGCAAAAAAGTCTGATAAACCTACAATGATCTGCTGCAAAACTATTATCGGAAAATTTTCAAGCCGTGCTGGCACATCCTCTGCTCACAGTGGTGCTTTTTCGGAGGAAGACATAAAACAGATGAGAGAGAAATTAAACTGGAATTATGAACCATTCCATGTACCAGAAGATGTGAAAAATGCCTGGAAGAAAACTGTTGAGAGAGCAAAACAAAACTACACGATGTCATTCCAGCGCGTGACGCTGGAATCCAGGAAAGAAGAAAAAGAATGGATCCCAGTGTCAAGCACTGGGATGACAAGAGAGAGTACTGGGATGACAGAAGAGAATGCTGGGATGACAGGGTATCATGCAGAACTTCAAAGACGGTTAGATAAACATCTACCAGATAATATCGCTGGTGTTTTAGCTGACCTGAAGAAACAAATATGTGAGCTAATGCCAAACGAAGCTACTCGATCTTCTTTCGGCAGAGTAATGGAACTTTTAACTGAGTCTATGCCGGAATTAATCGGCGGTTCTGCTGATCTTACCGGGTCAAATTGCACTAAATATGAGCACATGCAGGTAATAAATAGCAATAATTATAGTGGCTCTTATGTCCACTATGGAGTGAGAGAGCACGCTATGGCAGCATGTATGAATGGTATGGCACTTCACGGCGCGATTCTTCCTTATGGCGGCACTTTTTTGGTATTTTCCGACTATTGTTGTCCTGCTATACGTCTTTCAGCTCTGATGAAGCAGCAGGTTATGTATGTCATGACTCACGACTCAATTGGAGTGGGAGAAGATGGCCCGACTCATCAGCCAATAGAGCATTTAGCCTCTTTGCGTGCTATACCAAATCTATATGTTTTTAGGCCAGCCGATGCAGTTGAAACTCTGGAGTGTGTTAGCATTGCACTCGAAAAGAAAGAATCTCCAGCACTGTTTGCGCTCTCAAGGCAAAACGTAAGTTACATGCGCAAGTTCTACTCTGATATCGATCAATCTGCTAATTTATCGAAGTTTGGTGCATATATTTTGTGTGAATGTTCAAAAGAATTAAAAGTGACGATATTTGCTACGGGGTCCGAGGTTGAAATTGCAGTTGAAGCAAGGGAGAAATTGCAGGAAAAGGGTATAGGTACAAGGATTGTTTCTATGCCATGCTGGAGGCTTTTTGACGAGCAAAGCGATGAATATAAAGCGGCAATATTAAATAATGACAGCATTAAAGTTGCAATTGAAGCCGGAAGTGAAATGGGTTGGCATAAATATATAGGTTCAAACGGTATATTTATTGGCATGAAAAGCTTCGGAGAATCAGCACCTTATAAAACACTCTATGAGCATTTTAATATCAGCGCAGATCATGTGGTAAAATGTGTGTGTGAGAAACTGGTTTACATTCAGTAGACTTCTTGCATAACCATATGAAAGCCCACTCTTCTTTGTCATCCCAGTACGTGACGTTATTTCCATCCAAGATGATGTCATTCCAGCACTTGACACTGGCATCTAGTTTTCTTTACAAATTCACCAAAAGTGCTTCATTCTATAACGCAAAACCCATACTCACCAAACCCAATGCATTACTTGCAATTAAGTTTCCTGGATCCCAGTGTCAAGCACTGGGATGACACCTTTTCCGGTAGAAGATCACTATCAAATCACATTGCTCTGGTCATTATGATCACCATTATTTTGTTCAACTGATTGATCGACCCCAGGTGAAGAAGAATCATCATAAGGTTGTGTGTCAGACTTTTCTTCGTCAGACCCAAACAACCATGAAAAAAAACCACCAAAAAATGATGCAATTAATGAAAAAGGCTTCATAAGTATACTAAACAAACTACCAAAAAAAGAGCTCGGCTGTTCTTCTGTTTGTGCAGGTTCTGTGGAAGCAACAGGACCTACATCGTTGTCTTGTACATCAGTTCCTTGTTCTGCACTGGTGGTGCTGGTTTTTTCCCCTTCTTTGCTATTATCTGATTGTAGTTCAGTATCATCACCTACTCGTTTTTCTTCCTCTTGACCCCCTTCACTATCTGTCGATGATCCACCCGCTGAACCATCATCAGATTTTTCTGCGGGTTGCAATAGAGTTTTTATTCCTTCATCAGTGGCTAATTTGAAAGGAGTGTTTCCATGTTTATCTTCTATATTAACATCGATTCCATCTTTTCCCAATAGGGCTTCTACTGCCTCTTTATGGCCCTTTACAACGGCCCAATGTAAAGGAGTCTGTTCTGCAAGTTTATCTTTTATATTAACATCGATTCCTTCTGCTCCCAGTAGAGCGTTCAATACATTTATATCTATGTTGTCCTTTTTAGCAGCCAAATGCAAAGGAGTCCTGTCATCTTTATCTTGTGCATTAACATTGATTTCTTTTGCTCCCAGTAGAGCGTTCAATACATTTATATCTATGTTGTCCTTTTTAAGAACAGAATGTAAAGGAGTATCTTTATTCTTATCTGCTAAATTAACATCAATTCCCTCTTTTCTAAGTAGAGCGTTCAATACATTTATATCTATGTTGCCCTTTTTAAGAACAGAATGTAAAGGAGTATCTTTATTCTTATCTGCTAAATTAACATCGATTCCATCTTTTCCCAATAGGGCTTCTACTACCTCTTCATGGCTATTTTTAGCAGCACAATGTAGAGGAGTCTTTCCATCTTGATCTGTTGCATTAAGGAGAGTAGACCAGTGGAACTTCCCCACCAGTCTCTCGCAAAACTGTACGTAAACCTCTTGATTTATACAGCTTCCATTATTCAGCCTTTTGGCCTAACCCTAGTGTCCAGTGATAGAAAATATCCGGAGACCTCTTTCTCACCTTTCCTAGAAATTGTCTTGCTAGTCTTCCGTGACTCCTGAGTCTCTTATATTTCCTTTTCACCCACTTTTCTAGATGCCGCTCTATATTCTTTAGAGATTTGTATACTTCAGTTCTGTAAAATTTGCCATAGTACTGATACCAGCCTCTGACTATTGGATTTACTTTTCCTGACATCTCCTCTAATGTTATATGCGTATTTCGTAGCATTTTCCATGACCTTATGGTTGTAGTAATCTTTTTCTTGGCCTTGTTGCTAATTGCTGGGAGAAATGAGACAAAATATTTCCCTATTTTATTTCTTGCTAACCTGGGTCTGAATGTGTAACCCAGAAAATCAAAACTTTGTTTAGGAAATCCACCACTCCTATTGTCATCCTTACAGTACACTATCTGTGTCTTTTCAGGATGTAATTTCAACTTATACTCAGCCAATCTTTCTTCGATCATTACTTTCACAAACTCTGCCTGTTTCTCTGTTCTGCAGTGCACTATCGCATCATCCACATACCTCTCAAATGGTACCGTCGGGTAGTTCTTTTTCATCCATATATCAAACACATGATGCATGAATATATTAGAGATGATTGGGCTAACTGAACCTCCTTGCGGAACTCCTTTATCCCTAACTACCTTACTGCCATCTGCTTGCTGAATGGGGGCTTTCATCCACCTCTCAACATACAGTATGACCCATTTGCAGTCTGTGTGCTTTTTGATAGCTTGCAATGCCAAGCCGTGGTCCAAATTGTCGAAAAATCCAGATATATCAAGATCTATCGTCCAATCGTACCTCCAGCATCTTTTACGAGCTGTATCTACCGCATCCAGTGCAGACTTATTTGGTCTATAACCATATGAATCCTCATGAAATTTTGGTTCTACCAGCGGCTCTAGATACATAGCAGCAGCCGTTTGCCCTATCCTGTCGAATACTGAAGGAACACATAAAATTCTTTGCCCTCCTGTATCTTTTGGTATCGCAACAGCTTTTACCGGCTCTGGAAAATAACTTCCGGATGACATCCTATTCCATAGTTTGTACAGATTATCTTTTAGATTTTCTTCAACCTTTGTTATCGAAACCTCATCCACACCAGCAGCACCTTTATTTTTCGATACTTGTTTATAAGCTCTCCAAATAAGTTGCTTTGATATATCAAAAGACTTTGTTTTACTCATTAACTCCTCCCTTTCGGTTGATAAATCATTAAAACTAAATAACTCAGCCCCTTCTCTCGATTTCCATTACAGAAACTTCTTCACTACTACGAGCTGATCCGCCCCTGTTTTTCGCATCGGTACTCTCATCCTTAGAGTTTAGCTCCTTGGATTTCTCCCTTATCATCGAAACGACAGGTTCCCGTAGTTCCACACAATAGCCTGAAATGGATTCATGCCACCTTTATGCCGGACGCCATCTATCCAGTAAACAAGCTCCCGATAGATTTATCCCAGGTTACAAACGACCCCCTGGTTTTGACGTCATTTAAAAGGTTTCGACACTTCATCAGTGGTTCACTTTCGTTCATCTCTCTATTCCTTACATGACATATAATTATGCCTTTTCCATAACGCTCACTACCTTGGCTCTTTACCAAAGCAGCTTATGGTTGTTTGAAGCCTGCTCTTGTAAACCGGCTCCGAGGGACCTACCCTCATCTACTGTGCAGCTTTTGCACTTAGTTTGCTCTTACTTGAACATTCTTTGTATCTCTACGGCACACCACTTGCTCCTTGATTTATTAGATCGTTTACTGTATCGATATCACCTCTTCCAGCAGCCTTAAGTAATTCATCTGTGTTTTGTAATAGAGTTCGTATGTCTTGAGTAGTGGCTAAATCTAAAGGAGTGTCTCCATTTTCATCTTCTGCATCAACATTTGCCCCTTTGTCCAATAGAGCTTCTACTACCTCTTTATGGCCCTTTTCAGCAGCCCAATGTAGAGGAGTCTCTTTCTGCTGATTTGTTGCATTAACATCGATTCCTTTTACTTGCAGTAGGGCTTCTACTACCTCTTTATGGCCCCATACAGCAGCAATATGTAAAGGAGTCCTTTTCGACCAATCTGTTGCATTAACATTGATCCCTTTTACTTGCAGTAGGGCGTCTACTACATCTTTATGGCCCTTTTCAGCAGCCAAATGTAAAGGAGCCCTATCTCCATCTTGTGCATTAACATCGATTTCTTTTGCTCCCAGTAGAGCGTTCAATACATTTATGTCTATATTGCCCTTTTTAAGGACCAAATGTAAAGGAGTTTCGCCATATTCATCTTGTGCATTAACGTTGATTCCTTCTGCTCCCAGTAGAGCGTTCAATACATTTATATCTATGTTGTCCTTTTTAAGAACAGAATGTAAAGGAGTATCTTTCTTGTTATTTGGTAAATTAACATTGATTCCATCTTTTCCCAATAGGGCTTCTACTACCTCTTTATGGTTCTTTACAGCAGCTAAATGTAAAGGAGTTTCTTGCAACCAATCTGTTGCATTAACATTGATCCCATTTACTTTCAGTAGGGCTTCTACTACCTCTTTATGGCTCTCTACAGCAGCCCAATGTAAAGGAGTCTTTTGCGACCAATCTGTTGCATTAACATTGATTCCATTTACTTTCAGTAGGGCGTCTACTACCTCTTTATGGCCCTTTTCAGCAGCCCAATGTAGAGGAGTCTTGTTATCTTGATCTTTTACATTAACCTTTGCTCCTTCACTTATTAGACTGTTTACTTCCTGAATATTACCGCTTTTAGCAACCTCAAGTAATTTAGCTGTGCTTTGTAATAGAGTTTTTATTTCTTCGTCAGTAGTTAAAACTAAGGGAGTGTTTCCCTCTTCATCTTCTGCATTAACATTTGCCCCTTTGTCCAATAGAGCTTCTACTACCTCTTTATGGCCCCATACAGCAGCAATATGTAAAGGAGTCTCTCCTTTATCATTTTCTACCTTAACATCTGCTCCTTCACTTATTAGACGGTTTACTGCATCAATATCACCTCTTTCAACAGCCTTAAAAAAATTATCTCTACTTTGTGAACTACTCATCCTACACCTCTTTGTAAAACTATATTGTTATGATAAAGTCGTTAATAATCTATGAGCTCTCACCCCCTGTAAAATTATATTATCATGATAAAGTCATTAATAACCCATGAGCTCTGGATCACGCAAATAATGGTTATTCCCTGTGTTTTTCAGTACATTTGAGCTGGCTGTACATAAGAATCGCAATTGTAGAGCATGCTATTGTTAATAGTAAATTTGGTAAAATACCATAGCGAAAAAATTTTCCTACTATATATATTCCAATAGCCCCAAACATCATATTGCAGAATGAGAGGACTGCACTACCAAGCCCTATACCTTTGATCGTTTCTAAAGCAGAAGTTACGTTATTGCTTATTATTAATGCAAGTCCGATATTGGCTGGAATCCAAGCAGTTTGAAGAATGAATATATTCAACTTGTCCGCGAAATAAAAATATACCAATAAACTATCGGATATTATCGGTAACACCAAACCTATTATTAGCATTTTGCTAACCCCTACTTTTGGTACATACCTTCTATTAATTAAAGTTCCAATTATGTAGAATATGACTATGATCGATATGAGGTAGCCAAAATACTGTACTTCAATGCCCATCGATTCAAATATGAACGGGTAGTTAGCAATGTATGCCCAAAGCCACATGAAAGTTAATCCATGAATGGCTGAAAACCCAAGGAAACGATAATTTCTAAATATTGATATATATTGCTTGAAGATATTAGTAGTTATGTTAGTTATACTGGTTTCATTTTTATTTACAGTGAGTGTTTCTTGTAACTTAAAGTAGATAAAAATAAGTATAGCAATTGCCGCGAGTGACATAATAAAAAACAAAAATTTCCAATGATACCCATGTGAAATTATATAACTGCCCACCACTGGAGCTATTCCAGGTGAGAGTGCCACAACCATATTTAATTTTGAAATTACTCTCGAGTATTCACTACCCGAGTACATATCCCTTATTGCTGCATACCCAACAACACCTGCAACACCAGCTCCTGCCCCTTGTATGAAGCGAATTAGTATCAAGAGCATAATACTGTCGGCTATATAACACATGACACTTGCCAAAGTAAAAATTGTCATACCAATCAGCATCATTAGACGCCTACCATAATGGTCCGATAATGGACCATAAATTAAGCCAGATACCGCAAATCCAACTAGATTTAAGCTAATTGTAAGCTGCACTACACTGCCTTCTACTTTAAAATAATTGGCAATGCTTGGTAGTGCAACTGAGTATAGGTCAGTTGCCATATCGACAATTGCTACAGACAATATCATAATAAGAGAGATGATATTTTGCGAAAGAGCTGTTTTCACTTAATGATTTACTGGATTAAATATACTTAATTATAATGTATTTTTTTCATTAGTATATTAAATTAACTACTGAAATTAAGAGTAGCTATTCAAGAAAAAGCCTGTGAAGGCTCTATCCAGTAGGGCAGTGCCATGACTACTTGGATCTAGTTTCCATTATACAATTTCATCAAAGCAGTTTACTTACTTGCAATTAAGTTTCTGGATCCAAGTAGTCATGGCACTGGGATGACAGGAGAAGGAGGCTACTTAGATGACACCCTCCTAGTGGATTCAAATCACAATGTTCGTACAGTTATGTGCTTTGACACTGAAATCTTAAGCTAAAATCATGAAAAGCACGAATTTCAATATCTTACCTTTGATTATTCACTTTAAGCTTTAAGTCTTGAACAGAAGATGCATTTGCCTCACTTACTACCTTTAGTGGTTCACCAAGGCTATGTTCCACTTTTGTCTCAAATTTAAAGCCCAATTTTTCGCAAAGCTTCTGAAAATATTCAACAATAACATCAAACAAATTCTTACCACTTACTTTGTAGTTTTTTAGCTCTTTAGGAATGGTAAGAAGTACTTTACCATCTTCATATGTTACATTTTTATCTTCACATTTCAGTTTAAACTCCGCTGAACTGCAAAAACCTGGTGTTTCGATATATGTACAATCATCATAGTTAAGCATTTTTGTATATTTCATGCTAAAACTAAGCTTTATACAATTGGGTTCACGACAATCCATAATATACTCTCTTGTCATACAGTTGCTTTGCGTTGACAAATGAAAAGATCCAAAAGCTTGACTCATATCATTAGGAAGAAAATGAGTATATCCGCCCTGATAATAGTTATTTATTAACTCCTCAATAATAGAGTTATTGGGAATTGTTGCACCAACGTGTTTAAACATTTCTGTAAAAATTTGTCTGAGAAATGGACGATAATTCCCTTTTCCGTTTTCATCCCGTAGAATTAGATTTTTATGTTTTGAATACAGATTGTTAATAAATTCGTTAGTTATTTTTTGTCCGTTAATAGCAAGGCCGTGTGTTCTATTAAGATCCTTATATGTTCCCTCACCAGAAATTACTTCGTCCCAAGTGTTAGCTTTGAAATCAGCATATTTGAGCTTCTTCACTTCAGCTTTCAACGCATTGACCATTTCCTTTGACATGTTATATCTCTACCATTAATACCTGTATATTAATTCTAGCACTTACTTTATTAAATTTCAATTACTAAATGAATTTATCACTTTCACTTCCGTATTTTCCAGCGAGTCACCGTAAGTCACTGCTTTTAGGTAAAACTTTTTTCCCCTTTGCACTTCGAAAGATATTACTGAATCATCAAGCAGAGTAAATTTTTCACCTGCGGTGTGCTGATACTCTTTGGTGCCCTCTTGCCCTCTAATTAGGTTGCTAAGCTTATATTTATTTTTATCTATAAGTTAGGCACTCTGAAATTTTACTATCTCTTTTCCAACCAGTGCTAAATTGCTTACATTTATAGTACTAACATTAGTGCTTGTAAAACCCTCTTCTGTCATCCCAGTGCCTAGACACTGGGATCCAGGAGAAATATGGTCAAGCGCTGGAATGACACCATCACTTAAATAATGGTTATATGAAGAACTCAATACACCAAAACGTAACACTACTATAAGCCCCTCGTCGGTAGATTCCATTACATATCCGTAAGTAGACTGCTTGTTTGTGTTTGCGATAGGCTTATAATCCTTATCGTTGTACGAAATAAAGAGTGTTGCTCCTTTCCAATTCTTTTCCTCACTAATTAAAGTAAAGCTTGCACTATTACCTTTAATATCCGGTAAATCTATCATTTCTACGATGGTTTTGCTGATATGAGAAGGAGGGTATTCCTTCAGCATAAGTGACCTTGTTGAAGGAAAAGAAAGCTTATATATAGAGTGATCATAACCAACGCCAATTACTTGAATGGACATGCTTTCAAATTTCGTTTTTATAATTCTCACCGTATGTTTTTTCTCACTGTCTAAAATCGTTATTACATCACTTGGCACAAGCCACGCATATTTTATCGGTAGCTTGAAATTGTATATATTTCTCTCTTGCCACGAAGAATAAAGTAAAACCTCAGCGATATTTTGCGCCTCTCCCTCCTCCATAATGAGCGGTATTTCAACTGTTATAGCAGCGCCTTGCTTTGGCAACTCAGCATATTTAACATCAATTGGATAGCCAAAATTGCGATTAAAATAAACGACGTTAACTTTATTGTTTAAATCTAATTGACTGATATTAGCAAGTTTTGAATTGTTACTGAAAACCGTTTCACCAATTGGTATTTCAGTCGTAACTCCCCTGCCCTTTTGGACAAATTTCAGTTTAGAGTCCTGTTCAACCACATCAAAAAAATAGCAACTTTGCAGCATTTTAATAATTGAACGTACCGATTGCTGGTCATTTATTACATATCCAGACAATAATCCTTTAACATCACTCGTATCGAACTGATCGCTTTTTAAACCTGCTTTTTGTAATAGATCCGATAAAACATCGGAAATATTAAGCTGTGAAAGCTTTCCCTGAATCCAATGTCCTGTCTGCCAATTATGGCAGTCAGTCCACATATCACACAAATTGGGGAAATAAGGAAATGGCCTTGCATCCCATGCCCAGAGAAACATTTTTTCTACCATTTCCGAGCTTTGCCACTTCTTTAGCGTTCCTTCAATTGCAATTTTTTGCGAAAGAAAGCTCACCTCTCCGTTTGAATATCGTGGATATTTGCTCTCTATGCTGCCTTTATCAACAAACACATTTGGCTCATTAGTGCAGCCGTTCATACTGGGAAATCCATACTCAGTAAACCATATTTTTTTCATTTTTGGTTGCCATTTCGTTTTACTACCACTGGGGTTTATGTGAGTTTCACTCCACCATTTCTCTATATTTTTCCACGCATACCTGCTGTCGTTATACTTTACTTTTTCAGGTTCACTCTTTGAGTAATCATAGAAATAATCATACCCCACTCCACTGCTCCAACCACCCATTACATCTTCCGCGGAATAACCAAAAGGAGGCTCTGGACCATCAGTCAGTGGAAAATAAGCATCTATGCCAATAACGTCGATGTACTCTGAAGACCAAAGCTCATCCATATTATACCAACCATCATATGAATGGTATTCACTCCAATCAGCAGCGTAAGTTACCGTTACTTCTTTTCCAAGCTGAAGTTTTATTCGCTTTGCAAGCTTAACTAGCTCTATAACGGCAGGGTAATTCCCTTGTTCATCCCTGATTTTGGTAAGTTGCGCAAATTCAGATCCGATGATAAACCCTTCCACTTTAGTTTGTTTGGCAATGCTTGCATAATGCTCTATAAATTTGTTATATTGATTCTCAAAAAAATCACTTATATCCCCAGGGGTCCCGCTCAATTTTCCTCGCCACTCTTTGTTCTTTGTGTCAAGTAAGGGCATTGGATAGAGCATCACCTTGTAGCCTCTGCTGTGTAGCTCTTCTATATATCTTATCAACGCTGCATCACTAACTGTGCCACCATACCTTGGGTTTCCACTCGCATCTTTTGAAATTAGCTGAGCATTATCTCTGGTTACACCCCCTACTTGCCAATCATCAGGTAATATTGCGGAATCATCTTGAAATTCAACTGCAGGATATATTTTACAATCTTTAATGTTCAGATCATTCACAAACCAATTGACTACCACCGACACCAACTCAACATTTGGCAAATCTTCTTTTAATTGATCCAAAGAAAGCATTGCATCGCTCTTTTTAGTGTGGTTGTTGTGATTTACCCTTTGCGCCAGCCCATATGGGATATATTGGTTGCTGCTTATTTTCTCTTGCGCGATTTTCTTCTGTATTTTTGTATCATATACAAACTCACCTGAACCTGGTATGATATTGATATTCCGAATATTTTCCGCTATTGAAAACCCAACGGGCTTTAATGCAGTTCGCACTTCAAATGTAAATATCGGGACGCGATTGTTATAGTCTGCTAAAGGAAAATTCTTGATGACTATGTAAGATATTCCCCTATAAGCCGGCACATTCCCCTCTCCTTCAATTGATGACATAAATGGATCAGGATTTTGGTCTTCTCTGCCGCTGTAAAAAGTATAATCTATTTCATCAAAGCTAAGTGATGTTGTATCTGCCCAGATTCTGTTTAATTTTTCTACTTTCCCCTTGCAGATCGCAATTGCAAGCGTTGCGTAGTAATTATATGTAACGTTCATACCTCTTCCAATTTTGCTTTTGGTGGTTATCGCCTCTTCTTTTATTGGCTGTGACCAAATAATGTTCCCTGCAACACGAGCAGTGCCATAGATAATTGGAATCGTTCTGCCGTAGGTTGAGGTTTGAACTTGCAGATTTTTTAGTCTCGCACCATGCGTTACTTTTTGCTCGGCATCAAGGCCGAACATTGCCCCATCTAGCTGTGCACCAAGAAGAGCACCGAGTTCTGAGCCGATAATCCGGCCAATTGGACCAAAAATGCTGCCTGCTTGACCAAAAATTGATGATAAAATTATTGTAGACATGGTAATCCTCCTTTTGATAGATTTTTTTGAAATTGTTGAGAGAAGATCCAAGTGTCACGCTACTTGGATGACAAGAAAGTGGTACTGGGATGACAGATACTATGATAAGAAATTCAGCAGCTTACAATGGATAGTTGAAGTTTTTAATTAAGAAAAGCACACAAGTAAATCGTGTAGCTATAGTTATTGTAAGCAACAATGAAAAAGTGCGGAAGTGAAAAATTTATGTTGATTTTATATTAATTTTTAGTACAATTTAGCATTATAATCTGGGGGTGCCAATGAAATTTGAAATGTCGGAAGAAAATAGTAAAAGAGTCTTGTCTGGTACAAAATGGATTACTAATGTTGGTCAAAACTATCTTACATCACTGAATAATAGCACTAAACCAACTAGTTCTGGAAAAAAATTAATCAATGCTTTTTTACTTGTTCCAATCATCGTGCCTACTGCTATAACAGCATTATCTCTTAGCTTAACTATGCTTTTTTTGAATGCTGTTAATGTTCAAAAAGATGATTCTAAATTATCTAAAGTAATAAAGTTTATAGTTAGCTCTCTAATCTATATAGCTGCTACCGTGGTTTTAATTCCGTGCATTGTATTAAATCTAATAATTTCACTGATACCTGGTCTTATTTTTTATTACATTAATAAAGACATGTTTAGTCAAAAAGACATAGAAAACAGTCAAGGTCAACCAGTAAATAAAGTTGAGATAAGTAATGATAAAGAATACAATGAGCGTGTTGAAAAAGAAGCTAGCATATCAGGAACTGACCAACATCAAAATAATGAAGAGCACGAGCAAAATGAACTAAGGAGTAATAGTCAAAGTAATTCAGAACAACACCATTCAGCATATAATCAAGCATTAGTAAGTAATGGTCAACTACATAATCAACCGACTGTAGAAGTAATATCTCGAGAAGTGGGTAATACGCGATTTGTAGACCAGACTGTTATAGCAAAGGATATAAATAATGATGGTATACGAGATGGTGGAATGATGATGCGAACAGTTGGAAATGATCGTAACTTCACTGCTTGTGTTGTTGTTACCGGAAATGCTACTAATAAACAAGAAGGTTTCGCTACTGCTATGGGGTTTTCATGTAACATTGTTGAAAATGGAATAGATTTCCAACTTGGCTGCAGTATGCGCACTGGAACTGACAAAAAGCAAGCAATTAAACATCTTAAGCAAAGTGAATCAGCGCGAACTTTGCTATCTGGTGATAGTGGAATATTGTCTATAGAGCAGTTTGGTAGCTCACAACGAAAGCAGTAATTATTTCACCAGCGGCAAAGTAATACCATGCTGATTCATATATTTTCCTTTCATATCATCATATGATTTCTCGCATTCACTTTCGCCGCTTAAAAATACGAATTGGCATGCGCCTTCATTAGCGTAAATTTTCGCAGGAAGTGGAGTGGTGTTTGAGAATTCGAGTGTGACATGACCTTCCCATCCAGGTTCTAAGGGAGTAACGTTTACTATAATTCCACATCTTGCGTAAGTTGATTTACCAACACAAATGACCAGTACATTCCTTGGTATACGAAAATATTCCACTGTACTTGCAAGCACAAAGCTATTTGGTGGAATTATACATACGTCTGTTTCCTTATCTATGAAACTATTCTCAGAAAAATTTTTAGGGTCCACGATGGCTGAATTAACGTTAGTAAAAATTTTAAATTTATTATCCACTCTTGCATCGTAACCATAAGATGATAGTCCGAAAGATATAACACCTTTGCTGCTTTTGTGGTTCACAAAAGGTTCTATCATTCCAAAATTTTCAGCTTTTTCTCTTATCCATTTATCTGGCATAACTGCCATAATTGCCCCTTAAAGTTGTGTAATACTTACAATAATATAAAATAAAATTTAAATGTAAACTGTAGCTTTTGTCATGCAATTAAAGCTTTTCAGTTTGATTTTTTATTACAATAATTAGATTTATGTTCTTAACTAAAAATAATGCTTAGAAACTTTCTCCTGATTTTTGTATTCGTATTATTCACGCCGCTATCAAATGCTGATGCCAGGAAATACATCAGAATTGTTGGATCTTCAACTGTTTTTCCTTTTATCTCGTTTATAGCCGAAGAGTTCAACCGTGTATTCTCCTTTAAGACTCCAGTTGTGGAATCGATAGGAAGTGGATCAGGATTCAAAATGTTTTGCTCAGGAATAGGGGAAGAGACTCCAGACATCACCACTTCATCTCGCCCTATGAAGGAAGTAGAAAGAGAACTATGTAAAAGGAATAAAATTAATGAAGTGATAGAAATCATCATTGGCTATGATGGAGTTGTCATTGCAAATTCAAATCAAAGCCATAGATTTGATTTCACAAAGAAGGACTTATTTGAAACTTTATCTGCATATTCTCAAGAAAATGATAAATTAGTAAAAAATAATAAGAAGTTTTGGTCTAATGTCAATCAAGCCTTACCAAAAACAGAAATTGAAATTTATGGTCCACATCAAAATACAGGTACATACGAAACTTTGGTTAATTCTATTATGCTTGATCAATATTCATGCATGAACTCGAGAATTTTCAAAGAGAATTATAAAGATCAGGAAGAAAGAAAGAAAGCATGTGGTAATATAAGGGATGACGGAAGGTATATAGAAGTTGGAATTAATGAAAATATAATAATACAAAAATTGAAAAGTAACAAGAACGCCTTAGGGATATTTAGTTTCAGCTTTTTAATGAGGAATCAAGATAAAATACAAGGGAGCACAATTGCAGGAATTGAGCCAACTTACGAAAATATATCATCGGGAAAATATATATTAGCAAGACCTCTATACCTTTACATAAAGAGGGAACACTTGGATACTGTTGATGGATTAAGAGAATTCGTAAAAGAAATTATAGATTCGATCGGCATTGAAGATGGGTACCTATCTAGGCTTGGTCTAATTCCACTTTCAAGTGAAGATATAAAGAAAGCTTCAGCAAAGGTTTATGATATAACGTGACGGCAACGTTTCTTTTATATTCTTTGTTCTAGCGTAGTCAGACCCAGCGCGGCGCGCTGGGATGACAATGGATTACTGATTAGGCAGTTCTGCGTTGTTGCAACACCCAGAAACAACCGGGTTCAAACTTTTCGTATTTGGACTTTCTGATTTCTCACAAACTCCTCCAATATAAGCTAGTACAGCCAATGCTGAAACTGCTGAAACTTCTAAAACTAATGCAACTACAGGATATGCCAGCACATAGGCTGCAATAGCACCAACTACGCATAGTCCAACAACGCCTAGAGCGATCTTCCCTTTGTATTCATTAAGCTTTATTTCTCTGTCCTTTTTATAACCCTTAACTTCTTGAATAAAGTCTTCAAGCCATCCCTCACCAGCTATATTAGCATACTCTTTTTGTTGCTTTTCAAGAGAACCTATTATATAGTTATCTTCTGTATTTTGACCTTCTCTATTAACCATGTGGTCTTCAAGCCAGAAGTTACGAACATCAGGGGAAGCTTTATCCCAAAGAAGTTTAGTGATCTCTTTTATCTTTTCAAATTCTTCTTTGCCAAGATTTCTTTCATAGTCAACCATCAGAGGATAAATTAACAAGCAATCAATATCAGTAGCATCACTCCAATATACATTTCGCGTCAAAACACTTTCTACATCTTCACCGCAATTCTCTAGTGCTGTTTTAACTTGATCAACATTAAGACTTCTTATTGCACGCCTTAGTGCCATATCAAGATCCATTACCCTCTTGTGCTCTTCTATTTCTTGAATAACTGTTTTAAGAGCAGGTATGTTATAAAGGCCAAATCCTCGAAAACTCTCTATTGCACGACAACACACAAAATCACGAGTTTTCTGATTAGCAACTTTCCAAATTTGTTTAATGATCTCTACGTTTTCTCCAATTTCTCCTTGAACTTTAACTCCAGCGTCAAGACCAATAATAGCAAAATCTAAAAAATTATCTTTGTAACCAGCCCCAATCCCCTCGTGGTTCAAAACTGCTTGTATATTATCACATTCATTATTGTCGAATATGCCCTGGACCTTTTGAGGGTAGTTATTGCTAATTGCTATAATTAATGAAGCTCGAATTTTTTTTTGTATATCAGTTAATTCAACCATATCTTACCTCTAATAAAAATTTAATTATCACACATATTTACAAGTAAATCAAGTATATTGTTAATAACTGTTAATAAAGGCCAACAAAATGCTTGACGTTAGAGTAGCTTTTATGGCTTTGTATAGCGAGGAAGTAATTCTATGAAAAATCATCAACGTTTACAAAATTTGCGTTCAATTGTATTTATTGTGGGAATATTCCTATTGCTGTTTAGCTTAGCAATGCTTATTCCTGCTATTACTAATAAATGTCTCAGCTACAAATGGAAAAATTTCCTCGCTGGATTCATAATTACCTGCACATCTGGCGCAATTTTTATTTTACTCGGTAAATTAAGTAGATTGCATGGAATGCCAGCAATTTTTGCGATTACTAGTTGCACCTGGATTGCCTTGTCTCTGTTTGCAGCTATTCCTTTCTATTTTGATAATCTGAGCTATGTTGATGCATTGTTTGAAACGATATCTGGCATCACAACCACAGGAGCAACTATATTTAATGATATTGAAAAACAATCTCCAGGAATACTGCTATGGAGAGCAATGCTACATGGCATGGGGGGTTTTGGTGTAATCACTTTAGGAATTGCAGTTTTTCCTATGTTTAAGGTTCTCAGCCTAAATAATTTACTTTATTCTGAGTATTCAGATGCTACCAAAAGGAAGTTGCCGAATACGCGAAGCGTAGTGATTCATGTTACGGCAATATATTATGGCTTAATTTTGTTATGTATATTTTCCTATTATCTAGCTGGTATGCCACTGTTTGATGCAATATGCCACGGAATGTCCTCTGTATCAACTGGTGGATTTGCTAACTATAATGATTCTATAGGGCACTATAATAACCCTATGTTAGAAGTCATAACGATCATTTTTATGATTTTGGGTTCTCTGCCTTTTCTTAGCTATTTAAAAATTATAAGACGGTTAGACATTTGCTATGATGAACAGGTCTCTTACTTTGTTAAGATAGCTACTATCTCATCTTTATTTGCTTGTTTTTGGTTGTATAAAAATGTTGATTTAGGAGTGTCATTATCATTTAGATGCAGCACATTTACCATCACTTCCTTGATTACGTCAACTGGTTATGCAATCTGTAATCATATAGATTGGAGTTTCATTTCAGTCTTAGCTTTTTTTCTCACCTTTGTTGGTGGATGTAGTGGTTCTTCAAGTGGTGGTGTCAAAATCTTCCGCTTGATTGTTCTTTTAAGGTCTATAAGAAATTACTTTTACCTTTTATTAAACCCTGATGCAGACAATGGAGTAAAATTCAATGGAAAAACCCTGGAGAATGATGAAATTCACTCTGTCTTTATATTTTTTGCAATTTTCATGTTAACGTTTACCATTTCATCAATAGTGATGTCTTACTTAAGCAATGCAGACTTTATAACTAGCGTCAGTTCAGTCTCTGCAACGCTTACAAACTCTGGTCCAGGGTTCAGCAACTTAATAGGTCCTTCAGGTAACTATTCTTCTTTCAGTAATGAAGTAAAATTATTTCTATCGTTTTTAATGCTGCTTGGCAGACTTGAAATATTGCCAATCTATTTTTGTATAGGTAATTTATTCTTATTTAATAGAGAGAAATAGTTGGTGAAACTTGATATTATAGCTAAACTGACTTACGACAATTTGAAAAACCGTCATTCCGCTACTCGTTAGCGATATCTATACCGCGAATAAATCCACAGATGTACGAACATTGTGATTTGGGCACACCAAGAAGAATGTCATCCAAGTAGCCCCTTTCTCGTCATCCCGCTACTTGTTAGCGGGATCTATGCTAAGAGATACCGCGAATGAATCGCGGCATGACGGTTCGCGGCGGTATAGCTATAGATAGTATTAGCTATTTAATAAAAAGATCGTAGCTAAACCAAGAAATATAAAAGCTGAGAGAATATCAGTTGTTGCCGATGTTAGGATTGAAGAAGAAACGGCAGGGTCAGACTTTAAGCGATGAAGCATTATAGGAATGAAAGTTCCGATGAACGTTGCAATAATTGACATCATAATCATGGAGACCACAAAAATCATCTCCACTTTGAAGTTGTGAAACCTTATTGCTAACACTACTAATGAAATAGTAGATAAGATCACCCCGTTTATAAGACCTATTAAAAATTCTTTCATCAGTATTCTTTTTGCATTTTGCTCAGTTAGATATTTTGTTGCGATTGCCCGGATGGTTAGCGTTACTGTTTGGGATCCTGCATTTCCGCTCATTGATGCAATTATCGGCATGATTATTGGCAGCACTATAAAACTTTTTATTACATCATCGAAAAAGCCAACTACTATGGAACACATTGTTGCAGCTAAGAGGTTAAACAGTAACCAAGGTAGCCTTTTAATTATAGTTTTATGTATAGGGGCATTTATATCGGCTTTAGAAGATACACCGCTTATTTTGAGTACATCCTCTTCTGTTTCTTGTTGAACAACTTTTATCACATCTTCAATTAAGATCACACCAATAATTTTACCATTCTTATTTACTACCGGAGCCGATAATAGAGAGTAATCTTTAAATATTCTTGCTACTTCCTCTTGGTCTATTCCAGTTTTAATGATTTTTATGTCATGATCCATTATCTCTTTTATTATTGTGTCTCCTGAGTGAGATATTACCTTATTTAAATTAACACTGCCTATAGGCTCTAATTTTGAGTTGATAATGAATATCTGGTGAAATTTTTCTGGTATTTTTTTATAGTTGCACACAAATTCTGTCAGTTGATTTATTGTCCAATAATATGGAGCTATAACCATATCTTTATGTATTAACCTTCCTGCACTTTCTTCTGGATATGATAGCAACTCCTCTACCGATTTCTGAGTTTTGCTGGGCAAATAGTAAAGTATATTTTCTACAGACTTTCTATCTAAATCTTTCACTATGGTTACTATATCTTCTACATCAAGGAGCATTAGTAACTTTGCTGTATTTTCTATTCCCAATGTTTCTATGATCTCTATTTGTAAATCTGGCACTACATGCACTAGGGCATCACTTAACAAATGTTGATCGAGGATATTAACTAATTTCTCCCTGTGATCACTGATCGAAGTAGATAAAAAATAAGCTAACTGAACACTGTCTATCGTTTTTACAATATTACGAACATTCTCTAGCTCCTCGTTATCAAGTGACTCTATTAAGTCATCAATAGCCTTTTTGTCTAAACCATAATGGGAACTTATTTCAATATTCATTACTTTACCTTGTTTTTTAATAAATATACGCGCTTGATTTCCTTAAACATTAAAGTATAATGAAATTATTTAAATTAACTATCATATGGTTAAATTTCTATTTTGTTTACTGTTATTGTTATTGATAGTAAATATATTAAAATCTAAAGTATAATGAAAACTTATCCAGAAATTCTTGAACACTTTCAAAGCTTAAATAAAAGTATTTCTCTTATCAGGAGGTGTCTTTGACATAGAAAAATTAAAGTTGCGTCTTGAAGAGCTTGACTCCCAAGCGTCGAATGATGACCTATGGCAAGATAACCAAAAAGCACAAGAAGTTTTAAAAGAACGTTCTAAAATTAAGAATGACGTAGAGTCGTTTTTAAAGCTGGAAAGCGATTACAACGATGCCATCAGCTTAATGAAGTCTGCTATTGATGAAAATGATGAAGAATTTTTCTCTGAAGTTGAAAATGAATTAGCTAAGCTAGAGAAATTAATCAAGTATAAAGAAACAGAGTCCTTATTTACTGGTGAAGCAGATAATAATAACTGCTTTTTAGAAATCCACTCAGGAGCTGGCGGAACCGAGAGCAATGATTGGGCTGAAATGCTGATGCGCATGTATATAAGGTGGGCAGAAATTTATCACAACTTTAAAGTTGAAGTTGTAGAAAAATTAGAAGGAGAGTCAGTTGGTATAAAGTCTGCAATGATAAAAATCGTTGGAGAAAAAGCTTATGGGTGGGCAAAAAGTGAAAGTGGAATTCACAGGCTGGTTAGAATATCGCCATTTGATGCAAATGGTAAACGTCATACCAGTTTTGCAAGTGTAGGAGTAACTCCAGTGATAGAAGATTCAATTGATATTGCTGTGGATGAAAAGGATCTAAAGATCGACACCTATCGTGCTTCCGGAGCAGGCGGTCAGCATGTGAACAAGACTGAAAGTGCGGTACGCATTACGCATATTCCAACTGGTGTTGTAGTTCAATGCCAAAATGGTCGTTCTCAACACAGAAATAAAGATGAGGCGTTAAAATTACTTAAAGGACGTTTATACCAAATTGAACTGGAAAAAAAAGAACAGAAAATGGCTGAAGAATATGGTAAAAAATGCGATATAGGCTGGGGCAATCAGATCAGATCGTACGTTATGCATCCATATCAAATGGTGAAGGATTTAAGAACCGGACATGAAGTGGGCAATATAAATTCTGTTTTTGATGGTAATATAGATTGTTTCATAGTTAGTGTGCTTACTAAGCAAAATTAGGTAGGGTTGACTTTCTTGCCATAATATATGATAATTAAAATATTGTTAAAGTAGGAGTAAAGTTATGGCGATTAAATATGATCAGTGGAAAAGTGACCTTACCCAGAAAAAGTGGAGAGAAAGTGTGGAATGTTTTTTACAAAAAGAATGATGCATCAAATTGTTCTGGAATGCAATAGTTAATAGTGACGTTGTTTGTTATAAAAAATTTCTATGTATTCAAATATTGCAGTTCTAGTTTGTTGAGCAGAGTGTTGTGAAGTATCAATAAGTATTTCTCTTTTCAATGAGCTAAAGAAGCTTTCTGCAACAGAATTGTCGTAACAACAGCCTTTATTACTCATCTATATTCTTTACAGCTAAGAGATATTGATACCCTTGCGCAGTATATTGTGAACCTTGGTCACTGTGCAGCAGTAGATTTTTAACAGGTTTACGCCTATTAATGGCCATTAATAAAGAGTTCATAACCAATTGTTTATTTATTGCACTACTCATTAACTACCATACGTGAGAATTATTGCTGCCAAATATAGCCATCCCTCCTTGGTTTTGATGTAAGTAATCCCATACTTTATTTGGTTGATCAACAATAAAGTTTTGATCTAGTATATTGGGAGCTACAGCTCTATTATCTGCTTGTTGTTTTTTAATTTTAAACTTTCTTCTCAGTATAGCCCTGATGTCATTTTTCTGCATAATACTTTGCACCGTTTTCAAATTGCAACTTTTACCCAAAGCCTTCAATTCAGCATGAATTTTAGGAGCTCCATATCTACATTTAGAAACTTGATATATTTTTTGAATAGCTGCGAGTAGCTCTTTATTTGCTGATTCTCTACTGCTTATTTTTCTTGTGGTCCACTTATAGTAGCCACTAGCAGAAAATCCTACATAATTCCTGTACTTTATAGCAGTTACTATATAAAAAAATATTTTACTCTTTTTGACTGGCCAGGGCTTTTTTTTAAATGTCTCTTTCCCTTGTTACTCTTGCTTTGTAAATCAAACCTCTCTTTGTCGTAAGGAGCCATGTTACCTCTACCTGGAAATGCATTTGCCGCTGACTTTTTTTCGTTATATTTCTTCATCCATTTTCCTAATACACTATCCCTTATTCCTAGATCTCTTGCTACTTTTGCAACTGGTTGACCTACCTTTCTTTGTTCATTTGCCAGCTTAACAGCTTCCAATTTGAATTCTGCCGTATATTCTCTTACCATTTCTAATCCTCCAAAATTTTATTTTACCCAAAAAAACTCTTTTCTTTCTCTCCACTTTTTCTGGGTAAGGTCAGAAATTTAATGATCCAGGATATACTCCTTTGTTAAGGGAGATTGAGCATTTTCGAATATTTCTTGAGTGCTTCCAGACTCAACAATTCTGCCATTATGAAAGAAAATTACACTATCAGATAACTTTTTAGCTTGCTTCATTGAATGAGTCACCATAATTATAGTAAATCTTAATTTTAGCTCTTGTATAAGATTTTCGATTGCATTGGTTGCCATCGGATCAAGAGCAGAGCACGGTTCATCCATTAATAAAATAGTTGGCTTCACTGCAATTGCGCGAGCGATGCATAGCCTCTGTTGTTGGCCACCGGATAAATTGAGTGCGCTATCTTGCAATCTGTCCTTCAATTCTTCCCATAAACCAACCTTGGTTAAACTATTTTCCACCATCTCATTCAATTTTTGCTTATCCTTCGCCATACCATGCAATTTTGGCCCACAAGCAACATTATCATATATTGATTTTGGAAAAGGATTTGGCTTTTGAAATACCATACCAACTTTTGCTCTAAGTAGTACAACATCCATATCGCGTGAATATATATCACCCAGCCCATCGATATCTAATTCACCAACAGTTTTGCAACCTGGTACATAGTCATTCATACGATTAAAACAACGCAAAAATGTTGATTTACCGCACCCGGATGGTCCGATAAAAGTAGTAACTTTTCTTTTATAAATATTCAAATTTATATCGAATAAAACTTGCTTAGAGCCGTACCAGAGATTTAAATCTTTAACAGAGGCACGTGTATTGCTCATATCACATCCTGCATTGAATAGAGCCCCGGAATTTCTCTTTTATTTTCGTATAGCCATACTGCTGCTTGAACAGCTCCTCTAGCAAATGTTGTGCGATCAATTGCTTTGTGGTTTAGTTCTATCCGTTCATCAGAATTAACAAACATCACGCTGTGATCTCCTATTACTCCACCTCCACGAGATACTGCAAAACCTATTCCCCCCTTTTTCCTTATGTTTGAACCACTATGTAAATATTGATTGGACTGAAAATCCACTTTTGAAGCGTTAGCAATTGTTTTGCCAAGTTCTATAGCTGTTCCAGATGGTGAATCCTTTTTTAAGTTATGATGCATTTCCCAAATCTCAACGTCATATTCATTACCTAAAAGCTCAGCAGCTTTTTTTACCAATTTCAGCAACACATTAACCCCAACACTCATATTTGCTGACCATAATATTGGAACTTCAGCAGCATATTCTTTCAAATCGACACCTTCTATTCCAGTTGTGCCACTAACCAGCGGTGTTTTAAATTTTACAGCTGCTTTAAGGCAGTCTAACATACATTCTTTAGTTGTAAAATCTATTACAACGTCAGATGACTCAAATATGCCACTAATAGAACTTGTAACTTTAATTCCTAGATTGGCTATAATTGGTCCAATATCTGAATCTATGTACTTACTACCTGAACGGGCAACAGCACCTGCTATTTCCACTTTGGTATTTGTAATTAATTCATTGAGTATTTTTTTGCCCATTCTGCCTAAGCAGCCTATTACTCCAACTCTGATTTTCATAAAGCTTTTTACGTTTATTAAGAATGTTAGGCCTTTTTTTAAGCTCTGTCACTTCTGATCTATATTCTATAGCTGTACGAACACTGCAATTTCAGATCCCAGTGCCTTGACCACAACTATTGCAATATGGTACATAGTGAACGATGTCATTCCAGTCTGGAATCTAGCCTTTCTGCAATCTCATCGAAAACGTTTTTCTATGCTAGTTTGCTTGCTTACAAGCAAACTTTTCTGGATCCCAGTGTCTGAACTCCTAGTACAACATTGCATAATTTTATTATGGCTATTTTGATCAAAATTTGCAAGACTTTTTATGCGAAACACTATATACAAGTGATTGTGATTGATTTCAATTTGATGAATTAACATTCTAATAATATTTTGTTTAGTCTGCCAATCCACTTGATCAAGCTTTGACTCAACGCTTGAGGAAAAGTTTTTCAAGTTATCTGTAACAAGGCTCAATTCTTGTTGTAATTTCTTTTGATCAAGTACTTTTTCTTTTTCCTCCTCAATTTCTTTTAAATGCTGTTTCATTGTTGTGATTCTTGGTTCAAATTCTTCTTGGCTTATAAACCCTTTGGCATAGCTATCAATAAATTTTTTGATACTTAATTTTAGCTTACTTTCTTGCTTTTCACGTGTTTGATTATGTAAAGGTTTTTTGTTCTCTGATAATCTACGTTGATATTCATTTGCAATCCTATCTGGCTCTTTTAATATACTCTTAACTTCTTCCCATATAACTGTGTCTAGTACATCAGTACGTATTGACTTGTTGTCACATACTCTGTTGCCATTAAATCTGCAGCCAGAACAACGGTAGTAAGAATACCGCTTATTTCTACTATATGCACCACAATAAGTATATTGGCAACGCTGACATACTGTTAAACTTCGCAACAAAAACGTTTCTTTTCTTTCTCGGGCTCTTGCCCTTTGTCTATTTTCAGTTAGCTGTACTTGCACTGAATCAAATAAATTATCGTTAACTATTTTTGGCACTGGAACGTAAATCCAGTTTTCTTTATCATTACTAAAATGACCATTTTTAAGTTTACCACAAGTTCCTTTTTTTGATTTCCTTACTTGTGGCTTCGAGCATGCTTTAGTTTTACCATAAGCTGCTTGTCCTATATAAGCTGGATTTCTTAACATTTTCCAGATAGTACTTCTTTTCCAATATTCTTTTCCTGTTTGTGTTATTACTGGTATCTCGCTAAGTCTACGTATAACTTCATTGATGCTCATTCTTTCTTGACCAATCCAATTAAATATTTTGTACACTACATCTGCTTCTTCTTGATTAACCTCAAACTGAGCACTTCCTTCACCTACATGTTTTGCTATGTAGCGATAACCATAAGGTGCATTACTCATTACACTTATACGGCCAGTTTTAGCTGCGTGAAGTTTTCCCCTACGATTACGTTCCATAATTTTTGCACGTTCATACTCTGCTACTAATCCTTGAATCCCTAAAAACATATTGGATTCTGGATTATCCTCAAATTTATGATTTAAGAAAATAACCTCTGAGCCTGCTTTTCTAAACTCTTCGAGTAAGAGCGCTTGGTATGCAGATTTTCGTGATAGCCGATCAGGTGAATGAATGTATATCTTATCAATCTTACCTTCTGCTACTCTATCACGTAAACTCTCTAAACCAGGACGTTCTAAGTTTGATCCACTGTAGCCATTATCAACAAACCTGTGCTCATCTAATAACTCATATCCATCACTACCAATGCGACGCTCCAATTCTACAATCTGACTCTCTATTGTATTCTCCTGTGCCTGTTGTCTTGATGAAACTCTTACATACAAGCTTACCATTGTCATCTTTTTCTACCTCCTTTGTTTTATATTTCAACAATTGTTCATAAGCATCTGCCAAATATGTACCTGCCAACCGACTGGGCTCATAACGGCAATAAATAGTTAAATCCCCTTTTTGCATGTTTTTCTTCCTGTGAATTTTCTTATAGGTTAGGAGAATTCTTATCACCAGCTAAAAGAAAACGTTTGCCATTTTAAACTAAATCAATGGATACCTTATTCAAAGTAGCTGTCTAGTTCACACAAATTCTCCCTAATTAAATATACAAGATTTGAAAAAATTATGTCCAAAAAATCTTTGCTTGAATTGTCATATTATGTATAATATAGCTTATTTTATGTAATATGAATGTTCATCCAAGCCATGAATTCTGGGAAAGCGATTTAGAAATTCCTGTTAACCTTTTACTAGATCGTTTTCAGGATTCTAATATACGTCAGTCTTGGTTAGATTCCCTTTCTGGTAAACAACTGAGCATTATTTTTCAGCATTGCTTTAAAAATCATTTAAATGGACAACTTTTTCAAGATGGAGACTACGATGACAGATCCACTCAACAAAAACGTAAGATGCTTGCTAGTTACTCTGGCTCTCTTTTTAACTATTATCTCATTAGCTACTTTGATCGTACAAAACTTGAAGCTACAGTCAGTGAAGTAGCAAGATTTGCCCTGACTCAAGAGTTAATGAGGTCGTATCTGATAAAAAATAATACCAAGTATGATAAAAGATCCTTATTGTTTTTACTATTTCACATAAATTGTGAACTTCTAAAATCTGTCTATCACTTTGATAAAGTGCAAAAGAAAGGTTTCGTATCATTTGCTCTACAGAAACCACCAAGACAAATAAAAACTTCATTTAAGGAATTTATGTCACCAGAAGCGGTAGAGCAGATACTTAGGGATGATAACCAATTGCAGGGTTTTTTTCATCACCAAGATCGAATATATATGTTTGTACGCCGAGGAAGTGACATGGATTTACTACTTAATTCAAACAAAGTTGTTCATGGTCATAAGCCTGAGTGGATAATTTTAGACTTTTCGCTCGATGGTACAGAGGTGAATCTATGTGCTAAAAATACTAATAAAGCTGTGGAAATAGCAAATAGCATTATAAGCGGGTATTTTAACTGCGAATGTACTTTTGTGAATATACAAGATAAGAACTTTCCACTACAAGTGCACAAGTTTCTTCAAACATGTATAGAGGGCTCTGATCCTAATATTTGTATATTTGAGTTAAATTTTAAGTCAGATTATTTTAAAAATAGTAATACATATCTTACTTTAAGTGTAAAGCCGTATGATCCTATCGCACCAGAGTTACATATTTTGAAGCCATCTATTGGCAACGTACTACAATCTATTCAATCAGCTAAAGTAATGTTCCAAAACAAAAAGGTAACATTTTCTTTCAAATCAAGTGGGGAAATTTATTATTCAGAGCATCCGCTCAATAAAAAAGAAAGAGAGTACCTAAAGAAATATATGGAACAATCTTATGGTCTTAAAATCCTTTCACGAGCAAATTGCTGATCTTTTAAGTTCCAATAATTCCTGGGTCAATCCAAGTCAAAACCATATTAAAGCAGCAAGATACTTATTCGATCTTGGATTGATAAAAATGCAAGAAAGGTACTATATTGTTTGCTCTCATGAAGAAGATCATCTTGATTGGCCAAATGTAATTGATCCAAGTTGTAGCAATGAGATTTTCATCGATTCAGACTTTGATGAAGCATGTGATGACGCTATTTGTGAAAACTGCTCTCGTCATATTTTGCCTAATACTTATCAAAAACAGAGATTTCATCTTTTATCGATATATTTAAATACAGAGAGAATCATAGAATGGTTTGAAGCAAAGTTGAATGATTCAAGACTTATGTGGGAAAAAGTGGAAAAAGGAGTTTATTACATTTGTAATCAAGGTCGTATTGTAAACCTAATAATCCTTGATTTTTGTACTGATGCGATATTTTTAACTATAGATAAACTTAGAGTTCACCCTACAGTTCTCATCACTCTAAAAAAAGATATACCAAATCTATTACTGAATCTATATGTAGTGCCAATGGTGAAACTGTTTTGTCAGCTTAAGACTGTAACTGAGATATTCCAAGAGGCAGCTAAAAAAGGAGTACCAGAGGTAGTAGAAAATACTTCTTTGCAAGTTTTACCAGCTTCATATATTTCGCTTAAACGTGTTGAACCAATTATACCAACAAAACTTTTGGAGTTACAAGTAGTTAAAGGTATGGTATATGTTAATAGTATTGAAGTTATAAATAAAAAAGCTGCATCATGCCTTAATATTTTTCGAATATTGTTCAAGCAATTTTTACATGACTGTGAGAAAGAATTACCACCTGAAAAACATACACTTCTCAATATTAATCAGTTAGAAAAACTCTTGGGACTTAGTTTAGAAGCAGATTTAGAACATCAAATCAGAAAACCATTAAATAAAATGCAAAGAACAATCAAAGCTACGCTTGCTGAGAAATTAGGATTAAGTATTGAACGTGATGATGTAATACAAACACTTGGTTGGCAAAGATCATCACATGGTTATCGTATTAATCCTTTTACTTTAACTATAAAAAAATAGAATTTCCTGATTTTAAAAATTTTCAGCTCCATGAGTAAATTTTCCAACTCCACGTGCAAATGGTCCTGTTTTGACATCAAGCCATTTATCTTCTTTTGAACCATTAGCCATTCCTTTAACTATTTGCTTTGCTTGTAAAAGCTCTTGAACTATACGCTCTAGTCTATCTCTTCCCATACTATGAAAAACTTCAGGCAGTCTATGTCGTTGTTTATGTATTCCTGCACTTCCTGTGTGAGTAAATGGATGTCCTGAACTAGCAGCTCGCGCAATTGAATCAATAAGATATATTTTAAGATCTTTATCGCTAATATTTTGAGCTTTTAATTGTTCAGTAATGTCTTCCAATAGCCCTGTTTCTTCATTTCTTAGGTAAGTACGTATGGTACGATCAGCTAGGCCGTTTGCTTTAACAACTGCTCCATAAAATAAGGCATTTTGTCTTGGAATTTTTCCAACTGACCTAAAAATCATTGGTTTAGTAATATCCTCAACAGGCCAAAAAGCAAAAGAACACCTGACTCCATTTACGAGAGCAGAAGTACCTCGAATAGCATCTCGTGCTTGCTCTACTGTTGATATAGGCTTTTCTCCCTTCAGCTTTCTCATATGATGTGCAGTAATTATTGAAGCTCCAGTGCTACATGCTAAATCAGATAATAAACACATGAGATAATCCCCTACTGCTGGATCAGCGTTTAAATCTGCATGAATGAAAGAAGCAAGGGGATCAAATATAATGAGCTTTAAATCCTTTATTCTGCTCAGCTGCTTCATTACCGACTCAAATTCTGGAGAGATTTCTACAACTTTACCCCGAACATTCTTCAGTATGGTAAATGATCCTCCTATATTTGGCAATGGTACAATAAATAGCCTATCTTTATATTTTAATCTCTCGCATTTTGGATCAAGTCGTTCTAAGCGACGATGTATTTCATTTGTATCATCCTCTGCGGAAAATACCACCACAGAACCATGTTCAGTAACAGGTGGGCCAAATCCACACACCTGGTCTATGCTACTTGCAACCTTGAGGGCTAGGTCAAGAAGAAGCATACCTTTGCCTGTATCTCCCATTGCAGCCAAAATGGAGGTTACACCCAAAGGAAATAATCCTTCAACTAAGAATATTTGCTTTGGTACTGGACCTACAAAACGCTCCACACTCCAGCTAAAAATATCAAGCGGTGATTTAATAATTATTTTTCTTGAGTTTTTTTCGATGAAGTCAAAAATATCTATATTCTCTTGTACAGCATCAGCAGCATCCCAACTCCTTAGTTTATCTGGTGGAACCCTAAGCGTAGCAAGTGATGCAACACCAAGTTCTAAAAGCTTCTTTTCAGCGTTTTTGGCATATTTATTACCTGCTTCATCATTGTCCGGCCAAATGATAACATGTTTACCTCTAAGCGGAGTCCAATCTGTTCTATCAATAGGCGCATTTGCTCCAAACATCGCAGTTGTAGCTGTAATTACTTTCTCTATAAGTGCTTCTGCACATTTTTCTCCTTCTACAAGAATAACTTTATCGGACCTTAAAATACCCGGAATATTGTAGAGTGGCCTTATCTCTGGCTCTTTGAATCTTTGTTTTTTAACATCAAATGGTTTAAACTGTTTTTTCTCTAAAGGAGGATCATAACGGTAGACTATTACAATCAATTGGTTATTTTCATCGTAGTAGTTCCAACTACAAGTCAGGTATTGCTCTAGATCTCTAATATTATTTTTTTCTTTGATGCCAAGCCATTCACTTATTGAGAGCATTACTTCAGGAAATTCTGTTTTCGCATTCTTCCCGTGTACTGTTGCCCAAAGGTCAATAATGTCACCACCTTCTCCTGTTGCAAAATCTTTCCATAATCCAGCTCTTTCACCTGTTAACTCTATTACCGTGCTTTTGCCTTTGTTACCCTGTACATCACCTACATAAAACTTATCGCCACGAAATGTTCCTCTTGGTAGTAGGTGAAAAAGACAAGATCTGATGTTTTGCAGAAGCTGAGTTTTCACGTTTTTGCAGACAAATTAAGTCGTAGCTATAATTTTAGAATTCTGCCAACGCCCATTTACTCTGCTAATAAATTTTGCTGGTATTGATTTACCGTTTCTTAGCTCATATACTACTTGCAAGACATTTGCACGTTTACTTGGTTGAAACATTACAATACCAGATGTATAAAAGCTTCTTAAAGCATTAGCACCAATTAAAGCTTGAAAAGGACTTTTTGCGAGTGTAGCTGTGGATACTTTTCTGGTATGACGTGTGATAATTATTCCAGCCGTAGGATTAATTACAGAACGTAGTTTTTCTATTCTGCTTTGCAGGCCAGAAAATATATTTTCATAGTCAAGAGAATCCAAAACGATAAGGTCTATCATTTTGATATCAAACTTTTCTTGTATAATATCTTTTATTTTCTCTATACCTTCATCATTTAAAGTTAATCTCATCTTTGTGGTAACAATCAAGTTTTCTTCTGCTAGATTTGGTAGCCTTTGATTAGTTATGATTTGCTGTATGCGTTCCCTGATGTAATTGTACTCCATCTCATTTTGCAGATAGATTATTTTTAGTGGCCTTGCTGACTTCATCTTAAGAAACGACACTCCTGCTGCAAGATGTGCAAGCAAAGAGAGAAGAAAATAACTTTTGCCAACCTTTGGCGTACCACCAATGACTAAAAGACCACCTGGAGTGAGAATTCGTGGAGCTATTATATCTTCTGGTATTGGTGATTGATCACTCAAATATTGCCTTACAGAAAATATCTTTTCGCTCTTTTTCTCTCTTTCTTTTTCACCTTGTGATTTCTTATTGAGCCACTTTCTAGCAGAATATATATCGCCTTTAATTAAAACCCAAAGATCAATAATATCACCACCAGTTCCTTCAATAAAATTACGCCAATCACCAGCTTCATCACCTACTATTTTAACTGTAATTGTATTTCCATTTAAGTCTCCAATATAAGTTTTTTCTCGGTAAAACTCACCATTTGGAAGTAGGTAAGAAACACACTCCTTGATATTATCAATCAATAACATCTTTAACTCTTTTTGCTTTTTAGACATAAAATTCCCATACATATTTTTCATACGTGTAAAGTTGAGATTAGCTAGCTCACAAACAGTTTCAAAAGATTTTGAATTCAGCCAATTAATTGCTTCTTCTCTTAGCTTTGGGTTTTTTCCTACTGCGTCCTGAATACCTCTAGTAACGACAGCAGACCAAAGCTTTTCCTCGTCGTACTTCAAAATGGTACTCTGTCAATTTCATAATTTTTGCGGTATTCTGGAGTAACTACTGAGGCAATTTTGTTCTTCTCTCCATATTCATCAGTTATAACACCTACCTTTACTGTAAATTCCAAACCATTTAACTCTGCAATTGAATTTAGCTTACGAGCAAGGATTGCACTTTCTGAGTTATCATGTGGATGAATATCACGCGCAGATTCCAAGATACTGCGAAGCATAGAGCGACCCATTTCTCCCCAAGTATCTTCTGCTTTACTACTTTTAATACCAATTATTTGGTAAATCTTGTGCTTTTCATATAGACCTTCAATAACGGTAAATTCTGTATTTAAATAAATGCTACCGGTAGTGGGGCTTTTAGTAAACCAATGCTCATAACCTCCAGGCTTGATTGTCATTTTTACCTTTACTATTGTACCTTTAGGTATTAGTCTACTTTGCGGTTTTACAGTGTTAAAATCAGTTAATAGGTTTTGTAACATATATCACTCTCCATGTTTAAATTTTAAAACTTGCTTTTAATCTTTGTAAGCAGCTTACCTAAGTGTGGTTCTTCAACCATACTCAGACGTCCACTACGATCCTTAGCTGGGTATCTCCAAGGGTTTAGAGTATGGCAAACAAAAGAGCGCTTCTCCGTTCCATCATCTTTCTTGATTCCAACCATACTGATTACTTCATCAACAATACCTGGAATCTCACTAGCAGTTTTAGCCCCTTCACATTGAGGCAGCCAGGTTGGACGATTGCAGTCATCGAGATATTGACCTAATGTCCCAACTATGATGATGTCTTTGTCTCTGATATGTTGAAACTGATTGAGCCAGGCCATCATCTCTTGAGCAAGTAATCCATAGGCAGCTCTCATGTCCTGTTTTCCTGATCTCTCAGAAAAAGCTTCAGGTTGCATTTTTGCCCATAAAAGACATAAACGTGAAGCAACGGTTATGCTATCTACAAAAATGCATCGGTATTTAGAAAACTCAGAGAAAAGATCTTTGTACTTACCAGATACATGTTCATGGTGTCTTTGGCTATATGCTTGATCAGACTTCAGCGCAGGATTAGGACCACCAATAAGACAAGCAATGTCTCTGGCCTCATTCCAAGTGCGAATCTCAGTTGAATCTCCTTTCCAATCCTGAACAGCAAGAAGCCCTGCTTCAAAATCAAGACAAAGTGTTGGTTCATCTATGGTCTTTAGGAGACTTGTTTTACCAATACCATAAGGACCAAAGATGACCATTTTTACAGTTGATATTGTTTGCAATCTTTCATTATTATTCAAAATTTTAAGAACCATTATTTATCCATGCTACGATGTATATATATACAAGAAAGGCAAAAATTTTGTTCAATTTTTCTTTTTGCCTTCGTAGTAAATAGGAGAAAGTTTGGCACGTATCTTCTTGATAATATTGTTTAAAGTGGTTCTTGAAACGTTGTTCATTTTGGCAACTTCATGTAAGTTAAAAAATTTAAGTTGCTCACATATATTTTGCCATTCCTTTGGTAAAACCGAGATCATATAGTCTACATCAATGCGTTTTGTTATTTCACCCTCAAATAGCTCTGTTACATCAATACTAATGTAATTGTTGATATCACGTTTTGCACATCGCTGTTTCTTTAGCAAGTTAATAGCTTTATTTTCAGTTAATCTTGCTACAAAGGTATTAAAGCTACTTTTGTCTTCATCATACTGGTCAAGATATGGCCAAATTTCACAGAAGAGTTCTTGCTCAAGATCTTCGTGAGCTTCATTAATAAAGCACTTAGCAAGTTTCAGTCTATAAGCTTGATATTTTACATTTTTAATAACTATATGGTAGTTTTGTAATTTCATAACTTTCCTTAAAAACAAATTGATGCTTTTAAGGATGAGAGTTATTAATGCTATTATGTAGGACAGGAGCAAAAATAAATAATACTGATGCGATTTTTAATCTATTGATATTCTGTTATTTTTTTTTGAGAATAATACTGATGCAATTTAAAATAATACAGTTTAGGTTTTTGGAATCTATTTTAAATGGATTTCAATATTTTTAAGAATGGGTAGCTCAGGCTTCCTAAAGTTATATTAAAAATATATAAGAATTTCATATTTTGAAATTCAATATCACCTAAAGAGCTAAAAATGTGGATTTCGCTATTAAAAGAATAGCTTAAATTTTTAAGAGGAAAATAGTTGAAAAGTATGCTCTCTATAACCTTAAGTTCCGTTCCTAATTACTGGCTTCCTAAATCAGGAATTAGGAATCAGGAATCTAGAATTAGCCTGTATGGCAGGTTTTCACCATGCGTTCCTAAAACCGTTCCTAGGAACGGCATATCTGAAGTCCTCCAATATGGAGGATTCTAGCTTCCTGAAACCCTTATATATAATATATATATAATACATATATAAAAATATACACATATATAAAAACATATAAAATATAAGAGTAGAATAATAAAAACCTCTAAAAGTAGAGAAACCCGTTTGAAAGGTCTTCAAATTCAAGAATTATAAAAAAAATTCCTAAAAATTTGAAGATTTTTTGGACGAAAATTTTTCAAATCTTGTGTATATATGTACACAACAATTGAAAGCTCACTGGATCTTGGTAAACAAACTGGCTGTAAAAGAGTTTTTATGTTAGTTGTTAAATTTCGAAAATTAAAGATTTTTTGGACGTAATTTTTTCAAATCTTGTATATATATGTACTCGGCAATTGAAAGGAAATGCTCACCCTAGATCTTGGCAAACAAACCGGCTGGACTATTTTAAATGATGGAATAGTGCAAAGTGGAAGTAAGAGTTTTCATGTTAGCAGGTTTAGTGGTGGTGGAATGCAGTTTTTAAATTTTCGTAATTGGCTTAATTCACTTAAGTATAAATTTCCAGGCATTGAAGTTGTATACTTTGAAGAAGTGAGAAGACACTTGGGAACTGATGCTGCACATATCTATGGAGGGTTTTTAGCACACCTTTCTGCTTGGTGCGAAGAAAGTAATATTCCCTATCAAGGTGTTTCGGTTAAGACTATTAAACGTTTTATAACTGGCAAGGGCAATGCAAGTAAAGCTGATGTAATTGAAGCAGTGCAGGAAAAGGGTTTTTGTCCAACAGATGATAATGAAGCAGATTCTTTAGCATTAATGTTCTATGTTATGAATTTTAGTAAAGATTTCAATACGTTGGAAATATCATAAAAAGTGGGTCCTTTCAGCTAGGCTGGAGGATTTGGTGGTCCTGACCTCAGGCCTTCTTTAGCGTTAGACATATTTCAAATGTTAACTACTTACGAAATTATAGCTGAGCAGTGCTAAAAAGGAGAAAAAAAGGTGAGAATTACGCAAGCAGAGTGGGCAAGGGAAAAAGGGTTTTCGAGGCAATATGTCTGTTCTTTAGTAAAAAAAGGAATAGTTGAGCTGGAAGATGGACTTATTGACCGAGAACAAGCAAATGAAGCGGTAGCAGCAATAAGAGATCCAAGTCAACCACTTAGGAGAAAAGAGCGCGGAGAAAAACTTTCAACGATATTGCTAAAAACGCGAATAAAAAATGAAACGGAGCGTGGTAAACTTTTGGAAGCTAAAGTGAAAGCTGAAATAGGCAAATTTGTGTCAATTGAAGAGGTAAAAACTGAAGCATTTAACGTAGCAAGAGTTGTTCGTAATAATTTGCTTAATATTCCAAATAGAGTTTCAGCATTGCTTGCATCACTGAGTGACACTGAAAAGATTCATATGGCGCTAACCGAAGAGATTACAAACTCATTACAAGAATTATCTAATACTAAATTTCAAATATAAAAAAGATTTTGAATATAAAATGGCTGATAACTTAAGTTTAGAGTTAATAAAATGCCTCATTAATCAACCTGGATTAGATGTTAATGTCAGAGGGTTAAACGGAAAAACTCCACTGCATTGCGCTATAGAGTTTGACGAGTTAAGCATGGTGGATTTATTACTCACGAAGAAGAATATTAATCCTTTTGTGGAAGATAATGAAGGTAAAACATCTCTTGATTACGCCAAAGAAGGGAAAAAAGCAGAAATATTACAAGCGCTAATTAATAACAAGTACGGGTCAGAACAAGATAGTTTACTTCATTTAGCTGCAATGATAGGTGAAGTTAATGCAGTTAAATATTTGATAGGAAAAGGTATTGACGTTAATGTACGAAATGCTTTGCATCATACGCCATTACATCTAGCAGCAGGCATAGGACATGGAAATGTTGTTAAAATTTTAGTAAAAGAAGGAAACGCTGAAATTGATGTCTTTGATGCACGAAATCAGACACCAATGCACTATGCAGTTAATAATAAAAAATTGGAGATAGTAAAGTTACTGCTCAAGCTAGGAGCAGATGGTGTGCCGTAGAGATACAAAGAATGTTCAAGTAAGAGCAAACTAAGTGCAAAAGCTGCACAGTAGATGAGGGTAGGTCCCTCGGAGCCGGTTTACAAGAGCAGGCTTCAAACAACCATAAGCTGCTTTGGTAAAGAGCCAAGGTAGTGAGCGTTATGGAAAAGGCATAATTATATGTCATGTAAGGAATAGAGAGATGAACGAAAGTGAACCACTGATGAAGTGTCGAAGCCTTTTAAATGACGTCAAAACCAGGGGGTCGTTTGTAACCTGGGATAAATCTATCGGGAGCTTGTTTACTGGATAGATGGCGTCCGGCATAAAGGTGGCATGAATCCATTTCAGGCTATTGTGTGGAACTACGGGAACCTGTCGTTTCGATGATAAGGGAGAAATCCAAGGAGCTAAACTCTAAGGATGAGAGTACCGATGCGAAAAACAGGGGCGGATCAGCTCGTAGTAGTGAAGAAGTTTCTGTAATGGAAATCGAGAGAAGGGGCTGAGTTATTTAGTTTTAATGATTTATCAACCGAAAGGGAGGAGTTAATGAGTAAAACAAAGTCTTTTGATATATCAAAGCAACTTATTTGGAGAGCTTATAAACAAGTATCGAAAAATAAAGGTGCTGCTGGTGTGGATGAGGTTTCGATAACAAAGGTTGAAGAAAATCTAAAAGATAATCTGTACAAACTATGGAATAGGATGTCATCCGGAAGTTATTTTCCAGAGCCGGTAAAAGCTGTTGCGATACCAAAAGATACAGGAGGGCAAAGAATTTTATGTGTTCCTTCAGTATTCGACAGGATAGGGCAAACGGCTGCTGCTATGTATCTAGAGCCGCTGGTAGAACCAAAATTTCATGAGGATTCATATGGTTATAGACCAAATAAGTCTGCACTGGATGCGGTAGATACAGCTCGTAAAAGATGCTGGAGGTACGATTGGACGATAGATCTTGATATATCTGGATTTTTCGACAATTTGGACCACGGCTTGGCATTGCAAGCTATCAAAAAGCACACAGACTGCAAATGGGTCATACTGTATGTTGAGAGGTGGATGAAAGCCCCCATTCAGCAAGCAGATGGCAGTAAGGTAGTTAGGGATAAAGGAGTTCCGCAAGGAGGTTCAGTTAGCCCAATCATCTCTAATATATTCATGCATCATGTGTTTGATATATGGATGAAAAAGAACTACCCGACGGTACCATTTGAGAGGTATGTGGATGATGCGATAGTGCACTGCAGAACAGAGAAACAGGCAGAGTTTGTGAAAGTAATGATCGAAGAAAGATTGGCTGAGTATAAGTTGAAATTACATCCTGAAAAGACACAGATAGTGTACTGTAAGGATGACAATAGGAGTGGTGGATTTCCTAAACAAAGTTTTGATTTTCTGGGTTACACATTCAGACCCAGGTTAGCAAGAAATAAAATAGGGAAATATTTTGTCTCATTTCTCCCAGCAATTAGCAACAAGGCCAAGAAAAAGATTACTACAACCATAAGGTCATGGAAAATGCTACGAAATACGCATATAACATTAGAGGAGATGTCAGGAAAAGTAAATCCAATAGTCAGAGGCTGGTATCAGTACTATGGCAAATTTTACAGAACTGAAGTATACAAATCTCTAAAGAATATAGAGCGGCATCTAGAAAAGTGGGTGAAAAGGAAATATAAGAGACTCAGGAGTCACGGAAGACTAGCAAGACAATTTCTAGGAAAGGTGAGAAAGAGGTCTCCGGATATTTTCTATCACTGGACACTAGGGTTAGGCCAAAAGGCTGAATAATGGAAGCTGTATAAATCAAGAGGTTTACGTACAGTTTTGCGAGAGACTGGTGGGGAAGTTCCACTGGTCTACTCTCCTAAATAGCGCACGCATGGGACAAAACTCAATGAAATTGTCACCTGTTCATATAGCTGTAAGTAATACTAATTATGATGAAAGAGACTTATGTCTTGATATCCTCAAATGCTTAATAAAGGAGCCTAATGCTCAAGTGAATCTACAAGACTACGAAAATAAAACGCCACTACATTACGCTGAAAGACTTAAAACAATAGAAGTTTTACTGACGCGAGAAGATATAGACCCTCTGGTAAAAGACGATAGCGGCAAGACACCATTCGATTATGCTAAACCTGAGATAAAGAAGGCTTTGATGAGTAATAAATATGGTTCTGAGAAGAATAGTCTACTACATTTAGCTGCACAAAGAGGAGAAATTGAGCTTGTAGATGCAATTTTAAAAGAAGAAATCGATATTGATATTTCAAACAATAAAAGTCTATCACCAATTTACCTTGCTGCAGAAAAAGGACATTTACATGTAGTAAAATTACTACTGAAAAAAGGAGCAAATTATACACCTGTTTTACATTTAGCAATCAAGTCAAATAATTTAGAGTTACTTAAAGTTTTATTTACTGAAAAAAATGGAGCGTTACTCTGCAGAGACACCGTTGTTAATTTTCCAACCCTTCATAACAAATATATAGTACAGAGAGAAATAGCAGATAAAAGAATGAAAAAACATAACAATATTATCTGCATCTACATTACAGCCAGCGCAATAGCAGTAGCAGTATATATAGGGTTAATAACAACAATGGGAAATGCTATCATTTTTGCAACAATAACAGGAATATTTGCGCTTATTATAGCAATAATCATAAGTGAGATGAGCAAAAGATATATAGAAAACGAATTTCAGAAAAAGATGTTTATGGAACTGGAGGAGTCTGGAGAAATAAGTTCTACTGTTAATGATGTTGAGTTAGAACCAATTATGAGTAGATGCAGACAATGATATACGCCAAATCTTTTTCTGAAGGTTTAAGACCAGACCCGCAACTTAAAGTATCAGAGTGGGCGAATGAGTATCGAGTTCTAGCAGCAACTGCAGCATCAGAGCCAGGTAAATGGAGAACGGAAAGAACGCCATACCTTAAAGAAATCATGGATTCACTTTCTCCGTCCTCACCAGCAGAAAAAGTAGTATTCATGAAAGGAGCGCAGATTGGGGGAACAGAAGCTGGTAATAACTGGATTGGCTATATCATAGATCAGACACCAGGACCAATGCTGGTAGTACAGCCAACAGTTGAAATGGGAAAGCGTTGGTCAAAAGGAAGATTTGCGCCGTTAATAGAAAGTACACCATGTTTAAAAAGTAAAGTAAAAGACCCAAGATCAAGAGATTCAGGGAATACTGTACAAAGTAAGGAATTTCCAGGTGGAATAGTAGTAATAACTGGAGCAAACAGCAGTGTAGGACTGAGATCTATGCCAGTAAAGTATCTCTTTCTTGATGAGATTGATGCTTATCCAGGAGATTCAGGAGGAGAAGGAGATCCAGTGCTGCTCAGTATTGCTCGAACTAATACCTTTGCAAGGCGAAAGATTTTTTTAGTGTCAACACCAACGATTCATGGAATAAGCAGAATTGAGAAAGAATTTGAAGCAACAGATAAGAGATATTTTTTTGTACCATGTCCGTATTGTAATTATTACCAAATTTTAAAATGGTCACAAATAAAATGGGAAGATAAAAATCCAAATACAGCACACTATATATGTATAGAATGTGGTAAAAAGATAGAAAATCATCAAAAGACAGAGATGCTTGAACGTGGAGAATGGAGACCTACTAATAGAGTAAAAGGTGAAAAAAAAGGATTTCATCTTTCAAGTCTTTATAGTCCAGTAGGTTGGTATAGTTGGCAACAAGCAGTAGAGGATTTTCTGCATGCAAAAGAGAGTGAACAATTACTGAAAGTTTGGATAAATACAACGCTTGGAGAAACTTGGGTAGATAAAGGAGAAGTACCGGACTGGAAGCAACTATTTAACAGAAGAGAATTTTTTCCCGTAGGCACAGTACCAAAAGGTGAAGTAGTTCTCACAGCAGGAGTAGATGTACAAAAAGATCGGTTAGAAGTAGAAGTTGTAGCATGGGGAAAAAGCCGTGAAAGTTGGTCAATAGACTACCGAGTATTTGAAGGAGATACAGGAGGTAGGGAAGTATGGGGAAAACTCTCTGAGCTCTTAAATCATCATTTTATCGGTGAAAATGGGCTTGAATATATGATAAGTATGATGGCGGTTGATGCTGGGTATGCGACGCAGGAAGTATACAATTGGGTAAGAGGTCATCAAGGATCTGGAAGAGTAATGGCAGTGAAAGGTGTAAATAAAGCGTTAGTACCACTTAGTAGCCCAAGTAGAGTAGATATAACAGTTGGTGGTCAAAAGCTGAAAAGAGGAATAAAGCTCTGGCCAGTAGGAGTATCGATATTAAAGTCAGAGCTTTTTCAGCTACTTAATATTTTGAAAGAAGAAGGAAAAGCTCTACCTGGATACTGTCATTTTCCTGAGTATGCACCTGAATATTTTAAGCAGCTAACGGCAGAACAATTAGTCAGCAAAGTGGTAAAAGGATACACCAAACAAGAGTGGCAAAAGGTAAGAGAAAGAAATGAAGTACTAGATTGCCGAATTTATGCGAGAGCAGCATCTATTGCGCTTGGAATTGATCGTTGGCCAGAGAGTAAATGGAATAGTTTGAGTGGAAAAATGGAAAGCAAAAAGCCTAAAAAAGTAAGACAGAGTAAGTGGCTTGGTAATCAAAATGTACAGTGAAGAATATTTAACTCAAGTTGAGAAAGCAATTCAAAAACTGCAAAGCGGAGAAAGAGTTGTCTCAATTGCATATGGTGACCATGTTGTGCGGTACGGGGAAGTTCAAATAAAGGATTTATTGGAGCTCAGGCAACGAATAAAAGCGGGGTTAAAAGTTGCAGGCATGAGGCCAAAGAGGAAAATTGTTTTTTCAACGAGTAAAGGAATTTTATAAATGCTGCTCAAAACCTTCAAGCAATTATTTAACAAACCAAAGATAAAAAGCTCTGCATGGGATGCAGCAGGCTCAGGAAGAAGATTTTTTCACTTTCAACCAGAGTTAGGAAGTATAAACAATTTGCTGTCTCAAAGCCTTGAAACTTTACGTAGTAGATCACGTGATATGGTGAGAAAAAACCCATATGCAGCAAATATCATTGATACAATAGTAAGTAACTCTATTGGAACAGGAATAAAACCGCAATCAAAAGCAAGGGATGGAGAATTTCGAAAGAAAGTACAAGAATTATGGCTAAAATGGACAGATGAAGCAGACAGCAGCGGAATAAGTGATTTTTATGGATTACAAGCTCTAGTATGTAGGAGCATGATAGAAGGAGGAGAATGTTTTGTACGACTCCGAACAAGAAAGCTGGAAGATAGATTTTCTGTACCATTACAATTGCAAGTACTGGAATCAGAGCATTTAGATAATAAGGGTAATCAAACACTAGCCAATGGTAATGTAATAAGAAACGGGATTGAGTTCAATAGACTTGGGCAAAGAGAAGCATACTACCTATTTAAAGAACACCCTGGTGAAAGTATGTTTGGAGAATCAGTGAGAGTGCCAGCAAATGATGTTTTACATATCTATAAACCACTGAGACCTGGGCAAATTAGAGGAGAGCCATGGCTTTCTAATATACTGCTAAAGCTCTACGAACTTGATCAATACGATGATGCAGAGCTGGTAAGAAAAAAAACAGCAGCAATGTTTGCAGGATTTATTACCAGGCTCGACCCTGAAGCAAATATAATGGGAGAATCTGAATCAAACGAGCAAGGAGTAGCACTATCTGGCCTGGAACCTGGAACAATGCAGCTTTTAGACCCAGGTGAGGACATAAAATTTTCAGAACCGTCAGATGTTGGAGGAAGTTATGAAGCGTTTATGAGACAGCAACTGAGGGCAATAGCGATTGGTACAGGGATAACATATGAGCAACTAACAGGAGATTTAACCGGTGTTAATTATTCATCAATCAGAGCGGGATTAATAGAGTTTCGTCGTCGATGTGCTATGCTGCAACACAACATTATAGTATTCCAATTTTGCAGACCAGTATGGAGTAGATGGCTAGAACTTGCCACTTTATCTGGAGAGCTTTCTACAACAGATAATCAAATATTTAAAGATGTAAAATGGATACCACAGGGATTTGATTGGGTGGATCCACTCAAAGACCAGCAAGCACAACAGATGGCAGTAAGGAATGGATTTAAGAGTCGAGCAGAAGTAGTATCAGAAATGGGTTACGATGTAGAAGAAATTGACCAAGAAATAGCAGAAGATCAAAAACGTGCAAATAGTCTCAACTTAATGTTTGACTCTGATTGTAAAGGATTATGATGCTCTTAGGAAAACCATTAATGCTTGAGCCAAGAAGTTTTGAGCTATTGTCATTGAGCAATCAAAAACATCCCACGTTTAAAAACATAAAGCACTCCATCAAAAGTAACGTAGAAAGAACTGCAATTATACCAATTCATGGAATCTTGACGAAAAAACCAGGTGCGTTTGATGAAATGCTCGGGATGACATCATATGAGCAAATAGAAGAACAAATTACACAAGGATTAGCAGATAGTAGTATAGAGACAATTATACTGGAAATAGATAGCCCAGGAGGAGAAGTAAACGGTATTTTCGACTTGGCTGATTTTATCTATAGTGCAAGAGGAAAAAAGAGGATAATAGCGATAGCAAATGATGATGCATACTCTGCTGCATATGCTATAGCTTCAAGCGCTGAAAAGGTATTTTTGAGTAGAACTTCAGGAGTAGGAAGTATAGGAGTAATAGCAAGTCATATAGATCAAAGTGGATTTGATGAAAAATGTGGAATAAAATATACCACAGTATTTGCAGGAAGTAGAAAAAATGATTTAAATCCGCATGAGCCAGTGACGTCTGAAAGTCTGGAAAGCTTACAAAAAGAAGTAGACCGACTATATGAAATGTTTGTGCGGCTAATAGCAAGGAACAGAGGTCTTTCAATTGAAAAAATTCGATCAACAAAGGCAGGGCTATATTTTGGCAAGAACGCTGTGGATATTGGTCTTGCAGACGGAATGACAATTCTTTCATCTATTAATAAAAACAGGAGTATTACTATGAATGAACAAACTACAACTGACCTAGAAACTGATAATTTGACTAAGTATCGTAATGAAGTTCTTGAATTAATACGTTTATGTAATTTATCGAAGATGCCAGAAAAGATAGGAGAATTTATTGAGCAAAGCGTAAGTGTTGAGCAAGCCAGGGAAGTTTTAATGGAGTTACTTGCAGAGCGAACGAAGAAGACAGAAATACTGAGTGCAATACCACAGAATTCATCAGAAGATTTGATGATGGAAGTAGCAAAAAGTCGTAGGCATTTAAACAAAGGGAGAAAAGCAAAATGAGTAGTATAACAGAACAAAATAACCTTGGTGACCTATTAAAGTATGAGGTGTCAAGTCTATATTCAAGAGATCAGATAACAGTAGCAAAAGGGCAGAACCTAAAGCTTGGTACAGTAGTGGCTCTCGATAAAGATAGCATGGTTAAGATAATAAATCCAACTGCCACAGATGGAGCGATAGGTGTAATAACAAGTGATGTAAACGCAACGGAAAACACCAAAGCAGTAATCATTACACGTATAGCAATGCTAGCTGATCATGCAGTTGTCTGGCCAGCAAATATCACTGAAGAGCAGAAAACTGCAGCAATAAAGCAACTTGAAGGACGAGGGATCATTATCCGCAAAGGAGTTTAACTAAAATTAATAAGGAGAAAAAGAATGCAAAATCCATTTACAAATACAGCATTTAGCATGACGGCACTAACAAATGCGATGAATATATTGCCGATAAATTATGGACGTGTTGAAAATTTAAATTTATTTCCAAGTAGGTCAGTAAGATTTAGACATATTACCATAGAAGAACATAACGGAGTTTTAAGTCTATTACCAACACAAGTTCCAGGAGCACCAGCAACAGTAGGAAAAAGAGGAAAAAGAAAGGTAAGAACATTTACGATTCCACATATTCCACATGATGATGTGGTGCTGCCAGAAGAAGTACAAGGAATAAGGGCATTTGGATCAGAAAGTGAACTTAAAGCGCTGGCAGATGTAATAACCGACCATTTACAGCTAATGAGAAACAAACATGCGATAACATTAGAACATTTGCGGATGGGAGCGCTCAAAGGAATAATTTTAGATGCTGATGGGTCAGGTGTGCCGTAGAAGCGATCAGTTGAAGCTGCACAATAGATGAGGGTAGGTCCCTCGGAGCCGGTTTACAAGAGCAGGCTTCAAACAGCCATAAGCTGCTTTGGTAAAGAGCCATGGTAGTGAGCGTTATGGAAAAGGCGCAATTATGCGTCATGTGTAAAATGGAGAGGCGAATGCAAATGAACCACTGATGAAGTGTCGAAACTTCATAGAAGATGTCAAAACCAGGTGTTCTAGCCTAACCTGGGATAAATCTATCGGAAACTTGTTTACTGGATAGATGGCGTCCGGCATATAGGTGGCGCGGATCCATTTTGGGCTATTGTGTAGAACTGCGGGAACCTGTCATTTCGATGATAAGGGAGAAATCCAAGAAGCTAAACTTCAAGGATGAGAGTACCGATGCGAAGAACAGGGGCGGATCAGCTCGTAGTAGTGAAGAAATTTCTGTAATGGAAATGGAGCGAAGGGGCTGAGTTATTCAGTTTTAATTATTTATCAACCGAAAGGGAGGAGTTAATGAGTAAAACAAAGTCTTTTGATATACCGAAGCAAGTTATTTGGAGAGCTTATAAACAAGTATCGAAAAATAAGGGTGCTGCTGGTGTAGATGAGGTTACGATAACAAAGTTTGAAGAAAATCTAAAAGATAATCTGTACAAGCTATGGAATCGAATGTCATCTGGAAGTTATTTTCCAGAGCCTGTAAAAGCTGTAGCAATACCAAAAGGTACAGAAGGGGGACAAAGAATTTTATGTGTCCCTTCAGTATCGGACAGGATAGCGCAGACAGCAGCTACAATGTATCTAGAACCGTTAGTAGACCCGAAGTTTCATGAAGATTCATATGGTTATAGACCAAACAAATCTGCACTGGATGCGGTAGGAACTGCGAGGAAAAGATGCTGGTGGTACGATTGGACGATAGATCTTGATATAGCAGGATTTTTCGACAATTTGGACCACGAGTTGGCATTGCGAGCTATCAAAAGGCACACAGACTGCAAATGGGTCATACTGTATGTTGAAAGATGGATGAAAGCGCCAATTCAGCAAGCAGATGGAAGTAAGGTAGTTAGGGATAAAGGAGTTCCGCAAGGAGGTTCAATAAGCCCGCTGATCTCAAACATATTTATGCATCATGTATTTGATGAGTGGATGAGACGAAAGTGCCCAACAATACCATTTGAGAGGTATGTAGATGATGCGATAGTGCACTGCAAGAGTAGTAGACAGGCGGAATTTATGAGGGTAGCAATTGAAGAAAGACTGGCTGAGTATAAGCTAAAATTACATCCTGCAAAGACACAAATTGTGTACTGCAAGGATGACAATAGGAAAAATGAATTTCCTAAACAAAGTTTTGATTTTCTGGGTTACACATTTAGACCCAGGTTAGCAAGAAATAAAATAGGAAAGCATTTTGTTTCATTTCTTCCCGCAATTAGCAACAAGGCCAAGAAAAATATTACTACAACCATAAGGTCCTGGAAAATACTACGAAATACACACAAAACATTAGAGGAAATATCAAAGACAGTAAATCCAATAGTCAGAGGCTGGTATCAGTACTATGGCAGGTTTTACAGGAAAGAGATATATAAACCTCTGAGAAACATAGAGCAGCACCTAGAAAAGTGGGTCAGAAGAAAGTATAAGAAGCTTCGAAATCATGGAAGACTAGCGAGGCAACTTCTAGGAAAAATGAGGAAAGAAGGGACAAATACTTTTTACCACTGGACACTAGCTTTAGGTCAAAAGACTGAATAATGGGAGCTGTGTGAGTCGCGAGGTTCATGCACAGTTCTGCGAGAGACTGGTGGGGAAGTTCCGCCGGTCTACTCTCCAAATGACTATATCTGAAGGTGTAATACAGGGTATAAGGCATAATGATAAGAACGCGATAGGGGGATGATTTTTTGGTCAAGATGGCTGTGCACCATCCAGCTAAGTTTGATAGCTTAGAAGTAACAAAATTTTTAGTAAATAATAAAGGTGTAGGGTTTAACACTAAAACTAATGACGAAAACAAGCCTATTCATATTGCAGCTGATTTTTGAAATATCGATATTGTAAAGTTTTCTCTTAATAAGGGAGTAGAAGTTGGTACAAAAGGTAAAAACAATTGGACTCCTTTGCATTATGCTACCAATAAAGGATATCTAGGGATTGTAAAGCTTCTAATATAAAAGCAACAACAAGAATCATTTATTAATTCTAAAACCACAGATCAGTCTACTATGCTGCCAAGGAAGGACATTTATCAGCTGTAGAGTTTCTCATAGAAAAAGGAGCAAGAATTGATATTAAAAATTCCAATAATAGATCACCATTGGAACTTGCAAATGATGGAGGACATGAAGAAGTTGAAAGTTTACTAAGAAATGAATTACTTCTTGATGCTGTCAAGAGAAAAGACCGCAGTGGAGTAGAAGCTCAACTTGATAAAGGGGCTAATGTTAATTATGTACGTCGAGAAGATGGCTGTGCACCATGCTGTCAGTTATAACCATGAAAATCTTGAGTTTGTGAAGTTCTTAATAGGGAAAGAAAAGGTGAAATTATTTAGCACCAAAGATTAAAGAAGATATAGTAAATGGGAGGCAGCCAAGAAATTTGAAATTAGTTGATTTGAGAGAAATACCGGTGTTGTGGAGTGAGCAATTAGAGAAATTTTATGGTCTTAATTTACAAAAGCAACAGGAGATAGATGTGCTAGAAATTGAGGAAAATCAGTGTTAAAAGCTTAATTGTATAATGAAAATAGTGATAATCTTAACTTACATGTGAAACGACCTCAGAGTTTCAAAATTATTGCGTAACAGCCTAATGTTTCTGATAGCCCTTCTTCCGTTGAATCATGTAGTTGGTTTGATAAAGGAAATTCTGTAGATATCATAAAAGTCAATTCAATCAAACACAAAATTCGAGAAAGTAGAAAGTGTGGAGCAGTCAGTCTTTTTTGAATCAAACACAAAAGGCTATATCTATAAAAGAATAAATACCAAGAAAGGAAAATAATTTCTTTAGAAGAACCTCTAAATTATTAACTCAACACTTATTCCCCTACTATTTCTCCTCACCTTGAGCGTATGGTTTATACCTCAAAAAATCTTGCTTTGAAGATACATCAATTTTTTTACCCTCCAAGATCTTTCTTTTGTTTAATAATTTTAGTTGACTTTATTAACACACTGCTATTTCTTTCGAAGCCCCCATCTTTTGCAGTTGGTCTAAACTATTGATTGGCCTCATAAGAGTAGATGGAATACCTGATTCTTTCACTACAAAATCTGATTGTTTAATAGTTTCAGCTAACTCTATAAGTATTTGACCGTTTCTTTCAAAACCTTTATCTTTTATAGCTTGTAGAACACTTTTCCCTCCTAAAAGGCAGCTTTCCCCTAAACTTGATTGATCTTTTAATTTGTCAAACTTCTCCTGGTTCTCTTCATCAAGATTTACTTTTATTATATTACTACCTTCATCACTAGGACATAGATGAATACTAATCTTGCCTACTTCAGTGATAAAGGACATTTCAATGCCACCTCCTAAGACATCTGTATAATTTCTTTTTCTTCCTATGCTTTCAACTCTTATTATACTTTCCCCGATCTGTAAGATGCTACTTTCTATACTGAAATTTTCATTCACCTTACTATTCATAACCTTTGTAACTTCAACGATACTATTTTGTGGCCATCTGAAAAAAACAAGATTGTTATCTACTTCTACTTTCAGATCATCATCTTGAACTTGTTCATTCTTATTTATTAAACCTTCATATGCGATACTTTTCAGTTTGTCCTTAATTTTTTTACACTCTGTAAAAATAGGCTCATCACTTCCCCACATAATTTCATCTATCATTCTATCATTGTAAAAATCAGACTCTATTTTTGCACCTGCTGATAGTAGCTTATTGACAATATTGAATAAAGGTTCTAAAGCTTCTTCCCACTCATCTATTGCCTCTTCTCTATCATTTTTATACCGTGATCTAGTAGTAGGCGTTATACGCATAACACTACTGGCATTAGCAATATCAATTATTTTTTTGAATACAAAATTTGACACAGTGCATTCATATTGATCACAGCGTAAATTTAGCTTTATTTTTCTTTTCAAATATTCATCTATTAAACGTTCCATCTTTTCTAGAGTTACCTTTGCAGAATTTTCGTATCTATTTTCATGAAACCGTTTCAGAGGTTGTCCGGAAACAAGTAAAAGGCTATAATATCTGAAATTTTAGTACGGGGTAAAGATGAGAAAAAAGTATCCAACAGATCTAAGCGAAAGGGAATGGGCAAGAATAGAAAAACACTTCAGAGTATCATACAAGAAAGGAGGAAGGCCGCCAAAGTATAGCAAAAGAGAAATATTAGAAGCAATTTTCTATGTATTGCGTACAGGGTGTCAATGGCGGTATTTACCAAATGATTTTCCGCTATGGAAGACTGTGTATGAGCAGTTCAGGCAATGGAAGAAGCAGGGAATTTTTGAGAAAATGAATTATGAAATTACAAAATATAGTAGAAGAAAAATAGGAAGGAATGAGCAGCCGAGTGCCTGTATAGTAGATAGTCAATCTGTAAAGACTACAGAAAAGGGGGGATCAAAGGCTATGATGGAAGTAAAAAAGTAAAGGGTAGAAAAAGGCATATAATTACAGACACTCAGGGTTTTATACTAGGTTGTTACGTAGGCGCTGCTAACGAAAATGATAGAGATGGTATTAAAATAGCATTAAACAATATGAGAACAAAATATACTAAAGTTAAAAAAATGTGGGCTGACATGGGATACCAAGGAAGAAATTTAAAGAATCACATAAAGGAAGAATATGACATAGATATTGAAATTGTTAAAAGGCCTCCATGTAGATTTTGGGTGCACAAAGATACGCCACCTGAGCTACTACCAACAAGAGAACAAGGGTTTAAAGTACAGCCAAGAAGATGGGTTGTAGAAAGGACTTTTGCTTGGGTTAATAGGAATAGAAGGCTATCGAAGGAGTATGATTTACTCACAACATCCACTGAGAATTTCATATACCTAGCTATGAGTAGGGTTATGTTAAAGAGGGAATATGCTTGAATTTACTAGTTTCCGGACAACCTCTCATTATACTTTCCATCTTTTCATGAAATTCATCAATCGAAACTTTTTCGCTCTCAGTTAACAGATTTGCTAAATTCATCAAAATTGAGTTTTCTGGAATAAAAGAACTTTCAACAACAGTATTTTTGTCTTCAATAACGGACTCATGCCAGTCATCATCACTTTGTTCTTGACTTAACGATGATGCATTACCTTCAATGGTGTACTGACCAAAACGTTCTGTATGCTGTTCTTCATCAGCTAACTGACCAAATGGCTTTTTTTTATAAACTTGCTTAGTATCTAAAATATATTCTAACACCATATTCCCTCAATCTATAAATACATTATGTACAATAACTAGCATGAATAAAGGCTGATGCAAGCATAATTTTTCTAATACAAATTTCCGTTAGTTATGAAACACATGAAAAAGAGCTGTTTTTGCCTATAATTGCGAAGTTAAATAAATTTATCATTTGTGTTCCCCATAACGAATGTTGGTATAAATATGGATTTCTTTGTGTGCAGGATATGGAACTTAAAGTTTCACTAAGAGATAAAGTAGAGTACAAAAGCCAACACATTACAAGCAAATGGTTGCCTATTAAAGATGATGATAGATTTTATCATTCCAGTAGACTCACCCATACTTACCCCTCTAAACATAAATAATACATTATATGCAATATATAACATTAAATCAATAACCATAATCTTTTTACTACTTATATTTTTGTTAAGTTTTTATGGTGAGTAACAATGGAGTATGTAGATAGGTTAAAAGTTGCTTATGACTCCAAATTTGAGCTAATTTTACTATAAATTAACATGGTTAAGACCTATATTTGATATCACTACTATAAGAGCATGATGGATTATGCTTTAAAGGAGTACGGAAACTGCTGAAGTTTTTTTACAACAAACTTGTAAGGAGCAACTTCAGCAAAATGAATAAACACATGCCAATATTAATAGAGAATTATTTATAAGTCAACTAACTTTTTCAAAAAATATTTTAGTGAAGATACCATGCTAGCTAGTGTTATAAAGAATTGAATTATTTACTCCTTCAAAAAAGATCGTATATTTTTGAGAACAAGTTGCGTAAAAATAAGGTTATAAAAATAGAAGATTTAAATTATTTCCATAAGCTTAGGCAAAACAGTTCGTATGTAGATATGGATGAAGTAGGCTAATATAGCTGATTTTAGCGTATGGTAGAATCACCATATAAAAAAGTTCGTATGGTACACATGGTAGACCAACCGATTCCAAGAAAAACACTTCTCACTGCCCTTGGTTTTGGTTGCCGGAAGTGATCATATTATTTAAGTTATTAATGACATATATTGTTAAATTAATACCAGTTTATTTTAGAATAATAATTAAGGTAGACTTATAAAAAACAGAATTTAAAAGTGAACAAAAGACCTTATATAAGCCTATTAAGAGCCTTTTACTAAAAACCACTTTAGGTTAGAAAATTTTTCTAAAATAGTAATTGACAAGTTTTAAAGGTGGGATAATATACCCAAAATATATTGGACTTATTCATTATGGTACGTGAAGAGTACAACATTCTTTCATTGTTCAAAAGGAGGTAATTATGGACCGTCGGGATATTTCAGAAGTTTTGTTTTCGTCTATTAAGGAAGATGATCCTCATAGGGCATCTAAGCTCCTTCAGATTGAGCGTTGGTGCTATGCACATTGGATGATACATGAGGGGTATGGTGAAATAAGAAATAATTTTCTTGCACGAGTGTTATCTAGTAAAGATTGCTGGGAAGAAGTCAATAATTTGCATGGAGTGAAGCTTAATAGACAAGTGGTAGGCAGAAAATTAATTGCACCCAGTTCAGATAGTAATCCAAATCCTTTTGGTACTGTTAGATACCAAATTGCATGTGAGTGTTGTTTGGAGGATGAAATACGAGCTATATTTGAGGAAAGAAAAGAGAAATTGTCTGCTAAAGGTGGTGGCAGTTTGCTTGAGTATCGCCGCTTAGTTAAGTGCTATGGAGAAGGTCCTTTAGCTCAATTTTGGTCACATTTCATTAGTGGGTATCTTGATAAACTGGATTTGAGGGACCGTCATCCATATGAGTATGGGCTTGATTGTGCAGTAGATTGGCAAAGAGTAGAAGCAGTGGAATTCTTTTGGAATAAGATAAAATCTTTGCCTGAAGATGAAATAAGTGTTCAAAAGAAGGATGAGATCTTGATGAAAAATGCAGCTTATACGGCAGGATCTAGTTTTCGCATTTATCCTGATATATTTGAGTTTTTTCTGAGTCAGGTAAGTCCTAATAGATATCCAGAGCTTTTAAGAAGAGATTTAGAGAAAAATCGTCATTATGGATCTTTGAATAAAATGAAAGACATGCCCAATTTTGGTAAATTTCAGGAATTGTTTGATTGTTTAAAATCAAGTGAAATTTCAGAAGATGATTACTCTCTTTGGTTGAAATTCATGATAAAGGACTGTCCAGAGCATTATTTAGGTGCTGGTGTGGAAGTTTTTATGCATATGTGGAAAAAAGAAGGATTTGATAATCATCGTACTTTCACATTGGACGAGGAAATGATGGAAGATTCTTCTTTTCAAGGAAAATTTTCAGTGCATTTGGTTGAAAAAGGTTTTATGGAGCCAGTATGGGCAATGTTAGATAAGGCTAGTTCTAGACAAATCAAGGAGTTCATGTCTTCCGAAAAAGCAAATGATATACGTTCTATATTAGAGCAAAGAGATAATGAATCATTAAGTAAGTTTTTAGCCTATGGTAAGTCTGCTGATAAAGGGCTTGATAAAAAGAACAAACCTGGTCCAAGTGGTGATTTAGTTGAAGTAGAAGTTAGAAAAACGTATGGTAAGTCCAATGTAAGACTAGGCAAGTAAAAAACATTATATATTGTTGGAGGATTTTGTGCCAAATCAAGAGAAACCACAAGGTTTTGAATTAATAGAGTTGTTGATTCGAGAAGTAGGTTCAAATGCAGGAGCTAGCCCAAGTACTTCAACTCAACAAGGAAGTGATTTTGAATCTTTCAAAGCAAGGTTTCAGTCATATATCGATCAAATTCCATCATATTTACATTCAGTAGGTAAAGAAGGGTTTTTTCCGCATTTCTTTTTAGGAAGCTTTTCTACTTTGATAGATACAGAGATTGCGAAAAAGCTAGATATTGAAAAAATATATTTTAGTTTTGATGGTTCGAAAACTCTGAAAGTGGCTGTTATAAGAAAAGGTGGTATTACAAATCAGAAAAGCGCGATTGAGAAGGTAAATCTTTTTGTGATTTCAGAGTTTGGTAAGAATGATAGTAAGAGTAAAAAATTTACCTATGGTGAGCTAGAAGAGATACTGGGTCAATCAAATTTACCTGCACAGAATGAACATGTGAGAAGTGCTAAAGATGATCTTAAAGTTAAATTAGTAAAAATTGTTAAAGCCACAGGGGAAATATCTGTTGAAGTAAAAGATGACAAGTTGGATAAGAATACTTCTGCAACACATGAGTTTAAGGAAATAAAAAAGGGGTTATGGAATAATCCAGAAAGTGATATAGCTAAGCTGACTAATCCTGATGTGGAAAAAGTGAAAAAGCCTGTTGAAAATATTCTAAAAAAAGTTAGTAAAATTCACTCTGAATATAAGAATTCACTTACCTGTGCTCAAGAAACAAGAGAAGCAGCACATCATGGGTTTATAGCAGGAGCTCTTGTGAATTTCCGCTATAGACACAATCTTAGGGTTTACTTAGAGCAATTTGCAGGAAGAGGTTACGCTGATATTGTTCTAGTGCCTCGTGGTAAGGATAGGTCATTGAATGCCGTTCCTATTATTATAGAGATGAAGGCTGCTACTAAAGCAGAGTTAAAAGAAGGTAAAATAGGAGAAAAGAGTAGAACTACACCAACTGCTGCTTTAAAGCAAGCTGAGGATTATACAAAAGATTTTCAACCGAATGTAATGAGAGTTTTAACTACTGCAAATGATATTCTGTGTGTTGGTGTAAATCTTGACCATCCATCTCCTATTTCAGATATTTTGGATAAGTCACGCAATCAAAAAATAATTCCTCTTTTTAACCAAATATTGATATCTATTGATGGACGAAATAATGGTGAGATTACACAAGAACAATTAGAAACACGAATTCAAGAAAATATAGAGCGTATCTATCATACATTTCCTGGTACGGGAGAGAAGGGAGATAATCATTATTTCAGTAGGTTTTTATTAGGCCAATCATTACTGTTAAACGAAGTTAAAGCTTTGGAAAGCGATTTCGAAAAGCATGTTTTTATTTATGGTGAAAATATACCTACCGAAACTCGTTCTGAAGGTAGTGGAAGGGGTGTTCCTCAACGTCAAGCAGCTAAGGAAGCCGGTAAAAAATTAGCTGAGTCGAACAAGCTTGATGAAAGCCATGCAGTTGTAACAATGGTATTTGTTCCGGAAAATGATGAGAGATTAGTTTATGTAATGAATATTGTTGAATCAGATGGAAGAGCTGAAATATTAAAAAAAGGCATTCCTCTTAATAAACTTGAACAAAAGATAGGAAATAGAAAGGTAGTAGAATTAAATCTTAATTTTAATATAAAAGAACAAAAATCAGATTTTAAAAAATATTTTAGTGTTGAAGTTAATGAGCCTATTTCTCTAGGAGAGTATAATGGTAAAAAATCTGATAAGTTTAAAGGTGATTTTAAGAATGTTCCTTACCCTAAGGATTTTAAGAAAACATTTGATGAAGTACTAGTATCTCAGCTTGCTTCTTTACAAGATCAATCTTCATCAATAGGTAAGTACAAGAAGTTATTTGGCAAAGTAGGCGAGGCAATATTACCTTTTAAAGATTTAATAAAAAAAGAAGCACATACTCAAGCTGTGTTTCATGGAGCATTTAGCCACTATAGTGATATAAATCTAGGAGGATCACAAGAAAACAGGGCGTTAGTATTAACAGAGTTTCAAACTGGAAGGGGAAAACGTATTGATATGCTAGTTCATGGTATTAAGTTCGCAGGTGATGATAGCAATGCTAAGGAATATACTCCTGTAGGGTTAGAGCTTAAAGGACCAAGGGAAGGCAAGACAGCTGATGCGTTAAAAGATGAGGCAAATAGACAAATCGCTGATGAGTATACGAAGGGTGTTACTTATAAAACGCTTACAGATGGGAATGAAGTGGATTTTATGGGTGTTGTATTCGATAAAGGAGCAAATAGTGCAAATTCTCTTATTCTGGGAAGCAAAGATGAGTTCACTCCTGTTATAGTAGTGCACAGTTCTGTACATGTGATTCCTACTGATCAAGTAGCACAATCTATTGATATATCTAAGGGAGAACATTTAAGAGGAGGACAAGAAGTAATCCAGAAGTTGAAAAATCTTGGTATACAAGAGGAGAATCTACGTACATTAGAATCTGCAACAGCAGAACAAGATTATCATTATTGGCTGCAGCAACATGATATAGCTGATATTGCAAGAATAAAATATGGTTATGGAATTGATGGAGCTGATACATTGTTTGAAATAGCGGGATCACCAGAACATGTAGTTAATCAATTGCAACAGTTTCAGAATAGCGTAACAACAAGAGGTGAAAGAAGGCCATTAACTTTAATTGTTAATTTAGATAATAATCACTGGGTTACGTTAGTCATCGCCCACCAAAATGGGCAGTATAATGGATACTATGTAGACTCGTTGGGTAATAATGTTCCAGATAATATTCGTCAAGTTTTACAACAGGCTCAAATTACCATTAATGATGTTTCTGTTACTCAACAAAGAGATGGTTATAATTGCGGCTTATGGGCGTTAGAAAACGCTAGAGATATTAATACTGTGTTGCAAGGAAATAGATTAAGTAATATTCCTGATGAAATACGTAACCATCTGCGAATTCAAAGAAGAGAAAATCATTTTATACGTATGAGAGAAGGTATTTCAAACACATTAAGTATAGATCCACAACGTATAGCTAACTTAGAGGCTGTACTTGCTGAAACACAACAACCAAAATTTGACCCAAATAATTGCATAGGAGGAGGTAGAAGTAGAAGAAGTATTAATCCTTGTTTATTTTCAAAGGGTGATGTAGAAAAGTTTAGTAAGGGAAAGGTAGATGAAAATAATATAGATGAGATTATAGTTGATAGTGAAAAGTTCCTAACTTATGTTAAAAGTAGTCAAAATGAAGGGAAAAATGCTCAGCTAATAGAGTTCGTTGGAGATAAAAATATCGAAGGTAATCATAAGTACTTATTTGATAAGATAGTTAAAGACCAAGGGTACGGACGTTATATTGAAAATGAACGTATTAAGAATTCGCACGGTGACATTTCACAGCAGGCCAGCAGTGCAACAAAAGGCTCAAAATTAAAAGGCAGGTTAATGAATGCTGCAGGTGGGATACAATTAATAAGAGGAATCCATGGTGCCATTGTGTCTTGTAAGGATGGAACAGCCACAGATTGTGGATTGAATCTAGGCGGAATAGGATGGTCTTTTGCATCTCAACCAATTGAGAATGTAATGGTTAAAATTACTCCAAGAGTTGTAACATCAGCTGAAAAGGTTGTAGGAAAAGTTATACCAGGTGCTTTAGGTAAACAGACAAAATTTGCTATTCGAGTTGCAGGAGTAAAATTTGGAAGTACAATAGCGAAAGGTACAGCAGGAGCTATAGCTGGTGTTTTTGATATTGTTGAGATAGGTATGTCAGCAAGTAATCTTGTTGATTGTAAAAAAAGAGAGAATAGTGATAATCCATGTGGGGAGAAAGAAATAAGAGATAATATAGCATCTATATCTTTTTCCACTATGTCGTTTGTGTCTGGTGTTGCTCTTACAGCACTTGGCATGCCTGGAATCGGCATTGCAGTTGGAGTTGCATTGATGGTAGCTTCTGGGGTTTATAGTGGTGTTAGCAATATCGTGGAGTACGAGAAAAAGTATGATACAACCCATGATGAAAATTGGCGTATTTTTTGGCATATATTTGCTTTTCAACCTATACCACAAGATGTACAACATCTTGCAGCTAGAAAGGAAATGGTTAATAGTCTAGCTAAAGGAGTTTGGCACACTTTAAATAATGATCCTAGTAATGTTGTTGCTTATGGTATTGGCCTTGGAAAAATAAACGGTAATACTCCTCGTCCAGATTATGCAACGATTATGATGAATGGGAAAAATGCCAATACAAGAAATCTTTCGCGTGTTATACCTGATTATATTGAAGGTGCTAGCATGATTTGTTTGCCACACAGTACTAGTCAAGATTACGAAAAGGGTATTAAAAGCTCAGTTCCATCGGCTAAGTACTATTGTGATAATGCAATGGTTATTAGCCATGATAAGAGAGTAAATATGATGCAAAAGGACAAAACAATTATTTATGATTTAAGCAATGTGGACAGAGGTACCATCGTTGGAAGTAACGAGTGGAACAATAATTTTTTAATTGGCTCAGGTACAGCAAACATAACTGGTGGTAGTAATAAGGTAGTAAATAGGTTTGTTGTAAATAACGTTGACTTCTCAGGTAAAATTATTGGTGGAAGTAACTCTGTTAATATACTTGATTTGAGCCAATTGAAAGATACAGTTATAGGAGTGAATGTTAACTATCGTTTTAAGCCTAGTGCCTCTGGGTCATTAAAGGCAAGAGTAAATGGTCGTTGGCTAATCAATGATCAAATTGATAATAATGGCATTTTTAATTACTACTATGTTGGAAGAAAGAACAAGGTGGATGAGATTTCGTGCATGGGTTACTCTGAACACTTTACAGGAATTGATGATCGTGACGTTATCATAGATAGTAGTGGTGGTTATAATAAAAATGAGAAAGATGTAGTTGAAAATTGTAAAAAAGTAATTATTTCGCCGTATACTACAGTTAAGGGTGGAAAGAGCAATTATACTTTTTACGTAAAAGCTGCAGAATACAAAGGTAAGGGTTTATATTCAGAAATTGATGTAGATGGAACAGGAACTGTAATTTTTCCGGAAATTGATTTATTAGGTGATTGTGATCAAATAGCTTACTCTACAAATAGTAATACTTTATCTTTAAAAATAAATTTTGGTCAAAACAATCAATTTACTCTTGATGTAAAAAATTATGTCGAGCAAAGCAGTAATAAACCTCACTTTGCACTAATAGACAAAAATGGTAGTAATATTGTTCCTAAGATTGAAAGATCAGACTCATCAACTATAAAAATTACTTCATTTGAATTACATTCAGAACATTCCTTAGATAATTTTGACGATGTTGCAAGTCATTATAAGAAAATTCTAAACAATAACAAGGATTACAAAGTCTTTAGTGTTATCAGAGATAGAGTACAGAATCAGGGTAATAGTGCAGTTCCACATATGGTTTTTGGTTCTCTGGAAAATGATGTAATAAACTTCGATCAAGGAACTATGTTTGCTAGGGGAGGAGGAGGAAGTGATGTGTATTTTATTAGCAATGATATAAATAGTAGAGAAGTTAAAATTGATAATAACTCAAGTGATAAAAAACTAGATACACTATTTATGTCGGCAGTTGAGAAAGATTTTTCAATCCAGCAATGTGATCTGTATTTAAAATATAATAATAGTAGCATTCGAGTGAAAAACTACTTTCAAGATCCTAATTATAGGCATCTTATAATTATGAACAAAAAAGGAGAAACTTTTATCCCCAATATACAATCAATGCTTTGTTCTCCCTCTTCTTCGGGAAAGGGTAAATTAGTTCCTTTTTTACAGGCTACACAAACTCAGAATATGTTTTTGTTACCTAAAGATTTTCAAGGTGATCATGTAGTAATAGATTCCCGTCTTGAAGATATTGAAAAATATAAAGATAAAGATGACCTCTTATTAATAAGAGAAAGGAGAGAAAATGAAATTCCTTTTATTATTAGAATAGAAGGGTTTTATACTAACCGAAATAAATGGAAAAATATTTCTTATTCTTTATGGAATAATAATGACCTTTTCCTATCTTCTGGCTTATTAGAAAATGTTGATAATGTAGTGGAGTATAAGGATAAACTTAGAGGTGATTATGAAAGAATTGTAAAAGAATATATTGAAGACTTTAGTGATTCTACTAGTATCATTCAGCACAATCAAAAATTAGAAAAAAATATCTCTACTTCTGTGGAACAAGATGAGGAACAAATAGGAGTAATGGTACTAAAAAATATTACTCCGGATCAGGTTGAAGTTTCTAGTAGTGGTACAGATTTGATATTTCGTGATAAGAAGTCTAATCATACGATCAACATAAACAATTGGAATAATTCTGAATCTTATAGAATTTCCACATTGGAATTCGATCTGGGTTTAGAACCAATAACAATCCGTAAGTTAGATAGGTTTAGTTTGCCTGAGGTAAGAAAAATACAAGCTTTAATTGATAAAGCTTCAGAAAATTATCAAAATAGAAGTAAATATACCCCTAAGGTAGAAAATGACTTTAAATGTTTAATATCAGTTGACGATTTTGAAAGAGAAAATAGAGACCCAGCACATCAATGTCTTGGTTTTCCTTCACTGCAAGACCGGGTTAGCTTTACAGAAAATTCCTGTAGTTTAGAGCAAATTGAGGAACTCAAAAATATGACGTCAAATAGTAATCAGATTTTAACATTGCTTGAAAAGTTAGAAAACAACCTTTTGCTGAATGGTTATGATTCAAACATAATAGATCAGTGCAATAAGTGGATGATAACTTCAGGATTGGGGGTATTAAAACCATTGGTAAGCACGGCAATTTATGAAGGTAAATGGGATGAAGTTAAAACTCTTCTTGATAAAACTGCTAAAAAAAGTAATGTTGATATTGAACATAAAAATCAGTGTTCGCAGAAATGGACGCCTTTGCATTATGCTATTTACAACGGTAATGTGAAATTAAGTGAAAGTCTATTTAAGTCATTTTTAGAGAAGAAAGGTGACATTAATGCCTTAACTAGTTGCAACGATGATAATTGGGCACTTTTACACTATGCTGTTCATTACAGCAACTTTGATATGGTTAGTTTTCTTATAGATAAAGGTGCTAATATTGAAATTAGAAGTAAGGAGGGTAAGACGCCCCTGCATTTGGCTGTTGAAGAAGCCAAGCAAAACATAATTAATCTTCTTCTTGATAGAGGTGCTGATATCGAGGCTAAAAACAACGATGGTAGAACACCTCTGTACTTAGCTGCTTACAATAATGACTCAGATATAATCAAGCTTCTTTATAACAGGATCAAGGCTAAAAGTAATGATGCATTTAAAATGATAAAACAGGTTGAATTTTTAAAGAAGGAAGTTGTTAACCAAGCAAATATTCCATCTAATGCAAAAAGATCGGTAGAGTCTTGTATAAGTAGTTTAAGAGATTCAATAAAAAATGCAGCCAAAAAGGTGCTAAAGGACGGTATGCTAAACGATCTTAATGCTTCAACCATTAAACTTGTGGATGGAGTGTATAATTTTGATAAAAAGTTATTTGGTGAGGCAATTAAGGAAGCTGTAAATGACGTATACTGGCAAGTAGGTGTAGAAAAAGTATTAAGGTTTATACGCAGTCACCATTATATTGGTCAGTTTATTCCAGGTTACATAGCTGTGTTTGACAAAATACCAAAGAATGATGGTGCAATGTTTAAATTAGCTTGCTCTATTAGAGAAACCATGAAAATGCCTAGGGTCAATTCAGAAGAGAAATCTGATCTTGAAAAGCTAAAAAACAAATTACCAGAATCAGTCAGAAATGCAGTATTTTCATCAGCGGTATGTATTAAAAATGTTAAGTATGGAAGGTACTTATATTCACCTAATAGTGCTGGTAATTTCCAATTTGACGATGAAAGGCGTTATGTGTTTACCTGGTCTTCAAAGGTGGGAGACGATGGTAAGTGGAAAGTTGAGCTTAATGGCGATAATGTGTATCTACGGAATGTTAAGTATGGAAGGTACTTATATTCACCTAATAGTGCTGGTAATTTCCAATTTGACGATGAAAGGCGTTATGTGTTTACCTGGTCTTCAAAAGTGGGAGACGATGGTAAGTGGAAAGTTGAGCTTAATGGCGATAATGTGTATCTACGGAATGTTAAGCATGGAAGGTACTTATATTCACCTAATAGTGCTGGTAATTTCCAATTTGACAGTGACAGGCGGTATGTATTTACCTGGCCTTCAAATGGAGGGAGTGGTCAATTTAAGTGGAAGTTTGAAAATTGTGGATCTACTCGCAATAGGCGTAGTATACAAGAGTCAAGTGGTTATAATCAAACTGTAGTAGACTATAAGTCGGTATTGGCTGAAGAAGATAGTCAACAAATAGCAAATAGAATATCTGCTATAGTTGAAGATGTTGAAAGGCAAACCTTTTTAAATCAGTCAAAAAATAAGTTAGATTTAGATAGTTATTTAAATAATAGAGGGAGAAGCAATGCTGCAGATTCTATGAGGAGAGATGCGTGTAGTGAACTCAATGCAAATGGAAGAAGAAATATTGTTCTAAGCGGAAACGATGTATGTGCAATTACTTCAGGTCATGAAACGCTTGATATTGAAAACTTCCCTATTCAAGAAGTAGTGATTAATGATGATGCTGATGGGAAGAAAAGTTTAAGAAGTACATTAGACCTACATCATTTGGTGCAGCAGATAAATAGGGATTTGAGTATAAAACCGATACCAACAGTTATTAAAGGCAAAAGTGATTTATTAATTAAGTTATCTATATCAGCTACTGGCTTACAGCAAGATGTAATAACAGTCAGGCTGAAAGATGCACTTGTAAATAAGTGGTATAAAAAATTACAAATTATTTTTGATAATGCACCGATGGAAATCGATGATAGTTTAGGTTTAAAGTCTTCGTTCTTTATTTCTGATGAAAAAATTATTGTAGTAGCACCTCAAGACATAGAAGAAAAGAATAAATTAGTAATATCTAAAAAAGCAGGGCAGTATACCTATCTTCATGATAAGTACGACTTGATAGTTACCAATGCCTTTAATGCTGGTGTAGAAGCAAGCGAGTTATGTATTATACGGTTTAAGGATTTCTATAAAGAATCTAAAATGAAAACATTAACTATAAAATTTACTGACAAAGAGATATTATTAAGTAACGAAATAGATAAAATAAATAATTCAGATAGTATTGATAAATTAAATAATGTGAGTTCTATTGTTAATTCACAAGAGAGTTCTACACATTTAGAGGTTCCAAGCAGTGGAGACATAAATGCTCAAGGTAAATTTGACAGAACACTGTTGCATCTTGCTTCCGAGGCGGGTGAATTTGATAAGGTCAAACTTCTTCTTGATAGAGATGCTAATATTGAAGTTCAAGATAAATTTGGGTGGACACCAATATTTCTTGCTAATCAGTCAGGTAAATGGAGTATAGTGGAACTTCTTCTTGATAGAGGTGCTAATATTGATGCTCAAGATGAGAAAGGTCAAACACTTTTACACTTTGCTGCGTCAGGGAATAATTTAGATATGGTTCAATTCCTTCTTGACAGAGGCGCTAATATTGAAATTCAAGACAAGCTTGCTTGGACACCAATACTTTATGCTGCTCAGTCAGGTAAATGGAATGTGGTAAAATTTCTTGTTAGTAACGGTGCTAAATTTAATAATGAAATAACGATTCAAGGAACGCCTTTACATTTTGCTGTGCAAGAGGGTAATTTAGATATGGTCAGATTTCTTCTTGATGAAGGTGTTGACACTGAATCTCAAGACAAAGATAATAAAAAGCCTTTGCATCTTGCTGTTGATGCGAACAGGTTGAGTGTAGTCAAACTCCTTCTTGATAGAGGTGCTAGTGTCAACGTTACGGACATGAATAGCCAAACGCCTTTAGGTTTAGCTACTAAAGGAAATATGATAGAAATTTTGAAGAAGGCGGAGTTGGATCAAGGGTTATTAATTAATGCAAGGGGTGGTAATCTTGATAAAGTAAAAGATCTTATCGCTCAAGGTGCCAACTTAGAGACTAACGATAATACTGCTTTACATAATGCTTGTAGTAATGGTCACTTGAAGGTAGTAGAATATCTCATCGACAAGGGAGCTAGTTTAAAGGCTAAAAATAAAGATGGTAAAATACCTTTAGAGTTGGCTGAGCAAAAGGGTTACACAGATATAGTAGAAATTTTAAAACAAACACAATTAAATCTGGATAGAGAGTTATTGATTGCTGTAGAAAAAGAAGATCTTGGCAAAGTTAAAGACAATATCAGACGAGGTGCTAATATTAATGCTCAAAGTAGGCTGGGTTGGGCCTCTGTGTTCTGGGCAATTCAAAAGAATAATTTAAATATAGTTAAACTTCTCGTAAATAACGGTGCTGATATTAATGCCAAAGATAATGAAAGTTGGATGCCTCTTCATTGGGCTGTTCAATTGGGTTCATTAGATGTAGTTAAGTATCTTGTTGAGAGAGGTGCTAATATTAATGCTTTAACTGCTGACGGTAGAACATCTTTAGAATTAGCCGTTCAAAAGAATTGCGTAGATACAATAGAATTTTTGAAAAAAGCACAGTTGGATTTAGACAAAGAATTATTGACTGCAGTGCAAGATGGAGATCTCAATAAAGTTGAAGGCCTTGCAAATCGAGGTGCTAGCTTGGATACTAAAGATAATAATGATTGGACACTCTTACACTTTGCTGCTTCTAGCAACAAGTTCGACATAGTTAAGTTTCTTCTTGATAAGAACGCTAATATCAAAGCTAAAGATGTGTATGGCAATACACCTTTACATGTGGCTGCTCAGTATGATAGTAAGCTTGAAATAGTCGAATTTCTTTTAGATAAAAATGCTAGTGGCATTAATGATGTAAATAATAATGGTTCAACACCTTTGCATGTAGCTACACAAGGAAATAAACCAAGTACAGTCAAGCTTCTTCTTAATAGGGGTGCTCGTATTGAAGTTAAAGACAGCCGTAATAGGACACCTTTAGATTTAGCTAAGCAAGAAGGTTACACAAACATAGTACAAATGATAGAACAAAGACAATCAGATTTAGATGAAGAATTGTTGACTGCAGTACGAGATGGTAATCTCAATGAAGTTGAGGATCTTGTTAGTCAGAATGCTAATGTTAATACTACAGATATATACAGTTGGACACCACTACATTGGGCTACATTTAAAGATCATTTAGAAATTGCAAGGTTTTTGATAAAAAAAGGCGCTGATATTAATGCTGCAGATAAAGGCCCTTATGGTAAAAAGCCTATACATGTTGCTGCTGAGAATAATAGTAAAGATATCATAGAGTTTTTTCTTAGCAAGGGAGTAGGTATTAATGATACTGACAAGCAAGGTTACACACCACTGCACTATGCTGCATGGAGAGGGCGTTTAGAGGTTGCAAAATTCTTGATAGAAGAATATGCTAATTCAATATTTAAATACAATAATGGTAGCACTCTTCCATGTAATGCTCCTTTAAAGAATCATTTACATGTAATGAAATGTTCTATAGGTAATAGAAATATTTTAGAAATTAGAGATAATAGTGGTAGAGTTCCCCTGCACTGTGCTGCTTCCAACGGTAAGTTAGATATGGTAAAGTATTTTATAGATGAAGAGAAAGTTGATGTTAATATAAAAGATAATGGTTACTGGACACCACTACATTGGGCTTCTTGGGGTGGTCATCTAGATGTAGCAAAGTATCTTGTAGATAAAAGGGCTAATATTAATGCCAAAGATAAGAGCAGTAAAATACCGTTAAATGTTGCTATCGATCAAAAACATAATGATGTTGTAAAATATCTAGAACAAGCACAATTAGATTTGAATAAAGAATTGTTAATCGCAGCAAAAGGTGGTGATCTTAATAAAGTTATAGATCTGATAAGCAAGGGAGCTAATGTTAATGTTAAAGATAACAATGATGATACCCCTCTGCACCTTGCTGTTGGTTATTTAGATGTAGTAAAATACCTTATAAGTAAGGGAGCCAACATTAATGCTAAGTGCAAGGCTGGTAAAACAACGCTAGATATTGCTAGAGATAGAGGACATAATAATGTTATCAATTATTTAGAGAAAGAGCTTAATCAAGAAAGAGGAAGCCCTGCGCAACGCAAACTCCGTCGTCTTGCCGTGGATTTAAGTGATCAACCTGAGATAGCAGCAAGTAGTGGCATAAGACCATCTTCATGGATGGGTAGTTGTATTTCTTGGGCAAAAAACTTAGCAGCTAGCACTTTTTCTATAATTCCTGGATTACCTACTCAATACAACATTGCAGATAAGAATAATGTAAAAAGTGATAATAAAAACATACCAAAAAGTACATCATCTGTTGGTTGGAATAATTTCCTAAATAATGAAAATATTGCTCTTGCGAATTGTGTTGCCGATGCGTTAGATAATACTCCAAGTAGACGCTATCAAAATTTAATAAGTAAAGGAATAGAAGTTATACCAAGTAGAACAGTTGCAGTTGAGTTTGCTCTTAGGAAATTTGATTCATTTGTAGAAGGTAAAATAAGAAACCTAGACTCAAAAGAACAAGCTAGAATACGTGTTGAACTTAAAGGTGCGTATCCAGAAATAATAGCAAGTCTTGAAAGAGGAGTTGAATTTAGTGGTAATGTTGGGTTAGATAATGTTTTAGAAAAGTGCAAGAAGTGCTTTTGTACAAATGTTCTACCAAAGGATAAAGTATCAACTTGTCTTTCTGAGATAGGAGTAACCAAGCTTGGAGGTAATCTCAATAGGTAGGTTATAATATAAGAGGTGGAGCTATAATATGCCAAGTAGTGGAAAATTTAAAGTGAGGGTAGCCAAAATAATTAGGGAAACAACCAGTAGCAAGTTTGATAGTCTTAATACTAAAATGGATGAAGTAGACATTAAATGCTAAATGGTTGATGTGTTTTCCATATTGAGCTTACAGCACGTAGCTTTGATATAGAAGTTTGGGTAACGTTATGATAGTAATTTATATAATTCTATGTGCAATCTTTATAGCCATTTTAGACAGTTCACTAGATTCTTAATTAGGGGATATGTCTAACTTAGAGAGGGTTTTCATAAATGTTGAAGTGAATAAGTAGGGATATTATGCTTTTTCTTTGAGTTGTGAAATTTCAGAATGAGAGAGACCGGTAATTTGAGCTATAACATCTATAGATACACCGGCCTTAAGTGAGTTTTTTGCAATTTCAATTTTACCTTCAATTTTACCTTCAATTTTACCTTCAATTTTACCTTCAATTTTACCTTTTTCATGGCCGATTTGGATGCCTTCTTGTCTACCTTTTTGAGTAGCATCATCGAGTTTTTGAGCAAGGATAGCCTTTTCATCAAGAATACGTTTTATTTCCTGTTCATAAGCGATAAATTCTTTTTCAGACCAGTTGAATCTATTTAGTTCTTCATATGCTCTTTTGATTATTAGATCACTTCCTATTATTCTTTCTAGCTCTTCTTCACTAGTTTCATCTGCATATCTAAAGAAGTAGACCCACTTTTCAACTATATTTGAAAGCTGACCCTCTTTGGTTTTTGGAAATTTAGGCAACTCAATAAATATAAAATAAAAATCTTTCAGATCATGTTCATTAGTATCTTCATCGCGAATAGTATGCTTTGATTTGTACTCGGACTTATCAGGAAATAGGATACAATCTGCTATAGCAATAAAGATAATTTCCTTAAGATCATGATATTGATCACCTTTATCAGCCTGTCTTGAGTAAGTCTTAGCAGCATAGTATTGGGCACGTTTTTCAAAGCCCTTAGTTTTAGCGACCTGCATCTCGCAAACGTACTGAACACCTGAAGAATCTCTACAGAGGACATCAACAATACTTTGTTTTTTAGAGGCAATATCAGGATCTTGAATAGTACTTAAAAACTCTATATCCTGTATTGCGTTTTTGCCAGTAAAGCTCAGAATATCATTGAGGAAATGAATGAGGATATCTTTATTCTTTTCAGTACCAAAGATACGCCGAAACGCAACATCATTTTTTGGATCGAGAAACTTGGAAAGAGCCATGAGAAAGTAAGATAAAAAGCATTAATTATTATACACAATTGTGAAGAAATATTCAACTAAATTCAAACATAGAAAGAAGCATCCCTTTTGTATATCTTTATTTTGTAGTATTAACCTATATAATATTTATGGCAAACATCTCAATAAGGTATCAGATAGCACAAAAAGTAAGAAGCTGGAGGTTAAAGCGAGGTTATACTCAAAAAGATTTAGCGGAGAAAATCGGTGTAACATATCAGGTAATACTACAATATGAAAAAGGAACACAAAAAATTTCGATTGAGAAGTTATACTCTATGGCAGAGGTATTATCAATTAATATTAAGGATCTTATTCCTGTATCAAATGAAAAAATCTGTTTTGAAGATAAGGGAGAGGAAATATTAAATTTAGTAAGAGAATATAAAAAGATTAATGATCAAGAGTTACGTAAGATATTTTGTTTACTAACCAAGTTTGTTCAAATTAGTGAGAAAAGTAGTAAAAAAACGGAGAGAATAAAAATTGCAAAAGGTCTGGTTAAAGGAGGAGTTTCTGTTGATACTGTTTCAAAAACAATTGGTCTATCTGCTGATGAATGTGTTGAAGAAAAAACGGGTTCTATCTACTACCAAATAGGAAAAAAGATAAAAGAATGGAGACTAGTGCGGGAATATACTCAGAAGGATTTAGCAGAAAAAATGAGTACAACACGTGATGAAATAAGCAACTATGAGCAAGGACGTGTGGCCATTCCACTGGAAAAATTATATGCAATAGCAGAAACATTATCAATTAGCATTACAGATCTGCTCATAGCAGAAGATGAGATAGTAGAAAATGAACTACCTGATTTAATAAAAGAATACAAAAAGATTGAAAGTCAAGAACTACGTAATGCATTAATAAGATCTCTATTTGAAGGCATACGGATTTGCGAAGAAAAAGTGAAAAGAGCAGAAAAGATCAAAATTGCAAAAGACTTAGTAAAAAAAGGAATTTCTATCAATATTATTTTAAAAACAATAGGCATCTCTTTAGACGAAATTCAACAAATTTAAGTAAAAAAATCAGTATCTATTAACATCTTTACTTTTTGATGAAAAAATAAGTAAAAAAGATTGAAAAATTGATTTGACTTCACTCGGAAGCTATGGCTCTATGCCAATGCTGATAAAAAAACAGCAGTAAATATTTAAAAAAAGTTTGTTGTTAGTGAAGGGTAAATTATATGAATAAAAGTAAAGAAGAAATCGAATTCAGAATATTAGAAAGCAAAGGCAAAGCACTACTTGATCGTGAAATAATGGAAACGTTTCTAAGTGCAGTACATGAAAGGCCGCAAGCTCAAGAAATTGCTAAAAATCTGGTGAATACTTATACGGGAGTAGGAAGGATTTTAGGCCGAGAAATGGATGACCTGAAAGTTATAGAAGGAGTAACTGATTCTGCAGTAGCAATGATTATGTGTGTTAAGGAAACACTAGAAAGGGTACTGAGAGAAAAGCTCAAAAGTGAGCCAATAATGGACTTACAAGGGCTAGTAGAATATTTGAACGTAAGTATAGGACACTCAGAAAGGGAATGTGTAAAAATACTGTACTTGAATAAAAGGCGCCAATTAATCGGAGAAGAATCCTATATTGGTGAAATGGAAAAAGCACCGGTATACATAAAGGAGATTATAAAAAAAGCATTAATAAAAAATGCAACATTAATAATAATGTCACATAACCATCCTGGAGGAAGCTTAGAGCCGTCAGAAGAAGATCAAGCAGTAACAAAGGGCTTAGCAGCAGCGTGTAGTACTGTAAGCGTTAGATTATTTGATCACATTATCATCACAAGTGGTGGTTATTTTAGCTTTAGAGAAAACGGATTGTTATAGTAGAAAGTATTTGCAAATCTACTCACTATAATTTATAATGAGTAATAGAATATATAAACTAAGGTTTATATACTTAAAAAGTATTTTTAATAGTGAGGATAATATGGGTAAGAAAATAATTGTACCTTTTGATGATCAAGAAGGAGGTACTTACGAGTTAAACATTGATCTTGATAGATTATCGAAGGGTGAAATATCAAATTCTATTAGAGGTATTGGTCGTACTAGCCAGCAGCCTACCTTTGTGAGCAAAATTAATAAGGCTAAAAAGCTTGGAGAAGTGCCCTCCCCTGATAGAGACGTTCAAATCAACTACGGAAAAGGGCTCGACTACATATATGGTACAAAACCTTTAAATGATCAAGAAGATAAAAATCCATTTGCTTCAGCTTTGCAAAAAATAAAGCCAAGTATAAGCGAAAGCGAAAAGTTGAGCTGGTTTAAAAGTGAAGTGGTAGAGGCAAAAAACGTAAATGAATTGCACAAAACTATAGACCAAGTACTAGCTTCTGGAGCAAGAATAAATGCATATAACGATGGGGAATGGAGCATTGCAGAGTATGTAGTATTGGGTATACATTTTCATAAATTTGATAAGACTGATCGAAAAAAGATAATGCGTAAATTAATGCTAAGTGGTGCAGATTTTCATGATACTTTATTGCAGAATAAACTAATAGGTGAAATCTATAATGAGCTACAGCCAGAAGTTCAGCCACAGATAGATAAGAGACTAGAAGAACTAGAGAAGGCTGGCGAAAGTGCTGTGCAAGAAGGAGAATTAATAGATGTTGAGATAGATAATACAACATCGTATATAGAATTTTCTGATGATAGCAAGGTAGAGGTAGCCAAAATACTGAGAGAATTAGGAAGTAATATTTTAAAAATTGGCAATGATGCAGTTGAGGTTAAAAGTGAGAAGGGAGGTATAAGAAACTATATCGATATGTCAGATGAAAGCTCTATTATATTAGAATTTCCTACAAGCATTGGTAAGCTAAATATTATATTGTACCACGATGTAAAAAAATATGATCAAGTACAATTGAGAGTAGAAAACAAGGAAATGTGGGCTGAATTACAAAAAATAGGAGAAGAAATAGGAAAAAACTGTCTCTTTGGAGGAGTAAAACTTAAAGAAGCAGTAGAGAGAGGTAGTTTCACTAGATGTGGCATATGGAGTAAAAAGTATGCTATAAAAGAAGTTAGCAATGATGAAGTATTGTCTCCGTCTTCGTGGGTGAATAGGATACGTGAAGGTAGTAAAGAAACCTTTAGAGAACTTTAATGCGTCTACAGCCAGCTTTAAGGTTCCAGAGGTTTTTTCTTACCGTTATATCTGGAGCCTTTGAGCTATAGTAGAAAATATTATATGTATGGTTCTTTGCGTGGAAAAAATTCTAGACTATGAAGTAGGGGAAAAAGTGAAAAGTTGGAGGTTAGGTGTGCCGTAGAAGCGATCAGTTGAAGCTGCACAATAGATGAGGGTAGGTCCCTCGGAGCCGGTTTACAAGAGCAGGCTTCAAACAGCCATAAGCTGCTTTGGTAAAGAGCCATGGTAGTGAGCGTTATGGAAAAGGCGCAATTATGCGTCATGTGTAAAATGGAGAGGCGAATGCAAATGAACCACTGATGAAGTGTCGAAACTTCATAGAAGATGTCAAAACCAGGTGTTCTAGCCTAACCTGGGATAAATCTATCGGAAACTTGTTTACTGGATAGATGGCGTCCGGCATATAGGTGGCGCGGATCCATTTTGGGCTATTGTGTAGAACTGCGGGAACCTGTCATTTCGATGATAAGGGAGAAATCCAAGAAGCTAAACTTCAAGGATGAGAGTACCGATGCGAAGAACAGGGGCGGATCAGCTCGTAGTAGTGAAGAAATTTCTGTAATGGAAATGGAGCGAAGGGGCTGAGTTATTCAGTTTTAATTATTTATCAACCGAAAGGGAGGAGTTAATGAGTAAAACAAAGTCTTTTGATATACCGAAGCAAGTTATTTGGAGAGCTTATAAACAAGTATCGAAAAATAAGGGTGCTGCTGGTGTAGATGAGGTTACGATAACAAAGTTTGAAGAAAATCTAAAAGATAATCTGTACAAGCTATGGAATCGAATGTCATCTGGAAGTTATTTTCCAGAGCCTGTAAAAGCTGTAGCAATACCAAAAGGTACAGAAGGGGGACAAAGAATTTTATGTGTCCCTTCAGTATCGGACAGGATAGCGCAGACAGCAGCTACAATGTATCTAGAACCGTTAGTAGACCCGAAGTTTCATGAAGATTCATATGGTTATAGACCAAACAAATCTGCACTGGATGCGGTAGGAACTGCGAGGAAAAGATGCTGGTGGTACGATTGGACGATAGATCTTGATATAGCAGGATTTTTCGACAATTTGGACCACGAGTTGGCATTGCGAGCTATCAAAAGGCACACAGACTGCAAATGGGTCATACTGTATGTTGAAAGATGGATGAAAGCGCCAATTCAGCAAGCAGATGGAAGTAAGGTAGTTAGGGATAAAGGAGTTCCGCAAGGAGGTTCAATAAGCCCGCTGATCTCAAACATATTTATGCATCATGTATTTGATGAGTGGATGAGACGAAAGTGCCCAACAATACCATTTGAGAGGTATGTAGATGATGCGATAGTGCACTGCAAGAGTAGTAGACAGGCGGAATTTATGAGGGTAGCAATTGAAGAAAGACTGGCTGAGTATAAGCTAAAATTACATCCTGCAAAGACACAAATTGTGTACTGCAAGGATGACAATAGGAAAAATGAATTTCCTAAACAAAGTTTTGATTTTCTGGGTTACACATTTAGACCCAGGTTAGCAAGAAATAAAATAGGAAAGCATTTTGTTTCATTTCTTCCCGCAATTAGCAACAAGGCCAAGAAAAATATTACTACAACCATAAGGTCCTGGAAAATACTACGAAATACACACAAAACATTAGAGGAAATATCAAAGACAGTAAATCCAATAGTCAGAGGCTGGTATCAGTACTATGGCAGGTTTTACAGGAAAGAGATATATAAACCTCTGAGAAACATAGAGCAGCACCTAGAAAAGTGGGTCAGAAGAAAGTATAAGAAGCTTCGAAATCATGGAAGACTAGCGAGGCAACTTCTAGGAAAAATGAGGAAAGAAGGGACAAATACTTTTTACCACTGGACACTAGCTTTAGGTCAAAAGACTGAATAATGGGAGCTGTGTGAGTCGCGAGGGTGCGCCGTGGTACGCATTAAGAAATACTTAGCAGAGCTAAGCGGGGTTCAGAATAAATGGCCTCGAGGTGAACAACTAACTTTAACCCGAAAGGGAAGGAGGACAAGAGCATGTATGTAAAGCGAGAGTTATCTGAAGATGTGTAAGATAACGGCTTGCAACACCTGATCAATATGGTTAAAGCTAAACTGCTTGAATTCTAATCTTCAGGGGTGGGACTTCACATCCATGGGTATCGCATTTAAAACCCCATGTCTACGGTAAGCACAGATTAAACTTTCGTTTGTGTGACATTCTGGCTGTAGAACGATAAGTAGTGAACTTATTTAAGAGGATGAATGGAAAACCTAAGTTGATCTAGAACAGTTCTTAGTGACGGAACATGGGATGACCTAAGGAACGCGAGTTCTATGGTTACGGAGTCATCGTAGTAGTCGTGAAAGTAACGAATCACCGGGGAGCGTGGGAAAGCCACATACAGGGCAAAGGGTGACAGATAATTGAATGTTGAAATTGGGAGGTACGCAAGATGCGGAAAGCTGAAACAATACTTAACATTATACGTGAACGTGGACAAAGAAATTTGCCGGTTAAAAACGTATATCGCCTACTTTATCAGCGTGATCTTTACCTTCGAGCGTATGGCAAACTTTGTCGTAATAAAGGTGCTATGACAGAAGGTGTGACAACTGAAACAGTTGATGGTATGTCTTTGGAGAAAATCGATAAAATCATAGAGGATTTACGCTATGAGCGATATCGGTGGACACCAGTAAAACGTATCTATATTTTAAAGAAGAGTGGTAAACGCAGGCCGTTAGGATTGCCAACATGGTCAAATAAGTTACTTCAAGAAGTAATCCGATTAATATTGGAAGCCTACTATGAGCCTAAATTTAGTGAATGTTCACATGGATTTCGACCAAAGCGTGGATGCCACACTGCATTAAGAGCAGTAATGCAAAAAGGCAGAGGTACAAAATGGTTTATAGAGGGAGATCTCAGTGCATGTTATGACTCAATTGATCATACTATGTTGTTGAAAATACTGAGTGAAAGCTTCCAAGATAACCGTTTTATTCAGCTAATCAATCGACTGCTAAAAGCAGGATATATGGAAAATTGGAAGTACAATAAGAGTCATAGTGGGGTACCACAAGGTTCTATTATTGGTCCAATTTTGAGTAACATATTACTCGATCGGTTAGATAAACATGTGGAACATATACTAATACCAGCAAATAACCGAGGTAAGCGAAGAAAGACAAATCCAAAATATTTAAGGTTAACCATGCAAGTATCGATGATGAGAAAACAAGGGAACTGGGATCAAGCAAAACAACTGCGTCAATTAGTGCAGGGTATGCCATCTAAGGATTCTTGTGATCTAAATTATCGACGTCTTTGGTATGTTAGGTATGCTGATGATATTCTGGTAGGGTTTGCAGGACCAAAAAATGAAGCTGAACAAATTAAAAATGAGATTGCTAAATTCCTCAATGAGGAGCTCAAACTTATGCTTAATGAAGATAAAACGCTTATTACACACGCGTGTGATAGCAAAGCCAATTTTTTAGGTTATAAAATACACGTCTTGCATGCAGATGATAAACATGATCATCGGACACAACGATGTATTAACGGTAGTATTGGGTTACGTGTACCACATCATATAAAGCAGAAAAAGTGTTCTGAATATATGCGTTGTGGAAAGCCTATACATTTACCTCAACGTACACTTGATACAGCTTACAGTATTGTTGCTCAGTATCAAACTGAATATCGAGGAATTGTACAATATTACAAAATGGCCTACAACCTTCACACACTAAGTTATTTGAAGTATGTGATGGAAGTATCATTAGTAAAGACTTTAGCATCTAAATACAAAACAACTTGCAGGAAAATTTATAGAAAATTTGGTGCAATGATTGAAAACGACGAAGGTGAAAAACGAAAAGTCATCCAAGTCAGAGTAGATCGTTTACCATCAAAGATACCATTAATTACACACTTTGGTGCTGTGTCACTAAAATGGAATAAATGGGTAAGTATAAGTGATAACCTTATACCAATATGGAATAAGCGTAGTGAAATAGAGCAAAGACTATTGGCACAAACTTGTGAATTATGTAAATCACAAGAGCAGATTGAAGTACATCACGTACGTAAACTTGCTGATTTGCTAGGTAAACGTAATACTGAGCTACCGAAATGGAAAAAGAGAATGATTGAACGACAGAGGAAGACTCTTGTTGTTTGTCATGAATGCCATAAGAAAATCCAATATGGAAAATATGATGGTGACTCCTTAAAACGTTAGATTATTGGAGAGCCACGTGATACGGAAACGATCATGCGTGGTTCGGAGAGGGGTTGTTGGAAAAGTACTTAACAAGTAACTCGCTGGCTGCCCACTCTACTTCATGCACAGTTCTGCGAGAGACTGGTGGGGAAGTTCCGCCGGTCTACTCTCCAAATGAGTTCAGAGGATAAGGTAGAATTTATATCGATGTGGTTAAAAAAGAAAGGAAACAAATGCACAGTAGTAGAACCAGAAGCAAAAACAAACAATGCGCTACTGAAAGCAGTGGTAAGAGCTCATTTGTGGAAACGTCAGCTAGAAGAGGGAAAATATGCAAGTGTGAAGGAGCTGAGTACCAAAATTAATATAGGTACAAGACGAATACAACAAATTTTAAGGTTAAATTATTTAGCGCCGAAGATTAAAGAAGACATAGTAAATGGAAAGCAGCCAAGAGATTTGAAATTGATTGATTTAAGAGAAATACCGATGCTGTGGAGTGAGCAGTTGGAGAAATTATATAGACTGACGTCTTAATTTATAAAAGCCACAGGAGATAGATGTGCCAGAAATTGAGGGAAATCAGTGTTAAAAGTTTAATTATATAATAAAAAAAGTGATAATCTTAATTTATATGTGAAACGACCTAAGAGCTTCAAAATTATTTCATAAGAGCCTAATGTTTCTTATAGCACTTCTTCCGCTGAATCATGTAGTTGGTCTGATTAAAGGAAATTCTGTGGACATCACAAAAGTCAATTCAATCAAATACAAAACTCGAAAAAGTAGAAAGTGTGAAGCAGCCAGTCTTTCCTGAATCCAGCACAAAAGGTTATGTCTAAAAAGAAATAAACATCAAGAAAGGAAAATAGTTTCTTTAGAATAATCTTTTAATTATTAACTCAATTTCTCTAAATCCTCATGCTATTTCTCCTTGCTTTGAGCGTATAGTTTATTGAATACCTCCAAGAATCTTGCTTTAAAAATATATCAATTTTTTTTACCCCTCCAAAACCTTTTTTTTGTTTAATAATTTTAGTTGACTTTATGAACACACTATTATTTCTTTTGAAGATTCAATCTTTTGCGGCTGGTCTAAACTATCAATTGACATCATAAGAGTAGACGGAGCATCTGATTCTTTTACTACACAATCTAATTGCTTAATAGTTTCACTTGACTCTATAGATGCATTTCTTTCAAAATTTCCATCTTTTACAGCTTGTAGAACACTTTTTCCTCCTAAAGGCAACTTTCCCCTAAACTTGATTGATTTTTTAACTTGTCAAACTTCTCTTGGCTCTCTCTATCAAGCTTTACTTCTATTATATTACTATCTTTATCACTAGAATATAGATGAATACTAATCTTTCCCACTTCAGTAGTAAAAGACATTTCAATGCCATCTCCTAAAACATCTGTATAATTTCTTTTTCCTCCTACATTTTCAATTCTTACTATACTCTCTCCAATATGAAATATATGATGTCTAAAACTTAAATCTTTCACTTTTGGATTATTTGTAACTTTTGCAACCTCAATAGTGCTATCTTGCAAATATTTTACATAAAAATATCCATTATCCATTTCTGTGTGTAAAGCTTTGCCTTTTGCACTACTGTTTATAATACCTTCATTTGCTACGCTTTTTAGCTTGTTATCGATTTCTTCACGTCCTGCAAAAATCTCATAACTGAACCCATAAGTTGCATACAATAACCTATTATCATAGAAGGAACTGCGTTTTACCCTTCCACCTTTTAATAGTAAATTATTCATGATATTGCGTATAATACCTATATTTTTGTCATCTGATACACCCTCATAGGCAGGAATATCTCTTATTCCCTTAGAAACCAAACTTGTTATAGCCTCACTATCGTCTGATAAACTCTCATAAGATGGTAATCCCTTATGCTGTCGTATTCTATCAGGGATATTTCTTATTTCCTTAAAAATTAAACTTGTTATAGTATACTCATCATCGTTACATTTTGAATTGAGCCTTATCCCTTTTTGCAAATATTTACTTGTTATGCACTCTATACGTTTTAAAGCAATGTTTGTAAAATTTTCATGCTTATCCCTATAACCTTGATCATTTTTTGCTACTACATCTTCTAATTCTTTACAAAATTCATCAATTAGACTTTTCTCATCTCCGGTTAATGGTAAGTCTAGGTCCATCAAAGCTGAGTCCTTTGGACTAATAGGATAATAATAATCGCTTTCTAAATCTGAATCACTGTTATCAGTTAAGCTGTCATCAATTTTGCTTTGATACGACAATATATTCTCTACACATGTGTCAGAAGTCTTTTCAGTTTCATGTGTCTGATCAAAGTCATAAAACTCAGGACGGTTGCTTATTCCTTGAACAAACAAATTATAATCGTCCAAATCTGCTACATTATTTTCAGAAGTTGAATGGCCACCAGAGTGCTTTAAATATTCTGTATTTTGTTGCTGTGAATCCAATAGCTTAGATAGAATAGGCATAACTCTCTCCTTGAAATACCTTTTGTCCAACTTTACTTAATTTTATTATATTATTATGTAATGTAATATTGACTATAGCATACCTTGATAAAGCTTTTCAAGTAATATTTTTATAGTGAGGTCTGCTATGAAAATACTTGTTTTAGTAACTATTATCATCTAACCTCTGGAGTTGTTTATTACACTTGTTTTTTGAGAGAGTGGAGTAAGATAATTTAAAAAAAAATATATAATTCACTAAAATGTAGTAATAAAATGCCTTTTACTACTAAAGTAAGGTTAGCATTTACCTACATCCTATCTTATTTAAATAATTTATTTTAAACTAATCATCGATTAAATGCTCGTTTAGATGGACCTGCCTGCTGAGCAATTGGCTGCTGAACATTACTAGCTGGTTGCTGACTAGGAAGCATCATATCGGAACTATGTTTTACCTCTACATCTACAAACTTATCGCCAATTTTTATAAGAGAATCTTTATCTGCTGCGCCTTTATCAAAAACAGCATACATCAATTTCGCTTTGTCAGCATCAGTAATTACCTTATACGCTTCACCTTTTTCATATCTTGTCAACTGATCCTTAGCCTCTTTTTCTTTTTTATTTAATTCTCCCACCTTAGCAAATTTTAGCTCTATTCCAACTGGAGGGTACTCTTTTGCTCTGTCAGTAGCTTTTATAATTAACATAATGTCCAACTTCTCTCCACCACCTATTTGAAATTCAGTAATAACCTTTATATTATCTTCGCTGTAGCTACTAAATAAACCATGTAATAGAGCTTGAAATGTAGCTTCATTGTTTATTAATGATTTGAAAGGATACAATATATTAGAAATTTCTTTAAATACTTTTTTGTAATTACCATAACCACCAGATTTTATAGCTTCTTTCATAGCTACCTTAAACTTCTCGTTTTGACCAATTGGTGGTAAGAAATTACCTTGAAAAGCTTCACCGCTTCTTTTGTATTCATCCAATGAGTTGTATGTGTTTACTGTTAATCCCTCATTCTCCCTACAGTATTGATTAAATGGGTTCTTATTACTAGGTGTACTGTGCAAATTACAAGTGATTTCTTGTATTTTTATGTCATTAATGTTCTGAATTTCTTCAATTGGAATCCTTTTACCATCTGGCATTCTCAATGCAAATTTATTTTTTTCGTTTATGTTGAGTATAAACACCTTCTTGCCTACAGTTAACACTATAGTTGTAACACAATCTGCAATACTTTCTTCTGCTGATTCTGGACGTGCTTGTGACCCTTCAACCATTTTGCCATCCTTATTATAAATAAAAGTATATTTTCTTGATTTCTCATCTTTAATCATATCAGAAATAAGTATTAACTGGCCTAAAATAAACTGACTTACGTAATGTATATTATCACTACCTCCATTACTCCAAACGATTCCATAATATAGGTATTCTAACTGTTTTCTTATGATTTGAGCGACACAAATATTAGGTAAATTTTCCAAAAGTTTCTTTAAACGCTGTTTATCAACTTTATCTTTGTTTTCTTTAAATAAACCCATTAATTGGCTTTTTATTATTTCACCAATTTCCTCTCCTTTACCTAATTTTCCTAATTGACTTTCTATAGCGTCTTTATTTATTTCTTTTGCTCGAGTTTTCAATGAACTTCCTAGTTGGTCTTCCACTGTTTTAGTAGTTGATACCATAATTTGAGGAATGCTAAGCAACTTTTCTACTACAGAATTATTTTTTCTATCCAAGAATTCTTGTGCATAAAGTGAATATTTAGCAACACGATTCATTTCAAAATTCAACCCTACACAAACCACTTCATTGGCTAAGGTAACCATTCTGACAAAGTTAGAAAAAGACCCTTTAACATAACCTTGAACTTGCTCCATTGCTCTTTGAGGTGTGTTTGCTTCATCTGTTTTTGCTTTAAGTTCAATAATAATAGGAATAGCATTTAGTGATTTATCAATGCCACGTACAAGCAAAATAACATCTGCCTGACCTTTTCCTGCAAATAATTCAAGATACAGTTTTAGATGATAACGATATTTGAAATTCATTAAGAGGTTGTCCGGAAACAAGTAAAAGGCTATAATATCTGAAATTTTAGTACGGGGTAAAGATGAGAAAAAAGTATCCAACAGATCTAAGCGAAAGGGAATGGGCAAGAATAGAAAAACACTTCAGAGTATCATACAAGAAAGGAGGAAGGCCGCCAAAGTATAGCAAAAGAGAAATATTAGAAGCAATTTTCTATGTATTGCGTACAGGGTGTCAATGGCGGTATTTACCAAATGATTTTCCGCTATGGAAGACTGTGTATGAGCAGTTCAGGCAATGGAAGAAGCAGGGAATTTTTGAGAAAATGAATTATGAAATTACAAAATATAGTAGAAGAAAAATAGGAAGGAATGAGCAGCCGAGTGCCTGTATAGTAGATAGTCAATCTGTAAAGACTACAGAAAAGGGGGGATCAAAGGCTATGATGGAAGTAAAAAAGTAAAGGGTAGAAAAAGGCATATAATTACAGACACTCAGGGTTTTATACTAGGTTGTTACGTAGGCGCTGCTAACGAAAATGATAGAGATGGTATTAAAATAGCATTAAACAATATGAGAACAAAATATACTAAAGTTAAAAAAATGTGGGCTGACATGGGATACCAAGGAAGAAATTTAAAGAATCACATAAAGGAAGAATATGACATAGATATTGAAATTGTTAAAAGGCCTCCATGTAGATTTTGGGTGCACAAAGATACGCCACCTGAGCTACTACCAACAAGAGAACAAGGGTTTAAAGTACAGCCAAGAAGATGGGTTGTAGAAAGGACTTTTGCTTGGGTTAATAGGAATAGAAGGCTATCGAAGGAGTATGATTTACTCACAACATCCACTGAGAATTTCATATACCTAGCTATGAGTAGGGTTATGTTAAAGAGGGAATATGCTTGAATTTACTAGTTTCCGGACAACCTCTAAGAATCCTGCTAAAAAACCATGATAACTTGATTCTTTACCATCAAATTGTTTTTTAATTTCTCTATTATTTTTATATTCACTATAGATACTAGTAATATAGTCAAGCACTTCTTTCATCGTATTTATTACTTCCCCGTGACCTTTATTTGCTAACTCTTCAATTAAGTCTTTCAAGTTTTCTTTTTTTCTTTTTATTAAAGTAAATTCTTTTACTCCTGGTGAAACATGGCCATCAAGTTTTATCGAACTGCAAGCAACTTTCTTTTTCTCCTTCTCAATTGTTACACCATATCCAACTTTTGTATGTTTTTCATATCTTAACTGAACTTTTTGATCTTGACCTCGGCCAAAAAAGAAATGACAATCTATGTTTGCCAATTCTTCTCGATCAAATTCTAATTTAGCATTCTCTTTATCAGATACTGCAATACAGATTATTTTTTCACTTTTTGTCTTAGAATCTTCAGTTAATACAGCTAGCTTCAAAGTACCATGATCATCAAAACGAAAGCAAATTTCCTTAACCTTAACATCTCTAAAGTCAGCAAGACCTGAATCCAACAAAGTAGTAAAAGTGCCAAAAAAGAAACTAGGGAAAAAGCCTTTCTTTCCAACTGAGTGTAAAAAAGAAGGAGACTGATCAATAAATGACTGAAATCTCTTTTGAAAATCCAAAAACTCGTCCTTTGATGTATTTTCCATCAATAAAAGCTGCACCAATTCAAATGGCTCTGTAGTACTTTGCATATAATTCCCCTATTTACTAGGGCTTGAAAATTTCACATTATGTGGGACACCAGTCAGGCTAAGATTTGTTTGCGGCAAACCAGATGGCTCGCCAGCTCCAATATCTGATCCACTACTTTGAGCAACTGAATGCTCTTTCTCACACTCAGATAACTTACCTAATTCAGAAAAGAGTTTTTTTATCAATTGTTGATCTTTGGTAAGTTGCTCTTCACCAACTCCATGTAATGCACTCATTGTTCTTATCAGAGAATCCTTGAGCTCTTGTCTCTGTGTAACCTCAGAATATTTCAATATTTCTAGTATTTCTCTTACTCCCTTCTCTTTTTCTTCTTTACGCAAATCTACAATCAAATCTGCAACTACATATTTAATTGAATAATCTTTAAATACAGATTTTCTACATTTCTCAAAACTTTTATGTTTCCAAACGTACATGATAGCTTCCTTAGCTTGCTCAGCTAAATCTGAATTTAAAAGCATTTTTCCTGATAAAGATGACAATATCACTCCATACTGCCTGGGTGAAAGGGCTTTAGGTTCGAGGGAGTGAAATAAATTCTTAAAAGAGCTAAAGCAATACCCATCAATTAATTTACTTAACACTGCATGATATGTATTTTCTTTAAGATCTCTTTTCAATAATTCATTCTTTTGATTATCACTCATATGTAGTAGACAAAACTCTAAAATATCCGTATCTTTGTAACCCCTTGCTGCAGATAAAGCCGCATTAATTAATAAATCACCTTTATTATAAATGCTCTTGTCATTGTGAATCTTATTATAAAAGAACTCTATACCTTCTCCCCAGTTTTTATTAGAGTTTATTTTTATAGCTTCTTTCAAACCTTCAACTGGTTTATATTCCTTCAATTTTCCAGACTGTTTATCGATATGGGAAGACCAAAAAGCCTTTATAGGGCTACTCTCTTTATGATGATCCAAAAGCTCATCCTTTAGCTTATCATCAGAAATATTTTCTTCAAATGCGCTATTCTTAAACTTCGTAAATACTTGCTCAAACAACCCAGGTACCATATCTTCTAAGCAATATTTACATGCTAAGTAATATCTATCAGAAAGATCAAGTGGATTTTCTCTTCCATTTTGATTCTTTTCTTCGATCAGTTTTGCGCCAACAATTTTATTTTTTAATTCTACTCCATCCCAACAAACATCATCAAAAAATATGTCAGAGAAAAATTCTAGCTCTATTCCACTAAAATCTTCAATCAACTGAATATTAACTCTTAACCATCTTTCGATTCTTAAGCGTTTTCTTGCTTCGGTCTGTTTATTACCATCTCTGACAGTACTTGTTAATCTACTGAGTATTGCATTGTAATTATGATCTAAACCAGATTCCATACTCACTACCCCCATTTATATTTTTATATATCTCTTAGTATAATAAATTATTATTGTCAACAATCATTTTTTTCAAATTTTACCATTTCACAACAGTAAATTTTTTGTTAACATCTTGTCATAGATTGAAGATTTTCAGGAATTTATAAAAGATCTACAATCATAAGGAATTTTCTATATACATCTTGCTTATGCAAAGATAAGGAGCAACATAGTACTTCCATTTGGTTATTTTCTCCTCTTTAGTAACTTAGCAATTATTAAGACATTCTTTTACCTGATCAAGAAACTTGGCTACTTTATCCTTAATTGTAATTTTTAAGAAATACATATATTTAGTGTTACAATGAATTTATTTATTTACTTTTTCCAAAAGCGCGAAAAAAGTACCTATGTTTGTGAGAACAAATTGCAAAAAATAGGGTTGTGTAAATAAAAATGCAAAATTGTTGTAATAAAGTTAGACAAATTAGTTCGTACACAAATTTAGTAAAAGTGGTCTAATACGGCTAATTTTAGGGTATAGTCAAGTTACTATAAAGAAAAGTTCGCATAGAACAAGCAGTAGACCATGCCATCCCAAGAAAAACACTTCTCACCGCCCTTGGTTTTGAACGCTGGAAGTGGTTGTGTTTTTTAAGTTTTTAGCAATATTTATTCCTAGATTAATAACAGATTTATCTAAGAATGAAGAAGAATTAAGGTAAATTTATAGCAAAGATATAATAAAATAAACATAATCTTGCTTGTCAGCGCTAGTTTCAACTTTAAAAACATAAGCCTAGTGACTCAATTAAAGCTTGCATTTCAAAAAACGTAAAACAAATTTATGGATTATTAATGTGATGCTAATAGGCTGTTAATAGAATAAAATTATCGGATTATACTGACTGCTAATTTGTAGCTATTATTGCGATCTCTTGAATATTATATCTAATACTCTGGACTCATACATTGAGTCATAAAATTTAACTTGCTTATTTTTGAATACCATCAATAATTAAGAAAGTGATAATGGAAGCAAGGAGTGTTTTTTATGTTAGGCAAAGAGCGTTCGAAACGATTACGAGATGCTAGAACTACCCCATCAGAACAAAGTAGTGGTTCAAGGAGTTCAGCCAAGGAAAGTCCTGAAGCTGGTTCTAGCTCTGGAAAACGGAGGCGTTGTGTTGACGTAGTATCGAAGAGGCTGCACAATGAGGAAACTAAATTTGCTAAAAGTGTGATTGGTAGAGATGGAATACCTGAATTTGATCAGTTCTTAGATTTTTTAATTAGAGAAAAAAGACTAGAAATTCTGAAAAGAAATGGAATAAACCCAGCTAATATGTCCAGTATTTTACATAGAGCACGAGCTAATGCTGCAAAAGCTTTTAAAGAATTATATGACCTTTGGTTTGATGCAGAAGGAAATAAAACTCAATACTTAAAAACTCTAGAAGAAAACCGAATAAATCTATCTAGTATCTCCAGTATTTTATGTAAGGCAGGAGCTAATGCTGTAAAAGCTTTTAAAGAATTATATGATCTTTGGTTTGATACAGAACGGAAAAAACACGATATTTAAAAACTCTAGAAGAAAAGGGAATAAGTTTTGCTAATATGTCTAGTATTTTGCATGGAACAGGAGCTAACTCTCCTACAGCTTTTAAAGAATTATACGATCTTTGGTTTGATTAGAACGGAAGAAAAACACGATACTTAATAAAACCTGAAGAAAGTGGAGTAGATCTAGTTCGTATGTCTAGTATCTTAAGTGGAGTAGGAGCTAATGCTACAAAAGCTTTTAAAGAATTATATGACCTTTGGTTTGATGCAGAAGGAAATAAAACTCAATATTTAAAAACTCTAGAAAAAGAAAGAGTAAATCTATCTAATGTATCAAGTATTTTAGGTAAAGCAGGAGCTAATGCTGCAAAAGCTTTTAAAGAATTATATGACCTTTGGTTTGATACAGAAGGAAAAAAAACACGATACTTAATAAAACTAGAAGAAAGTGGAGTAGATCTAGTTCGTATGTCTAGTATCTTAAGTGGAGTAGGAGCTAATGCTACAAAAGCTTTTAAAGAATTATATGACCTTTGGTTTGATGAAGATAGGATTTTAGGTACGAATGCAAAAGCTTTTAAAGAATTATATGATCTTTGGTTTGATGAGAACGGAAAAAAAACACAATATTTAAAAACTCTAGAAAAAGAAGGAATAAATCTATCTAATATGTCCAGTATTTTAGGTGGAGCGGGAGCTAATGCTGCAAAAGCTTTTAAAGAATTATATGACCTTTGGTTTGATGAGCAAGGAAATAAAACTCAACATTTAAAGCACTTTATTCAGAAAAAAGGCGAAAAAAGTTTTACGCCACGTAACTTATCCGGAATGTTAGGTGGAGCAGGAGCTAAGGCTAAAGGTGCTTTAGAAAGATTGCATAGTGTTTGTTTTAATGACAAAGGAGAAGAAACAGAACTCTTAAATGATTTCTATAATGCAGGTTTTAAGCCAAAAAACTTATCCTCTATGTCATGTGGAGCAGGAGTTCATGCCTCTTCTACTTTAAAAAAATTGCATAGTGTGTGTTTTACTGATAAAAGGGAAAAAACAAAACTTTTAGATGATTAATATAATGCAGGTTTTTGGCCAGGTGATTTATGCAGTATATTGAGTGGAGCAGCGGATTATTTAGAAAAATTTCATGATTTTTGTTTTATAGGAGAAACAAAAAAGTATTTAAATTATTTCATAAATAAAGAAGGGGGTTTTACAGCTAAGTAATTTATCTGAGATATTACACGGAGCAAAAGCTAATATTTGTTCTCGCTTTAAAAGATTTTCATGATGGTCGCTTTTATGAGGCAGGAAGTAAGTTTTTAGATGGTCCCTATAATGAAGGCTTTAGTCCGAATGATTTATCCAATATATTATCCATGGAAGGAAATAATGCCTCTTCTATTTTAAGGAATTTTCATAAATCTTGTTTTAACAAAGAAAATTATTTAAATCATTTCTTAGCCGAGAAAGAACTTTTTAAGCCGAAAGATTTATCTAAGATATTACATAGAGTAGGAATTAATATTTGTCCTATTTTTGAAAAATTTCATAATCTTTGTTTTGATAAGGCAGGAAACAACAGATTATTTAGACAGTCTTATCAAAAATAAATCGCCGAGAGGTAATTAATACTACTATATGAAAAAGTTTGAAGAGGTCCTTCTATTCTCTTAGGATGATGTATAACTTCAACAAAAAAAAATAATGGAAAAAGGAAAAAACAAAAAAAAAAAAGTAAAAAATCTCGCCCGGCGAACCAATTGATCCCAAAAAAAAAAATCCCCCCCCCTTTTATTTTTAGCCCGGGAAAATTGGTATATTTTTTTTTTTTTAAAAAAAAACGCCACAAAAAAAAAAAAATTTTACTTTCGAAAGAATTAACAAGCGTATGATAAAAAAAAAAAAAAAAAACAAATTGATCCTGTTAAGAGTCTTTCATCGGAAATTACTTTGGGTTGGAAAAATTTCTAAAATCATGATGGTACGTGAGAGGGTTAAGAATCAAAGTATTTTTTCATCATTTGCAAAGAGGGGTAATTATGGAACGTGGAGATATTCCGGAAGTTTTATTTTCATCTATTAAGGAGGATGATCCTTACAAGGCATCTAAGCTCCTCCAAATTGAACGCTGGTGCTATGCACATTGGGGTTTAATCACAAAGATTGGTAAAAAGTGGTACAATTTTCTTGCACAAGTACTATCTGACAAGCAGTCTTGGAAAGAAGTAAGTGGCTTGCACGGAGTTAAGCTTAATAGACAAATGGTAGGTAAAAAGCTTATTGCACCACCAGATTCAGATAATCCCTTTATTAGAGAAAAAAGATATCAGATTGCATGTGAGTGTTGCTTGGAAGATGAAATACGAGCTATATTTGAGGAAAGAAAGGAGGAGTTGTCTGCCCAAGGTAATGACAGTTTGCTTGAATATAGTCACTTAGTTAGGTGTTGTGGAGAAGGTCCTTTAGCTCAGTTTTGGTCACATTTCATTAGTGGGTATCTCGATAAATTGGATTTAAGAGGTCGTCATCCATATGAGTATGGGCTTTACTGCGCTATAGATCGTAGAAAAGTAGAAGCAGTGGAATTCTTTTGGAATAAGATAAAATCATTGCCTGCAGGTGAATTAAGTGCTCAGAAGAAAGATGAGATCTTGATGAAAAATGCAGCTTATACGGCAGGACCTAATTTTCGCATTTATCCTGATATATTTGAGTTTTTCCTGAGTCAGGTAAGTCCTAATAGATATCCAGAGCTTTTAAGAAGAGATTTAGAGAAAAATGGTCATTATGGATCTTTGAATAAAATGAAAGACATGCCCAATTTTGGTAAATTTCAGGAATTGTTTGATTGTTTAAAATCAAGTGAAATTTCAGAAGATGATTACTCTCTTTGGTTGAAATTCATGATAAAGGACTGTCCAGAGCATTATTTAGGTGCTGGTATGGAAGTTTTTATGCATATGTGGAAAAAAGAAGGATTTGATAATCATCGTACTTTCACATTGGACGAGGAAATGATGGAAGATTCTTCTTTTCAAGGAAAATTTTCAGTGCATTTGGTTGAAAAAGGTTTTACGGAGCCAGTATGGGCAATGTTAGATAAGGCTAGTTCTAGACAAATCAAGGAGTTCATGTCTTCCGAAAAAGCAAATGATATACGTTCTATATTAGAGCAAGGAGATAATGAATCATTAAGTAAGTTTTTAGCCTATGGTAAGTCTGCTGATAAAGGGCTTGATAAAAAGAACAAACCTGGTCCAAGTGGTGATTTAGTTGAAGTAGAAGTTAGAAAAACGTATGGTAAGTCCAATGTAAGACTAGGCAAGTAAAAAACATTATATATTGTTGGAGGATTTTGTGCCAAATCAAGAGAAACCACAAGGTTTTGAATTAATAGAGTTGTTGATTCGAGAAGCAGGTTCAAATGCAGGAGCTAGCCCAAGTACTTCAACTCAACAAGGAAGTGATTTTGAATCTTTCAAAGCAAGGTTTCAGTCATATATCGATCAAATTCCATCATATTTACATTCAGTAGGTAAAGAAGGATTTTTTCCTCATTTCTTTTTAGGAAGTTTTTCTACTTTGATAGATACAGAAATTGCGAAAAGTCTGAAGATTAAAAAAATGTATTTTAGATTTGATTCAGGTACATTAAAAGTAGCTGTTATTAGTAATGATAAAATACAATCTTATGAAGACGTTAAAAAGCATGTAAAATTAATTTCTATTTCAGAGCATAACTCTGATAATAAAAACTGTAAGTTTACTTCAGGTGATCTGGTAGAGATATTGAAGAAATGTCTTACTCCACCTAAAGGCAAAAGTATACAAGCTGAAGCTCAAGATATAAAAGATGCATTTAAAGGTCCGATAGATTCTGTATTAGAAATGGACTTTAGGTTAATACATATTTCCAGAAATAATATTAACAAAGAGGGTATTAATGTCGAAGTAATAGATACGAGAGTACTTAATTCTGCTGTTAGCAAAGGTTTTCATGAGGTAAGAGGAGGGTTATGGAATAATCCAGAAAGTGATATAGCTAAGCTGACTAATCCTGATGTGGAAAAAGTGAAAAAGCCTGTTGAAAATATTCTAAAAAAAGTTAGTAAAATTCACTCTGAATATAAGAATTCACTTACCTATGCTCAAGGAACACGAGAAGCAGCGCATCATGGGTTTGTAGTAGGTGTTCTTGTAAATTTTCGCTATAGACATAATCTTAGAGTTTATCTAGAGCAATTTGCAGGAAGGGGTTATGCTGATATTGTTCTGGTACCTCGTGGTAAGGATAGATCATTAAATGCTATTCCTATTATTATAGAGATGAAGGCTGCTACTAAAGCAGAGTTAAAAGAAGGTAAAATAGGAGAAAAGAGTAAAACTACACCAGCAGCTGCTTTAAAGCAAGCTGAGGATTACACGAAAGGTTTTCAACCGAATGTAATGAGAATTTTAACTACTGCAAATGACATGCTATGCGTTGGTGTAAACCTTGATCATCCATCTCCTGTTTCGAATATTGTTGCTAAATCACGTGATCAAGAAATTACTCCTCTTTTTGATGAGGTATTGGTATCTATTAATGAGCACAATAATCGTAAAATTGATAAAGGAGAGTTGAAAGAGCGAATTCAAAATAATATAGAGCGTATTTATCATACATTTCCTGGTACAGGAGAAAAGGGAGATAATCATTATTTTAGCAGGTTTTTGCTAGGACAATCATTATTGTTAAATGAAGTTAAGGTTTTAAATAGCAATTTTGAAAAGCATGTTTTTATTTACGGTGAAAATATACCTACTGAAGCTCAACCTGAACCTAAATCTCAACGTCTTAAAGATCAGAAAAGTAAAGGGCAAGGTGCCGGTCAACCATCTCACTTGGATCAAAGCCATGGAGCTGTAACAATGGTATTTATTCCAAGCAATGCTCAAAAATCAGTTTGTGTAATGAATATTATTGAAACAGATGGAAGAGCTAATGTGATGAACAAGGGAATTCCTCTTGATCGACTTCAGCAAGAAATAGGAGAAAGAAAAATAGTTGAACTAAATCTTAATTTTAACATTAAGAAAAAATCAAAATTTGAAGAGTATTTTAGCGTGGAAGTGGGAGAATCCGTTTCCCTAGAGCAGTATAATAGAAGAGAAACTAATAAATTTGAAGGTAATTTTAAAGATATTCCTTATCCTAAGGATTTTAAGAAAACATTTGATGAAGTACTAGTATCTCAGCTTGCTTCTTTACAAGATCAATCTTCATCAATAGGTAAGTACAAGAAGTTATTTGGCAAAGTAGGCGAGGCAATATTACCTCTTAAAGGTTTAATAGAAAAAGAAGCACATACTCAGGCAGTATTGCATGGAGCATTTGACCATTATAGTGATATCAAGCTAGGAGAACCACAACAAGAAGATAGAGCGTTAATATTAACAGAGTTTCAAACAGGTAGGGGAAAACGCATTGATATGCTAGTTCATGGTATTAAGTTTGCAAACCAAGCCAGCAGTGCTAAAGAGTATGATCCGGTAGGATTGGAGGTTAAAGGACCAAGGGAAGGTAAGACAGCTGATGCATTAATAACAGAAGCAAATAATCAAATAACTAAAGAGTATACAAAAGGTGTTACTTATAAAACGCTTACAGATGGCAACAAAGTTGCTTTTATGGGTGTTATTTTTGACAAAGGGGCGAGTAATACAAATTCTCTTATTTTAGTAAGTAAAGATGAATTTACTCCTGTTAAGGTAGTTCATAGCTCCATTTTTAGTTTTAGCCAATGTGCAACAAGAAAAAGACGTGATATAGGTATACCATGCATAGATTCACGTGATGAAGAAAAGGTTACAAAGGAAGAAAAAAAGCAACGTGTTAAAGAGCTATTTGATATTGATAATGCTAAGGATTTAACTAATGAAATTGTAGATATAGGTCGTGAGCAAGTGTTTGATATGATAGGCAATGCTGATAGGACTGATGTAAAAGTAAAAGATAACAATGGTAATGATAAAAAATTGATAATAGGTGATATTATAGAAATGAAGAATGCAGAAAGATATTTTGTAGATGATTATAGTGATGGTATTGAGATCTTAGTAAAAGTAGGCAGAGATAAGGATCGCGTTATAAAAGAAAAAATAAAAGGACAAAATATTGAGTATTATTTAAGCATCGATGGCTATGAAGTAAAATTCGATGATATAATTAAAAATTTTACTACAGATGCAGAAAGAGAGAAAATTCATAATAAATTACATCAACTATCAAATGATAAGCAGTTGTTAGAGAATAAAAAATACATTGAAGATATAGGTGATGTTCAAACTAATCAAGATTACTCTAATATTGTAGAGGAAATTAAACAGAACTTGCTAGCAAAAGGTGTTAGGGAAGATACTTTTGATACGTTTAAAAATCATTTTGATGATCTTGGTGAAAAAGTTTTTGCAGATTATATTAGTAATGTAGAAAGCAGCCTTCAAGAAAAAGGAATTGCATTTGATCGTGATAAATTTGATTCAGCGAAAATAAAAGGAGCAAAAGGTGGAAAGTTTTTTTCCATGATGGCTATATATGACTTACTTGATAGTATAAGTGATACAGCAACACTTGGACGACATAATAATGATGGTTTAAAGCAAGTATTTGGTATCAATGGTATACTAGATGCTATGGATGATGTTAGGACGAGTGTAAGTATTTCTCCTAATAGCAAAGTAGGAAAATTGGTTAGTAAAATACCACAGGACGTACGTCAAACATTTGTTAAGATTATTAGTAATCCTGTAGTTCAAAGTATTACATTTGCAACCATTGCTTATCAATTTGGATACAGTATAAACGAAATAGCTCAAGGTAATCATCATCCACTAAATTATTATTGGACAGCTAGTAGTGGTGTAAAACTAGCAAGCATGAGCATAAGGCCTGTAAGTGCAGGAGTTAGCTTTACAGTGAAAAGTGTAAGTACAACTACTAAGATTTTAAGAGAATTATCTGCTGCAGGCAAAGTTTTGGGTAGGGCAGCAGTAGTTACTATGGTTGCTGATGTATTGATAACAATTGGCATAGAAGTTCATGAAAGAATGGAATATACTAAAGCAATAGCAGGGCAAGTACCTCTATTACCTGGTGGTGAACAAGCGGAAGTATTTTTTGCAGGGGTAATCAAGTTTTTTACAGGAAGAGATGTAGAAAAAGAATATGAAGACACAATTAGAATAAAAGGTTATTTAACTTACGTAAAAGAAGCAGCTATTAAACTGTTAAATGACAATTATGACATAGATGCGGTTGTACAATACGTAATCTCCATTGAAGAGAAATATAGTGAGGTGATTAAAAATATGGGTGCACAGGCTATATGTATTATGCCATCACCGTATGGTCCTGAGTGTGCGACGCAGATGAAGTGGACATGTGATTTAGAAAAAAAATATAAAGATATCTCTTTTGACAAGATCAATATAGCCTCTAGTGTAAAAAGAGATTTGTCTTCTATTGATATCTCTAAGATATTGACTATGACACCTTATACTTTGGTTATGAGTGAAGGTTGGGAAAGGTTTATCTGTGGTATAAAGAATAGTCCTCAATGCTATCAAGAGATTGAAGAAAAGAAAGTTTATGTTGTTAATATGGATGCAAAACATATCCCTCATCTAACAAAATACGAGTATGAAAATCTTGGCTTAAGAATTGTAGATGCACCATTAACAAATCCGATACAAAAATCTCAATGCAGCAAAACAATCAATACAAAGCACACAGGTGACGATGCGTTCGCTCCATGTAACAGTGGCAAAATTTATAGAAATTGTCAAGAGAGCTTTACTCTCTCAGGCGAACCTTTTATCTTTACTAATCCAACAAGAAAAGAGCATAGTAATACAAAAAAGCAAACATTTCCTAGAGGATCAGTATTATATATTTCAGGACCAAGAACGTTAACAGCAGCAGCAAATTATCCAGCAGTAATGCATATTCCAGAGGGTAGTAATATACGTTATGTTGGCTCAAAAAATAATGAAACTATTTTTATTATTAATGACTATACGTCTGGTACTCTTGAAGGTGGACCAGGAAAAGAAAATACTCTAGTAATGAATGTTAAGGCTAATAATGTCGTTGCAAATTTGCATGGTAGAACTATACGTTATGGTAATAGTAATAACATGAGATTGGTTAACACATATAACTATGTGTCTAATTCTGACAGCAAGCAAAATATTACTACTCACTGTAAAACAAGATTGATTAATGTAAAAAATGCAGAAGTCTGGCAGAATTCATTTAACTGCACAGACAAAGATTATGAAGTTAGAGTAGTTAACAAAGAAAATGTGCATAACAGGGGATTAAAACAAACAATATTTGTTGTTAATGAAGATAGTGATAATGCTAAGATAGTAAGTGATTTGGGCAGTACAGGAAAAATAAAAGGAAATATTGACATAATAAAGGTTCAAGTTGCTAATATCACACAGTGGGGAATAAGTGAAGATATAGAAAAGGTCGGCTATAGCTTAGATGTTTTAGCTAATAATACACAAAGTATTGTTTCAAGTACTAAAATCAATGATTTTAAAAATCTAGTAATTCAAGTAAATAGCAATGGAATAACAGAGTCTGTTGCAATACAAGATAAGTCTTTGTCTGATACAATAGAAGATATTAGATATCAAGAGCTGAAAAGTTCAGGAAGTGATATTAGTAGAGAGGTAATACAAAATAGTGCAAAAAAGTTAAAAGCATTTATACAAGCAAGTATTCTAGACCAACAACTACTTGATACTTACCAAATTGCAAAAGATATTGTCAATAACAATAATTTTGACATACCAGTATCTCAAGTAGAAGTTATTAAAAACCACATGGGAGTACCTAGTGAAAAAGTGATAATTGCTGGCATGTACTCAGGTCAAGTCATTGTTGATTTTAGCTATAGTAGCTCTGACGTTACAAGTAGTTATCAGAAATACCTTAATGGTGGACGGAACTATGGTTATGATGACTATCTGATGCTGTGTAATTACTATCAGGACATTACAATAGAAGGAGAGAAAGGGCAACACCAGTATATTATCAAACTACCAGATACATTAAATAGCAAAACTTCATTGTCGCCAATAAGGCTCAATTTAAAAATAAAAAACAAAGTGGTGTCTTATCAAAACATACCCTATAGTATCATTGATTTTGCTGAGTTAAGTGTAACAGATGTTTATGGTATAAGCATAGAAGAAGGTAAAAGGGATTATATAAATGAATGTTATGGCAAATCAATCTCTGACCTTACAGAGGATAGTTTAAAGATACAAGATATTACAATATTTGATAGTGTAGGTACTAAATGGTCTTTATCCATTGGTTTAGTTGATTATTTTCAAAATCCAGAGAATCAACAAATTGTGTTACAAATGAACAATGAGCTTTATAAAATTGATAGTACAAACTTAGGGCTTGAGCACGTAGAAATGAACCCGGACTCTTTCAGATACTATCAACCAGAGGAACAAGGGTTACAAATTTATCATAATCAACCTATCGATAAGAATGATATTGGTTTGGTTGATTTTAGAGATAAGTCTATATTGGATTTTGATGCCGAGATTACTGATGATAGTTTAGTGTTATCACATAAGAATAATACCTTAGCGAAAGTAGAAAATTGGAATAGTTATCAACCAGCAAGAGAAATGATGTTTGCTTTTAATGATACGATGGTTTCTAATTTGAAATGCATAGTCTCTACTTGTAATTCAGAAGATATTATAGAGGATTTTTATAAGGAAAAAGTAGATTTATTAAAAGAGCAGGTATTTAATGCAACATTGCAAAGAAATAATAGTAAAGCTGAGGATTTGATAAAAAAGATTAAAAGTATAGATATTGGAAATGAGCATGAATTAACACCTTTAAATATGGCTATTCAAGGAGGTAGGTTGGATGTAGTAAAAGTTCTTTTTGATAGAAAGGATTTTAGTGTTGAAAATAAGGACGCCCTTCCTCTGCACTTAGCTGCTCAGGAGGGTAAATTAAATATAGCTGAGTTCCTTATCGATAAAGGTTATGATATTAAAGCTGAAGATAAAGATAGTAGAACACCTCTTCGTATAGCTGGTTGCAATGGTAATTTAGATGTGGTCAAATTCTTCCTTAGTAAGGATGCAACAAGTATTGAGGATAGAAACAACGATCCATATAAGATGATGGAAACGGTTAAGGTTTTAAAGAAGGAGATTATTAATCAAGCAGAAACCGTGCCTAACGTAAAAAGATGGGCAGAGTTTTTTGTAGAAAAGTTAAAATATTCAATAAAAAATGTAGTAAAAGAGAAGCTAAAGGATGGTATGTTACATGATCGTTATGGTTCGGTTAATACACTTGCTAATGACATTTATAATTTCGATCAAAGGTTGTTTAATAATACAATTAAGGGAGTGATAAATGACGTATATGGGAAAGTAGATACGAAAAAAATATTAAGTTGTGTAGAAAGCCATAATGATGTTAGTCAGCGTATATTGGGTTATGTGGCTGTATTTAACGCAATGCAAAGAAATAATGATTTAAATAATGATGCAGTATTTAAGTTAGCTTACTATGTCAAAGAAGTAATGGAGATGAAGAACTATTCTGATGTCAATCAAGAAGATAGATCTAACCTTGAGAAACTAAAAGGCAGATTGCCAGAATCAGTGAGAAATGCAGTATTTGCGTCAGAAGTATGCATTAAAAATATTGATCATAATGAATATTTATATGCTGCTAATAGTTGTTTTAATTATGACAGCAATAGAAGAAGAGTATTTACTTGGATTTCAAAGGATGAAAAAAATGATAAGTTTAGGTGGAAGATTAAACCTGATGGTGACAACTTTAATATAGTGAATGCTGAATTTAATGAAAATTTATATGCTGCTAGTGATTATTTCAATTATGACAACGACAGGAGAATGGTATTTACTTGGGTTTCAGGTGGAGGAGTTGCACGAGATGTGTGGATGATTAAACCTGATGGTAACAACTGTTCTATAATGAATGTTAAGCTTAAAGAACATTTATATGCTGCTGATTATGCTAAATATGACAATGATAGGCGTAGAGTATTTACTTGGATTCCAGGAGATCAGGTTCTGCAAGGGATGTGGATAATTGAAGATTGTGGGTCTAATGTAAGAAAAACGAGAAATGCAGATGCTGGTTCTAGTTTAGATATAGTAAGGGTTTCAAGGCAAGCACAATTAGATCATGCATTGTTGAATGTAACAAAAGTTGGCAATATTAGTGAAGTAACAGGCCTTGTTAATCAAGGAGCTAATGTTAATACTGAAGACAGAGATGGTAATACCCCTGCACGCAATGCTGTATTAAAAGGTCACTTTGGTATATTTAAATACCTTGTTGAAAATGGCGTTAGTTTAGAGGGTAAAGATCATCGTTGTGGCCCCTCTATATGTGATGCTTCTTATAGTGGTAATTTGGATATACTAAAGTACCTTATTAGCAAATGTGTTGATATTAATGATACTGATAAAAATGGTTGGACACCGCTACATTTTGCTGCATGGAGAGGCTACTTAGAAGTTGCTAACTTTTTAATAGAAAAGGGTGCTGATATTAACGTTGAGAACATTTTTGGCAGGAAACCTATACACATTGCTGCTGAAAACAATAACAAAAACATTATAGAATTTTTCCTCAGCAAAGGAATGAGCATTGATGATACTGATAGAGATGGTCGCACTCCTCTATACTATGCCTCTTGGAATGGTCATTTAGACATGGTAAAGTACCTTGTAGATAAGGGAGCTGACGGTGTGCCGTAGAGATACAAAGAATGTTCAAGTAAGAGCAAACTAAGTGCAAAAGCTGCACAGTAGATGAGGGTAGGTCCCTCGGAGCCGGTTTACAAGAGCAGGCTTCAAACAACCATAAGCTGCTTTGGTAAAGAGCCAAGGTAGTGAGCGTTATGGAAAAGGCATAATTATATGTCATGTAAGGAATAGAGAGATGAACGAAAGTGAACCACTGATGAAGTGTCGAAACCTTTTAAATGACGTCAAAACCAGGGGGTCGTTTGTAACCTGGGATAAATCTATCGGGAGCTTGTTTACTGGATAGATGGCGTCCGGCATAAAGGTGGCATGAATCCATTTCAGGCTATTGTGTGGAACTACGGGAACCTGTCGTTTCGATGATAAGGGAGAAATCCAAGGAGCTAAACTCTAAGGATGAGAGTACCGATGCGAAAAACAGGGGCGGATCAGCTCGTAGTAGTGAAGAAGTTTCTGTAATGGAAATCGAGAGAAGGGGCTGAGTTATTTAGTTTTAATGATTTATCAACCGAAAGGGAGGAGTTAATGAGTAAAACAAAGTCTTTTGATATATCAAAGCAACTTATTTGGAGAGCTTATAAACAAGTATCGAAAAATAAAGGTGCTGCTGGTGTGGATGAGGTTTCGATAACAAAGGTTGAAGAAAATCTAAAAGATAATCTGTACAAACTATGGAATAGGATGTCATCCGGAAGTTATTTTCCAGAGCCGGTAAAAGCTGTTGCGATACCAAAAGATACAGGAGGGCAAAGAATTTTATGTGTTCCTTCAGTATTCGACAGGATAGGGCAAACGGCTGCTGCTATGTATCTAGAGCCGCTGGTAGAACCAAAATTTCATGAGGATTCATATGGTTATAGACCAAATAAGTCTGCACTGGATGCGGTAGATACAGCTCGTAAAAGATGCTGGAGGTACGATTGGACGATAGATCTTGATATATCTGGATTTTTCGACAATTTGGACCACGGCTTGGCATTGCAAGCTATCAAAAAGCACACAGACTGCAAATGGGTCATACTGTATGTTGAGAGGTGGATGAAAGCCCCCATTCAGCAAGCAGATGGCAGTAAGGTAGTTAGGGATAAAGGAGTTCCGCAAGGAGGTTCAGTTAGCCCAATCATCTCTAATATATTCATGCATCATGTGTTTGATATATGGATGAAAAAGAACTACCCGACGGTACCATTTGAGAGGTATGTGGATGATGCGATAGTGCACTGCAGAACAGAGAAACAGGCAGAGTTTGTGAAAGTAATGATCGAAGAAAGATTGGCTGAGTATAAGTTGAAATTACATCCTGAAAAGACACAGATAGTGTACTGTAAGGATGACAATAGGAGTGGTGGATTTCCTAAACAAAGTTTTGATTTTCTGGGTTACACATTCAGACCCAGGTTAGCAAGAAATAAAATAGGGAAATATTTTGTCTCATTTCTCCCAGCAATTAGCAACAAGGCCAAGAAAAAGATTACTACAACCATAAGGTCATGGAAAATGCTACGAAATACGCATATAACATTAGAGGAGATGTCAGGAAAAGTAAATCCAATAGTCAGAGGCTGGTATCAGTACTATGGCAAATTTTACAGAACTGAAGTATACAAATCTCTAAAGAATATAGAGCGGCATCTAGAAAAGTGGGTGAAAAGGAAATATAAGAGACTCAGGAGTCACGGAAGACTAGCAAGACAATTTCTAGGAAAGGTGAGAAAGAGGTCTCCGGATATTTTCTATCACTGGACACTAGGGTTAGGCCAAAAGGCTGAATAATGGAAGCTGTATAAATCAAGAGGTTTACGTACAGTTTTGCGAGAGACTGGTGGGGAAGTTCCACTGGTCTACTCTCCTTCATACTCAAGACAAAGGTGGTAAAACATTGCTGGGTATTGCTACTGATCAAAAACACAATAATATTGTAGAGTATTTAAAACAAGTGCAATTAGATAAAGAATTATTGATTGCAGCACAATATGGAAATCTTAGCAAAGTTGAAGATCTTGTAAGTCAAGGAGCTAGCTTAAGTGCTAAGTATAGAGATGGCCGAACTCTTATGCATTGTGCTGCTTATGGGGGCGAGCTAAATGTAGTAAAATATCTTGTGGTAGGTGAAAAAAGTAGTTTAAAAATTAAAGATAATAGTGGTAGAATTCCCCTTCACTATGCTGCTTACAATGGTAAACTAGATATAGTAAAATATTTTATAGACGAAGAAAAAATTGATGTTAATATTAAAGATCATGGTGGCTGGGTACCTCTATATTATGCTTCTTGTGGTGGTTATTCTAATGTAATAAACTACCTTGGTAAAATACATAATTCAGATTTGATAGGTAACTTACAAGAAAATTCTACGTCTTTAGAAATCCCAAATAGTAATAACATTGAGGTTCAAGACAAACTTGGTAGAACACCCTTACATCTTGCTGCCAAAGCAGGTGATCTGAGCAAAATAAAACTTCTTTGTGATGATTATAATGCTAATATTGAAGCTCAAGACAATTCTGGTTATACACCAATTTTTTTCGCTACTCAATCAGGAAAATTGAATGTAGTGAGTCTTGTTCTTTATTATGGTGCTAATATTAATGCTCAAGATATGTATGGTTCTACGCCTTTACACTATGCTGCTCAAGAAGGTAACTTAGGTATGATTCAGCTTCTTCTTAGTAGATGTGCTAGGATTGAGCTTCTAGATAGGAATGGTTGGACACCTATACTTTTTGCTGCTCGAGAAAGTAAATGGAATGCAGTAGAACTTCTCGTTAGTAAGGGTGCTAAATTTAATAATGAAATAACGTATCAGGGAACACCTTTACATTTTGCTGTTCTAGAGGGTAATTTGGATACGGTTAAATTTCTTATTGATAAAGGTGCTAATATTGAGTCTCAAGACGACTATAATAAAAAACCTTTGCATCTTGCTGTTAGGGTGAACAGATTGGATATAGTAAAATTTCTTCTTGATAAGCACGCTAACATTGAGGCTAGAGACATGGATGGTGATATACCTTTAGAATTGGCTATTCAAAGTGGTTACAAAGATATAGAGGAAGTCTTAAGGCAAGCACAATTAGATCTAGATAAAGAATTATTGAATGCTGCAAAAAGCGGAGACCTTGATAAAGTTAAAGAATGTATAAAACGGGGTGCTTATATTAATACTAAGAGTAGTAATGGAAGGACTTCTTTACACTGGGCTGCATTTGAAGGTTGCTTACCCGGAGTAGAGTATCTTATAAAGGAAGTTGCTGACATTAATGCTAAGGATAACACTAGTAGGACTCCTCTACACTATGCTGCTAGAAATGGTCATTTAGATGTAGTAAAATACCTTATAGAAGAAGGTGCTGATTTTGAAGTTAAAGACAAGGATGATAAAACACCGTTGGATCTTGCTTCTTGGAAAAAACATAATGATGTTATAAAATATTTAGAGAAAATCAAAGAAGAAAGAGACAAAACTGTTCAACGCAAACGCCGTCATCACCATGGAGATCATGCTCGTCACCATATGTCAAGAAAACCACTTGCTATAGATTCAAGTAATCAACCTGAAATAGCAACAAGCAGTGCAATAAAACCATCTTCCTGGATAAATGATTTATTTAATTGGGTAAAAGGCTCTGTAGGTGGATTATTAAATTCTAAACCTACATTATCTAAGGAAACATCAAACACTTCAAGTCCAATCTCACAAGTTGATGCAAAAATGGATGTAAATGGTACAATAATATTGCTTGACGTGCTGGTTAGAAAGGTAACGGGTCAAAGGTATATTTCTACAGTAGATCAGTCTATATCTCCACTAGAAGCACAGGGATATGTACTTAATATTACAAAGGGATTTGAGAAAGTAGTAGAGCAAGCTGGATTAAAAAGCGGTGTATCAATGCATCGATTAAATATTGATTTTGTGGAAATACAGAAAGAAGTTACAGGAAAAATCATGAGTGGTAAATTTGATGAGATTTCGGGAATTTTAAACTCATACCTAGAAGAAGCATGTCCTGGTAGAGAAGCAGGATGCCCTGGTAAGTTAAGTCCGAAAAAGTTTGACAAGTTTATAGCTCAATTTAATAAGGGTCTGCTAAATCAATCAATAGAGCAGATATTACACAACAGAGATGGTAGATTAGAAGTTGATGATGCAAAGCAAATGAGTTTAGAGCCTCAAAGTTATTTAAGTAATGCTTCAGTTCACAGCAATTCAGAAGTATCAACTTGTCTTTCTGAGATAGGAGTAACCAAGCTTGGAGGTAATATCAATAGGTAGGTTATAATGTAAGAGGTAATATGTCAAGTAGTGGAAAATTTAAAGTGAGGGTAGCCAAAATAATTAGGGAAACCAGTAGCAAGTTTGATAGTCTTAATACTAAAATGGATGAAGTAGACATTAAATGCTAAGTGGTTAATATGTTTTCCATATTGAACTTACAGCACGTAGCTTCGATGTAGAAGTTTGGGTAACGTTATGATAGTAATCTATGTAATTCTATGTGTAATCTTTATAGCTATTTTAGACAGTTCATTAGATTCTTAATTAGGGAATATATCTAACTTAAAGAAGATTTTCATAAATGTTAAAGTGAATAAGTAGGAATATTATGTTTTTTCTTTGAGTTGTGAAATTTCAGAATGAGAAAAACCTGTAGTTTGTGATATGATATCAGTAGAGACACCAGCTTTAAGTAGGTTTTTTGCCACAGCTATTTTAGCTTGTTTTTCTCCCTCTTCCCTACCTTTTTGATGGCCGATTTGGATGCCTTCTTGTCTACCTTCTTGTCTACCTTCTTGTCTACCTTTTTGAGTGGCATCATCGAGTTTTTGAGCAAGGACAGCCTGTTCATCACGAATACGCTTGATCTCTTGTTCATAGGCAATAAATTCTTTTTCTGACCAGTTGAACCTATTTAGTTCTTCATATGCTCTTTTGATTATTAGATCACTTCCTATTATTCTCTCTAGCTCTTCTTCACTAGTTTCGTCTGCATATCTAAAGAAGTAGACCCATTTTTCAACTATACTTGAAAGCTGATCTTCTTTGGTTTTTGGAAATTTAGGTAACTCAATAAATATAAAGTAAAAATCTTTTAGATCATGTTCATTAGTATCTTCATCGCGAATAGTATGCTTTGATTTGTACTCAGACTTATCAGGGAATAAAATACAATCTGCTATAGCAATAAAGATAATTTCCTTAAGGTCATGGTATTGATCACCTTTATCAGCCTGTCTTGAGTAAGCTTTAGCAGCATAGTATTGTGCACGTTTTTCAAAGCCCTTAGTTTTAGCGACCTGCATTTCAACTATGACTTGCAGCCCATTTTCATCTCTACAAAGAACATCAACAATGCTTTGTTTTTTAGAAGCAATATCAGGGTCTTGAATAGTACTTAAGAACTCTATATCCTTTATTGTACTTTTGCCAGTGAAGCCAAGGATATCATTAAGGAAGTGAATAAGAATGTCCTTATTTTTTTCAGTACCAAAGATGCGCTTGAACGATATATCATTTTTTGGATCGAGAAACTTCGAAAGAGCCATGAGAAAGTAAGATAAAAAGCATTAATAATTATACACAATTGTGAAGAAATATTCAACTAAAATTAAACTACAGGAGAGCTTGCCATAAAATTTTGGCCTGGGTTTTTACAACTATTTCTGTTTTTAAATTAGTTAAGACACCTAATAGAGGACTTGATTTGCATTGATATTCAAGCTATATCCTGATCAGACTGAGAGTTGAAAATATGGCAATAATTCTTTTAGACACAAAAACTATAAATCGTATAGCAGCAGGAGAGGTAATAGAGAGGCCAGCAAGTGTAGTAAAGGAATTAGTAGAAAATGCAATAGATGCTGGAAGTGCGGAAATAGAGATCAAAATAGAAAGTGGTGGGCGTAATCTTATAACTGTAACAGACGATGGAAATGGAATAAAAAAGAACGATCTAGAACTAGCGTTTATGAGGCATGCCACTTCAAAATTAAGAGATAGTGAGTTAATAGAAATCAAGCACCTTGGCTTTAGAGGAGAAGCTTTACCTTCAATTGCAGCAGTAAGTAGAATGAAATTATCGTCTAAGGCAAGTGAAGCAAAGGAAGCATGGTCTATAAGGTATGAGGGAGGAGAAAAAATAAGAGAGATTACACCTTGTTCTTTGCTACAGGGTACATATATTGAAGTTCGTGACTTATTTTTTGCCACTCCAAATAGATTAAAATTTCTAAAAACCGAGAGGGCAGAAACACAAGCTATAGTTGATATTGTAAATAACTTAGCAATGATTAACTATAGTATTGGGTTTACTCTCACTTCCAGTAATAAAAAGCTCTTAAAATATGCTAAACAAACTTCATTCTTTAACAGACTATGTGAAATAGAAGAAGAATTTCAGAGCAATTCGCTGGAAGTTAAAGAGGAAGAAGAAGGAATCAAACTTACGGGACACATCTGTAAACCAACTATTAGTCGTGGCAATTCAACTCAGATCTATACGTTTGTTAATGGAAGGCCAATAAAAGACAATCTACTTATTGGTGCAATTCGATATGCGTATCAAGATTTTATTCCAAGTGGGAGGTATCCTTTTGCAGTGCTGCACTTAGAGATACCATACGATCAAGTAGATGTAAATGTGCATCCAAATAAATCAGAGGTAAGGTTTCAGAACAAGAGGCTAGTATATGAAATAGTGAGAAGAGGAATAATAAAAGCATTATCGACTAGAGTAGGCACGTTTGCAGCAAGTGATGTTAAGTCTCAAAGTATTGAAGAGTTTGATAGCCAAGAGAAGGTTAATAGTGAAGAGGAAAAAAATCAAAAAGAGTTTTATGAAAAGAGGCCAAGTCTTTTAGAAAATCGTCTAATGAAAGAATTCAATGCACCAGATGAAAGAAGGCAAAGCTTACCAGAAACGTTTAAGTATGGAGAATCTCCATCCCAAAAGGAAGCGATGGTTCTAGAAAGGGAGCAAATTGATTTAATAGAGGATCATCCTCTAGGGTATGCACGCTGTCAGGTCCACAGTACTTACATTATTGCTGAGGCTAAAGGCAAATTAATTATAGTAGACCAGCATGCAGCCCATGAGAGATTGATATACGAGTGCTTAAAGCAAAAATCAAGCATAAAAAGACAAAAACTTCTCATTCCTGAAATAGTTGAGATTAAAAACCAAGCAGGAATGGAGATGGTTGAAACTTATAAAGATAAGCTTTTTGAAATGGGTTTTGGTATTGAAATAGAATCAGAAAATAAAGTAAGAGTGAAAGAAATACCTGCAATTTTAGGAACAGTAAATATGAAAGAGATGGTGATGAATATAGTTGATAGATTAATGGAGATAGGAGGTACTCTACCTGTAGAAGAAAAAGTGTTAGCTACTATTGCGTGCCATGGAGCAGGGAGAAAAATGAAGTTAGAGGAAATGAACGAGCTACTGAGAGGAATGGAAGAAACACCGTATGCTGGGCAATGTAACCACGGAAGACCAACTTACATAGAAATGAAACTAAGTGATATAGAAAAATTATTTGAAAGGAGATGAGTTCAGTTTGTCAAAAAGGTTCCCAATTAAGTATACGTAACAGCTCTTCTGGTTATGGAGTATAAAATTTGAAAAAAGAGAATAAATGCTCTAATTTTTTAGATTACAAAGTAATAGGACAGGAAGTAAGAAATCGTAGGTTAGCAAAGGGATATACTCAAAAAGATTTAGCGGGAAAAATCGGCGTAACGTATCAAATAGTACTACAATATGAAAAAGGAACACGCAAAATTTCGATTGAGAAGTTGTACGCTATAGCAGAAGTGTTATCGATTGGTATTATAGATCTCATTCCTGTATCAAATGAGAAAATCTGTCTTAAAAATGAAGAACTAAGTCTAATAAGAAAATATAAAACGATTAATGATCAGGAATTACGTAGAATATTTTGTTTACTAACCAAAATTGCCCAAGTTGGTGAAGAAAATAGTAAAAAAACAGAAAGAATAAAAATTGCAAAGGGTCTGGTTAAAGGAGGAGTTTCTGTTGATATTGTTGCAAAAACAATTGGCCTCTCTGCTGATGAATTTGTTGAAGAAAAAACGGGTTCTATATACTACAAAATAGGAAAAAAGATAAAAGAATGGAGACTAGTGCGGAAATATACTCAGAAGGATTTAGCAGAGAAAATGACTAAAACACGTGATGAAATAAGCAACTATGAGCAAGGACGTGTGGCTATTCCACTGGAAAAATTGTATGCAATAGCGGAAACATTATCGATTAATATTACAGATCTACTAATAGAAGAAGATGAAGGTAGTAAAGTGGAAAATGAGCTACCTGATTTGATTAAAGAATACAAAGAAATTGAGAGCCAAGAACTACGTAATGTACTAATAAAATCTATGTTTAAAAGCATACAAATTTGTGAGGAGAAAATTAGAGAAGAAGAAAGAATCAAAATTGCAAAGAACTTAGTTAAAAAAGGAATTTCTACCGATATTATTTTGCAAATAACAGGCCTCTCTTTAGGCGAAATTCAACAATAAAAAAATCACCATATATTAATATCTTCACCTATTCATGAAAAAATAAGTAAAAAAGATTGAGAAATTGATTTGACTTCACTCGGAAGCTATGGCTCTATGCCAATGCTGATAAAAAAACAGCAGTAAATATTTAAAAAAAGTTTGTTGTTAGTGAAGGGTAAATTATATGAATAAAAGTAAAGAGGAAATAGAGTTCAGAATATTAGAAAGCAAAGGCAAAGCATTACTTGATCGTGAAATAATGGAAACGTTTCTAAGTGCAGTACATGAAAGGCCACAAGCTCAAGAAATTGCTAAAAATCTGGTGAATACTTATACAGGAGTAGGAAGGATTTTAGGCCGAGAAATGGATGACCTGAAAGTTATAGAAGGAGTAACTGATTCTGCAGTAGCAATGATTATGTGTGTTAAGGAAACACTAGAAAGGGTGCTCAGAGAAAAGCTTAAGAGTGAGCCAATAATGGACTTACAAGGGCTAGTAGAGTATTTGAACGTAAGTATAGGACACTCAGAAAGGGAATGTGTAAAAATACTGTATTTGAATAAGAGGCGCCAATTAATCGGAGAAGAATTCTATATTGGTGAAATGGAAAAAGCACCAGTATACATAAAGGAAATTATAAGAAAAGCATTAATAAAGAATGCAACATTAGTAATAATGTCACACAACCATCCTGGGGGACGCTTAGAACCATCAGAAGAAGATCAGGAAGTAACGAAGAGCTTAGCAGCAGCATGTAGTACTGTAAGCGTTAGATTATTTGATCATATTATTATCACAAGTGGAGGCTATTTCAGCTTTCGAGAAAACGGATTGTTATAGTAGAAAGTATTTGCAAATCTACTCACTATAATTTATAATGAGTAGTAGAATGTATAACAACTATACACTTAAAAAGTATATTTAATAGCGGAGGCTAATATAGGTAATAAGATAATTGTACCTTTTAATGATAAAAAGGGAGGAACTTACGAATTAAACATTGATCTTGATAAATTATCAAAAGGTGAGATGTTGAATGCTATTATAGGAATTGGTCGTACTAAAGAGCAGTCTACTTTTGTAAGTAAAATTAATAAGGCTAAAAAGCTTGGAGAGGTGCCTTTTCCTAGCAAAAACGTTCGCGAAAACAAAATCAACTACGGAAAAGGACTTGATTACATATATGGCACAAAACCTGTAAGCGATCAAGCAGATTATCCAGAAGTGTTAAACCCATTTGCTTCAAATTTGCAAAAAATAAAACCAAGTGCAAAAAAGTTGAGCTGGTTTAAAAGTGCAGTGGTAGAAGCAAAAAGCGCAAGTGAACTATACAAAGTTGTAGATCAAGCACTAGCTACTGGAATGAGAATAAATGCGTGTAATGATGGGGAATGGAGCTTTGCTGAATATGTAGTATTGGGTACACATTTTCATAAGTTAGAAAAAAGTGATCGAAAAAAGATAATGCGGAAGCTAATGCTAAGTGGTGCAGAGTTTCATAATACTTTATTGCAGAATAAACTGATAGGTGAAATCTATAATGAGTTACAACCAGAAGTTCAGCCACAGATAGATAAGCAACTAGAAGAGCTAGAGGAAGCTGGCGAAAATGCTGTGCAAGAAGGAGAATTAATAGATGTTGAGATAGATAATACAACATCTTATATGGAATTTTCTGAAGAGAGTAAGGTAGAAGTAGCCAAAATACTGAGAGAATTAGGAAGTAATATTTTAAAAATTGGTAATGATGCAGTTGAGGTTAAAAGTGAGAAAGGAGGTGTAAGAAACTATACCGATATGTCAAATGGCAGCTCTGTCATGTTAGAATTTCCTACGAGCGTTGGTAAGCTAAATATTATATTATACCAAGAGGCAGATCAGGTGCAAGTAAGAGTAGAAAATAAGGAAATGTGGGCTGAACTACAACAAAGAGGGGAAGAAATAGGAAAAAACTGTCTCTTTGGAGGAGTAAAACTTAAAGAAGTAGTAGAGAGAGGTAGTTTCACTAGATGTGGCATATGGAGTGAAAAGCATGCTATAAAAGAGGTTAGCAATAGTGAAGTATTGTCTTCGTGGGTAAATAGGATACGTGAAGGTAGTAAAGAAACCTTTAGAGAACTTTAATGCGTCTACAGCCAACTTTCAGGTTCCAGAGGTTTTTTCTTACCGTTGTATCTGGAGCCTTTGAGCTATAGTAGAAAATATTATATTTATGGTTCTTTACGTGGAAAAAAGTCTAGACTGTGAGGTAGGGAAAAAAGTAAAAAATTGGAGGTTAGGTGTGCCGTAGAAGCGATCAGTTGAAGCTGCACAATAGATGAGGGTAGGTCCCTCGGAGCCGGTTTACAAGAGCAGGCTTCAAACAGCCATAAGCTGCTTTGGTAAAGAGCCATGGTAGTGAGCGTTATGGAAAAGGCGCAATTATGCGTCATGTGTAAAATGGAGAGGCGAATGCAAATGAACCACTGATGAAGTGTCGAAACTTCATAGAAGATGTCAAAACCAGGTGTTCTAGCCTAACCTGGGATAAATCTATCGGAAACTTGTTTACTGGATAGATGGCGTCCGGCATATAGGTGGCGCGGATCCATTTTGGGCTATTGTGTAGAACTGCGGGAACCTGTCATTTCGATGATAAGGGAGAAATCCAAGAAGCTAAACTTCAAGGATGAGAGTACCGATGCGAAGAACAGGGGCGGATCAGCTCGTAGTAGTGAAGAAATTTCTGTAATGGAAATGGAGCGAAGGGGCTGAGTTATTCAGTTTTAATTATTTATCAACCGAAAGGGAGGAGTTAATGAGTAAAACAAAGTCTTTTGATATACCGAAGCAAGTTATTTGGAGAGCTTATAAACAAGTATCGAAAAATAAGGGTGCTGCTGGTGTAGATGAGGTTACGATAACAAAGTTTGAAGAAAATCTAAAAGATAATCTGTACAAGCTATGGAATCGAATGTCATCTGGAAGTTATTTTCCAGAGCCTGTAAAAGCTGTAGCAATACCAAAAGGTACAGAAGGGGGACAAAGAATTTTATGTGTCCCTTCAGTATCGGACAGGATAGCGCAGACAGCAGCTACAATGTATCTAGAACCGTTAGTAGACCCGAAGTTTCATGAAGATTCATATGGTTATAGACCAAACAAATCTGCACTGGATGCGGTAGGAACTGCGAGGAAAAGATGCTGGTGGTACGATTGGACGATAGATCTTGATATAGCAGGATTTTTCGACAATTTGGACCACGAGTTGGCATTGCGAGCTATCAAAAGGCACACAGACTGCAAATGGGTCATACTGTATGTTGAAAGATGGATGAAAGCGCCAATTCAGCAAGCAGATGGAAGTAAGGTAGTTAGGGATAAAGGAGTTCCGCAAGGAGGTTCAATAAGCCCGCTGATCTCAAACATATTTATGCATCATGTATTTGATGAGTGGATGAGACGAAAGTGCCCAACAATACCATTTGAGAGGTATGTAGATGATGCGATAGTGCACTGCAAGAGTAGTAGACAGGCGGAATTTATGAGGGTAGCAATTGAAGAAAGACTGGCTGAGTATAAGCTAAAATTACATCCTGCAAAGACACAAATTGTGTACTGCAAGGATGACAATAGGAAAAATGAATTTCCTAAACAAAGTTTTGATTTTCTGGGTTACACATTTAGACCCAGGTTAGCAAGAAATAAAATAGGAAAGCATTTTGTTTCATTTCTTCCCGCAATTAGCAACAAGGCCAAGAAAAATATTACTACAACCATAAGGTCCTGGAAAATACTACGAAATACACACAAAACATTAGAGGAAATATCAAAGACAGTAAATCCAATAGTCAGAGGCTGGTATCAGTACTATGGCAGGTTTTACAGGAAAGAGATATATAAACCTCTGAGAAACATAGAGCAGCACCTAGAAAAGTGGGTCAGAAGAAAGTATAAGAAGCTTCGAAATCATGGAAGACTAGCGAGGCAACTTCTAGGAAAAATGAGGAAAGAAGGGACAAATACTTTTTACCACTGGACACTAGCTTTAGGTCAAAAGACTGAATAATGGGAGCTGTGTGAGTCGCGAGGGTGCGCCGTGGTACGCATTAAGAAATACTTAGCAGAGCTAAGCGGGGTTCAGAATAAATGGCCTCGAGGTGAACAACTAACTTTAACCCGAAAGGGAAGGAGGACAAGAGCATGTATGTAAAGCGAGAGTTATCTGAAGATGTGTAAGATAACGGCTTGCAACACCTGATCAATATGGTTAAAGCTAAACTGCTTGAATTCTAATCTTCAGGGGTGGGACTTCACATCCATGGGTATCGCATTTAAAACCCCATGTCTACGGTAAGCACAGATTAAACTTTCGTTTGTGTGACATTCTGGCTGTAGAACGATAAGTAGTGAACTTATTTAAGAGGATGAATGGAAAACCTAAGTTGATCTAGAACAGTTCTTAGTGACGGAACATGGGATGACCTAAGGAACGCGAGTTCTATGGTTACGGAGTCATCGTAGTAGTCGTGAAAGTAACGAATCACCGGGGAGCGTGGGAAAGCCACATACAGGGCAAAGGGTGACAGATAATTGAATGTTGAAATTGGGAGGTACGCAAGATGCGGAAAGCTGAAACAATACTTAACATTATACGTGAACGTGGACAAAGAAATTTGCCGGTTAAAAACGTATATCGCCTACTTTATCAGCGTGATCTTTACCTTCGAGCGTATGGCAAACTTTGTCGTAATAAAGGTGCTATGACAGAAGGTGTGACAACTGAAACAGTTGATGGTATGTCTTTGGAGAAAATCGATAAAATCATAGAGGATTTACGCTATGAGCGATATCGGTGGACACCAGTAAAACGTATCTATATTTTAAAGAAGAGTGGTAAACGCAGGCCGTTAGGATTGCCAACATGGTCAAATAAGTTACTTCAAGAAGTAATCCGATTAATATTGGAAGCCTACTATGAGCCTAAATTTAGTGAATGTTCACATGGATTTCGACCAAAGCGTGGATGCCACACTGCATTAAGAGCAGTAATGCAAAAAGGCAGAGGTACAAAATGGTTTATAGAGGGAGATCTCAGTGCATGTTATGACTCAATTGATCATACTATGTTGTTGAAAATACTGAGTGAAAGCTTCCAAGATAACCGTTTTATTCAGCTAATCAATCGACTGCTAAAAGCAGGATATATGGAAAATTGGAAGTACAATAAGAGTCATAGTGGGGTACCACAAGGTTCTATTATTGGTCCAATTTTGAGTAACATATTACTCGATCGGTTAGATAAACATGTGGAACATATACTAATACCAGCAAATAACCGAGGTAAGCGAAGAAAGACAAATCCAAAATATTTAAGGTTAACCATGCAAGTATCGATGATGAGAAAACAAGGGAACTGGGATCAAGCAAAACAACTGCGTCAATTAGTGCAGGGTATGCCATCTAAGGATTCTTGTGATCTAAATTATCGACGTCTTTGGTATGTTAGGTATGCTGATGATATTCTGGTAGGGTTTGCAGGACCAAAAAATGAAGCTGAACAAATTAAAAATGAGATTGCTAAATTCCTCAATGAGGAGCTCAAACTTATGCTTAATGAAGATAAAACGCTTATTACACACGCGTGTGATAGCAAAGCCAATTTTTTAGGTTATAAAATACACGTCTTGCATGCAGATGATAAACATGATCATCGGACACAACGATGTATTAACGGTAGTATTGGGTTACGTGTACCACATCATATAAAGCAGAAAAAGTGTTCTGAATATATGCGTTGTGGAAAGCCTATACATTTACCTCAACGTACACTTGATACAGCTTACAGTATTGTTGCTCAGTATCAAACTGAATATCGAGGAATTGTACAATATTACAAAATGGCCTACAACCTTCACACACTAAGTTATTTGAAGTATGTGATGGAAGTATCATTAGTAAAGACTTTAGCATCTAAATACAAAACAACTTGCAGGAAAATTTATAGAAAATTTGGTGCAATGATTGAAAACGACGAAGGTGAAAAACGAAAAGTCATCCAAGTCAGAGTAGATCGTTTACCATCAAAGATACCATTAATTACACACTTTGGTGCTGTGTCACTAAAATGGAATAAATGGGTAAGTATAAGTGATAACCTTATACCAATATGGAATAAGCGTAGTGAAATAGAGCAAAGACTATTGGCACAAACTTGTGAATTATGTAAATCACAAGAGCAGATTGAAGTACATCACGTACGTAAACTTGCTGATTTGCTAGGTAAACGTAATACTGAGCTACCGAAATGGAAAAAGAGAATGATTGAACGACAGAGGAAGACTCTTGTTGTTTGTCATGAATGCCATAAGAAAATCCAATATGGAAAATATGATGGTGACTCCTTAAAACGTTAGATTATTGGAGAGCCACGTGATACGGAAACGATCATGCGTGGTTCGGAGAGGGGTTGTTGGAAAAGTACTTAACAAGTAACTCGCTGGCTGCCCACTCTACTTCATGCACAGTTCTGCGAGAGACTGGTGGGGAAGTTCCGCCGGTCTACTCTCCAATTATTAAATCTGTACAACGAATTTGAAATTACACCAAAGGTAGTAAATTTTGCACTAGGAACAGCAACAACAGATGTAAAACGTAAGTGTCTGGAAGTACTCCGGCATATAGAAGATAATCTAAGTGGTGAATATATGACAGGAATTCATGCCTTGGTAAGCCCTGAGTTTTTCGATGCATTAACTTCTCACGTTAAAGTAAAAGAAGCATATGAAAGATGGCAAGAAGGAGCAGCGCTAAGGAATGATATGAGATCAGGATTTGCGTTCTGTGGCATAACGTTTGAGGAATATAGAGGACAAGCAACTGATCCTGAAGGAACCGTGAGAAGATTTATAGAAAGAGATACAGGGCACTGTTTTCCAGTAGGAACAGCGAGCACATTTACAACATATTTTGCACTAGCAGACTTTAATGAAACAGTAAATACTCTTGGACAGCCACTCTATGCAAAACAAGAGCCAAGGAGATTTGATAGAGGGACTGATTTGCATACGCAGTCAAACCCTCTGCCAATGTGCCACCGTCCAGCAATACTAGTCAAGATCGTTGTAACATAGGTAGAGCAAATATAAAGCGGTGTGAGGCAGAAGAATGCTTTACCTCTTCTTAGCATATAAATGTTAGTATATAGCGGAGAAATGTGCAAGAGAATATTAAGAGATTATTTAAAGATTGTTTTGCCCATTTAGGAGAAGTGGCTTGTTATAAATCAAAGGATAAGTCATATATGGTACAGGTATTAAAGCAACAGCCAGATAAATTATACGAGATTGGTGAAGGACAATTTGTGGGAGAGATGCTTTTTCTTGAGGTAAATGTTTTTGATGTACTGAGGCCAATGGTGGGAGATATTTTTGTTATTGATGGTCGTAAATATAAAGTATATTCTCCACCACTGCGAGATAATTCAGGAATAGTATGGAATATAAAATGTACAGTACTTGGAGAGAAGGATGTTTAACATTGAGGTTAATGCAAATATTGAGAGAATTATTCACAACATTGATGCTAACAAAGCCAAAATAGAATTGGCAACGGTAAGAGCGCTAAACAAAACGGCATTATGGTTAAAATCTCAGGCTGTCCGAGAAATCAGTGAAGAAAAGCAAATTAGGCTAAAAGTAATTAGAAAAAGACTAAGAATTATCAAGGCAAGGAAAAGCACTTTGAAGGTTTTAATTAGAGCATATCTGTATGATGTGAGAATGAGAAATATAAAACAAGCAAAAATAAGAACAGCATTTAATGATGCATTTATGGCAACGATGCCAAGAGGCTATCGTGGTATTTTTAAACGTGTAGGAAGAACAGCACTACCGATACAGGAGGCTAAACTACCACTTGAACCTGAGGCTTCAAGGATAATAGAAAATCTTGTTAATTATGAAGTTGAAAGGATATTTGAAAAATATTTTACACATAAGTTATTTTATGACGGCATTTTGGACTAATTTACATGAGGCAGTCTGTAATACGCTAAAGGCAGAGATACCAGCAATTCAAACTTGTGAGGTTTATCCAGCAATAAGGAAAGAGTTAGCAGCTCCAGCGGTATTTATAGAATTGTCAAGTCTAGAGCAAGGAAAAGATCCAGGAACAGAGGAGCTAGCGCTGAGAGCAAAATTTGAGGCACGAATAGTGATCGATAGCACAATAGAAAATGCCCCTATTATTGTCAGATCATTAGCTGCTGAGGTTGCCAGAGTAGTAAATAAAAATACTTGGAACGTGAAAAATGTTTCACCAGGAGAATTTATATCAGGAGGAGGAGATGATTTTAGGCCAGAGCTCGATGCATATTTAGTGTGGATAGTAGACTGGGCGCACGAATTGCATGTAGGGCAATCAATTTGGGAAGTGAGTAAAATAAAACCTCATTTAATCGATGTGAATGTTGGAAAGTAATTTTGCAATTTCAGAATTGCGGAGGAAATTGGCCAACATTGTCCGTATAGGCATTGTCGAAAAAATAGATTATGAAAAAGCTAAAGTAAAAGTTAAAATAGGTGAACTTGTAACAGATTTTCTTCCATGGATAACAAATAGAGCTGAAAGTTGGTCACCACCAAATATTGATGAACAGGTAATAGTATTATCACCATTGGGAGAATTGTCTTTGGGGGTGGTGTTACCGGCAATATATCAGGAAAAATACCCTCCTCCAGAGAATAAAAAGGAAGTAAATAGTGTAAAATTTCAAGATGGGACAAGATTTACATATGATAAAGAGAAACATCATTTAGAGATTGAAGTAGTAGACAAGATAACACTGAATGTTGGGGAATCAAGTGTAGAGATAACAAAGAGCGAAATAAAACTAAAAGCAAAAAGAGTAAATCTAAATTAGGGAAAGGAATGAATAAATCAGTTATACGCCTAGGAGATCACTGTGAAGGAGCGTTGCTGCATTTTTGTATAAGTGGAAGCAGAGATGTATTTATAAACGGAAGACCTGTCTGTAGGCAGCTCAAGAGTTTACGTAGTTGACCCTTGGGTTAAGGTATTTATTGAAGGAAAAGAAGGAACCTTGCCAGCAAGCCCATTTGTAGCTGGTTTAATAGCAAAAGTAGATAGCGAACAAGGATTTTGGCACTCACCTTCAAATAAAGAGATAAATGGTATTGTTGGAACAAGCAGGCCTATTGATTTTACGCTCGGTAATACAAATTGTAGAGCAAACCATTTAAATGAAAATGAAGTAACAACGATAATTCATCAAAATGGCTATAGGCTTTGGGGAAATAGAACATGTTCAAATGACTCGAAATGGGCTTTTCTATCAGTAAGGCGTACTGCAGATCTAATCAATGATAGTCTACTTCGGGCTCACTTATGGGCAGTTGATCGCAATATCACCAAAACTTATATAGATGATGTAATTGAGGGGGTAAATTCTTATTTGGCCAATTTAAAAGCCCAAGGAGCGATTATCAGTGGAAAATGTTATGCAACACCAGAACTCAATACACCAACAAATATTGCAAGTGGAAAAGTATATTTTGACTTTGAATTTATACCACCGTATCCGGCAGAACAGATTACTTTTAGGTCACACCTTGTGAGTGGTACAATATTATAAAAATGGGAGAAAGAGATGTTACCGAAGATTTTAAAGAATTTTAATGTATTCGTAGATGGTCGTGGTTATGCAGGAAAAATAGATGAGATAACCTTGCCGAAGCTTACCATAAAAACAGAAGAGTACAGAGCTGGTGGTATGGATATTCCAGTAAATATCGATATGGGGATGGAGAAACTTGAAGCAGATTTCACTTTTTCTGAATACGATACAGAGCTCTTTCGGCTATTTGGATTGATAAATGGAAATTCGGTATCTTTGACGCTCAGAGGTGGAATGCAAGGTAGTGGAAGTAATGATATTGAAGGAGTAATTATCAACCTTAGGGGCATATTCAAGGAATTTGATTTTGGTAGCTGGAAACCTGCTGAAAAAGCCACTCTAAAATGCACTGTAGCTGCCCATTATTATAAACTTATGATAAATGGTAATGAGCTAATAGAAATCGATGCTGAAAATATGATTAGAAAGATAAATGGTGTTGATCAAATGGCCTTGCTGCAAACGATTCTAGGGATTTAATGGAATAGATGGATGCTTTTTCATACAACCACTTTTTTATTGAAAAATTATTAATAATACTGTATAATTATTAACGGTTTTTAGGAATTTTTGCTATGGCTTTATCTAAATTTCTCGACCCTAAAAATGATATAGCATTTCGCCGTATCTTTGGTACTGAAAAGAATAAAGATATCCTCATTCACTTTCTAAATGATATTTTGAGCTTTACTGGCAAAAATGCAATACAGGATATAGAATTTTTAAGTACTATTCAAGATCCTGATATTGCATCTAAAAAACAAAGTATTGTTGATGTGCTATGTAGAGATTCAACAGGAGTACAATGGATAATTGAGATGCAGGTCGCTAAAACCAAAGGCTTTGAAAAACGAGCTCAGTACTATGCTGCTAAAGCCTATTCAAGACAAGCTGACAAGGGTGATCAATACCATGATCTTAAGGAAATTATTTTTATTGCTATAGCAGATTGTATACTGTTTCCTGATAAGTCTGAGTATAAATCAAAGCACACTATTCGCGATGAAGATACTAATGAACATGATCTAAAAGATTTTTACTTTGTATTTATTGAATTGCCTAAATTTCCCAAAACTAAAGAAGATCAGCTTTCAAATATAGTTGAGAAGTGGGTATATTTTTTTAAGCACGCTGACGAAACAGGTGAAGAAGAGCTGGAAAGGATAATAGGAAATGACGTAATAATCAAAAAAGCTTATGAAGAGCTAAATAGGTTCAACTGGTCAGAAAAAGAATTTATAGCCTACGAACAAGAGGTCAAGCGTATTCGTGATGAACAAGCTGTTCTTGCTCAAAAACTTGATGATGCCAAAAAAGAAGGAAAGATTGAAGGAAAGATTGAAGGAAAGACTGAAGGAAAGATTGAAGGAAAGATTGAAGTTGCAAGGGCGATGTTGACTAATAATGTTGATATTAGCACTATTGTCAAGTGTACAGGTCTTTCTGTCGATGAAGTTCAAGAATTAATTCAAGTTGAGGAAAAATAACCCCTACTATCATCTTTATATTGAGAAATTTAGTATAAAGGATCGTTAATCAAACACAAAAACTATAGTAAAAAAATTAGTTATGTAAAAGCCGATATAGACTTTTATTTAATTAATTTTTAAGGAGGAACATGCAAGCTATAACACTTAATAACCCAATAACAGTTGATGGAATTTCTGTCTCAGAACTTACCATTAGACGTCCAAAAGTTAGAGATTATTTAGCTATTGAGAGACTTAATGGTAGTGATCTAAGTAAGGAAGTAACTTTGACTGCCAATCTGACATCAGTTGCAAAAGAAGCAATTGAAGAGTTAGATATTGCTGATTATGTAAAAATGCAAGAGGTATTAAAGGATTTTTTTTCACCAATTATCCAAAAAATTTGAGATTAGAAATACTAGTGCTTGGCTCTATCATAGGTGGTGGAGTTGAGCACATTCTTGATATGGAGATTAGTGAGTTTATCTTATGGAGCAAATTAGCAAGGGAGCTTAAATGTCAACGTTATCTATAAAAATCGGAGCTGTTTTAGACGGCAGTTTTAATACTGTAATAAAGGGCAGTAGTAATCAACTTACTTATCTTGGTGAGAACATAAGGAAGCTTGACTCATCTTTAAAATCAGTATCAAAATTTAAGCAGTTGGGTCATGATGTTTTGACTAGCAGGAGGTCGTGGAAGGGCTTTGAAGATCAAGTAAAATCTTTAGCTAAACAAATGAAAGCGGTAGAGAAGCCGAGCAAAACTTTAAAAGCAGAATTTGACAAGGCCAAAACCTCCGCAACAAAAGCAAAAGAAGCATATTTGAAAAAGAGAGATGCTTTACATTCATTTAATGAAGAAGTAAGGAAAAGTGGTAGAAATATTAAGTACTTAGTAAGTGACCAACATAAACTTGGCTCTTCTATTGAAGTATTAAAAGGTAAGTATGGTAAGCTTGGATCTGCAATACGTAGTCACCAAAGTTTTTTAGCAAGCAAAGCACATTTTAAGTCACAAATTATAGAGACTATTGGACTAGGCCTTTCGCTTGCAGCTCCAGTTAAAGTTGCTATTGACTTTGAAAGTGCTATGGCTGATGTTACAAAAGTAGTTGATTTTGATGAAAAGACAAAGGAAGCTGATAAATTTGCAAAAAAGTTAAAAGAGATGTCACGTACTGTACCATTATCAGCCGCAGAACTGGCACAAATAGCTGCAAGCGGTGGACAGCTTGGTATCAAGAAAGAAGATCTTTTCAAATTTACAGAAACGGTGGCAAAAATGTCTACAGCATTTGATATGTCTGCAGAGCAAGCAGGTGATTCCATAGCTAAACTCTCTAACATTTACGGAATTGATGTTAGTGAAATGGAGCACGTTGGTAATGTAATCAACCACTTATCAGATAACACTGCTGCTAAAGCAAAAGATATGGTTGAAGCTCTAGCAATAGTTGGTGGTACTGCAAAGCAGTTTGGATTAAAGTTTGAACAAACAAGCAGTTTAGTAAATGCTTTCATTAGTTTAGGCAAACAACCAGCAAAAGCAGGGACTGCCATAAATGCTTTACTTTCTAAGCTGCAAACTGCTGAAGGTCAAGGAAAAGAGTTTAAGGCAGCACTAGAAGAAATGGGTATAACCACAGAAGAAATGGTACAAAGGATCAGTGAAAATGGGGAAGAAGCACTACTTCACTTTTTCCAAACTCTAAAGAAAATGGATAACCAGGAACGCTCTACAACCCTGATGAAACTTTTCGGTCAAGAATATCAAGATGACATTGCATTATTAGCTGGAAGTTTCAGTAAGTACAAGGATGCAATAAAGTTACTGGCTGAAACAGAAGAGTATAAAAGATCTCTGCAGAAAGAATTCAAAAATCGTGCAGACACCACAGCTAATAAATTACAATTACTTAAAAATGCAATAGTTGAAGCTGGCATGAATCTAGGGTCAGTAATGTTACCTACCTTGAATTATGTAGCTGGAAGTGTGAAAACAATAACAGAGCATATAGCTTCTTTTGCAGAAAAACATCCAACTTTAACTACGGCAATCATGAGTACTTTAGCAGCTTTGATAAGTTTAAAAGTCTTAGTAGTGGGAGTAGGCTATGGAATTACTTTATTAGGAAGTACAATTTTTGGTCTTAAAGCAACGATAATGGCAACATTTTCATTTTTATCATCTACAGTTTTTCCTGCAGTAATAACAGGGCTAAGAGCAATATCACTAGCTGTAATAACTAACCCTATAGGACTTTTAATTGCTGGACTTGTCACTGGCGCAGCTTTTGTTATCACTAATTGGCAAAAGGTGAAAGACTTTTTCTCTAGCTTTTGGAAATCGATAATAAAACCCATAGAAGAAGCTTTTTCATGGATAGGGGAAAGTGTATTTGGAAAAGTATTAGGGAATAGCCCACTGAAAGAGTTTGAAAAAAGAAAAACTGAAGTAAAAGCAGTACATAGTCCCCTAAAGAGTAATATTCTCAACAGTGGAAATCCTTTGCTAAGTAACAGTATAATTAAAGAATTTTCCAAGAGAAATCAGAATAATTTCAGAATCAAAAGCCTTATTGAGGAGAAAAAGTTTACAGAGAGCGATAATGATAAGATATTTGCAGATTTTGGAAGGAGTAAATTTGAAAATAAAGAACAAAATAAAACTCAGAACATCACTAATAATTACACTATCAGCATTAAAGCAGAGCCAAATCAAGATGTTCGTAGTCTTGCAGATGAAGTAATAAAAAGGATAAGAGAAAAATCACGCGATGTTTTATTTGATACAGTAGAGACGTTTTATTGATCAACTATGTTTTTAAAAATTTTTTATTTGTGTTATCTCTTGGTCCATATAAATTTACTCCGATAAGTTTGAAGTATAGTAAAGAAAATCGTTGGAGTGTAATTGAATGTATCGATAAAATGCCGTTACTACAAAATATTGGTCGAGGAGTGGAAAATGTAGATATAGAAGGAGTTATTTACCTTAATATTCTCAACAGAGTAAATCAATTAAAGAATATGAAAGAAGCTGAAAAACCGCATGTTTTAGTAGATAGTCTAGGTAATATTTTAGGACAATTCGTAATTACTAGGTTAGAAGAAAAGCAGATGTATTTTTTACCTAATGGACTACCAAGAAAAGTTGAATTTAGTTTGAGTTTGAAGAGCTATAGATGACTATATATTACTTAACTAAAGAAGGAGAAATGCTAGATCTGATTTGCTGGAAACATTATGGATTTACCGATGGAATAGTGGAGGAAGTATTGCTTAAAAATCCAGGCCTTGCAGAACATGGAAGTTTTTTACCGGTAGGACTAAAAATTAAATTGCCTGTAACAGAAAAACCTCTACAAAAGTCAAAATTAAAAGTATGGGAATAAATGCAGCCAGATTTTATAATAGATAAATGTGAATCAATTAGAGATAGAGTTATATCATTGCGCCTTACCGATGAATCTGGGACAATAGACGATGTAGTTGAAGTACATGTTGATTATAGTGATGAAAACACAGATGTTCCGAATGAATTAAATATCGCTCTAGGTTACAGAGAAACTGGAGTCTTACCAATGGGCATATATACAGTCAACGAAGTTACAATACAAAGTCCACCTAAGACTCTACTAATCAAAGCTCATGCAACAAATTTAAGACTATCATTAAAGGAGAAAGCATCTAAAGAATGGCATCAAATTACTCTAGGTAGCTTGGTTAAGGAAATAGCAGAAAAGCACGGATATGGGTGCAGAGTTGCAGAAGAATTTGAAAATGTGTTGATTCCACATATTAACCAAACAGAAGAAAGTGATATAAGTTTACTAACAAAAATAGCAATAGAACGCGAGGCAATGGCAAAGTTAGCTGGCGGATACATACTTTTTATTCCCAAAGGCAAAGCAAAGTCGGCAACTGGAAAAGCTTTAGGAACAACAGCTATTAGACCTCAAGACACAATAAATTGGAAGGTTCACTTTACCGTGAGTAGGTACAACTCAGTAATTGCAAAATGGCATAGCTATGAAAAAGGTGAAACTATATCAGAAATAGCTGGTTCTGGTAGTCCAAGTTATACTATACAAACGCTTTACTCTAATGTAGAATCAGCATTAAGTGCAGCAAATGCTAAGTTAAAACAATTAAAGCGAAATAATGCAGTATTGGATGTCACTATGCCTGGTAATCCAGAACTATTTGCAGAGGCAAAACTTAGCTTGTTAGGGTTTCATCAAGATATAGACGGTGAATGGGTAATCGACAGAGCAGAACATGTGTTAGATAGTTCAGGTTATCGCACTGTGTTATCAGCATCAACGTTAAGAAAAAATCAGTAAACCAAATGTTTAATGTTAAAAAAAGTATTGAATATGAATAGAGACTCAAGAAATAAGCTACACTTTTGGTGGTGTATAACAATGATAATATGTATTGTTATTACCTATTGCTATATGAGAGCAAAAGCTACAGATAATTATAAAACAATATTACGAACTGCTTCTAAGAACTGCAGCCTAGAAGTAGTAAAATTTTCGGCTAATAATTTATTAGATATTAATACACAGATTCCCGAATTAACAGCATTACATTATGCATCCGGTGCAGGATGTTTGGAGGTTGTTAAATTTCTAATAGAGAAAGGAGCTGATATAAACACAGCAAAATATGAAAAATGGACAGCTTTACATTCTGCTGCATATAGAGGAAATTTAGAAATAATTAGGTTTTTATTAGAAAAAGATGCAAATCCCAAAATTAGAGATAAAGACGGAAAAAATCCTAGAGATGTAGCTGTAATAGAATCACGGCACAATAAAGATAAACCTTACAGAGAAATTATTAAGCTACTTGCAAATGCAGAGGAACAGCATAAATCAAAATAGTAGTTACTAAATTAGCTATCCATAATAAATTCATATTTTAAATCATTATGCAAAATCAAAAAATCCCAATCGCAGTAATTGTAACGATGTTAATACAGACGGTAGCGGCGATTTGGTGGCTTGCCAAACTGGATTTACGAGTTCATATACATGAAAAACTCATAGAACAAAATAATGGATTAACTGTTACGGTATATCGTCTGGAAGAGCGGGTAAAAAATCTTTCTGAGGAGTTGGATGAGCTTAAGGCTGATTTAAAGTAATTATTCTTCTACTTTTGGTGTGTAAGCATCAGATTGAGATTGACGATCTTTCCAATTTTTGATGTATTGCTCAACTAATGGAGGGTCTCCTGTTATAATTAGTAGATTCTCAGCGTTTCTTTTCTGCGCAGCGTCAGAGAAATTGAAAGATCCTGTTATGATTTTTTGCTCATCAATAATCATAATTTTGCTGTGTGAAATTGCAGGTTTATAGTCTATATATACTGGTATTTTTTTATGAAACAGCTCATTGATAACACTATACTTTGAGCTAACTTGCGATTCGTCGAGAATAACCATGACATCAATGCCACGTTTTTTAGCTTGAACCAAGGATTCAGCAATAGGTTTTGAGGTAAATTGATATGCCTGAACCAACACGGATTTTTTAGCATGATCCACAGAATCAATTATTAGATTGGTACAATTTTCTCTAGGAGTGAAACATACAGTAGTACTTGGACAAGAAACACAACCTGATAAAAGTGAGCAAGTTAATAGAACTAATAAATATCTAATCATGAAAAAATACATCCTTTCAGTTGACGGCGGAGGCATAAGAGGCATAATACCATCGATAATATTAGCAGAAATAGAGAAGAGAGCAAGAAGGCCTATAGCTGAAATCTTTGATCTTATAGCTGGAACCTCAACCGGTGGCATTGTTGTAGCGGGATTATGTAAAAAAGATGAACGAGGAAATCCCCAATACTCAGCCAACGACCTAGTTGAGTTTTACCAAAAATACGGTTCATATATTTTTAAATCTTCATTCTTCAGGCGATCAATATTATCTTGGTTTAACTGTGCACAATACCCACATAAAAATATTGAATTTGTACTGGATAAATATTTTGGTGATGATACTTTACAAAGCACCTTAAGTAATGTACTGATTGCAAGTTACGATATTCACAATAATTGCCCTTTCTTTTTTAAGAGCTGGAGAGAAGATAGAAATTTTATCAAATTGAAAGATGCATTACGAGCTACAACTGCAGCACCTACTTACTTTGTACCTAAATATCTTAAAATCAACCAAAAGGAAATGGTACTAGTGGATGGAGGGGTTTTTGCTAATAATCCAGCGGCTTGTGCTTATGCTAGTGGTAAAAGGTTATTTCCAAATGACGATATTGTGCTGTTATCGATAGGTACTGGCAGAACAGATAGAAGCATAGCTAATTCAAGAAGATTAGGAAAAATAAGCTGGATAAAACCACTACTACATGTGATATTTTCTTCAAGTTTAGATGCAGTCAACTACCAACTTGATCAAGTTATAGCTGATAAATATATACGCATACAATCGCAATTAAAAATAGCACCACCTGACATGGATAATATTACATCAAAAAATATCAGATCTCTTCAGCAAGAGGCAAAGACAATGATAGAGGAAAATCAAAAAGTGATAAACAAATTCTGTATAGAAGCATTAAATATATAACTATCTTTACTTATATCTTAATATATTATTTAACACAATTCAATTTTCACACTCATCAGCAGTTAGGCCACTTGCTCGCAAAATAACATCAGTAGAAACACCCGCCTTAACTAGATTTTTCGCAACCTTGATCTTTTCTGTTTTTTTTACTTTCTCTTTGCTATTCTTCATATCCCTAGATAAAAATTTCTTCACTAATTCTTGCTCTTCAGTTTCTCTTAGTAAATTAAGTAGTTCACTATCTTCATTTGTTTTAGGCAGCAGAACTTTAATATTCACTGATAATCCTTCTGCTATTTGATATAATTTGTCAAATGATATGGCAGTGTATCCTATTTCATACTCGTGTATTTCCCTAAGTGTTACACCAACTTTATTCGCCAAATCTTTTTGAGTATATCTTCTTATTAGCCTCCATTCTCTTATTCTTTGCCCTATTCTGTAGTATATAGAATCAGTGCAGATTTCTCTCTCTGTATTATCATATTCATAAATAGATAAGCCGGTTGCTTGGGAAATTATGTCAACTGAAACTCCTTCCTTTACTAGATTTTTTGCTATTTCCAACCTTGCCTCTTCTTGATTGATTTTTTCACTAATATGAACAAACCTGATTAACGAAGGTACTATTTTGCCTAACTTTTGATTCTCGTATATTTTTGTTAGATAGAGTATTTCCTCGTCTTCATCTTCATACTCTCTTACTACTACTGATTCAGGTAGCAGATCTATAACATTAACCGATAGTTCTTTTGCTATTGTATATAATACTTCAATTGGAATAGAAATATACCCATTTTCATAGCTGTTTACTTCTTTGTATGTTAAACCTATTTGGCTTGCTAATCCTATTTAAGTATGTCCTCGCATTAACCTACAATTTTCTATTTTTTGCCCTATTTCATAACTAACATTGCTTGCAGAAACAAACACATATACCTCCATTTAAGAAAAAACTTTATTGCTATAATTTTTTTACGAGCTATCCATCTAAAATTACATCAACAGGTAAACCTACCGCTTGCAAAATAATATCAATAGAAATTTCCCCTTTTACTAAATCCCTTCCAACTTTAATCCTTTCTACCTCTCTCACTTTCTCATCACAAATCCTTATGCCTTCAAACAGAGATTTTATTAGTGCATTACGTAGTTCTTGGCTCTCAATTTCTTTGTATTCTTTAATCAAATCAGGTAGCTCATTTTCTATCTCATCTCCTGTTAGTTCAAGTAGTTCCATGATATTGATTGATAATACCTTTGCTATTTCGTATAATTTATCAAGTGGAACAGCAGTCCTTCCTTGTTCATAATTGCTTATTTCGTGACGTGTTGTATTCATTTTTTCTGCTAAATCCTTTTGAGTGTACTCTCTTACCACTCTCCATTCTTTTATCTTTTTCCCTATTTTGTAGTAGATAGAACCCGTTTTTTCTTCAACACATTCATCAGCAGAGAGACCAATTGTTTTTGCAACAACATCAACAGAAATTCCTGCTTTAACCAGACCCTTTGCAATTTTTATTTTTTCCGATTTTCTACTACTTTTCTCACTAACTTGGACAAATTTGGTTAGTAAACAAAACATTCTACGCAACTCTTGATCATTAATTGTTTTATATTTTCTTATTAGGTTCAGTATTTCTTCTCCCTCATCTTCAAGACAACTTTTTGATACAGGAATAAGATCCGTAATACTGATTGATAGTGCCTCAGCTATAGCATACAACCTTTCAATTGAAATTCTACGGTTCCCTTTTTCGTATTGCAGTATTACCCAATACTTTACACCAATTTTCTCTGCTAGATCCTTCTGAGTGTACCCTCGCTGGAGAGTAGACCGGCGGAACTTCCCCACCAGTCTCTCGCAGAACTGTGCATGAAGTAGAGTGGGCAGCCAGCGAGTTACTTGTTAAGTACTTTTCCAACAACCCCTCTCCGAACCACGCATGATCGTTTCCGTATCACGTGGCTCTCCAATAATCTAACGTTTTAAGGAGTCACCATCATATTTTCCATATTGGATTTTCTTATGGCATTCATGACAAACAACAAGAGTCTTCCTCTGTCGTTCAATCATTCTCTTTTTCCATTTCGGTAGCTCAGTATTACGTTTACCTAGCAAATCAGCAAGTTTACGTACGTGATGTACTTCAATCTGCTCTTGTGATTTACATAATTCACAAGTTTGTGCCAATAGTCTTTGCTCTATTTCACTACGCTTATTCCATATTGGTATAAGGTTATCACTTATACTTACCCATTTATTCCATTTTAGTGACACAGCACCAAAGTGTGTAATTAATGGTATCTTTGATGGTAAACGATCTACTCTGACTTGGATGACTTTTCGTTTTTCACCTTCGTCGTTTTCAATCATTGCACCAAATTTTCTATAAATTTTCCTGCAAGTTGTTTTGTATTTAGATGCTAAAGTCTTTACTAATGATACTTCCATCACATACTTCAAATAACTTAGTGTGTGAAGGTTGTAGGCCATTTTGTAATATTGTACAATTCCTCGATATTCAGTTTGATACTGAGCAACAATACTGTAAGCTGTATCAAGTGTACGTTGAGGTAAATGTATAGGCTTTCCACAACGCATATATTCAGAACACTTTTTCTGCTTTATATGATGTGGTACACGTAACCCAATACTACCGTTAATACATCGTTGTGTCCGATGATCATGTTTATCATCTGCATGCAAGACGTGTATTTTATAACCTAAAAAATTGGCTTTGCTATCACACGCGTGTGTAATAAGCGTTTTATCTTCATTAAGCATAAGTTTGAGCTCCTCATTGAGGAATTTAGCAATCTCATTTTTAATTTGTTCAGCTTCATTTTTTGGTCCTGCAAACCCTACCAGAATATCATCAGCATACCTAACATACCAAAGACGTCGATAATTTAGATCACAAGAATCCTTAGATGGCATACCCTGCACTAATTGACGCAGTTGTTTTGCTTGATCCCAGTTCCCTTGTTTTCTCATCATCGATACTTGCATGGTTAACCTTAAATATTTTGGATTTGTCTTTCTTCGCTTACCTCGGTTATTTGCTGGTATTAGTATATGTTCCACATGTTTATCTAACCGATCGAGTAATATGTTACTCAAAATTGGACCAATAATAGAACCTTGTGGTACCCCACTATGACTCTTATTGTACTTCCAATTTTCCATATATCCTGCTTTTAGCAGTCGATTGATTAGCTGAATAAAACGGTTATCTTGGAAGCTTTCACTCAGTATTTTCAACAACATAGTATGATCAATTGAGTCATAACATGCACTGAGATCTCCCTCTATAAACCATTTTGTACCTCTGCCTTTTTGCATTACTGCTCTTAATGCAGTGTGGCATCCACGCTTTGGTCGAAATCCATGTGAACATTCACTAAATTTAGGCTCATAGTAGGCTTCCAATATTAATCGGATTACTTCTTGAAGTAACTTATTTGACCATGTTGGCAATCCTAACGGCCTGCGTTTACCACTCTTCTTTAAAATATAGATACGTTTTACTGGTGTCCACCGATATCGCTCATAGCGTAAATCCTCTATGATTTTATCGATTTTCTCCAAAGACATACCATCAACTGTTTCAGTTGTCACACCTTCTGTCATAGCACCTTTATTACGACAAAGTTTGCCATACGCTCGAAGGTAAAGATCACGCTGATAAAGTAGGCGATATACGTTTTTAACCGGCAAATTTCTTTGTCCACGTTCACGTATAATGTTAAGTATTGTTTCAGCTTTCCGCATCTTGCGTACCTCCCAATTTCAACATTCAATTATCTGTCACCCTTTGCCCTGTATGTGGCTTTCCCACGCTCCCCGGTGATTCGTTACTTTCACGACTACTACGATGACTCCGTAACCATAGAACTCGCGTTCCTTAGGTCATCCCATGTTCCGTCACTAAGAACTGTTCTAGATCAACTTAGGTTTTCCATTCATCCTCTTAAATAAGTTCACTACTTATCGTTCTACAGCCAGAATGTCACACAAACGAAAGTTTAATCTGTGCTTACCGTAGACATGGGGTTTTAAATGCGATACCCATGGATGTGAAGTCCCACCCCTGAAGATTAGAATTCAAGCAGTTTAGCTTTAACCATATTGATCAGGTGTTGCAAGCCGTTATCTTACACATCTTCAGATAACTCTCGCTTTACATACATGCTCTTGTCCTCCTTCCCTTTCGGGTTAAAGTTAGTTGTTCACCTCGAGGCCATTTATTCTGAACCCCGCTTAGCTCTGCTAAGTATTTCTTAATGCGTACCACGGCGCACCCTCGCGACTCACACAGCTCCCATTATTCAGTCTTTTGACCTAAAGCTAGTGTCCAGTGGTAAAAAGTATTTGTCCCTTCTTTCCTCATTTTTCCTAGAAGTTGCCTCGCTAGTCTTCCATGATTTCGAAGCTTCTTATACTTTCTTCTGACCCACTTTTCTAGGTGCTGCTCTATGTTTCTCAGAGGTTTATATATCTCTTTCCTGTAAAACCTGCCATAGTACTGATACCAGCCTCTGACTATTGGATTTACTGTCTTTGATATTTCCTCTAATGTTTTGTGTGTATTTCGTAGTATTTTCCAGGACCTTATGGTTGTAGTAATATTTTTCTTGGCCTTGTTGCTAATTGCGGGAAGAAATGAAACAAAATGCTTTCCTATTTTATTTCTTGCTAACCTGGGTCTAAATGTGTAACCCAGAAAATCAAAACTTTGTTTAGGAAATTCATTTTTCCTATTGTCATCCTTGCAGTACACAATTTGTGTCTTTGCAGGATGTAATTTTAGCTTATACTCAGCCAGTCTTTCTTCAATTGCTACCCTCATAAATTCCGCCTGTCTACTACTCTTGCAGTGCACTATCGCATCATCTACATACCTCTCAAATGGTATTGTTGGGCACTTTCGTCTCATCCACTCATCAAATACATGATGCATAAATATGTTTGAGATCAGCGGGCTTATTGAACCTCCTTGCGGAACTCCTTTATCCCTAACTACCTTACTTCCATCTGCTTGCTGAATTGGCGCTTTCATCCATCTTTCAACATACAGTATGACCCATTTGCAGTCTGTGTGCCTTTTGATAGCTCGCAATGCCAACTCGTGGTCCAAATTGTCGAAAAATCCTGCTATATCAAGATCTATCGTCCAATCGTACCACCAGCATCTTTTCCTCGCAGTTCCTACCGCATCCAGTGCAGATTTGTTTGGTCTATAACCATATGAATCTTCATGAAACTTCGGGTCTACTAACGGTTCTAGATACATTGTAGCTGCTGTCTGCGCTATCCTGTCCGATACTGAAGGGACACATAAAATTCTTTGTCCCCCTTCTGTACCTTTTGGTATTGCTACAGCTTTTACAGGCTCTGGAAAATAACTTCCAGATGACATTCGATTCCATAGCTTGTACAGATTATCTTTTAGATTTTCTTCAAACTTTGTTATCGTAACCTCATCTACACCAGCAGCACCCTTATTTTTCGATACTTGTTTATAAGCTCTCCAAATAACTTGCTTCGGTATATCAAAAGACTTTGTTTTACTCATTAACTCCTCCCTTTCGGTTGATAAATAATTAAAACTGAATAACTCAGCCCCTTCGCTCCATTTCCATTACAGAAATTTCTTCACTACTACGAGCTGATCCGCCCCTGTTCTTCGCATCGGTACTCTCATCCTTGAAGTTTAGCTTCTTGGATTTCTCCCTTATCATCGAAATGACAGGTTCCCGCAGTTCTACACAATAGCCCAAAATGGATCCGCGCCACCTATATGCCGGACGCCATCTATCCAGTAAACAAGTTTCCGATAGATTTATCCCAGGTTAGGCTAGAACACCTGGTTTTGACATCTTCTATGAAGTTTCGACACTTCATCAGTGGTTCATTTGCATTCGCCTCTCCATTTTACACATGACGCATAATTGCGCCTTTTCCATAACGCTCACTACCATGGCTCTTTACCAAAGCAGCTTATGGCTGTTTGAAGCCTGCTCTTGTAAACCGGCTCCGAGGGACCTACCCTCATCTATTGTGCAGCTTCAACTGATCGCTTCTACGGCACACCTAACCTCCAACTTTTCACTTTTTCTCCTACTTCATAGTCTAGAATTTTTTCCACGCAAAGAACCATACATATAATATTTTCTACTATAGCTCAAAGGCTCCAGATATAACGGTAAGAAAAAACCTCTGGAACCTTAAAGCTGGCTGTAGACGCATTAAAGTTCTCTAAAGGTTTCTTTACTACCTTCACGTATCCTATTCACCCACGAAGACGGAGACAATACTTCATCATTGCTAACTTCTTTTATAGCATACTTTTCACTCCATATGCCACATCTAGTGAAACTACCTCTCTCTACTGCTTCTTTAAGTTTTACTCCTCCAAAGAGACAGTTTTTTCCTATTTCTTCTCCTATTTTTTGTAATTCAGCCCACATTTCCTTGTTTTCTACTCTCAATTGTACTTGATCATATTTTTTTACATCGTGGTACAATATAATATTTAGCTTACCAATGCTTGTAGGAAATTCTAATATAATAGAGCTTTCATCTGACATATCGATATAGTTTCTTATACCTCCCTTCTCACTTTTAACCTCAACTGCATCATTGCCAATTTTTAAAATATTACTTCCTAGCTCTCTTTTTGCTTCCAGTATTTTGGCTACCTCTACCTTGCTATCCCCAGAAAATTCTATATACGATGTTGTATTATCTATTTCAACATCTATTAATTCTCCTTCTTGCACAGCACTTTCGCCAGCTTTCTCTAGTTCTTCTAGTCTCTCATCTATCTGTGGCTGAACTTCTGGTTGTAGCTCATTATAGATTTCACCTATCAATTTATTCTCCAATAAAGTATCATGAAACTCTGCACCGTTTAGCATTAATTTACGTATTAGCTTTTTACGATCAGCCTTATCAAATTTATGAAAATGTGTGCCCAGTATCACATATTCCGCGAAGCTCCACTCTCCATCATTACACGCATTTAGCCTTGCTCCAGCAGCTAGTGCTTCGTCTACAACCTTGTGCAGTTCATTTGGACTTTTTGCTCTTACCACAGCACTCTTAAACCAGCTCAACTTTTCTGCACTTGGCTTTATTTTTTTCAAAGCTGAAGCAAATGGATTTTTATCTTCTTGATCACTTACAGGTTTTGTGCCATATATGTAATCAAGTCCTTTTCCGTAGTTGATTTTGTTTTCGCGAACGTTTTTGCTAGGAAAAGGCACCTCTCCAAGCTTTTTAGCCTTATTAATTTTGCTTACAAAGCTATTACAACTAAGACCACTTAATATTCCCGACTTATCGCCTGTAGAAGTGAGTTGCTGGCTAGTACGACCAATTCCTACAATAGCATTTAACATCTCACCTTTCGATAATTTATCAAGATCAACGTTTAACTCATAGATGCCTCCTTCCTTATCACCAAAAGGTACAATTATTTTATTAACCATATTAGCCTCCGCTATTAAATATACTTTCTAAGTGTATAACGAACTTTATTACTCAGTTGTTATACACTATATTACTTATTATAAATTGTAGTGAGTAGATTTACAAATATTTTCTGCTATAACAATCCACTTTCCTTAAAACTAAAATAGCCTGCACTTGTGATGATAATGTGGTCAAACAATCTAACACTTACAGTACTACATGCTGCTGCTAAGCTCTTTGTTACTGCTTGATCTTCTTCTGAAGGTTCTAAACTTCCTCCAGGATGGTTATGTGACATTATTACTAACGTTGCATTCTTTATTAATGCTTTTCTTATAATCTCCTTTATGTACACTGGTGCTTTTTCCATTTCACCAATATAGGATTCTTCTCCTATTAGTTGGCGCCTTTTATTCAAGTACAGTATTTTTACACATTCCCTTTCTGAGTAACCTATACTTACGTTTAAGTATTCTACTAGCCCCTGTAAGTCCATTATTGGCTCAACCTTGAGCTTTTCCCTCAGTACTCTTTCTAGCGTTTCCTTAACGCACATAATCATTGCTACTGCAGAATCAGTTACTCCTTCTATAACTCTCAGATCATCCATTTCTCGACCTAAAATCCTTCCTACTCCTGCATAAGTATTCACCAGATTTTTAGCAATTTCCTGAGCTTGCGGCCTTTCATGTACTGCACTTAGAAATGTTTCCATTATTTCACGATCAAGTAGTGCTTTGCCTTTGCTTTCTAATATTCTGAATTCTATTTCTTCTTTACTTTTATTCATATAATTTACCCTTCACTAACAACAAACTTTTTTTAGATATTTACTGCTGTTTTTTTATCAGCATTGGCATAAAGCCATAGCTTTCGAGTGAAGTCAAATCAATTTTTAAATCTTTTTTACTTATTTTTTCATCAAAAAGTGAAAATATTAATATATAATGATTTTTTTATTGTTGAATTTCGTCCAAAGAGATGCCCAACGTTTGCAAAATAATGTTGATTGGAATTCCTCCTTTCACTAAATCCTTTGCAATTTTTATTTTTTCTGCTCTTTTCACTTTCTCTTCGCAAATTTGTATGCCTTCAAGCAGAGATTTTATTAGCACATACCGTAATTCTTGACTCTCAATTTCTTTGTATTCTTCAATTAAATTCGGTAATTCATTTTCCACTTTATCCTCTGTTAGTTCAAGTAGGTCCATGATATTAATCGATAACGCCTTCGCTATCTCATATAATCTTCCCAGTGGAACAGCAGTCCTTCCTTGTTCATAGTTGCTTATTTCATGACGGGTTGTATTCATTTTCTCTGCTAAATCCTTTTGAGTATACTCTCTCACTATCCTCCATTCCTTTATCTTCTTTCCTATTTTGCAGTATATAGAACCTATTTTTTCTTCAACACATTCATCAGCAGAGAGGCCAATTGCTTGTGAAACAATATCAACAGAAATCCCTGCTTTAACCAGGCCCTTTGCAATTTTTACTTTCTCTGCTTTTTTACTACTTTTCTCACCAACTCGGGTAAATTTTGTTAGCAAGTAAAACACCTTGCGCAACTCTTGATCATTAATCGTTTTATATTTTCTTACTAGATTTAATATTTCTTCTCCCTCATCTTCAAGACAGATTTTTTCATTTGATACAGGAATAAGATCCGTAATATTAATTGATAACACCTTTGCTATAGCGCACAACTTTTCAATCGAAATTTTTCGTGTTCCTTTTTCATATTGTAGTACTATTTGATACGTTACACTGATTTTTTTTGCTAAATCTTTTTGAGTATACCCCTTTGCTATCCTACAACTTCTTACTTTCTGTCCTACTACTTTATAATATAAAAAATTAGAGTAATTATTCTCTTTTTTCACATTTTATACTCCATAACCAGAAGAGCTGTTACGTATGCTTAATTGAGAACCTTTTTGACAAACTGAACTCATCTCCTTTCAAACAATTTTTCTATATCACTTAGAGGTTGTCCGGAAACAAGTAAAAGGCTATAATATCTGAAATTTTAGTACGGGGTAAAGATGAGAAAAAAGTATCCAACAGATCTAAGCGAAAGGGAATGGGCAAGAATAGAAAAACACTTCAGAGTATCATACAAGAAAGGAGGAAGGCCGCCAAAGTATAGCAAAAGAGAAATATTAGAAGCAATTTTCTATGTATTGCGTACAGGGTGTCAATGGCGGTATTTACCAAATGATTTTCCGCTATGGAAGACTGTGTATGAGCAGTTCAGGCAATGGAAGAAGCAGGGAATTTTTGAGAAAATGAATTATGAAATTACAAAATATAGTAGAAGAAAAATAGGAAGGAATGAGCAGCCGAGTGCCTGTATAGTAGATAGTCAATCTGTAAAGACTACAGAAAAGGGGGGATCAAAGGCTATGATGGAAGTAAAAAAGTAAAGGGTAGAAAAAGGCATATAATTACAGACACTCAGGGTTTTATACTAGGTTGTTACGTAGGCGCTGCTAACGAAAATGATAGAGATGGTATTAAAATAGCATTAAACAATATGAGAACAAAATATACTAAAGTTAAAAAAATGTGGGCTGACATGGGATACCAAGGAAGAAATTTAAAGAATCACATAAAGGAAGAATATGACATAGATATTGAAATTGTTAAAAGGCCTCCATGTAGATTTTGGGTGCACAAAGATACGCCACCTGAGCTACTACCAACAAGAGAACAAGGGTTTAAAGTACAGCCAAGAAGATGGGTTGTAGAAAGGACTTTTGCTTGGGTTAATAGGAATAGAAGGCTATCGAAGGAGTATGATTTACTCACAACATCCACTGAGAATTTCATATACCTAGCTATGAGTAGGGTTATGTTAAAGAGGGAATATGCTTGAATTTACTAGTTTCCGGACAACCTCTTAGTTTCATTTCTATATAAGTTGGTCTTTCATGACCAGAATATGGAGTTTTCTCAATTTGTCTTAGTATCTCATTCATCTCTTCCAATTCCATTTTTCTTCCTGCTCCATGGCAAGCGATTGTGGCTGATATTTTATTCACCTTATCCTCTATTGGCAACGTATCTTCCATTTCCGTTAACTTATCTACTATATCAACTAGCATCTCTTTTATATCTATTGTTCCTAAGATTGCAGGTATTTCTTTCACCCTTACTTTATCTTCTGATTCTATTTCAATACCAAAACCCATTTCAAAAAGCTCATCTTTATAAGTTTCAATCATCCCCATTCCAGCTTGGTTTTTGATTTTAACTGTTTCAGGAAGAAGAAGTTTCTGTCTTTTTATGCTTGATTTTTGCTTTAAGCACTCGTATATCAATCTTTCATGAGCTGCGTGCTGATCTACTATAATTAATTTGCCTTTAGCCTCAGCAATAATGTAAGTACTGTGGACCTGACAGCGTGCATACCCTAGAGGATGATCCTCTATTAAATCAATTTGCTCCCTTTCTAGAACCATCGCTTCCTTTTGGGGTGGAGATTCTCCATACTTAAACGTTTCTGGTAAGCTTTGCCTTCTTTCATCTGGTGCATTGAATTCTTCCATTAGACGATTTTCTAAAAGACTTGGTCTCTTCTCGTAAAACTCTTTTTGATTTTTTTTCTCTTTACTATTAACCTGTTCTTGGCTTTTACTATCATTAAACTCTTCAATACCTTGACCACTTGCTGCAAACCTCGTTGATAATGCTTTTATTATCCCTCTTCTCACTATTTCATATATTAGCCTTTTATTCTGAAATCTTACTTCCGATTTATTTGGATGCACATTTACATCTACTTGATCGTATGGTATCTCTAAGTGCAGCACTGCAAAAGGATACCTCCCACTTAGAATAAAATCTTGATACGCATATCTAATTGCACCAATAAGTAGATTATCTTTTATTGGCCTTCCATTAACAAACGTATAGATCTGAGTTGAATTGCCACGACTAATAGTTGGTTTACAGATGTGTCCCGTAAGTTTGATGCCGTCTTCTTCCTCTTTAACTTCCAGCGAATTGCTCTGAAATTCTTCTTCTGTTTCACATAATCTGTTAAATAATGAAGTTTGCTTAACATATTTTAAGAGCTTTTTATTACCGGAAGTGAGAGTAAACCCAATACTATAGTTAATCATTGCTAAGTTATTTACAATGTCAACAATGCTTTGTGTTTCTGCCCTCTCGGTTTTTAGAAATTTTAATCTATTTGGAGTGGCAAAAAATAAGTCACGAACTTCAATATATGTACCCTGTAGCAAAGAACAAGGTGTAATCTCTCTTATTTTTTCTCCTCCCTCATACCTTATAGACCATGCTTCCTTTGCTCCACTTGCCTTAGACGATAATTTCATTCTGCTTACTGCTGCAATTGAAGGTAAAGCTTCTCCTCTAAACCCAAGGTGCTTGATCTCTATTAACTCACTATCGCTTAATTTTGAAGTAGCGTAGCGCATAAACGCAAGTTCCAAATCTTCCTTTTCTATTCCATTTCCATTATCTGTCACAGTTATAAGATTACGCCCACCACTTTCTATTTTGATCTCTATCTCTGAACTTCCAGCATCTATTGCATTTTCAACTAATTCCTTTACTACACTTGCTGGCCTCTCTATTACCTCTCCCGCTGCTATACGATTTATAGTTTTTGTGTCTAAAAGAATTATTGCCATAATACTCCACCCAATCTATGAAACTTAGAGTTCCCTCTATTTTTTGGTGATTTCTTGACCTCACAATCTCTATATTTTAGCTTTTTAGATTCCTTTCTAGCAAGTCTATCTGCCTCCTCATTGTACATATTACCGTTGTGAGCTCTAATCCACTTCCAATTAATATCATGCTGCAAAGCAACTTCTTCTAGTTCCTGCCATAATTCCCTGTTCTTCACTGGCTTTTTATCGGTTGTCTTCCAACCATTTACCTTCCATTTATTGATCCACTCTGTTATACCTTGCTTAATATAACGACTATCAGTGTGTAAAATAACTTTGCAAGAAACTTTCAACATCTTTAGCCCATTAATCACAGCCTTTAATTCCATTTTGTTATTCGTTGTGTTTTCTTCACCTCCAGAGATGCGTTTTTTGATAAAGACACTTTTATTTTCATACATCACCACGGCTGCCCATCCACCAGGCCCCGGATTTCCAGAACATGCTCCATCTGTATATATTATAACCTTCTTTTTTTCGCCCATACTTACAGGATATAGATTCAACGTAAATTTGCTACTGAAAATGTTGACATGAAGTTTCAAGATCTTTATCATATACAAGGTGTAGGGAGCCCGTCCTCTCGATGTTAGGTAATCATATTTGAGTCTTTGTACTCGCATTTTTTTGGAGCCTACACCAAAGTGTTTTTGAAACTTTTTATAGCTTATCAGTTCATTTGCTAGGGTTTTAAGGCAGTTATAAAACGATGACTAACACTACATCTAAAGCCTAAAATGTAATTCTCAGGTGATCTTTGACAGATGTTTTTTTTCATCAACACATTCAAAGCTTAGAAAAACAAAAGGGTTGAATATTTCTTCACAATTGTGTATAATTATTAATGCTTTTTATCTTACTTTCTTATGGCTCTTTCGAAGTTTCTTGATGCACGCAATGATTATGCCTTTAAAAGAATATTTGGCACTGAAAAGAATAAAGATATCCTTATTCATTTCTTGAACGATATTTTAGGCTTCACTGGCTTAGCTGCTATTCACGATGTTGAATTCTTGGCTACCATTTTGGACCCTGAAATTGCCGCTAAAAAGCAGAGTATTGTCGATGTTCTTTGTAAAGACTCTCAAGGTTCCAGATATATTATAGAAATGCAGTTCACTAAGACCAAAGGCTTCGAAAAGCGTGCTCAATATTATGCTGCTAAAGCCTACTCAAGTCAAGCTGATCAAGGTGATAATTATCATAATCTCAAGGAAATTATCTTCATAGCTGTTGCTGATTGTATTATTTTTCCAGATAAGGCTGAGTACAAATCTAATCATGTCATTTTAGATCAAAATAGCTTTGAACATGACTTAAAGGATTTTTACTTCGTATTCATAGAACTACCAAAATTTACAAAGACAAAAGAAGACCAACTAGAAAATATAGTAGAAAAATGGTGTTACTTTTTTCGATATGCAGCAGAAACAAACGAAGAGGACCTAGATAAAATAGTTGGTAGTGACGTAATAATAAAACGAGCTTATGAAGAGATGAATAAGTTTAATTGGTCAGAAGAAGAGTTACTAGCATATGAACAAATGAAAAAACGCATAATGGATGAGGTAGCTGCTTTAGCTCAAAAATTTGATGAGGGTCTTAAAGTAGGTCACGAAAAAGGTAGACAAGAAGAAAAAATCGAAGTTGCAAAAAACCTACTTAATGCTGGCATTTCTATTGATGTTATTTCCCAGACAACTGGCCTTCCTCAGGCTGACATTACACAACTTAAGGAAGAAACTTTTTAGTCTACTACCTTCTTCCAGCGACTAATTCTCTGGCATTGCCCGCAATTAATACATCATCTAACCTAATTCTAGGTCCAGATAAACCTAAGCTTTGCGGTTCTTTTATATTATCCATTTTTAGTACGTTATTTTCATTATGTAGCATTTGGTGTATTGATTGATTTAGTGATACATCTAGCTTGTTATTAAATGTAGCCATAAACTTTTCAAATTTCTTCGGACTTAATTTACCAGCTTCTTCATCAGGACATGCTTTCTCTACATACGATTTTAAAATCCCTGAAATTTCATTGAATTTACCACTCATGACTTTTCTAGTAATTTCTTTCTGCATTTCCATATAATCAATATTTAATCGATGCATTGATACACCACTTTTTAATCCAGCTTGCTCTACTACTTTCTCAAATTCCTTTGTAATATTGAGTGCATAGCCCTGTGCTTCTAGTGGGGATATAGACTGATCTACTGTAGAAATATACTTCTGACCTGTAACTTTTCTAATTAATAAATCAAGTAACATTATTGTACCATTAAAATCAACATGTGATAGATAGTGATCTCCCATTTCTAGTATTATATTTCCGCTACTAGGTTTAAATTTAACAGGTGTTTGCCTTTCACGCATTTGTTTTATATTTGCATTTACATAATCAATGTTGTCTCGAAAGAAACCTCCATTTTCTTGTTTTTTATCTGTACCATCAGATGGTAGTGTGGTACTTGTTGAACTACTATTACTTACCGAAGCTTTGGCAAATTGCTCATCAACTTGTGGTATTGAACTTGCAGTATTTGATGCTTCCTCAGATAAAGCAGCTCTAAACCCACCTACAGAACTTTTCACCCAACTAAACAAATCATTTATCCATGAAGATGGTCTTGTACCACTACTTGCTGTTATCTCAGGTTGATCACTTGAATCTATAGCAAGAGGTTTTCTTGACATATGATGATGATTGTGATCTCCATGGTGATGACGGCGTTTACGTTGTACAGGCTTTTCTCTTTCTTGATTAAGTTTTTCTAAGCACTGCACAACATCACTACATTCTTCATTTTTACTATGTTCTCTAAGTTTTTCTTTAGCAATATCTAGTGGTGTTTTACCATCCCTTTCAGTATCGATATTAGCCCCTCGACTGATAAGCTCTCTAACTTTAGGGAGATTTTCTTCTCTTACAGCAGTAAATAACTTCCTGTTTAATTGTTCATGTTCTAAAATTCTCACTATACGACCTTGTTGGCCAAGCAATAATGCATTATTGAGAGATCCTTGATTCTCTTCAAGAGTGTTCTTTGTATTAATAGCAATATCTAGCGGCGTCTTACCATTCTTGTTTTTAGTATCAATATTAGCTCCTCGACTGATAAGCTTTTCAACTCTAGAAAAATCATATTCTCTTACAGCAGTAAACAACTCTTTGCCTAATTGTTCTTGTTCTAAAATCTTGACTATATCTGTGTAACCTTTTTGAGTAGCTAAGTCTAAAGGTGTTTGGCCGTAAGTATCTTTAACCTCAATGTCAGCACCTCTACCAAGAAGAAGTTTAACTGTACTTGGCTTATTTCCTTGTACAGCTACATGTAAAGGTGTCCAACCATTATTAGTTCTATCGTTAATGTTATTAGCATCACTATCTAAAAAAGACTCAACTATTTCAGATTTATCATTATTTTGGGCAGCCAAATGTAAAGGTGTATCACCATATCTATCTTTAGCTCTAATGTTAATATTGCTATCAAGAAAAAATTTAACTACATCAAACTTACCGTAAGCAGAAGCAAAGTGTAAAGGGGTCCAACCATACATGTCTTTAGCCTTAATGTTAGCACCTCTATTAAGAAAAAACTGGACCATGTCCAGATTACCTTCTTGAGCAGCAAAATGCAAAGGTGTTTTACCATCCTTATCTTGAGCATCAATGTTAGCAGCGTCCAAGCTAGCACCTCGGCTTACAAGATCTTTAACTTTTTCAAAATCACCATCTTGTACTGCAGTCAACAATTGTTTATTTAGCCGTAATTCTGCTTGTTGTAAATACTCTACAACATTATCATATTGGTGACCTTTAGCCACATCTAGCGGGTTTCTACCATCCTTATCTTTAGCACTGATATCAGCTCCTTTACCTATAAGATACTCTACTACATCCAGACGACCATTCCAAGAAGCCCAGTACAGCGGTGTCCTGCCATCTTTGTCAGTATCATTAACACTCACTCCCTTACTAATAAGAAACTCTATAATGTTTTTACTATTATTCTCAGCGGCAACATGTATAGGTTTTTCACCAATAGTAGAAGTATCTGCAGCATTGATATTAGCTCCTTTTTCTATCAAGAATTTTGCAACCTCTAATTGATCAAACTTAGCAGCATAGTGTAAAGGTGCCCAACCATTTTTATCAGCCTCATCAACGTTTACCCCCTTGCTGATAAGAAACTCTATAATACTTTTACTATTATTTTCAGCAGCAACATGTATAGGTTTTTTACCAGCAGTAGAGGCGTCTGCAGTATTGATACTAGCTCCCTTATCAACGAGAAGCTCAGCAATCTCTAAACGTCCTCTCCATGCAGCATAGTGCAGTGGTGTATAACCTTGCTTGTCAGTATCATTAATACTCACTCCTTTGCTGAGAAGAAACCCTATGATATCTTTACTATTGTTCTCAATAGCAACATGCACAGGCTTTTTACCATAAGGGCCTTTATCTGCAGCATTAATATCAGCGCCTTTTTTTATCAAAAACCTTGCAATTTCTAAACGATCCTCAAATGCAGCCCAATGTAGTGGTGTCCAACTGTATATATCTGTAGTATTAACATTAGCATTCCGACTAACAAGATCTTCAGCTTCATTGAGATTACCATCTTGTACTGCAGTCAACAATCCTTCATCTAAATCTGATTGTACTTGCTCTATCATCTCCACTATATTTGTATAACCTTCTTGCATAGCCAAATCCAAAGGTGTTTTACCATCCTTGTCTTTAGCGTTAATATTAGCACCTTTATTGAGAAGAAGTTTGACTGTACTTGGTTTATTTCCTTGTATAGCTAAATGTAAAGGTGTTCTACCGTTATTAGTTATATCATTAATACCACTAAGATCTCTGTTCAAAATAAATTCAATTACTTCAAGTGTACTATCATGTTGAGCAGCTACATGCAAAGGTGTTTCACCATCTTTATTTTTAACCTTTAAGCTAGCTCCCTCTTCGACAAGATATTCTACTACTTTCACATGACCATTATTACAAGCGTTATGTAAAGGAGTATTATCACTATTATCTTTCGCTTCTAAACTAGCACCTTGGCTAACAAGAGCCTTGACTCTATTAAGATTATCACCGTTTACTACAGCCAACAATTCTTTATTTAAACCTGACTGTGCTTTTTTCAAAAATTCTTTTATATTTTCTTTAACAGCCAAGTCTAAAGGTGTGTTACCATCTTTATTTTTAGCCTTTAAGCTAGCTCCCTTTTCGATAAGATATTCTACTACTTTTAAATGACCATTTTGAGAAGCATAATGTAAAAGAGTGTTACCATTGCTATCTTTCACCTCCAAGCTAGCACCATGGCTAACAAGATCATCAACTTTATTAGGATCACCATTTTTCACCGCAGACAACAATTCTTCATCTAATCCTGATTGTATCTGCTTTATCATTTCTACTATATTTATGTAACCCTTGTGATCAGCCAACTCTAAAGGTGTTTTATTGTCTTTATTTTTAGCCTTTAAACTAGCTCCCTTTTCGATAAGATATTTTGCTACGTTAAAGTGACCATTATTACAAGCATTATGTAGAGGAGTATTATCATTATTATCTTTAGCTTCTAAATTAGCACCTTGAGCAATAAGATCTTCCACTTTATCAAAAGTGCCCTCTCGTGCATTGATTGACAATCCTTGATCCATCTGCGCTCTCTTCAAAAGCTCTATCATATCTCCTTTAGTAGCTAAGTCTAAAGGTGTTCTATCATTCTTATCTTTAGCATTGACACTAGCACCTCTATCAAGAAGAAGTTTTGCTACGTTCAACCTTCCTGCTTCAACAGCAAGATCTAAAGGCTTTTTATCATCTTTGTCTTGAGATTCGATGACAGCACCTTCATCAAGAAGAAATTGAGCTATATCCAAATTACCCCCTTGAGCAGCAAAATGTAAAGGCGTTCCCTGATACGTTATCTCATTATTAAATTTTGCACCGTTACTAATAAGAAGTTTGACCACACCCCATTTACCTGACTGAGCAGCATAAAGTATCGGTGTCCAATCACGCCCGTCTTGAACTTCGATACTTGCACCTCTGTCAAGAAGGAATTGAACCATATCCAAATTATTTCCTGATGCAGCAAAGTGTAAAAGTGTTTTACCTTCCTTGTCTTGAGCATCAATATTAGCTCCTCTATCAAGAAGAAGTTCTACCACGCTCCATTTACCTGATTGAGTAGCAAGAAATATTGGTGTGTACCCAAATTTATCTTGAACTTCAATATTAGCACCTCTATCAAGAAGAAGTTTAACCTTATCAAATTCACCCGCCTCGGAAGCAAGATGCAACAGTGTTCTGTCAAGTTTACCTTGAGCATTTATGTCTCCACTGTTTGGAACCTCTAAATGTATAGAACTCTCTTGTGAATTAACAATAGAACTCACATTATTTAATTTATCAATACTATCTGAATTATGTATTTTATCTACTTCATTACTTAATAATATCTCTTTGTCAGTAAATTTTATAGATAATGTTTTCATTTCAGGTTCTTTATAGAAATCTCTAAAATATATAATACACAACTCATTTGCTTCTATGCCAGCATTAAAGGCATTGGTAACTATCAAGTCATATTTATCATGAAGGTAGGTATACCGCCCTGCTTTTTTAGATATAATTAGTTTACTATTTTCTTCTATGTCTTGAGGTCTTACTACAATAATTTTCTCATCAGAAATAAAGAATGAAGACTTTAAATCTAGATTACCATCTATTTCCACCGGTGCATTATCAAAAATAATTTGTAGTTTTTTATACCACTTATTTATAAGTGCATCCTTCAGCCTAACTGTTATTACATCTTGCTGCAAGCCGGTAGCTGATATAGATAACTTAATTAATAAATCATTTTTGTCTTTAATAATCGTTGGTGTCGGTTTTATACTCAAATCCCTATCTACTTGCTGTACCAGCTGATGTAAATCTAATATACTTCTTAAACTTTTCTTTCCATTGACATCCTCATTAATGATTACCTCTTGAATAGGGAAGTTTTCAATATCAAGTGTTTCATGACCTGAAGTAATTGTACATACATCGTTTCCGCTTAGAACAATATTTTTTCTCCCACTTGCATTGAGTTCACTACAAACATCTCTCCTCATAGAATCCGCAGCGTTGCTTCTCCCTCTATTATTTAAACAACTATCTAAATCTAACTTATTTTTTGACTGATTTAAAAAGGTGTGCCTTTCAACATCTTCAACCATAGCAGATGTTCTACTTGCTATTTGCTGACTATTTTCTTCAGTCAATATTGACTGATAGTCTACTACACTTTGATTATAACCATTTGACCCTTGTATACTACGTCTCTTGCGAGTAGATCCACAATCTTCAATCTTCCAAACACCATTGATAACACTTTCCCCTGATTTCCAAGTGAACACATACCGCCTATCCTTGTCACAATTGTTTAAGTGGTACATACAATCATTATTAGGTGAGTACAAGTACCTTCCATACTCAACATTCTTTAGATACACATTATCGCCATTGAGCTCAACCTTCCACTTAAATTGATCACTATTTCCATTTGAAGGCCAAGTGAACACATACCGCCTATCCCTATCACAATTGTTTAAGTGGTACATACAATCATTATTAGGTGAGTACAAGTACCTTCCATACTCAACATTCTTTAGATACACATTATCGCCATTGAGCTCAACCTTCCACTTAAATTGATCACTATTTCCATTTGAAGGCCAAGTGAACACATACCGCCTATCCCTATCACAATTGTTTAAGTGGTACATACAATCATTATTAGGTGAGTACAAGTACCTTCCATACTCAACATTTTTAATACATACCTCTGATGAAAATACCGCATTTCTCACTGACTCTGGTAATTTACTTTTTAGCCTTTCAAGATCAGATCTTTTTTCTGAACTGACCCCGGAATATTTATTAGAGTTCACTGTACTTTTAATACAGTGAGCTAACTCAAATACTGCACCATCGTTCTTCGGCATTTTATCAAACACAGCCATATAACCTGAGATACTCTGACCAGGGTTATTATGACTGTATATAAACCTTAATATTTCTTTTTTATCTACTTGCCAGTATACGTCACTTACAGCTTCCTTAATTGCTCTATCAAACAACTTTTCATCAAAATTATAAATCTCATCCAAAAGTTCAATAGTCGAAGCACTACGATTATGCAGCATACCATCCTTTAGCACCTTTTTTGCTGTACTTTTTATCGAACCTTTTAAACTACTTATACAAAACTCTACCAATCTTTTTGCGTTAGATGGAATATTTGCTTGGTTAACAACTTCCTTCTTTAAAAATTCAACCTGTTTTATCATTTTAAATGCGTCATTACTTTTAGTCTTGATCCTGTTACAAAGAAGTTCAATTACACCTGAGTCATTATTGTAAGCGGCTAAATATAGAGGTGTTCTACCATCGTTGTTTTTAGCCTCGATATCAGCACCTCTATCAAGAAGAAGATTAATTACGTTTTGCTTGGCTTCTTCAACAGCCAAATGCAGGGGTGTCTTACCCTCCTTACTTCTAATTTCAATACTAGCACCTTTATCTATAAGAAAGCTAACCATATCAGGATTACCATAATGAACAGCATAGTGCAAAAGCGCCCAATTATCACTGTTGCAACTAGTACTCTCTAAAGCATTAATATTACCTTTCTTCTCTAAAAATGCTTTGAATACACTCTTGCTTAATTCTACATTACCGTTGTAAGTAGCATAATGCAAAGGCGTCCAGTTCTGTGAACACTGATTTTTATATTCAATATCAACATTACTTTTTTTAGCAGTTTTATCAAGAAGGGTTTTAACTTCATCCCATTTACCTTCATAAACTGCTGTACTTACCAAAGGTTTCAATACTCCCAACCCTGAAGAGATCATCCAATTATTGCACTGATCTATTATGTTTGAATCATAGCCATTCAGCAAAAGGTTGTTTTCTAACTTTTCAAGCAATGTTAAAATCTGATTACTACTTGGCGTTTTATTTTTTAATTCCTCAATTTGTTCTAAACTACAGGAATTTTCTGTAAAGCTTACATGGTCCTGAAGTGAAGAAAAACTTAAACATTGGTATATTGGGTTCTTGTTTTCCATTATAAAATTATCAATCGATACTAAACATTTAAAGTCATTTTCTACTTTAGGAGCATATTTACTTTTATTTTTATAATTCTCTGAAGCTTTTTCAATTAGGTCTTGTACTTTCCCTACTTCATATAAGCTAAACCTATCTAATCTACCGAGCGTTATTGGTTCTAAACCTAGATCAAACTCCAACGTAGAAATTCTATGAGACTCAGAATTATTCCAATTCTTTATATTGATTGTGTGATTGGATACTTCATCAGAAAACACCAAATCTGTGTTACTACTAGAAACTCTAATCCGATCTGGAGTAATATTCTTTAGTATCATTACTCCTATACGCTTTTCATCTTCCTCTATCGAATTTAAAGTACCATTTTGATTATGTGTAATATCGACAGACTCAGTGAAGTCTATAGTGTATTCTTTTACAGTTTTCTCATAATCACTCTTAAGTTTATCTTGATAGTCCATTATTCCATTAACTTCTTGCTGTAAGCCAAGATATGAGGAAAAATTACCATCATTCCACAGAAAAAAATTAACGTTTCTCCATTTACTTTGATTATCATAAAAATTTTCTACTTTTATTATAAAAGGAACCTCGTTATTCCTTATCAGTAAAAGATGATCTTTGTTTCTATATCGCTCAATATCTTCAAGACGGGAATCTATCACTACATGATTATCTTGAAAATCTTTAGGTAACACAAACATGTTTTGAGCTTGTGTAGCGTGGAAAAAAGGAACTAATTTACCTTTTTCTGAGGAAGAACACGACATTGACTGTACATAAGGAATAAATGTTTCTCCTTTTTTATTCATAATTACGAGATGTCTATAATTACGATCTTGAAGATAGTTTTTTACTTGAATACTAGTATTATTATAGTTTAAATGTAAGTTACATTGTTGGACTAAAAAATCTTTTTCAACCTCTGGCATAAATAGCGTATCCGCTTTTTCATCATCTGAATAATTATCAATCTGAATTTCTTTGTTACCTATACCATCAGCAATAATATACACGTCACTTCCTTTTCCTCCTCTCGCAAATATAGTACCTTGATCGAAGTTCATTACATCATCTTCCTGAGAACCAAAAACCATATTTGGAACTGCACTATTACCATGATTCTGTACTCTATCTCTGATAACACTAAAGACTTTGTAATCCTTGTTATTGTTTAGAATTTTCTTGTAATGACTTTCAACATTGTCAAAATTATCTAAGGAATGTTCTGAATATAATTCAAATGAAGTAATTTTTATAGTTGATGAGTCTGATCTTTCAATCTTAGGAACAATATTACTACCATTTTTATCTATTAGTGCAAAGCGAGGTTTATTACTGCTTTGCTCAACATAATTTTTTACATCAAGAGTAAATTGATTGTTTTGACCAAAATTTATTTTTAAAGATAAAGTATTACTGTTTTTAAAGTAAGTTATTTGATCACAATCACCTAATAAATTAATTTCCGGAAAAATTACAGTTCCTGTTCCATCTACATCAATTTCTGAATGCAAACCCTTACCTTTGTAGTCTGCAGCTTTTACGTAAAAAGTATAGTTGCTCTTTCCACCCTTGACTGTAGTATACGGCAAAATAATTACTTTTTTGCAATTTTCAACTATATCTTTCTCATTGTTGTTAGAGCCACCACCACTATCTATGATAACATCACGATCATCGATTCCTGTAAAGTGTTCAGAGTAACCCATGCACAAAACCTCATCCACCTTGTTCTTTCTTCCAACATAGTAATAATTAAAGATGCCATTATTATCAATTTGATCATTGATTAACCAACGACCATTTACTCTTGCCTTTAATGACCCAGAGGCATTAGGCTTAAAACGATAGTTAACGTTCATTCCTATAACTGGATCTTTCAATTGGCTTAAATCAAGTATATTAATGGAGTTACTTCCACCAATAATTTTACCTGAGAAGTCAACGTTATTTACAACAAACCTATTTACTACCTTATTACTACCACCAACTATTTCTGCTGTACTTGAGTCAATTAGAAAATTATTGTTCCATTCATCACTCCCTATGATGGTACCTTTGTCTACATTACTTAAATCATAAACAATTGTTTTATCCTTTTGTTTCGCTTTTACCCTATTATCGTGACTAATAACCACTGAATTTTCACAATAATACGAAGCAAAGTCGAATGAATTTTTTGTACCTTCTTTTTCATAATCTTGGTCAGTAACCTGTGGTAAACAAACCCTGCTAGCACCTTCAATACTATGAGGTATAATACGTGAAAGATTTCTCGTATTGGCTCTTTCTGCTTTATTCATAAGAATCTTTGCATAATCTGGACGAAGAGTATTACCGCTTACTTTTCCAAGACCAATACCATAAGCAACAGTACTATTAGGGCTATTATTTAAAGCTTGCCACGCTCCTTTAGTGAGACTATTAACCATTTCCTTTCTTGCTGCAAGACGTTGTACATCTTGTGGTATAGGTTGAAAAGCAAATGTATGCCAAAAAATACGCCAATTTTCATCATGGGTTGTATCGTACTTTTTCTCGTACTCCACGATATTGCTAACACCGCTATAAACCCCAGAAGCTACCATCAATGCGACTCCAACTGCAATACCAACTCCAGGCATGCTAAGTGCTGTAAGAGCAACACCAGAAACAAATGAAGTGCTAGAAAAGGCTATAGATGCTATATTATCTCTTATCTCCTTTTCTCCACATGGATTATCACCATTCTCTCTTTTTTTACAATCTACAAGATTACTTGCTGACATGCCTATATCAACAATATCAAAGACACCAGCTAAGGCCCCTGCTGTACCTCTTGCTACCGCACCTCCAAATTTTACCCCTACAACCCGGACAGCAAATTTTGCCTGTTTACCTAAAGTACCTGGTACAATTTTTCCCACAACCTTTTCAGCTGATGCTACAACTTTTGGAGTAATTTTAACCATTACATTCTCAATTGGTTGAGATGCAAAAGACCATCCTATTCCGCCTAAATTTAATCCACAATCCGTTGCTGTTCCATCCTTGCAAGATACAATAGCACCATGAATTCCTCTTATTAATTGTATTCCACCTGCAGCATTCATTAACCTACTCTTTAATTTCGGGTTTTTTGTTAAATCACTGCTTTGCCGTAAAACGTCACTATATAAATCTTTGATACGCTCATTCTGAATATAGCGCTCGTATCCTTGATCTCCAATCACTTTGTCAAGTAAGTACCTGTGATCACCTTCAATACTTTTATCTCCAATAAACTCTACTAGCTGAGCATTTTTTCCTTCATCTTGACCACTTTTAACATAAGTAAGAAACTTTTCACTATCAATTATAATTTTGTCTACATTATTTTCATCTACCTTTCCTTTACTAAATTTCTCCACATCATCTTTTGAAAATAAACAATTATTAGTGCTCCTTTTACTTCTACTACCTCGCCCTATACAAGCATCTAGGTGAGATCTGGGTTGTTGTGTTTCAGCAAGTACAGCCTCTAAGTTAGCTATACGTTGTGGATCTATACTTAATGCCCCTGAAACATCTTTCCTCATATCTATAAAATAATTCTCATCTCTTCCTTGAACTTGTAAACGATTACGTATTTCATTAGGAATGTTACTTCTACCTTCCTGCAATACAGCATTAATATCTCTAGCATTTTCCAATGCCCATAAGCCGCAATTGTGACCATCTGTTTGTTGAGTAATATAAACATCATTAACGTTAATTTGAGCATCTTGTAAAACTTGACGAATACTATTTGGAACATTATTACCCAATGAGTCTGCATAATATCCATCATATTGCCCATTTTGATGGGAAATGATTAACGTAACCCAGTGATTATTATCTAAATTAACAATTAAAGTTAATGGCCTTTTTTCACCACCTCTTACGCTATTTTGAAACTGTTGCAATTGATTGACTATGTGTTCTGGTGATCCCACTATTTCAAATAATGTGTCAGCTCCATCAATTCCATAACCATATTTTGTTCTTGCAATATCAGCTATATCATATTGCTGCAGCCAATAGTCATAATGTTCTGCTGCTGTTGCAGATTCTAAAGTCCGCCAATCTTCTTCTTGTATAGATGAATATTCGATTTTATGTATTACTTCTTCTACTAATCCTAAAGGCTTCCCCTTGGGTTTATCAATAACTTTATCACCACCAATCAGAAGTACAGAACTATGGACTACTTTAGCAGGAACAAATTTATCACTCATTAGTATTAAAGAATTTTTGTCTTTAGCCTTCACATTAACAACTACACCCACGAAAAGCATTTTGTCACTATCTGTGATTGCTTTCAGTGCTGCCCCTTTAGCATATCTAATATTTTGTTCTTTTGTTAATTTATCAACTTCCTGTTTCAGCTGATCTTGATTTAAGTTTTTATCTATAAGCTTAAATTCCAGTGCTATAGGAGTATATTCTTTAGTACCCTGAGGTGAAGGACCAATACCTTGAATTACCATATCTACACGACCACCTGCTCCTACTTGAAATTCAGGTATAATTACAGTCTTTGCAGAATCTTCTTGTTTTGTGGCAGTCTCTTTTAGCTTCAAATCACTGTAGCTACTAAGTAAACCATTAAGCACAGCTTGCAATCTTGCTTCATTAGTAATCAAATCTTTAATAGGGTAAACCGTATCTGCCACTTCACTAAGCAACACTTTATAGGCTTGCAATGAAACCTCACCGTCAGAAGCATGTTGAGAAGTGATTGCTTGATCAAGTTTTGCCTTCAATTCATCAGAATTAGGTATCTTAAGAAAACTACCTGCAAATTGTTGATCTGCACTACTTGGTTTATATTTGCTTATCTGTTCTATTTCAAAAAGTTCTTCAAAAGATAACCCTGTTTCATATTTTTTAAGACTCATTTTAGTTTCTATGACATTGCCTACTCCTCCTATTCCAGGTATGTTCAGCACTGGAATTTTTTTATCAGCATAGAATTCTTTTGTATTGGACTCTCGTATATGAAAAATGAATGCTGTGTTTTCTTGCCCTTCATTACCTTGAACAAATATTAATGTTGTAACAGGGCTTTTAGATAAAGTGTACTCCGTTCCCTGAGGCCAATTTAGCGGATACTCATTATATGAATATATATATTTTTTTACGTTACCCTGATCTTGACCAATCTTGTTAATTAAAATTGATTGACCTAATATATCTCTACTGAAATAGTAATGATCTTTTGTTTCTTTATTCGCTGGAAAAGTATGGTATTCGCTTGATAACAAATCTTTTACCTTTCGCTTAAAAACTTCCTCAGAAATTGATTGATTATCCCACTCGCCAACTAGTTCGATAAATTCCTCCATCAAAGGAGCTGGTGGTTGTTTTATAGGTTTTACTTCAGTTTTAAACGGTTCCGCATTATCTAAATTTAACCCAACAGCAATAGCATTATCTGCATTGGTTAAAACCCTCATCTTGTTTGTTCTAAAACCTTTTATATAATTCTCAGCTTGTCTCAGCGCATCACTTGGATCAACTTGTCCTTCAGTTCCAGCCTTAAGTTCAATAAGAATTGGCACTGAATCAATAGCACGATTAGGACCACGAACAAGCAAAACAATATCAGCGTAACCTCCTCCAGCAAATTGCTCCAGGTAGACCTTGGTATTATCACGATATCGAAAGTTATCAAATACTCCTGCTACAAAACCATGTTGATCAGCTTCGCGAGCTTTAATGCCATAAACATTACCTTGTAAATCTAAATTGGTATGAACTTTTTTAATATAATTTAGAATGTCTTCGAGATTTTCCTTAGCTTGACGTGTATCTGAACTGACAAGCTTTTCTATATAATCCTCTAGGTAAATAGACTTACCCAGCTTTTTTGTCACTTCCTGAAACTTTACTGTAGGCTCAATGGGTTGATCTACAATTTTCTTTTTACTTTCTACCTTAATGTTTATTTTTTCATCTTCTCCATCACTCTTTAAGGTATATCCCTTTACTGACGTAAGTCTTGATAATTCTTTTCTAACATCATCACTAAGATCTTTACCTGACTTACCTAGAAACTGCTTGATTTCATTAAAAAATTTATTTTTAAACGCATCATTACCCTTTAATTCACCAGAATCAATTTGCATTGTTTGAATATTTCCATATATATCCTTAGCTTTACATTCCAATATGTTATTCTTCAGATATAAATGTAACTTCTTCGACTTAACATCTTTGTCTGACTTTGGTCTGCTTTTTACTAACTCATATTTATCTTTTAGAATTTTTATCACATCAATTTGAAGCTTACGTTCGTCTAATGGAGTATAATCTCTACCCATCACATTCTTCCACTCACCTGTGGTGAATTCAAAATTCTTAGTATTTGTTTGTTTAGAATGTTGAGCTTCTATATCTTCAGTGAAAATAAAAACATGTATTTTGGATTCTGTTTCTGCTACAATCTTTAAAGTTCTTGCCCCCTCAAAACGAAAGTGCAATTTTTTTATGCCTAGCTTATCATTAAGTTTAGTATCTAATACACTGGAAAAAGAACCTAAAAATCTATGAGGAAAAAAGCCAGGCTTTTCACTAGAATGTAAATAAGATTGTATTTGATCAACCAATGACTGATATCTTGCTTCAAAAGATTGATCTAACTGATCTACTGCATTAGAAGTTGAAGAATCTACTTTCCCAAAAAGCAACTCAATTAACTCGAAATCTTGTGGTTTTTCTTGGTGTTGATTGTTATCAACCATAACCGCCTCCTGATTTTAACCTTTTACAATTTTTACTCTCACTAAAATTCTTTGCATGCTTTCGTTTAAGTTTAAGTAACTAAATAACTTTATCTTAACACTACACTTTGCTTCTAACATCAGTCACCTTCTGTTGTATAGCTTCTACATCTAATGATGAATTTGGCAACTGATCATCTCCTCCACCAACTAGTTGCTTATTTCTAATTCTAGTGAATATCTCATGTATTGATTTATCTTCTTCCATAATAGATTGCATTTGCTCTTGACTAAGTGAATTAATAATTTCCGGCAATACCTTAATATCCGCATTCTTTTTTATCAGACAAGCAATTCTATTTCTAGATGCATATCCTATACCCAACTTATCTAAAAAGTGTTGCTTATGAGCTTCAAAGCCAGAACGATTCCACATGTAGGCAAGCATGTCACTACCAGACTTAATAAAACTATCATCTGATACAGAAACAAGTGAATCCAATGCTCCAAACATTGATGTACTATAACCTTCAGGAGATAAATCTTCTGACTTTAAATGTTCAAATAACCTTTTAGCACTTTCAAAGGAGTAACTTCCTGTGAGCGTACTTAACGTATAATGATACTTATTTTGTTTAAAATCTCTTTTTAATAATTCATGATATCTGTCAAGATCAAGATAACGTAGGCAAAAATCAACCATACCAACATTATCAGCAGAAAAACGCCCTTTATTATACGCTACTTCCATTAATAAATCTTCTTTTCTTTCTGAGGATACGGAATCAATTGATTGCAACTTATTCCAAAAGAACTCCAAGGCTTCGACATGCTTTTCCAGCATTGCACATTTAAAAGCGTAAACGTATGGGTGCTCATTATTTAGTTCTAACTGATGTTCCTGGTTATTCATAGCATGTGACCAGTAGATCATTAAAGCCCCGTTATCACATCCCTTAACTAAACTCTCTACTGGCTTATTACCTAATGTTAATTTAAATTCCTCAAAAATAGCTCTTATCTCGTCTTCAAAACAACACCAGCAGGCAATTCTGTAGCGATCAAAGGGTCTAATAAGACTTCTTTGCCCATCTAAAGTTTTCAAGGCTAACAATTTTTCCCCGAAAGTATACCTATTGAGTCTAATTTGTCCTGAAGCATCTTCTATCTTCCAACAAGTTTCATCTTCTAAAACTTTCTTAAAAAGGGGTGGTATTATTGTGCTATCCCATTTATTCAGCAATGTCTGATATGCAATACACCATCTTTTAATCTCTAACTCTTTAAGCCCTTTATGAGGATCATCCTCTTTAATGGAAGTTAGTAATACCTTTTGTACATTTTCGTAACCCATACTTACCTCCTAACAAGATTTAATATATTTTAGACATGTTGCTCTACCTTTAAAACTTTGTCAATTACCATTATGTATAGAAAAATTTTCTAACCCAAAGTAGTTTTAGGCAAAAGACCCTTAATAGACTCAATACATGAGATTTTATTTATTTTGAATTTTGTTTCGTCATGAGCTTGTCTTCATTATTCTTCCGCAAGTAAATCAATATTAATTTAGCAAAATATATTATTAAGATCTCAAGCAAAATAACCATTTCCAGCGCTCAAAATCAAGAGACGTGAGAAGAGTTTGTTTTGGGATGCGTTGGACTACCAAGCGATACATACGAACTTTTTTGTATATTGATCTTGCTATACGCTAAAACTAGCTACATTAGGCCATTTCATCTACATCTACATACGAACTGTTTTGCCTAAGCTTATGGAAATAATTTAAATCCTCTATTTTTATAACCTTATTTTTATGCTGCTTGTTCTCACAAATATACGACCCTTTTTGCAATCTTAGGAGGAGTCAATAATTCAAATTTTTGTAGCACTAAAATAGGAATTTCTTTAGTTAAAGCAAGGTCTATTTTTTCGTAAGTAAAAGTGTTTTACAATTAATTATTAGAATGAAAATATCATACTTGGCTCTCAAGAAATTTCCTGTTGTGCAGTGGTAAGGTTTGGAGAAAAAGATTGGCTTGGCAACGATAATTTACTAGACTAAAGTTTATATTAAAATACAAAATGGGGTTACGGGTATGGAATCTGATTTGGATCACAATTACAATAAAATACTTGATATATTAAAAGGTGCTATTAAAGGCGACGATAATCAAGTTAAAGCAAGAAAACATCTTAGAGTAGAAAGATGGTTGAGGGTTTATATTCAATTAATTGAAGATTTTGATGAGGAAAAACTAATTTTTTTTTCTGATATATTCTCTGATAATTCTTGTTGGGATGGAGTAAGATTAAAAAATGAAATTGTTGGTGAAAGGTTAACTGAAGAAAAAAATAAAAATGGAAAAGAGAATCCATTAAACATTTCTAAAAGATATTACTTAGCATGTAAATACTGCTTAGAAGGTGAGATACCTAGATTATTTGAGCAAGTATTTATAAAGTTTAAAAATAGTGCATTTGAAGAAGATGTTTCTGATGATGAGCTAAAAGATGAGCTTTTGGATCACCATAAAGAGAGTAGCCCTATAAAAGCTTTTTGGTCTTCCCTTATTAATAAACAGGTTGGAAAACTAAACGAATATACAACAGTTGAAGGTTTAAAAGAAGCCATACGAGTAAACTCACGTAAAAATTGGGAAGAGGGTATAGAATACTTTTATAATAAATTGCACAGAGATCCTAATATTTCTAGTCAAGATAAAGATGATCTGTTAATTGAAGCAGCTTTATCTGCAGTAAAGGGTTACAAAGAAGTAGACACCATAGAGTTTTGCCTGTCTAAAATGGATGATGAGCAAAAGAAAAAATTACTAGATAGAGATTATAAGGAAAATACTTATTATGCAGTGTTGAATGTGCTAGTAGGTCAGTATTACTTTGATTCTTTTTTGGAATTAAGCCGATTGTGTAGTCAGATTGAATGTGAACGTTACACAACTTTTTTATCTTCATTATCAGATCAAGTACTGAAGAATCCAGATCTGTCTGAAGAAACAAAAAAATGTATGATGAATGTTTGGGAACGTATAATAAAATTAAAAACTCAAGACTGCGGGGAGCAATCTATTTCCTCTATTTTTGTAGACTATTCAGTTACATATACAATAGCAAATTTAATTGTGGATCCAAGTAGACAAGGGGTAAGTAAAGAAGAAATATTAGGGAAGATATTAAAGCACGTAAAGGAAATGAGTGGTGAAGGGATGATAAAGGTTAAAGATTCTGTATTAAGCAAAATTCAGTTATTTCATGGGGGTAAAAAATTGCAATTAGGAGAACAAGTATTTTCTAAATTAGCTCAAGAAGCTTCTAAAGAATCAATTTTGCGTGAAGCTGGTGATACTTTGCCACAGTCAAATCTCAGTACGACTGATACCCCATATAATATAAAATCTTTAGGCCATAGCAAATAGGAGAGTAATGTGCCAAGTAATGTCAAGCCGCTTGAGTTGGTACAGCTTCTGTTGATGAGAAATAAATCAAAAGACGAGTTCCTAGATTTTCACAAAAGGTTCCAATCGTTTATCAATCAATCTCCTTCTTTTTTGCATTCAGTTGGAAAGCCAGGCTTTTTCCCTAGTTTCTTTTTTGGTATGTTTGCTACTGTATTAGACACAGAACTTGCTACTAAAATTGGTATCAAAAAACTTCATTTTCGTTTTGATGATAATAGAACTTTAAAAATAGCTATATTAACTAATGAGGGACTTAAGTGTATAACGGTGTCTGATCAAGTTGATGGTAACATGCATTTAAAGTTCTCTCAAGGAGAGTTAGAAAAAATAGCACAGAAATGGAAAAGGGGAGCAGAGTTTGATAAACTAGAAAAAGAAGAGCATGAAATAACAATTACAGGAAAAGAAGTAAAGTACGGAAATGTTGATCCAGCTTTTAGTAAAAAGACTGATTATTCACAAAAAGGTTTTACAGAAATAGAAAAAGATCGTGACCAACAAGACCTAGAGAGCTTAATTTCAAAATTGAGTAATCAAGATTTCGAAGAAGTAAAAAAGAACGCTAGAAGAATGTTTAATTATATTACAAATGTCTATAAGAAATATGAAAAAGAAACTCTATTTAGCGGTAAAGAATCAAGTCATCATGGGTTTTTAGCTGGGTTTTTGATAAATTTTAAGTATCGTTTTCACCTAAAACTTTATCTCGAATTATTTGCTGGAAAAGGTTACGCAGACATTATTTTACTTGTGCGCGGTTCTGATAAGTCGCTAAGAGGTTGTCCGGAAACAAGTAAAAGGCTATAATATCTGAAATTTTAGTACGGGGTAAAGATGAGAAAAAAGTATCCAACAGATCTAAGCGAAAGGGAATGGGCAAGAATAGAAAAACACTTCAGAGTATCATACAAGAAAGGAGGAAGGCCGCCAAAGTATAGCAAAAGAGAAATATTAGAAGCAATTTTCTATGTATTGCGTACAGGGTGTCAATGGCGGTATTTACCAAATGATTTTCCGCTATGGAAGACTGTGTATGAGCAGTTCAGGCAATGGAAGAAGCAGGGAATTTTTGAGAAAATGAATTATGAAATTACAAAATATAGTAGAAGAAAAATAGGAAGGAATGAGCAGCCGAGTGCCTGTATAGTAGATAGTCAATCTGTAAAGACTACAGAAAAGGGGGGATCAAAGGCTATGATGGAAGTAAAAAAGTAAAGGGTAGAAAAAGGCATATAATTACAGACACTCAGGGTTTTATACTAGGTTGTTACGTAGGCGCTGCTAACGAAAATGATAGAGATGGTATTAAAATAGCATTAAACAATATGAGAACAAAATATACTAAAGTTAAAAAAATGTGGGCTGACATGGGATACCAAGGAAGAAATTTAAAGAATCACATAAAGGAAGAATATGACATAGATATTGAAATTGTTAAAAGGCCTCCATGTAGATTTTGGGTGCACAAAGATACGCCACCTGAGCTACTACCAACAAGAGAACAAGGGTTTAAAGTACAGCCAAGAAGATGGGTTGTAGAAAGGACTTTTGCTTGGGTTAATAGGAATAGAAGGCTATCGAAGGAGTATGATTTACTCACAACATCCACTGAGAATTTCATATACCTAGCTATGAGTAGGGTTATGTTAAAGAGGGAATATGCTTGAATTTACTAGTTTCCGGACAACCTCTAAGCTCTATTCCTATTATTATTGAGCTTAAAGCAGGTACTGGTGAGATAAGTACAGTGATAAAAGCATTGAAGCAAGCAGAAGATTATGTTAAGGGCTCTTTTTCTAACTCTATAAGAATGATTACTATAGCTAATGAAGCTATTTGTGTAGGATTAAATTTTGACATGGTTCATCACGAAAATGTTAAAATTGATGTAGAAAATTTTCTTAGTCGAGAAGGTAATTCTGTAATAGAAAAGTTACTTGGCACTGAAGCAGCGAATGCTGAGGTGATAAGAACACAGCTAGAGTATCTTTACTATGGAATTGTTTGGAGCAATGGAGGTAGTGATAATATACATTACGTAAGTCGGTTTATTATAGGACAGTTAATGCTTATTCCTGATAGAATTGAAGATGAAAAATTAAGCAAACGTATTTTTATTTGTAATCAAGGTACATCAGAACGAACCTCGAGAAATCGTCCAAACGTTATAGATAAGTACGCTTTAGATTGTGTTACGACTACCGTATTAATTTTAGGTAATAAAGTACTTGTATTGAATATTACTGAGATGTCTGAAGATAATAAAAAAAGCTTAAAAGCTGCTTTGGGTAATTTCGTTATACATGAAGTAGAGGCGATGAAAGATAATAAAATCAGTCCCATTGAAAATATAGAAGGAGTTAAAAAAATTAAAGATATAAAAATAAGTGAGGTGAATTGCCATCTGGATGATACACCTAGTAATAAGAATCCATTTGATCAGTACTGTAATAAGAATAAGGGGATTACAGTAAATACGTATGACTCATTGGATCAATATAAAAGAGGTAAAGAAATTTTACAAGGTAATTTTACTCCAATTGTGGAAAATAAAAAATTTAAAGCAGCTTTGAGCAAAGCTATAAAATCTGGTAAATATGATGATTACAAAAAACTATTTGAAGAAATTTCTCATATACTACATCCTTTCAAATCATTAATAAGCAATGAGGCTACATTTCAAGCTGTATTGCATGGTTTATTTAGTAGCTACGGAGAAGATAATATAAAAGTTATTACTGAATTTCAAATAGGTGGTGGAGAGAAGTTGGATGTTATGTTGGTTATAAATGCTACTGATCAAAAAAAAGAATACCCCCCAGTTGGAATAGAGCTAAAATTTGCTAAGAAAGGAGATTTGGATAAAAAAGAAAAAGAGGCTAAGGACCAGTTGACAAGATATAAAGAAGGTGAAGCGTATAAGGTAATTACTGATGCTGGCAAAGTGAAACTGGTGTATGCTGTTTTTAATGAAGGTGCAACAGATGAAGGTTCCCTTATAAAAATTAGTGATGAGTTTGTAGAGGTAGATGTAAGACATAGTTCTGTGGTTGCTTTTGGTCAACAGCCAGGTAATCTCCAACAACCTTATGTTCAACAAGCAGGTCCATCTCGAGCAGTTAATCAGTGATTTAGTCTTAAGAAATAGTCGTCTTACTTCTTTTTATATCACATTTTTATTTAAGTTTGCCCTGTGCGTAAATTTGATCATTGCCTATTTTATCCATATCTACATACGAACTGTTTTGCCTAAGCTTATTGAAATAATTTAAACCTTCTATTTTTATAACCTTATTTTTACGCTGCTTGTTCTCACAAATATATGACCTTTTTTGCAATCTTAGGAAGAGTCAATAATTCAATTCTTTATAACACTAGCTAGCATGGTATCTTCACTAAAATATTTTTTGAAAAAGTTAGTTGACTTATAAATAATTCTCTACTAATACTGGCATGTGTTTGTTTATTCTGCTGAAGTGGATCCGCAGGTTACTGTATAAGCTTCAGCAGTTTTTGCACTTCTTATAAAGCATAATCCATTATATTCCTATATATTAAATATAGCTAGTGTTCTCAATTTTGTTGATCTATAGTAAAATTGGCTAAAACTTCCAGTAATAAACAACTTTTAACCTAATAGTACTCACCATAAAAACTTAACAAAATCTTAATCATATGAGTAGTAAAAAGATTATGTTGAATTAGCTTGACTAATATTATATATTGTACATAATATATCATCTATCTAGGCTAGTAGGAGGTATGATATGATTGTTAATGAATGTATTACTGGGCAAGATAAAAAAGCATATGAGCAAAAGCTAGGAGAAGATTTAAGCGCTGACAAAATATTAGATGAAGAGTATCAATTGATAAAAAAACATCTTTTTTCATCGCTTAATTCTCGTCTTTTAATGGATAGTAAACTTTCGTTTGAGGGTATAGTATGTACATGGATTGCTAGTACACCTAATTTAACAGGAAGTCAAAAGGAGAAGTTAAATAGAGAATTACTAAACATCGTTAAAGGTTTAGATCCATGTCATTATGATCAAAAAGAAGATAGACATTGTGAGTACTGTATTGAAAAACTTAAAAATTTCCTACAAAGCAATAAGAATAATCAAGACCTCAAAGCTGTTCTTAACCTTAAAAGAGGAGAATCTGGATTAACAGTATTGCATCTAGTATCTTCTGTAGGTAAGGTAACTCAAGGATATAATGAAACTGTAGATTTACTCCTAGAGGCAGGTGCTAATCCTAACATACAGAGTGATAAAGGAAGGACTCCCCTGCATTATACTGATGTTCTTGCTAGTGCAGCTTCTCTTTTAAAAGGAAAGGCCAACCCTAATATACAAGATCACAGAGGAGAAACACCATTACATCATGCCGCTAGTATTGGTCATACTGGCTATGTTAATTTACTCCTAGAGAAAAAAGCTAATCCTACCATACAGAATAGAAAAGGGGAAACGCCACTACAAGTTGCAATTGATAATCGTTACTATTATATTGAAGAATGCTTTTTCACTAATGACCAAAAGAGTTTGAGTGCGCAATTATATTGTATACTTGATAAATATTTTAGTACATATGACGATTGTATCTGGAGCAAAGATGAGGATCGTTCAGGTTATGCTGCTAACCTCATTAACCTCACTAAAAATTTAAAAGAGTTTCTAGGTAAACACAAGAATAGCGAAGACCTGAAGGTGATTTTTAGTATTCGAGAAAGAAACGGTAGTTCGAAAATACTTAATTATGCTCGGTGCATTAATAAGAAAGTAGTAGATTTATTCCTATCAGCAGGAGCAGGTAGTTTTTGCAAGAAAGAAGCTTCTCTCTTAGATTGTCGTGGATCTTTTTATAGTGTGGGAGAAAAGTATTGTTTAAAATCAACTTTATGGAATACACCGAATCAGGTAAAGCTGAATGAATTTTTAAGTAAGATATCTGAAGTTCAAGATATGTATAGACTAGAAGAAATCGTAAATGAAGCTATAAGCTCCGGAGTAAGGATTGGTTTTTCTAAGCAGTCTTCTCAAGGTAAAAAAGCATACAATTTTGTAGATCATGTAATAGAAAAAATCAGTAAGCTAGAGAAAAATCCTAAAGTTGCCAGCAACATAATATGTAAGTTGGTATCAAGAGGAGCAGTGTTTAACAGTAAAATTGGTATTGGTGTAATTGATGCACTGGAATCAGAATTTAATGATCATAAAGCTAATATGGTAAAAGTTTATGAAAATTATATTAGCAATACTCATAAGTTTATTGAATTGGCGAAAAGTACCACCAATGGTGAGTTGCATGATGTAAGAATAGATAACTCTACTCTCTACTTAGAATATTCTGGAGACAGCATAATAGATGTTGCAAAGATTACAGATAGAGCAGGAAATTTAGGATTAACTCAGGGAAGCATAGAATATGAAAGAGATATAATAAGGATTGGTAAAAGTGAAGTAGAAATTCAAATCGAAGGTGGAATAAGGTATTACACAGATCTTATAGAAGGCAGCGATATAGTATTAACCTTCTATACTAGTTTGGGAAATGTAGATGTTAGACTGTATCCTGACGTACAAGATAAAAGTAAAATTATAGTCGAAGTGAGTAATAGAGAGGAAATATTAGAAAAATTCAAAGGTCGCGAAGAAGAGTTAGGCAATGATTGCGCGCTAGGTGACTACTGGGTCTACTATGCTATTAAACAGGGATATTTTGAAAGATCTGGTGGATTAATGCGTCCTGAAGTTATAAGTGAATCCAATAAGCAGAAGGGTTCATGGGTAGAACGTATAGATAAGGATTCAAGAAGAGGTCCTGATTTTCGGGATAGGTAGATCATAAAAGTTAAAGATTATTATTTAAATACAAACTACTATAATTTATATATTAAGGAATTCGTACCAATGTCTTTTAAGAATATTCTTTTATATTGTTTTTAAGCTAGCTACAAAATGAGGATATGGAACATACAATTGGCTGAGCTGCCTTTTATAGCTCTTTACAGACCGTGATATGCTACTGGTCTGCTATAGCCATCAATACGTATCTTATCGAATTCGGATTATTATAAGAAAGGCTATACAGAATTTCTCTCCAGATCTACCATTAAAATATGCAGCTAAAATTGGATACATTTTCTATCACTGTTGTGTCCGATATGCTAAAATCTTCATCATTTATATTGATATTTTCGCATAATTGATTCTGTAACATTGACTTACTTTTCTATATCAATCTCAATATCTCTTGGCATGGCCCTTTGTAGCGGCTCCTTCTGGCACATACTCTTCTGTTACTTTTATAAATAAAACCGTAGAATTTCTCCAATTGCTCACTCCACACTATCGGTATTTCCCTCAAGTCAGCTAACTTCAAACCCCTTGGCTGCCTCCCATTTACTATATCTTCTTTAATCTTCGGAGCTAAATAATTCAACCTTAAAATTTGTTGTATACGTCTTGTACCTATATTAATTTTGGCACTCAGCTCTTTCACACTTCTATATTTTTCCTCTTCTAGTTGCCGTTTCCACAGATGGGCTCTTACCACTGCTTTGAGTAACACATTATTTGTTTTTCCTTCTGGCTCGATTACTCTGCATTTATTTCCTTTCTTCTTTATTGGTATAAATTTTTCCTCTGATTCAGAACGTACATCTATTCCATCTTCTTTTACCATTACTCCCTTTATTAACTTTTTCACTACTTCTTTCTGCTTTCCAAAACTTAAATTTTTCCATTTTTCTTCGCTCTTTTCTTTTCCATTTTCATATAGCTGCTCTGTCTTCCTCATCACTTCTTTTTCCACTTCTCCGGCTACTACTGTTCGATTTACTGATTCACAGCCTTTTCCCCTTAAGTGATTGTTGCATACGTAATATCGATATCTCTTATTCTCTTTTTTTGAGTACGTTAGCGTCATGTTTACATCACAGCTTTTGCACTTAATTATTCCCCTAAGTAGCGCTTCCTCATATTTTGCTTTTCTATATGGTTGATTCTTTATCAATTCTTGCGCTTTTTGCCATTTTTCTTCCTCTATTATTGCATCGTGCTTTCCCTCATAATATTTGTTATAATGTCTGATTTTTCCCACATATATTGGGTTTGTTATTATTCTTCTCACCGTCGCTTTTTTAAAGATATCTGATTTTGTCCGGTATCCTTGACTATTTAACTCCCTTGCCAACCCTGCCATTGACTTCAGCTCCACATATCTTTCAAATATATGCTTTACTGTCTTTGCTTCTTTCTCATTTATTATTAATTCTTTATCTTTTACATCATACCCAAGCGGTAAAGTTCCACCCATCCATAGACCTTGTTCTTTTGATGTTGCTATTTTATTTTTTACTCTCTCTACTATCATTTCTCTTTCTAGTTGTGCTGCTCCTGATAACACTGTTTGTACAAACTTCCCCATTGGCGTATTATTATCAAATATCTGCGTTACTGCTACAAAATTTACTCGATGTCTTCTAAAAAATGACGTTACTTCGATGCTGTCTTTTGTTTCTCTCGAGAGCCTATCGAGCGTATATACCACTACACAATCTATCTCTCCTCCTTTAACATCTGCAAATAATTCCTTTATTGCTGGTCTTTCTAAATTTTTCCCTGAATATCCACCATCATCGTACCTTTTGGCCAATGCTACCCAGCCTTCTTTGCTCTTTATATATTTCTCACATGCTACTCGCTGCGCATCTAAACTGTTAAACTTCTGCTGGAGAGTAGACCGGCGGAACTTCCCCACCAGTCTCTCGCAGAACTGTGCATGAACCTCGCGACTCACACAGCTCCCATTATTCAGTCTTTTGACCTAAAGCTAGTGTCCAGTGGTAAAAAGTATTTGTCCCTTCTTTCCTCATTTTTCCTAGAAGTTGCCTCGCTAGTCTTCCATGATTTCGAAGCTTCTTATACTTTCTTCTGACCCACTTTTCTAGGTGCTGCTCTATGTTTCTCAGAGGTTTATATATCTCTTTCCTGTAAAACCTGCCATAGTACTGATACCAGCCTCTGACTATTGGATTTACTGTCTTTGATATTTCCTCTAATGTTTTGTGTGTATTTCGTAGTATTTTCCAGGACCTTATGGTTGTAGTAATATTTTTCTTGGCCTTGTTGCTAATTGCGGGAAGAAATGAAACAAAATGCTTTCCTATTTTATTTCTTGCTAACCTGGGTCTAAATGTGTAACCCAGAAAATCAAAACTTTGTTTAGGAAATTCATTTTTCCTATTGTCATCCTTGCAGTACACAATTTGTGTCTTTGCAGGATGTAATTTTAGCTTATACTCAGCCAGTCTTTCTTCAATTGCTACCCTCATAAATTCCGCCTGTCTACTACTCTTGCAGTGCACTATCGCATCATCTACATACCTCTCAAATGGTATTGTTGGGCACTTTCGTCTCATCCACTCATCAAATACATGATGCATAAATATGTTTGAGATCAGCGGGCTTATTGAACCTCCTTGCGGAACTCCTTTATCCCTAACTACCTTACTTCCATCTGCTTGCTGAATTGGCGCTTTCATCCATCTTTCAACATACAGTATGACCCATTTGCAGTCTGTGTGCCTTTTGATAGCTCGCAATGCCAACTCGTGGTCCAAATTGTCGAAAAATCCTGCTATATCAAGATCTATCGTCCAATCGTACCACCAGCATCTTTTCCTCGCAGTTCCTACCGCATCCAGTGCAGATTTGTTTGGTCTATAACCATATGAATCTTCATGAAACTTCGGGTCTACTAACGGTTCTAGATACATTGTAGCTGCTGTCTGCGCTATCCTGTCCGATACTGAAGGGACACATAAAATTCTTTGTCCCCCTTCTGTACCTTTTGGTATTGCTACAGCTTTTACAGGCTCTGGAAAATAACTTCCAGATGACATTCGATTCCATAGCTTGTACAGATTATCTTTTAGATTTTCTTCAAACTTTGTTATCGTAACCTCATCTACACCAGCAGCACCCTTATTTTTCGATACTTGTTTATAAGCTCTCCAAATAACTTGCTTCGGTATATCAAAAGACTTTGTTTTACTCATTAACTCCTCCCTTTCGGTTGATAAATAATTAAAACTGAATAACTCAGCCCCTTCGCTCCATTTCCATTACAGAAATTTCTTCACTACTACGAGCTGATCCGCCCCTGTTCTTCGCATCGGTACTCTCATCCTTGAAGTTTAGCTTCTTGGATTTCTCCCTTATCATCGAAATGACAGGTTCCCGCAGTTCTACACAATAGCCCAAAATGGATCCGCGCCACCTATATGCCGGACGCCATCTATCCAGTAAACAAGTTTCCGATAGATTTATCCCAGGTTAGGCTAGAACACCTGGTTTTGACATCTTCTATGAAGTTTCGACACTTCATCAGTGGTTCATTTGCATTCGCCTCTCCATTTTACACATGACGCATAATTGCGCCTTTTCCATAACGCTCACTACCATGGCTCTTTACCAAAGCAGCTTATGGCTGTTTGAAGCCTGCTCTTGTAAACCGGCTCCGAGGGACCTACCCTCATCTATTGTGCAGCTTCAACTGATCGCTTCTACGGCACACCTAACCTCCAATTTTTTACTTTTTCCCCTACTTCACAGTCTAGACTTTTTTCCACGAAAACAACCATGCGTATAATATTTTCTACTATAGCTCAAAGGCTCCAGATATAACGGTAGAAAAAACCTCTGGAACCTTAAAGTTTGCTGTAGACGCATTAAAGTTCCCTAAAGGTTTCTTTACTACCTCCACATACCCTATTTACCCATGAAGACAATACTTCATCATTGCTAATCTCTTTTATAGCATACTTTTCATTCCATATGCCACATCTAGTGAAATTACCTCTTTCTACCACTTCCTTAAGCTTCACTCCCCCAAAGAGGCAATTTTTTCCTATTTCTTCGCCTCTTTTTTGTAACTCAGCCCACATTTCCTTATTTTCTACTCTCACTTGCACCTGATCTGCCTCTTGGTACAATATAATATTTAGCTTACCAATGCTCGTAGGAAATTCTAACATGACAGAGCTGCCATCTGAAATATCGGTATAGTTTCTTATACCTCCCTTCTCACTTTTAACCTCAACTGCATCATTGCCAATTTTTAAAATATTACTTCCTAACTCTCTCAGTATTTTGGCTACTTCTATCTTACTATTTTCAGAGAACTCTATATACGATGTTGTATTGTCTATCTCAACATCTATTAATTCTCCTTCTTGCACAGCACTTTCGCCAGCTTTCTCTAGTTCTTCTAGTCTCTCATCTATCTGTGGCTGAACTTCTGGTTGTAGCTCATTATAGATTTCACCTATCAATTTATTCTCCAATAAAGTATCATGAAACTCTGCACCGTTTAGCATTAATTTACGTATTAGCTTTTTACGATCAGCCTTATCAAATTTATGAAAATGTGTGCCCAGTATCACATATTCCGCGAAGCTCCATTCCCCATCATTACATGTATTTAGCCTTGCTCCAGCAGCTAGTGCTTCGTCTACAGCCTTGTGCAGTTCACTTGGACTTTTTGCTCTTACTACAGCACTTTTAAACCAGCTCAACTTTTCTGGACTTGGCTTTATTTTTTGCAAAGCTGAAGCAAATGGATTCAACCCTTCTGGATAATCTACTTGATTACTCAAAGGTTTTGTGCCATATATGTAGTCAAGTCCTTTTCCATAGTTGATTTTGTTTTCGTGAACGTTTCTGCTAGGGAAAGGCATTGTATCTTCCGGTTTTATCTCCTTCTGATTATTAATTTTGCTCACAAACTTAGACTGCTTTATATCAACGCCTTCAAGAGCACCAAATATTTTCTTCAATAACTTGTCTTTACTAGTCATATAACCCCCATATTAAAAATACTTTTTAAGTATATAAATCTTAGTTTATATACTCTATTACTCAATATAAATTATAATGAGTAGATTTGCAAATACTTTCTGCTATAACAATCCGTTTTCTCGAAAGCTGAAATAGCCTCCACTTGTGATGATAATATGGTCAAACAATCTAACGCTTACAGTACTACATGCTGCTGCTAAGTTCTTTGTTACTGCTTGATCTTCTTCTGAAGGTTCTAAACTTCCCCCAGGGTGGTTGTGTGACATTATTATTAATGCTGCATTTTTTATTAATGCTTTTCTTATAATCTCCTTTATGTATACTGGCGCCTTTTCCATTTCACCAATATAGAATTCTTCTCCAATTAGTTGGCGCCTTTTATTCAAATACAGTATTTTTACACATTCCCTTTCTGAGTGACCTATACTTACGTTTAAGTATTCTACTAGCCCTTGTAAGTCCATTATTGGCTCTCCCTTGAGCTTTTCTCTCAGTACTCTTTCTAGCGTTTCCTTAACACACATAATCATTGCTACTGCAGAATCAGTTACTCCTTCTATAACTTTCAGGTCATCCATTTCTCGGCCTAAAATCTTTCCTACTCCCGTATAGCTATTCACCAGATTTTTAGCAATTTCTTGAGCTTGTGGCCTTTCATGTACTGCACTTAGAAACGTTTCCATTATTTCACGATCAAGTAGTGCTTTGCCTTTGCTTTCTAATATTCTGAATTCTATTTCTTCTTTACTTTTATTCATATAATTTACCCTTCACTAACAACAAACTTTTTTTAAATATTTACTGCTGTTTTTTTATCAGCATTGGCATAGAGCCATAGCTTTCGAGTGAAGTCAAATCAATTTTTAAATCTTTTTTATTTATTTTTTTATGAATAAATTAATATATTAATAGATACTGATTTCCTTAAGCGATGTCGTTGTAGATTCGTGTTTTTATACACCAATTTGATGTCTCCCACAGCTTTAAATTCATGATATCCATTTGCTGGTCTTTTAAGGCACTTTACAGAAGGGTGATAAAAAGATATAGAAAGGGACCGTCTAAGATGCGTAGTAGCATTCTAGGGTCATCTATGAAGGTAGTTTTTTGCCAACTCTTGAAATTTAGCTAAATTTACCACTTTAATAGACTTCAGCATAAAAACGTTGAACATTTCTTCACAATTGTGTATAATCATTAATACTTTTTAACTTACTTTCTCATGGCTCTTTCGAAGTTTCTTGATGCTCGCAATGATATAGCTTTTCGCCGTATCTTTGGTACCGAAAAAAATAAAGATATTCTTATTCACTTTCTTAATGATATACTAGGTCTTACCGATGACAATAAGATTAAAGATGTCTCCTTTCTCAGTCCCATTCAAGACCCTGTCATTGCTTCTCAAAAGCAAAGCATTGTTGATGTTCTCTGTGTTGATTCTACAGGCATAAAAACAATAATTGAGATGCAAGTCGCTAAAACTACTGGCTTTGAAAAACGTGCCCAATACTATGCCGCTAAGGCCTATTCAAGTCAAGCTGATGTAGGTGATCAGTATCATGATCTTAAAGGCGTTATCTTTATTGCCATTGCCGATTTTATCTTATTTCCTAATAAGCTAGCTTATAAGTCTGATCATGTTACTTTTGATAAGATAACTTTTGAACATGATCTCAAAGACTTTAGTTTTACTTTTATAGAGTTACCTAAATTTAAAAAAAGAGAAGATCAATTAGAAAATGTAGTAGAGAAATGGTGTTATTTTTTTAAACACGCCGGTGAAACAAGTGAAGATGATCTAAAAAAAATAATAGGAAGTGATTTAATTATTGGCAGGGCTTATGATGAGCTGAACCAATATAATTGGAGTAAAGAAGAACGTCTTGCTTATGACCAAGCTAAGAAACGTACCGATGATTATTTATCTAGTCTTGAAGAAAAACTTCATGAAGGCATCCTCATCGGACATCAAAAAGGTAAAATTGAAGGTAAAATTGAAGTTGCAAAAAACTCACTCAAGGCCGGTGTATCTATTGATGTTATCGCTGAAATAACCGGCCTTTCTTTAGATGAGATTAAGAAATTAATTTAACCTTATTCCGAGTCAAATGGCCTTGAATAGAAGTATTATTTAAATAACTCCTAGGTCCTTGCTGTTCTTCTATATTATTAACCTCTAATGTATCACCTCCGTTGTGTAATATCTGCTCTATTGATTGATTTAATGTTACATCTAATCCTTTATTAAATTTAGCCATAAACTCATTAAACCTTTTCTCGCTTAATTTACCAGGGCATCCTGCTTCTCTACCAGGGCACGCTTTCTCTACATATGAGCTTAAAATCCCTGAAACCTCATCAAATTTACCACTCATGACTTTTCTAGTAATCTCTTTCTGCATTCCCATATAATCAATATTTAACCGGTGCATTGATACATCACTTTTTAATCCAGCTTGCTCTACTACTTTCTCAAATTCCTCTATAATATTTAATGCATAGCCCTGTGCTTCTAATGGTGATATAGACTGAACTACTGTGGAAATATACTTCTGACCTGTAACCCTTCTAATCAATAAGTCAAATAACATTATTGAACCATTTACATCCATTTTTGCATCTACTTGTGATATTGGACTTGAAGTGCTTGATGTTTCCTCAGGTAATGTAGGTTTAGAATTTAATAATCCACCTACAGAGCTTTTTACCCAACTAAACAAATTATTTATCCATGAAGATGGTCTTGCTCCACTACTTGTTGCTATCTCAGGTCGATCACCTAAATCTATAGCAAGAGGTTTACGCGATAAGTGATTATGATGACGACTATGATCTCCATGGTGATGACGGCGTTTGCGTTGAACAGTTTTGTCTTTTTCTTCTTTGATTTCCTCTAAATATTTTACAACATCATTATGTTTTTGCCAAGAGGCAAGATCCAACGGTGTTTTATCATCTTTATCTTTAACATCAAAGTTAGCACCTTCTTCTATAAAGTATTTTACTACATCTAAATGACCATTTCTAGCAGCATAGTGTAGAGGAGCCCTACTAGTGTTATCCTTAGCATTAATGTCAGCAACTTCCTTTATAAGATACTCTACTCCTGGTAAGCAACCTTCAAATGCAGCCCAGTGTAGAGAAGTCCTTCCATTACTACTCTTAGTATTAATATAAGCACCCCGTTTTATACATTCTTTAACTTTATCAAGGTCTCCGCTTTTTGCAGCATTCAATAATTCTTTATCTAGATCTAATTGTGCTTGCCTTAAAACTTCCTCTATATCTTTGTAACCACTTTGAATAGCCAATTCTAAAGGTATATCACCATCCATGTCTTTAGCCTCAATGTTAGCGTGCTTATCAAGAAGAAATTTTACTATATCCAATCTGTTCACCCTAACAGCAAGATGTAAAGGTTTGTTATTATAGTCGTCTTGAGACTCAATATTAGCACCTTTATCAATAAGAAATTTAACCGTATCCAAATTACCCTCTAGAACAGCAAAATGTAAAGGTGTTCCCTGATACGTTATTTCATTATTAAATTTAGCACCCTTACTAACGAGAAGTTCTACTGCATTCCATTTACTTTCTCGAGCAGCAAAAAGTATAGGTGTCCAACCATTCCTATCTAGAAGCTCAATCCTAGCACATCTACTAAGAAGAAGCTGAATCATACCTAAGTTACCTTCTTGAGCAGCATAGTGTAAAGGCGTAGAACCATACATATCTTGAGCATTAATATTAGCACCATAATAAAGAACAAGACTCACTACATTCAATTTTCCTGATCGAATAGCGAAAAAAATTGGTGTACAACCAAAATTGTCTTGAGCTTCAATATTAGCACCATAATCACAAAGAAGGTTTATTTTGCTCAGATCACCTGCTTTGACAGCAAGATGTAAGGGCGTTCTACCAAGTTTGTCTTGAACCTCAATGTTATTACTACTTGGGATTTCTAAAGACGCAGAATTTTCTTGTAAGTTACTTATCAAATCTAAATTATGTATTTTATCAAGGTAGTTTACTACATTAGAATAACCACTACAAGAAGCATAATATAGAGGCGCCCAGCCACCATGATCTTTAATATTAACATCAATTTTTTCTTCGTCTATAAAATATTTTACTATATCTAGTTTACCATTGTAAGCAGCATAGTGAAGGGGAATTCTACCACTATTATCTTTAATTTTTAAACTACTCTTTTCACCTACCACAAGATATTTTACTACATTTAGCTCGCCCCCATAAGCAGCACAATGCATAAGAGTTCGGCCATCGCTATACTTAGCACTTAAGCTAGCCCCTTGACTTACAAGATCTTCAACTTTGCTAAGATTTCCATATTGTGCTGCAATCAATAATTCTTTATCTAATTGCACTTGTTTTAAATACTCTACAATATTATTGTGTTTTTGATCAGTAGCAATATCCAGCAATGTTTTACCACCTTTGTCTTGAGTATAAAGGAGAGTAGACCAGTGGAACTTCCCCACCAGTCTCTCGCAAAACTGTACGTAAACCTCTTGATTTATACAGCTTCCATTATTCAGCCTTTTGGCCTAACCCTAGTGTCCAGTGATAGAAAATATCCGGAGACCTCTTTCTCACCTTTCCTAGAAATTGTCTTGCTAGTCTTCCGTGACTCCTGAGTCTCTTATATTTCCTTTTCACCCACTTTTCTAGATGCCGCTCTATATTCTTTAGAGATTTGTATACTTCAGTTCTGTAAAATTTGCCATAGTACTGATACCAGCCTCTGACTATTGGATTTACTTTTCCTGACATCTCCTCTAATGTTATATGCGTATTTCGTAGCATTTTCCATGACCTTATGGTTGTAGTAATCTTTTTCTTGGCCTTGTTGCTAATTGCTGGGAGAAATGAGACAAAATATTTCCCTATTTTATTTCTTGCTAACCTGGGTCTGAATGTGTAACCCAGAAAATCAAAACTTTGTTTAGGAAATCCACCACTCCTATTGTCATCCTTACAGTACACTATCTGTGTCTTTTCAGGATGTAATTTCAACTTATACTCAGCCAATCTTTCTTCGATCATTACTTTCACAAACTCTGCCTGTTTCTCTGTTCTGCAGTGCACTATCGCATCATCCACATACCTCTCAAATGGTACCGTCGGGTAGTTCTTTTTCATCCATATATCAAACACATGATGCATGAATATATTAGAGATGATTGGGCTAACTGAACCTCCTTGCGGAACTCCTTTATCCCTAACTACCTTACTGCCATCTGCTTGCTGAATGGGGGCTTTCATCCACCTCTCAACATACAGTATGACCCATTTGCAGTCTGTGTGCTTTTTGATAGCTTGCAATGCCAAGCCGTGGTCCAAATTGTCGAAAAATCCAGATATATCAAGATCTATCGTCCAATCGTACCTCCAGCATCTTTTACGAGCTGTATCTACCGCATCCAGTGCAGACTTATTTGGTCTATAACCATATGAATCCTCATGAAATTTTGGTTCTACCAGCGGCTCTAGATACATAGCAGCAGCCGTTTGCCCTATCCTGTCGAATACTGAAGGAACACATAAAATTCTTTGCCCTCCTGTATCTTTTGGTATCGCAACAGCTTTTACCGGCTCTGGAAAATAACTTCCGGATGACATCCTATTCCATAGTTTGTACAGATTATCTTTTAGATTTTCTTCAACCTTTGTTATCGAAACCTCATCCACACCAGCAGCACCTTTATTTTTCGATACTTGTTTATAAGCTCTCCAAATAAGTTGCTTTGATATATCAAAAGACTTTGTTTTACTCATTAACTCCTCCCTTTCGGTTGATAAATCATTAAAACTAAATAACTCAGCCCCTTCTCTCGATTTCCATTACAGAAACTTCTTCACTACTACGAGCTGATCCGCCCCTGTTTTTCGCATCGGTACTCTCATCCTTAGAGTTTAGCTCCTTGGATTTCTCCCTTATCATCGAAACGACAGGTTCCCGTAGTTCCACACAATAGCCTGAAATGGATTCATGCCACCTTTATGCCGGACGCCATCTATCCAGTAAACAAGCTCCCGATAGATTTATCCCAGGTTACAAACGACCCCCTGGTTTTGACGTCATTTAAAAGGTTTCGACACTTCATCAGTGGTTCACTTTCGTTCATCTCTCTATTCCTTACATGACATATAATTATGCCTTTTCCATAACGCTCACTACCTTGGCTCTTTACCAAAGCAGCTTATGGTTGTTTGAAGCCTGCTCTTGTAAACCGGCTCCGAGGGACCTACCCTCATCTACTGTGCAGCTTTTGCACTTAGTTTGCTCTTACTTGAACATTCTTTGTATCTCTACGGCACACCGTCAGCTCCCCTATCTACAAGGTACTTTACTATACCCAAGTGACCATTCCAAGAAGCACAGTATAGTGGTGTTCGACCATATCTATCAAAATCATCGATGCTCATTCCCTTGCTGAGAAAAAAATCTATAATGTCTTTGTTATTGTTTTCAGCGGCAATGTGTATAGGTTTTCTGCCAAAAATGTTCTCAGCGTTAATATCAGCACCCTTTTCTATTAAAAAGTTAGCAACTTCTAAGTAGCCTCTCCATGCAGCAAAATGTAGCGGTGTCCAACCATTTTTATCAGTATCATTAATATCAACACATTTGCTAATAAGGTACTTTAGTATATCCAAATTACCACTATAAGAAGCATCACATATAGAGGGACCACAACGATGATCTTTACCCTCTAAACTAACACCATTTTCAACAAGGTATTTAAATATACCAAAGTGACCTTTTAATACAGCATTGCGTGCAGGGGTATTACCATCTCTGTCTTCAGTATTAACATTAGCTCCTTGATTAACAAGGCCTGTTACTTCACTAATATTGCCAACTTTTGTTACATTCAACAATGCATGATCTAATTGTGCTTGCCTTGAAACCTTTACTATATCTAAACTAGAACCAGCATCTGCATTTCTCACTTTTCTTACATTAGACCCACAATCTTCAATCACCCACATCCCTTGCGGAACCTGACCTCCTGGAATCCAAGTAAATACTCTACGCCTATCATTGTCATATTTAGCATAATTAGCAGCATATAAATATTCATTAAGCTTAACATTCATTATAGAACAGTGATCACCATCAGGTCCAAGCTTCCACACATCTCGTGCAACTCTTCCTCCTGAAATACAAGTAAATACCATTCGTCTATCATTATCATAATTAAAATAGTTACTAGCAGCATACAAGGTTTCATTAAATGCAACATTCACTATATAAAAATTGTCACCATCAAGTTTAATCTTCCACCTAAACTTATCATTTTTTTCATTCTTTGGAGTCCAAGTAAATGCCATTCGTCTGTCATTATCATAATTGAAACATTTGTTAGCAGCATATAAATATTCACCCTGATAAACATTCTTAATACATACTTTTGAAGCAAATATTGCATTCCTTACTGATTTTGGTAATCTATTTTCTAGCTTTTCAAGGCTAGATCTTTTTTCTAAAGGAACATTAGGATAATCCTTCATCTCCATTGCTTCTTTAATGTAAGAAGCTAACTTAAATATTGCATTATCATTTAGATCACCACTCTTTTGCATTGCATCAAATACAGCTATGTAACCTGAAATCAACTGACCAATATCACCATGATTATGTACACAGCTTAATATTTTTTTCGTATCTACTCTTCCATATGCATCATCTACAACTTCTTTAATTATATCATCAAACAGCTTTCCATCTGATTTATAAATTTCATTAGCAAGTTCATTAACTGAACTATACCTATTATGCAACATGCCATCCTTTAGCTTCTCTTTTGCTACACTTTTTATTGAATATCTTAACTTCTCTACAAAAAACTCTGCCCATCTTTTTACATTAGGTGCAGTATCTGCTTGGTTAATAATTTCGTTCTTTACGCCCTCAACTACTCCCATCACCTTATATGGATCATTATTTTTAACCTCAATATTCATGTTCCTATCAAAAAAAAATTTGACCATATCTAGGTCACCACTATAAGCGGCTACACGCAGAGGAGTTCTACCATTATTATCTTTAGCTCCAATATCAGCACCTTGATCCACAAGAAACTTAGCTATATTCAAATTGCCTTGCTGAGCGGCCCAGTGCAGGGGATGGATGTCTTTATCTTTAACACTAAAATGCTTCCTATCAAAAAGAATTTCTACTATGTCCAGCCTACCTGCTTGAATAGCAACGTACAAAGGTGTTAATTCATGCCTACTTTCAATATTAATACTTTCAATTTTTCTAATTAAATCTTTAGCTTCATTAATATTATCTCGCACTATAGCATCAAACATTTGCTCCTTTAATAAAGTCACTTTCTCCTTATTAAAGTCCTCTATAATATCTTCTGAATTACAAGCAGAGAATATGCATTCCGCATTAGAAACCATTGTATCATTAAAAGCGAACATCATTTCTCTTGCAGGCTGATAATTACTCCAATTCTCCACTTTTGCAATGGTACTATTTCCATATGATAGCACTAAACTATCATCAACAATCTCCATATCAAAACCCAATATAGACTTATCTCTAAAATCAACCAACCCAACATCATTCTTGTCAATAGGTTGATTATGATAAATCTGTAATCCTTGTTCATCTGGCTGATAGTATCTGAAAGAGTTAGGATCCATCTCTACATGCTCAAGCTTTAAATTTGTACTGTCAATTTTATAAAGCTTATTGTTCATTTGTAATACAATTTGCTGATGCTCTGGACTTTTAAAGTAATCAACTAAACCAATAGACAAAGACCACTTAGTACCTTTGCTATCAAGTACTGTAATATCTTTTATCTCTAAACTGTCCTCTGTAAGGTCAGAGATTGATTTGTTATAACATTCATTTATATAACTCCTTTCACCTTCTTCTATACCTATACTATCAATATCTGTTACATTCAACCCAGCAAAATCAATAATATTGTAAGGTACGTTCTGATAAGGCACTGCTTTGCTTTTTATTTTTAAATTAAGTCTTATGGGGAATAACGAGATTTCGTGATTTAATGTATCTGGTAGTCTGATAACATACTGATGTTGCCCTTTTTCTCCTTCTACCGTCACATCTTGATAGTGATTACATGCTACCATATAGCGATCATAATTAAGGCTTCCTCCATTATTATGATATTTCTGATAACTACTTGTAACATCAGAATTATTATAGCTAAAATCAACAACTACCTGACCTGAGTACATATCAGCAATTATCACTTTTTCACTAGGTATTCCCATGTGATTTTTGATGACTTCTATTTGAGATATTGGTATGTCCAAATTACTCTTACTAGCAATATCTTTTGCAATTTGGTAAGTGCTAGGCAATTCTTGACCTAGAATACTTGCTTGTATAAATGCTTTTAACTTCTTTTCACTATCCTGTATAACTTCTCCACTAATATCATTGCCTGAATTTTTCAACTTTTGATACCTAATATCCTCCGCCGTATCAAACAAAGACTTGTCTTGTATTGCAACAGATTCTGTTACTCCACTACAGTTTACTTGAATTATTAGATTTTTAAAATCATCGATTTTAGTACTTGAAACAATACTTTGTGTATCATTAGCTAAAAGATCTAAGCTATAGCCGACCTTTTCTATATCTTCACTTATTCCCCACTGTGTGATATTAGCAACTTGAACACTTATTACGTCAATATTCCCCTTTATTTTTCCTGTACTGCCTAAATCACTTACTATCCTAGCACTATCACTGTTTTCATTAATAATAAACACTGTTTGCTTCAATCCTCTGTGATGTACATTTTCTTTGTTGACCACTCTAACTTCATAATCTTTATCTGTGCAGTTAGATGAATTTTGCCAAACTTCCGCGTTTTTTACATTAATTAATCTCGTTTCACAGTGAGTAGTAATATTTTGCTTGTTGTCAGAGTTAGATACATAGTTATATGTGTTAACCAATCTTATGTTATTACTATTACCATAACGTATAGTTCCACTATGCAAATTTGCAGCGATATTATTAGCTTTAACATTCATTACTAGAGTATTTTCTTTTCCTGCTCCACCTTTGAGGGTACCAGACATAGAATTATTAATAATAAAAATAGTTTCATTGTTTTTAGAGCCAATATAACGTATATTACTACCCTCTGGAATATGCATTACTGCTGGATAATTTGCAGCTGCTGTCAATGTTTTCGGTCCTGAAATGTATAATACTGATCCTTTAGGAAAGGTTTGCTTTTTTGTATTACTAGGATCTTTTATTGTTGGACTAGTAAAAATAAAAGGTTCACCTGAGAGAGTAAAGCTCTCTTGACAGTTTCTATAGGTTTTGCCAGTATTGCAAGGCATATATACCTTATCCAAAGCGTAGGGCCGGAATATACGTTGTTCATTAATTATGCCACTACATTGATGTTGTGGTATTAAATGTCCTGATGGGGCCATTACGACTCTCAGCCCGCTATTGTACTCGTCTTGAGTTATATGGGGAAGGTACTTTGCCTCTTTACTAATCAAATAAACTTTTTTCTTTTCTTGTTTTGCAAGAAACTCTTCATATTTTTTAGTACTCTTAAATCTTGTAGCGCCTATGTCATCCAGCTGATAAAATTCTAAGTAGAGAGGTCTAGATATATTTAATGAAGATAAATCAGTTTTTATATTAGAAGTTACATCAAAGGAGATGCCATCATATTTTTTTTCTAATTCACACTCCCACACAGTATTGCAACCAATCCCGCTACCCATACAAATGGTCCTTTCTTTAATGGTAGTAATTACCTCATGGTACTTTTCCTGAATGGAAGAAACATATTGTACAACTGCAGCTATATTAGGGTCAGAATTAAGGTAATTTATGGCATTGCTTTTCACAGTATTTAAATAACCCTTTATCCTTATATAGTCTTCGTATATTGCTTTTTCGGAATTTGAAAAAAATATTTTAGTACGATCGATATTAGATATAGGAATTTGTGCTGCTATTGCTTGCGCTTCCATTGTTCTACTGTATAAGGACTGATGCAATGAAAACACAATATCAGGAACCATAGTAAATACTGACATCCTACCTAAAACTTTGCCTGCAGCAGATAACCCTCTTAAAATCTTAGTAGTAGCACTTACACTTTTTATTGTAAAACTAACTCCTGCACTTATAGGCCTTATACTCATGCTTGCTAGTTTTATACCACTACTAGCTGTCCAATAATAATTTAGTGGATGATGATTACCTTGAGCTATTTCGTTTATACTATATCCAAATTGATAAGCAATAGTTGCAAATGTAATACTTTGAACTATAGGATTACTGATAATCTTAACAAACGTTTGACGTACAGGCTGTGGTACCTTACTAATCAATTTTCCCACTTTACTATTAGGAGAAATACTTACGCTTGTCCTAACATCATCCATAGCATCTAGTATACCATTGATACCAAATACTTGCTTTAAAGCATTATTATCATGTCGTCCAAGTGTTGCTGTATCACTTATACTATCAAGCAAGTCATATATAGCCATCATGGAAAAAAACTTTCCACCTTTTGCTCCTTTTATTTTCGCTGAATCAAATTTATCACGATCAAATGCAATTCCTTTTTCTTGAAGGCTGCTTTCTACATTACTAATATAATCTGCAAAAACTTTTTCACCAAGATCATCAAAATGATTTTTAAACGTATCAAAAGTATCTTCCCTAACACCTTTTGCTAGCAAGTTCTGTTTAATTTCCTCTACAATATTAGAGTAATCTTGATTAGTTTGAACATCACCTATATCTTCAATGTATTTTTTATTCTCTAACAACTGCTTATCATTTGATAGTTGATGTAATTTATTATGAATTTTCTCTCTTTCTGCATCTGTAGTAAAATTTTTAATTATATCATCGAATTTTACTTCATAGCCATCGATGCTTAAATAATACTCAATATTTTGTCCTTTTATTTTTTCTTTTATAACGCGATCCTTATCTCTGCCTACTTTTACTAAGATCTCAATACCATCACTATAATCATCTACAAAATATCTTTCTGCATTCTTCATTTCTATAATATCACCTATTATCAATTTTTTATCATTACCATTGTTATCTTTTACTTTTACATCAGTCCTATCAGCATTGCCTATCATATCAAACACTTGCTCACGACCTATATCTACAATTTCATTAGTTAAATCCTTAGCATTATCAATATCAAATAGCTCTTTAACACGTTGCTTTTTTTCTTCCTTTGTAATCTTTTCTTCATCAAACGAATCTATGCAGGCCATACTTACACTTCTTTCTCTTCTTGGCTTTTTACTTGGTGGATACTCCGGCGATGAAGATTTTCTTTTAGAACACTGCCCTACAGTAGGCAACATATGATGTGAACTATGAACTACTCCAACAGGAATAAATCCTTCCTCGGTTGTCCTACTTGTTAAAATAAGTTTATTCGGATTATTAGATCCTTTATCGAAAACAACACCGATAAATTTTACCTCATCACCATCTGTAAGTGTTTTATAGGTAACACCTTCTTTGTACTCTTCATTTATTTGATCATTTGCTTCCCTCAATAAAGCTTGAGCCCCTTTACCCTGCCTTGATGCCTTAAGTTCTAACCCTATTGGAGTGTACTCCTCAGCATTTCCACCTTGAGCCACAAACTTAATACCATGAACTAGCATGTCAATACGTTCCCCTCTACCAGTTTGAAACTCAGTTAAAACTAATGCTCTAGTTTCTGGTGATTCCTGTAATTTTAAGTCACTATAATAACTAAACACTCCATTCAATATTCCCTGGAAATGAGCTTCTTTATTAACGAGACTCTTAAAAGGAAAGATTCCTTCTCCAATTTTTTCTAATAATCTACTATATCCTCTTATTGATAAGGATTGGATATCTAGTGCTTTATCAAATGTTTCTTTTAACTCATTAGGATAAGTAACTTTTTTGAAAGTACCTTGAAATCTCTCAGCTCCATTGTTGTATTCTTGTAAAGAATTATATTTTTCAGTCCAAACAGTAAGATATCTTTTAAAATCTGACTTGTATCTAGTATCAAAATTAAGATTTAATTCGACTATTTCTCTATTTCCTATTTCTCTGTTTAACCTCTCAAGAGGGAGCACTTCATTTAGCATGTTCAGAACATCTTTTCTATTAGCTTCAATAATATTTATCACATAAACCAACTTCTCTATATTTTCTGGAATGAGCACCATCGTTACAACTGCATGGCTTGCATCAAGATTAGCTGACAATCTTTCTCTGGCTCTTTCAGCTGCTGGACGTCTAAGCCTACGAAGATTAGGATGCACTTCAGTAGGTATATTGTCTCCATAGATAAAAATGTATTTTTTAAAACCAGTTTTTAAATCTTCAACTCTATTTAACAATAGTGATTGCCCTAGTAAAAACCTACTAAAATAATGATTATCTCCCTTCTCAGGTGTACCAGGAAACGTATGATAAATACGTTCTAGATTATCTTTCACCTGTCCCTTTAATTCTATTGTTCCAATCCTTTGCGTATCCCAGTCATCAGCAGATTTTAGCATATCTTGAAAAAGAGGAATTATTTCTTCTCCACGATTTGATACTTTAATATCAGAGATAGGAGATGGATTATCAAGATTGACACCAACACATAAAATGTCATCTGCAGTGGTTAGAACTCGCTGAACATTTGGTTGAAAGCCTTGTGCATACTTTTCTGCTTGCTGCAAAGCCTTATCTGGAGTAGCATTAGAACCTGCTCCCGCTTTTAATTCAATAATAATGGGAATAGAATCCAATGCACGATCAGGACCACGAGCCAGCAAGATAATATCTGCATAACCCCTTCCTGCAAATTGCTCTGGGTAAACTCTAAGATTATACCTATAGTGGAAATTCATGAAAACGCCTACCATAAATCCATGATGTGCTGCTTCACGTGCTCTGCTAGCATAGATTAGTGAGTCTGCATATTCGGAGTGAATTGTGTAAATCTTATCAAGAATTCTCCTTAAAGATGCTTTAACTGTTCGCTGATTGGAAATAGCTAGCTTCGCTATATCGACTTCGGGATCCCTCCATAACCCTTTTCTCACTTTTTTAAATTGAACTTCAGAATTATGTTCTATGTCTACTCCTTTATCTTTCACATCAACAACTATTTCTCCCTGATGACCGGCATCTTTAATGATTTTTATTGATTTAACTTTAATTTTATCTAGGTTATTTTCAATAAGAGAGTAAAGCTTGCCTAATACCTCCTTCAATTCACCTTGATCAAACTCTTGAGTGTAAGAATGAGAACCACTTTCTGATATAACAAATAATTTTACTTTATCGATCACATCTTTTTGACTCTTCATTTCACCATTTTTTATAATAGCTACCTTCAAAGTCTTTGCACCGTCAAAGCTAAAATAAATCTCCTTGATGTCTAGCTTTTTTGCCATCTCTGTATCCAACAAAGTAGAAAAACTACCTAGGAAGAAGTGTGTAAAAAACCCTGCTTTTTCTACAGAGTGTAAATAAGATGGAATCTGATCCACAAATGACTGAAATCTCGGTTCAAAAGATTTAAAATCCTCATCTTGCCGGCTTATACCAACTTCTTTATCTGCTTCCTCTATCAATAACTGTATTAACTCAAAGTCTTGTGGTCTTACTTTACCCATGACTCTTTTTAAGCCTTTTGCAAGCTCTTTATCATTATCAATAATATTCCTTTCAAGACCAAAATTATAATGGTTTCGTTTACCTGGTGCACCAACATGAAATAATTGTATTTGAATATCCCCATTACCATATTGAGTCTCAACTTCACCAGAAACACTAATCGTTGCGCTAAGCATTCCACTCATTGCTCTTATTTCAGGTTCACCTCCCCAAGTATCAGGGTTCCTCATGTTTTCCAAGTAACGCTCAAAATCACCTTCAACAAAATCTCTGAACTCATTTCTATAAGAACTTATGTGATCAACTACTCGATTACGAAATAAGTTTCTTACTAAATTTGCAAATGTATCATCATAATTCGCAGCACCTAAATTCCGAACCAAACCTCTAATATGATCTAAATTTTGGGTTACAGTTCCATCATTTCCAAATAGTACTTCATACCTTTGTCGAAATAAAGCATCGTCGTTTCTGACGGGTATTAAGTAAGCCATAGTAACAGACCAAAACAAGCAACTACCGTCTCCTGGAACATCGATTCTCTTAATCTGACTTCCACTTTCGGAATCAACATCAGATCTCCGATAACGCTTAAGTTGAGAAAATTCTCTAGCTTGCTCTATATATTGCACTTCATCCGATAATTCAGTAATCTTTGAATTAACATCTTCTTTTTTTAGATGATCTGTTGGATATTGTATCTTGAACATAAACCCCCTTCATTATATTATACTAAACCCACTATACCAAGCTTATTGTATAACCATCAGAGATATCAATAATAAAAGCTATTTTTGCCTACATGCTGACTTGTGTATATAACATTTGTATTACAATGCAACATCTTTTTGACAGAAGCTAAAGTAGTAACAAGAAACCACCACCTACTTTATAGAATTGCCTTATAATACCTTAATTGCTTAACCCTAATTGCTCACATGCTTTGCTTAATTCAACTTCAGTTAAGCTAGTGAACTCTTCATCTGTAGACTTTCTATATGCTAGAAACTTATTCAATGAATCAGCATCTCTTTTTTCCAATATAGATCGTATGTAGCCTGCCTGTTTAGAACACATAAACTCTTTAACCTGATCAGAATTAGCTTTATTTAATAACGCCCATACTGGTTCCATACAGCCCTTTTCTACTAAAGGTGTTAATAAAACTGTACAGAAAAGAGGTGATTTATCCTCTAGTTCCTCTCTTATCACTAAAGCACGATGGCTATCAAATCCTTCCTTCATCCACATATGCATAAAAAGCTTTACACTTTCACTTACATAAGGCTCTGAATGTTTTTTGATTTCCATGTCTAACCAGATATTATAATCATCTTCTGGAACATCATTTGGCTTTAAACAATCAAATAATTCCTGAAATTGATCAAAGCGAAGTGCACCCTGTAGCGTGTTTAGACTACCATAATAACCATTTTCAGCTAAGTCTCTTTTTAGAAGTTCTGGATATTTATCAGGACTTATTTGACTAAAACAAAACTCGAATATTTCAGGATAACTATTACAACGGTTCCCTGCTACATATACTGCTGTCTTCATCAAGATTTCATCCTTTTTCTGTTCGCTCATCTCACTTTCAGGTAATGATTTTATTTTATTCCAGAAGAATTCCACTGCCTGCTCTTGCTTAAGACTCACAGCACATTTAAGCCCGTACTCATATGGATGACAGCCATCTAAATTTAGTTTAGAGATGTAACCACTAACAAAATGTGACCAAAACTGCGCTAAAAGACCAGATCCGCAACACCTAACTAAGTGCTCATACTCCAATAGACTACTCTTACCTTGAGCTGATAATTCCTCTTTTCTTTCCTCAAACAAAGCAATAATATCTTCTTCTAGACAGCAACGACAGGCAATGGCATACTTATCAAAGAGATTACCTGAATCTGGCGCAATTAACTTTTTGCCTACGACTTGCCTATCAAGCTTAACTCCATGTAAATTGTCTACTTTTTTCCAACAATCCTCACTAGACAATACCTGTGCAAGAAAATTACGTCCTTTTTTGCCACTTTTTTGGTGCAGATGCCAATTTGCATAGCACCAGCGTTCAATTTGAAAAAGCTTAGATGCTCTATAAGGATCATCCTCTTTAATAGACGAAAATAAAACTTTTGGAATATCTGAACGTAGCATGATCACCTCTTTATGAATGGAAAAAAATGGAAACTGTTACGTCTAACATACACTATAGTAACTTGATGCCATTTCAAGCAAGATATCACGTTTTTAGGTTTTGTCAATCCTCAATTTGAAAATTTTTTTTAGACTTGAATAACTCTCAACAAAAGCCTCTTAATATGAGAGATACATGACGTTTTGTTTATTTTAAATTCTGTTTTTTATAAGTTTATCTTAATACTTATTGTCAAATGAATTACTATTAATTTAATATTATATATTGCTAATGAATTAAATAATATAACCATTTCTACCACTCAAAACCAAGGGCGGTGAGAAGTGTTTTTCTTGGGATGGGATGGTCTACCACACGATACATACGAACTTTTTTATATTCTGACTTTGCTATACGCTAAAACTAGCCATATTAGCCCATTTGATCTATATCTACATATGAACTGTTTTACCTAAGCTTATTGAAATAATTTAAATCTTCTATTTTTATAACCTTATTTTTACGCTGCTTGTTCTCACAAATATACGATCTTTGTTCTTTTTAAACAAAGTAAACATTTAAAATTTTTATGACGCTGAGAAATTAAGGTATTGTCTGTAAATTCCAATAGAATTTTTGTATCCGTTCAATATAGAAAATGTTTTTCATGAAGTTTTTTTATCCCTAGTAATTTTAGGTTGCTATTTAATTCTAACTTTTACATAATGCCATAAATATTTTTTTAGGAGATCAAATGCCAAGAAAAACAAAACGTTATGCTACAGTACTTAATAAGTTACAAAGTGTTATTGAACATAAAGATTCTAAAATTGCTTCTGAAAGGCGTTTAGCGATTGAAAGATGGGTGAAAACCTACATTGAACAAATAGAGTATTTAGAAGATAGTGAGTGGCAATTCTTATACAACATATTTTGCGATGAAAGTTGCTGGTCGGATACAAAATTAAATAATCACATCCTAGGACAGAAGCTAACTGAGAAAAAAATAGATGAAATAGAGAATCCATTTTGTAAGTATAACATGGCTTGTAGGTATTGTGTGGTAGATAAAATTTATCCGCTCTTTCAAGAGCAATTTGAGTCTTACAAAGGTAGAGTCTCTCCCGGTGCAGTAGACATGGATGGTAATCCTGTAGATGACAAATATATAAGAAGTGATTTGCTTGAGTCTATGGGAAGTTATGATCCTGTATTTAGCTTTTGGATTAATAGAGAATCTGGAACATTAAAGGAATATAATAACGTAGATGGCTTCCGAGAAGCTGTAGATCTTAAATGGAGCGAGGGGGTAGAATATTTCTATAACCTTTTAAGCCGGCAAGAAAGAGAGGAGGAAGCTATTAGTGCAGTTACTACCTTGTCCACTATTCAATGTAACTACAATCGTGCTACCGTTTTAGATTTTTGCCTGTATAAAATGGATGATCCAGCAAAACATGAGCTATTGCTTAAGTTGTTAGAAAAAAATCAAGGAGTATATTCACTTCTTAATGGTTTGATACGTTGGAGTTTTCTTGGTACAGTTCGAGATATGGTAAAGCGCTGGTGCTATGAAGAAGTTTCAGTACCTGCAGACAAAATACTTTCACATCATGATTATGCACTCCTTCTTTCCTCACTTTCAAATGTAATGCTAGAAAGTCCTGAGTCAGGTGTTCAAGCTAGATCAATTACTATGGATATTTGGAGGTGCAATCGCTTTAATGAGAATAAAAAGGCTGCTGTTTTTTCAAATGGTAGAGTCCCTATCAAACGCATGCTTGCTGGATTAATTGTAGATTGGGAGCGCGGTTGTGCTTTAGGTGAAGGTGATACTGGAAAAAAAGACGAGCTGTTAGAGATTTTACAGTTTGCAAAAGAGTATTGTACGCAGGAGGATTTTGTGAATTTTAAAGATTATTTAATTAGCAACCTAAAAATGGTTGGTAGACCTGGTATGAAGAGTGGTGTTGATTATGGCAAGCTGGCAGAGGGGTTGTTTTCTGAGCTAGATAAGTTACCTATTCCTCATAGAGGTGGCGGTGACTTTGGTGGCTCTGGTGACCCGCAGTCTATGTTAGGATCTCCTGGCGTTAGCGGTTTATCTGGTCGTAGTAAATAGAGGTGTTTTATGCATAACAATGGTGAAAATATTGGACTGATTAGAAGTTTGTTAAACGGAAATTGCCAAGAGTTTGTAGAAAGGTTTGAATCTTTCTTGGATCAGTGTCCATCTTTTTTGCACTCGGTGGGTAAGGATCGCTTTTTTCCTGCATTCTTTTTTGGTATGTTTGCTACTGCGTTTGATTCTGATGTTGCAGATAATGAAAAAATTTATTTTCGTTTTGACAACAATCCGAATGAACCTAGAAAAGGAAACTTAAAGGTTGCTGTATTAACTAATGACAGAGATAGAAGAGGCTACGGAATTGTAAGATGTTTTACTATTGCCGATAGACAAAATAGTTTTGGTTCAAGATTTAGTCAGCAAGAGAAATTGTGGATAGAGAATAATTTACAACAGCAGAATGTTGCATCACGGGCTGGGCGGTTTGCATGGGAAGAGTATAAAACATTTGCATGGGCAGAAAATCTGGGAGAAGACGAAGAAGAGGAAGCAGTAAAATGTGTAAAAATTCGTGAAAGAAACGCATTTACTGGAAATTCAGCATCTCTATGTAATGGCTTTGAAGAGATCACCAGGAACTTTGGTATACAACAAGGTTTTCTGTCAGGTTTATTAGGAGACTTGGCAAGTAATAATGCAGATGATGTTGTTGATACTATTGATGATGTTTTGCAGTACATAATTAATCTCTACAATAGGTATAATCAGCAACTGAACTTCAATAGCAAGGAGTCGGACTATCATGGTTTTTTGTCAGGGTTTTTGATGAATTTTAGGTATCGTCATACAGCTGGTATTTACCTTGAGTTATTTGTGGGGGGTGGATATATAGATATTACTTTTCTTGTACGTGGTGTACAACGATTGATGGATTCTGTTCCTATTATAATTGAACTCAAGGCAGGACAAGCAAGGGATAGATATGCTGATCGAGCATTGGCGCAAGCTGAAAATTACGTTACAAGATGTCCCGTTTCTTCCATATCCATACACACCTCGTCGGAGGATGCTGTTTGTGCAGGATTAAATTTTGATTTAGATAACAATGAACGTTTACAGCTTAGTACTCAAAGCTTTTTGGAAAGAGAATCTTCTTTATTGAAAAGGCTATTTAATGGACCAATAGCCGAAATTGAAGAGAGCGTTAGAGATTATTTACTATACCTAGCGTTTGGTGTACCTGCTGTACCAGGCATTAGAAATAGGGATGGTGTTAGTGCTAGGGATAGGAGAATATTTCTCTATACAACCGGCTTTACCTTTGGGAATGCTACATTTGCAAAGAAAAGAATTATGTTAACAAGAGGAATTTGGGTAGATGTAACCAAACACTTATTCCATTATCACAATGACGATAAAATGCTAGACCTGCAAGGAGGGGTTACACAGATAAATGTTGGAAATCGTGCCTTGACCATGATTTTACATGCATTATTAGGAAGAGAGGAAAGGGTTATTATACTTAATATACGTCATGTACTAGCAACTCACCAATTTCCAGAACGAGGCCTAGATCTATCACGTTGGCCAAACGCTAGAGTGTATGAGGTAGTATGTGGATTGGAACCAACAAGAAGAGCCGAGGATGATCTTGGTTTAACTGTTGGTGTAACACCATTTGACTCACCTGCCCTCTATTTACAAAGTAAAGTAGGTGGATCTTTTCTAGGTGAATTTTCACAGATAGGTGGTGTCAGTAACGTGCACAGCACTGCAGATATAATGATGAATACTGGTTGGCAAGTACAAAATCGTCATGCACAAATATTTCAAGCAATTTCTAATGTGCTATTTCCGTTAAGGTGGATAGTAAATAGGGATAACGCTAGAGAGGCTGGATTTCATTCCATACTGCATGGGTTATTTTACGCCTGTGATAATCCAGCTAGGGTAATTATTGAATTTCAACTGGGAGGAGGAGAGAGATTAGATCTGGTATTATTACGGTCTCCAGATAGTAGAGATGGTGTTCACCCGATAGGAATAGAGTTAAAGTTTTCTGGTACTGGTGAATTACAGAGTAAAAAGCGGGAAGCAAATAACCAACTAGATGATTATATGCATTGTAGAGGTTATAAGCGTATTACCGATGGAGACACAGTAGTTTTATCGTACGCTATATGGAATGATCGTGCGCAGAGGCCAGATACTCTTATATCAGTTAAGGATGTTCTTCGTATAAAGGACACCTTAGGACACAGTTCTGCAGATGATCTTCCTGGCAGATGAGGGTTATTGAGAATTTACATATCAAATTAGGTGTACAATAGATTATACTGGTCAAATTTATATGGCAGTTTGCACTAAATTCCCGAGTTTGTCTGGAAACGATCTTGTTGAATAGCAAAGATAACAGGCTCAGGGTTACATGAAGTTACAGTAAGAGAATACAACTCTCTAAAAAATATGAAAGTTAGAAAAATTATACTTGCATTGGCTTTTATTCATGCTAATTATTGTACGTAATGTATTTATAGATTGAGGAGGGAGTATGGTCTTAGAATATATTTTAAAGAATGAGCAGGTTTGTGCAAATGGTAGGTTAGCTACTGAAGAACAGCATACGGAGCGTTTTGGTCAGCACACTCTTGAAGGAAGCACATCATCGTTAAGTCAAGAACAAAGTGATGGTGACTGGCATGAGTCCGTTATTGAAGACAAAAATACTGTTGTTGAAAGTTCTTTTATTCCAGAAAACTCAATTTTGATGAATTTAGCAAATCTGTTAACTGAGAGCGAAAAAGTTTCGATTGATGAATTTCATGAAAAGATGGAAAGTATAATGAAACGGTTTCATGAAAATAGATACGAAAATTCTGCAAAGGTAACTCTAGAAAAGATGGAACGTTTAATAGATGAATATTTGAAAAGAAAAATAAAGCTAAATTTACGCTGTGATCAATATGAATGCACTGTGTCAAATTTTGTATTCAAAAAAATAATTGATATTGCTAATGCCAGTAGTGTTATGCGTATAACGCCTACTACTAGATCACGGTATAAAAATGATAGAGAAGAGGCAATAGATGAGTGGGAAGAAGCTTTAGAACCTTTATTCAATATTGTCAATAAGCTACTATCAGCAGGTGCAAAAATAGAGTCTGATTTTTACAATGATAGAATGATAGATGAAATTATGTGGGGAAGTGATGAGCCTATTTTTACAGAGTGTAAAAAAATTAAGGACAAACTGAAAAGTATCGCATATGAAGGTTTAATAAATAAGAATGAACAAGTTCAAGATGATGATCTGAAAGTAGAAGTAGATAACAATCTTGTTTTTTTCAGATGGCCACAAAATAGTATCGTTGAAGTTACAAAGGTTATGAATAGTAAGGTGAATGAAAATTTCAGTATAGAAAGTAGCATCTTACAGATCGGGGAAAGTATAATAAGAGTTGAAAGCATAGGAAGAAAAAGAAATTATACAGATGTCTTAGGAGGTGGCATTGAAATGTCCTTTATCACTGAAGTAGGCAAGATTAGTATTCATCTATGTCCTAGTGATGAAGGTAGTAATATAATAAAAGTAAATCTTGATGAAGAGAACCAGGAGAAGTTTGACAAATTAAAAGATCAATCAAGTTTAGGGGAAAGCTGCCTTTTAGGAGGGAAAAGTGTTCTACAAGCTATAAAAGATAAAGGTTTTGAAAGAAACGGTCAAATACTTATAGAGTTAGCTGAAACTATTAAACAATCAGATTTTGTAGTGAAAGAATCAGGTATTCCATCTACTCTTATGAGGCCAATCAATAGTTTAGACCAACTGCAAAAGATGGGGGCTTCGAAAGAAATAGCAGTGTGTTAATAAAGTCAACTAAAATTATTAAACAAAAGAAAGATCTTGGAGGGTAAAAAAATTGATGTATCTTCAAAGCAAGATTTTTTGAGGTATAAACCATACGCTCAAGGTGAGGAGAAATAGTAGGGGAATAAGTGTTGAGTTAATAATTTAGAGGTTCTTCTAAAGAAATTATTTTCCTTTCTTGGTATTTATTCTTTTATAGATATAGCCTTTTGTGTTTGATTCAAAAAAGACTGACTGCTCCACACTTTCTACTTTCTCGAATTTTGTGTTTGATTGAATTGACTTTTATGATATCTACAGAATTTCCTTTATCAAACCAACTACATGATTCAACGGAAGAAGGGCTATCAGAAACATTAGGCTGTTACGCAATAATTTTGAAACTCTGAGGTCGTTTCACATGTAAGTTAAGATTATCACTATTTTCATTATACAATTAAGCTTTTAACACTGATTTTCCTCAATTTCTAGCACATCTATCTCCTGTTGCTTTTGTAAATTAAGACCATAAAATTTCTCTAATTGCTCACTCCACAATATCGGTATTTCCCTCAAGTCAGATAACTTCAAACCTCTTGGCTGCCTCCCATTTACTATTTCTTCTTTAATTTTTGGTGCTAAATAATTTAACCTTAAAATTTGCTGTATACGTCTTGTACCTATATTAATTTTGGCACTCAGCTCTTTTATATTTGCGTATTTTCCTTCCTCTAGTTGCCGTTTCCATAGGTGAGCTCTCACCACTGCTTTTAGCAATGCATTATTTGTTTTTCCTTCTGGCTCGATTACTGTGCATTTGTTTCCTTTCTTCTTTATTGATATAAATTTTTCCTCTGATTCAGAACTTACTTCTATTTCATCTTCTTTTACCATTACTCCCTTTATTAACTTTTTCACTACTTCTTTCTGTCTTCTAAAACTTAAATTTTTCCATTTTTCTTCGGTCTTTTCTTTCCAATCTTCATATAGCTGCTCCGCTTTCTTCATTACTTCTTTTTCTACTTCTCCAGCAACTATTGTTCGATTTATTGATTCACAATTCTTCCCCCTTAAGTGATTATTACATATGTAGTATCGATACCTTTTATTCTCTTTTTTTGAGTACGTTAGCGTCATGTTTACATCACAGCTTTTGCACTTAATTATTCCCCTAAGTAGCGCTTCCTCATATTTTGCTTTTCTATATGGTTGATTCTTTATCAATTCTTGTGCTTTTTGCCATTTTTCTTCTTCTATTATTGCCTCATGCTTTCCCTCACACTCTTTCTCATAATGTCTTATTTTTCCCATATATATTGGATTTGTTATTATTCTTCTCACCGTCGCCTTTTTAAAGATATCTGATTTTGTTCTGTAACCTTGACTATTTAGCTCCCTTGCCAGTTGTGCCATTGATTTTAGCTCCATATACCTTTTAAATATATGCATTACCACTTTTGCTTCTTTCTCATTTATTATTAATTCTTTATCTTTTACATCATACCCAAATGGCAAAGTTCCTCCCATCCATAAACCTTGCTCCTTTGATGTTGCTATTTTATTTTTTACCCTTTCTACTATCATTTCTCTTTCTAGTTGCGCTGCTCCTGATAACACTGTTTGTACAAACTTTCCCATTGGCGTATTATTATCAAATATCTGCGTTACTGCTACAAAATTTACTCTATGCCTTCTAAAAAATGACGTTACTTCGATGCTGTCTTTTGTCTCCCTTGATAGTCTGTCTAATGTATATACTACTACACAATCTACTTCTCCTTTTTTTACATCTTCAAACAATTCCTTTATTGCTGGTCTTTCTAAGTTTTTTCCTGAATAGCCGCCATCATCGTACCTTGTGGCCAATACTACCCAGCCTTCTTTGCTCTTTACGTACTTCTCACATGCTACTCGTTGCGCATCAAGACTATTAAACTTTTGTTGGAGAGTAGACCGGCGGAACTTCCCCACCAGTCTCTCGCAGAACTGTGCATGAAGTAGAGTGGGCAGCCAGCGAGTTACTTGTTAAGTACTTTTCCAACAACCCCTCTCCGAACCACGCATGATCGTTTCCGTATCACGTGGCTCTCCAATAATCTAACGTTTTAAGGAGTCACCATCATATTTTCCATATTGGATTTTCTTATGGCATTCATGACAAACAACAAGAGTCTTCCTCTGTCGTTCAATCATTCTCTTTTTCCATTTCGGTAGCTCAGTATTACGTTTACCTAGCAAATCAGCAAGTTTACGTACGTGATGTACTTCAATCTGCTCTTGTGATTTACATAATTCACAAGTTTGTGCCAATAGTCTTTGCTCTATTTCACTACGCTTATTCCATATTGGTATAAGGTTATCACTTATACTTACCCATTTATTCCATTTTAGTGACACAGCACCAAAGTGTGTAATTAATGGTATCTTTGATGGTAAACGATCTACTCTGACTTGGATGACTTTTCGTTTTTCACCTTCGTCGTTTTCAATCATTGCACCAAATTTTCTATAAATTTTCCTGCAAGTTGTTTTGTATTTAGATGCTAAAGTCTTTACTAATGATACTTCCATCACATACTTCAAATAACTTAGTGTGTGAAGGTTGTAGGCCATTTTGTAATATTGTACAATTCCTCGATATTCAGTTTGATACTGAGCAACAATACTGTAAGCTGTATCAAGTGTACGTTGAGGTAAATGTATAGGCTTTCCACAACGCATATATTCAGAACACTTTTTCTGCTTTATATGATGTGGTACACGTAACCCAATACTACCGTTAATACATCGTTGTGTCCGATGATCATGTTTATCATCTGCATGCAAGACGTGTATTTTATAACCTAAAAAATTGGCTTTGCTATCACACGCGTGTGTAATAAGCGTTTTATCTTCATTAAGCATAAGTTTGAGCTCCTCATTGAGGAATTTAGCAATCTCATTTTTAATTTGTTCAGCTTCATTTTTTGGTCCTGCAAACCCTACCAGAATATCATCAGCATACCTAACATACCAAAGACGTCGATAATTTAGATCACAAGAATCCTTAGATGGCATACCCTGCACTAATTGACGCAGTTGTTTTGCTTGATCCCAGTTCCCTTGTTTTCTCATCATCGATACTTGCATGGTTAACCTTAAATATTTTGGATTTGTCTTTCTTCGCTTACCTCGGTTATTTGCTGGTATTAGTATATGTTCCACATGTTTATCTAACCGATCGAGTAATATGTTACTCAAAATTGGACCAATAATAGAACCTTGTGGTACCCCACTATGACTCTTATTGTACTTCCAATTTTCCATATATCCTGCTTTTAGCAGTCGATTGATTAGCTGAATAAAACGGTTATCTTGGAAGCTTTCACTCAGTATTTTCAACAACATAGTATGATCAATTGAGTCATAACATGCACTGAGATCTCCCTCTATAAACCATTTTGTACCTCTGCCTTTTTGCATTACTGCTCTTAATGCAGTGTGGCATCCACGCTTTGGTCGAAATCCATGTGAACATTCACTAAATTTAGGCTCATAGTAGGCTTCCAATATTAATCGGATTACTTCTTGAAGTAACTTATTTGACCATGTTGGCAATCCTAACGGCCTGCGTTTACCACTCTTCTTTAAAATATAGATACGTTTTACTGGTGTCCACCGATATCGCTCATAGCGTAAATCCTCTATGATTTTATCGATTTTCTCCAAAGACATACCATCAACTGTTTCAGTTGTCACACCTTCTGTCATAGCACCTTTATTACGACAAAGTTTGCCATACGCTCGAAGGTAAAGATCACGCTGATAAAGTAGGCGATATACGTTTTTAACCGGCAAATTTCTTTGTCCACGTTCACGTATAATGTTAAGTATTGTTTCAGCTTTCCGCATCTTGCGTACCTCCCAATTTCAACATTCAATTATCTGTCACCCTTTGCCCTGTATGTGGCTTTCCCACGCTCCCCGGTGATTCGTTACTTTCACGACTACTACGATGACTCCGTAACCATAGAACTCGCGTTCCTTAGGTCATCCCATGTTCCGTCACTAAGAACTGTTCTAGATCAACTTAGGTTTTCCATTCATCCTCTTAAATAAGTTCACTACTTATCGTTCTACAGCCAGAATGTCACACAAACGAAAGTTTAATCTGTGCTTACCGTAGACATGGGGTTTTAAATGCGATACCCATGGATGTGAAGTCCCACCCCTGAAGATTAGAATTCAAGCAGTTTAGCTTTAACCATATTGATCAGGTGTTGCAAGCCGTTATCTTACACATCTTCAGATAACTCTCGCTTTACATACATGCTCTTGTCCTCCTTCCCTTTCGGGTTAAAGTTAGTTGTTCACCTCGAGGCCATTTATTCTGAACCCCGCTTAGCTCTGCTAAGTATTTCTTAATGCGTACCACGGCGCACCCTCGCGACTCACACAGCTCCCATTATTCAGTCTTTTGACCTAAAGCTAGTGTCCAGTGGTAAAAAGTATTTGTCCCTTCTTTCCTCATTTTTCCTAGAAGTTGCCTCGCTAGTCTTCCATGATTTCGAAGCTTCTTATACTTTCTTCTGACCCACTTTTCTAGGTGCTGCTCTATGTTTCTCAGAGGTTTATATATCTCTTTCCTGTAAAACCTGCCATAGTACTGATACCAGCCTCTGACTATTGGATTTACTGTCTTTGATATTTCCTCTAATGTTTTGTGTGTATTTCGTAGTATTTTCCAGGACCTTATGGTTGTAGTAATATTTTTCTTGGCCTTGTTGCTAATTGCGGGAAGAAATGAAACAAAATGCTTTCCTATTTTATTTCTTGCTAACCTGGGTCTAAATGTGTAACCCAGAAAATCAAAACTTTGTTTAGGAAATTCATTTTTCCTATTGTCATCCTTGCAGTACACAATTTGTGTCTTTGCAGGATGTAATTTTAGCTTATACTCAGCCAGTCTTTCTTCAATTGCTACCCTCATAAATTCCGCCTGTCTACTACTCTTGCAGTGCACTATCGCATCATCTACATACCTCTCAAATGGTATTGTTGGGCACTTTCGTCTCATCCACTCATCAAATACATGATGCATAAATATGTTTGAGATCAGCGGGCTTATTGAACCTCCTTGCGGAACTCCTTTATCCCTAACTACCTTACTTCCATCTGCTTGCTGAATTGGCGCTTTCATCCATCTTTCAACATACAGTATGACCCATTTGCAGTCTGTGTGCCTTTTGATAGCTCGCAATGCCAACTCGTGGTCCAAATTGTCGAAAAATCCTGCTATATCAAGATCTATCGTCCAATCGTACCACCAGCATCTTTTCCTCGCAGTTCCTACCGCATCCAGTGCAGATTTGTTTGGTCTATAACCATATGAATCTTCATGAAACTTCGGGTCTACTAACGGTTCTAGATACATTGTAGCTGCTGTCTGCGCTATCCTGTCCGATACTGAAGGGACACATAAAATTCTTTGTCCCCCTTCTGTACCTTTTGGTATTGCTACAGCTTCTACAGGCTCTGGAAAATAACTTCCAGATGACATTCGATTCCATAGCTTGTACAGATTATCTTTTAGATTTTCTTCAAACTTTGTTATCGTAACCTCATCTACACCAGCAGCACCCTTATTTTTCGATACTTGTTTATAAGCTCTCCAAATAACTTGCTTCGGTATATCAAAAGACTTTGTTTTACTCATTAACTCCTCCCTTTCGGTTGATAAATAATTAAAACTGAATAACTCAGCCCCTTCGCTCCATTTCCATTACAGAAATTTCTTCACTACTACGAGCTGATCCGCCCCTGTTCTTCGCATCGGTACTCTCATCCTTGAAGTTTAGCTTCTTGGATTTCTCCCTTATCATCGAAATGACAGGTTCCCGCAGTTCTACACAATAGCCCAAAATGGATCCGCGCCACCTATATGCCGGACGCCATCTATCCAGTAAACAAGTTTCCGATAGATTTATCCCAGGTTAGGCTAGAACACCTGGTTTTGACATCTTCTATGAAGTTTCGACACTTCATCAGTGGTTCATTTGCATTCGCCTCTCCATTTTACACATGACGCATAATTGCGCCTTTTCCATAACGCTCACTACCATGGCTCTTTACCAAAGCAGCTTATGGCTGTTTGAAGCCTGCTCTTGTAAACCGGCTCCGAGGGACCTACCCTCATCTATTGTGCAGCTTCAACTGATCGCTTCTACGGCACACCTAACCCATTTATTTTTTGCATTAATCGTTGATTGTTCTCATTCAGCCCATTTATAACTTCCTGCATCTTTTCTTTTTTATTAAATAGCAATTCCTTTTCTTCTTTCGCTGCAGCAAGTTTTTCCTTAAGTTCATCATTTTCTGCTAGAAAATCTTTATTCTCTTTTTCAAGTTTATCTACTTTTTTCTCTAACTCTTGAACACTGTTATCTAAGGATTCATTCATCTTTTCCAATCCCTTCAATTTTTGTTCAAGATACATGCTTTTAGAATCACTTTGTGGTAATCTTGTACCAATATCTACGAGAATTTCTCCTACAAAATCCATAAACTTTTTGAAATGTCTCTCATGAACTATCACTTCTTCACTTAGTGTAGTATTACCCAGCTTTTCCACAATTTCTTGGATTTTTTTTAAACTATTGGATAATAGCTCCATTCGTTCAACAATTTTAGTTACTTCACTTACGTTCAATTCATCACTCAGATCTGCATTACTAGTATAATTCTCACCAGTGGTAACTAGGTTAGATGGATTGGCAGGTTTAATCGGGGTACTCGTATCAACAGAAGCTCCAAATGGCATAAACAGTGCACTTCGGCTGCTCTTAATCGATCTACCTAGTGAAGGTATATCACTATTATAAAGTGTTCTATCACCACTAGAGGCAACTTGCTCTTGTCTATAATTTGTAGAAGTTCCTGTTGGACTAGTACCATTTTTCTGATCTTCTCTACTGCTTTCATTCGTAAAGCGCTTCACTCCCATTACCCTCCTAACATTCTCTCCAAGTTCTTCTCTTTCGATTATAATACGAGATTCATTTTTTTCATAGTTAATTTTATCATATAATTGTTCACATTCTTTGTAGGACAATATTGGTTGTAGCGTCTTCTTCTTTACTTCTTCATCGTAGAAAGCTCTCAGCTTATCATTTGATAATATTGCTATAGCTTCTTTTACATCAGGATGCAATTGAGAATGCCCATTTTTGCATGAATGAACACGGTTCAGTAGAAAAATCTTAACAGAGTGTTGCTTGTATTCCATAATTTCCTCTAATGTAATCCCCATAACTTTTTCTTGTGATTCTATGTATCCTAGAGCTTCTTCAAAGTCTTGTCTGTTAGAGGTGAGAGGTTGAGCTTTTTTTAACTTTTTGATCTCACTATCTTTTGGATGCACACCATTAACTTCAATAACAGGGATAACACTTGCAGAGTCAATCGCATTTAACACAATACTACAATCATCTTGATTTTTTAGGAAAGCTTTTAGCTGTTTTTTAAAGTTCAATAAATTACTTAATTTATCTTCATTAGTTTTAGATTTTTTGATTTGATCATAAACGTTTCTGGCTGCTTGGTTATTCTCTTTATCAGTCCTTATTTTACTTTCTAACTTACCAAGGAGTTTGCTCAGTGGTTTTTTAAGTTTCTTATAATCGTTAACAAGCAGTTCTCTTATCCGTCTTTCAAAATCTCCTTTTTCTTTGAATCTCAAAACAGTATATAGATCATCTTCAGCCCTCTGCTGATCGGATTTTGTATTTACAACCATAACCTTACCTAACACTAACAGATACTGCTGAACAGAACTTAAGGGCGAAGTTAAAACACACTTAGTTAAAGTCATAAGCACTTCTCCAATTAATCTTACTAATATTCTTCTGGAAAACAACATATCTACTGACCTTATTCTTGGGAATATAAATAGAAAAAGTGCATCACCTATAGTCTCCAGAAAACCTGGTGTTAGCTGTCAAATTAAGATTTCTAGAAAATACTCAATAATTCCAGACAGATTTCTCTAGGCCTGACCAGAACGTTTGGGTATCAAATAGGTCTTTCTGGAGTAATTAGGTGTTGTAACTTAGTTACAAATTTAGTACCATAGCGTTGTTTTCATGATATAGGGAGGTTTAAATGCCAATAGAAACAAAACGTCAGGCTGAAGTGCTTAAAAAGCTACAAGATGTGATAAAACATACAGATCGTGACATTGCGGCTGGAAGAAAGTTAGCTATTAAAAGGTGGGTCGAGACCTATATAGAGTATATCAAACTTTTTAAGGATGATAAGCTGGAATTCTTATATAATGTTTTTCGAGATGAAGGTTGTTGGTTAGGTACAAGGTTAAATAATACTGTTTTAGGTCAGAAATTGACTGAAGAGAAAATAGGAGAAATCGATAACCCACTACCAAGGTATGGTATGGCATCTAGGTACTGTATAACGGGCAAGATAGGTGATTTTTTCAACAAACAGTTTGTACTCTCTAGAGGTCAATTTACTTCAGAAGAGGTAGATAGTCAAGGTAATCCGATCAGTGATCAATATGTAAGAAACATTCTGCTATCATCCATGAAGAGAAATGGTCCTGTGTTTGATTTCTGGATCGATAGAGAATCTGGGGAATTAAAGAAGTATGATGCAGTAGAAGGTTTTGACAGTGCTGTAAAACTTAAGTGGAGCGAAGGGGTAGAGTATTTTTATAATCAGTTAGAGGAAAAAGATAAGGAGAAGAAGCTTACAGAAGCTATTGTTGCTCTTTCTCGTCCTCAATCTGTTGAGAAAGACGCTCCTATTTTAGATTTTTGTGTAAGGAATATAGGCGATAAAGATACTCTTTTACAGAAATTATTGCAGAAAGATAAGGGAGTATATTCCCTTCTTGCTGAATTAATAGAGTCATGTTTTTTTGATACGGTTCATGATTTGGTACAGTGCTGGTGTTATAAAGGCGTTTCAGCAGGAGGAGACTGTTCGGACAAGATATTCTCACAGCAAGACTATGAACTTTTTCTTTATTCACTTTCAAATGTGATGTTGAAAAATCCTGAGTTAAGTGTTCAAGCTAGATCCCTTATTATGGAGATTTGGAAATGTGAACGCTTTGCTGAATACAGAGAGACCTCTGTTAATACTTCTAATTATACAGTTCCTATAAAGAGTGTACTTGGGGGATTAATCATTAATTGGAAACGAGAAGATGTTTGTAAGCCCGATAGGGAAATAGAGAAAGAAGAAATATTAGATATGATTTCATTTGCCAAAGGTTGCTTTCCTGAAAAGTTTGACCTTTTTAAAGAAGTCATGATAGAAAATCTTAGAATATGTGGTAGGGAAGGAAAGAGGAAAGGTGTAGATTACGGCAAGTTTGCAGAAGAGTTATTTCTTCAGTTAGAGAAAGTAACTTTACCTTCTGTAGGTGATGGTCCTTGGAATAATTTGCGGTCTCAATCTAAGGTATCTTTGCCACTTGATGGTTCTGGTGATGGCCCACAGTCTGAGTTTGAAGCTCCTAGTGTGAGTGGTATTTCTGGTTCTCATAAGAAAAGAAGAATCTAGTCTACTCATTAATGTGAGTGGTTTTTCTGGTCTTAGCAAATAGAGAGGTGCTTTGTGTCTTTAATAAGAAGTTTAGTGGATGGAGATCTTGATGGTTTTAGACAAGAGTTTGAATCCTTTTTAGATCAATGTCCATTTTTCTTGTATCATGTAAGTACAGGACGTTTCCTTCCTGTATTCTTTTTCAGTATGTTTGCTACTGCTCATGATGCTAATATCTTAAAAGCAAATGAGAGAGTGTATTTTCGTTTTGATAATCATGGTATTGATACAGGTGGTAGAAATAGAAATACAGGGAACCTAAAAGTCGCTGTTTATCGTGACGGACAGCAAGTTGTCAGATGCTACAGTATTTCTGATCGTCTTAATAGTGATGGGTTAAGGTTCAGTACAAGGGAAAGAAATGCTCTAGTGCGAGAGATTAGAGGGCAAAATCCAAATTTAAGGGAAGAAGACCTAAATTTTGAGCAATACAAAGTATGCATGCATGGAAAGGGCAAGAGTCAGGGAGAGGCGATTGCAACAGTATTCGAGGTGATTCGTGAAAAAGATTCTCAAGGTAGAGATAGATTTGCTAAATATTCAGCGTCTGAGATTAGCCTTCTTAGGCATATAGAACGCAATAGGCTTAATGGGATTAATGCGCCTGCGCCACGCAGTTTGTTGACAGTTAAGGAAATAGGAAGTATACGACTCAATCAAGATCAGAGAGTACAGCTTGGTCATTTGGTCAATTTTGTGCAAGTTGCACCGGGTCAGCAAGGGATTTTCAGTTTTATGGAAGTGCTAGCAAGTAACCAAAGAATAAATATAGAACGTGGAATAAATGAAGGAATTTTGCCATACATAACTCGAATCTATCGTAGTTACCTAGGCAGCCTACAAAATGACATTCAAAATCGCAGTCAAAAGTTTGAGAGTCACGGATTTTTCTTAGGTTTGTTGGCAAATTTTATTCATCTCTACACAATAGATATTGACCTTGACTTGTCTCCTGGAAATTCATATGTTGCTTTTCTTATATGTCATCAGGCAGAGAGAGAAAACATTCCTATCGTTATTAATGTTACTAGATGGAGGACATCGTCTGATATTGCATTAAACCGCGCTAGAGCTGATGCTAAAAGATTACATGCTTCTTCATTTATATCTATTCACACTGAATCAAGAAATGCTGTTTGTATTGGATTAAATTTTAATCTGAATATAGATCCTTTTAGTATTGATACAGTAGAGTTTTTAGAGAATAGATTTCCTTTGGTACAAAGATTATTTGAGTGTTTGGAGGATGAAGGAATTAGAGAAAATATTAGAGATTTCTTGCTTCAACATCTTCCTAACGAAATACCAAGAAATGCAGAGAATTATAACAGAATATTTGATTGCATAACTGGTTTTGCTTTTGGGAATAGTATTTTAGAAGAGTTCAGATTAGTAAACGCAGTTCAACAACGTGTAAGAAAGTATATATTTAGATATGGTGATGAGAATCATGCTTTAACCATGGTCTTCCATACTCAAGGTTCTGATATAGTTATACTTCATATTAGAGATAACAACGCTGTACAACAAGGAGCCATCAATTTACAAGATCTTAATGTTGACGGAAATAATGTTCATGTACGGGAAGTTTCATGCACACTTAATAATCAACTTGGCCTTAATATTCATACAGATAACCTTGGTTTATATCACAATTACCAAAATAATAATGCAAATAATTTTCTTGGTGGTAATCTTGTGCAAGTGCCTAATGCTGGAAATGTGCATAATGCTTTAAATTAAGTTATGAATGATGGCTGGCAAGATAGATTTCAGCATCAAGAATTATTTAGAAACATTTCTGCAGTATTAATGCCAGAAGATACGCATGGCAATATGATAATAGATGTAAATAGCAAAGATAAGTTTCGCTCTATACTACATGGTACATTTTATGCTAGTGATAATCCTTATAAAGTGCTTGCTATGTATAAAGTTGGTCAAACATATAGTTTAAAAAGGTGGCAGGAAGAAGAAGGAGAAAGGGTAATACTTACAAGAGTTACAGAACAGAGACTAGGTCTTCTATTATTAAGACAACCTACAGCAGATACTCACCCAATTGGATATGTATTAGGATTTGCTGATAATGCAGAAGAAGTAGAACAGGAGCAAGACGAGGCAAGGTACAAAATAACAGAATTGATGAGCAAACAAAGGGGATATTTGCCTATTACTTCTGGAAATGAGGTGGTTTTGTCTTATGCTGTATTTAATAGAGGTGCACAGAGAGCAGAAGACTTTATATCTCTTCCACAACAAGCAGTGTATGTACATAGACTTGATCGTCGTGGTCATGACTCAAGACCAGAAGTATTAGTGGGACCTGAAAGTGTTATTGATGAAAATCCACCAGAAAATCTATTGTCAGATCAAACTCGTGAAAATTTCAGGCGCTTTTACATGGAAAAAAGACCAGGACAGAACTCGATTTTTTTGCTTGATATAGATGATAATCTGCACGTTCCATTTAGTTACTTGCAAGGTACTAGAGCACAGGCAATAGAAACATTAAGGTCAAGAATAAGGGGAGGTGGTACTTCTACAGCACAAGGAATATTACAACAAATAAACACTATCCTTCGTAGAAACAACGCTCGTGAAATAGAAGATGTGCATAATCTACTTGCACTAGACTTTGCAACAGAAAATCAAAATTTCCGTTATTGGCTACAAACTCATGACATGTTTTTCGCTGCACGACAATATACTTTCCATGATGATCGATCTAATCCAACTAATGATCGTCATGATTTTGCAATAACTTCAGTAGGAGTCGATGGAAATCAAAATGATCCAACAGGTAGGGACTTATTAAGTAGTAACATAGATAACTTTAAACAAAAAGTAGATTCGGGTGAAAAAGATAGATTAACTGCTATTATTAATGTAGGTAATCGTCATTGGGTTACATTAGTTATTGTCCACCAAAATGGAAATTATTATGGGTATTATGCTGATTCACTTGGTCCAGATAGTCGTATTGACAATAATATTCGAGGAGCTTTAAGAGAATGTGATATTAGCGATGATAATGTCCATGATGTTTCCGTTCATCAGCAAACAGATGGCCATAATTGTGGCATATGGGCATACGAAAATGCTAGGGATATTAACCAAGCTATTGATCAAGCTTTACAGGGAAATAGTAACTTTGGAGAGAAAGGTGAAGGTATTATAGGTTATATACGTGGTCTTCTTAGTGCAGGAATTGGAAATGACACTAGACAACCTCAAAGAAATGAACAATACTTTAGAAATCGGAGAAGAAATATTTCACAATTATTCCAAAATGATTCTCTATCTTCTCCTAGGGGTAGATTGATTCAAGGTCGTCCAGGAATTCAACATGAAATTGATCCATTACTATTACAATTTTTAGAACTCCAATATCCACAGCGTGGAGGTGGGGGAACATTGCAATTAGGCGGAGAAAGAGTGATATCAATTGATTTTGGTCCGCAATCTGTATTGGATGAAATTGATGGAGTGAATAGAGTTTATGATCATAGCAATGGTAGAGGCAGTAGGTAGAGGTTAATAGGTGAATGAAGTATTTCTTTACTCCATATTTACGCGTTGGTTGTAATGGGTCTTTTAATTTATTTCTGCATATTTTTTTGGGGGGTTGTTTATTAACAATAATATAGAAGATATTAATAAAGCTTTTGTCCGTAAAGCACATTCATGAGAGCGATATTTTCTTAAAATCAGCTAGCTTTAGATGCTGAAGTTGTGTACCGTTTAGAATAACTTCCTTAATTTTGGATATAAAATAATTTAAACGTAAGATCCACTGTAAAAGATAAGATTTAATTTGGAAGAAAAATTGATGTGATTAGAACTTGACCTTACATAGTATAGGAATATTTTTTATAAAAAGAACAATATCCATTTGAAATGTAAAATTATCATAAATTTTTCTTTTTGTTCTCAAATGAATTACTATTAATTTAGTATTATATATTGCTAATAACTTAAATAATCCAACCATTTCCAGCAACAAAAACCGCTACCCGTGAGAACATTTTTCTTTGGGATGGGATGGTCTACCATGTGTACCATACGAACTTTTTTATATGGTAATTTCACTGTAAGCTAAAACCAGCTATATTGGATCACTTTCGCTAAATCTACGTACAAACTGGTTTGCCTAATTTTGTTGTAACAATTTCAAGCTTTTATTTTTACAACCCTATTTTTACGCAACGCGTTCCCGTAAATATATGTACTATTTTTGTGTTTTTGGGGAAAGTAAATAATTAAATCCTTTACGACGCTAATTCGCAGTATGTTTCTAATGCTATTTTCACTGCTTCAAATATAATTGACATTATATTTAAAACATATTAGACTTAGTTATATAATAATAGAATTTATATATATGATATCTGTAGAAATTAATAATTTAAATCAAGGATGGCGTTGGCGTAAATAATTTTACATCAATTTTAGGCTTTATTTGAATTGTAGTTTTTATATGGTATCACGATGTTGTTTTCCGTCATTTTTAAAGCTTTCTATTATAAGAAGTATCTTTTAGCGTTTCTATCTGTCCTGTTTTTTACTGTTGCAGTTTATGCTAATCATAAAAATATTGGTATTATTGTACCTCTTGAACATGAAGCAATGACTCAGATTGTTAATGGAATTAAAGAATCGTTGCAAGACCAGAGTGTTAAAATTACAGTTAAAAATGCTCATGGGGATCCTAATGTTTTACTCACAATAATTAAGCAAATGCAGCAGCAAGACATACTCATGCCTATTGGTTCTTCTACCTCTCTAATGACTATTTCTCATATAAAAAATAAACCTATCGTTTGTGTAGCTGCAGCAATAAATAACAAAAATCATCCCTCGGTGACCGGGGTTAATGATGAAATATCGATAATAAAGTTAGTTGATAAACTACCATCGTTGTATGATATAACATTATTATATAGTAGTAGTGAAAAAGTAGCACCTGCAGTAAAAGAATTAAAATTATATGCAGAAAAAAATAATATTGTTCTCCATAAAATGATGATAAATAACTTGACTGATCTCCCGCTAGCGGTAAAAAATAGCCCTAAAAATACGCAAGCTTTTCTAATCTTAAAGGATCATTTACTAGCAAGTGGCATAAATATCTTAAAACAAGAAGCGGATAATAGATCAATTCCTATAATTGCTTCAGATGAAGGGTCAGTAATTGACGGTGCAACTATAGCAATAGGGGTACGAGAAAAGGAAATTGGAGTTAATAGTGGATTAATTGCCAAAGATGTTTTAAACGGCATTCTCCCTAAAAATATTCCTTTTAAGCTTATGGATAGTTTAATGCTCTTTATTAATTCTAAATCATTTTCTAGACAAAAGATTCTAACTAAACTTGAAGTATCTTCTTTACCATTTCAGCGTATAGAAATTGAGTAACAAATAATGGACATACTATTTATAGCGTTAGAACAGTCCTTTTTAATACTACCTCTTATTTTGGGGATGTATATAAGTTATGAAATTATGAAAATTACAGATTTAACTGTTGATGGTACTTATGTTTTAGGGGCCGGTATATTTGCCCGTACCATTGATTTTGGGCTATTTCCAGCATTAATATTTAGTATGCTTGCAGGTATGATAGTTGGAAGCATAGTTAGTTTTATGCAAAAAAATGACCGTATTGATAGTTTAATAGCCGGAATACTTGCAAGCTTTATGCTATACTCGGTTAATCTGCGAATACTTAGACGCCATAATATATCAATATTAGGAACGCCAACGATCTTATCATTATTTAATTTAGAAAATTGGTTGATTCCACTAACTATAATCAATTGTATTATCATTATATCACTAGTATTTTTACTAAATGGAAGGTTAGGATTATTACTTCGAGCATTTGGCTATAATAAAAATTTATTGGGTATTTTAGGGAAAAGACCGGAAGTTTATCGAACTATAGGTCTTGCATTAAGTAATGGATTCGCGGCTCTAACAGGTGCGCTTGCTGCTCAAGTAAATGGATTTGCGGATATTAATATGGGAATAGGACTTGCGCTTACTAGTGTTGGAGCTATTGTCATTGGATTACATATTTTTAGAGGTAATCCTCAGTATTTTCATATTTTTATGCAAGTAATTGCATGTTTTGTCGGAATATTTTTTTACTTTGTAAGCCTTAGCAGCATATTGCATATAGGAATTGATCCTGTAAATTTGAAGCTTGTTTTAGGGGTAATATTATTTATATCCTTGCAACGCAATAGGAATTATAGATAAAGAAAAAATATGGAATCTTATTTATATGCTAAAGAAATTGAGTTTAAAGTAACGAACCGTGATAAACCAATAATTTATGATACTACCCTTAATATTGACAAAGGTGAATTTGTAGTGTTACTTGGGGCCAATGGAAGCGGTAAATCTACCTTAGCTAAAATACTAGCCGGCTATCTTGCACCAACGAAAGGAGAAGTATTTTTAAATCAATTACCTATTGATAAAATCTTACCTATCCAAAAGGCTTTTATGGTTGTTACTTTAACCCAAAAAGCTGAAGATAGATTATTTACTGAATTAACTCTGGAAGAAAATATTCTTCTATGGGAAAGTAGGTTCCCAAAGAATGAGCGTTTTACAAGTAAAGAAGTAATTTCTAAAACCTATGCCCCTAAAAAATTTTTATCTCTTTTAAATCAACCGATAAATAATTTTTCTGTAGGAGAGAAACAAGCTATTTTATTAGCCCTTGCAATTAGTCATCCACCTCAAATTTTATTTCTGGATGAACATACAGCAAGTTTAGACCCGAAAGCTTCTAAAGAAATTATTGCGATAACAGCTAAAGTAATAGAAGAACATAACATCACTTCAGTAATGATAACTCATAATTTAGAGGATGCTGTAAATTATGGCAAAAGGATTATAGTATTGGATAATGGGCGAATAGTAATAGATAAAGTAAAATCTTTTAATTTTCACTTAAAAGAGTTAAAAGAAATTTTGAACTCTCTAGGCTCTGTGAACAAAATTTTAGAGAAGCCATATGAGAGAACCAACGAAGTTTAAAAAACCCATAAAAACCTCAGCAGTCTTGTCGAATCGAGAAAAAATCCGTCTAAAGTTCTTGATTTTTCCAAAGAAGCATTCAATCAAATGCCGCTCTTTATAAAGATGTTTGTCGTAGTTTCTCTGCACTTTTCGATTCCTCTTTGGTGGAATCACAGCTTTACATTTTCTGTTCTCAAGGCTGGCTACAAAAGAATTGCTGTCATATCCCTTATCAGCTACTACAATGGAGTTAACGATATTTTCAGTCAGCGTTTCAGCTTGTGTAATTTCGTTTCTCTGACCTGGTGTGAGAACAAATTTCAGTGGATTACCAAGTGCATCAACAGTAGCATGAATCTTGGTTGTGAAGCCACCTTTGCTGCGTCCTAAAGCTTCTTGATTCGCAGAGTTTTTCTTATATCCAGCAGAACAGGCATTAGCTCTTACGATTGTTCCGTCGATTATGTGCACTTCCAAATCTGGCTCTTGTGTATATTTAAGCAACTTTTCCCAAACTCTCTTTTCACACCACCTTTTAAATCGCCTGTGTATACTCCTGTAATTTCCATATATTTTAGGCAAAAGCCTCAACTGGCAGCCACTTTTGGCCATGTACCACACTGCTTCCACAAATATTCTCAATTTCTCTTCGCTCTTGCTGTGTATTCCTTTCACGCTTTTCAAAAAACTAAAAATTTGTTTCCAATTTCTTTCTTTTATATAATATTTCATTCGGTAGTTTCTCTATTCTAGCTAAGTTAAACTACCAGTTCTTACTACATTTTTCCTTATTTTTTCATGACGAAATTTTGTTCACAGAGCCTAGAAATAGCTCAGAAAAAATTAGATAAAGACCAAGAAAGTGCGGATCTAAAGGAGATTGTAAATTTACTTGATGATAAAATAAATAGTCATGTTGAAACTAATGATGAAATAGATGATAACCCTGAAACTTGTTTCAGTGATGCAACAATAGATAATCAACTAGCAAGATCACCTAACTTTTAGGTTATTTCTTCCTGAAGTTGTTTGATTTCATCTTGAGAGAGGTCAGTGATTTCAGAGATAACATCAATAGAGATACCGGCCTTGAGTGAGTTTTTTGCAAATTCAATTTTACCTTTTTGATGGCCGATTTGGATGCCTTCATGTTTAGCATTATCGAGTTTTTGAGCAAGGACAGCCTGTTCATCACGAATACGCTTTATCTCTTGTTCATAGGCTATAAATTCTTTTTCTGACCAGTTGAACCTATTTAGTTCTTCATATGCTCTTTTAATTATTAGATCACTTCCTATTATTTTTTCTAGCTCTTCTTCACTAGTTTCATCTGCATATCTAAAGAAGTAGACCCATTTTTCAACTATACTTGAAAGCTGATCTTCTTTGGTTTTTGGAAATTTAGGCAACTCAATAAATATAAAGTAAAAATCTTTTAGATCATGTTCATTAGTATCTTCATCGCGAATGGTATGCTTTGACTTATACTCAGACTTATCAGGAAATAAAATACAATCTGCTATAGCAATAAAGATAATTTCCTTAAGGTCATGATATTGATCACCTTTATCAGCCTGTCTTGAGTAAGCTTTAGCAGCATAATATTGGGCACGTTTTTCGAAGCCTTTGGTTTTAGCGACCTGCATTTCAATAATCCATTGCACCCCCGTGGAATCTCTACATAATACATCAACAATGCTTTGCTTTTTAGAGGCAATATCAGGGTCTTGAATAGTACTTAAAAACTCTATATCCTTTATTTCATTTTTGCCAGTAAAACCCAGAATATCATTGAGAAAGTGAATGAGGATGTCTTTATTCTTTTCAGTACCAAAGATACGACGAAACGCAACATCATTTTTTGGATCGAGAAACTTAGAAAGAGCCATGAGAAAGTAAGATAAAAAGCATTAATAATTATACACAATTGTGAAGAAATATTCAACTAAAATTCAAACATAGAAAGAAGCATCCCTTTTGTATATCTTTATTTGGTAGTATTAAACTGTATAATATTTATGGCAAATATCTCTATAAGGTATCAGATAGAACAAAAAGTAAGGAGCTGGAGGTTAAAGCGAGGTTATACTCAAAAAGATTTAGCGGGAAAAATTGGTGTAACGTATCAAATAGTACTACAATATGAAAAAGGAACACGTAAAATTTCGATTGAAAAATTGTATGCTATAGCAGAGATATTGTCGATTGGTATTGTAGACCTAATTCCTGTATTAAATGAAAAAATCTGTTTTGAAGGTGAGGGAGAGAAAATATTAAATCTAGTAAGAAAATATAAAACGATTAATGATCAGGAATTACGTAGAATGTTTTGTTTACTAACCAAATTTATTCAAGTTAGTGAAAAAAGTAGTAAAAAAGCAGAGAAAGTAAAAATTGCAAAGGGTCTGGTTAAAGCAGGAGTTTCTGTTGATACTGTTTCAAAAACAATTGGTCTGTCTGCTGATGAATGTGTTGAAGAAAAAGGAGGTTCTATTTACTGCCAAATAGGAAAGAAGATAAAAGAATGGAAGAGAGTATACTCAAAAGGATTTGGCTGAGAAAATGGATACAACACGTGATGAACTATGAGCAAGGACGTGTGACCATTCCACTGGAAAAATTATATGCAATAGCAGAAACATTATCAATTAGCATTACAGATCTGCTCATAGAGGAAGATGAGATAGTAGAAAGTGAGCTACCTGATTTAATAAAAGAATACAAAAAAATTGAGAGTCAAGAATTACGCTATGCGCTAATAAAATCTCTGTTTGAAAGCATACAAATTTGCGAAGAAAAAGTGAAAAGAGCAGAAAAGATAAAGGATTTAGTGAAAGGAGGAATTTCTACCGATATTATTTTGCAAATAACAGGCCTCTCTTTAGGCAAAATTCAACAAGTTTAAAATAAAAAATCACCATATATTAATATCTTTACCTCTTGATGAAAAAATAAGTAAAAAAGATTGAAAAATTGATTTGACTTCACTCGGAAGCTATGGCTTTATGCCAATGCTGATAAAAAAACAGCAGTAAATAATTAAAAAAGTTTGTTGTTAGTGAAGGGTAAATTATATGAATAAAAGTAAAGAGGAAATAGAGTTCAGAATATTAGAAAGCAAAGGCAAAGCATTACTTGATCGTGAAATAATGGAAACGTTTCTAAGTGCAGTACATGAAAGGCCACAAGCTCAAGAAATTGCTAAAAATCTGGTGAACACTTATACGGGAGTAGGAAGGATTTTAGGTAGAGAAATGGATGACCTGAAAGTTATAGAAGGAGTGACTGATTCTGCAGTAGCAATGATTATGTGCGTTAAGGAAACACTAGAAAGGGCACTGAGAGAAAAGCTCAAGAGTGAGCCAATAATGGACTTACAAGGGCTAGTAGAGTACTTAAACGTAAGTATAGGCCACTCAGAAAGGGGAATGTTCAAAGAAGTGTGTCAAACTGAAAAAAAGTAATAAATTGATATAAAAAAATGGAGGTTTGACAATGAGTCAAGTAAACAGAACTAACGGATTGGTAGATTATAAAGAGTTGGAAACAAATATCCTGTCGTCTATACGAGAAGGAAGACCGTTGACAGGAAAGGAGGGAGCATTAACACCATTTATAAAAAAGCTGCTGGAGGCGAGTCTAGAAGGTGAAATAGAAAACCATTTATTAGCTGAAAGTGAAGAAAATAATCGCAGAAATGGGAGGAATGGAAAGACTTTACGTACAAGTGCAGGTTCATTTGAGCTGTTAACGCCAAGAGATAGAGAAGGAAGTTTTGAGCCGTAAATAATCAAAAAAAGGCAAACAAGCTTACATCCAGAGCTTGAAACGAAGATTTTGAGAACATTTGCCAGTGGTATGAGCTATAGAGATATAGCGTCACACGTTGAGGAAATTTATGATCACAAAATATCGGCAGCAGAGATATCAAGTATTACCGACAAATTACTGCCAGTAATCAATGAATGGCGTAGTCGTCCACTGCAATCAGTATACCCGATAGTATTTATGGATGGGATGTTCTTTAAGGTCAAGGAGGATGGACATTGCGTAAGTAAATGTATGTACAATATATTGGGCATAGATCAAAATGGCAGAAAAGAAGTATTAGGTTTTTATTTGGCTGAAAGTGAAGGAGATAACTTTTGGTTGGGAGTGCTAAATAACCTCAAAGAAAGAGGAGTAGAAGATATTCTGATTGCATCTGTAGATGGACTAAAAAGCTTTCCTGCAGCCATCAACAGCGTATTTCCCAGTGCAGAAGTGCAGCTATGTATAGTACACCAAATAAGAAATTCTCTGAAATATGTATCCAGTAAAGATGTGAAAGTTTTCATGAATGATCTGAAAAAAATATATCGTGCTTCAAGTAAAGAAATTGCTGAGAATTATCTGCTTGAGCTGGAAGAAAAATGGGGAGAAAAGTATCCTTTAATTATAAAATCCTGGCAGAACAATTGGGAAAACTTATCCAGTTATTTTAAGTATTCTGGGCCAGTTAGGAAGCTGATTTACACCACTAATCCAATTGAGGGGTTGCATAGACAAATCAGGAAATTTACTAAAACTAAGGGTTCATTTACTAGTACAAATGCCTTGTACAAACAGGTATATTGTGCTATAAAAAAGGTAGAGCAAAAGTGGATTATGGCTCTCCCTAATTGGGCTTTAACTATGTCTCAACTTGATATTTTCTTTCCAGATAGATTTAAAATTGAGTTGAACTAAAAATGCAGTTTGACACACTTCTTTGAACATTCCCTCTAAAAATGCTTCTTTTATTTCTTCCTGAGGAAGTTTTCTTTCTTTTATTACTTTCTGCATAGCAGACGAAAATTCTAATCGCTTTAAAAGTTCTTCTTTTGTTGCTTTATCCTGTGAAAATTGATAAAAACCACACCCTTGCGTATTATTATTTGTAAACAAAAAGTCTTTTAAGATATTACATTCTTCTATATTTATGCTATCAAATTTAAAAGGATAAAAATTTTTAAATCGCCCTCTTTTTAACCTTCTTTCTTCTGTAAGATCTAAGCCTGAATTAGTATAGACAATAAGATATTCTATATTGTTTGATAAACCATCTGACTTAGAGATTAGATGTCTAACAAAACTATCAAAGTGATTATTAATAGAAAAACTTCTTTTCTCTTTAGTAAATAATCTAGTATAATTAATGCTGTTATCTATATAATACTTATCTATATTTTTAATTTGTATATGAATAGACTTCTTTTCATAACGAAGAACAATATTACTAAATTCATCAACTTCAGGATCTTCAAACGCTAATGATAATGAAGGATATTTATATTCATACATAGACTTTCTAAGTGAGCAAAGCACTGACAAGTCTAATTGATACATAAGTCCAATCAAATGATGAGGAATGTACTGCTTAGTTTGAGAAGTATTATCCAATTCGTCCTGTCCAGGTGTATCCTGTAAATCACTAGGAAATTCTGAATCTTCATCATTAGTAACATTTATATCCATGCGTGCCCTTTTTGGTGCCCTATTATCTTTGTCTGTAACGGAACGTCCTCGTTTTCTACCAGTTTCACAATTTTCCTTACTAGGGCTCTTTGAATGACCACTTCGTTTATGTGAGGAATTTTCAATATCTCGTAATGGTATAGAAATATAAGATTGTGAAATATTGTTTAAGTTTGAACCTATCACATTACCATAAACTTCCCCTCTAGAAACTTTTATGCTTCTCTTTATATCTTTTTCAATATTACTAAGAAGTTGTACAAAATGGTTCCTGTAATTCACTATATAAATGATATTATTACCTGTACCCACCTCACCTTTAGTGACATGTACTACATCTATCTCTTCATCTCTCAATTCTATAATCCTAATTTTTACGCTATACTTTTCACATATCATTTTTCCTTCAATTTCAGATCTTCCCCATATAACGTTTTCCAATTTTAGGACTTTTACTTCTGAATCAGAGTTTGCGCCTTCAATGTCTTCTACAGTAAATTCAATACGTGGAATATATTCACAAAGTTTTTCACCTTCTCCTTTTAAAGCATTACCCAACCATGAGCCTTTTTTTGATTGATTAACTTTTTGTGCATATTGCTTACAACTTTCCCGAAAAGACTTTACACTAAATCTTTTACTACTTGTAACCAGACCTTTACCTGTTAGCTCGTTCAATCCTTGAGCTACGGAATCAAAAAAACAATCCCCTTTACCTACAGCAGCTCCTATCTTAAAGCCCTCAGGCAATTCCTCCCTTAATGCCCCTAAAAGTTGATTTAGCTTCTCTTTTTTCTCTTCATCCTTTACACTTTTTATCTGACTAAAAATGGAAATAGGTTCTTTAGTAACAAACCTTTCTAGAGCAGTACCATCAGATGATAGATCTGCTACTTCATTTAATCCAAACATATCAGACCCACTATATTAAACTTATAGCATATATAGCAGCAAAAATTATTAAAGCAAGTTACTTTTTTATAGCTAACAACATCACTTTAGTTAGTATATATTTTCATATTTTTTATCATTAAATCAACAATATGATTTTACCTTTACATAATTAACAAGCATACGTGAGAAGAGTTTGTTTTGGGATGTATTGGACTACCACTCGATACATACGAACTTTTTTATATAGTAATTTCACTGTGCGCTAAAATCAGCTATATTGGCTCACTTTTGCTAAATTTATATACGAACTGTTTTGCCTAAGCTTATTGAAATAATTTAAACCTTCTATTTTTATAACCTTATTTTTACGCTGCTTGTTCTCACAAATATATGACCTTTTTTGCAATCTTAGGAAGAGTCAATAATTCAATTCTTTATAACACTAGCTAGCATGGTATCTTCACTAAAATATTTTTTGAAAAAGTTAGTTGACTTATAAATAATTCTCTACTAATACTGGCATGTGTTTGTTTATTCTGCTGAAGTGGCTCCGCAGGTTACTGTATAAGCTTCAGCAGTTTTTGCACTTCTTATAAAGCATAATCCATCATATTCCTATATATTAAATATAGCTAGTGTTCTCAATTTTGTTGATCTATAGTAAAATTGGCTAAAACTTCCAGTAATAAACAACTTTTAACCTAATAGTACTCACCATAAAAACTTAACAAAATCTTAATCATATGAGTAGTAAAAAGATTATGTTGAAATTAGCTTGACCAATATTATATATTGTACATAATATATCATCTATCTAGGCTAGTAGGAGGTATGATATGATTGTTAATGAATGTATTACTGGGCAAGATAAAAAAGCATATGAGCAAAAGCTAGGAGAAGATTTAAGCGCTGACAAAATATTAGATGAAGAGTATCAATTGATAAAAAAACATCTTTTTTCATCGCTTAATTCTCGTCTTTTAATGGATAGTAAACTTTCGTTTGAGGGTATAGTATGTACATGGATTGCTAGTACACCTAATTTAACAGGAAGTCAAAAGGAGAAGTTAAATAGAGAATTACTAAACATCGTTAAAGGTTTAGATCCATGTCATTATGATCAAAAAGAAGATAGACATTGTGAGTACTATATTGAAAAACTTAAAAATTTCCTACAAAGCAATAAGAATAATCAAGACCTCAAAGCTGTTCTTAACCTTAAAAGAGGAGAATCTGGATTAACAGTATTGCATCTAGTATCTTCTGTAGGTAAGGTAACTCAAGGATATAATGAAACTGTAGATTTACTCCTAGAGGCAGGTGCTAATCCTAACATACAGAGTGATAAAGGAAGGACTCCCCTGCATTATACTGATGTTCTTGCTAGTGCAGCTTCTCTTTTAAAAGGAAAGGCCAACCCTAATATACAAGATCACAGAGGAGAAACACCATTACATCATGCCGCTAGTATTGGTCATACTGGCTATGTTAATTTACTCCTAGAGAAAAAAGCTAATCCTACCATACAGAATAGAAAAGGGGAAACGCCACTACAAGTTGCAATTGATAATCGTTACTATTATATTGAAGAATGCTTTTTCACTAATGACCAAAAGAGTTTGAGTGCGCAATTATATTGTATACTTGATAAATATTTTAGTACATATGACGATTGTATCTGGAGCAAAGATGAGGATCGTTCAGGTTATGCTGCTAACCTCATTAACCTCACTAAAAATTTAAAAGAGTTTCTAGGTAAACACAAGAATAGCGAAGACCTGAAGGTGATTTTTAGTATTCGAGAAAGAAACGGTAGTTCGAAAATACTTAATTATGCTCGGTGCATTAATAAGAAAGTAGTAGATTTATTCCTATCAGCAGGAGCAGGTAGTTTTTGCAAGAAAGAAGCTTCTCTCTTAGATTGTCGTGGATCTTTTTATAGTGTGGGAGAAAAGTATTGTTTAAAATCAACTTTATGGAATACACCGAATCAGGTAAAGCTGAATGAATTTTTAAGTAAGATATCTGAAGTTCAAGATATGTATAGACTAGAAGAAATCGTAAATGAAGCTATAAGCTCCGGAGTAAGGATTGGTTTTTCTAAGCAGTCTTCTCAAGGTAAAAAAGCATACAATTTTGTAGATCATGTAATAGAAAAAATCAGTAAGCTAGAGAAAAATCCTAAAGTTGCCAGCAACATAATATGTAAGTTGGTATCAAGAGGAGCAGTGTTTAACAGTAAAATTGGTATTGGTGTAATTGATGCACTGGAATCAGAATTTAATGATCATAAAGCTAATATGGTAAAAGTTTATGAAAATTATATTAGCAATACTCATAAGTTTATTGAATTGGCGAAAAGTACCACCAATGGTGAGTTGCATGATGTAAGAATAGATAACTCTACTCTCTACTTAGAATATTCTGGAGACAGCATAATAGATGTTGCAAAGATTACAGATAGAGCAGGAAATTTAGGATTAACTCAGGGAAGCATAGAATATGAAAGAGATATAATAAGGATTGGTAAAAGTGAAGTAGAAATTCAAATCGAAGGTGGAATAAGGTATTACACAGATCTTATAGAAGGCAGCGATATAGTATTAACCTTCTATACTAGTTTGGGAAATGTAGATGTTAGACTGTATCCTGACGTACAAGATAAAAGTAAAATTATAGTCGAAGTGAGTAATAGAGAGGAAGTATTAGAAAAATTCAAAGGTCGAAAAAAAGAATTAAGTAATGATTGCGTACTTGGTGAAGATTGGGTTTATGATGCTATTGAAAATGGGTACTTTGAAAGATCTGGTGGATTAATGCGTCCTGAAGTAATAAGCGAGTCTAACAACAAAAAGGTTTCATGGGCAGAACGTGAAGAGTTAAGAAGAACTTCTGATTCTAGGGCTAGGTAGATCATAAAAGTTGAAGATTATTATTTAAATATAAACTACTATAATTTATAGATTAAGGAAGTTGTACCAATGTCTTCTAAGAATACTCTTTTATATTGTTTTTAAGCTGGCTACAAAATGAGGATATGGAACATACAATTTGGCTGAGCTGCCTTTTACACTCCAGGTCTACTATTAAAATATGCAGCTAAAATTGGATCATTTTCTACCATTGTTGCACCTAATATGCTAAAATCTTCATTACTTGTATTGATATTTTTACACAATTGATTTTGTAACATTTATTTGCTCTTCTATATCAATTTCAACATCTTTTTATGTGGCCCTTTGTAGTAGCTCCTTTTGCAATAACCTTTTTTAATTTTCTGTCACATACTTTTTTCGATGTTTTTTCATATTGTTGTTTTTATAAACGTTACGACGCTAAGCCGTAAAACTTCTCCATCTGCTCACTCCACAGCATCGGTATTTCTCTTAAATCAATCAATTTCAAATCTCTTGGCTGCTTTCCATTTACTATGTCTTCTTTAATCTTCGGCGCTAAATAATTTAACCTTAAAATTTGTTGTATTCGTCTTGTACCTATATTAATTTTGGTACTCAGCTCCTTCACACTTGCATATTTTCCCTCTTCTAGCTGACGTTTCCACAAATGAGCTCTTACCACTGCTTTCAGTAGCGCATTGTTTGTTTTTGCTTCTGGTTCTACTACTGTGCATTTGTTTCCTTTCTTTTTTAACCACATCGATATAAATTCTACCTTATCCTCTGAACTCATTTCTATTCCATCTTCTTTTACCATTACTCCTTTTATTAACTTTTTCACTACTTCTTTCTGTTTTCCAAAACTTAAATTTTGCCACTCTTCCGCTTTTTCTCCCAATTTTCCATATAGCTGCTCTGTCCTCCTAATTACTTCTTTTTCTACTTCTCCAGCAACTATTGTTCTATTTACTGATTCACAATTCTTTCCTCTTAAATGATTGTTGCATACGTAATATCGATATCTCTTATTCTCTTTTTTTGCATACGTCAACGTCATGTTTACATTACAGCTCTTGCACTTAATTATTCCCCTAAGTAGCGCTTCCTCGTATTTCGCCTTTCTATATGGTTGATTCTTTATCAATTCCTGCGCTTTTTGCCATTTTTCTCCCCCTATTATTGCTTCATGCTTTCCTTCATACTCTTTCTCATAATGTCTTATCTTTCCCATATATATTGGGTTTGTTATTATTCTTCTCACCGTCGCTTTTTTAAAGATATCTGCTTTCGTTCTGTAACCTTGACTATTTAGCTCCCTTGCTAGTTCTGCCATTGACTTCAGCTCCAAATATCTTTCAAATATATGCCTTACTACTTTCGCTTCTTTCTCATTTATTATTAATTCCTTATCTTTTACATCATATCCAAGCGGCAAAGTTCCTCCCATCCATAGACCTTGTTCCTTTGATGTCGCTATTTTATTTTTTACTCTCTCGACTATCATCTCTCTTTCTAGTTGTGCTGCACCTGATAACACTGTTTGTACAAATTTTCCCATTGGCGTATTATTGTCAAATATCTGCGTTACTGCTACAAAATTTACTCGATGCCTTCTAAAAAATGATGTTACTTCGATGCTGTCTTTTGTTTCCCTTGATAGTCTGTCTAGTGTGTACACTACTACACAATCTACTTCTCCTCCTTTAACATCTTCAAATAATTCCTTTATCGCTGGTCTTTCTAAATTTTTCCCTGAATAGCCACCATCATCGTACCTTTTTACCAATGCTACCCAGCCTTCTTTGCTCTTTACGTACTTCTCACATGCTACTCGTTGCGCATCTAAACTGTTAAACTTCTGCTGGAGAGTAGACCGGCGGAACTTCCCCACCAGTCTCTCGCAGAACTGTGCATGAAGTAGAGTGGGCAGCCAGCGAGTTACTTGTTAAGTACTTTTCCAACAACCCCTCTCCGAACCACGCATGATCGTTTCCGTATCACGTGGCTCTCCAATAATCTAACGTTTTAAGGAGTCACCATCATATTTTCCATATTGGATTTTCTTATGGCATTCATGACAAACAACAAGAGTCTTCCTCTGTCGTTCAATCATTCTCTTTTTCCATTTCGGTAGCTCAGTATTACGTTTACCTAGCAAATCAGCAAGTTTACGTACGTGATGTACTTCAATCTGCTCTTGTGATTTACATAATTCACAAGTTTGTGCCAATAGTCTTTGCTCTATTTCACTACGCTTATTCCATATTGGTATAAGGTTATCACTTATACTTACCCATTTATTCCATTTTAGTGACACAGCACCAAAGTGTGTAATTAATGGTATCTTTGATGGTAAACGATCTACTCTGACTTGGATGACTTTTCATTTTTCACCTTCGTCGTTTTCAATCATTGCACCAAATTTTCTATAAATTTTCCTGCAAGTTGTTTTGTATTTAGATGCTAAAGTCTTTACTAATGATACTTCCATCACATACTTCAAATAACTTAGTGTGTGAAGGTTGTAGGCCATTTTGTAATATTGTACAATTCCTCGATATTCAGTTTGATACTGAGCAACAATACTGTAAGCTGTATCAAGTGTACGTTGAGGTAAATGTATAGGCTTTCCACAACGCATATATTCAGAACACTTTTTCTGCTTTATATGATGTGGTACACGTAACCCAATACTACCGTTAATACATCGTTGTGTCCGATGATCATGTTTATCATCTGCATGCAAGACGTGTATTTTATAACCTAAAAAATTGGCTTTGCTATCACACGCGTGTGTAATAAGCGTTTTATCTTCATTAAGCATAAGTTTGAGCTCCTCATTGAGGAATTTAGCAATCTCATTTTTAATTTGTTCAGCTTCATTTTTTGGTCCTGCAAACCCTACCAGAATATCATCAGCATACCTAACATACCAAAGACGTCGATAATTTAGATCACAAGAATCCTTAGATGGCATACCCTGCACTAATTGACGCAGTTGTTTTGCTTGATCCCAGTTCCCTTGTTTTCTCATCATCGATACTTGCATGGTTAACCTTAAATATTTTGGATTTGTCTTTCTTCGCTTACCTCGGTTATTTGCTGGTATTAGTATATGTTCCACATGTTTATCTAACCGATCGAGTAATATGTTACTCAAAATTGGACCAATAATAGAACCTTGTGGTACCCCACTATGACTCTTATTGTACTTCCAATTTTCCATATATCCTGCTTTTAGCAGTCGATTGATTAGCTGAATAAAACGGTTATCTTGGAAGCTTTCACTCAGTATTTTCAACAACATAGTATGATCAATTGAGTCATAACATGCACTGAGATCTCCCTCTATAAACCATTTTGTACCTCTGCCTTTTTGCATTACTGCTCTTAATGCAGTGTGGCATCCACGCTTTGGTCGAAATCCATGTGAACATTCACTAAATTTAGGCTCATAGTAGGCTTCCAATATTAATCGGATTACTTCTTGAAGTAACTTATTTGACCATGTTGGCAATCCTAACGGCCTGCGTTTACCACTCTTCTTTAAAATATAGATACGTTTTACTGGTGTCCACCGATATCGCTCATAGCGTAAATCCTCTATGATTTTATCGATTTTCTCCAAAGACATACCATCAACTGTTTCAGTTGTCACACCTTCTGTCATAGCACCTTTATTACGACAAAGTTTGCCATACGCTCGAAGGTAAAGATCACGCTGATAAAGTAGGCGATATACGTTTTTAACCGGCAAATTTCTTTGTCCACGTTCACGTATAATGTTAAGTATTGTTTCAGCTTTCCGCATCTTGCGTACCTCCCAATTTCAACATTCAATTATCTGTCACCCTTTGCCCCGTATGTGGCTTTCCCACGCTCCCCGGTGATTCGTTACTTTCACGACTACTACGATGACTCCGTAACCATAGAACTCGCGTTCCTTAGGTCATCCCATGTTCCGTCACTAAGAACTGTTCTAGATCAACTTAGGTTTTCCATTCATCCTCTTAAATAAGTTCACTACTTATCGTTCTACAGCCAGAATGTCACACAAACGAAAGTTTAATCTGTGCTTACCGTAGACATGGGGTTTTAAATGCGATACCCATGGATGTGAAGTCCCACCCCTGAAGATTAGAATTCAAGCAGTTTAGCTTTAACCATATTGATCAGGTGTTGCAAGCCGTTATCTTACACATCTTCAGATAACTCTCGCTTTACATACATGCTCTTGTCCTCCTTCCCTTTCGGGTTAAAGTTAGTTGTTCACCTCGAGGCCATTTATTCTGAACCCCGCTTAGCTCTGCTAAGTATTTCTTAATGCGTACCACGGCGCACCCTCGCGACTCACACAGCTCCCATTATTCAGTCTTTTGACCTAAAGCTAGTGTCCAGTGGTAAAAAGTATTTGTCCCTTCTTTCCTCATTTTTCCTAGAAGTTGCCTCGCTAGTCTTCCATGATTTCGAAGCTTCTTATACTTTCTTCTGACCCACTTTTCTAGGTGCTGCTCTATGTTTCTCAGAGGTTTATATATCTCTTTCCTGTAAAACCTGCCATAGTACTGATACCAGCCTCTGACTATTGGATTTACTGTCTTTGATATTTCCTCTAATGTTTTGTGTGTATTTCGTAGTATTTTCCAGGACCTTATGGTTGTAGTAATATTTTTCTTGGCCTTGTTGCTAATTGCGGGAAGAAATGAAACAAAATGCTTTCCTATTTTATTTCTTGCTAACCTGGGTCTAAATGTGTAACCCAGAAAATCAAAACTTTGTTTAGGAAATTCATTTTTCCTATTGTCATCCTTGCAGTACACAATTTGTGTCTTTGCAGGATGTAATTTTAGCTTATACTCAGCCAGTCTTTCTTCAATTGCTACCCTCATAAATTCCGCCTGTCTACTACTCTTGCAGTGCACTATCGCATCATCTACATACCTCTCAAATGGTATTGTTGGGCACTTTCGTCTCATCCACTCATCAAATACATGATGCATAAATATGTTTGAGATCAGCGGGCTTATTGAACCTCCTTGCGGAACTCCTTTATCCCTAACTACCTTACTTCCATCTGCTTGCTGAATTGGCGCTTTCATCCATCTTTCAACATACAGTATGACCCATTTGCAGTCTGTGTGCCTTTTGATAGCTCGCAATGCCAACTCGTGGTCCAAATTGTCGAAAAATCCTGCTATATCAAGATCTATCGTCCAATCGTACCACCAGCATCTTTTCCTCGCAGTTCCTACCGCATCCAGTGCAGATTTGTTTGGTCTATAACCATATGAATCTTCATGAAACTTCGGGTCTACTAACGGTTCTAGATACATTGTAGCTGCTGTCTGCGCTATCCTGTCCGATACTGAAGGGACACATAAAATTCTTTGTCCCCCTTCTGTACCTTTTGGTATTGCTACAGCTTTTACAGGCTCTGGAAAATAACTTCCAGATGACATTCGATTCCATAGCTTGTACAGATTATCTTTTAGATTTTCTTCAAACTTTGTTATCGTAACCTCATCTACACCAGCAGCACCCTTATTTTTCGATACTTGTTTATAAGCTCTCCAAATAACTTGCTTCGGTATATCAAAAGACTTTGTTTTACTCATTAACTCCTCCCTTTCGGTTGATAAATAATTAAAACTGAATAACTCAGCCCCTTCGCTCCATTTCCATTACAGAAATTTCTTCACTACTACGAGCTGATCCGCCCCTGTTCTTCGCATCGGTACTCTCATCCTTGAAGTTTAGCTTCTTGGATTTCTCCCTTATCATCGAAATGACAGGTTCCCGCAGTTCTACACAATAGCCCAAAATGGATCCGCGCCACCTATATGCCGGACGCCATCTATCCAGTAAACAAGTTTCCGATAGATTTATCCCAGGTTAGGCTAGAACACCTGGTTTTGACATCTTCTATGAAGTTTCGACACTTCATCAGTGGTTCATTTGCATTCGCCTCTCCATTTTACACATGACGCATAATTGCGCCTTTTCCATAACGCTCACTACCATGGCTCTTTACCAAAGCAGCTTATGGCTGTTTGAAGCCTGCTCTTGTAAACCGGCTCCGAGGGACCTACCCTCATCTATTGTGCAGCTTCAACTGATCGCTTCTACGGCACACCTAGTCCATCCTCATTTGATTTTCTCGTATATATCGCACATCTTACCTCTTTCAGCACTCTTTCTCCTTATCTCTCATTCCAAATAGAAGCGGCCCATTGTAGCTCATTCCCATTATTTTTCCGGCTACTGCTGATAATGATGTGAAAAATTCTTCTCGGTAGATTAAACCCTTATCTGTTACCATTACTGCATGCGTCTCTTCTCCTCTCTCTAGTATTAATTCTGTCCCTTCTACTGGTAATTTATCGCTACTTATTCTTTTTCCTTTCTCTAGCCGATCTGCCAGATACTCTAGTCTTTTTGTCCCCTTTCTTGACATTTCTCCATATACTTTTTCCTGCATTCTATAAGCTAATCTTGGTATCAGATATTTCTTTGAATGTTTAGGTGCTTCTTCCCCATATACCTTTTTCCATATTTTTCTCAGCTCATCCAAAGGTTTTCTCTCTAAATTCATTACTTTCTTTTCTATTTCTTTCTCCATATTTTTAGCCCTTCATAAATAGCTTTTCAATTCTGTCTGTTTCTTTCTCCAATACTTCAGTTACTTCTTTACTATTTTTCGCATAATCCATTGCTGTCATTCCGAACTTATCTTCTTGCTCTATTTCTGCTCCTGCTTCCACTAATTCTTCCACTATTTCTTTTTCTTCTACCATACATGCAAGGTGCAGCGGTGTGCATTTATTTCCATATTCTTCCGCATTTACATTCCCTCCTGATTTTATCAATTCTCTCACGATTTCTAGACGTTTCTCCGTTACCGCTAGGTGCAGTGCTGTATATCCTCCTACATCTGCTGCATTTACATTCACTCCTTTTTCAACTAATACCCTCACTGTTTTTGCGTCTACTGCATAATGTAGAGCTGTTCTGTCTCTTGCATAAATATTTTTATATGAGTTCTCTAATAATTCTTTTGCTGATTTATTAAATTTTCCAAGCTTTAACATAATCCACCTCACCTTTTCTTTAAAATCAAGTCACCTTTTTAAGCCTTTCTTCCTACTACATTTTCTGCCTCATCTATCATTTCGTTCACTTTGCTTATTATCTTGCTTGCTAAATTTTTACATTCTTCCTTTATTAACGATTTGTCTCTCTTCCTTATTTCTTCTATCTCTATTATTTTTAACTCTGGTAAATAACTCCCATTCAACATGTCTGCTATTTCTCCCACTAGCTTCTCTATTCCATAGCACGTCAGTTCTCTACTTTTTGTTACTCCTCCTTTTTCTCTCAGAAATTTGCTCGCCTTTTCACTCTCTTTGCTGTCACATAGACAATACTTTTCACTTTCCCAGATGTAATACATTGGTGTTGCGCCATATTTATTCAGTTGATTAACTTCAGCTCCGGCCTTTACTAGCTCCTTTATTATTTCAACTCCTGCTCCTCCCATTTTACACGCAGAGTGCAGTGGCGTACATCCGGTGATATATTGAGTGGTATTTACTTCTGCCCCTTCCCTTAGCAGCACTTTTACATTTTCTAAACTTTTTGCGAATACTGCACAGTGTAGTGGTGTATAACCATTTTTATCTCTTGCATTTAGGAGAGTAGACCAGTGGAACTTCCCCACCAGTCTCTCGCAAAACTGTACGTAAACCTCTTGATTTATACAGCTTCCATTATTCAGCCTTTTGGCCTAACCCTAGTGTCCAGTGATAGAAAATATCCGGAGACCTCTTTCTCACCTTTCCTAGAAATTGTCTTGCTAGTCTTCCGTGACTCCTGAGTCTCTTATATTTCCTTTTCACCCACTTTTCTAGATGCCGCTCTATATTCTTTAGAGATTTGTATACTTCAGTTCTGTAAAATTTGCCATAGTACTGATACCAGCCTCTGACTATTGGATTTACTTTTCCTGACATCTCCTCTAATGTTATATGCGTATTTCGTAGCATTTTCCATGACCTTATGGTTGTAGTAATCTTTTTCTTGGCCTTGTTGCTAATTGCTGGGAGAAATGAGACAAAATATTTCCCTATTTTATTTCTTGCTAACCTGGGTCTGAATGTGTAACCCAGAAAATCAAAACTTTGTTTAGGAAATCCACCACTCCTATTGTCATCCTTACAGTACACTATCTGTGTCTTTTCAGGATGTAATTTCAACTTATACTCAGCCAATCTTTCTTCGATCATTACTTTCACAAACTCTGCCTGTTTCTCTGTTCTGCAGTGCACTATCGCATCATCCACATACCTCTCAAATGGTACCGTCGGGTAGTTCTTTTTCATCCATATATCAAACACATGATGCATGAATATATTAGAGATGATTGGGCTAACTGAACCTCCTTGCGGAACTCCTTTATCCCTAACTACCTTACTGCCATCTGCTTGCTGAATGGGGGCTTTCATCCACCTCTCAACATACAGTATGACCCATTTGCAGTCTGTGTGCTTTTTGATAGCTTGCAATGCCAAGCCGTGGTCCAAATTGTCGAAAAATCCAGATATATCAAGATCTATCGTCCAATCGTACCTCCAGCATCTTTTACGAGCTGTATCTACCGCATCCAGTGCAGACTTATTTGGTCTATAACCATATGAATCCTCATGAAATTTTGGTTCTACCAGCGGCTCTAGATACATAGCAGCAGCCGTTTGCCCTATCCTGTCGAATACTGAAGGAACACATAAAATTCTTTGCCCTCCTGTATCTTTTGGTATCGCAACAGCTTTTACCGGCTCTGGAAAATAACTTCCGGATGACATCCTATTCCATAGTTTGTACAGATTATCTTTTAGATTTTCTTCAACCTTTGTTATCGAAACCTCATCCACACCAGCAGCACCTTTATTTTTCGATACTTGTTTATAAGCTCTCCAAATAAGTTGCTTTGATATATCAAAAGACTTTGTTTTACTCATTAACTCCTCCCTTTCGGTTGATAAATCATTAAAACTAAATAACTCAGCCCCTTCTCTCGATTTCCATTACAGAAACTTCTTCACTACTACGAGCTGATCCGCCCCTGTTTTTCGCATCGGTACTCTCATCCTTAGAGTTTAGCTCCTTGGATTTCTCCCTTATCATCGAAACGACAGGTTCCCGTAGTTCCACACAATAGCCTGAAATGGATTCATGCCACCTTTATGCCGGACGCCATCTATCCAGTAAACAAGCTCCCGATAGATTTATCCCAGGTTACAAACGACCCCCTGGTTTTGACGTCATTTAAAAGGTTTCGACACTTCATCAGTGGTTCACTTTCGTTCATCTCTCTATTCCTTACATGACATATAATTATGCCTTTTCCATAACGCTCACTACCTTGGCTCTTTACCAAAGCAGCTTATGGTTGTTTGAAGCCTGCTCTTGTAAACCGGCTCCGAGGGACCTACCCTCATCTACTGTGCAGCTTTTGCACTTAGTTTGCTCTTACTTGAACATTCTTTGTATCTCTACGGCACACCATCTGCCCCTTTTTTTATAAGATGTTTTACTACCTCTATATGACCATTATTAGCAGCATCATGTAAAGGAGTTCTTCCAACTTCACTTTGTACATTAACATTAGTGCTTCTTCCCAATAGATTTTCTAATACCTGTGTATGTCCATACTTAGCTGCATAATGTAGAGGAGTTTCCCCATACCTATTTTTCAGATCGATATCTGCTTCTTTTTTTGACAAAATTTCTACTATTCGTATGTGTCCATGTTTAGCAGCAACATGTAAAGGAGCTTCTTTGCAATATCCATTTTTTATACCGGTTTTCGCTCCATTGTCTAATAGATTTTCTACTATTTGTATGTGCCCATGTTCAGCAGCAACATATAAAAGAGTCCTTTCATATTCTATAAAGAACCCTGTTAATTTTGTATCTTTAGCTATCATACGCAACATGATACCTGGTAAAAACAGGTGATCTATATCAAACTTGTTATCTTTCCACCCGTTGTATACGCGTGGGTCCTTTTCCTGCAGCTTATCCTTAATTTTATCAATTATATTATCTTTATTGAAGCCTTGATCATTAATTTCTTGTAATATTTCCTTTAGCATTTCTTCAAATTCTGATCCCACTATTTCCTACCAAGCTATAAAACTTTATTAAGGCATATGAAGTGGATTATGTCAATGAAGAACTAAGAAACTGGTTCTTCTTTTTTTCTATAGCTTTAGGTTTACCTACAATTTGAAAAACAACAAATTCGTCATTCCGCTACTCGTTAGCGCCGCGGCGGTATGATGTAGGGAAACCTTTCTTGGGTTAGTTATAAAGTTAAAATTCGACCAGGGCAGCCGCAATAAGGTAGCAAACGCCATCATGTCTTTAGGAGAGTTTGCTAATGAAGGCTCTTAAGTTGACGCCATTGCCTGAACGGATACGCCAATTTTTATGTTCATTTGTAACCGTCTATTATTTTACACCCCAGTCTTTTTCAAATATTGCTAGCCCTTGGTCAGTAAGTGGGTGATTAATTAATTGTCTAAGTACTTTTGCTGGCACAGTAATTGAATCAGCACCAAGCCTTGCAGCTTCTATTACATGCGCTGGGCTTCTCACTGATGCAACAAGAACTTTAGTATCAAAACCGTAATTAGAATATATAGTACATATATCTTCTATTAGCGATAAGCCATCATAGCTTATATCATCAAGGCGACCAACAAAGGGGGAAATAAAACAAGCACCGACCTTAGCGGCAAGCAGTGCTTGTCCAGGAGAAAAACATAATGTGATGTTAACAGGTATTTTATGCTCTGTCCATAACTTTTTACAAGAAATTAATCCTTCATGTGTAAGAGGTAATTTGATCACAACATTATCAGCAATTTTTGCTAAATTCAGACCTTCTGTGATCATCTCTTCATGGCTATCTGCAACAACTTCAACACTAACAGGCCCTTTTATAATAGAGCATATTTCACGCACTAAATCCTCGTATTTATCTTTACGCCCGGACTTTGCTATTAAAGAAGGATTAGTTGTTATGCCGTCAATGAACTCCTTTAGTCCTTTAATTTCATTTAAATCAACGCTATCAAGAAAAATTTCCATATTAATCTCCTATAAAAAAAATACCCTTGCAAAATCTTGTCATCCTACCGCTTGACTTACAACCTTATGAACTTTCTGCGTTGTAAACATCAAACAGCCGATAACACAACTGTACAAATATTGAGACATAAGAGTAATTTGTACCAAGAAAAAAGATGTCATCCCAGTGCCCAGACCCCTTAGACAATGTACCATCTTTTGATTTTGTCCATTCTGGGCGGGGTTTTCAAGTTCTTTGATCTTAAATACTACATCTACTTTATCAAGATCAATGTTGACTTCTTTTACTAATGTTCTAATAAGACTACGTTTGGCTTGCCAATCTAGGTCCGATTTAACACTAGAATAAAAGCCCTTTATGCTATTTGTAATAAGATTCATTTTCTGCCGTATTCCCTTTTACCTTTTTCTTCTCTCCTTCAATCTCTTTTAAACGTTACTTCATTTTTTTTATTGCCTGCTTAAAGTCTTCCTTACTTATAGTTAGTGCATACTTTGTTGCCGTAAAAACTTCTGGTACCCAAACAATTGTAATAAGTATACACAATCTTTGTCAACTATTTTCGGCACTGGTATATTGACCTTACCCAGAAAAAGTGGAGAGAAAGAAAGGAGTTTTTTCGGGTAAAATAAAATTTTGGAGGATTAGAAATGGTAAGAGAATATACGGCAGAATTCAAATTGGAAGCTGTTAAGCTGGCAAATGAACAAAGAAAGGTAGGTCAACCAGTTGCAAAAGTAGCAAGAGATCTAGGAATAAGGGATAGTGTATTAGGAAAATGGATGAAGAAATATAACGAAAAAAAGTCAGCGGCAAATGCATTTCCAGGTAGAGGTAACATGGCTCCTTACGACAAAGAGAGGTTTGATTTACAAAGCAAGAGTAACAAGGGAAAGAGACATTTAAAAAAAAGCCCTGGCCAGTCAAAAAGAGTAAAATATTTTTTTATAAAAGAGCATAGTAACTGCTATAAAGTACAGGAATTATGTAGGATTTTCTGCTAGTGGCTACTATAAGTGGACCACAAGAAAAATAAGCAGTAGAGAATCAGCAAATAAAGAGCTACTCGCAGCTATTCAAAAAATATATCAAGTTTCTAAATGTAGATATGGAGCTCCTAAAATTCATGCTGAATTGAAGGCTTTGGGTAAAAGTTGCAACTTAAAAACAGTGCAAAGTATTATGCAGAAAAATGGTATTCAGGCTATATTGAGAAGAAAATTTAAAATTAAGAAACAACAAACGGACAGTAGCTCCCAATATATTAGACCAAAACTTTATTGTCGATCAACCAAATAAAGTATGGGATTACTTATATAAAAACCAAAGAAGGATGGCTATATTTGGCAACAATAATCGATCTATATTCACGCATGGTAGTTAATGAGCAGTTCAATAAATAAACAATTGGTTATGGACTCTTTATTAATGGCCGTTAACAAGCGTAAACCTGCCAAAAATCTACTATTACATAGTGATCAAGGTTCACAATATACTTCGCAAGGTTATCAATATCTCTTATCCATAAAAAACATAGATGAGTTATAAAGGTTGTTGTTACGACAATTCTGTTGTGGAAAGCTTCTTCAGTTCTCTAAAAAGGGAGTTACCAATAGACACCTCTCGGCACTCTAAACAGCATATCAAAACTGCTATATTTGAATATATAGAAATTTTTTATAACAAACAACGTCACTATTAACTATTGCATTCCTGAGCATTTTGATTCATCATTCTCTTTGTGAAAAACATTCCAAACTTTCTCTCCACTTTTTCTGGGTAAGGTCAGATACTATAAACTATAAAAAAATTTCTCCGATAGTTCATATAGCAAGTAAATTCACAAAATGAAGACTATTATTTTTATTACAGGTGTATCTACGGTTGGAAAATCAAGTTTGGCTCATATATTAGGTTCAAAGCTTTTTATGCCTAGAAACTTTGCAATTCCACTAACTATAGCTAACCCAAGAAAGGTTTCCCTACGTCATACCGCCGCGGTATCTCAGCATAGATTCCGCTAACGAGTAGCGGAATGACGAATTTGTTGTTTTTCAAATTGTAGGTAAACCTAAGCCACTTTAGCTATACTTGTAGAGAAAAAAGAATAGATGATGATCCTAAATATTTAATAAATTTGACTATTGAGGAATTTCAAAAATCTCAATTTTTTATTAATTGTGATATGGTACATTCTATCTTCATATAGCTTTCCTCTTCATACCTCAACTAATGAAATCAGAAGCATCAACTCCCTTTTGCAAGCAAGCAGCAATAACAGTGTTCATCATTAGAAATGCAATGGTCATTGGGCCAACGCCCCCGGGTACTGGGGTCATAGCTTTGGCTTTCCCTTTTATTCCTTCAAAGTCAACATCACCTACAAGCTTTCCTACGTTAACGCTATTTATGCCAACATCGATCACTATTGCACCTTTCTTTATCCAGTCTGCTTGAACAAAATTTGGCTTTCCGACTGCTGCAACTACTATATCCGCTTTAGAGCAATATTCAGCTAAATCCTTGCTTTGTGAATGCAAGATGGTGACAGTGCAGTTTTCTTGCAATAGCAGGTAAAACATTGGCTTGCCCACGATATTTGACCTACCAATTACCACTGCGTTTTTACCGGAAAGGTTCTCTTCAATTGACTTAATTAAATGCAAAGAACCTTTAGGAGTGCAAGGTATAAGGCAGTTTTTTTCACCTTTAACTAATTTGCCAACGTTTTCATCATGAAAGCCATCTACATCTTTTTCAACACTTACTGTGTTAATTACTCTGCTTGCACTAATATGATTTGGTAAAGGCAATTGCACTAAAATGCCATGCACAGATGGATCTTCATTTAATTCATTGATTTTTTCAATTAATTCATCTTCTAAAATATTATTAGGCAAAACAATGGTCTCAGAACTTATGCCTATTGATTCTGCTTTTTTCTGTTTGTTGCGAACATAAACCTGACTTGCTGGATTGCTACCTATGAGAATTACTTTCAGGCAAGGAAAAATGTTATACTCTCTCTTTAAAATATCAATTTTTTGTGATAGCCTCTCACATAGGTCGTTTGCTATTTTTTTACCATCAATAATAATTGTCACTTCCTTGCCACTCCTTAAAGTCGGGTAATTTGATATCAAATAAATCCAATACTTTGCCAACAGAATGATTAATAATATCATCCAACGATTTCGGTTTAATATAAAAAGCAGGCACTGGTGGAGCAATAATTGCTCCCATCTCCGTTAATTTTAACATATTTTGTAAATGCCCAAGATGCAGTGGTGACTCTCGCACCATAAGAACTAACTTTCTTCTTTCTTTTAGCGTTACATCTGCAGCCCTTGTCAATAGATTGGAAGTAACACCTGATGCGATTTCAGACATTGTCTTCATAGAGCATGGTGCTACAATCATCCCTGAGGTTTTAAATGAGCCGCTTGCTATTTTTTCTCCAATCTTTTCTTCAGAATAGTAAAAATCTGCAAGTGATGTAATATCTTCAAGTTTTTCTTTAATCTCGTGAGCTAAAGTTACTTTCCCAGCACGACTTATCACTAAATGAGTTTCATAATCGACGTCTTTCAACGCTTCTAAAATACGCACACCGTAAATAGAACCAGATGCTCCACTTATTCCAATTACAATTCTGCTATTCACTTAACTCTTCTTCGTAGCTCATTCCCAATGCACGTTTATAGGTATCAAGCAATATTTCTTGTTCCTCTCTGTCATCATCATCCATCTTCCTCAGCCTAATAATTTGTTTCATCACTTTTATATCCCAACCTTCATCTGCGGCTTTTGCATATACATCACGAATGTGATCTTGCACATCCCTCTTTTCTTGTTCAAGTTTTTCGATTCTCTCTATGTAACCCTTCAACTCTTCAGCCGTTATTTTTACTGTATCTTCCATGAAACTCCACTAATTAATTGCTGCCACTAATATTACCAATTTTTACTTGCACTTCAACAACAGTAATAATATTTTTATCTTTTTTTAAAATCTTAAAGCGAAAACCATACATGGAAAACTCCTCGCCTTCGTCAGGAATGCGCTCTATTTCATTCACAATCATACCTGCTAGAGTTGTAGCTTCTTCATCAGGGAGATTCCAGTATAACTGCCTGTTAATGTCCCTAATAGTAGATTTTCCTTCTATGTGATACATATTATCAGATATTTTCTTTATAAAATTCTCCGTAATCAAATCATGTTCATCCGAAATTTCTCCAACTATTTCTTCCAGTATATCCTCAAGAGTTACAATTCCCTGCAGTGCTCCATACTCATCAATAACAAATGCAAGGTGTTTCCTGTTCTTACGGAAGTTGTGAAGTTGCACGCTGAGCGGTGTACTTTCTGGTATGAACCAAGGCCTTGACATAACTTGGGTAATGTCAACTTCTTCCGCTTTATTATTCTTTTCACGCAAAGCATTTATTAGAGCTTTCACGTGAATTACACCTACAATGTTATCTGGTTCCTTCTGCCATAAAGGTACTCTACTGTGACTGCTGGTTAAAATCTCTCTTATTAACTCTTCTTTATTCCGATCTATATCAAGAGAAAATAGGTTTCTTCTATGGGTCATAATTTGTGATATCTCTGTCTCAGCCAAATCAAGTATGCTGCTTAGCATATCTAAATCCTGTTGCAACATAGTTCCTTCACTGCGGTGAAGAGTAATCATATTACGCATTGCATCCGCTGCAGATATCACTTCCTTATCTTTATGCAGCCCACATAATTTTAGGATGAGGTTAACAATAAATTGAATACCTAGTGTCAATGGAGAAAAAATCTTTACAAAAAACAATACAAAATAAGCAGAAAATGATGCAAATTTTTCAGGATTTTGAATAGCATAAGTTTTTGGTAGAACTTCGCAGAACAATAAAATACAAAATGTCATTATAATTGTTGATAGGAGAATGCCCTCATTTCCAAAAAGATTGATAAATATTGCTGTAAATAAAGCAGAGCAAGTAATATTAATAATTGTATTGCCGAGCAATACCGTTCCTATTGTCAATTCTTTCCTATTTAATAAGCGATCTATTACCCTGGCTTTTTTGTTACCGTCTAGCTTTAGCTTATTAACTCGAGAACGGCTAATTGAGGTTAAGCCTATTTCTGCTCCTGAGAACAAAAACGATAAAACTAACAAAACAAAAATTGCTGATGATACTAAGACCAATAACCAATCCATTAAAGTACGATGTTATTGTGATAAAAAATAAAATTAATTTTACATGTTATGAGAGGCATTTGCAAGCCTGAATTTATATTGCCGAATTTTATATACCTTTAATCTTAAAAAACAAATCATAAAGCATATTACACGCTGCGTTCACATGCTCATCCTCAATGATAAGTGGTGGGGTTACCCTTACTACTTTGTTGTTTAAAACCCTAGTTATTATTAAACCTTTATCAAGAGATCGACTAATAATTTTATCAGCTACAAGAGTTGCTAGTTCTATTCCCATTAGTAACCCTTCTCCACGAACTTCTAAAATCATCTCAGGAAATTCTTTAGCTAAAAGCAACAGCTTTTCTTTTAAATATTTACTAATTCTTTTAACATGATCAAAAAAGCCTTCTTTTAGCATTATATCGAGCACTGCATTACCAACAGTCATGGCAAGTGGATTGCCACCATAGGTTGATCCATGAGTTCCTGGAGTAATTGCTTCTGCTATATAATCTTTCACTAAACATGCAGCTACAGGAAAACCGTTACCCATAGCCTTCGCACAGGTTAGCATATCAGGTTCAATGCCGACATTTTGATAATGAAATAAAGAACCGATGCGTCCATATCCGCACTGCACTTCATCAAAGCACAAAATTATTCCTTGAGCTTTTGTTATTTCCCTTACTTTTTGAAGATATTCTACGTCTAGTGGATATACTCCACCTTCGCTTTGTATGGGCTCTAAAAATACAGCAGCTATTTCATTGTTGATTTTTTCTTCTAATGCTTTAATGTCATTTCTTGGCACTTTATCAAAACCAGAAAGGAGCGGAGCAAAACCTTCGCGTGATTTTTCATTGCCTCCAGCAGAAATTGCAGCAATACTGCGGCCATGAAAGCCTCCTTCAATTGTAATAATACGATTACGTTTTGCTTGCCCTTTTGAATAAAAGTAACGACGAATAAACTTAATTGCAGCTTCTGTTGCTTCAAGCCCACTTGAGCAGAAAAAAACTTTATCTGCAAAAGTAAGGGTTGTTAAACGCTCGGCAAGCCTTTCTTGCTCGGGAATAGTGAAAATGTTAGAGCAGTGCCATAATGAGCTCGATTGCTCTTTCAGCTTATCTGTAATGTATGGATAACAATGCCCTAAAGAAGTTGTAGAAATACCTGCAGCAAAATCTAAATATTTTTTACCATCTTTATCAAAAAGATATGCCCCTTCTCCCCTGACTATAGGAGTGTCAAGTCTATTATACGCATTAACAACATGATCCATTTTATAAGTATTGTGGTATTATCTATACTATACCTGAAATGAATCCATTAACACAAAGCTTTTCCTTTAACCTCTTATGCTACTTCAACTAAAAATTTGGCTAATGCAAACCTTTTTTGTCATTCTATAGCTAAAGTGACTTGGTTTTACCAACACTTATTAGCCATTGTAAAAGTTTTTGTTTCTATTGAATGATAGTTGTAGCCTATGCAAGAAGTTTATTGACTTTGAGCGCACTTTAGCCTATACAATTTTAATATCTTAAACTACTGGACATGCCCGATCTAAAGACAATGATGTTAAATTTTGGACCTCAGCACCCAGCTGCACATGGAGTGTTGCGTCTTGTTTTAGAGATGGATGGTGAAGTGACCGAGAGGGCAGATCCCCATATTGGGCTTTTGCACCGCGGTACTGAAAAATTAATAGAACATAAAACGTATCTTCAAGCTTTGCCTTATTTTGATCGCCTTGATTACGTATCACCAATGTCACAAGAGCATGCATATTCACTTTGTGTGGAGAAATTGTTGCAATGTGAAGTGCCAATTAGGGCAAAGTATTTACGTGTCTTGTTTTGTGAACTGACGAGAATACTAAATCATTTACTGAACGTTTCTTCTCAAGCACTTGATGTTGGAGCAATGACCCCTCTTTTATGGCTCTTTGAAGAAAGAGAAAAAATACTGGAATTTTACGAAAGAGCTTCAGGTGCAAGGTTTCACGCAGCTTACATCAGGCCAGGTGGAATTGCAGCAGATGTTCCAGAAGATTTGATTGAGGATATTGCAAAGTTTATAGAGCAATTTCCAAAATATATAGACGATGTTGATGAACTTTTAACAGAAAATAGGATATGGAAGCAACGCACTGTAGGAATTAGTGAAATATCAATTAAACAGGCACTTGATTGGGGCTTTAGTGGCCCAATGTTGCGCGCTGCTGGGCTTGCTTGGGATTTGCGAAAAAGCCAGCCATATGAGATATATGATCAACTAGATTTTGATATACCGATCGGCCAAAATGGCGACTGTTATGACCGTTATCTAGTTAGAATGGCAGAGATTAGGCAATCTATCAGTTTGGTGAAGCAGTGCATAGAGAAAATGCCTGAAGGGCAAATAAAAACTGAAGATAGAAAAATTTCTCCACCGTCAAGAGCAGAGATGAAAAAATCTATGGAAGCTCTGATTCACCATTTTAAGCTCTATTCAGAAGGATATCACGTACCAGAAGGTGAGGCTTACGCAGTTGTTGAGGCACCAAAAGGTGAGTTTGGAGTGTATATAGTTTCAGATGGTACCAATAGACCTTATAGGTGCCGAATAAGAGCACCTGGCTTTGCGCATTTACAAGCCTTAGACTTTATGGCAAAAGGACACATGCTTGCTGACGTTGCAGCAATTATTGGCTCACTCGATATAGTTTTTGGTGAGATTGATAGGTAATCATTGGTACCCGTTCAGGCAATGGCGTCATGCAAGTAGCTGACACATAACTGTACGAACATTTGTTTGCAAAGGCAGTATGTTAAGTGTTATAGCCGATTTTGCCTCAAACACAAAGGCAGTGCCTTGACTACTTGGATCCAGAAAAATTGATTGTGTACTATACAACATTTTTGATCAAAAGCGTAACCGTTCACTGTTAGACTGCATTCTGTGATTTTTAGCAAAACATGATCTTTCATTTGAGCTTCCTTCAATTTAAAATAAATACAGAAAATTGCTGCCTATAGCTAAACTGACTTAGATTTACCAACAATCGTCATCCCGCTACTTGTTAGCGGCTAAGAGATACCGCGGCGGCATAGCTATCTTCAAAAATATGGTTGAATAATTGTGTGTATAATTATTAATATTTTTAAACACTTTGGCTATGGCTTTATCTAAGTTTCTCGACCCTAAGCTGGATTTAACCTTCAAAAAAATATGTAGGGTCAAGAACTGGCGCGCCTACTTTAGGGTTTGGTGGCTGATCCATTGTTTTCACAATAGGCCTCAATCCAAATTCCCATGTTAACGTTTCCAGCTCCCGCCTCGTCAAACGCAGCATCCGCACTACGCTTTCCTAGCAGATTCTTTACCAAAGTTTATAACATATTGTGCTGGTGATGCTTTCGGTTTGTAATACCTTATTCTATAGTCTGAATATAGACCCAGCGTTTTGTATATCCATTCGCTACTCCACTTCTTCCAACCAAACCCTCTCTTCACTTTCAGCTAATAAGTGATTTTCTATTTCACCTTCCAAACTTGCCTCCAGCAGCTTTTTTATAAATGGTGTAAATGCTCCATCCCTTCCTGTTAATGGTCTGCCTTCCCTTATTGATGACAGTATATTTGCTTCCAGTTCTTTGTAATCTACCAAACCGGTAGTTCTGTTTACTACTTTCTGACTCATTGTCAAACCTCCATTTTTTTTATATCAATTTATTACTTTTTTTTTGGTTTGACACACTTTTTTGAACATTCCCTGTTAAGATGCCTAATCTACTTTCAGCTCCTCAGTATGTAAACTGCGTGGTAAAGACTCTAATTCCTTTGCAGCACTTAAACTTTTATTTTTTGCATGTATACCAAGCTTATTGAATTCTCGAGCAGCAGGAAACACCCTTGCTTCAAGAGAGCCAGCAGTTTTATTATAATGATCAACAGCACTTTTTAAGCTCCTGCGCAAATTATCAAAGTTTTCACCCATTGTGCAAATGCGCTCATATAAAATATGACCTAGTTCACTGATTTTCTTTGCGTTTTCAGCTATCATCTCTTGCTTCCATCCATACGCTATTGCTCTCAGCAACGCAATTAGAGTGATCGGTGTTGCAATGATCACTTTTTTTTCCACTCCAATCTCTATCAAAGCAGGCTCATATTCCAGTGCTGCGCTAAAAACCCCCTCCCCTGTTAAGAAAAGCACCACAAGTTCTGGCGTATTTTCAAATTGATTCCAATACTCTTTTTTACCCAAATCATTTATGTGTTTTTTTATTGCCAGGGAATGATTCTTTAATTTCTCCTTTTGTATTTGCAAATCATTTTGTGATATAGCATCCATGTAAGAATCAAGCGGCACTTTAGCATCTATTATTATTTGCTTTCCAGATGGCATTTTGATTATTAAATCAGGACGCAATAAATTATCCTCGTTTTTATCAACCACTGACGGCTGAGTAAAAAAATCGCAATATTCAATCATTCCCGCCATTTCTACCACCCTTTTGAGTTGCATTTCACCCCACTTTCCTCTGATGTGAGGCTTTCTCAAGGCATTAGCAAGGCTGGAAGTTTGGTTCATCAGCGCTCCAATTTGCTCCTTTAAACCTTCATAGGCCCCTACCCTCTCTTTTTCCAGCTCGCGTATTTCATTATCAAATTTTTCTAATTTTTCTTTTATTGGAGTTACAACTTCGTTGATCGTTGCTTGTCTTTTTTTGAAATCGCTTTCCGTTTCTTTTAATTTACTATCGATTACTTCCTTTGCTAAGTTCAGAAAATTATTGTTATTTGTCTGCAAAGCATCAAGAGAGAGCGCTTTAAAAGTGTTTGTTAATCTCTCCTCTGCTTTTGTTAGTAATTCTATTTCCTTTTTCTTTTCCTCACGTTCTTTTTGCAGAGTTACTTCAAGTTCTGCTTTTTTGACCCTTAAATCAACTATTTCTTCATTCTTCGTAAGCAAAGTTTGCTTTGTTTCTTGAAGTTCTTGCTCTAATTTACATAAATTACCCTCAAGGTTTGCTTTCTTTTCGCTCAGTTTTTTTACGATAATGTAGAAAAATAGTAATAGAGAGACAACCAGAGCTATAGAATTGAAAAGCATCAGAATAAAAAAGCTGTATTTACAATTCTATATGATTTTTGTGTGTATAAGAAAGAAAAAAGGAGCACCTAAAGAGGTGACCTTACCCAGAAAAAGTAGAGAGAAAGTTAAGACGTTTTTATCATGAGAATAAATTGTGCAGGAATGCAATAGTTAATAGTAGAATGTCTACGTTATTTGTTATAAAAGATTTCTATGTATTCAAATATGGTAGTTCTGGTTTGTTGAGCGAGAAGTATCAATAAGCAGCTCCCTTTTAAGTGAACTTTTCTGCAACAGAGTTATCGTAACAACAGCCCTTATGGCTCATGCTGGAAATGATGTTTTTTGTATTCAATAGAAATTGGTAATTTTGAGAGGTATACTGTGACCCTTGATCGCTATGTAACAGCAGATTTTTATCGGGTTTGCGTTTATCAACGGCCATCAATAAAGAATCTATAACTAATTATCATGTTACTCATTAACCACCATGCGTGAATATAGGTCAATTATTGCCGCCAACAACCTTCTTTAGTTTTTATGTAGGTAATCCCAAACTTTATTTGGCTGATCAGTAGTAAAATTTTGATCCAATGTGTTCGGAGCCACAACTCGGTTGCTTATTTGCTGTTTTTTATTTTTGAACCTTCGTCTAAACTTGGCTTTAATGCCATTTTCTTGCATAACACTTTGTACTGTTTTAATTTTTGCCTAAAGCTTTTAATTCAGCGTGAATTTTAGGGGCTCCATATCTGCATTTAGAAGCTTGATTATTTTTTGAATATCTGCTAGAAGCCCTTCTTTTGCTAATTCTTTACTGCTTTTTTCCTTAGCAACCCATACCACCAGTACAAAACCCTACATAGTTCCTGTGTTTTATAGCAATTTCTATATAAAAGAATACTTTACTCTTTTTCTTTGCCCAGGGCTTTTTTTAAGATGTCTCTTTCTCTTATTAGCTCTTTTTTTAGATCAAATCTTTCTTTGTCATAAGGAGCCTTTGCCTGGAAATGCGTATGCTACAGACATTTTTCCATCATATTTTCTTACTTAACATACTGCCATCTATACCTAGATCTTTTGCTATTTTTGTACTTGCTTGACCTGTTTCTTTAACCAGCTTAACAGCTTCTAATTTGAATTCTGCTGTATATTCTCTTCTATTTGTCATATTTTGAAAAAACGTTTTATTTTACTCCAAAAACGTCTTAACTTTCTCTCTACTTTTTCTGGGTAAGGTCAATTTACCGCCGCGGCGCTAACTAGTAGCGGGATGACGGGTTACCAAATTGTAGAAGTTGCTTTAGCTATAAATTCAAGTTTTATCAATGTCTTGTGTTGTTACCCAAATAATGGTTGTGCAAGCGCTTAATTTTTTGATCAAAAAGGAACAAGTTTAGTAAAAAATAATGATATTATTAGTGGAACATAAAACAGTCCCACTGCAGTACTGATTAGAAGCAACAGAGTAGCTTTATCTGGTTGATAATTCAAAATATTAGCAAGTATTATACTGGACCCAGAAACTGGAATAATAGCCAGCAACATCAGTGCTTTATATATGCTCTCATCGTATATACCTATAACATGCTTGTCTAAAAGGACAATTCCTAAAACAAACAGTGGCCAGAATACGTACTTTGCTGTAATAGTGATCAAAGCAAGCTTCCAATCTATTTTAAAGCTTGCAATATTCGCAATGCTCACTCCAAGTAGCACCATTCCTAATGTGACAAATGTACTTCTAATATTCATCATAACATCTGTTAAAAAAGTAGGTATTTGTATATCGTATATACTTAAAAAGAAGCCCAGAACCATCGCATAAAGCGAAGGAAGTTTGAACAACTTTAATATGCATTCTTTTGCAGTATAAATACCATTTGCAGCTATGTAAAATCCTAAGCTGTTTTCAAATAGCGCCATTCCTATATAACAAACAACATATACAGATACTGAATCTTCATCAAATAAAGCCATGGCAATCGGCAGGCCAAAATAACCCATACTTGTGCTGCCCGAGCTAAATGCTAATATGTTTCTTGTGTTATCCTTAAATAAAAAAGAAGAAAGATAATACACTGATAAGGACATAGTGCTACCTATAAACCATATCAAAATCGGCAGAGAAATTACTTTTAAGTTAACTTCTGTATGAGAGACTCCATATAAAATCACTATTGGATTAGCTATATAAAAAAGTATTTGAGATATAGTGTTTCTATCAATTTTAAGATATTTTCCTGCTAAGTAACCAATAAATATTGTAATATAAATAGGTAATATTTTGAGAAAAAGAGTAAGGAACATACTAGCCTATTGTAATATTTTTGATTGATAAAGTGACATTAGATCTTAAGGTGTTGTAAAAGTAAACAAAATTTATTTTCCAATTTATCCAGCTCATAGTTAATTAAATTAGTGCCAAAATTTGTTTTTACATAGGACTTAAGAATGACATTTGTATGATAAAATTATGTTAAGTTTCTGTAAAGCTTCTTGCATATTTTTGAATAATGACATATTTACTAAAAATTAAACTGCTTGTAGTAATTTAGACGGACTGTTGAAAAAGTAAGAGGAAATAAGTAAAGTTAGGACAGAGAGTAAGAGCTTTAACATAGTTGTCATATTTTTCTTTAATTAACCCTAGTGTCCAATTTATCCACCATTCCTTCACATGAGGTGTTTCTAACCATTTTAATAACAGTAAAAAATGTTTTCTTTCAACGCTTTAAATGTGATATTTTTATTCATTAATTAAAAATCTCAAATGTTACTACCATTTCTGTTAATCCTGTCTCTCATTGCCAAGTTCATTGAAATTGACATTTCCGTACCTAGTTTTCCTGATATGGTGCACTATTTTAACGTACCGGAAGGCATAATTCAATTAACTATTGCTTATAATTTCCTAGGCTTTTGCATAGGAGGGTTGTTTTTTGGTCCATTGTCTGAATGCTATGGCAGAAGGAGAATTATGATCATAGGTAACACTTTGTTATTAATCGGCGCTGTTGGTTGTGTTTTTGCACCGTCGATTTTTTGGCTTTTAATCTCTCGCTTTATTCAGGGCATTGGTGTTAGCACATCTGTAGTTGTGTTTGCAATCGTTGCAGACAGCTACAAAGGCGACGAAGCGGTGAAATTTATTGGAATCATGAATTCTGTTCTTACAGTTGTCATGGCAATTGCGCCAGTGTTAGGCAGTTTCATCAATGAAATTGTAGGATAGCGTGGTAATTATGCAACTGTTGCAATACTTTGTTTGATCTCTTGGGTTTTGCTGCTTTTAGCGTTACCAGAAACAAAAAAGAACCGCGATATTTTCAGTTTGAAAAAAACGATGAAAGATTACAGAAAACTACTATCTAATCCGAGGTTTGTTACGTTGTCTTTGATGTCAAGCCTCTTTTCTGCTGCGTATATGTCATTCATTACTTGTGGACCTTTTCTGTATATGAAGACTTTTGGTTTATCTAGCACTATTTATGCACTACATCAAGGTGCAATAGTTGGGTGCTTCTCACTCATCAGTCTATTTGCTGGCAAAATCTTGCAGAAACTTGGAGCAATAAAGTGTGTAATTTCTGGTACGAGCGTGGGTGCTATTGGGTCTCTATTGCTTGTAATATTCAGTATAATTGTACCCCACTCTTTCTACTTAGTAACACTGTCTATGATTATTTTTTCTATCGGTTGTGCAATTTTCCAGCCAGTGATTTTTAATGCATCAATAAATGTTTTCCCTGAAATTAAAGGCACAGCTTCTTCTGCATTCTCGTTCATTAGAGCTTTTATCATGGCTATTTTTATCGGCTTAACAAGCTACATTTACAATGGTCAAACAATTAGTGTAGCTGTTCTTGTTTTATCCGCGATAGTACTAGAACTTGTTTTTACTGTCTATCTATTGCGTTTAAAAGATCCTATGTAATTAATAAAGATATTCCATTGTAGGCTGCTAACTTTCCCCTGCCAATCTTTCTGCTTCATTACGTGAGATTAATGCCTCAATAAATTCATCTAGTTCGCCTTCTTTTATAATCTGCTCTAGCCGATGTGAAGTTAGATTAATTCTATGGTCTGTTATTCTTGATTGTGGGAAATTATATGTTCTTATGCGCTCGGAACGATCACCAGAGCCAATCTGACTTTTCCTCATTGTTGACCTTTCCATTTCTTTTTTTTGTCTTTCAATTTCGTATAGCCTTGCCCTCAATACTTTGAGCGCTTTAGCTTTATTTTTATGCTGCGATTTTTCATCTTGCTGTATCACAACTATCCCTGTTGGCAAGTGGGTGACCCTTACTGCGCTGTCAGTTGTATTCACTGATTGCCCTCCAGGACCACTGGATCTATAAACATCTATTCGTAAGTCTTTTTCTTCTATTTTAAAGTCAACTTCTTCTACTTCAGGTAATATCGCAACAGTAGCGGCAGAGGTATGCAACCTTCCTGAAGATTCAGTTTCTGGCACTCTCTGTACTCTGTGCACTCCTGATTCAAATTTCAACCTTGCAAAAACTTCTGTTCCATTAATGAGTGCAGAAGCTTCCTTATATCCACCTATACCTGTATTAGAAATGCTTATTGGCTCGAACTTCCAATTTCTTCTTTCTGCATATTTTTGATACATACGAAATAACATTGCTGCAAATAATGCTGCTTCTTCTCCGCCTGTACCTGCTCTAATTTCTAATATTGCATTTCTTGAGTCATCTTCATCTTTGGGCAATAATGCTAACTTTAATTTTGCTTTTATTTTTGGTAATAATACCTTGTGCTTTTCGAAAAATTCTTCTTTTGCTAACTCTTTTATATCACCTTCGCTGTTTTCATCTTTCATTATTTCTTCTAAGTCTGAAATTTCCTCTTTCAGCGTGTTATATTCATCAATTATCTTGATTATTGGCCTGAGCTCAGAGTATTCCTTTGAAAGGGTAATGAATTCTTTTTGACTTAAATTGGTAGGATTTTCCAAATTCCTCTCTATATCATTAAATTTTTTCTTTAAGTCTTGTAAATTATTTTCCATATCCATATAGCACAGATCTAGCTAAGTAATATATACTGAAATAAAAAATTTCTTATATCAAGCAATAACACTATAATATACCTACTACCTTCTAGTTGAATATAATGGCAAAACAGATAACATCAAACTGCAATTTCATATTTGGAGCTTCGGATATAAAATCATTACCAAATGAGTCGGCTCCAGAGATTGCGTTTGCTGGTAGATCAAATGTAGGAAAATCCAGTCTGATCAACTTACTGATAAACAGCAAAAAAGCTGCCAGAGTTTCCTCTAAACCTGGATGCACTAGACAAATAAATTTTTACTCTATGTACGATGATAAGTTCAGACTTGTTGATCTACCAGGGTATGGCTACTCTCATGCAGGCAAGGAGGAAATTATACAATATTTAAACTTAATTGAGTATTATCTAATTCAAAGAGAAAATCTAAGAAGAGTGTTTGTGTTGATAGATAGCAAGGTAGGATTAAAAGAAATAGACAAAGACTTCATTTATTGGTTAATATATAATAACATTAACTTTAACATTGTGCTAACGAAAATAGATAAAGTAAGTCAAAAAAGCTTAGGTGCTGTTATAGAAGATATTCAAAAATGGATTAATAATGAGAATGTGTCAATTCATCAAATGAGCATCCGTGTTAAGCATAAAATAACCAAGGTAAGAGATGAGTTTTTCAAGTTTACAAGATAAAAAAATGAAGAGTAGTGAATTTTTAAAGGGTGAGGTATCATTTGAACAAAAAAGAAATATTACTTGAAGTGCTATCTAACATACCTAGCTTTGTAGGCGAGACTTTTGTCATTAAATGCGGTGGTACAATAATCTTAGATGAAACACTATTTAATACTTTTGTGCATAATGTTGTCTTGTTGAAGCAGCTTGGTATAAATCCGGTAATAATTCATGACGGAGAATATGAAATTAACTCAGTGTTAAAAATGCTGGATATGAACAGTAAGTTTGTGAATGGTATCAGACTTACAGACAAAGACACTATGAAAATCATTGAAATGGCACTGTGTGGTTCAGTTAATAAAAAAATTGTTCAGTATATAAATTCTGCTGGTGGTTCAGCTATTGGATTATGTGGAAAAGATGGTAACTTAATTAAAGCCGAAAAAATAACCGCTACGCTTAGAGAAGATAGATCAAATAATATCGAAAAGATATTAGACATGGGGTTCATCGGTAGACCCACTGAAATCAATCCTGATATATTATTTTTTATTGAAGAATCAGATTTTATACCAGTTATTGCACCAATTGGTCATGGAAAAGATGGGGAAACATATCATATTGATGCCGATAGCACTGCAAGCGCAATCGCAATCGCAGTTTCTGCATCTAAAATGATAATCTTGAGTGACACAGATGAAGAAATAGATAAAATTGGTGGCAGGAAGATATCTGTTAAAAATTTAAATGCATCGATTGATTGTGGGAAAATTAAAGGGGAAAAATTTATTGAAAGGCTTATGGCATACGTTAAAATGGCGGAGGAATGTGCTGGAGTTGTTCACATAGTTGATGGTAGAATATCTAACATTATGCTTGATTTATTTACTGAGAGTAATTCAAGCATATCGATTGTGAGTGATTTATAGCTATACTGCTTGCAACTACACGAATACCAAGAGGGTGTCATTCAAGTAGCTGACACTGGAATGACAACAATCTACGTCATACCGCGATTCATTCGCGGTATCTCTAGATCCCGCTAACAAGTAGCGGGATGACGGTTGTCAGGGTGTCATCCCAGCGCCCTTATGATGTCATCCCAGTGCCCAGACACTGGGATCCAGAAGACTTAATTTCAACCAAGTGGCTGCATAATAAGGACTAGATTCCAGACTGGAATGACATCATAGAGGCACTGGGATGACAAAAAAAGGAGCACTGAACTTGTCAAGGAATTTTATGGCCTAGCGTCACGCGCTGGAATGACATCATTTACATTTATCACTTTTGCAGATACAATTTACATGCTATAATTGAGTCTTCATAGATGGTAAATTGGAGTGCAAAGAAGTAAAATTAAAGTAGAAATAAAAAGATTATCACACGGAGAAGACTTGTCTCTTCCATGTTATGCAACTACGCAGAGTGCTGGCATGGATCTTTATGCTGCATTGAATGATTCTGCTGTTTTAAATCCACTTGAAAGATTACTTGTTCCAACTGGAATTGTGATTGCAATACCAAACGGTTTTGAGGGGCAAATCCGCCCACGTTCTGGTCTTGCTGCAAAACATGGAATCACTGTCTTAAATTCTCCGGGCACTATAGACTCTGATTATCGAGGTGAAGTTAAAATTTGTCTAATTAATCTAAGTAATCAGCCATACGAAATAAAAAGAGGAGATAGAATCGCACAAATCCTTATTTCTCCTGTATCTCAGGTAATTTGGGATGACAGAGAAGAATTCTGCGCAGAAGAAACCGGTCGCAATGCAGGGGGCTTTGGCTCAAGCGGCAGGTAGCTTACGAAAAAGCTTGACTATGACAGTTTTTTTATTTAAGCATATTAATACTTGAGGTCGTTTATGCTAACTTTCAAAAATCACTGTGGTCAATTCCACAAAACAAATACTGCACTTGTTGCACTTACTTCTTTGTATGTCATAGGCGCAGCAGTAGCACTTTCAGCACCATATTGGGTGTCTTCAACTTGCACGCTTGCTCCACTTGCAGCTTTTACAGCTACACCACTTGGAATCGGTATATTAGCAATTGTTGCTGTTGCACTGGTTAGTTCAGCAATGTACGCTATCAGCAAAAACAATGAAATATCTGAGTTGAGAGCTCCGAAGATTGTTGTTAATAACGATAGAAAAAACGGTAAAGAAACAGCATTGCTAGTAACAAAAGACACATTTAAGGAAATGGCAAGGAATAACCAAGTTAAAGATGAAGAAGGTAAGGTAGAAAAGGGTAAACATTATATAGCCTTCAGCTTAGAAGGCAAGAACTACCGTATTATTGTTGATATTAATCAGCTTACCAATACGCTAGGCAATACTTTACTCTTCGAGATAGGTTCACTAAAAGAGAAAAACGATGAAGGTAAGTTCGAGGCAGTAAATGAAACAAAGTGGAATAAAACATTAGGTTTAGACAAAGATGGTGCTAAAGGGGTTAACACTTATTTAGGCTCACTTATTGTTGAACAAGTTGCTTCTCAACAACAGACAGTATAGCCAAGTGAAATAAAAGAGGTAGATTAAGTCTGCCTCTTTGTTTTTTTTGATTTTTAGTGTTACGCGCATAACTGCATGGATGTTGCGATTCTCAAGGCAACGTATCTGTTTAGATGCATGGCTAATGCTGAAACAAAAATTCCAGTGTTCCCTTTCTTGTCATCCCAGTGCTTGACACATAACTGTACAAACATTCATTTTTGAAGGTAAATTGCACAACAGATAATGTCATTCCAGTGCTCCCTTTCTTGTCATCCAAGTAGCTGACACTGGGATGGCTTTGTTGCATCACACTTTATGAGATGGTGATTTATGGTAAATTCATGTAACTATCTCAAATTTAGCCATACCAATATCAGTGAATTTATTAAGCAAATAGCATTTAGTTCTTTTTCTCGATTTATCTCAGATTTATTCCTAAAACTAAATCCGAATATTTGCTTTAATCTTGAGAAAAACCCTTCAATATAAGATCTTTTCCCATAATTTACTTCTTTTTTCCATTCTTTCATGCCATCTTCACCGTATAATTTTATTAACCTAATAGCAGCATTCCTGTCAGACATATAATCTATTTCTGGATGTTCTGCCGCATTGTTTATTGGTGGAATTTTTGTCTTTATATCATATTCGTTACACAACTTATAAAACTTGTGCCTATCACATGCCCTATCTGCATATAGTACTTTTATGACATACTGAAAATCGACTTCTTTTAGCAAATCACAAGCTCCATAGTGATCAGCCGTTACTGTATTTCACAGCTATGGCTTTTTTGCTGTTTGTATTCAACATTACATGCAATTTTCTTGTCTGTTCATAGCTGCGATACTTTCTATCTTCGCTATTTTCTTTGCTATGACCAGGAGTGTTGTTGTATATACTAATTCCTGTACTGTCTATAGCAATTTCGATATCTTCCATATTATTTTCTGCAATCATTGATCTTAATATTGAGTTTCTTAAACCTTCTTGATGATTGTGAATAGCTGATAACTTGCAAATTTTTCCCAATTTGCTCAAGGTATCCTGCTATAAACCCAACTGTTTGCCTCAGGCCTATTCTAAATAAACAAGTTATTATGTGCACCAAAATTACAACTTTATCGCTATAAATATTGTTGCCACCTGGTATTTTTGGACCATTCTCGTACCACTTTTCTATGGCTTCGTTGATATAATGAAAAATATTTCCTCTTTTTTCTAGAAATTTGTTATATTCGCTATGGTTACTGACCCTCATTTTTTGTGGCATATTTTTTCTTTCAAGGTTAAATGGCTATTTTATAATGAATTTTGTCAGTAGCCACCAGATTTTTTCAGTTGCTATGCAACAAAGCCATTCCAGTGTCAAGCACTGGGATCTGGTAGACAATGTTCATACAGCAGCTACTCGGATGACACCTTGTGCTTGCTGGCTATAATTGCTAAGGATTTTTATTTAATTTAACTGCATCTTTTGCCTTATCCAATAACCCATTAATAAAACCAATTTCGCTTGGTTTATCAAGTAAATCAGATGCAATGTTAGTATATTCATTAATGACAACTGGAACTGGCGTATCACAATTAGCTAACTCACATATTGCAACACGCAAAATAGATAAGCTTATAAGATTTAACCGTGAAAGGGACCAACTTGGGTGTAAATAAGACTCTATTATTTTATCATATTCTTCACTGCTTTTTATAACCTTATATAACAAGTTTTCTAAGAACTGATGTTCAAATTCTTCACATTCAAATATATCTTTCAACTTATTTATGTAGTCCTTAAGCTCACAATTTTCCAGTTTAAAAGTGCTTTTGTTGTAACCTACGAAAATATTTGAATAAGCAATTTGTACAGCAAGAAATCTTGCCGTGCTTCTTTTTATGCGCCACTTTTTATCTACTGGTTTTTCCTCCATTATTTTAATTTATTGTGTAAATCTATCATACGCAAAACAGTTGAGGCTGCATGGCCACCAACGTTCTTTTTGTTTTTATCAGCTCTAACTAGTGCTTTATCTTTGCTGTCAGCGGTAATTACACCCATACCAAGGGGTATTGCATAATGCATAACAACCTCATTTAAGCCTTCAATTACTCCTTTACAAACATATTGATAATGATCGGTTTCACCGCGAATTACGCACCCAAGAGCTAAATAACCATCATAATTAGTATGCCCACTCTTGACTGCAAAAAGAATTGTAGCTGGTATCTCAAATGTACCAGGAACCTCAACTACATCGTAACTGGCATTACTGCCTTTTAATTTATCAATTGCACCTTCAAGCAAAAGGTTCGCTATTTCAGTATAATAAATCGAATTAACTATTAGTATTCTCGACATTTACTACCACTTTTTTTGTTAAAAACAACTTTATTAATGACTGTTGAATTAGAGTTATAATATTACTAAATATCCAATATATTACCAGGCCGGCAGGAAAAGAAGAAAAAATAAAGACAGAAATGTAAGGTAAAAACTTCATAACATTTACTTGAATATCATCTTTACTGGTTTGATCTTTCTCACTTAGCTTCTGCTGAATTATCATGGTGGCACCGAAAATTATAGGTAAAATGCCTATAGAAATAGGAAAGTTATAATTAAACAACCCAAATAATGTAAAGATGTTCGTTGGGTCAGGAGCTGAAAGATCCTTAATCCATAAAAAAAAAGGAGCATGCCTCATCTCTATAGTAACAAATAATACTTTATATAGAGCAAAAAATACCGGTATTTGTATTAGCATGGGAAAAATGCTCGACATTGGATTTACGTTGTTTCTCTTAAACAATGCAATTGTCTCTTTATGCTGCTTTAAGCTGTCATTTTTATACAACTCTTTTATACGAGTTAATTCAGGCTGCAGGCTTTTTACCTTAAACATCGAAATATATGATCTATTAAATAAGGAAAGCATCAAAAGTTTGATTACTAAAGTCAGCAATAATATTGCTAAGCCAAAATTTTTTAAAACGAAGTTAAAATATTCAAGCAGTAAAAACACTGGTTTAGTTATAAAGTAAAGAACACCAAAATCTACAGCTTTATCAAACAGGGGTATATTGAGAGTGTCCTTATAAGAATCCAGTAAATTCAACTTTTTTGCTCCAGCAAAAAAATAATTCACATTAGAAACGCTTGCACCAGGAAGTATGCTCTTGTAAGGTTTGACAAAATCTACTTGGAATTTATCAGTATTATTAACGTTTGTGTGTTTAATGCTTACATTTATTTTATCAGATTTTTCAGGTATGATGGCTGTGAGCCAGTATTTATCAGCAAAACCAAACCAATTTTTTTCACTCGTGCTTGCTTTTATTAAATGTTTTTTGGAAATATCCTTATATGTCCACTCCTCTAGTTTATTATCAAATGCACCCAGTACTCCTTCATGGGATATCCAATAAGATTCGTTGATATTGTCACGTTTACGGTTAATTTTACCATAAGGAACCAAAACTACATTATCCTTTGTATTATTTTCAACAACTTGCTCAACTTTAAACATGTAATTATCGTCGAGGTTAATTTTCATTCTAAATAAAATGCCATTCTCATTGTCCCAAGATAAATTGACCTCTTTTTGATTAAGTTTATCTGCTCGCCAGACTGCTTTAGAATCTGGAACTTTAATCTTGTTACTCGGATCGAGCCACCCAAATTCTGCAAAATATACATCTTTTGATTCTGCAGGTGACAGTAACACCACTTGTGGAGAAGAAGAACTCGGTTCTAAGTGGTAATTAGTTAAAATTAAGTCATCAAACCTTGCACCTTTCAGAGAAATTGATCCTTTAATCATGTTATTGGTTAAACTAACCCTCTGTTCTCGAGTAGAATTAATAATTTCAGAACGATTTTGGTATATTATAGGAGCAAGGTCGTTAAAAGATTCGATATGTTCAATATTTTCAATCAATGGCTGGTTTTGGTTTGTACTAAAAAAATTATCATAAATAATACGCCAAGACACCATGATTAACATGGAAAGGATAGCTGCCAAAATTAAACTTTTTGCTTCTGACATGAAATTAAATCAAACATATCTTCTTAAAGTGTATACTAAATATTGTACTAAAACAATGAAATTTACTTATTTTTAATAATAACTTTTAACGCTGATCTTTAAAATTTATTTTAATAGCTTCAAATTTTAACAATATGAACGCGGTGAAAAATCTAGTTATTTGGTTGCTAATAATAGCCACTACTGCAATGCTTATTGATTCACAAAGGGACAAACTAAGCGACAGATTTCTCAGTACTTTTTTACCATATAAAGGAAGAATTCAAAATAGCGGTCAGAATAGTGGAAGTATTGAATTTACGAAGTCATATGATGGACACTTTTATATTCAGGCTCAAGTCAATGATCGCAATATAACGTTTTTGCTTGATACTGGAGCAACCGATATTGTTCTATCACAAAAAGACGCATTACATGTTGGTATTAACTTACAAAATGTTCAGGATTTTAAAATATATGAAACTGCGAAAGGTCAAATAAAAGCTGGAGTGGTTCAAATACCTCAAGTTAAAATAGGAAATTTTTTGATTAATGATGTACAGGCAAGCGTTAACACTCATTCTATGTCTCATTCACTACTTGGAATGAGCTTTTTAAGGTATTTTCATTTCACTATAAGAGATAATAAGTTGATATTATACCGCGACTAAACACTTCTACAATCTACTTATCAAAGCTCTGTAGGTCAATATAGGAGCAGAAATAAATATTGCAGAACAAGTGCCAATCAAAATACCAAAAAAAATGATCAAGCTGAAGTCTCTCACTGCATCTGTGCAGATTAATACCAAAGGAAGAGCAGCAAGAAGGGTTGTACCAGAAGTTAATATAGTGCGAAATAATGTAGCGTTGATACTTGCATCTACTACCTCACTCATCCGCCCACTTTTACCACTCCTGCGATACTCTCGAATCCGATCATATATAATTACTGAGTTATTGATTGAATAACCAATGACAGTAAGGAGAGCTGCAACTGATGAAATATTAAACTCAATGCCAGTTAGGCTAATAAAACCAACAGTTAAAATCACGTCATGAATCAGTGCTGTTATTCCACTGAATCCACATTGCCAATTAAATCTAAACCAAACGTAAAAAAATATTCCAACAATCGCGATCAACATGGATAACATTCCTTCAAATATTTGTGTTGAGCTTATTTGTGGGCCAACATAGTCTATTTTACGATAGCTTATTGAGCTCCCCAGCTTTTCTTCTAGTATGCTTTTTATCTTTTTGATTTTATCTTCATCTCCTTCATCTTTAAAACGCATGACTAAATTATCACCCGCTTTTGAACTCTGCACTGTAAAACCATTTTCTTTTAATGCATCGAGAATAGAGTGATTCTCATCTGAAGATTTTATCTCTATCAAAATTCCGCCTGCAAAGTCTATGCCTAAGTTCACTCCACGCAGCACAACAGTGAATATTGAAAAGATGATAAGAATAATGCTAATTAATGCAGTCAAATCCCTATATTTACTAAACTTGATATCGAGGTTGTCTGGAATGAGTCTAAGTGCCATGCTATTTACTTAAACTTGAATTTTATATACTTTTCAAAAAATTCACTAGTTTATTCTGTGATTGTTTGATTATGTCAATTTTTCCATCAGTTAATTCTTGCCTGTCAATTAAGTTCTATCTAGCTTGCATACTACCATTTTGAAGTACATTACAAAAGCGAAATACTGCCAATTTGGCCCATCATTTTATCTCTGCAAGCTTATCCCCCCCTTGCTATGTTAGCAACGCAACCTAAGCTAGGTTCCTTCATAGCAGTGTTAGGTACACTGCCATATCTTTCAAAACTTTCATGCTCTATAGCTTCCTCAACACTTTTTCCTCCTAAAAGACAGTTTTCCCCTAAACTTTTTCCCCTATTTTTTAACTCATTAAGCCTTGCTCTGTTTTCCCCATCAATCTCCACTTTTATTTTATTGCTGCCTTTCTCACTAGGACTTAGATAAATACTTATCTCTCCTACCTCAGTAGTAAAAGACATTTCAATACCACCTTTTGAGACATCCATGTAATTTCTTTTTCCCCCTATTTCTTCTACATTTTCAACTCTTACTATACTTTCTCCAATTTTGAGTATGCCAACTCTTAAATTTAAGTCTTTGGCTTTTTCATTGTTTAGGATTTCTGCAACTTCAACAATACTATCTTGCGAGTACTCTATACAAAAATATCTATTATCCTTGCCTACTCCTAATACATTTTGAGTCTGCTTGCTTTTGTTTACAATACTTTCATATGCTAAACCTTTTAGCTTGCTTTCAATTTCCTTACATTTCTCAGAAAGACCATCATCAAATCCATTACAAGTAACTATCTGCTCAAACTCATTCCCATCGAAAAAATTATGGCGTTTTACTTTCCCACCTTCTAACAATAAATTACTAACAATGCTTTTGATAATGTCCTCTTCGGACACTTCATTTTTTTTGTTACAGTTTTGATCTTCACTTTCTTTATTACAGTTTTGATCTTCACTTTCTTTGTTACAGTTTTGACCTTTACTTTCTTTGTTACAGTTTTTATCTTTACTTTGATAGGGAAAGTTATCAAATACAAAAGTGTTACTTCTGTTACTTATATGACTACCACTAGTAAGATCTTTTATTTCTTCAAATACTGTATTTGTTACAGTTTTGTTACAACAACTACATTTTAAATTTAACATTACTTCTTTTTCTAAGTATTTAGCTACTATGCACTTAATACTTTCTGGAGTATTTTTTATATCTTTTTGTTCATTTTGTTCTGTTATACCTCTCACCTCCCCACAGCATTTATCAATCAGATCCTGTTTACTTTGAGTTAACGACATTTTTAGTTTCATAAAAAGTGAGTCTTTTAGAAAAGGATTATCATCTTCTAGGTCCCGATCATTTTCTGAATCCAAATCATCTGTTAACTCCATTGAATCAAGATTACCTGAACTATAGTACGAACCCTTTTTTGAGTCCGAACTATCTTCTGAGTTCCCATCACTATCTGACCAATTGTCAACTTTCGGAAATTCTGAGCTTTTCTGTTCACCTTCAAAAGTCTGATTACTACCACCAGCGCCCTTTGTCAAATTTTCTTTATTTTCACAAGAACCACCTAAAGAATAGCCTTGACCCTCTTCTTGATCTGAAGCACTTAATTTACTATAAGTTGCTTGACTATAACCATTGAAGTTATAACCTAAACCATTACTACCATGCTGTAAAGGATCGCTTTCAAAAGTTTGTGGATTATCACTTTCACCTAACAAACCACCATTTGTTGGATTACATACATTTTCTGTATATTTTTGATTATTTTGTGCTTCTATTTTCCTCTTCTTGTACAACGGTTCAAACTGATCAATTTCAATCGATCGTACTCGTTTCCTTGAAGGAAAGTCCTCTGGAATCTGATCCTCATCGTCAGAATTGTGACCTGAATCACAAATTACATGATCATTGCAGGTAGAATTATGCTCTTGACTAATCAAGGAAAGCTGAATTAGATTGCTAAAAACAATATTATCTAGCTGTACTGAATCAGTACTTTCAAAAATTTGTGGATTATTACTCACGTCTGGCAAATCACCTGATAAACCAGTCTGATGATTATTTTCACCTACCCAACCATCAGTTGGTGTTGGAATGCATATTCCTGTATATCTTTGGCTATCAAGAGAATCATTAGTTAATTGTACTGCTGTATAAGTTGTCCGGTCATCCTCATCATCGGAACTAATACCTGAATCATGGCCATCACCTTCTTCAATCTTTTGAGTTTCTATATCGTGTTCATTTATTTCGCTCGACGAATCATAGTTGGAAGGGTTATACTGTTGATTAGGACGTTTAAAAATTTGACGCCAATCGCTGTAAGGCTCCTTAAAATCGAAAGGAGTGCGTATAACTTTTTCCTTGCCTGATACCCCACCATTCATATTGTATAACCATTACTCACTAATCCCTTAGTGAATATCGTAATATATAGGTCTGTCAATAAAAAAATATAACTTTCTTTGGTTCTAACCTTTGCAAATCAGTATCTATAGCTCGGTAATTTCTCATACGTTGCACTCTGGACCTAGGAGCGTTGTTAATAAATCCACGACAGCTAGACAATCCTTGCTCGTCCACTAAAAGGAAAAGCAGCAAGGAGCGAACCAAAAGCGATAAGAAAGGATCCAAGCCAGATTATAGACATTCCAGGTTTATAGTTCACTTTGGCTGCGATTTTGCTCTTACTCTTATCAATCTCTCCAATTACAACATAAATATCAGAAAGCAAATTGTGGTAGATACTGCTTTCAACATTTTTCTGACCTTCCGCAAGGTAAAATCTATATTCAGGAGTTACTTCACCTAATATCTTATTATTCAGCAAATTCCTGATATCCATTGTACCCCTCACTGCATGGAAATTTTTTTCTTTTATTAGCTCAATATTGCGTAAAGTAACTTTAAATTTATTGACTGTTATGCTATCCCCTATTTTTAAGTAATTTTCTTTTTTCTCCTGCCAACCAACTGAATAAGCTATACCAAGCACTAGAATTGCCACTCCAGCATGAGCAAGCATCATTGCATAGTAGGACTTAGAAACTCTTCTTGCTAATAAAATTGATTCACCAAATGCTACCTTAAATAAACGAATTCTTTTACTGTATGCTTCTAAAACAAAGATTAATAATGCTATGGAGATAGTAATTGATAGCACAATTATTAGCTCCATGTGAAAGATAAACGGCAAAATAGCTGCAGCACTGCAGAATGAAAATCTATATTCACGGAATATTGGCAATAGACTATTTCCCTGCCAACTGCAGTATTGCCCGATCATGGTGAGCACTAGAATAGCTAGTGCAATAGAGTTAAATAAAGAATTGTAATATGGTGCTCCAACTGAAATTAATTCACCGGTTAAATACTCAAGCACTGTAGGGTATAAAGTGCCAACGAACACGATGAAAAAGGCAGTGATGAATAATAAATTGTTCATCAGTATCATCGTAAAGCGTGAAAAGAATCTTCTACCCTCTGTCACTTGAGTAGCAAGTTTCTTTCTGGATTCCAGTGTCAAGCATTGGAATGACATCGCAGGCGTGTGATTTTTTCTCGTAAATACTACAAATATTACTAAGCTACTGACTGTAATTACACCAAGTAGAGCTAATATATATAGTCCATATCTTGGGTCATCTGCAAACGTGTGCACTGAGGTAAGTATTCCTGAGCGGACTAGAAATGTTCCAGTCACACTCAATATAAAAGTTGTAAGCGTAAGTAAAATAGCAAAGTTCCTTAAAACATTGAAATTCCGTACCACGAGCAACAAATGTGTCAGCGCTACTGCAATTAGCCACGGCATCAAAGAAACGTTTTCCACTGGATCCCAAAACCAAAATCCACCCCACCCAAGTTCGCGATATGCCCACCAGCTACCCAAGCTGATGCCCAAAGTGAGCAGCGACCAAGAAATAAGTACCCAAGGCCTGACAATTTTAGCCCAAACATTTCCTTCAGTATTTAAAATTAATCCAGCTATAGAGAGCGAAAAAGGAACGCTAAATCCAAGGTACCCCAAATATAATATCGGTGGATGAATAGCAAGGCCTATATCCTGCAATATCGGATTAAAACCCAATCCATCTGTTTCAATGCCTGGCATTTTAGTGAAGGGGCTGGATTCAATTAAAGTGAACAGCAAAAAACAAAAGCAAATCAGCCCATGAGTGATAAGAGATATTTTTTTTAATTTACTACCATTAGTTCGTTCTGGTGTCATTCCAGTGCTTGACACTGGAATCCAGTTTTTATTACACTGCCATTTGATGTACTCATTTGCAATTAAATTGTCTGGATCCCAGTGTCTGGGCACTGGGATGACAGAAGAAGAGACTGGGATGACAGAGGGGGAAACTGGGATGACAGAAGGTATATAAATATCCATTAGTAATAAATACATGACAAGCACTAAGGTCCAAAGCAACATGGACCCTTCTTTGTTTCCCCAAACACCACAAATCCTGTAGATCAAAGGTTTTGTTGTGTGTGAGTGGTAGTATACGTTTTCAAGTGAAAAATCATTTGTAATGTGGCAGTAGATCAAAATAGCCATTGACGCTGATACACAAAAAAATATGGCAGTGGTAATAAACCGACAAGAACTAAGCGGTAAAAACAAATATGTCAAAGACAATAAGCAGGCTAGCAATAGCAATATATTCCCAAGTTCAGGCATAAAAAATTATAGTTTTTATATAAACAATATTACTGATGACAAGTTAGAAGTTAAAGTGTTAATTGATGCTAGCATAATGCTCCCGTAGTTAGCTGTGCTAGTATTAATTAAAAATTAAATATTAAATCTTTATACTTTTATAGATAGCGTTAATATTGAGGTAATATTGTGGGTACAACTAAGATTAGTAAATTTCCATTCAATATAAAAGGTAAAGTGGCAAAACAACATGCCGAACCAATAATCGAAAAAAATCTCTATACTATTTTAGGATTCAAAGATATAGAAGATTTTGAAAATAAGACAAGTAAACTTGTTAATAAAAAAGTTTGGCAATCATTTGTTGACTGCTTTGCAAAAGAAATAGATTATGCAGCAACCGAAGAAGTTGTAAAAAACATCGTTTGTAACATTGCAAAGAGTGATCAAGGTAATGCTTTTACCAAAACTGAACATCTCATATTAAATGAAAAGCAAGATAATAAAAAGAGAGAAAAAGCGATTAGAAAAGCTATTAGTATTTTGAGAAAAATCAATCCAGAAAAAGCCTTTAATGAACTTTCAGTAATAAAAAAACAAGCTGAAGATTTTTTACAAACCGATTTTTGTAAAGCACAGAGTAAATCACTTCAAGGATTTGCTCCCTCTGGTGGACAGCTCTTTGCGGAAACTCTGAAATATATAGAAACACTAGAAAGATTATCCGAAGTAAAAAAAGAAGGGCTAGTTAGAGATTTCTTGTTAAATCATGTTAGTTTATTGAATAAAAAGTATCCTAAATCACAAGGTAAAAGGGAAGATGCTATAACAATACTATCAAGTGATGAGTTGAAGAATTTTTACAATAAAGGTGTAAAAGAAGGAATGTTACAACCAATGGCATCTTACAAAGGATGCAGAAACCTGTATGACAAAATGAACCAGATAAAAAATGAATCCAAAAGTATAATTAAAAGAGAAGAACGGGAAGAAAATTTAAAGAAAATAGATAAGTCGATAATCAGCGCAATTAATGACATAAAAAAACATAGAGAAGCAATCCTTAACTGTAAAGACTTTCAAAGTTCTTACATAAAAGAGAAAAAAGAACATCCATTTAGAGGCAACGCATGTCAAAAAATGATTGATATATATCAAGAGAGAATTGTTGGATATCAGGAGAAAATTCGTCAAAACTTAAACCAAATAAAAGCGATATTAAAAAGTGCGCCGCAAGAAATGGATGATGTGGAAGAATTCGAGGAAATAATTGATGATATACATGAAGCAAAGCAGTGTGATGAAATTTTTGATTCAGCTTTAATTTGTTTATCGAACATACAGAATGAGCTAGATATTCAGCTGGAAAATCCTTCAACAGAACTCAGAGCTTCACACATTAACGTTAAAACTGAGCTAACTAGGTTATAAGAACCAAATCTTTAGGGTAATGAAAGCACTTTAATTCAAGACAGCTCTTAGTCTGTGTTTTAATTTGGTTGTGTTTTATTAAAAAAACTTTAGATTTATTTTATAATCGATACTCAAATATAATGACTCAAACTTGGGATTTGTTGCAAACAGGGCAAAAGGAAGGCTATAAAATTGCGTATACTAATGCTCGTATTATCGACCCGGAAACTAAACTTGATATAAAAGGTTCATTATTGACTGAAGGGGATAAAATTGTTGACTTTGGTGAATCATTATTTTCAACAAGTGGAGTTGATGAAACAATAGACTGTAAAGGGCTTGTTCTAATGCCAGGCCTTATTGACATTCACGTACATTTTCGTGAACCAGGCCAGGAACATAAAGAAACTATATATACAGGCAGCAAATCTGCAGCTGCGGGGGGAGTTACAACTGTAGTTTGTCAGCCAAACACTGTTCCAGCAATTGATAGCGTTATTTTGGCTAAATATTTGAAATATAGAGCACTTGAAACTTCACATGTAAACGTTGAATTTTACGCTAAAATCACCACTTCGGAAGAACACCTGACTGAAATGGCACTTTTAAAGGAAGCAGGTGCGGTTGGGTTCACCGATGATGGCATGCCAGTTATGAACCCAATGATTATGAGACAGGCGCTGCTTTATTCAAGTATGCTGAATGTTCCTATTGCTCAACATGCAGAAGATTTAAATTTATCTGCTGGTGGCGCAATCAACGAAGGTAAAATTTCTGAAGAATTGGGAGTAAAGGGGATCTTGAGTGCGTCAGAATCGGTTATGGTAAATCGTGATATACTGCTAATGAAGGATATGGAAAATGTGCACTACCATATTCTACATGTCTCTTCAAAAGATTCACTTGATGCTATTAAACGTGCAAAAGATTTGGGATTAAATGTTACGTGCGAAGTAACCCCTCATCACTTCACTTTGACTGAAGATATAGTAAAACAACATGGAGCAATTGCAAAAATGAATCCGCCGCTTCGCACTGAAGAAGATCGTTTAGCTATGGTTGAAGGTTTAAAGACAGGTGTGATTGATTGCATTGCAACTGATCACGCTCCGCATGATCGTAGTTCTAAAGATCTACCACTTGAAAATGCTGCATTTGGTATTGTTGGTCTTGAAACAATGCTGCCCCTTTCACTTGAACTCTATCACAGTGGGCAAATGGGTCTACTTGATGTGCTTGCAAAATTGACATATAAGCCTGCAGATATAATACACATACCACGTGGTCGTATACAAAAAAACCTTGCTGCAGACTTAATTTTAGTTGACCTCAATCATGAATGGGAAATTAAAACTGACAACTTTGCTAGTAAATCAAAGAATTCTCCTTTCGATGGTCGCAAAGTAAAAGGACACGTAGTACGTACTGTTGTGTCCGGCAAAACTATATACTCGCAGAAGAGTTAGTTATCATATCTTATCTATTCCAATTTGTTATCACCAGAATGGGCTAAGTGCACCTAAATTTAAATTAAGAAATCTTACACTGTCTCCGAATAAACACATCCTCTTATCTTTCCCTAATCTGTAAAGTTATTTTGTCTATCAATCTGATTCCAAAACAGCAAAATTATTGTATAATGTTACTTTGAAGTTTTATTTTCAATGCACAAGTTTGCAATACTTTTTTCTATACTGCTTGCAATAGTTGCTTACTACCTAAACAATGAAATCATATTTGAAATAGCAAAGCTATTTAGTGATATCTTTATCAGCTTGCTCAAATTAATAAGCTTACCTCTGGTTTTTTTATCCATAGTTTCCACAATTTCCGGGCTCAAAGACTCAATTGAAATCAAAGTCTTAGTTAAGAAAACACTATTTTATACTCTGCTTACAACTATTATAGCTGCGTTTGTTGCATTATCGTTTTATTTGTTAATAGATCCAGCAAGAAAAAATTTCATAAGTAATACAATAGGGAGTATTAACAGCAATAACCACAGTTATTTTTCATATTTAAAATCACTCATTCCTTCTAATTTTGTGCAAGTTTTTCTTGAAAATAATATGATTGGTAGCATATTAATCGCTTTTTTGATGGGTGGAGCTATTGTTTCACTTTCAAAAGAAAAGCAGGATATATTATATCAAGTATTCTCTGCACTTTTTGATACGCTACTTAAAATTGCTCAAGGGTTATTAAAATTTATTCCGCTTGCTGTTTGGTCTTTTATTACATGTTTTTTGCATGAATTAAAAGGCGGTAGTGAGTTCTACAATCTTTTATGGTATTTTGTTTGCATAATGTCTGCAAATTTTGTGCAGGCATTTCTGATTTTACCGCTATTTATGTGGTATAAAGGCATATCACCAATTCAAACGCTGAAAGGGGTTATGCCAGCACTCACACTTGCGTTTTTTTCTAAATCATCCAGTGCAACATTGCCAACAACTATAGAATGTGTGCAGAACAAGCTAAAGGTGCCAAAGAAATTATCGTCTTTTATTTTACCAATATGCACAACAATTAACATGAATGCATGTGCTGCATTTATACTAATCACTGTAATGTTTGTTGCAGAAATGAACGGATACGTATTTTCCTTAAGCGAAATGTTGATATGGATTTTTTTAGCTACAGGGGCTGCAATTGGTAACGCTGGAGTGCCGATGGGGTGCTATTTTATGGCAACCAGTTATCTCATGTCGATGAATGTTCCTCTGCATATTATGGGACTGATTTTGCCTATTTATACAATCATCGATATGTTTGAAACTGCAATAAATGTGTGGTCTGATGTTTGTATCACTCAGATAATTAATAAAGAATGTAATAGTGAAACTTAAAAAATGATATTAGACGAAAATAACCTAATAATAAAAGAATTTAAAGAAGCAGAAGCAATTTTGCATGGGCATTTTGTTTTATCATCCGGGCTGCATAGTGACACATACATACAGTGTGCGAAGATTTTTGAAAATCCAAGCAGAGCCATGAAAGTTTGCGCATTATTAGCAGATAAAATAAAAAAAGAATTAAATAGCTCCATAGATTTAATATTATCTCCTGCAATTGGTGGAATAATTGTGGGTTATGAGATTGGCAGGCAGCTTGGAATAAAGACAATGTTTTGCGAGCGCGTTAATGGTAAGTTTGAATTACGCCGTGGATTTAAGATCAAAAAGGGTGAGAAAATATTGCTCATTGAAGATGTAATAACCACAGGTAAATCTTCACTTGAAGCAGTGGAATGTGCAGAAGGGGAAGGAGGTAAAGTTGTTGCTGAAGCTTCTTTGATAAAGAGAAATAGTGAAACGAAACTGCCTTTTCCTGTCATATCTTTGATTGAACTGAACATCAAAAACTACAGCGAGGAAGAACTTCCAAGTGAATTAAAACAACTACCCATAACAAAACCTGGGAGTAGGGAATATTTAACAAAGTAATCCTATAATATCTTGGAAACACAGCATTTATACACAGCTTTAGTTATTTACTCCAAGTGTATTTTATGTATACTTATTACTAAATTAATTTTGAAATGATAGAAAATGAACGAATTTAAATCGATCCGAAATATAGCAATAATCGCACACGTTGACCACGGTAAAACTACTTTACTTGATAACATGTTAAAACAAAGTGGCACATTCCGCGAGAATCAAGAAGTTCAAGAACGAGTGATGGATAGTGGTGATCAAGAGCGTGAACGCGGAATTACAATACTTGCAAAATGTACATCAATAATGTGGGGCGATGAAAAGATCAATATTATTGACACGCCAGGGCACGCGGACTTTGGTGGGGAAGTGGAAAGGGTATTGTGCATGGCAGATGGTGTGTTGCTGCTGGTTGACGCTGCAGAAGGTCCCATGCCACAAACAAAATTTGTGCTCTCAAAAGCACTAAAAGCAAATTTGAAGCCAATTGTGATAATCAATAAGGTCGACCGACCAGATAGCAGAATTGATGAAGTATTAAATGAAATATATGAGTTATTTTTTAACCTTGATGCAACCAACGAGCAGCTAGATTTTCCAGTGTTGTATGCTTCAGGTAGAAATGGCTGGTGTGCTAAGGAGCTTTCTGATGAAAGAAAAGATTTAAGCCCATTATTTTCAACGGTTATAGATTATATAAAACCTTCTGTTTATAATCAAAATGCACCTTTTGCTATGTTGGTCACTCTACTTGAGTCTGATAAGTTTCTTGGCAGAATATTGACAGGAAAGGTTTATCAGGGCATTGCAAAAGTCAATTCAGATCTTAAGGTGCTTGACCTCGATGGCAAAGTAATTGAACGAGGAAGATTAACTAAGTTGCTCTCATTTTCTGGCTTGAAACGCATTCCAGTAGAACAAGCTGTGGCGGGAGACATAATTGCAATTGCAGGACTTGAGGAAGCTTCGGTTTCAGATACTATAGCAGCACCAGAAGTTACAACTGCAGTAAGCTCAACTCCAGTTGATCCGCCAACAATGGCGATTACTCTGAGCGTTAATGATTCACCTTTTGCTGGGCAAGAAGGTACAAAGCTTACTTCAACTGCTATAAAGGATCGTTTATATGCGGAAGCAGAAACAAATGTTGCAATTACTGTGACTTTGGCACCAAGCGGTGAAGCATTTGAAGTAGGTGGGCGTGGTGAGTTACAGCTTGGAGTGTTAATTGAAAATATGAGGAGAGAAGGTTTTGAGCTTTCGGTATCACGCCCTCGCGTGTTATTTAAAGAAGAAGGCGGTAAAAAACTTGAACCTATAGAGGAAGTAGTAATTGATGTAGATGATGAATATAGTGGAATCATCATGGAAAAACTCAGCTTCCGTAAAGGTGAAGTAACTGACATGAGACCTTCTGGTAATGGCAGGACAAGATTAACGTTTTTAGTGCCATCAAGAGGATTAATCGGTTATCAAGGAGAGTTTTTAACTGATTCTCGTGGCACAGGCATAATTAACCGTTTATTTCACAGTTATGCTCCACATAGAGGTCCAATTTCTGGAAGGCGCAATGGAGTTTTAATTTCTACAGATAAGGGTGAGGCTGTGGCATATGCAATTTTCAATTTGCAAGACAGGGGAATTATGTTTATTAAGCCACAGGATAAGGTATATTGTGGCATGGTTGTCGGCCAGCATAGCCGTGACAATGATTTGGAGATAAATGTGTTAAAGGGTAAGCAATTAACAAACGTAAGAGCTTCAGGTAGTGATGAAGCTATAAAGCTCACTCCACCAAAGATAATGACACTGGAGGATATGATAGCGTATATAGATGATGATGAATTGGTGGAAGTAACTCCAAAATCTATACGTTTACGCAAGAAATTCCTTGATCCAAATGAACGTAAGCGTGCAGGAAGGGCAAAGAATAAGGAGTAATCAGAGGTTGAACATTTGCGAAAAATAGTGTATAATTATTCGTCTCCTAATTGTATTTAATTATGGCCTTTTCGAAATTTCTCGATCCAAAAAACAATTTCGCGTTCAAGAGAATATTTGGCACTGAGAAAAATAAAGATATTCTCATTCACTTTCTCAATGATATATTGGGCTTCGCTGGCAAAGATGAAATAGAAGAAATAGAATTTCTCAGCACTATCATGGATGCTGAGATTGCCTCTAAAAAACAAAGTATTGTTGATGTTTTCTGTACTGATTCTGCTGGAACCCAGCTAATTATTGAAATGGTGCGACCTGAAAGTCTTCGGTCATATTGTTTAAAAGGAGAGGAATTCCTTCAGAAAGAAACTAAAAGAGTTCTAAAACTTATTAAACCAGATGTTTTGCCATCTGAGTCTATGCATCAGTGCGAATCGGGTAACCGGTTGGTGCCAAGCGATGCGGACAATGAACCTCCTCTTGAAAAAGAAGATGCTCAATCGTGAAAGGAGCATAAACTACAAGCATCATGTGGTTGGAGAGCTAGGCTTAGTGGTATGGTGAACGTAAGTGAAGCTTCATAAGTATCGTAACGATTAAAGAGCTAAAGATGCTGATAAGCTCCGACCAAAAGGTAATGTGACATTTTTCATTTCTGGATGTACGCAAATCACCGGTATAGAGAAGTCACCTAACCCACTGTTGTATGACAGAAGGAACAGGGTAAGCCTGTATTTCCGCCTATATGGCAAGCAAACCGCAAGGAACGCTGATGAAAATGCAGGTAAAGGATAATGGAGAAAGCGAATGCCATTTTGTAACGAAATGTATAGAATTTGTAACATTAATTCGCGTGAAAACGAGCAGATTTCCATTTGGTCCCTCGTGACAAGAAACTTTGTTAACCACTTGAGGTAGAGAAGCAGATGACCTTACCCACAGAAATGATGAAGAAATTAGGAATATTTTTTACAAAAAGGACAATACTAACAAAAGAACTTTATTCTATTTAAAATATAAAGTTACAATAAATTTTCCTGTCATCTCCAAATAAATTACATTAACTTAGTATTGTATATTGTTAATAACTTAAATAATACAACCATTTTCAGCAACAAAAACCAAAGGTCTTGAGATACAAGATATTTGTATGGTTACTATGATAGTTCCTTTTTTAAGAAAGTTTTAAATTTCATACCTAACAATAAACAACTTTAGGTTTAAATTTATGAAATCAGTTGTTATATACATCAGCAAATACGAATTTAACTGGTGTTATGGACTTAAATAAATTTACCGAAAAAGCAAAAAGTCTAATTCAAAGTGCTCAAATGAAAGCGTTGGGAGCTGGGCATCAGATTTTTATGCCTGAGCATTTACTAAAAGTGATGCTTGAAGATGAATCAGGTTTAGTTCAGGATTTGATAAACGCTTGTGGTGGAAATGTGCAGAGTATTTCCGATGCTGTGGATAGTGCAATAAAAAAGTTGCCAGTAATTGAAGGTCCAGGAAGTGGTGGCCTTCAACTTTCAAGAGAAATAGCAAAAGTTTTTGAAGATTCAATTGGTATTGCAAAGAGAAATAAAGATTCATTTGTTGCTGTCGAGCGTTTACTGCAGGGCCTCACTGCACAAAAAGATGATACTGTAGGCAAAATTCTGGCAGAGAATGGTGTGACTCCACAAAAACTGAACTCAGTTGTTGCAGAAATGAGAAAGGGCAGCAGTGCGGACTCGCCAAACAGTGAGGAAAAATTAAATGCGGCAAAGAAATATACAAAAGATGTTACAGAGCTTGCTATGCAAGGAAAGCTTGATCCTGTAATTGGTCGTGATGAAGAGATCAGAAGAACTATGCAGGTATCACTGAGGCGGACAAAAAATAATCCAGTGCTGATCGGTGAACCTGGTGTTGGAAAAACTGCAATAGTTGAGGGGCTTGCAAATAGAATTGTTGCAAACGATGTACCACTTGGTTTGCATGATGCAAAGGTCTTAGCTTTGGATCTTGGAGCACTAATTGCTGGCACTAAGTTTAGAGGAGAATTTGAAGAAAGGTTAAAAGCAGTTATTAATGAGCTTTCGAGAGCGGAGGGAAAAGTTATCTTGTTTATAGATGAGCTTCATACTTTAGTTGGAGCAGGAGCAACAAGTGGTGCAATGGATGCCTCGAATCTGCTGAAGCCTGCTCTTGCGCGTGGAGAAATTCGCTGTATAGGAGCCACAACTTTAGATGAATATCGTCAGCATATAGAAAAAGATCCTGCACTTGCAAGGCGTTTTCAGCCTGTGTTTATCTCTCAACCAACTGAAACTGATACCATTTCAATACTCAGGGGTTTGAAGGAAAGATATGAGGTGCATCATGGTATAAGAATTACAGACGGTGCAATAATTGCTGCTGCAACGTTATCCAATAGATATATAACAGATAGGTTTTTACCTGATAAAGCAATTGATTTGATTGATGAAGCAGCAAGTAGGGTGAGAATTGAAATGGATAGCAAGCCTGAAGTTATTGATGAACTTGAGAGAAAGGTTATACAGCTAAAGATTGAAGCAGAGGCTCTAAAAAAAGAAAGTGATGAAAATTCTAAACAGCGTTTAAAAAAGATAAATGAAGAGATCGAAAATCTAAACAGTAAATTTGCTGACTTGAACAGCAAATGGCAGATGGAAAAGAATAAAATAGCTAGAATACAAGAAACAGCCGAAAAATTAGATAACGCTAGAAAAGAGTTGGAATTAGTTCAGCGTAGTGGGAATTTGGGAAGGGCAGGAGAGCTGATGTATGGTGTGATCCCTCAGCTTGAGAATGAATTAAAAAATCAGGAAAAGGTTACTGATAGTTTCTTAAAGAAAGAAGTGACTGGAGATGATATTGCAAACATTGTTTCAAAGTGGACGGGAATTCCAGTTGATAATATGATGCATAGTGAAAAGGAAAAACTCCTTAACATGGAGAATGAAATAGGAAGAAGAGTAATAGGGCAGAAAGATGCAATAGAAGCGATAAGTAATGCAGTTAGGCGCTCCCGCTCTGGGGTGCAAGATACCAATAAGCCTTTTGGTTCATTTTTATTTTTAGGTCCAACTGGAGTTGGTAAAACCGAACTTGCGAAAGCCTTAGCTGAATTTCTGTTTGACGATCAATCAGCGCTTTTGCGTTTTGATATGTCAGAATATATGGAAAAACATTCTGTTTCAAAGTTAATTGGCGCGCCTCCAGGGTATGTTGGCTATGAACAAGGTGGCAGATTAACTGAAGCGGTAAGAAGAAGGCCATATCAGGTTATTCTGTTTGATGAAATCGAGAAAGCAAATCCAGATATATTTAATCTATTGCTGCAAATCTTGGATGAGGGTAGACTCACTGATAGTCATGGTAAATTAATTGATTTTCGCAACACCATACTGATTTTAACTTCTAACCTTGGCGCTGAGATAATGCTAAAAGGGAATGTTGATTCTGTAAGAAATGAAGTGATGCAAATAGTTAAATCAGCATTTCGTCCAGAATTTTTAAACAGGCTGGATGAAATTATTATATTCCACAGTTTAACCAGAGATGACATCTATAAAATTATAGATGTTCAATTTTCTTATTTACAAAAAACACTTGCTAAGCGTAAACTGAGTATAAGTTTGTTGCAGGAAGCTAAAGAACTAATAGCACAAACTGGCTATGACCCTGAATATGGAGCAAGGCCCTTAAAAAGGGTTATACAAGAGTGTATTCAAAATAATTTAGCTAAATTAGTTTTATCAGGGGAAGTAGTAGAAAATGATGAGCTAATAGTGTACGCTCTTGATAATGAAATCTTAGTTAAAAAGGTTTAAGTTCACTGTGTATTTTTGTTAAAAAAAATGTGTATAGATCATAATGTTGACACTGAGTCTTTATTTAAGTTAGCTGATCAAGAAAATCAGCAAGATAAAGAAAAAATTAAAAAATTTATTAAGTATTTTTATAGTTTTGTTTATAAAAGCGACCTAAAAGCCAATGATAAGTTTTTGCTATATATTGTAAACGATGCTTACAATTTTGTTTCTCAAAAAGAGAAAGATGAAAGTAAGTTAGTAGTAAGCAATATAGATGATATACCAGGAATAGAAGGCGATTTTACCACGATTAAGATAACAAACGATGATATGCCATTTTTGGTTGACTCCGTTATTGCAACTATTAAGTCGCACGATTTAACCATATGCTATTACAGCAACAGCATAATTAACATTAAAAGAAAAGATGGCCTAATAGACGAGATTTACTCTTTGGAAGAAAGCAATGGAGTCAAAGAGTCAGTCATATATGTAATTATCAAAGGTATAAGTGACAGCTTTGTTGATACATTAAAAGAATCTCTACAGAAAACGCTGAAAGCGGTTAATTGCGTTGTGAAAAATTGGCACTTAATGCTCAAGAAACTTGATGAGGCAAGTCTTTCTGTCATCCCAGCTGGGATCCAGGAAAAGGACACGTGGATTCCAGTGTCACGCACTGGAATGACACCAGACCGAAATCAAGAGCAAAAAGATTTTCTAGTTTGGTTAAAGAATAATAACTTCGTATTTCTAGGTTATCAAGAATATATTGCTGGTAAAGATGAAAAACTCGTCTGTGACAGCAAAAAGGACCTTGGCCTGATGAGAGTAGGTCAAAGTACGTTGATTCCTTCTGCAAACCTTGATTCCCTATACATATTGAGATCAGATCTAATCTCAATAGTCCATCGGCGTACATACATGAATTGTATAGGAGTAAAAGAATTTGATGACCAGGGTAATGTGGTAAAGGAACGGCGTTTTTTCGGGCTATTTACTTCTGTAGCGGAGGTCCAAGATATTAGAACTATTCCAATAATAAGAGATAAAGTTAAAGTTATAGAAAAAAATGCAGGGTTTGTAACCGGGGGCCACAATAACAAAGCTTTGATTTCTATTTTGCAAGTGTTCTCTTGTGATGAATTATTCCAATCAAATGAAGACGAATTATTTAAAATTTGCATTTCGATCATGTCTCTTGCGATTAGGCCAAGGGTCAGATTATTTTTAAGAAGAGTCGGGGATTTTATTAGTTGCATAGTGCTGATACCGATGCGTTATGCTAGCGCTAGGCTAATGTTCAAGATACGTGACATATTGAAGGATGAGACAAGTGCAGGAAGTTCAGATATTTATAACAATCACATTATCAATGAATATGATTTGATGAAATTGCATGTAGTGCTAAAGACCAAAAATGCTAGCGTTCTTGATGATGAAGTTTTGCGTATCGAAAACAAATTAAGAAACATTACAGAAAAGTGGGAAGATCGTTTTATAGACAATTTATACAATACTTTTAGCACTGTTGAGGATATATTCATCCGTTATTGCAAGGCATTTCCAATAAGCTATCAAGAGAGTTTCGAACCTCATGACGCATATTACGATATGAAAAAATTGGAGATAGTGAGGAAGAAAGGAGTTAGCGAGGTCGATTTAAGACTTACTCGTGATAATCTTAATTATCAATTAAAGGTTTATACTCCAAACAATGGAGGCCTTGAATTATCGAAGATATTAAGGATCACTAAGAATTTGGGAGCTAAAATTCTATCTCATAATGGCTATTACATAGAAATTAACGGTGGAATATGGATACACCATTTTGTGTTGTCAAGAGTCGATGAATTAATAGACAACATTACTCTAAAAGAGCAATTTGAAATAACACTTGCGAAAGTGTTTAGCAAGGAAATTAAAAATGACTATTTCAATAGTTTGATCATTATTGCTGGGCTCAAGTGGAAAGAAGTGCTTCTGGTTAGAGCGTTAAGTGCTTACCTAAAGCAGACGTCATTTAACTACAATCCAGAATATATCCAAAAGGTAGTCTCAGAGCATCCAAAAATAGTAAAGTATTTGATACAACTATTTCATGCAAGATTTGATCCTAACATAGACATTGATAGAGCAGAAACTACGGACATTGTCAGAGAAAAAATTGAGGAACTTCTAAAAGAGATCAGCAATGTTTCACATGATTACGTTTTGCGCTCGATATTTAACTTGATAATGGCTATTTTAAGGACCAGTTATTATCAAGACGATAAACCATATTTATCTACAAAATTTGACTCAAGTAAAATAAATGGTTTACCTGATCCTCGTCCGTATCGTGAATTGTATATTTATTCAAACCTTTTTGAGGGAATACATCTAAGAGGAGGGAAATTAGCCCGTGGTGGCTTAAGGTGGTCGGATAGGACGGAAGATTTTCGCACTGAAGTTTTGGGGCTCATGAAAGCTCAGATGACAAAAAATGCGGTTATTGTCCCTGTTGGTGCAAAGGGTGGGTTTGTAATAAAGCAAGCTTATAAAGATAAGAATATTTTAAGAGAGAAAAGTGTTGAGTGCTATAAGAGTTTTATCAGAGGAATGCTTGATATTACTGATAACGTGGTTGATGGTAAAATAATTCCACCAGAGAATGTGATTAGGTATGATGAAGATGATCCATATCTCGTGGTTGCTGCTGATAAAGGAACTGCTTCATTTTCTGATTATGCCAACCAGATAGCCTCTGAATATAACTTTTGGCTTGGCGATGCATTTGCATCTGGTGGATCAGTAGGTTACGACCATAAGAAAATGGGTATTACAGCAAGAGGTGCATGGATTGCAGCACAGAGGCATTTTTGGAAAATGAATAAGGATATTTACCAGGATGCAACTGTTATTGGAATTGGGGATATGGCTGGCGATCTATTTGGAAACGGTATGCTGCTTTCAAAAAATATACATTTAATCGGCGCATTTAACCATATGCATATTTTTATTGATCCAAATCCTGATGCAGAAAAGAGTTTCACAGAACGTAAACGTCTCTTTAAGTTACCATTTTCAACCTGGATGGATTATAACAAAGATTTGATCTCTCAGGGTGGCGGGGTATTTGAGCGTAGCAGCAAGCAAGTAAATCTTTCTCAAGAAATGAAAAAATGCTTTGACATAACGGAAGATACGTTATCTCCAAGTGATTTGATTAGATATCTACTCAAAGCAGAAGTGGACTTCATATGGAACGGAGGAATCGGCACGTTTGTTAAGGCAAAGAGTGAAAGTCATAGCATGGTCGGTGACAAAGCAAACGATGAATTAAGAGTAAACGGTAAGGATATTAGAGCTTCTATGTTTATAGAGGGTGGAAATCTTGGTTGTACACAGCTTGGGAGAATAGAATATGCTGAAAGAGGTGGATATATCAATGCAGATTTTGTTGATAATTCAGCCGGAGTGATATGTTCGGACCTTGAAGTTAACATTAAGATTGCATTTGTTTCAGCTATGAAAGCAGGGGGTATTTCTTTAGAAAAAAGGAATGAAATACTGGCAAGTATGGTGGATGAAGTTGCATCCAAGGTGCTTGAGAACCACAACAGAATTGAAACAAAAGCATTACTTCTTGAGTGTTTGCAAGCTAAAGAGAGATTGGAGCAGGACCACAGGTTACTGCTCAGTTTAGAAAAATCTGGGCTGTTAAACCGAAGCGTAGAATTTCTTCCAGCTGACGAAGAGGTAGCAAGGATGTTAACCAGTGCAGAAGGTTTCAGTTCTCCTCAGCTTTCTATTCTAATATCTTATGCTAGAACAGCAATAAAAAATAAAATTATACATTCCGATCTGCCTGAAAAAGATCTTATATCTAATGACTACTTGCTAGGTTATTTTCCTAAAAAGATGTTAACAGAGTTTAAGGATTTCATATTAAAACACCAACTTCGTAGAGAAATTATCTCCACTTGCATTGCAAATGATGTTGTAAATAGGATGGGCTGTATATTTATTAATAATTTAGTTGAGAATACTGGAATTAAGGTACACGAAGCAGTTAACATATATATCGTTGTTAACCACCTATATGATTTAAATAACCTGTGGCAGAAAATTGATGAATTGGATGGAAAAATTGATATTAACTCATACTTGCAAATAGTGAGAAATGTGCAGAAATTTATTGGCAGAGTATCGTTTTGGTTAGTAAAAAATCTTAGCTTTGTAGAATTGGATGATGTTACAAAATTTAAAGATGCAATTGAAACTTTAGGCCATGATGTTTTAGATGAACACCTGTTAAAGGTCTATAATCATGGATACACTTCTTTAGTGGAACTTAATATAGATAAAGATCTAGCAAAAAAAATTGCTGACCTGTGCGTTCTTACTTATGCACTGGATATTATATCTGTTGCTGAACAGACATCTTTGTCCATTCTTGATGCTGGTAAAATATACTTTGAGTTAAAGTCGCTGTTAAGATTCGATCTGATTAGGACAATTGCCATCAAGATGAAAAGCCGCTCTTCTTATTGGGATCGCAGCTTAGTTAATGATTTATTGGACGATTTAAGCAATTACCATCACAAGCTAGCTGTTAAAGTCATAAAAGCTACTGATAACCCTGAAGATAAGGTTCAAACCTGGGCTTGTAATGATAAGGACTACATAGAACGTTATAATAGTTTTTTAGATGAGATGGTTGCTTCTAAACTTGATTTAAGCAAATTAATATTTATAATCAGAAGGATTAAAGTACTTGCTTCATAGGAAAATGTTCAATATAGGTCTTTCAGAAATTTTAGTTGTAGCTTTAGTGAGCATAATTGTTCTTGATAAAAATAAGGTACCTGTATTTATTGATTTTATTAAGACTATATATAGGTATTTTACAATTGTAAGGTTAAAAGCCAGAAGGTTATTGAAGGATGCCGGAATTGAAGACTTATATAAAGAGTGTAATACTGAGAAAGTAAATTACATAGTTGGTAAAAATGGTAAGCTTTATCCTACTTACGATATAGATAATACATCTAAAGATAATGACAGCGAAGATTCTGGTAGTAGATGATGTACTATCTAATGTCAAGCTTTTAGAAGCTCGACTAAAAGCAGAGTACTATACGGTTATCGTAGCTCATGATGGTGAAGAAGCTATAGATTTAGTAGCAAAGCAGCAGCCTGATATTATATTACTTGATATCATGATGCCAAAGATGAATGGCTTTGAAGTTTGTAAGGAGCTAAAGAGTGATCCCTTGACAACCCATATTCCAATAATTATGGTAACTGCGCTGCATGATACTCATGATAGAGTGCAAGGTATTAATGCTGGCGCGGATGATTTTCTGACTAAACCAATAAACGAAACTGCTTTATCTTCACGAATTAAGTCTCTCACACGCTTAAAGATGATTATCGATGAATTGCGTTTGAGAGGAGAAACTAACGCTGAGATTGGTGGAGTCGCAGGAAACAGTATTATGGATTATTCCAATCAGATTTTTGATGCTAACGTACTTGTTATAGATGAGGATGTTCATCAAGCAGAGCAGATATATAATATATTAAAGCAACGCTTTAGGTCAATTAAAATACTGAGTGATCCAATGGAAGCATTGAAGGTTGGTATTGAGAATGGTTACGACCTGATCATTTCTGATATGCAATTTTCAAAAACTGACGGCTTGCGTTTGTGTTCTGAGTTTCGTAGTAAGGTGGAAACACGTTATACACCAATTCTGATTCTTTCTGAGGATTATGATAAAAACAATTTAGTAAAAGCACTTGATGTAGGTGCTAATGATTATTTAACAGTACCTTTGGATGAGGGTGAGCTAATAGCAAGGGTTAATTCGCAAGTAAAACGCAAAAGATATCAAGATGCCTTGAGAATGAATTTATTTAATAATGCGGAAATGTCTATAAAGGACCCATTAACTAACTGTTATAATAGAAGATATTTTGATGCACACTTAAGAAACATTGTTAAGGACTCTGTGGAAAAGGATAGAAGGTTGTCTCTTATGATACTTGATATAGACTATTTTAAGATAGTGAATGACAGTTTTGGGCATAGTGCTGGAGATGAACTTTTAAAGCAAATACAGAAAAGAATTTCTGAAAATATCAGAGTGACAGATTTACTAGCTAGGTTTGGTGGTGAGGAGTTTGTTGTTGTAATGCCAGATACCAATGTATCAGATGCGTATACTATTGCGGAGAGAATACGAAAAATTATTGCTAAAAAACCTTTTATACTTGCGGATAAAAATACAACCCACGATGTAACTGTGAGCATTGGAATTGCAGAAATGCAAGAATCTGACCTTGACAATATTAAAGAATTTATAGTACGTGCCGACAAATATTTATATAAAGCAAAAAACAGTGGTAGAAATAGAGTGGTTACTGGCTATAGCTAAAGTGGCTTAAGTTTGCCGACAACCGTCATTCCGCTACTAGTTAGCGGAATCTATGCTGAGATACCGCGAATGAATCGCGGTATGACGGTTCGCGGCAGCATGACGATAAGGTTTATACCTTGTCATTCCAGTGCTTGACACTGGAATCCAGTTTTCCATATAATCTCATCGAAAACGTTGTAACCACTTTCCATGCTAGTTTGCTTGTTCACAAGCAAACTTTTCTGGATCCCAGTGTCTGGGCACTGGGATGACATCATAGGGGCGCTGGGATGACACCCTGACAACCGTCGTCCCGCTGCTTGTTAGCTGGATCTATGCTAAGAGATACCGTGAATAAATCACGGTATGACGGTTCGCGGTGGCATGACGATAAGTTCGTCATCCCGCTACTTGTTAGCTGGATCTATGCTAAGAGATACCGCGAATGAATCGCGGTATGACGTAGGACTGCTAAGATTAAAGCGACAACATGAGGTTTCTCAGCTCTGGAAATTTCACGTTTAACTGCAAAAATAGATACTTATTTAAAAAATATCCTGTGACTTTCAGTCCTAACTGAAATTCTTGGAATGAGTAGCTGTTTTGTAGGTTATTATTGTATACATCATGTAACATTTGTGGAAAAGGTAGGAGTTTATCTGCATAATAATCTCCTACTTTTTTTGACACTGCTCTACCAGTTTTTGGAGAAATAAATTGTAAATTTTCCTTAACACCTGTTACAGCGCATTTGGATAAGTCTAACTTGAATCCCAATTGCGTAAGAAGCAGAAGCTCTAAGTTAAGATAATGGCTTTGCCAAGACTGATTGTTGTGTTTAATTACATCGATGAAATATCGAAAATTGTCATACAGCATGGCACAGGGTTCACTTTCTGGAAGCACTTTTTCTAAAATAGAGGAGAAAGAAACAATAGTAATGCTTTTTAACCTATCTTGAAAGAAATGATGGAATGGAGATTCGATTAATTCGCACTTAAAAAAACCTAGATTTTCAGGTAACTTAGCACTCCATTCTGCATGTAATAGATTACTTATCTGAAACTTATAATTGCTATTGTTTGTTAGCTTAGTTAATCCCCTGCGCTTTCCATGATTTTTTGTAAACAGAGAAAGAATTAAGTTTTTATCGCCGTATTTTTTAGCAGCTATAATGATGCCTTCATCTTTCCATCTCATTTAGAGTGTATTGACCGTATGATATATAGGATAGTGCACCTAGAGCGTGTAATCCATAAAAATCACTTACTCCGTTACTGTTTGCTTCCAAAGTTTCAAGGCTATGAGAGAGTAAGTTATTGGCTGCCACTCTTCTTCCTGAGCCTGATGCATTTCATACTGAGCTTTTGGTTTGCTAAATAATTGTTTGAATGATTTTAGTAACATTACTTTTCCTCGTCTGAAATTTTGGATAATTCAGCTTCTAATTCTTCTATCGTCGGTAAAGCTGTTTTTATGTTCTCTGGTAGATTTTCAGTTATTCGATATTCTGCTAGCCCTATTGGCTTGTTCATGTCTCGGAGTGTATATTTAGCAAGTACATCGTCTTTAGATTTACATAAGATTAACCCTATAGAAGGTTGATCTGTCGAGTGCTTCAGTAAATCATCAACTGCAGAAAGATAAAAATTCATTTTACCAGCATATTCCGGCTTAAAATCCTTATCTTTTAGTTCAATCACTACGAAGCAACGTAACTTTAAATGATAGAATAATAAATCAACATAAAAGTCTTTATTACCAACATCTAAATGAAATTGTCTACCAACAAATGCAAATCCTTCACCGAGTTCTAACAGAAATTTTTCCATATGCCCTACGAGTCCTTTTTCTACTTCTCTTTCATGAGCATCCTTACCTATACTTAAAAAATCAAAAATATACGGATCTTTTAATGTGTAATGTGCTAGATCGGATTGTGGAGATGGTAATTTTTCTTTAAAATTAGTTATTGCTTTTCCTTGACGTTTATGTAGTCCAAGTTCTATCTGCATCACCATAATGTTACGTGACCAGCCATGTTCAATAGCTTTTTTTACATAAAATAATCTTATTTCATGACTTTCTATTTTTTCCAAAAGAGTGATATTGTGATACCAAGTTAATTGTGCAAGAGGCTCCTGCACAAATTCAACATCAGGATATTCTTCGGCAAACTTACGCATATACTTCAGATTTCTCATGCTAAAGCCTTTCATTTCTGGAAATGTACTTCTCAAATCCTTACTTAATTGATCAATTACCTTAGCTCCCCAGGTATGTTCTTTTTGGCGTTTTAGGATCTCTGTACCAATATGGTGGTAAAGCAAAATAAGCTTACTATTTACTGCAAGTGCTGCTTTATAACGGTTTGTTGCAATATGATCCTTCAATTGCTCTAAAAATTCTGTATATTCTTTTGCTATAATTTTTGTCATACGGTTCCTTTTAATCCATTATACAATTCCTTTGTCTGTCGAGAAGACAATCTTCCGCTTGCCTTCAGCTTTGAAGGGATTCCTTATTGACTTCAAACTCGTCCATCAACTAAAATATATTGACTTTACGTGCAATATTAGCTTTAAACCAGTAAAACAAGCTGCTTAACATATGCGTTTTTTCTATTCGAATTATATTCTTTTTTTGTCTTTATGTTGTTTTTTGCTTTTTTCGTTATCTTCAACAAAAGCCCAAACGAATGATACGTTAGCTGTTCCTATACCACAAAGGAAAAAAGAAATAGTTGAGCACACTGTTGCAGCACAACCGAGGCAAATTATCGAAATGCAAGAAGAAGTCATTATTAACGAGGGTAAAGAATTCATTCCAATTCCAAAAAGAAAAAAAAGTGTAGAGAAAAAACTAAGAAGGGATGTTAGAGGGGCAAAAAATGAAATAGGAAACGAAAAAAGCGTTGAGAGCAAAAAGGATGAATTAGTTGTAACAGAAATTATTAACTCTATAAGAGACAAGCTCACAAAATGCTGGAGCATTCCTGAAAGCATAGCTTACAAAGAAAATTTTAATATAAAAATTAACTTATTGTTATCCAGTCAAGGCGAGATAATTATGGCGGATGTAGCAGACAGTGATTCCTATCGAAATAATCCACTTTTCAGGTCGATAGCAGATAATGCAATGCGTGCAGTATATAAATGTAGCCCATTGACCGGCTTGCCTACTCAGCACCACCACATTTGGCGTGAAGTAACACTAGATTTTATTCTATAGCTAAAGTAATTCTATAATTTAATAAGCCCACTGTATCCGTTCAGAATAGCAGCAAGGTAGTATAACCATAGAGTAAAAGTGAGTTTACAACAAATGGTGTCATCCCAGTGCTTGACACTGGGATGGCTTTGTTGCATCGCTACTTATGAAAGGCTAACTATAGTTAGGATTATAAGCAACCTATTGAAAATCTTGTTTTTTTGCAATCAATCTGATCAAATTTAAGAATAGTAATTTGTTATTTATATTAATAAATTTAATTCTATTGAAAATAGCTAAAGCATTGAAATTCTTGAATTTTAGCCGGATTGGTAAATGGTAGTGAAATTTCTTTTACTCAAATTTAGGTATTCATTGACCGTTCTTGTTATAAATACCAGAATAATAAGCTACTGATATTCCCTATCTTTTTTATCTTTAATCCATCATAGCTAGCGATGCAACAAAGCCCACTGGGATCCAGTTTTCTTTACAAATTCACCAAAAGTGCTTCATTCTATAACGCAAAACCCATACTTACCAAACCCAATGCATTACTTGCAATTAAGTTTCCTGGATCCAAGTAGTCTGGGCACTGCCGTCATAAAGGAACTAGTGTCAGCTACTTTCATGACACCCTTCTGGTAGGCCCAAATCGCAATGTTCGTACAGTTATGGAATGAACCGCGGTATGACGTAGGAAGATCTGAGCAAACTTTCAATCAGAAACAGCCAAAGATCTCTCTAAGATGTCAGTTTCTTTTGTATCTTCAACTTTACCGTCCTGGTCGAATGAAATTTGCAGAGACTTACTACTATACTTCCTTTTTCCTAAAAAATTGGCTTGTTTAATTTTATATGAGACATAGTACCAAACATTGTCATCGAACTTTGATACTAATGTTGGTGATCCTAAAGTGTGAACCACTTTTTCTTTATCGTCACCTACTTTTATCTTGCTCCACAATTCAACACTAATGCCAGGAGCTCCGTGATTGTGAATAGTGTGAGTGCAGCTCACTGTAAATAATAAAATAAAAGATATTAATACTCGCATTTCTGTTGATAAATTACTTGAAGCTATAATACACTAATAAATTATCTGCCGTCAAATTTCAAAAAAGTTAAATTGACTGATTCTCAATATCACTTAATATAATATTTACTTTAGAAAATAATAGGTGTCTTATGTCATTGTTAGAAGCAGATCCAATATACAAACCTTTTAATTACCCTTGGGCGTATGATGCGTGGCTGCAGCAACAAAGAATCCATTGGATACCTGAAGAAGTTCCGCTCGCTGATGACGTGAAGGATTGGAAAACTAAACTTTCAAGTGTAGAAAAAAATCTACTAACCCAGATCTTTAGATTTTTTACTCAGGCAGACATTGAAGTAAATAACTGCTACATGAGGCATTATTCAAATATATTTAAGCCAACAGAAATATGCATGATGCTTGCAAGCTTTTCCAATATGGAAACCATACACATTGCAGCTTATTCTTATCTTTTAGACACAATTGGCATGCCAGAAAGTGAGTATCAAGCATTTTTAAAGTATGATGCTATGAGAAAGAAATATGAATATATGTTGGAATTCGAGGAAAGCAAAAAACACGATAAAAAACATGTAGCTAAAACTCTAGCAGTGTTTGGTGCATTCACTGAAGGGTTGCAGTTATTTGCATCATTTGCAATTTTGCTCAATTTCCAACGTTTTGGAAAAATGAAAGGAATGGGGCAGATAATCGCCTGGTCAGCCCGTGATGAAACTTTGCACACCAATTCAATTATCATGTTATTTAATACATTTATTAAAGAGAATAATGAAATTTGGGACAACGAGTTTAAAGAGGAATTATATTCTGCATGTCGCACCATCGTTGAACTTGAGGACGAATTCATAAAGCTTGCCTTTGATTTAGGAGATGTTGAAGGACTATCCGCAGAAGAAGTGTGCAATTACATACGCTACGTAGCAAACAGACGGTTAATGCAATTAGGTCTTGAGTCCATATATGATGTCAATGATAATCCTATTCCGTGGCTTGATGAAATACTAAATGGCGTTGAACATACGAATTTCTTTGAAAATAGAGTAACAGAGTATAGCCGCGCAGCAACTCAAGGCACGTGGGAAGAAGCTTTTACTGAAAATGACACGAATAATAAGTGAATGCTAATTTCACTCTTTTTTGTCATTCCACTTTCATTACACCATTTGCTGTGCAGTTTAGACAGTTTTGCTTTACTTAACAACTAACTTACCATATATATGTCCATAGGACATTGGTATATAAGAACGTGCTACAACTATTAATCTTACTCACGGTCATCACTTCAGCTGCATTCTTTGGTCATTTAGTTCCAATGGAAGTAAAAACCTTCTTGTACTCAACGAGCCTTAGTATAAAAGAGGTTTTGCTATTTATAATGCCTTTTATTATTTTTGCGTTAATCTTTAGCAGTGTTAACAATCTTAAGCAGTCAGCTATAAAGTTCATATTGTTACTTATTATAATGATCTTCTTATCGAATCTGGCTTCAAGTTTAATAGCTTATTCTGTTGGGCATTTTATCACACAAAACACTTATTCAATACAAGATATAACGTATGAAGAAACAATTGTTCCCTTATGGTCGTTTAGACTGCCTGCATTGCTTTCTAATTTTTATGCCCTTGCTTGTGGATTTGTGTCCAGCATAGTAGTGTCCACACTGCTACCCAAAAAAAGCAGAGAGCTTTCGAACAAAATGTTAGATTTAACTCTCTTTATTTTGAAGACGTTTTTGACGCCGATTATTCCAATATTTGTACTTGGGCTTGCTTTAAAAATGCAGCATGATCAAGTTTTATCTATAATATTTAAGGATTACTCAATAATTTTCATTATTATAGCATCTGCAACCTACCTTTATGTTTTCCTCTTATATGGAGCAGCAAATTCATTCAAGATCACAAGCTGGATAGCTAGTATAGGCAATATGATACCGGCATTTATTACTGCAATGAGCACAATGTCTAGTAATGCAACTATGCCGCTTACTCTTGAAGGAAGCAAAAAAAATGTAAAGCAACCTGACATAGCATCGTCTGTTGTGCCAATAACTGCTAGCTTTCATTTAGTAGGTGATTGCTTTTTTATTATAATATTATCAATGATAATTGCCTCCGGTTATTCATTGTGCACAACAGACTATGTAACTTTCCTTCTCTATTTTTTGTTATTTAAGTTTGCTATCGTGGCAGTTCCGGCAGGAGGAATTATGGTAATGCTACCTATTCTTGAGAAATACCTCAAATTTTCTCCAGAAATGCTTTCGTTAATCACAGCACTGTATATAGTGTTTGATCCAATAATCACTTCAGCAAACGTTATGGGTAATGGTGCCTTTGCTATAATGTTTACAAAACTCTATGATAAGCTTAAGTAATGTCTATTTTAGCGATTGATACTGTAGGTATTGGTAGTTCAATAGCAATAGTTGATTATGATGGTAACTGTTTTGTAGAGCACAATTCCGCCAGCAACAATCATGCAGAATCATTTTTTCAAATTCTGAATACTTTGTTTGATAAGCACAACTATAATTATGATAAAATAGATCATTTAGTGGTAGTAGTTGGACCAGGAAGTTTCACTGGAATTAGAGTTGGTATATCAGCTGCACAAGGTATAAATCTTGCTACAAATAAGCCATTATACGGAGTTAGTGCGCTGGAAGTTCAAGCCTACGCAATATCTTTGCTTTGTACGAATAACAAAAAAAATATCAGAGCTATAGTCAAAAATGCTCAAGGGTTTTATACGCAGTTATTTGATTTCAATTTATTGCCACTATCTGCACCTGGATCCCAGTGTCACGCTACAAGCAGTACACATATGGATTGCAATTTAAATGCTAGCCATGCAGGGCTATTAGTCCGTTATAGATTAGAGAACAAGCAAAAATTAAATGAAGTTGAAGCTCTATATTTAAATGAGCCTCAGTATATGAAATCATTATAGACTATTCTTTCGCGTACATGCAATGTTACTAAGCTTGTGCATCTGGTTTACTATCTCTTGAGCTACTTCTTTTATACTCATATCTGAATTTTCTATCTCTATGGCACTTGGTGGTATAAATAAATCGTCAGTCCTAAATTTCTCTACAATGCTATTTAGATTAATCACCTTCCTATTTTTTCTTTGCCTTTTTAATGCAATACGCTTTTGTAATGTCGGTAGATCACACCTAAGTACCACAGGAAGGATTTCTGTGTTCATTTTTTACTAAGCCTTACTATTGAATCATACATCCTCATGTTCTGGTCATTATTTTCCATCAACTCATCAATAAATATGTAATTTTTTGAGTGAATCGGATAATTTTCTATTACCTGAAGCATAATTTGCATAATGCCATATATTCTATCTTGAACTTCTTTAGGTATTTGATCACGTTCAAAGACACCATCGTATATAGAGCAAGCTTGAACATTGTTATAGAACTTACTATTTACAATTAATGCGTTTATCATATTAGATAATTCTATTGCTGTGGAAAGTTTACCACTTCCCGAAAGACCAGAGAGATATATGAAAAATCCTGCTGGCTGTTTTTTTGTGTTAATATTTACCATATTATTTTCAATCTTGAAACTTACATTTATAATAACATAAAAATGAAGCTTTAAAACATATGAAATATTATATAGAAAATTACTTTTGTAGTTAAGATATTATGTAATTTAAAAACATAAATTCTGTATATAAACTCTATAATAACGATAACTATTTTTAAGCAAGCTACAACACAAAAGTGTTTGGTATTCAGAAAGCAAGACAGAGTGGCATAGACTTATTAGTTTACTACAAGTCTCTTTTCGCGTATAAACCTTCAGAAGATTCTAACAGAGGATTGTGTTGTTAACAAAGAGCAGAGTAAAAAGGGATCTAGTCTATGCCTATCAGATTTTGTCCTACCTTAAGTTCGATGATCATACATATACTCACCTTTCAGTGCGTTCTGAAGATCAAAAGTCGTTTTATATTTATCCGTTTGGTATGCGTTTTGATGAAGTAGATGAACGTTCGTTAATGAAAGTATCATTTGATGGAGATGTAATTGAAGGCAAAGAATATCAATATAATAGAACTGGCTATATAATTCATGGTTTTGTTTATCAAGCAAGGAAAGATATTCAAGCAATTTTTCACTTGCATACACCTTCTATTGTAGCGGTTTCTTCTCTCAAAGATGGGCTGCTTCCTATAAGTCAATGGGCACTGCACTTTTACAATAAAATCTCTTACCATAATTATAATTCCCTAGCACTTAGCGATACAGAAGGAAAGAGGTTAATAGCTGATCTGAAAGAAAATTTTGTCATGTTAATGCGTAATCATGGATCTATAACGTGTGGTCGGACTATACAAGAAGCAATGTTTTACTCGTATCATTTAGAACAAGCGTGCAAAACTCAATGTTTAACGTTAGCAATGAATAAGGAGTTATCAATTCCAAGTGAAGAAATTTGCTCAAAAGCTGTAAAGGATCTCCTATCTTTTGAAAGCAATCTTGGTGAGAGGGATTGGCACGCATGGGTTAGACTAATTAAAAGTAAGTTGTAAGAGACTTTCGCACTACTATCTGTCATCCAAGTAGTGACCTTACCCAGAAAAAGTAGAGAGAAAGTTAAGACGTTTTTGGAGTAAAATAAAACGTTTTTTCAAAATATGACAAATAGAAGAGAATATACAGCAGAATTCAAATTAGAAGCTGTTAAGCTGGTTAAAGAAACAGGTCAAGCAAGTACAAAAATAGCAAAAGATCTAGGTATAGATGGTAGTATGTTAGGTAAGAAAATATGATGGAAAAATGTCTGGAGCATACGCATTTCCAGGCAAAGGCTCCTTATGACAAAGAAAGATTTGATCTAAAAAAAGAGCTAATAAGAGAAAGAGACATCTTAAAAAAAGCCCTGGGCAAAGAAAAAGAGTAAAGTATTCTTTTATATAGAAATTGCTATAAAACACAGGAACTATGTAGGGTTTTATACTGGTGGTATGGGTTGCTAAGGAAAAAAGCAGTAAAGAATTAGCAAAAGAAGGGCTTCTAGCAGATATTCAAAAAATAATCAAGCTTCTAAATGCAGATATGGAGCCCCTAAAATTCACGCTGAATTAAAAGCTTTAGGCAAAAATTAAAACAGTACAAAGTGTTATGCAAGAAAATGGCATTAAAGCCAAGTTTAGACGAAGGTTCAAAAATAAAAAACAGCAAATAAGCAACCGAGTTGTGGCTCCGAACACATTGGATCAAAATTTTACTACTGATCAGCCAAATAAAGTTTGGGATTACCTACATAAAAACTAAAGAAGGTTGTTGGCGGCAATAATTGACCTATATTCACGCATGGTGGTTAATGAGTAACATGATAATTAGTTATAGATTCTTTATTGATGGCCGTTGATAAACGCAAACCCGATAAAAATCTGCTGTTACATAGCGATCAAGGGTCACAGTATACCTCTCAAAATTACCAATTTCTATTGAATACAAAAAACATCATTTCCAGCATGAGCCATAAGGGCTGTTGTTACGATAACTCTGTTGCAGAAAAGTTCACTTAAAAGGGAGCTGCTTATTGATACTTCTCGCTCAACAAACCAGAACTGCCATATTTGAATACATAGAAATCTTTTATAACAAATAACGTAGACATTCTACTATTAACTATTGCATTCCTGCACAATTTATTCTCATGATAAAAACGTCTTAACTTTCTCTCTACTTTTTCTGGGTAAGGTCAATTTGGGTCTGCACCATTTTTGAGTAATAGTTTTACTTCTTGTGCATTACCATCTTCTACAGCTAGGAATAATTGTTCTTCCTGTGTTTTTACGCGTGTTTCCACATTAGATATAAAAAATAACAATACTAAACATGCAATACCAATAATGCTAATATATTTTATAACTTTTCTCATAAGATATTTTACAATGCTTCTAATAATATTAGATATCATCTATAAAATTAAAAAATCCATGAAAGGGGATGAAAATATGTAAAAAAGTATTATTGATTAATTAAAAACAGATTTTGATTTAATAATACTAATAAAATCGATTTATCTTAAATTTACGTTGATTTTTACCTGTTATTTTTTGTAGTTTATCCAACGTAAATTCCAGGTAAAACAAAGTCGTTATCTCCAACCGTTACAACCAACTCTCCTTCTTTAATTTTTATTTGATTAGGTGTATGGTCCCATACCATCACACTCTGGGATCATACACCTAAAGTACTCCGACACTGGGATGACACCCCGGGGTTTCTGGGATGACAAAAAAGAGCCCCCTGAGCAAAAATCTTATAGCCACTTGAATGATAATTGACTTTTTGCCTAAAATAACTAAGAAAGAAACTTCTCATCAAGATAACTTAAATATATACTAATTCTCTTATTTTTAAACGATTTCTCATCATGAATTGCACGATCAAAAACCTGAATTTGACTTGTTATAATGCTACAATTATTATTTGCAACTTCTAATACGCCACTATCAATTACAACCTTCTTTTCTGTTTGGTTACTCATTTTAACAGTAATCATACCAGGCAATAAATAAATTAAGTAAGGAGCATGGTGAGCTAAAATCATAAGCTCCCCTTCGAGCCCAGTTACTGAAAGAGAAACCACTCCACTGAATGAAATTTGATCATCAGGAGAGAAAAATTGCACTTTAAAAGTATTCATAATCTTTAACTTTTATTTAGCTTCAGCTTGTATTAATTCAGCCTTTTTTATTGCTTCATCTATATTCCCCACCATATAAAAAGCAGCCTCTGGTAAGTGATCATATTTGCCTTCAACAATCCCTTTAAAACTGGAAACAGTATCAGAAAGTGAAACAAATTTACCAGGCATGCCAGTAAATATTTCTGCAACGTGAAAAGGTTGAGAAAGAAATTTCTGAATCTTCCGAGCCCTATCAACAATAATTTTATCTTCATCAGATAGCTCATCCATACCAAGTATTGCGATAATATCTTGCAGTGATTTATAAGTTTGCAATATACGTTTCACCTCAGAAGCTACATTATAATGTTCTTCACCAATGATTTCAGCAGATAAAGACTGAGAAGTTGAATCAAGTGGATCAACAGCAGGGTATATTCCCATTTCAGCTATTTGCCTTGACAACACTGTGGTTGCATCAAGGTGAGAGAATGTAGTTGCTGGGGCTGGATCAGTCAAATCGTCCGCAGGAACATATATAGCTTGCACAGAAGTAATAGAGCCAGAAGTTGTTGAAGCTATTCTTTCTTGCATTGCACCCATATCAGTTGCAAGGGTTGGCTGATAACCAACAGCTGACGGTATTCTTCCAAGTAAAGCAGAAATTTCAGAACCAGCTTGTGTAAATCTAAAGATATTATCCACAAAAAATAGAACATCTTGGTTTTCACGGTCACGAAAATACTCTGCCATAGTAAGTGCTGTTAAAGCAACTCTAGCCCTTGCTCCAGGAGGCTCATTCATCTGACCATAAACCAAAACAGCTTGAGATTTTTCATGCTCATTTATATTTATTACATTTGAAGTGATCATCTCGTGATAAAGATCGTTACCTTCACGCGTTCTCTCCCCTACCCCGGCAAACACAGAAAATCCTTTATGAGCTTTTGCTATATTATTAATTAATTCCATTATTAGGACTGTTTTACCAACACCGGCTCCACCAAATAAGCCAATTTTTCCTCCTTTAAGATAAGGTGCAAGAAGATCTATAACTTTTATTCCCGTAACTAAAACTTCTTCCTGTATTCTCTGTTCAGTAAAACTTGGAGGTGCTCTGTGTATAGGCTCTAAGTTATACTTTCCCTTCAGTGGACCACACTCATCTATAAGCTCTCCAACAACATTAAAAATCCTTCCTAAAGTTGAACGCCCAATTGGCACCGATATTGGTGCACCTGTATCAACAAATTCATCCCCCCTTGACATGCCATCTGTGCTATCCATAGCAATACAACGAACTATATTGTCACCTATATGCTGCGAAACTTCTAAAACCAGCTCCTTATCCTTATATTTTAGTTTGCTTTTTAAAGCATTAAATATTTTAGGCAATTCACCTTCAAATTTTATATCAACAACTGCTTGAGTTACCTTAATCGCTCTACCTATATTCATCTCTTTATTTTTATCACCTAACACTATAATTCCATAAAAGAACTTCTAAAGAAAATAAATTTTATATTATTAATAGAAATTTTGCAACATTAAAACGCTTACTAGTTACGCTTCATTACAAACAATGCAAATGCATTTAATAGCCAAGTAATAATAAACAATACTAAACTAAGCGCATAAGCAGCAAGAGTTTGTACACTATTGAAATCCTGATCTCCGGTAAGTAATGTAGCGATCTGCACGGTAATGGTAGTAACTGAATTAAGAGGGTTAAAAGTCAAATTTGCGTTGATTCCCACAGCCATTAGCACAATCATTGTTTCACCTATCACTCTTGAAATTGACAATAAAATTGCACTTAAAATTGTAGGCATTGCATAAGGTATTGTTATATGCCATATAGTTTCCGCTGGAGTTGCACCAAGTGCCATGAAGCCATAACGCAAGCTTTTTGGAACAGATCTTATGGCATCTTCGAGTAAAGAAATAATAAAAGGAAGAATCATTATCCCAATCGATAAACCGGCAACTAAGGCACTTTCTGAGTGTATACTTAAACCAAAAAAATTTGCTACCTGCTTTATAAAGAAAGACAAAAACACAACCGCGAAATATCCATATACAACCGTAGGAATAGCAGACAAAACTTGCAAAGTTGTATTAACAATATAACGCACTTTCTCACTCGCATATTCACTAATATATATTGCAGAAAATAAACCAAGCGGAACGACAACTAACATTGCTATAATAGTTATAAGTAATGTACCAACTAAAAGCGGCGCTATACCAAAACATCCTATCTTCTCTTCATTGATAGTGACTACATTGTGGCCCCATTTCAAGCAAAACAAGAATTCTGAAATAGCTACTTTATTAAAAAAACTAATGGATTGAATAAAAATAGACAGCATTATAAATAAAGTGATAAAAAATGATATGGCCAAAGCCACAAATAACGAAAGTTTTATTATCTTATTTCTTTTATTTTTAAAGATAAAAGCAAGCATGAAAAAAAGTAACGCTATAGAAATAAAAGTTACAAAACAATTATTATAGAATACTAACAACCAAGTTAGCATCCATACACAACTAAGATATAGATAAGATTTAACCTTATTTACTTCTTGAAACCTACTAAAACAAAATAAAAGGATTAGTAAGACAGGTATGACTATCACCGAATTCATTCTTCCATGCATCAAATTTTATTCTACGAAAATGTCATACAAGTTCACCATTATTTGACAATAAAGTAAAACAATTTAAAATAAATAATTATATTAATATAAAAACAATGAAGAGAACATTTCAACCAAAAAATTTGATAAGAAAGCGCAGACACGGATTTCGTTCACGTATGGCAACAAGAGCTGGAAGAAAAATCCTTAATAGGCGCCGTTCATTAGGGTGTAACAAATTATGCGCATAGTAAGTATAAAAAAAAAGATTTTTCTTCTGCTTTCAAAAATAAGTTAGCACTCAACAGTCTTTTTTATCGTGGGCTTTATATATCACTGTACGCTATAAAAGAAAGAGAACCTGAAAAGTACATTCATACTATTAGAGTAGCTCTGGCTATCAGTAAAAAAACCGGAAAAGCAGCAAAAAGAAATAAAATAAAAAGGCAACTACGAATGCTTGCTAAAATTAGCATTTTAAATATAAGTAATATAGGGCACTACTACATAATACTAACTCATAGAAACATTATGCAAGCAAGTTATAAAAATTTACAAAAAGATCTAACTATTTGCTTAAAAAAGATAAAATAAAAAAAATCTCAATTAAGGTATTTACAACTATATTTTTTATGATAATATAGGTAAAATTTTTAAAAATAGTTAATGGGTGTGGTGAATGGTAGAGCATATAAAAGAGGTAAATAACACAGGCTTTGGTCAGATGTATCAATTCTTATTTCTTCCTAAAGGAACAGGAACAGATTGGAGGTCAGCATTTCGCCAACAAGAAGAATTATTTAAAAAAGTGGGAGGTAATGTAATATTACCAGAAGTCAGTAATTCTCCTTCAAAAGGGAATCAATTAGGGGAAGTAGGAACAATGCTAAATAATGTAGAAAATGACCAAGAACATATAAGAAAAAAAAGATATCGTAGTTAAAGTAAAAACTTAAAGAATAGTAACAAAACAAGAAAGTTAAAATATAAGTATACCTACTGTCTAATTAACAAAGAAATTTTTATAAACTTGGCGGCGACCTACTCTCCCTTTTCAAGTACCATCAGCGCTAAAAAGTTTCACTTCCGAGTTCGAGATGAGATCGGGTGGTTCATTTTTGCTATAGCCACCAAGTCAATAAAAATTTCTAACTTAACAATTTTAACTTAATATTTAACACTGCATACACACATATAGAAAGCAAATAAATCAATCAGGCTATTAGTACTAGTTAGCTTCACATGTTACCATGCTTCCACACCCAGCCTATCAACGTCCTAGTCTTCAACGGCCTTCAGGGGGCTCAAGGCCCCGGCAGATCTCATCTTGAAACGAGTTTCCCGCTTAGATGCTTTCAGCGGTTATCTCTTCCACACTTAGCTACTCGGCAATGCTACTGGCGTAACAACTGATACACCAGAGGTATATCCACTCTCGGTCCTCTCGTACTAGGAGTCAGGCCTTCTCAAATCTCCAGCGCCCACGGCAGATAGGAACCGAACTGTCTCACGACGTTCTAAACCCAGCTCACGTACCACTTTAAATGGCGAACAGCCATACCCTTGGGACCGACTTCAGCCCCAGGATGTGATGAGTCGACATCGAGGTGCCAAACACCGCCGTCGATATGAACTCTTGGACGGCATCAGCCTGTTATCCCCAGAGTACCTTTTATCCGTTGAGCGATGGCCCTTCCATACAGAACCACCGGATCACTATGACCGACTTTCGTATCTGCTCGACTTGTCAGTCTCGCAGTCAAGCACGCTTATGCCATTGTACTATCGTCACGATGTCCGACCGTAACTAGCGTACCTTCGAACTCCTCCGTTACGCTTTGGGAGGAGACCGCCCCAGTCAAACTGCCTACCATGCACTGTCCCCGATCCCGATAAGGGACCTGGGTTAGAACCTCAAACGCACCAGGGTGGTATTTCAACGTCGGCTCCATGAGAACTAGCGTCCTCACTTCAAAGCCTCCCACCTATCCTACACAGATCCGTTCAAAATCCAATACAAAGCTACAGTAAAGGTTCATGGGGTCTTTCCGTCTTTCCGCGGGGAGATTGCATCATCACAAACATTTCAACTTCGCTGAGTCTCTGGAGGAGACAGTGTGGCCATCGTTACGCCATTCGTGCAGGTCGGAACTTACCCGACAAGGAATTTCGCTACCTTAGGACCGTTATAGTTACGGCCGCCGTTTACTGGGACTTCAATCAAGAGCTTGCACCCCATCATTTAATCTTCCAGCACCGGGCAGGCGTCACACCCTATACGTCCACTTTCGTGTTTGCAGAGTGCTGTGTTTTTATTAAACAGTCGCAGCCACCGATTTTTTGCAACCGCTTTGGGCTCCCTTTGTACAAGTTCACCTACTTGCGGCATACCTTCTCCCGAAGTTACGGTATCAATTTGCCGAGTTCCTTCTCCAGAGTTCTCTCAAGCGCCTTAGAATACTCATCTCGCGCACCAGTGTCGGTTTGCGGTACGGTCGTGTGTAGCTGAAGCTTAGTGGCTTTTCCTGGAAGCAGGGTATCACTCACTTCGTCTGCAAGCAGACTCGTTATCACCCCTCATCTAAGCCCGGCGGATTTGCCTACCAGGCACGACTACAGGCTTGAACCAACATATCCAACAGTTGGCTGAGCTAACCTTCTCCGTCCCCACATCGCACTACACATCGGTACAGGAATATTGACCTATTTCCCATCGACTACTCCTTTACGGACTCGCCTTAGGGGCCGACTAACCCTACGCAGATTAACGTAACGTAGGAAACCTTGCGATTATTGGCGAGGGTGTTTTTCACACCCTTTTACGCTACTCATGTCAGCATTCTCACTTCCGATACCTCCAGCACCCGTTTTCACAAAGCACCTTCACAGGCTTACAGAACGCTCCGCTACCGCGCCTATTGATCGAAATCAATAAGCACTCACATCTTCGGTATACAGCTTTAGCCCCGGTACATTTTCGGCGCAGAAAAACTTATTTAGACAAGTGAGCTGTTACGCTTTCTTTAAAGGATGGCTGCTTCCAAGCCAACCTCCTAGCTGTAATGGTTTTTCTACTTCCTTTCCCACTTAGCTGTAATTTTGGGACCTTAGATAGTGATCTGGGTTGTTTCCCTCTTCACCACGGACTTAGCACCCGTAGTGTGTCTGCTGTATAATTAATTGTTGGTATTCGGAGTTTGGTTAGATTTGGTAAGACGGTGAATCCCCCTAGTCTATCCAGTGCTCTACCCCCAACAACATACATACAACGCTCTACCTAAATAGATTTCGCGGAGAACCAGCTATTTCCAAGTTTGATTGGCCTTTCACCCCTAACCACAGCTCATCCAATAATGTTGCAACATTAACTGGTTCGATCCTCCAGTGTGTTTTACCACACCTTCAATCTGGTCATGACTAGATCACTTGGTTTCGGGTCTAATCCATAAAACTAAACGCCCTATTCAGACTTGCTTTCGCTACGCCTACACCTAACGGCTTAAGCTTGCTTCATAGATTAACTCGCTGACCCATTATGCAAAAGGTACGCTGTCACTCTAAATATCAATAAATTGATATAGAGCTCCAACTGTTTGTAAGCACTTGATTTCAGATTCTATTTCACTCCCCTCCCGGGGTTCTTTTCACCTTTCCCTCACGGTACTTGTTCACTATCGGTCGTTAAGGAGTATTTAGGCTTGGAGGATGGTCCCCCCATATTCAAACAGGATTTCACGTGCCCCGCTCTACTCAAGGATTTAAAAGACTTTCTACTTGTACAGGACTATCACCTTCTATGGTTACTATTTCCAGAGTATTCTAATTCTTATTCTTAAATCACTAGCCTTTTCCGCTTTCGCTCGTCACTACTAACAGAATCTCGGTTGATTTCTTTTCCTTTGGCTACTTAGATATTTCAGTTCACCAAGGTTGCCTCGCATACTTAGTATGTATGATAACCTAGCTAAACTAGTTGGGTTTCCCCATTCGGAAATCTGCGGATCAAAATTTGTTGACAATTCCCCACAGCTTATCGCAGCCTGCCACGTCCTTCATCGCCTCTTAACGCCAAGGCATCCATCAAGTGCTCTTAATAATTTATTTATCCGACTATATGCAGAATATGCAGAGTTAAATATTATTAAAAATGAAATTAAAATAAAATAAATCCCACCCAAAAACCTGCCAAAAACCCCAAAAACAAAATAAATTTTTTTATATTTTAAACCAAAAAAAAAAAAGTCAAACCCCTTTTGCACAAAACATTTACTTATATTATCAACAACAATATACTAGCAATCCTAAACAGTATAATCTGAGAAATATGTGGTAAACTTATATATACAGTAAAAATTAATAAAAAAGATATTTTGTAAGATAAAATGTGTTAAAATCAATTGCCTAAAAATGATAATAAACATTCGGAGTATTTCTAACGTATGAAAAGTAATCTCTCTTTTATAAAAAACGTTGCTTTAAATTGTATGTCTAAGCTCATTGGCGTATTAAATATTAAGAAAGTAAAACACTTCATTGTGAATAAATATAATACTCTTCATAAAGAAATGTCAGTGCTTCTTAAAAAATCTAAGAACCTGTTAAACACCAACATTGAAATCGGTTTATATCACTTTTATAAAGGTAGCATATCAGATGCAAAGTTACGATTTTGGTTAATTAGCATATTTTACCCCCATTTACCTATAGTCTGGTATAACATCGGAAGGTGTCATTTTGCGGTAGGGAATACTAACAAAGCTTATAATTATTTAACAAGGGCACTAAAATTAGATAATGACCACGAGGAGGCGTCTTACTATATAAAAAAAATGACAAACTCAGCGCCTATTACAGAATTGCCAAAAAACCTCATAAGACAATATTTTGATTACACAGGTGAATATTTTGTTGAGCATTGGTTGATTGCCAAACAATATAGAGGGCATGAACTTGTACACATGATAATTACAAAAATCTTCAACAACTCCACTTCTGAGCTCAATATACTCGACCTTGGTTGTGGAACTGGAATATGTGGTCATTTCTTGAAAATAAATAGTATTGGAAACCATATAACAGGAATTGACATTTCAAGTAGAATGCTAAATATCGCAAGAGGATGCTTTATAAAAGGTAAGCCTGTTTACAATGAATTAATACATATGGAAATGAAAGAGTTTCTTAAACAAGAGAAAAACCAGCAGTATGATGTAATTATCTTTGCTGAAGTGCTACATTATCTACATGACTTTCAAGAAGAGTTGGAATTAGCAAAAAGATCTACGAGCAAAAAAGGAGTTATTGTATGTTTAATAAGAAGAAAGGAAGGTGAAGGTATTGACTTTGTAAACAAAGGAGACTATTTTCGTCACTCAGAAAGTTATGTTCAACATGTTGCAAAAGAAATAAATATGCAAATAAGTTATATGAGTTACTGTAAAATATATGGCAGTCAGGTTGACGGTATCTTGTTTGCATTACAGCATCAACAAAAAAATCCGAAAAACCTAACTTAAAAATCGCTCAAAATGACTTTTAAGTACCTATATATAATAAAAGAATAAAAGGAACTTTATGAATAACATTACCATTAATTACGCAAAGGACAGCAAATTAACCGACTTTGGAAAAGCAGTTCTATCAGACAGGTATTTAATAGAAAATGAAAGTTATCAAGACCTCTTTGCACGTATTGCTAATTACTATTCTGATAATAAAGAACATGCGCAGCGTCTTTATGACTACATGAGCAACTTGTGGTTCATGCCTTCAACACCAATACTCAGCAATGGTGGCACTAAGAGAGGGTTACCTATCTCTTGCTTTCTTAATGAAACCGAAGACAGCTTGCAGGGAATAGTTGATCTATGGAACGAAAATGTTTGGCTTGCTGCACGTGGAGGAGGCATAGGTAGTTATTGGGGAAATTTACGCTCAATAGGCGAAAGCGTAAAGGGTAGCGGCAAAACATCAGGAATTGTTCCATTTATTGTAGTGCAAAATGCTCTAACACTTGCAATTAGTCAGGGATCCCTAAGGCGAGGAAGTTCAGCAGTCTACCTTCCTGTATCTCATCCGGAGATAGAAGAGTTTCTAGATTTACGCAAGCCAACAGGCGGTGACCCAAATCGCAAAGCGTTAAATATACATCATGCTGTAATAGTAACAGATAAATTTATGCAGGCTGTTGAGAATGATCAAGAATGGAATTTAATAAGCCCTCACAACAATAAGGTTATTTCAACTGTAAAAGCGCGGGATATATGGATCAAAATATTAACAGCAAGAGTTGAAACTGGAGAACCTTACATTATTTTCCTTGATGCAACAAATAACAATAAGCCAGAATCTTACAAAAAGCTCAACTTAGACATCAAGATGTCAAATCTATGCAGTGAAATAACTTTAACCACAGGTTATGATCACCTGAATAAGTCACGCACTGCTGTGTGTTGTCTATCATCCGTAAACCTTGAGTACTACGAAGAATGGAAAGACAATAAACTCTTCATAGAAGATATAATGCGCTTTCTTGATAATGTATTGGAAGATTTCATAAATAAAGCACCGAATGAAATGCAGCGAGCAAAATATTCTGCAGCCAGAGAACGCAGTATTGGTCTTGGTGTGATGGGCTTTCACTCATTTTTACAAAGCAAAATGGTTCCTTTTGAATCAGTAACAGCACAACAATGGAATAAAAAAATATTTAAGTATTTACGCGAGCAAGCAGATATAGTTTCTAAAAAATTAGCAGAAGAAAAGGGAGCATGTTCTGATGCCAAAGAAGTTGATCTAATGGAAAGGTTTACACACAAACTCGCTATTGCTCCTACTGCCTCGATCTCCATTATTGCAGGTAATACCTCCCCTGGAATAGAACCATACGCAGCAAACGTATTCATACAAAAGACACTTACAGGCTCATTTGTAGTGCGAAATAAATTCTTGCAAAAACTATTAGCAGAAAAAAATCAAGACAATGATAAAATATGGTCTTCAATTTCAACAAACGAGGGTTCCGTTCAGCATTTAGATTTTCTTAGTGAGCATGAAAAATTGACATTTAAAACAGCGTACGAGCTTGACCAAAGATGGATTATAGAACATGCAAGTGATAGAACTTCGTATATTTGTCAATCTCAATCAGTAAATCTGTTCTTACCTGCCAACGTACATAAACGTTACTTGCACAAAATACACATGCTTGCTTGGAAAAAAGGATTGAAGAGCTTATATTACTGCAGATCACAATCAATGCAGAGAGCCGATAAGGTCTCGCATGACATATTCAAAAAAAGTGAAATATTGCAACAAAAAACAGATATTGACTACGATGAATGTCTGTCATGCCAATAGCGGCCTTACTCAGAAAAAGTAGAGAGAAAGTTAAGCAAATGGGTAAATAGACTTCTTGCATAACCATATAACGCACTTTTATTGGGAATAGAAACGAAAAAACTTCCTTGACAAACTCCGCCAGCCCTCTTATCATAAAATTGAAGCTATTTATTTATCTTCTCTGTACAGATTAAATGACAAAAAAACTCACGTATCTGGCGTCTCATGTTTAATTTTTTGCACTATGTGCACCTTATGTCTTTATAAAACTTCTACCTACATAAGCTGAAACGCGCTTATAAAGCGTTTAAAACATAAAAAAACGCCAACTTAAAAAATGGATAGTGAATAACTAGCTACCCTAGGGTTTCTTTTGCCTTTTTTTCTGTTTAGTAAATTTCTTAAACATTTATAGCTAAGGTTAGTTGCATTTAAAAGCAGCTGAGTCGCGGTTATTAAGCGTTTAGAATAAAAAAACGCCATACTTGAAAGTATAATGTAAGTAATTAGCCAACTACGGGGCTTCTTTTGCCTTTTTTTTCATTTGGTAAATTTCTTAAATATTTATGGCTAAACGACAATCGTCATCCCGCTACTTGTTAGCGGCCGAGATACCGCGAATGAATCGCGGTATGACGGTTCGCGGTGGCATGACGATAAAGTTTATACCTCGTCATCCCGCTGCTTGTTAGCGGGATCTCTTGTTAGCGGCTGAGATACCGCGAATGAATCGCGGTATGACGGTTCGCGGTGGTATGACGGTTCGTGGCAGCATGAAGATAATCCCGCTACTTGTTAGCGGCTGAGATACTGCGGCGGTATGACGTAGATTGCTGTCATTCCGCTACTAGTTAGCGCCGCAGCGGTATGGTGTAGGAAAATTAGCTATATAGCTAACTTGTACCACGCGTTAAAGCTTTTAAACAGGTCTTGGTTTACTTACTCCATTATTTTCTTTATTATCAGATATCATTTTAAATAATATGGAGGAGCAAATTGTCAGCAATTGCCATTATTGATTTTGGTTCACAGTTTACACAGCTTATCGCAAGACAAGTAAGAGGAATGGGTGTTTATTGTGAGATATTTCCAAGCAACATCAGTTTTGAAACAATATCAAAATTCAATGGGTTTATTCTCTCTGGAGGACCACAATCTGTAAATGATGATTGTTCTGAAACAAGTAGAGTAGTACATGAAATTATAAAACTTAATGAGGCAACAAGCGTTCCTATACTTGGAATATGCTATGGACAGCAACTCATTTGTCATTATCTTGGAGCAAAAGTAAAAGAGAGTTTCAAACAGGAGTTTGGTAGAACTAAAATCAAGATACTAAAAGAATCCCCCATTGTAAAGGATACCTGGGATGTTAATTCTGAAGTGGATGTATTAATGAACCATGCGGACAGTGTTGATACTATACCACAGGGATTTACTGTTATCGCATCAGGTGTGATAAATCAAACAATTGCAATGATTGTCAACGAACAGCGGAAGATTTACTGTACTCAGTTCCATCCTGAGGTTAAGCCCACAACAAATGGCAGTAAATTGCTCTCTAACTTCTTGGATATTGCAAATTGCAAAAGAGACTGGACAATGAAGTCGTTTATTGAGGAGCAAAAGGAAAAAATCAAAAATGTAGTAGGAGAGAAAAAAGTAATCGCTGCAGTAAGTGGTGGGGTTGATTCAAGCGTTGCAGCGGCTCTCACACATAAAGCTATAGGAAAACAATTGAACTGTATTTTTATCGATACTGGGTTGTTACGCAAGAACCAAACCATCGCTATGTTGAAAGAGATTCCGATAAATTACGTTGATAAATCAAATTTATTTTTGAGTAGGTTGAAGGGAATAACTGATCCAGAAGAAAAGCGAAAAATTATCGGTAACACTTTTATTGAAGTGTTTGAAGAAGAAGCAAAAAAAATAGGTGATGTGGATTTTTTGATGCAAGGTACCATCTACTCTGATGTAGTTGAGTCAGGGCATGCCTCAGACAACACTAGTACAATTAAGTCTCACCATAATGTTGGTGGGTTGCCAGAAAAGATGAATCTGAAGTTAGTGGAGCCTTTACGTTACCTCTTTAAAGATGAGGTAAGGCTACTTGGAAAAGAAATTGGGCTTTCAGACGAGATAATATTTCAACATCCATTTCCTGGACCCGGACTTGCAGTGAGGATTATAAGTGAAGTCGATAAAGAAAAGGTGCAAATATTGCAAGAAGTAGATAAAATATATATTAATACGATGAAAAATTACGATCTATATGATAAGATATGGCAAGCTTTTGCTGTATTATTACCAATAAAAACTGTAGGCGTTATGGGAGATGGTCGTACGTATGGATATGTTTGTGCTTTAAGGGCTGTAACATCATCTGATGGTATGACAGCCGATGCATTTCCATTTGAAGATAAGGATCAACACTTGCTAGTATTTTGGGATTTTTTACGCAATGTCGGCAGTATAATTGTTAATAATGTTCCCGGAGTAAATAGAGTTGTTTATGATATCACTTCTAAACCACCCGCAACTATTGAGTGGGAGTAAATCAAAAAGATCCCGCTGCTTGTTAGCTGGATCTAGAGATACCGCGAATGAATCGCGGTATGACGGTTAATTTTCTTTATTTTGCTTATAATTTCCACAAGCAGTGCAAACATAAATGAAGAATACAAATATCCTTTTGGTAATTCTATATGAAATCCATGAAGTATGAGGTACACACCGACAAGTAAAACAAATAAAATGGCGATTATTTTTAACCCTGGGTTAGATTTGATTAACTGGGCAGTATAACTTGATAAAAACAGCATTGCTAGCATGGAAAATGTAAATGCTGTAGCAATTATTACCATGTTATAAGTTAGTGCTATAGCAGTTAATATCGAATCAACCGAAAAAACTAAATCTATTAATATAATTTGTAGCACAACTAAAAAAAATTTTGATTTAACGTTTGCTTTCTTTTTATTTTTCTTACATACAAAGATGTCATCCCGTAACTCCATAGAGCTCTTAACAATAAGGAATAATCCCCCTGCGATCATAAGTAAATCCCTTGCTGATGCAGTGTGAAATATAGGTTTTTGCATTGATAATATAGATGATGTAAAAAATAGTATTACAAAACGCATTAATAGTGCTAATCCAAGGCCCATAAGGCGCACTCTTTCTCTCAGCGCATTTGGTACCTTATCTATTGCTAGAGAAATAAAGATTAAATTGTCTACACTAAGTATAGTTTCAAGTAGTGTAAGTGTCAGTAAAGTCCAAGCATCAGTTAGCATTTTTGTTTCAAATTCGGTTCTTCTTACTCTACAATAGATGTGTAAAAATTAAGTGACTTCACTCAGAAGTTTTATAGCAGTTCTCCAGAAAAACAGGATATATAAAGTTCAGCAGCTTCTTCTATTTTCGTTTTTGAGCAAAATCAATAATAAGAGAGTTTCTTATTTTCATGCACGCAAATAAGATAAAGCCTTATTTTCATTTTTGACTTTATTTGAAAATAATATATACTATAAAAATAGTGTGCTAGGTTGAATGAATGTATATTAAAGGATCACCATCAGGCAAAGTATTCGCTGGTTATCAGGCATTTATACCAAGCCCCTTGCCACCAAAATTTGAATGGGACAATGATTTAGTGAATAGTCTTTAAACCCTTACTTTACTATAAGGAAAGTGGTTGAAAACTTAGGTGTCGTATTTACAACAGCCCAAAGAGCAATCGTAAAGCTTGAAGATTTAGGCATCGTTTCACAAACTTCTCAAGGAAAGAGAGATCGGGTTTATTGTGCAACTGATATTTTGAATATTCTAGAAGAACCAACTAAGATTACAGAGAACTTCGATAGCACATTGTAGCTATTGTGATGAATAAATTCAGCAAACAGCAAGCTTAAAGAGTCTGATCCAATGGACATGCTGAACAAAAAGTAAGGAGCTCCTTTTGGAGGATTATATTAACTTATTAATTAATTGCTTGACTTTTAGCAGGATTTATTATATTATTTATTAATGAGTAATGCAATCAAACCAAGGAGGATAGCATGATAAATAATTTGGATTCAATAATTCTTGGAATAAAAGATGGTGAAAAGGCGATTGAAGATTTAAGGGTTGTTCTTAAAAAAAGAAAAGAAGAAGTTATTACTACACAGACATTTAATTACGCTTTACAATGCCCACAAACTACAAAGGAAGCGATAGTACACGAAATTCTGCTTCATTTTATACAAAATCCTGGCGAGCAATCACTAGAACAAGTAATACAATACTTAGATGGAGCAATACAATCTAGGATATATGCAAAAAACAACCCAATAAGAAATCTAGATGAAGAATTTCGTACTCATATAAACTTTAAAGATGAAGAGGGAAATACATTACTACATCATGCAGTTATAGGTAATAAAACTGAAGAAATAACCACCCTGCTTGTTACATATAGTGCAAATCCTTTGATACAAAACGCGGATAATAAAGTTCCTTCAGATTTAGCTCAAGGAAAAACAAAAGAAGTGCTTATTAAAAGTATGAAAAAACAAGCTAATACGAAAAAAGAAAGCGCTATGGTAGGCAGTTTGGTGCCTGGCGTAATAATTGGTGGTTTTCTTGGTGTTGTACTTGGAGCTGGTGTGTGTGTTGCAGTAAGTCTTTCTGGTGGTATGATACTAGGTGTAATGATAGCATCTTCTCTTGTTGCTAGTATAGCTATTGGACTGGCCATGTATTTTTTGAGTCAAGACTATGAACAGGCTAAAGCGATAGAAAAAACTATTAGCACTGTTAGCTCTGAAATATCTGTTGATGATACAACTGTCGCAAATGGTAAAAAGGGGCCACAACTTACATAGAAAAAGCTATAGTATTTTTCAAACTAAATAATAAACCTTGTAATTAGGATATTCTGGATTCCAGCGTCACGCGCTGGAATGACAACTGTGTTTTTGTTTTTTTGTCATCAAATACTCCTACTCTTTATGTCATCCAAGTGTCCTGACTACTTGGATCCAAGAAATTTAATTGTTTTAAATTTTCCCCTCTATACACCTATTTAAAATTTATGTTATTCACATGTGCAATATAATCTATAATAACGTTTATCAATACAATATATTAAAAAATATTATGAGCTTCGTAAAAGAAAAAAACACCCCTGTGATGGAGCAGTATTTGAACCTGAAAGCTCAATACAAAGATCATCTGCTATTTTATAGGCTAGGAGATTTTTATGAATTGTTTTTCGATGATGCTATTAAAGCTGCGAAATTGCTGAATATAGTGCTCACTAAGAGAGGTAATTCGTGTGGGCAAGAAATACCAATGTGTGGAGTGCCAGCACACAGTAGTGAATCTTACCTGCACAAGCTAATAGATTTAGGATTCAAAGTAGCAATCTGTGATCAATTAGAAACTGCTGATGAAGCAAAAAAGAGGGGCTATAAATCCATAGTAAAACGTGATGTAGTGCGAGTTGTAACTCCAGGTACAATTATAGAAGATTCACTACTGGAGGATAAAAGCAATAATTATCTCGCATCCATAGTTGAACAAAATGACGAATATGCTATTAGTTGGCTTGAATTATCGACGGGAAAATTTTTTCACACTTTAACGAGTTTGAAAGCTCTAGATAGTGATTTATTGCGTATATCACCAAGAGAATTATTAATTTCTGAAAAATTCACTGAGGATGAAAAAATTAGATCGATTTTAAAAAATTATAAAATATCAATTACGCAACACGCACAGAGCTTTTTTGAGTATAGTAAATCTCACAGAACATTATGCGAGTTTTATAAAATCAGGGAACTTGGGAGTATAGGAAATTTCAGCAAAGTAGAAATCATGGCGTGTGGTGCACTGCTTGAATATGTCAGAGTAACACAAAGGGGCTCTATTCCAAGGCTTGAATTCCCAAAAACCTATAAGCAACAAAATTTCATGCTTATTGATGCTTCAGCAAGGAGAAATCTTGAGTTGTTTTCAACTCAATTTGGTGAAAAGAAAGGTTCACTAATTTCAGTTATTGATCATACAGTTACAGCTTCTGGTGGACGCCTGCTCAAACAAATGCTCGCTTCACCCCTTGCTTGCTCCAAGGCAATCAATTTGAGGCTCAGCACCGCTCAATTTTTTGTAAATAATCATGATTCACGCAGAAAAATACGAGAGATATTATCTAACATTCCGGATATTGAAAGGTCTTTATCGCGCTTAATACTAGGGCGTGGTTCACCAAAGGATATGAACCTATTGAAAATAGGCCTAGGAAAGACTTTAGAATTGTCTGAGTTCTTATGTAAAATTGAATCAGGTGAAAATGGATCTCTCCCACAACAATATGTCATCCAAACTGAGATCCAGCCAGCGTCACGCGCTGGAATAACAGTAAAATCAGACGAGAGTGAACTAAGCACAATACATAAAAGCCTTGGCAATCATAAAGACCTATTTGAACTGTTAAATAGTGCTATACTCGATAATAACCTCAGTTCCGTGAAAGAAGGAGGATTTATTCACTCAAAATACAACTCAGAATTATCTGAGTTATCTTATATATTGAACAACAGTAACAAGTTGGTAACTAAGCTCCGTGAATCTTATCGCGATCTTACTGGCATTGCCGCACTCAAAATATTACACAACAACATACTTGGTTATTACGTTGAAGTGTCGGCAAATCACAAAATAACTTCGGATATATTTATTCATAGGCAAAGCTTAGCAAATAGCATGCGCTACACTACTAATGAATTGAAAGAACTAGAAAATAAAATTCTTACGGCACGTGATGCTGCAATCGGCTTAGAAATGAAAATTTTTAGTGAACTGTGTAGTGAAGTCGCTAAAGAATCTGAAAAAATTGCTCTTGCTGCAAATGCTTTGGCAAAACTTGATATTAGAACCGCATTTGCAGAGCTTGCAGTGCAAAATAATTACGTAAAACCCATTATTGATGACAGCAAAGAGTTCAATATCTGTAGCGGAAGACATCCAGTGGTTGAAGTTAACGATAAATTCATTGCAAATAGCATCAATTTAGCTGGTATACATCTAATTACTGGTCCTAATATGGCTGGAAAAAGCACTTTCTTGAGGCAAAACGCTCTCATTGCAATTTTAGCTCACATGGGGTCATTTGTGCCAGCAGAGAGTGCACATATTGGAGTGATTGACAAGATATTCAGCAGGGTTGGCGCAACGGATAATATAACAGCTGGTTATTCTACCTTCATGGTAGAGATGATTGAAACAGCAACGATAGTAAATCAGGCAACGGACCGTTCCTTGGTGATACTTGATGAAATTGGTAGGGGCACAGGGGTGTATGATGGATTATCTATTGCACAGGCGGTGATTGAACATATTCACAATGTAAATAAGTGCCGCGCCATTTTTGCAACTCATTATCATGAATTAACTAAAGTAAGCAAATACTTGAAGAACGTGAAATGTTTTTGTGTAAAAATAAGAGAGTGGAACGGAGAGGTTATTTTTCTACATGAAGTAATTGAAGGCATTGCAGATGAGTCATATGGAATACATGTAGCAAAACTTGCTGGTTTTCCTGATTCTGTTTTAAATAGAGCAAGTGAAGTGTTTGAGGAGCTGAAGGCTTGAATCATTATTATAAGTGAAGAATTACCTATACAATCGTGGTAGTAGCTATAGAAACGAAAAACTTACTTGACACCCTTCGCCAGCTCCCTTATCATGATAGTGAAGCTATTGTATTTGCTTTCGCCAATCTGCAGATTAAAAGGTAAGGATTACTTAATGTATCGGCGTCTTATGTTCAATTTTTTGCAGTATATAGATACTGTATGTCTTTACAAAACTTCATCTACATCTAGATTTTTATCTAAATAAGCTGAACGTGCTTATAAAGCGTTACAAGACATCAAAAAATGCCAATACTCGACAGAGATAGTAAAAGACTAGCTAACTCGGGGATTCTTTGTCTTTTTTTCTGCTTAGTAAATTTCTTAAACATTTGCAGCGTAAGTTAGTTGCAATTAAAAGCAGCTTAATCTTGCTTGTCAAGCGTTTAAAACATAAAAAACGCCAATATTTTAAAGCGGATAATAACCCCAGGGCTTCTTTTGCCTTTTTTTTTATTTGGTAAATTTCTTAATATTTATAGCTAAACGACAATCGTCATCCCGCTACTTGTTAGCGGGATCTAGAGATACCGCGGCGGTATGACGTAGGACTGCTGTCATCCCAGTGCTCCTTTTTTTGTCATCCCAGTCTGGGATCTATTTTGCATGTAACTCCAATTGTGTTTTGGCATAAAACGCGACGCGTATTAGACTTATTTGCAAGCAAAGCTTGCTAGATCCAAGTAGTCAGGGCACTGGGATGACAGGAGAAGGAAGCACTGGGATTGGGATGGAAAAGGCTATTTGTGTGATGCCAATGAGTGATAGAAAGTTCTGCAAGAAGTCATTAATTGCAAAAATTTAATATAAATTATAAAATAAATCCACTGAATAAAAAATATATGCTAATTAGTACAACATCAGAACTGGAGAATACATGTGAAGAGTTAATAGCAAAAAAGCCGAAATTTATAGCAGTTGACACGGAGTTCATTAGAAATAATTTAATCTACTACCCAAAATTATCGTTAATTCAAATTTCTTACGGAGAGAAGAGTTTTATTGTAGACGCATTAGTGCCAGAAATTGATTTATCATTCATTAAGAAAATAATGCTAAATCAGGGGATAACCAAAGTGTTTCATAGCTGCCGGCAGGATATAGAATCCTTACTCACTGTGTTTAAATGTATTCCCACTCCCATTTTTGATACCCAAGTTGCTGCTATGTTTTGTCATTATTATCATGACTTTATTGGTTACTCAAAAGTAGTGGAGCAATATCAAGGAATAGCACTGGATAAAATTAAAGCTAAAAATTCAGATTGGTTAAGGCGTCCGTTGTCCGAAGATCAGTTAGATTATGCAGTAAACGACGTGGTACACCTATATGACCTATACCAAATATTGTGCAATAAACTTGAAGAAAATAATAGGATGGGTTGGTTTCAAGAAGAGATGGAATCAATAGTTGATATAAATAAGTATTTACATAGCCCAAAAGATGCATGGAAGAGGATTAAATTTAATTATGAAGTAAATCCAAGATTGATACTAACTGTTAAAGCAGTTAGTGAGTGGCAAGAAACCTTAGCACAGCGCTATAATATGAACCGTAATAAAATAATCAATAATGCTGTAATAGCTGATTTTATTGAAAAAAATGTAGAGCATGTTGATGAGATTTTAGATGATCTCAAGAGGAATACAAAAAATATAAAAGATGCGGATTTACTAGAGTTTGTGAATATTTTTAATGAAAATGAGAGAAATTGGATGCAGCAAAACAACACCTTATCGAGTAATTATGACAAATCTGTACTTGATATACTCTCAATTATTTTAGATAGTAAATGTAAAGAAAGTAACATATCAAGGAAATTAGTTTCTTCAAAAGATGAGTTAACCGGGTCAATATCTGGACAGACAGATAAATTATTCAAGGGATGGAGATATGATTTTTTTGGCAGGTCAGTTGAATCATTTTTGAACACAAGCTCAAAACTTGAGATTTCAGCAGTGAAATCCGCAAATAATATAACCAAAATTCAGAGTAATTTAGTGGAGAATAACTGTTGCTAAAGTAACTTAGATTTATCGACAATCGTCATCCCGCTACGTGTTAGTGGCTAAGAGATACCGCGGCGGTATGACGGTTAAGTAGGGTGTTATCCAAGTAGCCCTGACTACTTGGATCCAGGAAAATTGATTGTGCACTATACAACATAAAAGCTAGATTCCAGACTGGAATAACACCACCTACAAATTGCAATGTTCGTATAGTTATGTGCTTGACACTGAGATCTAGAAAATCTAGTTAATATATATAGAGAAACCTTAGCTATAGTTTCAAAAGAAGTCGAATGTATTTTGTTATATGATTATAAGTCTAACAGGCGGAATTGGGGTAGGAAAGAGCTTTGTAGCTAATTGCTTTCAAGAGTTTGGTGCTGTTGTATTTGATGCTGATTCTGTTGTACACCAACTTTATAAAGTGGATAAAAGCATAATAAGTTATGCAGAGAAAAATTTTCCTGGAGTGGTAGTAAATGGTGAAATAGATAGAACAGTACTGTCTAAATATTTCTTAGCCTACGATGAAAATTGGAAACAATTTCAATCTTTGGTTCACTCTGCTGTGCTGCGTGAATTAGAATTTTTTATTGCCAAGGAAAAAAAGATCGATAGAAAACTTTTAGTTTTAGATGTGCCACTTCTATTAGAAACAAAATTTTATTTATATTGCGACCTTATTGTTTTTGTTCATGCAGATAGCGTTGTGCAAGCTCAAAGACTTAACGAACGCAACATAGATAAAGAAAAGCTTAATCTAATCTCCGATGTTCAGTTATCTATTGAGGAGAAAAGGAAGATGAGTGACTTTATTATCGATACCAGTGTAAGCAAAGAGTATGTTTTTTCTCAAGTAAAAGATATAGTGGATTCATTAAACCTAAACACGTAGCTCTACGTCATACCGCCGCGGTATCTCTAGATCCCGCTAACAAGCAGCGGGATGACGGTTGTCAGGATCCCAGCAGCCTCCCTCCCCTGTCATCCAAGTAGCCCCCTATGGTGTCATCCAAGTAGCCCAGACTACTTGGATCCAGGAAAATTGATTGTGCACTATAGCAACATTTTTGATCAAAAACTGGATTCCAGTGTCAAGCACTGGAATGACACCCTTCCGATGGGAACTGCTCTCAAACTACAACAGCATGAGTAGCTACAGAAGCTTTAATGATACAAGAAAAAATAAACAGCTATCATTTTTTTAGTAATTAAGTAAAATAGAGTGAAAGATTGCGAGGAAGTTTTGAAAAATAAGATAAAAAAGATAGTAATTTCAGGAAAGGAAGTGTGGCCAATCATCGAAGGTGGTAAAGGCATTGCAGTTAGTGATGGGAGATCAAGCGGAGCATTTGCTGCAGCAGATGCTGTGGGTACATTTTCTGGTGCAAATGCTAAGCTTATTGATGATAATGGCGAGTTAGTGCCACTAATTTATAAAGGCAAAACAAGAAATGAAAAGCATAGTGAATTGATTGAGTATAGTATTGAAGCTGGAATTAGTCAGGCAAGAATAGCAAATGAAATATCAAAAGGTCATGGAAGAATACACATGAATGTACTTTGGGAGATGGGAGCAGCAGAACGCGTACTTCATGGCATATTAGAAGGAGCGAAAGGTTTGATTCATGGTATTACCTGCGGTGCTGGTATGCCTTATAGGCTTGGAGAAATTGCAGCTAAATATCAGGTTTATTATTACCCTATTATCTCATCGGTGCGTGCTTTTAAAGCATTATGGAAGCGTGCTTACCAAAGAATATCTTCCTATTTGCTTGGTGGAGTAGTGTATGAAGATCCATGGCTTGCTGGAGGGCACAATGGACTGAGTAACAGTGAAGACCCAGAGCTACCACAGGCTCCATTTGAAAGAGTTGCAGAGCTTAGATCTTTCATGAACGAGATCGGTCTTTCAGAAACACCAATTGTTATGGCAGGAGGAGTGTGGCATTTGAAAGATTGGGAACATTGGTTTGACAATCTGCAAATTGGACCAATAGCTTTTCAGTTTGGCACTCGTCCACTTTTGACGAAAGAAAGCCCAATTTCTGCAGAGTGGAAAAAGAAGCTACTCACTTTAGAAGAAGGTGATGTATTTTTAAATAAATTCAGTCCAACAGGGTTTTACTCATCTGCGGTGAGGAATAATTTTATACGTGAGTTACAGGAACGAAAATTACATCAAGTAAATTTTTCAGAAAATGCCAGCGAAGAATCCAATAGTGAATTTGCAATGGGTAGCAGAGGTAGGAAGATCTACCTTACTGCAAAAGACAAAGAACTGGCAAATACATGGACTAAAGCAGGGTACACAGAAGCAATGAAAACCCCAGATTCAATTGTTATTTTTGTGACGCCAGATAAATTTAAACAAATAAGAGAAGATCAAATCAATTGTATGGGATGTTTGAGCCATTGTTTGTTTAGCAATTGGAAAGATCATGGTGACCATTCAACAGGACGAAAGCCAGATCCGCGTAGTTTTTGCATACAAAAAACACTGCAAAACGTTATACACGATGGTGATATTGAGAACGAACTCATGTTTTCCGGGCACAATGTGTACAAATTTAAGCAAGATCCATTTTATGAGAATGGCTACGTACCGGCAGTAAAAGAACTGGTGGAAAGGATATTGACTGGGTATTGAGTCAGTGACCTTACCCAGAAAAAGTGGAGAGAAAGTGTGGAATGTTTTTTACAAAAAGAATGATGCATCAAATTGTTCTGGAATGCAATAGTTAATAGTGACGTTGTTTGTTATAAAAAATTTCTATGTATTCAAATATTGCAGTTCTAGTTTGTTGAGCAGAGTGTTGTGAAGTATCAATAAGTATTTCTCTTTTCAATGAGCTAAAGAAGCTTTCTGCAACAGAATTGTCGTAACAACAGCCTTTATTACTCATCTATATTCTTTACAGCTAAGAGATATTGATACCCTTGCGCAGTATATTGTGAACCTTGGTCACTGTGCAGCAGTAGATTTTTAACAGGTTTACGCCTATTAATGGCCATTAATAAAGAGTTCATAACCAATTGTTTATTTATTGCACTACTCATTAACTACCATACGTGAGAATTATTGCTGCCAAATATAGCCATCCCTCCTTGGTTTTGATGTAAGTAATCCCATACTTTATTTGGTTGATCAACAATAAAGTTTTGATCTAGTATATTGGGAGCTACAGCTCTATTATCTGTTTGTTGTTTTTTAATTTTAAACTTTCTTCTCAGTATAGCCCTGATGTCATTTTTCTGCATAATACTTTGCACCGTTTTCAAATTGCAACTTTTACCCAAAGCCTTCAATTCAGCATGAATTTTAGGAGCTCCATATCTACATTTAGAAACTTGATATATTTTTTGAATAGCTGCGAGTAGCTCTTTATTTGCTGATTCTCTACTGCTTATTTTTCTTGTGGTCCACTTATAGTAGCCACTAGCAGAAAATCCTACATAATTCCTGTACTTTATAGCAGTTACTATATAAAAAAATATTTTACTCTTTTTGACTGGCCAGGGCTTTTTTTTAAATGTCTCTTTCCCTTGTTACTCTTGCTTTGTAAATCAAACCTCTCTTTGTCATAAGGTGCTACATCTGGAAATGCATTTGCCGCCGACTTTTTTTCGTTGTGTTTCTTTATCCATTTTCCTAATAAACCACCCTTTATTCCTAAATCTCTTGCTATTTTTGTAATTGTTTGACCTGCCTTTCTTTGTTCATTTGCCAGTTTAACAGCTTCCAATTTGAATTCTGCCGTATATTCTCTTACCATTTGGAGAGTAGACCGGCGGAACTTCCCCACCAGTCTCTCGCAGAACTGTGCATGAAGTAGAGTGGGCAGCCAGCGAGTTACTTGTTAAGTACTTTTCCAACAACCCCTCTCCGAACCACGCATGATCGTTTCCGTATCACGTGGCTCTCCAATAATCTAACGTTTTAAGGAGTCACCATCATATTTTCCATATTGGATTTTCTTATGGCATTCATGACAAACAACAAGAGTCTTCCTCTGTCGTTCAATCATTCTCTTTTTCCATTTCGGTAGCTCAGTATTACGTTTACCTAGCAAATCAGCAAGTTTACGTACGTGATGTACTTCAATCTGCTCTTGTGATTTACATAATTCACAAGTTTGTGCCAATAGTCTTTGCTCTATTTCACTACGCTTATTCCATATTGGTATAAGGTTATCACTTATACTTACCCATTTATTCCATTTTAGTGACACAGCACCAAAGTGTGTAATTAATGGTATCTTTGATGGTAAACGATCTACTCTGACTTGGATGACTTTTCGTTTTTCACCTTCGTCGTTTTCAATCATTGCACCAAATTTTCTATAAATTTTCCTGCAAGTTGTTTTGTATTTAGATGCTAAAGTCTTTACTAATGATACTTCCATCACATACTTCAAATAACTTAGTGTGTGAAGGTTGTAGGCCATTTTGTAATATTGTACAATTCCTCGATATTCAGTTTGATACTGAGCAACAATACTGTAAGCTGTATCAAGTGTACGTTGAGGTAAATGTATAGGCTTTCCACAACGCATATATTCAGAACACTTTTTCTGCTTTATATGATGTGGTACACGTAACCCAATACTACCGTTAATACATCGTTGTGTCCGATGATCATGTTTATCATCTGCATGCAAGACGTGTATTTTATAACCTAAAAAATTGGCTTTGCTATCACACGCGTGTGTAATAAGCGTTTTATCTTCATTAAGCATAAGTTTGAGCTCCTCATTGAGGAATTTAGCAATCTCATTTTTAATTTGTTCAGCTTCATTTTTTGGTCCTGCAAACCCTACCAGAATATCATCAGCATACCTAACATACCAAAGACGTCGATAATTTAGATCACAAGAATCCTTAGATGGCATACCCTGCACTAATTGACGCAGTTGTTTTGCTTGATCCCAGTTCCCTTGTTTTCTCATCATCGATACTTGCATGGTTAACCTTAAATATTTTGGATTTGTCTTTCTTCGCTTACCTCGGTTATTTGCTGGTATTAGTATATGTTCCACATGTTTATCTAACCGATCGAGTAATATGTTACTCAAAATTGGACCAATAATAGAACCTTGTGGTACCCCACTATGACTCTTATTGTACTTCCAATTTTCCATATATCCTGCTTTTAGCAGTCGATTGATTAGCTGAATAAAACGGTTATCTTGGAAGCTTTCACTCAGTATTTTCAACAACATAGTATGATCAATTGAGTCATAACATGCACTGAGATCTCCCTCTATAAACCATTTTGTACCTCTGCCTTTTTGCATTACTGCTCTTAATGCAGTGTGGCATCCACGCTTTGGTCGAAATCCATGTGAACATTCACTAAATTTAGGCTCATAGTAGGCTTCCAATATTAATCGGATTACTTCTTGAAGTAACTTATTTGACCATGTTGGCAATCCTAACGGCCTGCGTTTACCACTCTTCTTTAAAATATAGATACGTTTTACTGGTGTCCACCGATATCGCTCATAGCGTAAATCCTCTATGATTTTATCGATTTTCTCCAAAGACATACCATCAACTGTTTCAGTTGTCACACCTTCTGTCATAGCACCTTTATTACGACAAAGTTTGCCATACGCTCGAAGGTAAAGATCACGCTGATAAAGTAGGCGATATACGTTTTTAACCGGCAAATTTCTTTGTCCACGTTCACGTATAATGTTAAGTATTGTTTCAGCTTTCCGCATCTTGCGTACCTCCCAATTTCAACATTCAATTATCTGTCACCCTTTGCCCTGTATGTGGCTTTCCCACGCTCCCCGGTGATTCGTTACTTTCACGACTACTACGATGACTCCGTAACCATAGAACTCGCGTTCCTTAGGTCATCCCATGTTCCGTCACTAAGAACTGTTCTAGATCAACTTAGGTTTTCCATTCATCCTCTTAAATAAGTTCACTACTTATCGTTCTACAGCCAGAATGTCACACAAACGAAAGTTTAATCTGTGCTTACCGTAGACATGGGGTTTTAAATGCGATACCCATGGATGTGAAGTCCCACCCCTGAAGATTAGAATTCAAGCAGTTTAGCTTTAACCATATTGATCAGGTGTTGCAAGCCGTTATCTTACACATCTTCAGATAACTCTCGCTTTACATACATGCTCTTGTCCTCCTTCCCTTTCGGGTTAAAGTTAGTTGTTCACCTCGAGGCCATTTATTCTGAACCCCGCTTAGCTCTGCTAAGTATTTCTTAATGCGTACCACGGCGCACCCTCGCGACTCACACAGCTCCCATTATTCAGTCTTTTGACCTAAAGCTAGTGTCCAGTGGTAAAAAGTATTTGTCCCTTCTTTCCTCATTTTTCCTAGAAGTTGCCTCGCTAGTCTTCCATGATTTCGAAGCTTCTTATACTTTCTTCTGACCCACTTTTCTAGGTGCTGCTCTATGTTTCTCAGAGGTTTATATATCTCTTTCCTGTAAAACCTGCCATAGTACTGATACCAGCCTCTGACTATTGGATTTACTGTCTTTGATATTTCCTCTAATGTTTTGTGTGTATTTCGTAGTATTTTCCAGGACCTTATGGTTGTAGTAATATTTTTCTTGGCCTTGTTGCTAATTGCGGGAAGAAATGAAACAAAATGCTTTCCTATTTTATTTCTTGCTAACCTGGGTCTAAATGTGTAACCCAGAAAATCAAAACTTTGTTTAGGAAATTCATTTTTCCTATTGTCATCCTTGCAGTACACAATTTGTGTCTTTGCAGGATGTAATTTTAGCTTATACTCAGCCAGTCTTTCTTCAATTGCTACCCTCATAAATTCCGCCTGTCTACTACTCTTGCAGTGCACTATCGCATCATCTACATACCTCTCAAATGGTATTGTTGGGCACTTTCGTCTCATCCACTCATCAAATACATGATGCATAAATATGTTTGAGATCAGCGGGCTTATTGAACCTCCTTGCGGAACTCCTTTATCCCTAACTACCTTACTTCCATCTGCTTGCTGAATTGGCGCTTTCATCCATCTTTCAACATACAGTATGACCCATTTGCAGTCTGTGTGCCTTTTGATAGCTCGCAATGCCAACTCGTGGTCCAAATTGTCGAAAAATCCTGCTATATCAAGATCTATCGTCCAATCGTACCACCAGCATCTTTTCCTCGCAGTTCCTACCGCATCCAGTGCAGATTTGTTTGGTCTATAACCATATGAATCTTCATGAAACTTCGGGTCTACTAACGGTTCTAGATACATTGTAGCTGCTGTCTGCGCTATCCTGTCCGATACTGAAGGGACACATAAAATTCTTTGTCCCCCTTCTGTACCTTTTGGTATTGCTACAGCTTCTACAGGCTCTGGAAAATAACTTCCAGATGACATTCGATTCCATAGCTTGTACAGATTATCTTTTAGATTTTCTTCAAACTTTGTTATCGTAACCTCATCTACACCAGCAGCACCCTTATTTTTCGATACTTGTTTATAAGCTCTCCAAATAACTTGCTTCGGTATATCAAAAGACTTTGTTTTACTCATTAACTCCTCCCTTTCGGTTGATAAATAATTAAAACTGAATAACTCAGCCCCTTCGCTCCATTTCCATTACAGAAATTTCTTCACTACTACGAGCTGATCCGCCCCTGTTCTTCGCATCGGTACTCTCATCCTTGAAGTTTAGCTTCTTGGATTTCTCCCTTATCATCGAAATGACAGGTTCCCGCAGTTCTACACAATAGCCCAAAATGGATCCGCGCCACCTATATGCCGGACGCCATCTATCCAGTAAACAAGTTTCCGATAGATTTATCCCAGGTTAGGCTAGAACACCTGGTTTTGACATCTTCTATGAAGTTTCGACACTTCATCAGTGGTTCATTTGCATTCGCCTCTCCATTTTACACATGACGCATAATTGCGCCTTTTCCATAACGCTCACTACCATGGCTCTTTACCAAAGCAGCTTATGGCTGTTTGAAGCCTGCTCTTGTAAACCGGCTCCGAGGGACCTACCCTCATCTATTGTGCAGCTTCAACTGATCGCTTCTACGGCACACCTAATCCTCCAAAATTTTATTTTACCCAAAAAAACTCTTTTCTTTCTCTCCACTTTTTCTGGGTAAGGTCAGTCTTTAGGCACCCAAACAAAGGGAAATGCTGGATAAAAAGAAAATACTTTAAAAAGTATAATAACGATAACTGGCGTTTTATGACAAGTAACAAGATACATTTTATTATACACAGCGATCATGTTATTAAACGACATATCAAAGTGCAAAAAACCAGATCTCCATATGATGGTGATTGGGTTTATTGGGGTAAACGTCTGAGAAAAATACCAGATAAGCCATTAAGAGTAATAAAACTATTGAAGTTACAACAAAGTAAATGTGATAATTGTAGACTATGGTTTAAAAGTGATGATACAATAGAAATACATCACAAAGACCGGAATAGACGAAACAACATGATCAAAAACTTATCTTTGTTACATGGACATTGTCACGATGAATTACACAGGATGTGTGCATGAAAAGCTCCAAATTGGAGAGAAGCCGTATGAGGCGCAAAGTCTCACGTACGGTTTTGAAGTCGAGTGAGGAGGGGCGACCTTCTTCACTTAGACAACAATATGCAGATGAAACTACGGAAGAAGACTTAAGGAAAATAGCAGAAAAAGCACCAATAATAAAGTTAGCCTACGATGAATTAGACAGGTTTAGCTGGAATGAAAAAGATTTAGTAGCATATGAAGAAAGAATAATGGATCTGCGGAAAGAAGAAGGCATCCTCGCTAAAAAACTTGATGAGGGAAAGATTGAAGGAAAGATTGAAGTAGCAAAAAACCTACTTAAGGCTGACATCTCTATTGATATTATCTCTCAGACAACCGGCCTTCCTCAAGCTGAGATTAAACGACTTCAGGAAGAAATCACCTAAAAGGCTAATGATCAACGAAAAAATTGTAAGAGAGAACTTAAAAAAAGTCATAGAGCAAAAAAGCGGTAAAGATGTGATCGCTCTTGGCATAATATCCTCAATTATTATTAAAGGTCAAGATGTTGGTTTTGTGCTTGAAGTTGCCGGTAACACGCAAGCAAATGAAGAATTAAGAAGAAATTGTGAGCAAGCTGTTAAAGCTATACCGGGGGTGACAAAAGTGACCGTGGTTGCTACTTGTCAAAAACAAACTGGGCAACAAAAAGCTAAATTACATATCGAAGGAGTGAAAAATATAATCGTTGTGGCCTCTGGTAAAGGCGGTGTGGGCAAGTCCACAGTTGCGCTAAATCTTGCTCTCTCATTAGCAAAGTTAAAACACAAAGTTGCGCTGGTTGATGCAGATATATATGGTCCTTCAATTCCTAAAATGCTTGGCGCTGAAAAATTAAAGCCAGAAATACAGGATAGTAAAGCAATGCCTATAGAAAAGTATGGACTGCATACTATTTCAATTGGCTATTTTATCGATAAAGATCGTGCAGCAATATGGCGCGGACCTATGATTACAAAAGCACTTTATAATCTGCTAATGGGAACAAAATGGTCCGATATAGAGTATTTGATAGTTGATACACCACCTGGAACTGGCGATGTGCATTTAAGTCTTATGGAAAATTTTAACTTAACTGGGGCGATAATAGTTTCAACTCCACAGGAGCTCTCTTTAATCGATGCTCGCAAAATTTATGATATGTTTACAAAGCTCAGCGTACCGGTTATTGGCATTGTAGAAAATATGAGTTATTTCATTCAAAGCGGCTCAAAAATATACATATTTGGAAAAGACGGTGCAAAAAAAATGTCTGAGGAGCTGGGCATCAAACTTCTAGGCAGAGTTCCTCTAGATCCACAAATATGCCATGCTTCTGATTGCGGAAATCCTTTAATGTTAAGTGAGGATTTGGCAAAAATTTATAAAGATATTGCTTTGGAAACAGTAAAACATTGCATAGCTGTAAAATTCTAAAAAAAACACAGCTTTACGCAAAGAGACTTTAAGAATTCGTCTGTCCTCTTTACTATAAAATAGATATTCGTCTATCAAATATTATCTTCAACTTGAATATATTTAAAGATGTTTTGTGTATCATCTAAAAAGTTATTCTTTATATTAGTTAATTCCGATTGTTTTTGGGATAGATTATCCTTTATTGTTCTATCAAAACAATCAAGATCTCTGCACTTTAATTGAGAATCCATGTCTCCATTTTCATACAAACCTCGTATAATGTCATAATATGCTCGAGTTTCATCAGTTTCTGGTTGTTGCTTTTCTCTGAATATTGCCTTTAATTTCGAATCTATGTCTAATTCTCTTTTTATAGCTTCAACAGCATTTTCATGATACTTTTCATAATCTTCAAAACTCTTTAATATTTTGTCTTTTGCTTTATCTTGTAGCATTTTTAGCAAATCTTTAGCATGAGATTTTTCAATTTTTTGCTTCCAGTCATCATACGTATATTCTGAGTTACCATGTTTTGTATCTTGACACTCGCCTCCTACATTAAATATTTCTTCGTTGCAGATTTTATCACCCTGGTAAAAGTGATCGCTTATATTGATTTTATCATTAGTTAAAGTTTGTTTGATTGCTGCTTTGTTTTCTCCAAGTTCTTCTCTGTACTTACTAATGCAATTTAACATTTTTGCTTTGCAATCTGTAGTCATAAACTAATACCTTTAATAAAATAAGATCTATCTTAGCATGAAGTAATTAACATTTTATTACAGAAGTTTACTTTTAGGTGTTCTCAAGATGATATAGCTAAAGTGGCTTAGGTTTACCGACAATTTGAAAAACCGTCATTCCGCTACTAGTTAGCGGAATCTATACCGCGCACAACTGTACGAACGTTGTAGTTTGGGCCACCAGTGGGCAGTGCCCAGACACTGGGATCCAGGAATTTTATTAAGTTGGTAAGCATAAAAGTAGCTGTTTTATGTTAAAATACAACATTTTGATGATTATGAAAAAGCTGGATCCCAGTGTCAAGCACTGGGATGACATCATAGAGGCACTGGAATAACATCATCCTTTTTTCTGAATTCCAGTGTCAGCTACTTTCATGACATCGTTTACTATGTGCCACATTGCAATGTTCGTACAGCTATGGAATGAATCGCGGTATGACGTAGGGAAACCTTTCTTGGGTTAGCTATAGGTCTTTGTCTATAAAGTTTGTTTAAACTATTTTCAAAACAGATAAAATATAATTTTACAATTAGCGTAAATAAAATGAATTATGATGTAATCATTTCAGGTGGTGGGTTACTTGGTCTTATTACTGCCATTGGCCTCAGTTGTGACTCTGTGTCTGTAGCTGTGATTGAAAAAAATAGTCTACCACGTGTAGTAGATGATAATCGAGCATTTGCTATTTCTCAAGGCTCGAAAAAAATATTGGAAAAGTTAGGGATTTGGCAGTTTGTGGAAAGTGAAGCTGAGCCAATACTTGATATATGCATATTAGATGCGGTTACTGTGCATTACAATCATAAAATGGTTAGCGAAGAGCCAATGGGTTATGTTATCAACAATGCTACTATATGGAATGCAATCAACAATAATTTTCTAAATAAACTGAATATATACTCTCCACATTCCTATAAAACAATTGCTTGTGATTCAGGATATGTGGAAGTGATTCTTGATAATAACCAGGAATTAATATCATCGCTACTTATCTGTGCTGAAGGCAAAAACTCTAAATTACCAGAGTTATTTTCTATACCGACAGTGAAATTTGACTATAAACAAAGTAGCATAGTATTTAATGTAAAGCATGAACTGCATCACCAAAACTTAGCTGTGGAGCGTTTTTTCCCTGGCGGTCCATTTGCAATTCTACCGATGAAGGGTGGCTATACTTCTTCGATAGTTTGGACAGAAAAATCTGAAATTTCAAAAATGCTAATGGATCTGTCTGAAGAAGAATTTATTATAGAGCTTAAAAAAAGATTTGGTTCTTATTTAGGAGAGATAAAATTAGAGGGTGAAAGAAAACTTTATCCTTTAAGTTTTGTTTTCGCAAAAAAGTTATATAAGGGTAGAGTTTTGCTTATCGGCGATGCAGCACATTCAATTCATCCAGTTGCAGGTCAAGGGCTTAATCTTGGAATTAGAGATGTAGAAAGTATTATAAAGCACGTAGTTGCCGCAAAAGCATCTGGTATTGATGTTGGCAGTAGTTATTTATTAAAGAAAATTTCACGTAACAGATACTTTGATAATTTTACAATGGCGCTTGCAACTGATGGATTAAATAGGATGTTTTCCAACAGAATATTCTGCGCTAAAGCACTAAGAAATCTTGGCTTGATTGCAGTTGAAAATTCAAATTTCCTCAAAAAACGCTTCATTCGGCATGCTATGGGATTTATATAAATCACTATTTTATAGCTAATGCAAGTCAGGTTTCCCACGGCATACCGCCGCGGTATCTTGGCCGCTAACACGTAGCGGGATGACGAATGTATCTGTTCAGCAGTTGTGTTAAAAGTCAATAGAAAAATTGATGTAGCTGTGGATAAGTACTTTTATCTGTATAAACGTGCTTATCCACAGCTATACTGGCTCTTAGATAGAAACAGACAGAGAGTTATATTCCTCAGTAAAAACCCTGTCATCTCTGACTAAAGAGTTAGCAAGAATAAGCAATTTCCTCATGGCAGCAGTGGAAGCAATTTTATATGGCTTTTTATATTGACTATATAATCTAGTAAAGAAAGGTTTGATATAGGAATTAGGGGGGGAGGGGGGGGATGTATGGTCCCAGAGTGTGATGGTATGATAAAATATGAGAAAACAATACCATCAAAGGAGGAATTATGGGACAAATATTACATGGGTGCGCCAAAACAACAGAGACAATTCGTAGAGCAATACAAAATAGTAAAGAGAGCATAGCAAAACTCTCCAGGTACTATAACCTTAATCCAAAAACTATCATTAAATGGAGAAAACGGTCTTTTGCCAAAGACGCTGATATGGGTCCGAAGCATGCAAGATCAACTGTTTTAACTTTAGAAGAGGAGGCTGTAATTGTTGCATTTCGTAAGCATACTCTATTGCCATTAGATGATTGTCTCTACGCTTTGCAAACCTCAATCCCACACTTGACTCGCTCTAGTCTACATCGTTGCTTACAGAGGCACAGCATTAGCAGACTACCAGATGTTGATGGCGAAGTTAAACCAAAAAAGAAATTCAAACAATATCCTATAGGCTATTTCCATATTGATATTGCAGAAGTCAGAACAGAAGAAGGAAAGTTATATTTGTTTGTTGCAATAGATAGAACATCCAAATTTACGTATGTTGAGTTGCATAAAAGTGCTACAAAACTTATAGCTGCTGAGTTTCTACGTAATTTGATTAAAATTTTACCATATAAAATCCACACTATTTTGACAGATAACAGTGTACAATTTACCAACCAAAAACGCCATAAATACGCTTTTCAACATATATTTGATAGAGCTTGTGAAGAAAATGACATTGAACACCGTCTAACAAAAGTTAGCCATCCTTGGACAAATGGGCAAGTTGAGCGTATGAACAAAACTTTAAAGAATGCCACTGTTAAGAAGTATTACTATCAGTCTCGCCAGCAACTCAAAGAGCATCTTTATGACTTTGTTATGGCCTACAATTATGCTAAAAGACTCAAAACTCTTAAGGGTCTTACACCTTTTGAGTTTATATCTTTACAGTGGACAAAATCTCCTGAATTGTTCATACTAAATCCACACCATCACACTCTGGGACCATACACTTCCTGTGTTTCGTAATATTATACAATCAAATTGATAAAAGCTGTATTATCTCCTTGCAGCATTAAGTGTATATTTTTTGCTATTTTTTCCACTAAGGGAGTAACATTATCAAAATTTGAAAATTTTGATAACACATAATCTGCTAAGCTTCTTTGATCTTCAGGTCTACCCACTCCAAATCTCAAGCGCCAATAATCGTTGCCAATAAAACTATCTATGGATTTAAGTCCATTATGTCCAGCAGAACTACCACCTTTCTTTACTTTTATTCTTCCAAGTTCCAAATTAGCGTCATCGTGTATGACAACGATATTATCTAGCGATAATTTGTAAAAGTTTCGTATTTTTGCAACAGGGATGCCTGAATTATTCATAAATGAATAAGGCTTTATTAACATAATTTTATTATCATTAATTATGCCAGAGGTTATCAGATAATCGGCTTTTTTAGAGAACGAATGGAAATTCCAATATTTGCAAATTGTATCAACTACGATGAAGCCGATATTATGATGAGTTAACTCATATTGACTACCAGGGTTACCAAGCCCAACTATCAGGTGCACTATTCCTCTGTTTCTGCTTGAGGTTCTTCAACGTCACTATCGGCAGCAGAAATTGTAACAATGGTAAAATTTTCTTCTTCATGAGCTACAAACTTAACACCTTCTGGTAATTTTACATCATTGATATGTATAGATTGGCCAATCATTTTACCGGATAAATCAACTTCAATAACCTGAGGTATTTTATCAGGAGAGCATTTAACAGCAATAGAACGACACAAAACATTAAGCACTCCACCTAATTTGATTCCTGGAGCTTTACTTTCATTCACAAATGATAGAGGTATGTCTATTTTAATTTCACTGCCTTTATCAACAAACTGAAAATCAACATGTTGCACAGTATCCTTTACTACATGCAATTGGATATCGCGAACAAGAGCATATTCCTTTTTGCCCGAAATATTCAGCTCTATCAAATGTGCAGAAAGAGAGCCTGACTTATATTGCTTTGTGAATTCCTTTGCAGACAATGTCAAATTTACATTATCATGGCCCTTTCCATATATGATTCCAGGGATGTTTCCTTTCTTCCTTAGAGAATGCATCGCTTTTGTTTTTGTTATATCACGTAACTCTGCATTAATTGTTACTATTTCCTGTTGCGTCATCGGTTACTCCTATTCAGCTAATCCTTTTAATATAATTTAACAATAATATAACATAAAAATATTTATTTCAAACTTCATTCTTTCATACTAATTGTTTGTGAAAGGATTTATTTAGATATATATTTAAGCTTATTTAACAAGAACTATGGGCATTGACGATAAAGTAGTTTTTAGGATTTATAAACCAACAAGAACTGCAACACAATCTGGTTTAGGTAATACAAATTTCTGGCACCTAAAAATTGAATCTGGCTCTTACTACATTGAACCTTTGATGGGGTGGGTTGGCTCAAAAGATCCAAAAAAACAGATTGTATTAAAGTTTGATTCTCTTGAAAAAGCAGTATTCTACGCAAAAAAACGCAACGTTAAATACATAATTGAAATGCCAAAAAATGTTAAGAGGCTGCCAAAATCTTACGCAAGCAATTTCATACTAAAGTAAGTTGCACAACAAATGGTGTTATGCAAGTAGCTGACACTGCTCTCCTTTGTCATCCCAGTGCCCAGACACTGGGATCCAGGAATTTTATTAAGTTGGTAAGCATAAAAATAGCTGTTTTACGTTAAAATACAATGTTTTTGATGATTATGGAAAGGCTGGATCCCAGTGTCAAGCACTGGGATGACACCATTTGTTGTAAACTCACTTTTACTCTATGGTTATACTACCTTGCCGCTATCCTGAACGGATACAAAGTAAGTTTTATTGTGATGTGCTCATCTGTAAAAAATAAGACTTAATCTCACTGTTGATCATGGATTTTAAGTTGTGCTAGCACACTGCGGCCATTTAGAGAGTCAAGATTTTTAACCTGGCTAGCCAGTATTAAAGAGTTATTTTTCAGGTATTTCTTTACAAGGCTTGCAAGTCTTTTTGGATTATTCAAATAGCTCCATTCTGCTTGTAAAACTTTCATATCACTTTGTACTAAATTAATTTCACTTTTTATTTTTATTAGCTCTCTATTTAACGACTGAACATGTAATTTTACCTTAAATAGTCCTACAATGCTAAGAAAAAACATAACTATTGAGATGATGCAGAAAGTTCTCACGACAACCTCTGTATAGCTCTTAGTTTTGCTGAGCGTGAACGCGGATTTGCACTTACTTCTTCTATACTTGCTTCGATCACTTTTTTATTTAGCAGAGAGAATGTCTTGCAATCAGTAGCACATAAATCTTTAAAAAAAGTTTTGACTATACGATCTTCTAAGGAATGAAAGGTGACGACAATTAATTTGCCATTCTCACTTAAAATCTCAGATGCAGCTTTAATACCCTTTTCAAGTTCTTCCAGCTCATCGTTTACCCATATTCTGATTGCCTGAAATGTTCTGGTTGCAGGATCAATTTTGCTTTTTCCACGAAATACCACGGAACGTACAATATCCGCAAGCTCAAATGTAGTTTTGATAGTTTTCTTCTTCCGTGCATTTATTATTGCTCTTGCAATTTTGCGAGAATGACGTTCGCCTCCGTAGTTATATATAGTATTTGCGATTTCTTCTTCGCGTAAAGCGTTAACAAACGTTGAAGCGTTTATATAAGAAGAGTTATCCATGCTCATATCGAGTGGACCATCATGTAAAAATGAGAACCCTCTATCTCCGTTATCAAGCTGCATAGATGAAACCCCGATGTCAAAGACCACTCCATCCACTCCGTTTGATGTCATTCCAGCGCGTGACCAGTTATTTTTTCCAGTATCAAGTACTGGGATGACAGGAGATGGCTCAACGCTGCTTAGTATACTTTTAATATTACTAAACTTCTCAATGAATAGTTTTATTCTATCGGGATATCTAACGCTTAAATCATCATAAAACTTAGTTACCGTTTCATCTCTATCAATTGCATATACCTTGCAATCAGCTGACTCCAATATTGCTTTGCTATACCCTCCAGCTCCAAATGTGGCGTCCACGTATATGCCACCATCCTGCGGTGATAGTAGTGATAGCATCTCTTTTAACAAAACTGGAGTGTGTGTCATATCAAAAAATTTAAGTACAGTTGGTGTAGATATCCTACTCTACTCTACTCTTCACATCAATTTTATTTATGTACATAGATTTTCTTGCCAAAATATGGTATCTTATCGGAATATATGAGCAATAATATTAAAATCAAGGTTTAATATTGTTAATATAATATTCATATAACGTTCACATTTTTTTTTATATATAAGATCAAACAGGCTATAGGGAAATTATGCAGCAAATAACAAAAGTAATATTTTCAAGTTTGATTTGTAACACTTTATTGTGGTATGACCACATGCTTTTTGGCCACTTAATAAACATAATAGGTGGTGTGTTTTTTCCATCGGATGATCAACTAACCAGCGTATTGAAGGCTTTTGGAGTGTTTGCAGTGGGTTTCTTAATGAGACCAGTCGGTGCTGCTATATTTGGTCACATTGGTGATAAACATGGCAGAAGAGTTGCCTTATTGCTCTCGATTATATTAATGACTTTATCAACCGTATTAATTGCTTTTGTTCCAGGTTATCAAAGCATTGGAATACTAGCATCAATTCTGGTAGTTTGTTTAAGGCTATTGCAGGGTATATCCCTTGGAGGAGAAGCAGGAAATGCACCATTTTTAATAGAACATGCTCCTAAAAACAAAAAAGGATTTTTTGGCAGCATTGAAGTATTAAGCGCAACTTTTGGTTCAGTATTAAGCCTGATAGCGGTACTCATATGCAAAAAAGTATCTGATTTTGAATCTTGGGGGTGGAGATTACCTTTCATTTTCAGTTTAGCAATGGGATTAATTAGCATATATGTGAGATATATACTTGATGAAAGCCCAGAGTATAAAAGACAAAAAAATCCGTCTAAATTGCCACTAAAAGAGTTATTAAACAATTACAAAAAGCCTGTTCTAATATCAATAGGTATTGACTTGGTTGAAAATGCGTCTCTCTATATATATTTGGTATTTTTCAATGTGCTTACGAATAAAATATTAACAGTAAATACTCATTTTAATCATATAGTGGAAATACTGAGTCAAATTGCGCTCGGAGGATTGACAATATTGTTTGCAATACTTTCTGATAAGGTAGGAAGAGAAAAAGTTATGAAATTTGCATTTATAGCTTTTGTAATAGTGAGTTATCCAGTTTTTTCAATGTTATGTAGTGGCAATTACTTGCTGGCACACATTCTTTTTATAATTCCAATAGCTGCATCGCTTGGTCCTGTCAGTGCACTTATGTGCGAATTATTTCCAACAAAGGTTCGGTACAGTGGATTTGGTTTATCAAGAAATATAGCTGCTGGATTTTTTGGCGGCCTTGCACCATTTATATGCACAACAATTATCAAGGTTACAGGACAAGAGACTTCAGCTAGTTTTTACATGATTTTCTGTGCATTAATTGGGCTAGTTGCTATATCGCAAATTAAGGGTGAGCTTTCTTCAAAATTACCCAAAGTAAACCAAGTATAGTTGCAGTATAGCAGAATTTAAAAAAATCTAATTATAAGGTGGGAAATGCCAATTCTTAGGTGATAATGTGAATATTTCAGCACCATCTTTTGTTACTCCAAGTGTATGCTCAAATTGAGCAGAAAGTGAAAGATCGCGTGTTGTTACTGTCCAGTCATCGAGTTTACTGAGCAGAGTCTCATGTTTTCCAGCATTAATCATTGGCTCTATTGTAAAAAACATACCTTCCTTTAAGACAAGATCTTCATCTTGATCATAGAAATGCACTACATTTGGTGGAGCATGAAAGACTTTTCCTATACCATGTCCGCAGTAGCTGCGTACGATAGAATATCCAAAATCTCTAATATATTTCTCTATAGCAAGCCCTATTTCATTTAACTTATTGCCGGGCTTAACTTGTTTGATTGCTTCCATCAACGCATTATAAGTAGCGCCACATAAACGTTTTGCTTTTATTGATGGCTTGCCAACCCAAAACATGCGACTTGTATCACCATGCCAGCCATTTAAAATCACCGTAACGTCAATATTCAAAATATCCCCATCTTTAAGCGGTGTATCATCAGGAACACCATGGCACACAACGGCATTTTTTGAGGTGCAGATTGATTTTGGATACCCCCTATAATTTAGTGGTGCTGGAATTGCACCTGCATTAATTATAAAGTCATGGCATAGATCATTTAATTCATTAGTTGTCACCCCTACCTTTACGTACGGTGCAATGAAATCAAGAGTTTCAGCAGCAAGCCTGCCAGCCTTGCGCATAAATTCAAAATCTTCTTGTGAGTGTATAGTTATGTTCATATTTTCCATGTCTTATTGTAATTGGTACGCTTACTCGCAAGTACATAAACATAATAATTTTACATATTATAAAAATAAGTCCTATGGATCCTAGTGTCAAGTCATTTGTATGAAAGGTGGTAAAACAGAAATCTAGACTGTAACTTTTGATTTAACCCAATTATACAATTTACTCATTTTACCATCCTGACCTAAAATACCAGAATTATTCTTATAAAAAGTGTCAACTATTAGCTTTATAGAGCCTATAGCAGCAGAAAATACAGGATTTTTATCATATTCGCCATCAAGACCGCTACAAGACTCAGGGCACCCAATTCGAACTTGCTTATTGAATATATAGCCTGCAATTTCCTTCATGCTTGTGAGTTGACTAGTTCCACCTGTGATCACTACTTTATTAATTGGATCTTTCTGCTCTTGAAATTGCTCTCTTACCATTTCAAGTATTTCTTCAACTCTTGGTCTTATGATGTTAATAAGCTCAGATTTGAATACTTGAGTAGGTTCATCATTTTCGTTGTTTTGCATTGTAATGTACTCATTCTCATCTATTGAAGTTACGATAGTGCTGCCATACAGTATTTTTATATACTCTGCACGTTCTATGCTTGTGCATAGCCCGTAAGCAATATCTCGAGTGATATGAACACCACCAATTGGAACGCTGCTTGCATACACAAGTTTCCCTCTTTTGAAAATTCCAATTGCAGTGCACCCACCGCCTATATCAACAATAGCAGTCCCGAGCTCTTTTTCATCTCCACTCAGACAGGCAAGACCTGCAGAATATGCAGAAGCAATACAACCTGCCATATTTAATCCACCATTATTGGTAATACAGTTTTCAATATTGGTAAGCGCTGGACGCGAAGCAGTGACAACATTAACATCAGCAGATAGTCTTTTTCCGTACAATCCACCAACTTCTTTTATGTCAGTCATGTCATCTAAGTGATATTTTAGTGGTATATTGTGAATGATAACATTGTCTTCAATATATTTCTCAAATGTTTGAAAAACTACACGTCTTATATCACGCTCAGAAATCTCATGGTTAGCTGCAATAATTTCATTATGTACATTGAAAGATGAGATGCCACATCCAGCAATGTTCACATATATCTGATCTATGGTTTCTTCTGATACTTGTTCAGCTAAACCTATAGTTGATGAGATGGAGTAATTTGCGTGTTTTACATTAGTTATTGATCCACCGTTTACACCTTCTGCAATCTTATAACCCGTTCCTGTTACTTTATAGCTGAAGTTGCCATTTATCTTAACGATTAGACAAATAATCTTTGTTGTACCTATGTCTAAAACAGCAAAAACATTTCTCTTTGGTTTTGCTATTACTGCAGAGTACATTAGTTAACCTTATTACGCAATTTCATTTAAATTGTAGCTTCCTTTAATAATTTATATTTCTATTATAGATATAGCAACATTTTAATATACACTAAATTCTGGACAAAAGGAAAAGCAAAACATAGAATTATAATTTTTATGTCCATATTACCAATTGTAATTGCCCCTGATGAAAGACTAATCACACGTGCCAGTGAAGTAACAGATATAAACGATAAAATTAAAGAATTAGTAAACGACATGTTCGAAACTATGTATGATGCAGAAGGTCTTGGCCTTGCTGCAGTGCAAGTTGGAGTGTTAAAGAGAATTTTTGTTATGGATATTCAGCTAGAAACGATTGAAAATGAGCCAGCAGGATATGGCTCAACTGGCAAATTTTACATGATTAATCCTGAGATTACAGAATTATCCGATGAACAAGTAATTCTCAAGGAAGGATGCCTTTCAATTCCAGAGCAAAGTCATGAAATTAAGCGTCCAAAGTATCTAACTGTGAAATATAAAGACTTAGATAATGAAGAACAAACACTAAAAGCTAGTGGTTGGCTTGCAAGGTGTATTCAGCATGAATTAGATCACTTAAACGGCATATTATATATTAGACATTTATCTAAATTAAAGTATGATATGGCCATGAAAAAAGCACAAAAGGTTAAAAAGCATTATGAGCAATAAAGACCTAGAATTATTAAAATTTTACCATGAAGTGGGCGTTGATTGCACACTAACAGAGGGTGAAGAGGAAAAAAAATTGGAGAGCAAAGAGAGTGTACAACCCTCTGTTATCCAAACTGGGACCAAGAAGAAAGATGCAGATACGCGCTGGGGTGACACTAAAGATGGAAAAGACATGTTTCCAAGTGACTGGATAATCGAAGCAAGGAAACTTGCAAGCAAATGTAATAGTGTGGATGAACTAAGAAGTGCAGTTGAATCATTTGAAGGTTGTGAGATAAAAAAAACTGCAACTAATACTGTCTTTTCCGATGGTAATCCAAACGCAAAAGTTATGCTCGTTGGTGAAGCTCCAGGAGCAAATGAAGACCTTCAAGGCATACCATTTTGTGGTGCAAGTGGAATGTTGCTCGATAAAATGTTAAATGCAATCAATCTTGATCGCACTAAGGTATACATAAGCAATACTGTATTTTGGCGTCCACCTGGCAATAGAAAGCCAACCGACCTAGAGCTTGATATGTGCAGACCATTTGTCGAAAAACACGTTGCACTAGTTTCACCACAAATTTTAATTTTGGTCGGGGGAATCGCATGTTATAGCCTTCTTGACAGCACAAAAACTATATCGAATTTGCGTGGTAGATTTCATACGTACACTAACCAATATTTGTCCAATTCAATCACCACAGCCGCTATATTTCATCCAGCTTACCTACTTCGCCAACCGGCACAAAAACGTTTAGCCTGGGAGGACTTGAAGAAGATTAGGGAGTATCTTGATAACACCAATAACTGCACAAATACCTAATAAAGTGGTAGACCTCTTGCATAGTTTTTTGCAGCATGTTAACAATCGTTAGAAACGAAAAAACTTCCTTGACAAACTCCGCCAGCCCCCTTATCATAAAATTGAAGCTATTGTATTTGCTTTCGCCAATCTGCAGATTAAAAGGTAAGGGTTACTTAATGTATCGGCGTCTTATGTTCAATTTTTTGCAGTATATAGATACTGTATGTCTTTACAAAACTTCATCTACATCTAGATTTTTATCTAAATAAGCTGAACGCGCTTATAAAGCGTTACAAGACATCAAAAAATGCCAATACTCGACAGAGATAGTAAAAGACTAGCTAACTCGGGGATTCTTTGTCTTTTTTTCTGCTTAGTAAATTTCTTAAACATTTGCAGCGTAAGTTAGTTGCAATTAAAAGCAGCTTAATCTTGCTTGTCAAGCGTTTAAAACATAAAAAACGCCAATATTTTAAAGCGGATAATAACCCCAGGGCTTCTTTTGCCTTTTTTTTCGTTTGGTAAATTTCTTAATGTTTATAGCTAAACGACAATCGTCATCCCGCAGCGGGATCTATGCTTTGAGATACCGCGAATAAATCGCGGTATGACGTAGAGCTCGCGTTAGCTACACTTTTATGCTTACCAACTCAGTATCCAATCAAAATCCTGGATTTCAGTGTCAAGCACTGAAATAACACCGAAAGGGCTACTGCTGTCTTGGATGGAAACCAGTGTCAGCTACTTGAATCTGCCACGCAAATTGCCTGCAAATTGCAATGTTCGTACAGCTGTGCGTCATGCGCTGGAATGGCATCAAGGGGTAACTTTTTATTTAAACAATGATTGTAAAATGATTATAATAAGAGATCTATTGAAATTTTAAAGTTATTAAATATTGACGCTATATACTTAAGTGTTAAAATAGAATGAAAAGTTTTTAGGAGTTTATATGGCAGCAGGTGGGAAAGCAAAGACAGCTAGTAAAAATAACCCTACTCAGCGTAAGAAAGCTGAGCAAAAAATGTATAAAGATAAACCGGTAAAACCTGTTAGATATATAGATCGTGATTCGCGCATGAATTATATGTCTGCTCAATATGACAACGGCAATCTGGTTGAAGATGAGGTAAGCGGCAATCCTATAAAGTGGGAAGCTGTATAATAGTTGTGGTTAAAGTTACTATTAATTCTGAGGAATGTGAAGTAGAGCATGGGCTCACTATAATTCAAGCTTGTGAAGTCGTGGGCGTTGAAATTCCACGTTTTTGTTATCATGAGCGTTTAGCAATTGCTGGTAATTGCAGAATGTGTTTGGTTGAAGTGGAGGGTGGACCTCCAAAACCAGTAGCCTCTTGTGCAATGCCAGTTGCAGAAGGGATGGTTATTCACACTGATACCCCTAAGGTTAAAAAAGCACGTGAAGGTGTGCTTGAGTTTTTGCTAATTAACCATCCGCTTGATTGCCCAATTTGCGATCAGGGTGGTGAATGCGATTTGCAAGATATCACGATGGCTTATGGGAAAGGAACCAGCAGACTTGATGAGCATAAGAGGGCTGTGCCAAAAAAACACTTCGGACCACTGATTGAGACCGCGATGAATCGATGCATTCATTGCACTCGGTGTGTTAGATTTTTGTCTGATGTTGCAGGTACAAATGAACTTGGAGGAATCGGAAGGGGAGAAAATGTAGAGATTAGCACTTACATAAAAAGGCATATTAGTTCTGAATTATCCGGAAATATCATAGATCTCTGCCCGGTAGGAGCTTTAACTTCAAAGCCTTACTCCTTTACAGCGCGTCCATGGGAGCTATCACATTGTGAGACTATAGATGTGCTAGATGCTGTGGGTAGCGCAATTAGAGTTGATTATCGTGGCCCGGAGGTTATGAGGATATTACCAAGGCTGAGCGAAGAGGTAAATGAAGAATGGATATCAGATAAAACCCGCTTTGCCTATGATGGACTAAAAGTTCAGCGTCTTGATCGACCTTATATAAAAAAAGATGGTAAATTAGCCCCAGTTGATTGGAATGAGGCATTAACTGTTGCTGCAAAGAAATTAAAGAATACAAAATCAAATAAAATAGCTGCAATTGCAGGTGATTTAGCAGATTGTGAGTCTATGCTTCTACTTAAAGAAATGATGCAGAAGCTCGGCTCGGGAAATATAGATTGCAGGCAGGATGGTGCAAAACTTATACCAAATAATCGTGGATCGTATGTGTTCAATACCACTATTGAAGGTATAGAGAATGCGGATTTGTGTCTGCTTATAAATACAAACCCAAGGATAGAAGCACCTATCATTAACGTAAGATTGAGAAAGAGATATTTACAGGGCAACTTTCCTGTTGCAAGTGTTGGTCCTAACATTGAATATTTGTATCATGTTGAGAAATTGGGCGATAATCCTGATATTTTGAGTGAAATAGCAAATGGAAATCATAAGTTCTGTAAGCTGCTGAGTGCTGCTCAGAGCCCTATGCTGATTATCGGTCAAGATGCATTAGTAAGAGACGATTCTGAATCAATTCTAATTCTAGCTGGCAAAATTGCAGAAGAATTTAACATGGTCAGAGATGACTGGAATGGCTTTAATGTGCTGCATAAAGCTGCAGCAAGAGTTGGTGGGCTAGATATTGGGTTTGTTCCTAAAAAAGGCGAAAGGGATATTAATCAAATATTGGAACATGCAGAAAGTGGTGAAATAGAAGTTGTTTATCTTCTTGGTGCAGATGAAATTGACACATCAAAGTTAGAAAACACATTTGTAATTTATCAAGGTCATCACGGTGATAAGGGTGCACATGTGGCAGATGTTATCTTGCCTGGTGCTGCATATACAGAAAAATATGCAACTTATGTAAACACTGAAGGTCGAGTGCAAAGAACAAATTTAGCTGTATTTCCTCCAGGTGAAGCAAAGGAGGACTGGTTAATTATTAAAAATCTCTCGCAATATTTGGATCTCTCCTTACCATATGATAGTTTATTTGACGTGAGAAAAAAATTAGATACTATCGGTCCACAGTTTAGAAATGCTGATCAAGTGATAAAAAACACATGGGTGCCAATTAGCAATGGTAAAATAAATTTAAGTGATACACCTTTTACTTTAAAGGAGTGTAATTTTTATATGACGGATTCAATAAGTCGCGCTTCAAAAATAATGGCAGATTGTACTAAAGCTTTTTATGAACACACTAGTTAATATTTTATTTATTTTAGTACCGCTACTACTTTCAGTTGCATATTTGACATACTTTGAGCGTAAGGTCCTTGCTGCAATTCAACTAAGGCACGGCCCGAGTGTAGTTGGACCTTTTGGGCTATTGCAGCCATTTGCAGATGCTATTAAGCTACTGATTAAAGAGCCGATAATACCATTTAGAGCGAGCACCATACTGTTCATTATGGCTCCAATGCTTACCTTTATCTTGGCATTAATTGCCTGGGCAGTTATACCGTTTGGTGCTGAAGTAATTGTAGAAAATGGCCAGCAAGTAGTTATTCCTAAGGTTATAGCAAATATTAATGTTGGAGTGCTTTACGTGCTAGCTATATCGTCGCTGGGAGTATACGGCGTGATTATTGCAGGCTGGTCAAGCAACTCCAATTATGCATTCCTTGGCGCTATACGGTCGGCTGCTCAGATGATTTCATATGAAGTTTCAATAGGCTTAATAGTTGCTGCAGTCGTTATTACCACTGGAACATTAAATCTTGGAGAGATGGTGGTAGCGAAACACAATATGCCATTTTGGGTTGATTTGCTACTAATGCCTATAGGAATAATATTTTTTATTTCTTTGCTTGCAGAAACTAATCGTCACCCATTTGATTTACCAGAAGCTGAAGCAGAGCTTGTCTCTGGATATAACGTTGAATATTCATCCATGCCTTTTGCCCTCTTTTTTCTTGGAGAATATGCAAATATGATTCTAGCAAGTGCTATGATGACGATATTCTTTCTAGGAGGATGGTATCCGCCGCTGGAGTTCAGTTTACTTTACAAAATTCCAGGTTTAATTTGGTTCATTTTGAAAATAGTTATACTTTTGTTTATATTTATTTGGATTAGAGCAACAATACCTCGTTATCGATATGATCAGCTAATGCGCCTTGGTTGGAAAGTATTTCTACCAATATCGGTGCTTTGGGTGATACTCATTTCAGGGGTGTTGCTCTTTACTGGGAACTTGCCTGGATCCAATGTTTAATTTTCCAAATACAAGATTAAGACGCAGGCGCTCGAGCAAATGGGTTCGCAATTTAACAAGTGAAAATAGTTTATCAGTAAATGATCTGGTTCTTCCTCTGTTTGTTCATGACAGAGAAGAAACAACTGAACCAATTTCTGGCTTACCAGGCGTAAAATGTTATTCAATAGATGGATTAGTGTCTATAGTTAAGGAAGCTAAAGATTTAGGAATTAATGCTGTTGCAATTTTTCCTGTAGTTGATAGTAAACTAAAATCTGAAAACGCTGAAGAAGCATATAATTCTGACAACTTAATCTGCAGAGCAATTTGTGCTGTAAAATTAAAGGTACCTGAAATTGGTATTATTGCAGACGTTGCACTGGATCCATACACTATTCATGGCCATGACGGCATTTTAAAAGATAATCAGATGGATGTAGAAAACGATGAAACTATATCAGTACTGTGTAAGCAAGCACTTGCTTTAGCGAAGGCAGGATGTGATATAGTTGCTCCTTCTGATATGATGGATGGTAGAGTAGGAAGAATCAGAAAATCATTAGATGATAACAACTTTCAAGACGTATTAATATTATCTTATGCAGTGAAATACTGCTCTAGCTTCTATGCTCCATTCAGGCAAGTCGTTGGTTCATGTGGGCTATCACATTCTATAGACAAAAGTGGTTATCAAATGGATTATAAAAATGCGCACGAAGCAATGTGCGAAATTGAAATGGATATAAATGAAGGTGCAGATTTTATTATGATTAAACCAGGTATGCCATATTTAGATATTATCAAAACAGCAAGTGATAAGTTTAATTTTCCGATTTTTGCTTACCAAGTAAGCGGTGAGTACGCAATGATAAAAGCTGCTGCAAATAATGGCTGGCTAGATTATGACAAGGTGATTTATGAATCTTTGATTGGTTTCAAACGTGCGGGTGCAAGTGCAATATTCACTTACGCTGCACTTGATATTGCAAAAAATTTAAGTGCATAAGCCCTATAAAATTATTAAATTTTTGGCGCACGTTCTTCTACTGTTGCTGCATATTACTTAAAGTTTTCCAATACATGTTTTAAGTTGTTGATAAGTCCGTTACAATACAGTATTATAAATAATATAAACCAAGTGTTACTTAGAACATGGGGATTTTTTTTAAATTTTTGGGAAAGATGCTAGGCAAGGTTTTTCCTGCTAAAACAGTAAGCTCTCTTTTAGGAATAGGATATTTACCAAGTTGGCAGAACTATTGGTCTTCTTTTTTAATATTATTTATTGTCGATGTTATATTAATTCTTACATATGGAGGCGAATACTTACTATATAAAATGCCAGACTCAGGAATAGTTGTAGCTGCTGTTTTTACAAAATTGGCAATAGTTATGTTAGTAATGCAATTAATTGGAATATTTATTTTTCATGCTCAAGACCCTTCAGCAAACAGTGGTGAAGAAATAGTAATACAAATAGCGTCAGGGCAAGTACTGACTGTAGCACTTTCAATGCCGGCAATGATGTCGATTTATTATGCTGTAAGTAAACTCTATGGGAATATATGTAAGCAGATGTTTCAATGCCCATTTTGGTTTAATGATTTTATGCACTTTTTCTTTTTTCTTATGATACCTTACGTATTTTTTAATGTCGTAGAAGTGATAAAACCATGGCCAATAAGTTCAATACAGCTCAGCTATAATAATGCAATGTCAATTACATTTGAGGGGATTTTTCACACATTTTATGCGGTGATTTTACTGTATTTAACAGCATTTATATTCTGCGATTTAACTATGCATGATGCAATTGTCCTAAATAAAAGCATAATTCAGTATGTGAGGGAAAGTTCAGCAGTTTTAGGTGATTATTTACATGATACTGTTAAAAAAATAGGTATTGAATAGTACTTATTTATTTATATATTTAGTATAAAAAGTGTACAATTTGTGTGAACTTACAAAGTATAATAAAAGAGTTACAAGATTTTTGGGCTAGTGAAGGATGTGTTATACTTCACCCATACACATCTGAAGTTGGTGCTGGCACATTACATCCTGCAACAATTATGTCTGCAATTGATACAAAACCGGCAAAAATTGCATATCTACAACCAGTAATTAGGCCAGCAGATGGACGCTATAGTGATAATCCTAATCGTTTGTATCAACATCACCAATATCAAGTTATAATAAAGCCATCTGGTAATAATTTACAAGACGTCTATTTAGATAGCTTAAAAGTTCTTGGCATATCTACAGAAAAATATGATATTAAGTTTGTTGAAGATGATTGGGAAAATCCGAGCGTTGGTGCATCAGGACTTGGATGGGAAGTTACATGCAATGGAATGGAAGTAACACAGCTTACTTATATACAGCAAGTTGGAGGGATTGACTGCAAGATGATTCCTGGTGAGGTGGCATATGGGTTGGAACGTTTAGCAATGTGCATACAAGGTGTAGATAATGTTTACGATATAATTTGGAACGATAACGGTGTAACTTACGGAGATATTTTTAAACAAAGAGAATATGAATTTTCTTATCTAGCGTTAGATTATTATGATACTAAAGTGGTACAGCAGCAATTCGAAGATACGGAAAAATTGTGTAAGTTCCTTATTGAAAAGGAGCTACCAATGGCAGCCTATGACCAATGTATTAAAACTAGTCACCTACTTAATCTGCTTGATGCAAGAGGTGTGCTTGGTGTGAATGAACGTACAGCTTATATTGGTAAAGTTAGAGAGCTAACAAAAAAATGTTGTGAATTGTACATGAGTAAATAGCGTATGTCGTTGCAGTTATTATTTGAGTGCCTTTCAGAAGAAATACCACCGAGAATGCAGAATGTAGTTGCAACTCAAGTTAAAAGCTGTATTGCCAATGTTTTTAACAAAAATAATGTAAAATTTACATCAATGGAGGTTTTTATAACGGCACGTCGCATTACCCTATTTGTCGACAACATAAATGCTTTGGAGCTAAAGGATTCCAATAACGAAGTTAAGGGACCAAACATTAACGCACCAAAAAGTGCTATCGAAGGTTTTTTAAGAAAATATCAGAAAAATGAAGAAGATTTGCTCGTTCGAAAAGTAAATAATGAGGATTTTTACTTCATTAAAAGAGAAAGCTGCTCATTTAACATCAGAGAATTCCTCAAAAATCAACTGGAGGAAATGCTCAAAAACTTTTCTTGGTTGAAGAGCATGAGATGGGGCGAAGGAAAAGAAAGGTGGGTTAGGCCAATCAAAAACATTTTATGCATTTTAAATGACGAAATAATACCTGTGTCTTTTGCAGGGATCACAGCATCTAACACAACATATGGCCATCGATTTCTCTCAAGTGGTACAGCGTTAACTGTTAAAGCACCTAAAGACTATTTTGAATTGCTAGAAAAAAACAGTGTAATTCTCCAAATGGACAAAAGAAAGCAATTTATACTAGATCAGATTAATAAATTCACAAAAGAGCAGAATTTACAACTTGAGAAAAATGATTATTTACTAAATGAATTGACAGGGCTTATAGAGTGGCCAATCGTACTGTTTGGTGAAGTGAATCAAGAAAAGTCATTTGGATTACCGAAGGAAGTAATACTTAGTATAGTTAATACACAACAAAAATACCTTGCTTTAAGTAATGGAAAGAGAATTTCACACTTTGTCACTGTTGTCAACGTCAACAATGGTGAAGTTGTTAAAGGGCACGAAAGAATATTAGAAGCACGTCTTGCTGATGCCCAATTTTTAATATCTCAAGATAAAAAGGAAAATCTAGATTATTATGTCAAAAAATTAGGTTCGATATTATTTCATGCTTCACTTGGCAGCGTGGGGGAAAAGGTGAAGCGTATTACGGCTCTGTCAAAGTATATAGCTATATTTATTCCACATGCTTCGCTGATAAAAGTTGAACGTGCTGCATATTTGGCAAAAGCTGATTTGGCAACATCGATAGTCAGAGAGTTTCCAGAATTACAAGGAGTAATGGGTGGATATTATGCTTCTTATTTTCAAGAAGATAAAGAAGTAGTGGAAGCTATAACTGAGCATTATAAGCCAATCGGGCCAGAGCAGGAGTGTCCTAAATCTCCTTCTGCAATTGCTGTGTCAATTGCAGACAAAGTGGATAGCTTAGTTGGTTTAATTGCAGCAGGTGAGAAAATCTCTGGTTCGTATGATCAATTTGGTTTGCGGAGAATGACAATTGGTATAATTAGGACAATACTTGAAAATAATTTGCATGTTCCAATTAGGCTAATGATAGACAAGTCAGTATCTTTATATTCAAGGCTTCTATTTAATAAAAATACAGCGTCAGTTAATAAGCCGAATAGAAAACAAATTTCAGAACTAGTATTTAGATTTTGCTTAGAAAGATTCAAGGTTATTTTAAAAAATAGAGATATAAGGCAAGATGTTGTAGATTCAATACTATATAAAATCGATATTAATGATCTGCTGACAGCAGAAAAGCGAACTGTTATATTGGATCGTTATCTTAGTACTCCAGAAGGTGAACAAATTCTAAGCACTTACAAAAGAGTCAGTAACATGATGAGCAAAGCAAGGAAAAGTGATGGCACTACTTATAGTGCATCTTACGGTAAGAGGTTTTTGATTGAAAGTGAAGAAATTGCGCTATCAAATTGTGCTATAACTGCTTGTAAAAACATAAAACAAGCGATAAAAAATAACCACTTTAATGTAGCACTTGATGAACTTGCTGGTTTTGCTCCGTTTATCAATCAGTTTATGGACAGTATAAAGATTAACTGTGATTCTGATAAGCTGAGAAGAAACAGATTATCTTTGCTTGAAAATGTAGTTTCCATCTTTCATTTAGTAGCAGATTTTAACCTCATACAGGTTAAACAATGGATAAATGCTCAGGCAATATAAAGAACAAATCAAATCATCTCCACAATCCTGTGGCGTGTACAAGATGGTTGGAGATAAGAATAAAGTTTTATATGTTGGAAAAGCAAAAAACTTAAAGTCAAGGTTATCCGACTACCTTCAATTCGAAAACCTTTCTGAACGAATTAGAGTTATGCTCTTACAGGTTATTAAGGTTGAAATATTCATCACTGAGAATGAAATCGAAGCACTGCTTCTTGAAGCACAGCTAATAAAATCATTGAAACCACTTTATAATATTGTGCTCAAGGATGGAAAATTTTATCCTTATATAACAATTTCCAAGCACGATTATCCAAGAATAGCAAAATATAGAGGCAAATTTAAGAAAAATGAGTTTCATTATTATGGTCCCTTTACATCTGCCGCTGCTGTTAAGCAAACTATATTGTCATTGCAAAAAGCTTTTCTCCTAAGAGTATGTTCAGATCAATACTTTTCCTCAACAAAAAGACCATGTATTGAATATCAAATTAAGCGCTGCTCAGCACCATGCATAAACAAAATCACAAAAGACGACTACTGCCAATCAGTAAAACAGGCACGAAATACATTGCTTGGAAGAAATAAGGAAGTGAAAGAACAGTTACTTTTCACAATGAGAAAGTGCAGCAGTGAAGAAAACTATGAGCTTGCTGCTATATATAGAGATCGGGTAAAGTTTCTTGAGCAAATTCAAATACAGCACACGGATTTTTCTTTTGAAAAAGATGCAGATTTCTTCAGTATTGTACGTGAAGAGGATCTAGCATGTATTAGTGTGTTATCGTTTAGAAATAAAGACAACTACGGCAGCACTCCTTACTTTGCCGAGAACTGTGGTGATCACTCAAATGATGAAATTTTATCCACCTTTTTGGTCAATTTTTATAATTCAGCTAACATACCTCCAATACAAATTTACGTTCCAGATTCTATTGTGGATAAGGAAATTATAGAACAAGCACTATATAAGGTTGCTCAAAAGCCAGTAAAAGTTCTGCATGCAAAGAATAAAAAAGAGCGTGATTTATTGAAATTTGTTTATGATAACTCTCAGCATAGCTTAGAGCAGAAGCTTATCGATTATAGAAATAACCTAGAAAAGCTTGAGGAGCTTAGCAAAATCTTCTTGTTACCAAACATTCCAAAGCGTATCGAGGTTTATGATAATAGCCATATTTCTGGAAGCCAGCAAATTGGTGTGATGATTGTTGCAGGGCAGGAGGGTTTTTTAAAGAGTGAGTACAGAAAATTTACTATAAAGGAAAAATTTTCAGGCGATGACTATAAAATGATGAGGGAAGTGCTAACCAGACGTTTCTCCGGCAATATAAAAGGCATAATACCTGATTTTTTACTGATTGATGGTGGACCAGGACATGTTTCCATAGTACAGAATGTACTGGAAGTATTGAATATAAACGTTCCTTTTGCTTGTATGGCAAAAGGTCCTGATCGTAACGCAGGAAATGAAAGATTTTATATGCTGGGCAGGGAAGAATTCAGTCTGGCAAATGACAGCAAAGTCATGCTTTACTTACAATCGCTGCGTAATGAAGCCCACCGTTTTGCGATAACTTCACATAGAAAAAAACGCGATAAACAGTTTATAGTTTCACAATTAAGCAAAATACCCGGCATTGGCAACAAAAGAAAAAAAGCGTTGATGTCTTATTTTGGTTCAGTGAAAAATATAAGCAAAGCTTCTCTGGCTGAAATTCAAAACGTACCTGGAATTAGTAAAGGTTTAGCAGAAGTCATTCTTAAATACGTGAATTATAAGAGAGGAGTACTGGAATGACACAAAACCCGTTTTATTATTAGGGAATTTATATCTTAAAACCGCAAAAAAAGGTGTGCGTATTTGTGAAAAAAAATCTCCATAAAATTTGTGAAGCAATGTGGTGGGACTAGTGCGATTCGAACGCACGACCTTCAGATTAGGAGTCCAACGCTCTATCCTGCTGAGCTATAGTCCCGTATTTCCTACCATTCATGTAAAGTTATAGCAAAAAATCCTTTCTTTTCTAGATTTCTTGCATAACCAATTTATGACGACAAAAAACATTTCTGTACTTCTTGAGTATAATGCTATTATATTTAATAACATGGTTTAAGTAAGATTAATGCTAGTTAACAATATTGGTTATTTCTATAACAATCAAAACGACTTTGCTTTAAGCAATATAAACATTAAAGTAAAGAAAGGAAATGTTGCATGTTTATTGGGGCATTCTGGCTGTGGCAAGTCAACAATTTTGAAATTAATTGCGGGGATAGAAAATCCAAAATCTGGAACTATTTTTATAAATGATAGGTTAGTTGCAAGTAATAAGGCATCAGTCGCTATAGAGCATAGAAATATCGGATTGATTTTTCAGCATTCTGCATTATTTCCTCATAAAACAGTAGTAGAAAATATAACCTTTGCTATCCGCAGCTCTTCCAAGAGAGAAAAGCACCTAATTGCATTGGAAATCTTGAAGTTACTCAATATAGAAAAATATGAAAATATGTACCCTAACGCCTTATCTGGAGGACAGCAACAATTAGTTGCAATAGCAAGAGTGATGGCACAAAACCCTGATGTTGTGTTGTTAGATGAACCATTTTCTAATTTAGATATACTGCTCAAGTGCCGAATAAGACAACATATATTGTCCCTTTTTAGAAGTAAAAATATCCCTGTGCTAATAGTAACTCATGACCCGCAAGAAGCATTGAAAGTTGCAGATTTTATCTACGTAATGAAAAATGGTAAAATTATTCAATCAGGAGTTTCTAGCGATATATACCATAAGCCTAAAGATGATACGCTAGCAAAGTTTTTTAGTGAGCTCTCTTCTACTCTACAGTTAAGCGAAAAGTTTCCACTTATTCGCTGCAAGAAAATAATCTAGTTTGGGATTGTTATAAAATAATTAAAAAACCTTGATTTATAATTAAATAAAGGTGATATAATCTATGTGTTACTTGACTTCAGTCAAGTTTTAATATTTAAAGGTCAATATTTTAAATGGAGGTGAAAATGAGTTTAGGACCATGGCAATTGTTTCTAGTCTTAATAATAATTTTAGTTCTGTTTGGTGCAGGCAGATTACCGCAAGTTATGGGTGATTTAGGAAAAGGCATCAAAAACCTTAAACAGGAGCTTAAGGACTCAGAAAAATTATCGTCTAATGAACCAGATCGTTAGCGTCCTCATACTTCGTGACATGCACCTTAGTGCATGTCATCTGTTTAAAAACTTAGTCAGGTTAAAGAATGAAAGAGATGAAGTGTTGGTATGAAATAAATAACAAATATTGAAATACAGCAACAACTATGTTAGCTTAAGAGGAATATTTTATTAAAGGATAATTGTGCAAAAAAGTGAGAAACTAACTAAAGATAAAAAACTAGCTTCTGATATTCTAAAAGAGGTTGCAGATACCAATAACAATGATAGCAATAAAGTAACTTTGTTTGACATTAAAACAGCTTTGCATGAGCGCGGTTTTGGTATTTTAATAATCATCTTCTCCTTGCCGCTATCGGTGCCTATACCGGTTCCACCTGGTTATACAACTATTCTTTCTATACCTTTAATCTTATTCTCACTGCAGCTTCTATTTGGATTTGATTCTCCTTGGATGCCCAGTTGGCTAGAAAGAAGATCTTTTCAGCGTTCAACACTAGCTCTTGTGGTAGAGAAAACTTCCCCTGTATTAGAAAAAATAGAAAAATTCATGAAGCCAAGACTGTCTTTCATTTTCTATGGGCCTGGTGAGAAGATTCTGGCTTTTATGATGTTGCTTTGTGCAATAATAATAGCTCTTCCATTACCTTTTACTCACTTCCTTCCTGCAATTGGCACAACTCTTATTTCACTTAGCATTATGAGTAAAGACGGGTTTCTATCCATATTGGGAGTTTTAGTATCATTGTGCGCGTTGTTGCTTACTCTTGTTGTAATAGTCAAAGGACCACAACTTATAACCGGAGCACTTTCTCTTCTTAAAAGCTTTACAACACTTTAACAAAAGAACGAATTACTAGCGCAAAATGAATAATGCATATTGAAATAAAACAATAATTGTGTTAAGAATTATTTTTATCAAAGGTTTTTCGTGTCAAAAAATGATAAGTTGACTAAAAGTGATAAATTAGCTTCTGATATTCTAAAAGAAGTTGCAGATACCAATAACAATGATAGCGATAAAGTAACTTTGTTTGACATTAAAACAGCTTTGCATGAGCGTGGTTTTGGTATTTTAATAATCATCTTCTCCTTGCCGCTATCGGTGCCTATACCGGTTCCACCTGGTTATACAACTATTCTTTCTATACCTTTAATCTTATTCTCACTGCAGCTTCTATTTGGATTTGATTCTCCTTGGATGCCGCATTGGTTGGAAAGAAGGTCTTTTCAGCGTTCAACACTAGCTTTTGTGGTAGAGAAAACTTCTCCAGCATTAAAAAAAATAGAAAAGTTCATGAAACCAAGAATGTCTTTTATTTTCTATGGGCCCGGTGAAAAGATTTTAGCTTTTGTAATGTTGCTTTCTGCATTATCGATAGCTCTTCCATTGCCTCTTACTAACTTCATTCCTGCAATTGGTACGACTCTTATTTCGCTTGGCATTATGAGTAAAGATGGGTTTCTATCCATATTGGGAGTTTTAATATCATTGTGTGGGCTATTGCTTACTCTTGTTGTAGTAGTCAAAGGGCCACAACTTATCATTGGGGCATTTTCTTTTCTCAAAAGCTTCGTATATGGTTAGGCTTTACAACACCTTAACAAAAAAAAAGGAGCTTTTTACACCTATCGATAAAGATCATGTGAAAATGTATGTTTGCGGACCAACAGTATATGACACAGCACATATAGGCAATGCACGGTCTGTTGTTGTGTATGATGTGTTATTTCAGCTACTTAAGTTTTGTTATGGCAAAGTTACCTATGTGCGTAACATAACCGACATTGATGATAAGATAATTAATGCAGCAAGTGAAAAAAATAGCAACATAGAAAGTATCAGCACATATTACACCAAGGCTTTTCATGAAGATATGAGAAGCATAAATTGTGCAGAGCCAACACACGAGCCAAAAGCAACGAAAAACGTAGATTATATTATAAAATTAATTGAACATTTGCTGCAATCAGGCCACGCTTATGAATCTGACAAACATGTGTATTTTAATATAGAATCTTACCATGAATATGGTGCTTTATCAGGAAAAAAAACTGATGAATTGGTTCCAGGTAGCAGAGTTGAAGTTAATGAAAATAAAAAGCACCCGGAAGATTTTGTGCTGTGGAAGCCTGCAAATGATATTGACTACAAACTTTCAAGTTATTGGAATAGCCCATGGGGAGAGGGCAGACCTGGATGGCATATAGAATGCTCAGCAATGTCATATGCTTACCTTGGCAAAGATTTTGATATTCATGGTGGCGGCATAGATTTACAATTTCCTCACCATGAAAATGAAATTGCACAGAGTAAGTCTGCATTTGCTGGATCAATGTTTGCAAAATACTGGATACATAACGGTTTTCTTACAGTAAATGAAGAGAAAATGAGCAAGTCCTTATTTAATATAGTCAAAGTAAGAGATTTGCTAGATAGTGGAATAAAGGGTGAAGTAATACGCTATGCACTGCTCAAAACTCACTACAGAAAACCACTTGATTGGACAGAAAACGTTATTTCTGACGCACAGGAAACCTTAAATAAATTTTATCGGCTATCACGTGGTTTAGATACAATAAATATTGATGAAAGTAACGCAGAGATTTCTAAAGATTTTATAGACGCTTTAAAAAACGACTTAAACATTCCTGAAGCTCTAGCTATATTACATGAAATGGCTGCAAAAATTAACAAAATGAGTAATGAAAGTGAAAAGCTAAAATTAACTGAGAGTTTTGTTAAGAGTGCCAGATTTATTGGTCTTCTTGAGTCAAGTTATGAAAAGTGGTTTGCTGTGGATGTAAATCATCAAGAAATAGAAAGGTTGATAGACTTAAGAAAAATTGCAAAAAAAAATAAAAATTACGATACTGCAGACAAAATAAGGGATCAGTTGAAACAAATGGGGATTACAATTTCTGACAATGAAGATGGTACAACAACCTGGTAAACTCATATGGAAAATTACTTTCTGTTATTCACAGATAGTCTAGTATCATCATTAGTCTTACCCATACATCAAGGTTTTGTGTTCAATACCATGCTTTATTTCAGGTCGTATCACACTCCACTACTGATGTTATTTTTTGGAGTACTAGGATCAAGCCTTGGTGGAATAGTTAACTGGTATTTAGGTAGAATAACAATCTCTATACGAAAATCATACCGCAAACTAGAGAACGAGCATAAAACACCAAAAATCGTAAAAAATCTACTGATTTGTGCAGTTACATTACTTTCATGGGTGCCAGCACTTGGAAGTGTGATTCAAATTTTATCAGGTTATTTTAAGTTAAACCTTTATACCCTTGCCCCTTTAATCATTCTATCTAATTTCTTCTATTTGTTATATCTAATACTTACTTTTGGAGTATAACAGCTATAGTACTACAGCCATTAAAGCCCACTTCTGTCATCCTATGCCCTGATAGAAGCGGAGCTATAAATTAAATGCAAAATTTCAGTAGTCACAGGATGGATGCACCATGAGCTAAAAGCCATTCCACAAGATCCCTATGATCAAAATCAGTGGCATAATGTAATGCTGTCATTCCCCTATTATTCTTAGCATTAACATCTGCTTTGCGTTTTAGTAGCACTCTAGCCGTGTCAAAATTTCCCATAATAGCAGCAAAGTGTAGCGGAGTGTTGCCATTTTCATCTTTAGCGTTAACATCATCCCCTTCTTTAATGAAGTATTTTGTTAATTTTTCACTTCCAATTTTAGCAGCATGGTGCAGTGGAGTTTTATTGCATTCGTTCTTAACACTAACATTTGTGGTGTGTTTCAATAGTGTCTTAGCTAAAGCAACCATACACATCCCATCGTCAATAGAATTTGTATCACGAGCTGAAAGTAACTCCACAAGTTCTTGGTGATCAAAATCAGTGGCATAATGCAATGCTGTCATTCCCCTATTATTCTTAGTATCAACATCTGCATTGTGTTTTAGTAGCACTCTAGCCGTGTCAAAATTTCCCATAATAGCAGCAAAGTGTAGCGGAGTGTTGCCATTTTCATCTTTAGCGTTAACATCGGCACCTTTTTCAATGAGGCATTCTATCGTTTCTATACTTCCACTTCTAGCAACATAGTGCAGCGAAATTCTATTTTGTTCGTTCTTAACATTAACATCTACATTATGTTCTAATAGTACCTTAGCTACGGCAACCCTACCCATCTTAGTAGCAAGATGTAGCGAAGTATCGCCATCTTTATCCTTAGCATTAACATCTGCATTATGTTTTAATAGTACCTTAGCCACGTCAACCCTATACATCATAGTAGCCCAGTGTAACGCAGTGAAGCCACTTTCATCTTTAGCGTTAATGTCCGCCCCTTTGCCTATAAGGTATTCTACTATATCAACCCTTCCATCATAAACAGCCTGATGTAACGGAGTGATACCATATCTGCTCTTAGCATTGAGGAGAGTAGACCAGTGGAACTTCCCCACCAGTCTCTCGCAAAACTGTACGTAAACCTCTTGATTTATACAGCTTCCATTATTCAGCCTTTTGGCCTAACCCTAGTGTCCAGTGATAGAAAATATCCGGAGACCTCTTTCTCACCTTTCCTAGAAATTGTCTTGCTAGTCTTCCGTGACTCCTGAGTCTCTTATATTTCCTTTTCACCCACTTTTCTAGATGCCGCTCTATATTCTTTAGAGATTTGTATACTTCAGTTCTGTAAAATTTGCCATAGTACTGATACCAGCCTCTGACTATTGGATTTACTTTTCCTGACATCTCCTCTAATGTTATATGCGTATTTCGTAGCATTTTCCATGACCTTATGGTTGTAGTAATCTTTTTCTTGGCCTTGTTGCTAATTGCTGGGAGAAATGAGACAAAATATTTCCCTATTTTATTTCTTGCTAACCTGGGTCTGAATGTGTAACCCAGAAAATCAAAACTTTGTTTAGGAAATCCACCACTCCTATTGTCATCCTTACAGTACACTATCTGTGTCTTTTCAGGATGTAATTTCAACTTATACTCAGCCAATCTTTCTTCGATCATTACTTTCACAAACTCTGCCTGTTTCTCTGTTCTGCAGTGCACTATCGCATCATCCACATACCTCTCAAATGGTACCGTCGGGTAGTTCTTTTTCATCCATATATCAAACACATGATGCATGAATATATTAGAGATGATTGGGCTAACTGAACCTCCTTGCGGAACTCCTTTATCCCTAACTACCTTACTGCCATCTGCTTGCTGAATGGGGGCTTTCATCCACCTCTCAACATACAGTATGACCCATTTGCAGTCTGTGTGCTTTTTGATAGCTTGCAATGCCAAGCCGTGGTCCAAATTGTCGAAAAATCCAGATATATCAAGATCTATCGTCCAATCGTACCTCCAGCATCTTTTACGAGCTGTATCTACCGCATCCAGTGCAGACTTATTTGGTCTATAACCATATGAATCCTCATGAAATTTTGGTTCTACCAGCGGCTCTAGATACATAGCAGCAGCCGTTTGCCCTATCCTGTCGAATACTGAAGGAACACATAAAATTCTTTGCCCTCCTGTATCTTTTGGTATCGCAACAGCTTTTACCGGCTCTGGAAAATAACTTCCGGATGACATCCTATTCCATAGTTTGTACAGATTATCTTTTAGATTTTCTTCAACCTTTGTTATCGAAACCTCATCCACACCAGCAGCACCTTTATTTTTCGATACTTGTTTATAAGCTCTCCAAATAAGTTGCTTTGATATATCAAAAGACTTTGTTTTACTCATTAACTCCTCCCTTTCGGTTGATAAATCATTAAAACTAAATAACTCAGCCCCTTCTCTCGATTTCCATTACAGAAACTTCTTCACTACTACGAGCTGATCCGCCCCTGTTTTTCGCATCGGTACTCTCATCCTTAGAGTTTAGCTCCTTGGATTTCTCCCTTATCATCGAAACGACAGGTTCCCGTAGTTCCACACAATAGCCTGAAATGGATTCATGCCACCTTTATGCCGGACGCCATCTATCCAGTAAACAAGCTCCCGATAGATTTATCCCAGGTTACAAACGACCCCCTGGTTTTGACGTCATTTAAAAGGTTTCGACACTTCATCAGTGGTTCACTTTCGTTCATCTCTCTATTCCTTACATGACATATAATTATGCCTTTTCCATAACGCTCACTACCTTGGCTCTTTACCAAAGCAGCTTATGGTTGTTTGAAGCCTGCTCTTGTAAACCGGCTCCGAGGGACCTACCCTCATCTACTGTGCAGCTTTTGCACTTAGTTTGCTCTTACTTGAACATTCTTTGTATCTCTACGGCACACCATCTGCACCCTTATTGATAAAATATTGCACTATGTCCAATCCTCCACTCTCAACAGCTGAACACAATGGAGTGCTGTCAGATCCATCCCTAGCATTAACAACACAATTAAATTTATCTGGGTGTTTTTCTTCCATATGTGTTAATACGCACCTAACTGCCTCATAACTGCCACTTTCGGCAAGTGAATGCAACGGTGTATATTTCCATTTACCATAAATAGGATTAAAGTAAAATTCGTCAATTAACTCACCATACTTACTCACATATCCCCAAACAGATGCAACAATAGAATTATCTATTAATACATCATAACTGTTTATCAATTCTAGAGCTTTCCTTAAGACCTCTTCTTCTCGGCCTTTCTCTTGTAATTTTAATCTAGTCACCTTTTGCACTAGTCTGTAAATATTTACTACTCCTTTCCTTAATTTAATCATTGAATATCGATTAAGTAACTCAACAGCATTCCACAACGCTTCTTTATCATTAGCTACTTGCTGTGAAAAGATTTCTTCTATATAAATCTCATTAGGAGAAAAATAGGCCATTATCTCGAGAATGCTCAATGCTTCCGGCCCAAATTTTTTTTGCACTATAGCATCAATTGTAATTTTCCAAGTTATGAAAGTTGCCTTAGCATAACGATCACTTTTATATTCGGACTTAAAGTCAAGTAGCTTCTCTGCTATCTTTTCACACTTTTTCAGATAGCCACCAACTCTAATCCTTTTTCTACCCCTATGACTAAATACAATATTTTCTTCACTAATATATGTAACCGCTAGTTTTAAAGCCAATTGGGAATATTGTAGTTCCTGTGCTAGCTTTTTTATTTCCTTATTCTGTAAATTGTTTTCTATATTCAAAGCCCTTTTAACAAATTCTAAAGCTTCTATTTCATCAAATTCATCTGATTCTTCTATATCTCCTTCTTCTCTTGCTTTCGATTTTTTGTCACGAGGACCATAAGGTTTTTTATGGGGTCTTTGCTTGTTATTTTGCGCTGTTACAGCTGCATGTATTTCATTCAGTGTTTTACTATCCTTATGCTGTTGTTTTGCTATTTTATCAATTCCTTTATTCCCTTTCTTTACCCCTCGTTCTATCCCACATAGAGTGCTGGCCCATAGCTCCACTTTTTGGAAAAATTCTTTTCCTTCTTCTGGCGAAAGAAAACGTCCTTTTATATCTTTCACCCAGTCTGATATTTTCTCCAGAAGGTCATTGCAAAAGATTTCATTGTCACCAACATAGCCAAACTTTTTGGCCAATCTACCACTCATCTCACCTTTAAACAATTCTTTTAGCTGACTTTCATTGGGCAAATTAACCGCAAACACTAGTTCATTTAAAAAGTCTTCGACTTCTTTATCACTGACTTCTCTACCTACCTTACCCTTTATAAAATCCTTATTTTCCTGCAAGTATGAGATAATACTATTATCAAATTTATATCTTACACCATCACCTACATCCAGAAACTCATCTTGTGTGTCTATTCTTATAACTGAAATTTCCTTTTCTTTATTCTTTCCACTCGACATCATTCTCAGCTTTCTCACTTCATGTTGTGCTGAATCTGTGAAATCAAAATCAATATTCGTAACAATAGCAAAATACTTCATCTCACCCTTAAACTTTCCATTACTTTTGATCTTTAAATAAGCAATAAAGTATTTCAACAAATTAAACTCACCACTCTTTGTTAATAAGCTACCTACACTGATTTTTTCAGTTCCATCTTGTTTGTGTTTGACTTGCACAAACCTATGTATTGTTGTTTTATTTTGCTTACATTGGAGAACAACATCATCAAAGCCTGCAGCTGACTTCAATTCTGTAGCTAAGCGGAAAGGACATTTTTTATCCATCACACGCATGAGAAATAATATGAGCCACAACTCTTGATAGTCAATACCATGGCGAGAACATTTTGCCCCCTAAACAGGATGATCTTCAAGCATCCTCAACCTCACATAATTTTAAAAATAGTACCAACAAATGGTAAAAAAGTTATATGTCATGATATACAGATATCGTAGCGTAAATCTGAGAATATCTACGAGATGTGCTGTTATGTAAATAAAAAAATGTGACTAATTACTTAATCTTTCACTCAAAATTGAATTCACGACATCAGGGCTGGCTTTTCCCTTGGTAAGTTTCATAACTTCGCCGACAAAGAATCCGTATAACTTTGTTTTACCGCTTTTGTATTCTTGAACTTTATCTTGGTTGTTATTGATGATTTTGTCGATAACTTCTGATATTTGACCTCTATCGGTTATTTGTTTTAGGCCTTGCTCTTCTATAATTAAAGATGCAGGTTTGCCAGTTTCAAACATACTATCGAATACCTGCTTGCCAAGTTTAGCAGAGATTGTTCCATCAACGATAAAATCTAAGAGTTCGGACAAAGCATTTGCTTTGATTGGGGAGCTCACAATATCAATACCTGCTTTATTCAAACGACCAAAAAGCTCTACGGTTAACCAGGTAACGGCGAGCTTTGAATCATGTTTTTTTATCAATTCCTCAAAATAATCAGCAATTGCTTTATCGGAGGTAATGACGTTTGCATCGTATTCATTGATACCCAATTCCTCAATGTATCGCAGCTTTTTTTGATCTGGCAACTCGGGCAAAGATGATTGAATTAAATCAATTTTATCCTGGCTTACCTCAACAGGTAATAAATCAGGCTCAGGGAAGTATCTATAATCGCTTGCATCCTCTTTGCTTCTCATCACTTTTGTTTTTCCCGAAGCAACGTCAAACAATAAGGTATCTTGACTTATTTCTTCTCCACTTTCTAAAATTTCAATTTGTCTTTGTATTTCATAGTCTATAGCTTGCACAATATAACGTATCGAGTTCAGATTTTTTATTTCACAACGAGTGCCAAATGTACTACTGCCTTTTAGGCGGACAGAAACATTTGCATCACAACGAAGTGATCCCTTTTCCATATCACCATCACACGAACCAATGTAACGCAAAATCTGCCTCAATTTTTTCATGCATTCTGCAGCTTCCGCAGATGAACGGAGATCTGGTTCTGAAACAATTTCCATTAAAGCAACCCCTGCACGATTTAAATCTACATAAGTTTTGCTTTCCTCATGAACGCTCTTTCCTGCATCTTGCTCTAAATGAATTCTCGCAATTCTTATTTCCTTTTCATTGTCGTTGATAAATACTCTACCATTTTTAACTATTGGCTCAAAAAACTGGGTTATCTGGTAACCTTGCGGTAAATCAGGATAAAAATAATTTTTCCGATCAAAGTAAGAATACTTATTAATTTCTGCAGAAAGTGCAAGACCAGTGCGTATTGCTTGCTCTATGCAGTAATAATTTAGTATTGGCAGCGTACCTGGCATTGCCGCATCAACTAGAGAAACTTGAGTGTTATGCTCAGCACCAAATTCCGTTGATGAGCTAGAAAATAGCTTCGTATTAGAAGAAACTTGAGCATGCACCTCAAGCCCAATTACCTCTTCCCAATCCTCTTTCGTCATGTATTTTATTTAAATGATAATCTTAATATTCTGCAAAATTAGCACAAAAAGTCAAAACAAAACTCATGTTAGCTAAGTGGTATGCAGATTGTTTTACCCATAGAAACGGGTTAAATGCAAAAGATTACTTGACAAGCTTCGCCAGCCCTCTTATCATAAAATTGAAGCTATTTATTTATCTTCTCTGTACAGATTAAATGACAAAAAAACTCACGTATCTGGCGTCTCATGTTTAATTTTTTGCACTATGTGCACCTTATGTCTTTATCAAACTTCTACCTACATAAGCTGAAACGCGCTTATAAAGCGTTTAAAACATAAAAAAACGCCAACTTAAAAAATGGATAGTGAATAACTAGCTACCCTAGGGTTTCTTTTGCCTTTTTTTCTGTTTAGTAAATTTCTTAACGTTTATAATTTAGATTAGTTGCGGTTTAAAAGCAACTGAATCGCGGTTATTAAGTGTTTAGAATAAAAAAACGCCATACTTGAAAGTATAATGTAAGTAATTAGCCAACCACGGGGCTTCTTTTGCCTTTTTTTTCGTTTGGTAAATTTCTTAATGTTTGTAGCTAAACGATAACCGTCATCCCGCTACTTGTTAGCGGCCGAGATACCGCGAATGAATTGCGGTATGACGTAGGATTGCTGTCATTCCAGTGCCAAGCACTGGGATCCAGCCTTTATTATTTGGTTGAAATTAAGTCTTCTGGATCCCAGTGTCAGCTACTTGGATGACACCATTCTTTTTCCTGGATTCCAGTGTCTGGGCACTGGAATGACATCCTCCCTTGTGGAGATTGCTCTCAAATCACAATGTTCGTACAGCTATGCAAACACAAAGGTGTCATTCCAGCGCGTGACGCTGGAATCCAGTTGAGCTATTTCAACAAAAATACTGCATTTTGAGATGAACGTCTATTCTCACCAGACTTATTTACAAGTATAACAATTAAAGTCTGGATTCCAGTGTCAAGCACTGGAATGACATCATAGGGGCACTGCCCTTTTGGATGGAAACCAGTGTCAGCTACTTAGATGATACCTTTTTTCTACTTAGTTTGGGTTATGCAAGAAGTCTATTGCATTCCTGAGCAATTTGATTCATTATTCTTTTTGTAAAAAATTTTCTTAACTTTCTCTCCACTTTTTTGGTAAGGTCACTTTAAAGGAAGTCTAATAGATGCTACATAGAAATCCAGATGAGTTTCTAAAGTCTATTCCAAAAGATAAGCGCATAATGTGCCTTGACATGGGAGAAAAGCAAATAGGCATAGCATTTAGCGATAAAACACAGCTCATAGCCACAGCTCATAGCATATATCACAGAAAAAATATGAGCAAAGATTTAGGTTATCTGCATAGAATATTCAAAGAAAATGAATCTGGATCAATGGTAATAGGACTACCATTAAAAATGGACGAGCAAGAAACTAAATGGTGTAAAACTATAATCCAATTCGCAAATAAAATAATAAAAAAATATAAAGTAAATATATACTTACAAGACGAAAGCTTCTCAACATCTATCGCAACTCATACACTAAAAATTACTGGAATATCAATCACAAAATCGAAAAAAATAGATGATAAAATCTCCGCATGTATTATTTTGCAACGAACGTTAGACAAGATAAATACAATCAAATAGTTTTTCCAGATCTGGAAATCTTCAAACTGAATCCCATATAAAAGTTACTCAACAAAACAAGAACCTTTCGTATAAGCATGACAAATTGCTACAGCAAGAGCGTCAGCAGCATGGTGGCATTTTATACTCAAATTTTTAACTATTTGCTTCACCATAAATATAATCTGATCCTTATCAGCATGGCCATTTCCGGTAATGCTTTTTTTTACATAGTTTGCATCATATTCATTCATAGTTAGCTTTGTTATTTTTAACGCTAAAATTACAACCCCTCTTGCATATCCTAAAGTTAGTGAAGATTTAGGATTTTTATTAACAAAAATTTTCTCCACCGCAGCTTCATTCGGAGAGTATAGGGAAATTACTTTCTTTAATTGTTCAAAAATTATATGTAGGCGTTCACCTGTACCCAATTTACCATCAGTTGATATGGTACCGCCGCCCAAAAATTCAATATTATTTTTTTCGTTCAGGCTGATAATGGCCCACCCAGTCTTGCTTATTCCTGGATCTAGACCTATTATTTTAACCACTTAATAAACGCTTAACCAATAGACAAACAAAAATAAAAATATCCAGACTACATCTACAAAGTGCCAATACCAGGAGGCAAACTCAAAGCACAAATGGTCCTGAAGTGTAAATTGGCCTTTCCGTGCTCTAAATAAACACACTGATAAAAATATTATTCCTATTATAACGTGTGCGCAGTGAAAACCGGTAATCATATAAAAATTGGATGTATAAATAAGCTTTTCTCCTGTTTCTTGTAGAGAAAAACTCGCTTCATGATACTCTATTGCTTGCACTATTATAAAAAAAACTCCAAGCAATATAGTTATGGACAGCATTTTAATCATGCTCTTTTTATCATTTTTAAGTAAAGAGTGATTTGCCCAAGTAATTGTTGTACCAGAAAGCAATAATATTAATGTATTCATGAATGGTAGTGACCACGGATCAGGTGGCAAAATTCCCTCAGGGGGCCATTCAACTTTTTTTGCAGGAGAAAACGCCTCAAATAAAAAAACTGGATCAAGCCAGGCTTTAAAGAATGAACAAAAGAACACTATAAAAAATACGACCTCCGAGAGAATAAACAAGTACATTGCAAATTTGAGTCCATGTTTTACAATGGCAGTGTGACATTTGTCATAAATGGCCTCCCTTATTACATCTCTCCACCAATAAAACAGCACCCCTGATACTGCGGAGATTCCCAAAACTAAACAAAACATTCCGACAATTTGTTTATGAAGCGCGCCAACTAATCCAAGTGCAAGAATAAGAATTGCTGCTGATACAGCAATTGGCCAAGGGCTTGGATCCACTAAATGAAAATCATGTTCTTTACTTTTCATAGCATTTTAAAAAATACTTATTAAGGATACAAATTAGCTTAAAATTGTCAATGTTCCTTAGGAAATTGATTGAATCTTGAAAAATTATATGCACCGTTCAAAAAATCTAACACAAATTGTGCAGTTATTCTAAACAACTCAAGCATTCTGCTCTTTTCGTTTTCTCTTGCTCTGCTGCAATATCCATCAACAATATTTTCCAAAATAATGCATCCAGACTTTACTGAATCACTGTAACAAAAATTAAACTAATCCCTATATCTATTATTTTTCTTGAATCTATTTTTCATGCTATCAACGACAGTCTCGTATATAAACATGCAAGAATACAAAACCGTCATAGCCTCATAGGTATTACTATGCGAGATGGATAAAAGAAAATTAGTGAAATTAAAACACTCAAGAGATTTCTTTTCGCGACTTATACCGTACATAGTAAAGTAGTAGTCATATAGCATTCTATTAACAGTCACTACTCTTTGGGCTACTTCAGCAAGCGAGATAATACTACTATAATCTTCCATTTTGGATGCAGTAATTAAGGTGGTACGAATATAATCACCTAAGAACAACGTCTTTTGTTGAGCATAGAATTTGAAGTTCTCTATATTTAGGGTGTTATTCGCTAACTCAACATTAAAAGGATGCTCAATTATATCCTTTAAAAGATTTGACCCGTAACAGCTCCTAATTATGCCACTGAACACTGTAGTTACCGATAAAAGATCAAGTTAACGTAAATAATCCGCTGCTAATATTCTTTGCTAGATATATTAGAGTAATATGCCTCATCCCAAAACATTATTTCTAATTCCAGCCCTTTCTTAAAAAACTCATACATCCTCTTTTTTTCACAGTCACTAGCTTTTTTATATAGCTTATTTGTAATATCAGTAACCTCATCAATTACAGCATTTACTGTTTCGCTACTATAAATGTTGATCCACTCTTTGTATTTGTTATTTTTAACCCCTTTAGTTGTTATCTCATTTACCATATGGCGTATAACGATTTGGTATATGTTAAAGCAAGAATAAGATGCTACTAAAGCTTCATTAACAGAATTGTGATATGCGGCACTCATGAAAAAGTCAGTAAAGGCAGAATAAGCTCTTGACTTTTTGTGATCATCAGATAGATCACAATCTTCAAAATATTTTTTATACTGTTCTCGAACATAAAATGCTCCTTGTGCCAAATTGATTAAACTACTCATCATTTCAATATCATCAACTCTAGCTGCAACAATTAAAAAAGCACGAGCGCAATCTATACAATACAGAAAATCCTGCTGAAGGTAGAATTTGAATTTTTCATAATCTAATGTATTATTTATCAATTCAACATTAAAAGGGTGTTCTTTTATTTTATCAATAAGATCAGAAAACTCTTTTAGAGGTTGTCCGGAAACAAGTAAAAGGCTATAATATCTGAAATTTTAGTACGGGGTAAAGATGAGAAAAAAGTATCCAACAGATCTAAGCGAAAGGGAATGGGCAAGAATAGAAAAACACTTCAGAGTATCATACAAGAAAGGAGGAAGGCTGCCAAAGTATAGCAAAAAAGAAATATTAGAAGCAATTTTCTATGTATTGCGTACAGGGTGTCAATGGCGGTATTTACCAAATGATTTTCCGCTATGGAAGACTGTGTATGAGCAGTTCAGGCAATGGAAGAAGCAGGGAATTTTTGAGAAAATGAATTATGAAATTACAAAATATAGTAGAAGAAAAATAGGAAGGAATGAGCAGCCGAGTGCCTGTATAGTAGATAGTCAATCTGTAAAGACTACAGAAAAGGGGGGATCAAAGGCTATGATGGAAGTAAAAAAGTAAAGGGTAGAAAAAGGCATATAATTACAGACACTCAGGGTTTTATACTAGGTTGTTACGTAGGCGCTGCTAACGAAAATGATAGAGATGGTATTAAAATAGCATTAAACAATATGAGAACAAAATATACTAAAGTTAAAAAAATGTGGGCTGACATGGGATACCAAGGAAGAAATTTAAAGAATCACATAAAGGAAGAATATGACATAGATATTGAAATTGTTAAAAGGCCTCCATGTAGATTTTGGGTGCACAAAGATACGCCACCTGAGCTACTACCAACAAGAGAACAAGGGTTTAAAGTACAGCCAAGAAGATGGGTTGTAGAAAGGACTTTTGCTTGGGTTAATAGGAATAGAAGGCTATCGAAGGAGTATGATTTACTCACAACATCCACTGAGAATTTCATATACCTAGCTATGAGTAGGGTTATGTTAAAGAGGGAATATGCTTGAATTTACTAGTTTCCGGACAACCTCTAAATACATTTTTAATATTTTTATAGAAATCTATTAGTATAGATTTTGTATGCTGTTCTAATGGCTATTTTTAAATGCTTAATACTCCTCTTCATTATTTCTTGCACACATCTACCTACCAAGCAATATCCTATTAACATAGACAATTATAAGCACGATTATCCGTTGCAACAATATAACACCTCTTTGGAGATTAATGAACCGGCAATACCAGAAATTATGCCTTTACCAATAGAGTTTCCCGATCTCACAATCAGTAATCAGCTTATTTCTATTAATGTTAGTGAAGAAGTATCAGTAAAGGATTTGCTGATTGAGATAGGAAAACTTTCTGACGTTAACTTGGATATGGACCCAAAAATATCAGGTAATATTATTTTAAAGCTAAAAGATAAGGATATAAACGAAGTAATTCAGAGTATAGCAAATAGCGCCAAACTGCGTTACTCAACAAGTAATGGTGTAATTAGAATTGAGCAGGACTTGCCATACGCACAAAATTATTACGTAGACTTCATCAATATTCAACATTCTGCTCAAAGCAGTTTCGTCATTAATAACAATATTACTAACAGTGATGGAAGTAACGTTGATAGGGACTATAACAATGTTATGAAGTCTCAATACAGTAGTGACTTATGGAATTCATTAGAAAAAGGCTTGAATGCAATAATGGATGTTAACGGGGTGGATGATGGCGAATTCCTTTCATCCAACAGAGAAGCTGGTGTTATTATTTTGAATGCTAGAAAAGATATCCACAAAGCTGTTGAAGAATATATTAATAAGGTTAAGAAGTTAGCGTCTTCTCAAGTAATGATAGAGGCAAAAATAGTTGAAGTTGTGCTAGATGACAAATACCTTTCTGGTATGAACTTAAATGACTTACAAGATGGAACTAAGTCTATAATAAATCAAGATAACTCCATTATTAACCTAGCAATGAACTTTGGTGCAAATGATCTAGGAGATTTAGTAAAAAATTTAGACAAATTTGGCACTTCAACTGTAATTTCAAGCCCCAGAGTACATGCTATAAATAATCAGCAAGCGATGATTTCATTTACTAAAAACCATATTTATTTTACCTCCGATATACAAAAAGATACTAGAAACTCTAATCAGACCTTAATTACCAAGATGAATAGCGTCCCAATAGGTGTTGTGCTAATAATCCACCCAAGCATTAACATTGATACTAGTGAAATATTCATGGATATACATCCAACTTTATCAAGAATTAACGGCTACACTAAAGATCCAGATATAGAGTACGTCGCACAGCAGAGTAAAATGAAATTAAATAGCGACATTCCAATTGTTGAAATCAGAGAAATGAACTCTATGTTAAAAATTAAGAGCGGTGAAATTATGGTAATCGGCGGGCTTATAGAACATAGAGAAGATAAGCAAAGCTTATTGCATCAGAAATCAAAAAGGCTAGCGAATAATATTAGAACAGTAGAAACTGTCATTTTTTTAAAAGCAACAATAGTACCAACATTTGGTTTGTTAGATAGAAAAGATAAGAATTTATATATATATTAAATTATCACTAAAAATTAAATATCAAACCAACTTCAATATTGTGAGTAGATATGTCATCTGCAACAGGTATCGGAACGCTAAAGTAACGATAGCCGAGAAAGGTTTTGATTTCTGGGATTATTGAATAATCAACACCAAGTTTTATTTGATAAGCAAACCAAGGAACATTCAGTGGCATTGAATTTTGGGGTGACCCATTAATCCTTTTTAATCTAAAAACTGTTGGTCCTATACCAAGACCGATGTACGGAGCAAATTGTGTATCCTGAACGCTGGGATTATAATAGAAGTTTAACAAAAACGCAAATATACTTGCTGATTTATCAAATACCGGAGGAGAATTACTATCTTCAATATTGGCTATAGAATACGCGGCTTCAAAATCAATTTTACCATTTTCTCCAGCATAGTAACCTAAAGACATGCTGCTAAACCACTGGAAATCAATTTTACCATCAAATTGCTGTATACTTTTAATTTCATCTGCCACTATATTTTTTATTATAAAACCATAATGACTTTCAACTAAAGTTAGGACTCTTTTTCCTATTTCTTGTATACCCTTTACAAATATTTCTGAATTATCATGGTATACCTTACCACCGTTAGCGCTAACATAAAAATCAAGTTTTTTTGATTTTTCTTTTGTAGGCTCAGCTTGATCTGCAATACGTGACCACATATTTTTCTGATCAGCTACTTGGAAAACAGAAGGTGGACTACTTTCAAGTTCTTGATATTTTATTGGTATTTCTTTTGCAGTAACCTCCTCAGAACGTATCACACTTTTATTATTGTCTGTTTCTAATTTTAAGGGTTGTACTTGCTCAATGTGTGTATCATTACTAATATAAGTAATAAAAAAATAGACACATGAAATGAAAATCAAAAATAAAGTAATAGATATTCTAGTTATCATAAATGAATTCACAATTATCATTTACAGTATAATTACTATATCGTATATTTCTTCAATGTACAAAAATTAAGAAAAAATATTTCCAATTAGATAATTATTTTCCACTCCTTTAACATTAACTTTCACAATACTCTTGGCTTGAGCTTTTGATTCAAGCTTTATTAATGCAAAATTTTCTGCTCTACCGACATTATTTTGCTCAACCAGAACACTTTGCTTAGTGTTGATCAAGGATTGACAAAAACTGCTCATAATTTCTTTATTTACTTCTCTTAAATTTTTTACTCGTTCTTTACGCACATTCTCTGGTACTTGTGGCATTCGTGCAGCAGGTGTATTTTTCCGCTCTGAATATGGAAAAGCATGTAGGTAAACTATATTTGTTTTTTTCAGTAAATCAACTGTATCCTGAAACATTTCATCAGTTTCTGTTGGAAATCCAGCAATAATATCAGCGCCAAATGCTATATTAGGCCTCAAGCTCTTCATTTTATGACAAAATTCTATCACTTGTTCTCTGTTGTGACGACGCTTCATTCTCTTTAGTATTAAATTATTACCAGATTGTAGACTCAAATGTAAATGAGGCATAAGTCTTGACTCATTAGCTATTAAATCCATTAATTCGTCGTCAACTTCAGCAACATCGATAGAGGAAAGTCTTAGCCTCTTCAACTCTGGTATATCCTTTAAAACTCTCCTAATCATTGAACCAAGTGATGGCTTACCCAACAAATCTGTACCAAAGTCAGTAATATCAACCCCTGTAAACACTACTTCTTGATATCCATTTTCTACAAAGATCCTGATTTGCTCTATAATACTGTTTATTGGCACAGATCGATTATTCCCTCTTGCCTCAGTAATTGAACAAAATGTGCAGCTATGATTACAACCATTTTGAATTTCAATAAATGCCCTTGACTTATCTTCAAATCCATTAATTAGAACAGGTTCTACTTGGTTATCACTGACCAAGATTTTATCGTCATTTAGTAAGTAATTTTCAGCTTTTAGCTTATCTTGATTACCGAGCACTTTACTTACACCAGGAATGCTACTGTAAACTTCTGGATCCAACTGAACAGCACAACCAACTACGATAATTTCTTTATTTGGATCATTTTTGTAAATCTTACGTATCTTTTGCTTTACCTGACGTTCTGCTTCGTTTGTCACTGCACAGCTATGCACCACAACAACATTTTCTCTCTTTGCTTTTTTTAATGCTTCTTTGATTAACTCGCTCTCGTAAAAATTTAGACGACAACCAAATGTTATCACTTCATTCATGTTAGTATTTTTTGCTTTAATAGACCTAAATTATATCAAATATCCAAGCAAAGTCTCTTGCATGACTATTTTTTTGTAAATAAATGCTATGCAAGCAGCAGACACTGGGATCTCAACGATTTTCACTCAGACACAGTATCACTCCTTTGCTTATTATAGTCTTTTGACCTTTTTAAGATACAATCCGGATTGGATACTGAGTTGGTGAGTATAAAAGTATAGCTTCTACGTCATACCGCTGCGGTATCTCTTAGCCGCTAACAAGTAGCGGGATGACGATTGTCGGTGAATCTAAGTTACCTTAGCTACATTTCTAGCTGTAACTATAAATGTATGGATTTTTTATCGTGCCATGTTATAATTAACGTCTTGCTAAAAATTAAATATTGATGAATGAACTAAGAAAGTTAAGTATTACACAAATGCATGACGGGCTCAAAAAAAAGAGTTTTTCTGCCGTTGAACTCGTAGAGGCGCACATCAGTGTGGTTGAAAATGAGAAATTAAATGCATTTATAACAAAAACCCCAGAGATAGCAATGAAAGCTGCTAAAGCTGCAGATGAACATTTCTCTAGGCAAAAGGATGATTTAATCTCGCCGCTCATGGGTGTACCAGTTGGCATCAAAGATCTATTCTGTACAAAAGGAATAAAAACAACAGCATGCTCAAAAATGCTGGAAAATTTCGTTCCGACTTACGAATCTACGGTGTCTGACTTGCTTTTAAAAAGTGGAGCAGCCATGCTCGGTAAGCTTAATATGGATGAATTTGCTATGGGTTCTGCGAACACAAATAGCTATTTTGGCCCTGTTGAAAATGTGTGGATTAGAAAAAGCGATGGGGAAAAAGTTGTTCCTGGTGGATCATCTGGTGGATCTGCAGCATCGGTGGCTGGATTTTTATGCGCTGGAGCACTAGGGAGTGACACCGGTGGATCTGTGCGCCAACCAGCAGCTTATTGTGGAGTGGTTGGAATAAAGCCAACTTATGGAAGATGCTCGCGTTTTGGTATGATTGCATTTGCGAGTTCTCTAGATCAAGCAGGAGTCATTACTCGTTCTGTCTCTGATTCAGCATTAATGCTGGAAGCAATCTGTGGCTATGATACAAAAGATTCAATATCAAGCGAAAAGCCAGTGCCTAAATTTTCTAGCTTTATAAATGGTGATGTCAAGGGTAAGCGTATTGGTATACCAAAAGAATATAGGATGGATGGAATTTCAGAGGAAATAGTCCATAATTGGGAGAAAGTTGCTTCCTATTTAAAAGAAAATGGCGCTGAAGTTGTTGACGTTACTCTGCCACATACTAAATATGCAATACCAGTCTATTATTTAATTTGTTCTGCTGAAACTTCATCCAATCTTGCTCGTTATGACGGTGTGCGTTATGGGTTCAGGGTTGATGCTGATACCCTTGAAGAAATGTATTCACTAACAAGAGCAGAAGGTTTCGGTAAAGAGGTGAAAAGAAGAATTTTAATTGGCGCTTATGCGCTTTCCTCAGGTCATTACAATGAATATTACGAAAAAGCACAGTGTATCAGGGCATTAATCAGAAATGATTTTATAAAAGCGTTTGAAAAAATAGATTACATACTTGTGCCATCTGCTCCAACAGAAGCTTTTGGCTTAAATGAAAAGCCAGATCCGCTAATTATGTGCATCAATGATGTGTTTACTGTGCCGGCAAGTCTGGCAGGATTGCCTGCTATTTCTGTTCCTGTTGGGCTCTCCAATGAGGGTTTACCACTTGCCTTGCAAGTGATTGGAAATTATTATGATGAAGCTGGAATATTAAATGTGGCAAGTGTGATAGAGCAAAATTGCGGCAGAATAATTAGACCTCTTGCATAATCTATTTTTTGATAGTAATTTTTGCATTAAAATTTGCTTACGCTCCTCAACGTACTCTATGGTTCCATTTTTAGATGAATAGCAAAAACAGGGTATATTAATCTGTTTACAAAATTTTCGTGTAACAGTTCACACTTAATTAAACAGACTGAATTCTGTAATTTTGGGATGTTGAAAAATTTACCTCACGTTGTCATTCCAGCGCATAACGCTGAAATCCAGATTTATAGAAACGAAAAAACTTGCTTGACACATTTTGCCAACCCCCTTATTATGAAACTGAAGCTATTTATTTATCTTCGCAATCTCTGCAGTGGATTAATGACAAAAAACTTAATGTATTTGGCGTAAATCATGCTTAATTTTTTGCACTATGTGCACCTCATGTCTTTATAAAACTTTTAGGTTTCTACCTATACAAGCCGAAACGCGCTTATAAAGTGTTTAAGACAGTAAAAGACGTCAAATAGACAAGGGAGAATTTGAATACTAGCTACCCTAGGGTTTCTTTGCCTTTTTTTTATTTGGTAAATTTCTTAACATTTATAGCTAAACGACAACTGTCATTCCTGTAAAGGTCAAGTATCCCGCTACTTGTTAGCGGGATCTAGAGATACCGTGACGGTATGACGTAGGATTGGTGTCATTCTGCTACTTGTTAGCGGCTGAGATACCGCGAATGAATCGCGGTATGACGGTTCGCGGTGGCATGACGATAAGCTCGTCATCCCGCTACTTGTTAGCGGCTGAGATACCGCGAATGAATCGCGGTATGACGGTTAGCGGCGGCATGACGTAGGATTGCTGTCATTTCGCTACTTGTTAGCGGCTGAGATACCGCGAATAAATCGCGGTATGACGGTTAGCGGTGGCGTGACGATAAGCTCGTCATTCCGCTACGTGTTAGCGGCTAAGAGATATCGCGGTGGTATAGCTATAAATTGTTGATATCTTTTTTATATCACATTTTTAACTTACAATAGTTAGCCAGCGTTCCTTACATTAACCAAATCTTTCAAATTCTGCACTCACCACTACCTATAACTCACTTTCACGCAATATTGATCGTTCTTAAAAAGCAATCTAACATTTTTTATTCCTTGATTGCGAAGCTTTGATGCAGCTGATTTAGCAGCCTGAGCACTTTTAAAAAATGCAACATATCCCTTACTTTCTGCACTGTCTTGTTTCGGATGACGTTTCTGCATTTCTTTTTCATATTGCTTTCTGTAATGAGGAGTATTTTGTATCAATTGTTCTGACATCTTTCTTAGGTATTGAACTTTTACTTTTGCAAGCCCAGATTTATGAAATCCTAAGACTTGAGCTGCTTTTTCTGATAAGTCTATTATTCTGCCTTCAATAAAAGGCCCTCTATCGTTAACCCTTGTAACAAGCTTTCTTCCGTTTTCTAAATTAGTGACAAGAACAAAGCAGGGTAAGGGCAAAGTCTTATGCGCTGCAGAGATCAAGTGACGGTTAAACGCTTCACCATTTGCTGTAAGTGTGCCATGATCTTCTATTCCATACCACGATGCTATCCCTATCTCTTCATAGTGTTTACAGTTTTTTGGATAATAAGTTATACCATTTATTGTGTAGCTGCTGCCAATTTTATAATGACCTGCAGTGCAGTTAAACCTGTTGCTAAAACTGCAGCTACTTATCAAAACAAATATTAGACATAGAAAGGTTAGGTTTTTTATCATTGTATTCGGTAAGAGGGTTCGATACTATGAGGATTTTAAATTATACTATAATAAATTTAGTAATGAGTAAACATCTACTGCTAAATATTAACAAAACTCAAAAAGGAATAATACATATTATTGGTATAGGTGGAATCGGAATGAGTGCCATTGCTGAAATTCTTCACAATTCCAATTGCAAAGTTCAAGGCAGTGATGCACAATCAAACGACAATATAAATAAGTTACAAAAGCTAGGTATAGAGGTTTTTATTGGTCACAATGCTAATAATATAAGCCAAGCTCAAATAGTTGTACATTCTTCTGCAATAGAATCTGATAATGTGGAGTTAATTGCGGCAAAAAATAACAATAAAACCGTTTTGCATAGATCAGACATACTTGCTGAAATTATGAAAGGTAAATATGTGATAGCGGTTTCAGGTTCAAGCGGAAAGACAACAACAACCGCTATGATTGCTTCCATTTTTGATCATTCTGGCATTGATGCGACTGTAACTGTAGGAGGGATATTAAATTCCTATAAGAGCAACTTCAAACTTGGAGGGAGTGACACTTTTCTGATCGAGGCTGATGAGTCTGATGGAACTATGCTAAAAATCCCTGCAAAGATTGCTGTCATAACAAGTATCAACAATGACCACATAGATTATTACGGCACATTTGATAATATCAAAAATGCATTTTCCCAATTCGTGAATAATGCAGGTTCTGCAGTTTTACCTGATTCTGTAGACATCGATTATGATGCGGGTAATTCTATAACGTTTGGGTTTGAGAATGGTAGCATAAGAGCCAGCAACATTAAACAGCATGCTAACAGCATAGAATTTGATGTGTTGAACAACTGGATTCCAGCATTACGTGCTGGAATGACAAAAGGAAAGTGTACAGAGATGTCATCCCAGTGCGTGACACTGGGATCCAGCCCTTTAAAAAACATAGTACTATCAAATGCAATTGGAATTCACAAAGTAAGCAACGCCCTAGCTGCAATATCAGTTGCGATAAAGCTCGGAATTAGCGATGCAGATATTAAAAAAGGCCTTTTGGAATTTCAAGGAGTAGCAAGAAGATTCTCTTTGATTGCCGATATTAAAGGTGTTAAGTTAATTGAGGATTATGCCCATCATCCAAATGAAATATATGCAACTTTAACGGCTGCACGTTCGATTACTAAAGGAAAAGTAATAGGAATTATCGAACCACTTCGTTTTGCCCGCATTCGTAATTTTTTTGATGAATTCATACGCATTTTCATGATGTTTGATTATGTCATCCTCACTCCTGTTCATCCCCCAGAAGACAAGCCTATTCCTGGTTGTGGGATTGATGATATACAAAAAGCTTTAATCAGTAATGGATTTAATAACACAAAAATTATGAATGATGCTTTGCTCATTTCACATTTTATTAGTGATTCGACAAGTCCAAGTGATATAGTATTATTTATTGGTGCTGGTAGTAATATAGCTACATTGGCAAAGGAAACTGCAGCACTTATTGCGGAAGTTAAGGTTTAATGTAATGAATAAGATAATCAATAACGTATTTGCAAGAGAAATTTTAGATAGCAGGGGTTACCCCACTATTGAGGTAGAAATTGAGCTCTGTGATGGTGCAATAGGCAGGGCATCTGTACCTTCTGGAGCTTCAACCGGTAAATTAGAAGCCTTGGAACTCAGGGACCAAGATGAGAAAAGGTATTGTGGTAAGGGAGTGCTGAAAGCTGTTCAAGCTGTAAATGGGATAATAGCAGATGAAATCATTGGAATGAATGCAGCGGACCAAAATGCAATTGATAAAGCATTAATTGAACTGGATGGAACAAAAAACAAATCAAAACTTGGAGCAAATGCAACTTTGGGTGTGTCTCTTGCAGTTGCAAAAGCAGCAGCAAACAGTTTCAAAATGCCGCTATATAGATATTTGGGAGGAAAGCAGACGAGTGTTATGCCGGTTCCACTCATTAACATAATTAATGGTGGAGTACATGCAGACAATAAGCTCGATTTCCAAGAATTCATGATTCTTCCGGTCGGTGCTGAGACTTTCAGCGAAGCGATTAGAATATCTGCGGAGGTATTCCACAACTTACGTAGCATTCTTAAGAAAAAAGGTTATAGCACAAATGTAGGGGATGAAGGTGGTTTTGCACCAAATATTGAAAGTACTGAAGAAGCACTTGATTTGATCATATACGCTATAGAATCAGCAGGTTATTCAGCGCAAAGTGATTTTGCACTAGGCCTTGATGTTGCTTCATCTACTTTTTATGAAGATGGAATTTACAAATTTGAACACAGAGATCTTACTTCAGAAGAGTTGACTGAATATTATTGTAATCTTGTGGAAAGATATCCAATAATTTCTATAGAAGATGCAATGAGTGAAGACGACTATGAAGGTTGGAAATTACTTACTGCAAAATTGGGGAGTAAAATTCAATTGGTTGGGGATGATTTGTTTGTTACAAATTGTGAACTGATATGCAAAGGAATAGAGGAAAAAATGGCAAATGCTGTACTGATCAAGCCAAATCAAATAGGGACGTTAACAGAAACTTTTGCTGCTATTGAAATGGCAAAATCAAATGGCTATAAAGCTGTTGTTTCTCATCGCTCAGGTGAAACAGAAGACACAACAATATCTCATATAGCAGTTGCGTCAAATTGCGGGCAAATAAAAACCGGGTCGCTATCGCGTTCTGATAGACTCGCGAAGTATAACGAGCTAATCAGAATAGAAAGCGCATTAGGAAAGGATGCTAAATATTATCGTGGGTTAGCATGGGTTTTATAGACGAAGTAAAATTGTGTTTAAAAGCTGGTGACGGTGGTGATGGCTGTGCAAGTTTTCGTCGAGAAAAGTTCGTTGAATTTGGTGGTCCAAATGGTGGTAATGGAGGAAAGGGTGGAAACATAGTTTTCATCAGCGACGCTAATCTCAACACTTTGCTTCATTTTCGTTATAGAAGACACATTAAAGCAGATAGTGGAAAAAATGGTGCAGGCAGGGATAGATCTGGCACAGCAGGGAAAGACGTTATACTTAAAGTTCCAGTCGGTGCACAAATAATTGATGAAGAAAGTGAAGAGATAATAGTAGACCTTGACAAGCCTGGTATGGAATTTCAAGTAGCACAGGGTGGAAAAGGTGGACTTGGAAATACTAATTTTAAATCTTCTACTAATAAGGCACCAAGACATTTTACTTACGGTCAGCCTGGCGAAGAAAAACATGTATTATTAAAACTAAAAGTTTTATCAGATGTTGGAATTATTGGCATGCCAAACGCAGGTAAATCAAAATTTTTGACTCGCTGCTCAAATTCCGATACAAAAGTAGGCGATTATCCATTTACCACCGTAAGACCTCATTTAGGCATGGTAAAAGTGGATGATAGCGAAGTTGTAATAGCAGATATTCCTGGAATAATTACTGATGCTCACCTTGGAGTTGGGCTCGGGCATAAATTTTTAAAGCACATAGAAAGGTGTCAAATTTTACTTCATTTAATCGATGTAACTCACGATGACGTTGTTTCGGCTTATAGTTGTATCCATAATGAATTGGAACTTTACAATAGTGATCTTGTTGAAAAAGAAGAGATTGTAGTATTAAACAAATGCGACTTATTGAGGGAAGCAGAAATTCTGGAAAAGAAGAATCACCTAGCTAATTATCTCAATAAAGAAGTGCTGTGCTTATCAATTAATGGTGATTTACAGCCTATTTTAAGATTATTAAGTGAAAAATTGAAAAAGAGTAATTCTAAGGAAATCGATGTATATGATCCTTTTAAAGCGTAAATTTTCTATTTATGGATGTACAAGAATGGTAGCGTGCAACCAGAACTAAGCGTACAGCTGTGCAAACATCGTGATTTGAGTCCACCAGAAGGGTGTCATCCCAGTGCCCAGACACTGGGATCCAGGAATTTTATTAAGTTGGTAAGCATAAAAGTAGCCGTTTTATGTTAAAATACAACGTTTTGATGATTATGAAAAGGCTGGATTCCAGACTGGAATGACACCATCATAAAGTGAATCAGTGTCAGCTACTTGCATCTACCATGCAAGTTAACTGAAAATTGCAATGTTCGTACACTTGACTACTTGGATCTAGTATGATTTAATTAACAAAGAAGTAGGCATGAAAAAATTATGTAGTGAACCAGTTTGCATAACACCAGGAGGAAAATATGGATAGAAAGACGAGAATAGAATCAGACAGCTTAGGGGAAGTAAAAGTACCAAGTGAACATTACTGGGGAGCACAGACTCAGCGTTCTTTAGAAAATTTTAAGATTGGCACAGAAAAAATGCCAGAGCCTCTGATTAAAGCATTAGCAATAGTAAAACTTGCAGCAGCGCGTGTTAATATGAAACATGGTGTTATAGATGATAGGGTAGGGGACGCAATTTGCACAGCCGCGAGGGAAGTAATAGATGGCAAATTTAATAATGAATTTCCGCTTGTTGTTTGGCAAACCGGATCCGGAACGCAGACTAATATGAATATGAATGAAGTGATCAGCAATCGTGCAATAGAGATTTTAGGTGGTAATTTGGGTAGTAAATCTCCAATACATCCAAATGATCATGTGAATTATGGTCAGTCGTCAAATGACACCTTTCCAACAGCAATGCATATAGCAGCAGCAGAGCAAATAAACTGCTTGCTTATTCCAAATCTTGAAAAATTGCATAAGGTGCTGGATAATAAGGTTCAGGAATTTAAAGATATAATAAAAGTAGGACGTACTCATCTGCAAGATGCAACGCCCCTAACACTAGGACAGGAGTTTTCTGGCTATGCAGCCCAGATTAAAAAGGGGATAGAGAGAGTAAAATCAACTTTAAGTGGTATATACGAGCTTGCACAAGGTGGCACTGCGGTTGGCACGGGACTCAATACTAAAAAGGGTTTTGCTGAAGATTTTGCAAAGCAAGTTGCAGGAATTACTAACCTTCCATTTACTTCAGCAGGCAATAAATTTGAAGCGCTAGCAGCAAATGATGCTTTAGTTGAGCTCAGTGGAACACTCAATACAGTAGCAGTCAGTTTAATGAAAATTGCAAATGATATAAGGTTGCTTGGTTCTGGTCCAAGATGCGGAATTGGGGAAATAATGTTACCGGAAAATGAGCCTGGTTCTTCAATTATGCCAGGTAAAGTGAATCCAACTCAGTGTGAAGCGGTGACTATGGTATGCACTCAAGTTATGGGAAATCATGTTGCTGTAACCATTAGTGGTTCAAACGGTCATTTTGAATTGAATGTGTTTAAGCCAGTGATAATTTACAATGTTTTGCAGTCTATAAGACTTTTAGCTGACGCAAGTTTAAATTTTACAGAAAAATGTGTAGTTGGTATTAAAGCAAATGAAGAGAGGATAAAAGATTTACTGAATCAGTCGTTGATGTTGGTCACTATATTAAATACGCATATAGGGTACGACAATGCAGCAAAAATAGCGAAGCTTGCTTATAAAGAAAATATCACTCTAAAAGAAGCAGCAGCAAAACTTCAACTGCTCACTGAGGAAGAGTTTGAAAGGATAGTGAAACCAGAAGAAATGGTAAATTATTTGTAACCGCTCACACTTAATTCTTCAATCTCACTAATAGAAAGGCCAGTAAACTTGACAATAGTGTTAACATCAACATTATTATCTTGCTTTGTCTACCTTATTTTGCCGCTCACCTGAACGGATACGGTTTAAGACATAAGATCCTTTTTCATAGCTATACTACGTTATCCAGCGTCTGGGCACTGGTTTCTTGGTACTTATTCCGCAATAATTTTTTTTTCCTTCAATAAACTTTGCAGTTCGCCTTTTTCGTACATCTCGCGAGTGATGTCGCAACCACCAATAAACTCTTCCTTTATATATAATTGTGGAATTGTTGGCCAATCAGAAAACTTTTTTATAGATTCACGTATTTCATCATTCTCCAACACGTTAATATACTTAAACTTCACGTTCAATTTTTTTAGGATTGACACGACGAGTCCAGAGAATCCGCATTGAGGAAAATCAGAAGTGCCTTTCATATACAATACCACATCATTTTCTGTTATATCTTTTTTTATTTGTTCAAAATTGCTCATAAATTCACCTTATTTTTAAGTATTAGTTTCCAGTTGCAAGGCGTGTATAGACTGACCTTCCAGAGCTTTATATACCATTTTATGCTGTTCTATTTTTGTCTTTCCAAGAAAACACTTGGAGTTTATTTTTAAATGATAATGGTCATCATCTCCAGCAAGATCATGAATCTTTATATCAGCGTCGGGGAACGATTGTTTGATGATCCTCTCTAATTCGTGAATTGCAATAGTCATTGATTTGCTTTAAATTACAATACTTTCATTATAAATCTAAAACGATTGAGCGCAATAAAAAGTTGCTATCATAAAAAATAGAAGCATACTATAATAATGGAATGACAAATTATGCAGGGAGGCTTTGTGGTGGGCGAAAGATTTAAATTCACATATCTATTGGTTTTGCTAACTTTTTCATTTAGGTGCTTATCTTACGATGATAAAATAAATAACTTAGAGAATGTTTACATCAAAGCTAACTATTTTGGAGCATTCTTCAATGCAATAGGTTCTCTAGAAGGAAAAGAAGATGCAGGTGACAATATAACAGAGGGGGTTTTTAGTTTTAATAAGAAGGAGCGAATTGAAGCTGGATACAGTCCTAAATATGTTCCAGGGTTTGCCGGTAGTGCTGCAATAGGGTATTTATTCAAAAATATGAGAGTTGAGTTTGAAGGCTTATATTCTCAGACTAACTTATATGATGAAGATTATTCAGATAAGAAAAAAGCAAGATATATTGAACTTCGTCGTCACAATGATGCGTCTACTGGAGCGGAATGCAATTCACCTTGGAGAAGTGGAAAGGTTGATATTCACATTCAAGAAAATTGTAGTGTTGAAGCAGAGTTCAGAGCTGCATTTAAGATGAAAAATGAAGGTTTTAATAACTTAGCTGGAATGGTCAATGTATATCGTGATTTTAATATAGCAAAAATGCCATTCACCCCATATGTTGGTATTGGTGCAGGTGTAACTAGGGTTAAATTTCTAGGAAAAACCAGATATGCCTTGGCTTACCAAGCAAAACTTGGTATCAATCACCAACTTACAGCACAAACTCAAGCATTTGCTGGTTTACGCTATTTTGGTATCCTTGATAACCAATTTAAAGATATTGTACCAGGAATAAAGATACTAGCTGGTGAAGGATATATTCCTGCCGGTGGAGGAAGTAAAGTTGATGAAACTGCACGTGTTGAATCAACAACTGCAACCATTACCAATAGGTTTGGCATATATGGCTTAGAGTTTGGGTTGGTTTATCACTTTTAACTTTATCCAATAAATTACATATGTGAAGATAGTAAATTCAGCGTGCTGAGAACATTAGAAAGACGAGATTTTAATTGATTTTCATATTTACTCCAATCTTGTATTGCCTTTCTTGCAACACCTGAATCAACTGCGGCTTTTGCAACAGCAGGAGCTACTATAGAAATTAATCTTGGGTCAAATGGAGTAGGTATTATATATTCACGTCCATAGCCCATTTTACGACCGCCATAGACTGCAGATATCTCACCTGGTACTGGCTCACGGGCAAGCTTTGCTATTGCATCTGCAGCTGCAATTTTCATTTCATCATTTATTGTTGTTGCATGTACATCAAGTGCCCCTCTAAATATATAAGGAAAACCCATTACGTTGTTGACTTGGTTGTTGTAATCTGACCTACCAGTTGCAATTATTGCATCTGGCCTCACAGATTTTGCAAACTCAGGCCTTACTTCTGGATCGGGATTGGCAAGAGCAAAAATAATCGGGTCTTTGCCCATACTCTTTAACATCTCTTCATTTAACACATCTTTTGCAGATAGTCCGATGAATACATCAGCGCCTTTTATTGTATCAAGTAGAGAACGTTCGGAAGTATCAATTGCATACTTTTCCTTCCACTCATTCATATCCTCGTTTCTACCTTTGTATATTACTCCTTGCTTATCACACAGCACTATATTTTTAGCGCCCATGGACTTTAGTATTTCTAAACATGCAATACCGGCTGCTCCAGCACCATTCATAATGATCTTAACGTCCTCTAATTTCTTTTCAACAATATCAAGAGCATTTTCTATGCCAGCTGCAACAACCACCGCAGTTCCATGCTGGTCATCATGGAACACTGGAATATCCATCAGTTCATTCAGGCGTTTCTCTATTATAAAACAATCGGGAGATCTTATATCTTCTAAATTTATCCCCCCCCAACTTGGCCCAAGATACCTTACTGCATTGATGAAATCTTCTATATTTTCTGTACCAACTTCTATATCAACTGCATCAATATCAGCAAAACGCTTAAATAAAACAGCTTTGCCTTCCATGACAGGTTTTGCAGCAAGAGGACCGATATTACCAAGTCCAAGCACTGCAGTGCCATTTGAAATGACAGCAACACAGTTGCTTTTTGCTGTATAATCATAAACAACCTCAGGATTTTTAGCTATTTCAAGGCACGGAGCTGCAACACCAGGGGAATAAGCAAGTGACAAATCATACTGGGTAGATAAAGGTTTTGTTGGCATGATTGAAATTTTACCAGGGTTACCACCTCTGCTGTGATACTTAAGCGCTTCTTGTTTTGTGGTACTATCTAAATCATCGTTCATCATTACATCCTTATATTTTAAGCTTGTATTTTTTAAGTATATGGAGTTTTTATAAATGTTCAATTGTAAACTATTAACTTGTGAACTCTGTTGTACTTCTGTATAAGTTTACCTATTACGTAAGATGATATTACATGCTTAAAAAAAACGTGCCTAATTTGCTTACAATTTCTCGTGCACTTGCAATACCAGCAATAATATTAAGTTTTTATATAGAAAATAAATATGCAGGCCTGATAACAATATCAATCTTTGTGTTTGCGTGCATTACGGATTTTTTTGATGGTTACCTGGCGCGTGCGTGGAAAGTCCAATCAAAGTTTGGCAAGCTATTTGATCCAATTGCTGACAAATTAATAGTGGTTTCAACGATAATTATGCTAGTTTATAAGCATAAGATAAATGATTTTACAATAGTACCATCGATTATCATCATCTGTCGGGAGATATTAGTCTCGGGTTTACGGGAGTTTCTGATAGCTACAAATGTTAGTCTACCTGTAAGCAAAGCTGGAAAAATTAAAACATTTTTGCAGATGGTTGCTGTAGTAGCGCTAATAATGAACGATTATTATATGATTCAATATACAGGTGCGATTTGTTTATGGGTTGCAGCTATTATAACTATGTGGTCAGGCTATAATTATATCCTAGCCGGCATCAAATAGATTGATTAAATCTCCTAGGAAATAGTTAATAGACAAGAGTAGTTAATATCTTAGTGATATTGACTCAGAAAGCAAAAAGGTGTATAATTGTATTAACTTACTACTAATTAGGTTAATATTATGAAAATACCTAGTGGCAAATTTTCTTCTACTAAAAAGGTTCCAGGAAAGAATAAGAAAAAAAGAGATTTTGAACCATTAGAAGAGTTTTTTTGGGATTTTTGGCCAACAGTTGATAAAGAAGTCAAAAGAGAAAGGCTAGGTGTGCCGTAGAAGCGATCAGTTGAAGCTGCACAATAGATGAGGGTAGGTCCCTCGGAGCCGGTTTACAAGAGCAGGCTTCAAACAGCCATAAGCTGCTTTGGTAAAGAGCCATGGTAGTGAGCGTTATGGAAAAGGCGCAATTATGCGTCATGTGTAAAATGGAGAGGCGAATGCAAATGAACCACTGATGAAGTGTCGAAACTTCATAGAAGATGTCAAAACCAGGTGTTCTAGCCTAACCTGGGATAAATCTATCGGAAACTTGTTTACTGGATAGATGGCGTCCGGCATATAGGTGGCGCGGATCCATTTTGGGCTATTGTGTAGAACTGCGGGAACCTGTCATTTCGATGATAAGGGAGAAATCCAAGAAGCTAAACTTCAAGGATGAGAGTACCGATGCGAAGAACAGGGGCGGATCAGCTCGTAGTAGTGAAGAAATTTCTGTAATGGAAATGGAGCGAAGGGGCTGAGTTATTCAGTTTTAATTATTTATCAACCGAAAGGGAGGAGTTAATGAGTAAAACAAAGTCTTTTGATATACCGAAGCAAGTTATTTGGAGAGCTTATAAACAAGTATCGAAAAATAAGGGTGCTGCTGGTGTAGATGAGGTTACGATAACAAAGTTTGAAGAAAATCTAAAAGATAATCTGTACAAGCTATGGAATCGAATGTCATCTGGAAGTTATTTTCCAGAGCCTGTAAAAGCTGTAGCAATACCAAAAGGTACAGAAGGGGGACAAAGAATTTTATGTGTCCCTTCAGTATCGGACAGGATAGCGCAGACAGCAGCTACAATGTATCTAGAACCGTTAGTAGACCCGAAGTTTCATGAAGATTCATATGGTTATAGACCAAACAAATCTGCACTGGATGCGGTAGGAACTGCGAGGAAAAGATGCTGGTGGTACGATTGGACGATAGATCTTGATATAGCAGGATTTTTCGACAATTTGGACCACGAGTTGGCATTGCGAGCTATCAAAAGGCACACAGACTGCAAATGGGTCATACTGTATGTTGAAAGATGGATGAAAGCGCCAATTCAGCAAGCAGATGGAAGTAAGGTAGTTAGGGATAAAGGAGTTCCGCAAGGAGGTTCAATAAGCCCGCTGATCTCAAACATATTTATGCATCATGTATTTGATGAGTGGATGAGACGAAAGTGCCCAACAATACCATTTGAGAGGTATGTAGATGATGCGATAGTGCACTGCAAGAGTAGTAGACAGGCGGAATTTATGAGGGTAGCAATTGAAGAAAGACTGGCTGAGTATAAGCTAAAATTACATCCTGCAAAGACACAAATTGTGTACTGCAAGGATGACAATAGGAAAAATGAATTTCCTAAACAAAGTTTTGATTTTCTGGGTTACACATTTAGACCCAGGTTAGCAAGAAATAAAATAGGAAAGCATTTTGTTTCATTTCTTCCCGCAATTAGCAACAAGGCCAAGAAAAATATTACTACAACCATAAGGTCCTGGAAAATACTACGAAATACACACAAAACATTAGAGGAAATATCAAAGACAGTAAATCCAATAGTCAGAGGCTGGTATCAGTACTATGGCAGGTTTTACAGGAAAGAGATATATAAACCTCTGAGAAACATAGAGCAGCACCTAGAAAAGTGGGTCAGAAGAAAGTATAAGAAGCTTCGAAATCATGGAAGACTAGCGAGGCAACTTCTAGGAAAAATGAGGAAAGAAGGGACAAATACTTTTTACCACTGGACACTAGCTTTAGGTCAAAAGACTGAATAATGGGAGCTGTGTGAGTCGCGAGGGTGCGCCGTGGTACGCATTAAGAAATACTTAGCAGAGCTAAGCGGGGTTCAGAATAAATGGCCTCGAGGTGAACAACTAACTTTAACCCGAAAGGGAAGGAGGACAAGAGCATGTATGTAAAGCGAGAGTTATCTGAAGATGTGTAAGATAACGGCTTGCAACACCTGATCAATATGGTTAAAGCTAAACTGCTTGAATTCTAATCTTCAGGGGTGGGACTTCACATCCATGGGTATCGCATTTAAAACCCCATGTCTACGGTAAGCACAGATTAAACTTTCGTTTGTGTGACATTCTGGCTGTAGAACGATAAGTAGTGAACTTATTTAAGAGGATGAATGGAAAACCTAAGTTGATCTAGAACAGTTCTTAGTGACGGAACATGGGATGACCTAAGGAACGCGAGTTCTATGGTTACGGAGTCATCGTAGTAGTCGTGAAAGTAACGAATCACCGGGGAGCGTGGGAAAGCCACATACAGGGCAAAGGGTGACAGATAATTGAATGTTGAAATTGGGAGGTACGCAAGATGCGGAAAGCTGAAACAATACTTAACATTATACGTGAACGTGGACAAAGAAATTTGCCGGTTAAAAACGTATATCGCCTACTTTATCAGCGTGATCTTTACCTTCGAGCGTATGGCAAACTTTGTCGTAATAAAGGTGCTATGACAGAAGGTGTGACAACTGAAACAGTTGATGGTATGTCTTTGGAGAAAATCGATAAAATCATAGAGGATTTACGCTATGAGCGATATCGGTGGACACCAGTAAAACGTATCTATATTTTAAAGAAGAGTGGTAAACGCAGGCCGTTAGGATTGCCAACATGGTCAAATAAGTTACTTCAAGAAGTAATCCGATTAATATTGGAAGCCTACTATGAGCCTAAATTTAGTGAATGTTCACATGGATTTCGACCAAAGCGTGGATGCCACACTGCATTAAGAGCAGTAATGCAAAAAGGCAGAGGTACAAAATGGTTTATAGAGGGAGATCTCAGTGCATGTTATGACTCAATTGATCATACTATGTTGTTGAAAATACTGAGTGAAAGCTTCCAAGATAACCGTTTTATTCAGCTAATCAATCGACTGCTAAAAGCAGGATATATGGAAAATTGGAAGTACAATAAGAGTCATAGTGGGGTACCACAAGGTTCTATTATTGGTCCAATTTTGAGTAACATATTACTCGATCGGTTAGATAAACATGTGGAACATATACTAATACCAGCAAATAACCGAGGTAAGCGAAGAAAGACAAATCCAAAATATTTAAGGTTAACCATGCAAGTATCGATGATGAGAAAACAAGGGAACTGGGATCAAGCAAAACAACTGCGTCAATTAGTGCAGGGTATGCCATCTAAGGATTCTTGTGATCTAAATTATCGACGTCTTTGGTATGTTAGGTATGCTGATGATATTCTGGTAGGGTTTGCAGGACCAAAAAATGAAGCTGAACAAATTAAAAATGAGATTGCTAAATTCCTCAATGAGGAGCTCAAACTTATGCTTAATGAAGATAAAACGCTTATTACACACGCGTGTGATAGCAAAGCCAATTTTTTAGGTTATAAAATACACGTCTTGCATGCAGATGATAAACATGATCATCGGACACAACGATGTATTAACGGTAGTATTGGGTTACGTGTACCACATCATATAAAGCAGAAAAAGTGTTCTGAATATATGCGTTGTGGAAAGCCTATACATTTACCTCAACGTACACTTGATACAGCTTACAGTATTGTTGCTCAGTATCAAACTGAATATCGAGGAATTGTACAATATTACAAAATGGCCTACAACCTTCACACACTAAGTTATTTGAAGTATGTGATGGAAGTATCATTAGTAAAGACTTTAGCATCTAAATACAAAACAACTTGCAGGAAAATTTATAGAAAATTTGGTGCAATGATTGAAAACGACGAAGGTGAAAAACGAAAAGTCATCCAAGTCAGAGTAGATCGTTTACCATCAAAGATACCATTAATTACACACTTTGGTGCTGTGTCACTAAAATGGAATAAATGGGTAAGTATAAGTGATAACCTTATACCAATATGGAATAAGCGTAGTGAAATAGAGCAAAGACTATTGGCACAAACTTGTGAATTATGTAAATCACAAGAGCAGATTGAAGTACATCACGTACGTAAACTTGCTGATTTGCTAGGTAAACGTAATACTGAGCTACCGAAATGGAAAAAGAGAATGATTGAACGACAGAGGAAGACTCTTGTTGTTTGTCATGAATGCCATAAGAAAATCCAATATGGAAAATATGATGGTGACTCCTTAAAACGTTAGATTATTGGAGAGCCACGTGATACGGAAACGATCATGCGTGGTTCGGAGAGGGGTTGTTGGAAAAGTACTTAACAAGTAACTCGCTGGCTGCCCACTCTACTTCATGCACAGTTCTGCGAGAGACTGGTGGGGAAGTTCCGCCGGTCTACTCTCCAAGATGATTATGAGTATTTGTTAAGAGCGGAAAAGACAAAAAGAGAAACCGAAGATTCGTGTATACAAGTGGAGGATGCAGATATACCGGAAGGAAAAGCTGAGTTATGTAAAGACTATGAAATTAAACTAGTAAAGCTGGAACAAGAGATAGATGCAAAAGGGAAACAATGTGAGGAATTGCTATTAGAAAATAGTATATTACGAGGAAATATAGAACGATTAAAGGAAGAGAATAAACGATTAGAAGGCATTGAAGAAAGCTTTAGTATCGATCCCTCACATTTTTGCTCTGTAAAAAATTTGCATGATGAGCTTATTCTAGCTAATGAACAGCCGGAAAATATTGATATATCAATCCAGGATGAGATGGATTCAAAAGTTGCCACTGAGTCTGTGGGTGTTAATGTAAAACAAGGTTATAGTAAAAGGACTAGCAACCTATCTCGAGTCTCTGAACAAAGTTCAGCAGTAAAATCTCAATTCTCAGAAGCAAGAGCTCAGAGTAGAAAGCAAATAATTTATGCCTCTGCTTCTCTTATATTATCTGGAGTATTTGCTGTTGGCACAAGTTTAACAATGTCTCATTTAGGAATATCTATTTCACTTGCTTTGACTGCATTAGTAGAGTGGGCAGCCAGCGAGTTACTTGTTAAGTACTTTTCCAACAACCCCTCTCCGAACCACGCATGATCGTTTCCGTATCACGTGGCTCTCCAATAATCTAACGTTTTAAGGAGTCACCATCATATTTTCCATATTGGATTTTCTTATGGCATTCATGACAAACAACAAGAGTCTTCCTCTGTCGTTCAATCATTCTCTTTTTCCATTTCGGTAGCTCAGTATTACGTTTACCTAGCAAATCAGCAAGTTTACGTACGTGATGTACTTCAATCTGCTCTTGTGATTTACATAATTCACAAGTTTGTGCCAATAGTCTTTGCTCTATTTCACTACGCTTATTCCATATTGGTATAAGGTTATCACTTATACTTACCCATTTATTCCATTTTAGTGACACAGCACCAAAGTGTGTAATTAATGGTATCTTTGATGGTAAACGATCTACTCTGACTTGGATGACTTTTCGTTTTTCACCTTCGTCGTTTTCAATCATTGCACCAAATTTTCTATAAATTTTCCTGCAAGTTGTTTTGTATTTAGATGCTAAAGTCTTTACTAATGATACTTCCATCACATACTTCAAATAACTTAGTGTGTGAAGGTTGTAGGCCATTTTGTAATATTGTACAATTCCTCGATATTCAGTTTGATACTGAGCAACAATACTGTAAGCTGTATCAAGTGTACGTTGAGGTAAATGTATAGGCTTTCCACAACGCATATATTCAGAACACTTTTTCTGCTTTATATGATGTGGTACACGTAACCCAATACTACCGTTAATACATCGTTGTGTCCGATGATCATGTTTATCATCTGCATGCAAGACGTGTATTTTATAACCTAAAAAATTGGCTTTGCTATCACACGCGTGTGTAATAAGCGTTTTATCTTCATTAAGCATAAGTTTGAGCTCCTCATTGAGGAATTTAGCAATCTCATTTTTAATTTGTTCAGCTTCATTTTTTGGTCCTGCAAACCCTACCAGAATATCATCAGCATACCTAACATACCAAAGACGTCGATAATTTAGATCACAAGAATCCTTAGATGGCATACCCTGCACTAATTGACGCAGTTGTTTTGCTTGATCCCAGTTCCCTTGTTTTCTCATCATCGATACTTGCATGGTTAACCTTAAATATTTTGGATTTGTCTTTCTTCGCTTACCTCGGTTATTTGCTGGTATTAGTATATGTTCCACATGTTTATCTAACCGATCGAGTAATATGTTACTCAAAATTGGACCAATAATAGAACCTTGTGGTACCCCACTATGACTCTTATTGTACTTCCAATTTTCCATATATCCTGCTTTTAGCAGTCGATTGATTAGCTGAATAAAACGGTTATCTTGGAAGCTTTCACTCAGTATTTTCAACAACATAGTATGATCAATTGAGTCATAACATGCACTGAGATCTCCCTCTATAAACCATTTTGTACCTCTGCCTTTTTGCATTACTGCTCTTAATGCAGTGTGGCATCCACGCTTTGGTCGAAATCCATGTGAACATTCACTAAATTTAGGCTCATAGTAGGCTTCCAATATTAATCGGATTACTTCTTGAAGTAACTTATTTGACCATGTTGGCAATCCTAACGGCCTGCGTTTACCACTCTTCTTTAAAATATAGATACGTTTTACTGGTGTCCACCGATATCGCTCATAGCGTAAATCCTCTATGATTTTATCGATTTTCTCCAAAGACATACCATCAACTGTTTCAGTTGTCACACCTTCTGTCATAGCACCTTTATTACGACAAAGTTTGCCATACGCTCGAAGGTAAAGATCACGCTGATAAAGTAGGCGATATACGTTTTTAACCGGCAAATTTCTTTGTCCACGTTCACGTATAATGTTAAGTATTGTTTCAGCTTTCCGCATCTTGCGTACCTCCCAATTTCAACATTCAATTATCTGTCACCCTTTGCCCTGTATGTGGCTTTCCCACGCTCCCCGGTGATTCGTTACTTTCACGACTACTACGATGACTCCGTAACCATAGAACTCGCGTTCCTTAGGTCATCCCATGTTCCGTCACTAAGAACTGTTCTAGATCAACTTAGGTTTTCCATTCATCCTCTTAAATAAGTTCACTACTTATCGTTCTACAGCCAGAATGTCACACAAACGAAAGTTTAATCTGTGCTTACCGTAGACATGGGGTTTTAAATGCGATACCCATGGATGTGAAGTCCCACCCCTGAAGATTAGAATTCAAGCAGTTTAGCTTTAACCATATTGATCAGGTGTTGCAAGCCGTTATCTTACACATCTTCAGATAACTCTCGCTTTACATACATGCTCTTGTCCTCCTTCCCTTTCGGGTTAAAGTTAGTTGTTCACCTCGAGGCCATTTATTCTGAACCCCGCTTAGCTCTGCTAAGTATTTCTTAATGCGTACCACGGCGCACCCTCGCGACTCACACAGCTCCCATTATTCAGTCTTTTGACCTAAAGCTAGTGTCCAGTGGTAAAAAGTATTTGTCCCTTCTTTCCTCATTTTTCCTAGAAGTTGCCTCGCTAGTCTTCCATGATTTCGAAGCTTCTTATACTTTCTTCTGACCCACTTTTCTAGGTGCTGCTCTATGTTTCTCAGAGGTTTATATATCTCTTTCCTGTAAAACCTGCCATAGTACTGATACCAGCCTCTGACTATTGGATTTACTGTCTTTGATATTTCCTCTAATGTTTTGTGTGTATTTCGTAGTATTTTCCAGGACCTTATGGTTGTAGTAATATTTTTCTTGGCCTTGTTGCTAATTGCGGGAAGAAATGAAACAAAATGCTTTCCTATTTTATTTCTTGCTAACCTGGGTCTAAATGTGTAACCCAGAAAATCAAAACTTTGTTTAGGAAATTCATTTTTCCTATTGTCATCCTTGCAGTACACAATTTGTGTCTTTGCAGGATGTAATTTTAGCTTATACTCAGCCAGTCTTTCTTCAATTGCTACCCTCATAAATTCCGCCTGTCTACTACTCTTGCAGTGCACTATCGCATCATCTACATACCTCTCAAATGGTATTGTTGGGCACTTTCGTCTCATCCACTCATCAAATACATGATGCATAAATATGTTTGAGATCAGCGGGCTTATTGAACCTCCTTGCGGAACTCCTTTATCCCTAACTACCTTACTTCCATCTGCTTGCTGAATTGGCGCTTTCATCCATCTTTCAACATACAGTATGACCCATTTGCAGTCTGTGTGCCTTTTGATAGCTCGCAATGCCAACTCGTGGTCCAAATTGTCGAAAAATCCTGCTATATCAAGATCTATCGTCCAATCGTACCACCAGCATCTTTTCCTCGCAGTTCCTACCGCATCCAGTGCAGATTTGTTTGGTCTATAACCATATGAATCTTCATGAAACTTCGGGTCTACTAACGGTTCTAGATACATTGTAGCTGCTGTCTGCGCTATCCTGTCCGATACTGAAGGGACACATAAAATTCTTTGTCCCCCTTCTGTACCTTTTGGTATTGCTACAGCTTTTACAGGCTCTGGAAAATAACTTCCAGATGACATTCGATTCCATAGCTTGTACAGATTATCTTTTAGATTTTCTTCAAACTTTGTTATCGTAACCTCATCTACACCAGCAGCACCCTTATTTTTCGATACTTGTTTATAAGCTCTCCAAATAACTTGCTTCGGTATATCAAAAGACTTTGTTTTACTCATTAACTCCTCCCTTTCGGTTGATAAATAATTAAAACTGAATAACTCAGCCCCTTCGCTCCATTTCCATTACAGAAATTTCTTCACTACTACGAGCTGATCCGCCCCTGTTCTTCGCATCGGTACTCTCATCCTTGAAGTTTAGCTTCTTGGATTTCTCCCTTATCATCGAAATGACAGGTTCCCGCAGTTCTACACAATAGCCCAAAATGGATCCGCGCCACCTATATGCCGGACGCCATCTATCCAGTAAACAAGTTTCCGATAGATTTATCCCAGGTTAGGCTAGAACACCTGGTTTTGACATCTTCTATGAAGTTTCGACACTTCATCAGTGGTTCATTTGCATTCGCCTCTCCATTTTACACATGACGCATAATTGCGCCTTTTCCATAACGCTCACTACCATGGCTCTTTACCAAAGCAGCTTATGGCTGTTTGAAGCCTGCTCTTGTAAACCGGCTCCGAGGGACCTACCCTCATCTATTGTGCAGCTTCAACTGATCGCTTCTACGGCACACCTAGCCACATCTTTTAAAAATACATCCCTTTGTAAATTGACCTTGTTAGCAAAGAAAGCTAATATCTATAAATAGATCACCATCTGAATATGAAAACCGATATAGTAATAATAGGTGCAGGACCTGTTGGAATATTCACTGCTTTTCAAGCGGGAATGCTTGATATGAGATGTCATATAATAGATGTTTTGGATCAAGCAGGAGGACAATGCACAGCTCTTTACCCAGAAAAGCCAATATATGATATACCTGGTTATCCTGTAATCACTGCCCAAAAATTAATTGAGCAACTAATGGAGCAATCTTCGCCATTTAAGCCTGTTTACCATTTAAGTCAAAAAGTGGAAAAGATTTCAAATAACGAAGGTGAAAGCTTTACTGTCATAACGAACATAGGTACAGAGGTAAAATGCAAAGCCGTTATTGTTGCTGCAGGTAACGGAATGTTTGAACCTAACCGTCCACCCTTAAGTGGTATATTAGAATATGAAAATAAATCTGTATTTTACAGTGTAAATAAAATTTCTGATTTTCAGGACAAAACTATAGTCATTGCAGGTGGGGGTGATTCTGCGGCTGATTGGACTGTAGAACTTTCTAAAGTTGCGAAGAAAATTTATGTGATACATAGGAGAAAGGAATTTCGCTGCACTCCTGAAACTAGAAATAAATTAGAATCACTTGAAATTGATGGAAAAATAGAACTGGTAGTGCCATATCAATTACACGAACTAGCAGGAGGTAATGGGCAGTTGAGCGCAGTGATAGTAAAAAACATTGCCTCTAAGGAAGAAAAAGAAATATCCGCTGATTTTTTGCTGCCATTTTTTGGATTGTCAATGAATCTTGGTCCAATAAACAATTGGGGTATACAGTTAGAACATAGCCGCATAGTTGTCGACCCAGCTACACTTAAAACCAGTAGAGATAGGATATATGCAATCGGAGATATAGCTATTTATTCAGGCAAACTAAAATTAATACTAAATGGTTTTGCTGAGAGCGCCATGGCTTGTTATGACATATACAAAGTAATCCACAACTCTCCGGTTAATTTTCAATATTCAACCTCAAAGGGAATTCACGGAAAAGAAAAACTTCCTTGACAAACCTCGCCAGCTCCCTTATCATGAAACTGAAGCTATTGTATTTGCTTTCGCCAATCTGCAGATTAAAAGGTAAGGATTACTTAATGTATCGGCGTCTTATGTTCAATTTTTTGCAGTATATAGATACTGTATGTCTTTACAAAACTTCATCTACATCTAGATTTTTATCTAAATAAGCTGAACGCGCTTACAAAGCGTTACAAGACATCAAAAAATGCCAATACTCGACAGAGATAGTAAAAGACTAGCTAACTCGGGGATTCTTTGTCTTTTTTTCTGCTTAGTAAATTTCTTAAACGTTTGCAGCGTAAGTTAGTTGCAATTAAAAGCAGCTTAATCTCGCTTGTCAAGCGTTTAAAACATAAAAAACGCCAATATTTTAAAGCGGATAATAACCCCAGGGCTTCTTTTGCCTTTTTTTTCATTTGGTAAATTTCTTAAATATTTATGGCTAAACGACAACCGTCATCCCGCTGCTTGTTAGCGGGATCTAGAGATACCGCGAATGAATCGCGGTATGACGTAGGACTGCTGTCATCCCAGTGCTCCTTTTTTTGTCATCCCAGTGCTTGACACTGGGATCTAGTTTTCCATATAATCTCATCGAAAATGTTGTAACCACTTTCTGTGCTAGTTTGCTTGCTTACAAGCAAACTTTCCTGGATCCAAGTAGTCAGGGCACTGAGATGACACCCTCTTGGATGAAAATCAGTATCAGCTACTTTCATGACACCATTCTTTTTTCTGGATCCAAGTAGTCAGGGCACTGGGATGACAGGAGAAAGAGGCACTGGAATGACAAAGAGGGTACTTGGATGACAGGAGGTAATGCAGGAAGTCTAATAGTGCAGCAACACGGAACCCCAGGTCAGGCCTGCACCTATTGAAATCAGCAGTACCAGATTTCCTGATTTTATTTTTGATTCTTGTATTGCATAGTCTAAGGCCAGTGGAATTGATGCCGCTGAGGTGTTTGCATGCTTATCAACGGTATTAATCACTTTCTCTATAGGAAAATCTAATTTCTTTACTACTGCTTCAATAATACGAATGTTTGCTTGATGGGGAATTAACCAGTCAATATCAGTGATTTTCAAATTATTGCATTTCAGAGTTTCCTCTACTGAGGCTGTTAACTTATCCACTGCATGTTTAAACACTTCTCTTCCATTCATGCATATTTTTCCAGAATCACCAGTTGAGGATATCCCTCCGTTCGTACATAGTATGTCCACATTGCCGTCAGAGTATAAGTTTGTTGATATGATGCCGCTTCTACCCATTTCTGATTTCATCACCACTGCACCAGCACCATCACCAAAGAGTACACAAGTTGACCTATCTTCCCAATCAACAATCCTAGACATTATTTCAGCACCTATAACCAATGCATATTTAATTCTATTGTTAGATTTTATGAGCGAATCAGCAACTGTAACTGCATATATAAAACCAGAGCATGCTGCTTGTACATCAAAAGCAAATGCGTTTTTACATTTTAACTTACTTTGTACAATCGTTGCACAGCTAGGAAAAGTTTTATCAGGAGTTGTTGTAGCAACTATAATCAAGTCAATTTCATCTACTGAAATTTTAGCTTTTTCTATAGCACTTTTTGCTGCATTTACAGCTAGATCTGACGTTAGTTCTCCTTCATCTGCTATATGCCTTTGAACTATTCCTGTTCTCTGCCTTATCCATTCATCGCTCGTCTCAACTATCGATGCAATTTCGTTGTTACTCAACATTTTTCTTGGTAGGTAAGATCCAGTGCTTAATATGAAACTTTTATTCAATATGACTTACCCCGTTAATTATCTTTTGATTTAAATTTTCACTAATTGCATTTACTGCAAATTTTATGGCATGGGCAAAAGAAATAGCATCAGAATTTCCATGACTTTTAATGATGATACCATTCAGCCCTAAAAACATAGCTCCACTTCTAATTTTGGGATTAAAACGCGTTAAAGCTTTATTTAGTTTGGATTTTAACAATATACCAACAAGCATTTTCGCTATCCACGAATTGAATACTTCCTGCTTTATTAGATTGATAAAGGTACTAGCGGTTGCCTCAGCCGTTTTGAGCATTACATTGCCAACAAAACCATCAGCAACAATCACATCTATATTACCCTCTAAAAATTCACTTGCCTCTATATACCCTTTGAAATTAATGCCTGGAGCGTTTTTAAGCAACTCAAAAGCGCCGCGCACTGAGTCATTACCTTTAACTTCTTCTGTGCCGATATTTAGCAAAGCAACTTCAGGATTGTCAATTTTTAATGCTATTTTTGCAAATATACTACCCATTAACGCAAATTGAAATAATGAGTCGGCATTACAATCAACATTTGCACCAAGGTCAAGCAAAGCGAAGCTTTTTGTCTTAGTTGGACAGATAGAGGCAATAGCAGGACGATAAATGTTTGGTAATGTTCCTAAAATAAATCTGGAAATTGCCATCAACGCTCCGGTGTTGCCTGAAGATACCACTCCGAAAGCTTTACCTTCTTTCACTGCAACAATTGCAGCTTTCATACTTGAGTCTTTACGATGTCTCAGCGCAAAAGATGGCTTATCATTTGCAAGGACATTGTCAGAACAATGAGTAAATTCAGAATTGTTACTTACTTTTTTATATTTCAAAAGCAAAGGAGATACTTCTTCCTTATCTCCATAAATATGAAAAAAAACTTTAATGCCTGGGTCAACAAGGTTGTCTAAAAAAAAACCAGCACCATGAATTACGGAAAGAGGCGCAAAATCGCCCCCCATAGCGTCAAGTGCAATAACTATATTATTATTGACCGTAGATAACATATCATAATAGTCACTCTGCCTGTTGCTTGATGAAAACCCGTTTTCCTTTGTAACTGCCATCAACTGCTACGTTATGAGGCAACATGAATTCCCCAGTTGTTGAACATACCACAACATTCTTAGGCTCAATAGCATGATGAGAACGATGCATATTACGCCTTGACTTTGACTTTTTTCTTTTTGGAACTGCCAAAACTTCCTCCATTCTACTACAAAATTCAATTCATTAGTAACATGTTTTTTACAGGAAGTAAACAGGGATAGTAAAATAAGTAAGGTTTGCTTATGTAATTGAGTTCTATAGCTAAAGTGGCTCTACAATTTGAAAAACCGTCATTCCGCTACTCGTTAGCGGAATCTATACCGCGAATGAATCCATAGCTGTACGAACATTCATTTTTGAAGGTAAATTGCACAACAGATGATGTCATTCCAGTCTGGAATCCAGAAATTTTGCTTATAACTGAGCTGATGAGCTAAAGGTAGTTGTCTTATGCTAAAACAAACGTTTTTAATTAAGTTGCATAGAAGCTGGATCCCAGTGGGCTTTGTTGCATCGCTAGCTATGATGGATTAAAGATAAAAAAGATAGGGAATATCAGTAGCTTATTATTCTGGTATTTATAACAAGAACGGTCAGTGAACACCTAAATTTGAGTAAAAGAAATTTCACTACCACTCACTAATCTGGCTAAAATTCAAGAATTTCAATGCTTTAGCTATTTTCAATAGAATTAAATTTATTAATATAAATAACAAATTACTATTCTTAAATTTGATCAGATTGATTGCAAAAAAACAAGATTTTCAATAAGTTGCTTATAATCCTAATTATAGTTAGCCTTTCATAAGTAGCGATGCAACAAAGCCATCCCAGTGTCTGGGCACTGGCCCACTGGTGGGAATTGCTCCCAAACTACAACGTTCGTACAGTTGTGGATACCGTGGCGGTATGACGTAGGGAAACCTTTCTTGGGTTAAGCTTTAAATTAAAACATCAAGTATATTGAACTTAAAACATATCTCAGCTATACTTTGCGATAAAGTTAATAAAAATTTTAATAAAATCAGTAAGACTAACCTCTAGCTAAAATGAATACAAAGTGAGCTTTTTTGATATAAATAGTGTTAGAATAATTGGTAGGTACTTTATCAATTTTTTGTTAAGGCTTGGTAGTGCATTCATATTTTTTATTCAATCTCTATACCACTGCCTTGTGCCACCATATTATTTTAGCAACATAGCAAGACAAATTATAGAGATAGGCTTTTTCTCTCTGCCAATTGTTGGGCTCACTGGAGTTTTTATAGGAGCGGCGATAGTTTTACAAAGTAGCTTGAGTGACCCATTAATTAACCAAGAACAGATAATACCCAAACTTGTTACGATCACTATCATTAAAGAGTTAGGACCAGTTTTGATCAGCTTAATAATGGTAGGAAAGGTTGGATCATCAGTTGCAGCAGAAATTGGTACGATGCGCATCACCGAGCAAATAGATGCCCTTACAACTTTGAACATCAACCCTTTCAAATATTTAATTGCACCAAGGATTTTAGCGTCAATCATAGTATTTCCCATACTTACAGTATGTGCAGATTTAATAGGAATATTTGGAGGATGCATCACTGCAGTCTTCGAATTTAACCACAATTTAAATATATACATTAAACACACAGCTCAGTTCTTTAATACGTATGATTTTATAACTGGGCTAATAAAAGCAACTGCATTTGGCGCCATCATTTCTGTCTCAAGCTGCTATTACGGTTACCATTGCAAAGAAGGTGCACGAGGAGTAGGTGTTGCTACAACATCAACTGTTGTTTTATCGTCCATACTGATCATTTTAGCAAACTACATGATTACTTTGATACATGCGTAACCCCATAATATCAATATTGAACTTAAGCTTATCTTTTGATGATAGGACAGTACTAAAAGATCTAAATTTTGATATATTAAAAGGGGAATCATTAGTCATACTTGGTGGCTCAGGAAGCGGCAAATCTGTATTAACAAAAACAATTATCGGCTTGCTTGCTCCAGACTCAGGGTCTGTTAAAATAAATAGTAAAAGCAAAAATAAATTTGGGGTTTTATTTCAAAATTCCGCTTTATTTGACTACGTTACAGTGTGGGAAAATATATCTTTTAATTATAAAAAGCGCTTTAATATCAGCAAAAAAGAGGCAAAACAGCTAGCAATCGAGAAGTTAAATGATGTTGGACTGGAGGAAAGCATAGCAGATATGTTTCCAATAGAGCTATCAGGTGGAATGAAAAAAAGAGTGGCACTTGCAAGGGCGATTGCACACAATCCAGAAATCATTATTTTGGATGAACCAACTTCAGGATTGGACCCAATTATGTCAGATATAGTAAACGAGATAATAATAAAATTATCTAGAGATCTTAACCCTACAATTATCACGATTACACATGATATTCATAGCGCATTTAAAATAGCTGATAAAATAGCAGTATTATATGAAGGGGAGATCATTTCCCATGGAACTGTTCAGGAAATACAAAATACTAATAACGAATATATAAAAAAATTCATTCATTATATATAGCTAAAGATATATACACTATTGCTAACAGTCATATTTTTAAGTTTTAACTTTGTAAAAGGTAGTGAACATTGGAATTCAGATTTTTTTCAAACTGGATCCTATAGCTAACACGTCATACCGCGATTCATTCGCGGTATCTCGGCATAGATTCCGCTAACTAGTAGCGGAATGACGAATTTGTCGTTTTTCAAATTGTCGTAAGTCAGTTTAGCTATATATAGGATGACAGAAATTGTTTGTATTAGCTATATTCAAAAGCTCTATTGATATTTTGCAATATTTGTGATAAAATAATAGCTTAAGGTTGAGAGTAAAAATTTATGAGTGAAGCTCAAGGTCCAAACATTGCAGAATGGCAAGCGCAGCAGCAACACCAAGAGGCTGCTGGTGAGAAAAGTGGTTTTGGTCTTGGTCATAGTGACTCTGTTTCAACAGTTGTCGATGGAATGAAATGGTTGTTCAACTTTCATGAAGGAGCAATTGCTGCTTATAGTAACGTGTTTGAAGGTTTGGTGAGTGGCAGTAGTCTAGTAACATTGTTTGGAAAGTCAGGTAATATGTTTGGCATAAAACTTCTTGAAGGCCTTGCAGAATATTTTTCAGGTGGAGGTGGGGAAGATATGCCATCAGAAGAAATGGATATGGCTCATGGTGATGATGGACATCACTCAGATGATTACCCTCATGCCAATAACGAAATAGCTCATAATGCTGATGGTTTGCAAGACATGCATGATGCAGGTGATCACCATGGTCAATCTTTTTCACCTGGTCCTTCACCATCTGTTGGCGATGACCACGGACATGAACTTGGTTAAACACTTAAAAACTATTGAATAGTTGGAAGAAGGCCTAATAAGAAAAGTTGCTGTTGTTATGAGTTTGTCTTAGTGAAAAAGGTTTCAGTTTTGGGATCAACAGGAAGTGTTGGAAAAAAGACTGTAGATTTGCTCTCAAAGAGAAAAGAAGAATACCAAGTGGAAGCACTAAGTGCCCATTCGAACTTTGCTCTACTGGCACACCAAGCAAAACTGCTAAATGCAAAATATGTTGCTATCTCCGATGAAAGGCTTTACAAAGATTTGAAAGAAAGTTTACTTGGTACAGATGTAAAAATAGCAATTGGTGCTACAAATATTGCTACCATACCTGTTGATCTCTCAGTTGTTGCAATAGTTGGCGTTACAGGCCTTGGGCCAGTTATGGAAGTTATAGAAAGCGGTACCAAAGTCATTGCATTGGCAAACAAAGAAAGCATTGTTTGCGGTGGAAAGTTATTACTCAAAAAAGCTAAAGAAAAAAATGTACAAATAATCCCTATTGACTCTGAGCACAATGCAATTTTTCAAATTTTGCAAAATGACGACAAATGCGTAGAAAAGATCATACTTACTGCTTCTGGTGGACCATTCTTAAATTATAGCCTTGAGCAATTAAGAAATGTTATGGTAGATAAGGCGCTTAGTCACCCCACTTGGAATATGGGAAAGAAAATCTCGGTTGATAGCGCAACAATGATGAATAAGGCACTAGAGATAATAGAAGCACATAACTTGTTTAATATCAGCCCGGATAAAATTGAAGCAATAGTGCATCCTGAGTCAATAGTACATGGAATTGTAACTTATAAGGATGGGTTCAACTTTGCTGTGCTTGCAGAAACTGACATGGCAATTCCTATTTCATATGCTCTATCTTGGCCGGAAAGATCAGCTTTAAATCGTAAATTAGATTTAACAAAGCAAGGAAAATTGACCTTTCAAGAACCAGACCATAAGCGTTTTCCTGCGCTAAAGCTTAGCATGGCAGTGTTAAACTCTTCTGCTCCACAAACAAACAGTATTGTGCTCAATGCTGCAAATGAAATAGCTGTTAATGAATTTTTGAAGTCACGAATCGGCTTTTTAAAAATAGTAGAGGTAGTGGAATCAACAATGGAAAGTTTTGGTAGTTATACTGATATTAATTCACTATCTGATATAATAAATATTGATTATGAAAGTCGTATTATTGCTCACAAAATTGTTGAAAGTAAAGTTGTTGCGTATAGCTAGAGTAATGTAACCAGACTGCATTCTGTGATTTTTAGCAAAACACGATACACAATCGTCATTCCGCTACTAGTTAGCGGAATCTATGCCGAGATACCGCGGCGGTATGACGGTTCGCGGTGGTATGACGGTTAAGTAATTCGTCATCCCGCTGCTTGTTAGCGGGATCTAGAGATACCGCGGCGGTATGACGGTTCGCGGCGGCATAGCTATCTTCAAAAATATGGTTGAATAATTGTTAATAATAGTGTATAATTATTAATATTTTTAAGCACTTTGGCTATGGCTTTATCTAAGTTTCTCGACCCTAAGCTGGATTTAACCTTCAAAAAAATATTTGGCACTGAAAAAAATAAGAATATTCTCATACATTTTTTGAATGATATTTTAGGGTTTACCGAGATAAATACTATACAAGAAGTGGAATTCCTCAGTACTATAATGGATCCTGAAATTGCCTCTGATAAGCAAAGTATAGTTGATGTTCTTTGCAGGGACTCTAGTGGGGCTAGGTATGTGATTGAAATGGTGCGACCTGAAAGCCTTCGGTCATATTGTTTAAAAGGAGAGGAATTCATTCAGAAAGAAACTGAAAGGATTCTAAAGCTTATTGAACCAGATGTTTTGCCATCTGAGTCTACGCATCAGTGCGAATTGGGTAACCAGTTGGTGCCGAGCGACGCGGACAATGAACCTCCTCTTGATAAAGAAGATGCTCAATCGTGAGAGAAAGCATAAACTACAAGCATCATGTGGTTGGAGGGCTAGGCTTAGTGGTATGGTGAACGTAAGTGAAGCTTCATAAGTATCGTAACGATTAAAGAGCTAAAGATGCTGATAAGCTCCGACCAAAAGGTAATGTGGGTGAGTTACATTTTTCATTTCTGGATGTACGCAAATAATAATTCCACCGGTATAGAGAAGCCACCTAACCCACTATTGTATGACAAAAGGAACAGGATAAGCCTGTATTTTCGCCTATATGGCAGGCAACCCGCAAGGAATGCTGATGGATGTGCAGGTAAAGGATAATGGAGAAAGCGAATGCCATTTTGTAACGAAATGGATAGAATTTGTAACATTAATTCGCGTGAAAACGAGCAGACTTCCATTTGGTCCCTCATGACAAGAAACTTTGTTAACCACTTAAGGTAGGAAAGCAGATGATTACAAGTACAACTGTAAGTGCACCTACCAATAACTCCGAAGCATGGAACCAGTTACCCTGGAAGAAATGCCAAAAAGTTGTTATGAGGCTACAGAGGCGTATTGTTAAGGCTGTCCAACAAGGCAGATGGGGTAAGGTGAAAACTTTACAACACCTTCTCACACGCTCTTTTAGCGGCAAAGCTTTGGCGGTTAAGAGAGTAACTGAAAACCAAGGAAAAAACACAGCAGGTGTAGATCGTCAAATATGGTCAACTTGCAACACAAAATTTCAAGGAATAAAGCTATTAAAACAAAGAGGATACAAACCTTCTCCGCTAAAACGGATATACATCAGTAAGTCTAATGGCAAAAGAAGACCTCTTGGAATCCCTACGATAAAAGATAGAGCCATGCAAGCATTATACTTGTTTGCTTTGGAACCGATAGCTGAAACGATCAGTGATCGTCACTCTTATGGTTTTAGACCAAAAAGATCCTGCGCAGACGCTACTGTGGCTTGTCACTTGTTACTGGCAAGCCGTAACCAACTACAATGGATACTCGAAGGTGATATTAAAGGGTGTTTTGATAACATTAACCATGAATGGCTCATGAAGCATATTCCTATGGAGAAGAAAATTCTTCATAGCTGGTTAAAAGCTGGCTTCCTAGAATCAAAACTCTGTATTCCACAACTGCAGGTACCCCACAAGGTAGTATCATCTCTCCAATACTAGCAAATCTAGCCCTAAATGGACTTGAAAAATCATTGGAAAGTCAATTTGGTAAACTTGGCAGTAAAAGAAGAAGCAAAATCAGAAGTGGAGTAAATGTAATCAGGTACGCAGATGACTTTATCATTTCAGGAATCACACGTGAAGTACTGGAAAATGAAGTAAAACCTCTAGTATCGTCCTTTCTTCAGGAGAGAGGTCTTATCCTTTCCGAAGAGAAAACAAAAATTACATCTATTACAACAGGGTTTGACTTTCTTGGTTGTAATGTACGCAGGTATAATAAGAAGTTAATTATAAAACCTTCAAAAGAAAGTATTAAGAAACTTCTTAATAAAGCACGTACATTGATAAAGGCAAACATAGCGAACACTCAGGCCGTACTAATCAAGTTGCTCAATTCCCTATTAAGGGGATGGGGAAATTACTACAGCCATGTGTGTGCGAAAAGAGCTTTTAACAAAATAGACCATGAAATTATGTGTGCTCTATGGAAATGGGCAAAGAAAAGACATCCTCGTAAAGGATTACGTTGGATAAAGAATCGTTACTTCAAGGTAATGAAACAACGCCAATGGGTCTTTGCTGCACCCATATGCAAGAACAAACCGAAAGAGATAAGGCATTTAAGACTGCTTAGGTTGATTGATATACCTATCAGACGACATGTTAAAATCAGGGCGGATGCAAATCCACTTGACTTAAAATGGAAAAAGTATTTTGATGAAAGAGTGAAACAAACAAAAATGTTAGCAAGCTCTTTCTCAAGAGAAGGTTCTCTACTGTTGGTGTCACCATTAAGAATGATGTTTTCTGAGGAATCATGAAGGACAAGCCGGTTCGAGAAAAGAAGGACTTAGATAAGGGGCTCAAGCGTAGTGTGGGGAAACCTGCATGCTGCGTTTCTAAGGGAGGGAGTAGTAGCAATACTACTTCCTTACCTAACCAGCTCGCTAGAGACAAGGGCTTCGAAAAACGCGCTCAATTATATGCCGCTAAAGCCTACTCAAGACAATTAGATAAATCTGGCAACTACATTGATTTAAAGAAAGTCTTCTTTATTGCTATATCAAATTGTAACTTACTTCCTGAAGAAGTTGATTATATTTCTACTCACAATATACGTGATATAAAAACTAACGGCCATTACTTAAAAGATTTTCAGTTTGTCTTTATTGAGTTGCCTAAATTCGCAAAAAATAAAGTAGAGCAGTTAGAAAGTATAGTAGAAAGGTGGTGTTTCTTTTTTAAATACGCAGAAGAAACAACAGAAGAGGACTTAAAAGAGATAGCAGAAAAAGCGCCAATAATAAAGCTAGCATATGATGAATTAGACAAGTTTCGTTGGAACGAAAAAGATTTAGTAGCCTATGAAGAAAGGATAATGGATCTACGCAAAGAAGAAGCTATTCTTGAATACAGACTTGATCTTGCTGAAGAGAAAGGTATACAAAAAGGTATAGAGAAAGGGAAAATTGAAGTCGCAAAAGCAATGCTGGCTAATAATGTTGATGTCAACACTATTGTTAAGTTTACTGGCCTTTCTATTAGTGAGATTGAAGAATTAAGTGGAAATCTGTGAACGGTTACGTTTATTTTTTATCCTTATCATCAAGTGTAAATAAGGTTATTGTAGAGATTAAGCCTATTATAACTATTATTAACGAAAATGGGGCAGCTTCTCTATAGCGCTCATCGCTTACAAGTTCATATATTCTAGTTGATATAGTTTCAAAATTAAATGGTCTTATAATGAGTGTTGCTGTGAGCTCTTTGATAGTATCCATAAATACGAGCAAAAATCCCGATAATATACTCTTCTTGATGAGAGGGATATGAACATTCAAACATGTGGAAATAGGTCCATGACCCATAGTATATGCAGTCCACTCAATTTCATTTGGTGTTTTTTTGAGCCCTGACTCTACCGCCTTGAAAGATATAGCAAAAAAACGAAATAAATATGAGTAAACTAATGCGCCAATAGTTCCTACCAAGCTAATTTCCACAACATATTGAGTAATGAAAGAGGATATTCTGCTTAAAAATATTATTATACTAATTGCGATAATTGCATTTGGAATTGCGTAGCCTAAAGAAATGAGACGCGCTATATTGTTGATTACCTTATTTTTACGCGCCGTATATCCAATCATTATTGCAATGCTAATTGAGATTAATGCGGTGATAAATGATAAACTAATGCTATTTGCTATTATGTTATAGAATCTTGCTTCGTATATGAAAAACCCCTTCTCTATGCTCCAATATATGAGCGGAATCATTGGCAAAATAAAACCTATTAAGATCGGCAATACACACATAAGATAAGCAAAGATCAACGGCATAGCGCCACTTATACTCCGTTTGTTGTGATAGTCCGAATTGGTATTGATTGAAGAGTAAGATATTCCTTTTTTTTGTAGTTTTTTTTCGATAGCTATTAGTATCACAACGAAAATTAATTCTGCAACTGCTAAAACAGTAGTTGAATATTTGTCATGCAGTAAAAACCAGGTGCGATATATTCCTGTCGTAAAAGTATCGATAGCAAGAAACTGTGGTGTGCCGAAATCTGTAATTACTTCCATTAGTACCAAAGACAACCCAGCTATAATTGATGGGCGTATGGAGGGTATGATAACAGAAAACAGGCTCTTCAATGAGGAGAACCCAAGCGTTGACGCAATAGTGACTGAGTTACTAACATTCTTTAGACTTGAGCGAACTAACATATAAACGTATGGATATAGGCTGAATCCCATTACTAATATTCCACCACCTAGGGATTTTATTTCAGGAAACCAATAGTCACCTTTGCTCCAATCTAAAATGTCTCTTAATAAGCTCTGCACCGGACCTGAAAACTCTAGCGTATTTACATAGACGAACGCTACTATATATCCAGGAATCGATATCGGAAAGAACAAAGCAATCTCAAAAATTTTACTTCCAGGAAATGAAAAAAATGTGGTGAGCCAAGCTGGAATTACTCCAAATATGAAAGATATTCCCCCTACTCCTACCATCAAAATTAACGTACTCAGTATATATTCAGGAAAAAGTGTACTGATTACCCATTCGGAATTCGCTGAATCTGTAAATAAGATTGATATTAATGATAATATTGGGCAGACGAATAATATGCTTACTAAAAATAAGAATATATTTTTAAATACTCTTAAAAACATTAATTTGAATCTATATTTTATATTAAAATGTTATATGTAAAAACTGAAGATATCCAGTAATTAACAGCCGTACTATTGAATATCTTTATAATTTTGTATATCATGTTTTTAGTTGATAAGTGAATAATCATGAGCTTCGTCATTGCAACTTTCTATCACTTTGTAGAACTCTCTAATTATTATGACATGAAAGACGAAATAAAAGCTGCATGCAACAACGTTGAGTTAAAGGGCACTATACTCCTTGCAGAAGAGGGTGTTAATGCAACAATATCTGGTGAAAGAAACGCAATTGATAAAATATTCGATTTTCTACGTTCTGATTATAGGCTAAGGGACCTTACATGGAAAGAGAGTGCAGCAGAATATCAACCATTTAGCAAGATGAAGGTAAAATTAAAAAGAGAGATTGTGAATCTTGGTGTAAGCAATCTTGATATTTCCCTTAGGGGTAAATATGTTGATCCAGAGCATTGGGATGATTTTACTTCTCAACCTGACGTTTTAGTAATAGATACACGAAACGAGTATGAAGTGAAATTAGGCAAGTTTAAGAATGCAATTAATCCACACACACAATGTTTCCGTGAGTTTCCTCAGTGGACAGAGTCATTTTCTGAGAGTAAAGACCTGAAAGTGGCTATGTACTGCACTGGTGGGATTAGATGCGAAAAATCTACAGCATATATGAAAAGCCTTGGATTTAGTGATGTTTACCATCTTAAAGGCGGCATTCTTTCTTACCTTGAAAAAACTTATAATAAAAATGGTAATTGGAAAGGAGAATGTTTTGTTTTTGATGATAGAATTGCTGTTGATAACTCACTTACTCCAAGCAACACAATAAAATGCATATTCTGCTCAAATCAAGTTTCAACTGATAAACTGAAATCAGTTCCACGTGGCCAAGTGGTTTGTTCTGATTGTAAACTTCAGTGTTATAGCTATAATAAATAAAACATCATACTGCTGCAGTTGTATGCACGTTGTGATTTGAGAGCAACCTCTACCAGAAAGGGTGTCATGCCAGTGCCCAGACACTGGCATCCAGGTTCTTTTTTTCTAGATTCCAGCGTCACGCGCTGGAATGACAATAAAGAGCATATGGTTATGCAAGAAGTCTATTTCTTACCCTTAATCAACTCTAAAGCCTTCTCCAGATCTATACTCTCAATATCTGCACTCTTGCCCAAAGCAACGTTTGTTTTACCGCATTTTATATAGAATCCGTACCTACCGTTGCAGATAAAAACTTCTTTTCCCTTTTCATTAACCCCGAGAGATTTTAACTCTTTGCGTGGACTGTTTGCAATAATTTGTACAGCTTCGCTCAATTCTGTATTCAGCACCTCTTTGGAGCTTTTCTTAAGAGAAAAGTATCTACCATCATAGAAAATATAGTACCCAAATCGCCCAAGGCCTATTTTTACTTCCTTTCCGGTTTCAGGGTGTTCTCCGATTACTTTTGGCAAGGAAAGTAACTGAGTAGCGGTGCTCAGATCAATCTCATTAACATTTATATCTTTTGGTATGGAAACCGTTTTTTTCTTTTTTAACTCGTTATTAAACTCCAGATAAAGTCCAAAAGGACCCTTTTTGATCATCACTTCTTGGTTTGTTATATCATCTATACCTAAACTTTTTGGATATTCTGAATTGTCGTTACTACCTGTAATTTCTTTTGTATGGTTGCATTCAGGATAGTTAGAACATCCAAGGAACACCCCGGCTTTTCCAAAGTTCAATTTCAATATGCCACCTAAGCAAGCAGGGCATTTCGTATTCACCTCTTTTCTTCCTTCTTCTGAACAAAACCAATCGATTACCAAATCGTGAATGCCGCTGAAAACTTCATCATGCGTCATTTGCTTGACAGAGTTTACATGACCAAAAAATGGCACCCAAAAGTGGCCTAATTCTTTTTTCCAATCTGCATGTCCATTTGAAATTAAATCAAGCTTCTCTTCCATTTGTGCTGTGAAATCATACTCTACACAACGCTGAAAAAAAGTTTCTAAAAATATAGTAACGATTTTACCGCGGCTGCTTGGAATAAACCTTTTGCTATCCAATGAAACGTACTCACGATCTTGTAATACCGAAATAATTGTTGCATAAGTTGATGGTCGACCTATACCGATTTCTTCCATTTTTTTTACGATACTTGCTTCACTATAACGAGGTGGCGGTTGAGTGAAATGTTGTTTTGGCTCAACTGAAATCAGCTTACACGCTTCCCCTTCCTTCATGGCAGGTAGCAGGCCTTCATTTTCGGCTTCTATGTTATCTTGGTAGACTCTATAAAAACCATCAAAGAATATACTTGATCCACTTGCTCGCAGAATTACTTTCTGGTCAGTAGAACTAATTTCGACTACCACTTGATCAAGAATCGCCGACTCCATTTGACTTGCAATGGTCCTTTTCCAGATTAAATCATACAATTTAAATTGCTCTGGCGTTAAGTAATCCTTAATACTACCCGGCGTTCTATTGATATCAGTTGGACGAATTGCTTCATGTGCTTCTTGAGCATTTTTGACCTTTTTTACATATTTACGAGGAGACTGCGGTAAATATTTATCACCATATAATGACTTAATTGACCCTCTAATTGAGTTTATAGCCTCATCTGCAATATGAAACCCATCTGTACGCATGTAAGTTATCAACCCTACAGTTTCACCACCAATATCGATACCTTCATATAAATTTTGCGCTATGCGCATAACACTTTTCACATTAAAATACAGTTTATTCACTGCATCTTGCTGAAGACTTGAAGTAATAAACGGAGGAAGCGGGTTTCTCTTAACTTGCTTGCGTTCTACTGTGCTTACAGCATATTGCCTTGATTCAATCTCCCTGACTAAGTTCTTTGCTTCTTCTTCATTCTTAATATCAAATTTTTCTAGCTTTTTATTGTCATAGTGGCTTAGCATAGCAAAAAAAGCCTCATCTTTGCTATTTTGCATTTCTGCTTTTATGCTCCAATACTCCTGTGTTATAAATTTACTAATTTCATCTTCTCGTTCGCATATAATCTTTAATGCAACAGACTGCACTCGCCCTGCAGACTTGCTTCCCGACAATTTTGTCCACAGCAGTGGTGACAAACTAAATCCAACTAGATAATCCAAAGCTCTACGTGCTTGTTGTGCACGCACTAAATCCATATTAATTTCACGTGGATTTTTTATTGCTTCTTGTACTGCTCTTTTTGTTATCTCATTAAAGACTACTCTATAAATGTTGTTTTCATTACTGATTGCTTTCTTTTCTTTTAATGTCTCTATCACATGCCAAGCCATTGCTTCCCCTTCTCTGTCTGGGTCTGTTGCAAGATATATATCTGATGTTTTGCTTGCGGCTTTTACTAGCTCTTTTATATACTTTTCTGCTTTTTCAATGGTTTCATACTTTATAGTAAAATCATTATCCGGATCGACAGAACCGTTTTTTGCTGGAAGATCCCTCACATGTCCAAAGGATGCAGCTACTTTGAACTCTTTACTCAAATATTTACCTATTGTCTTTGCTTTCGCAGGTGATTCAACTATTAATAATGCCATATTGTTAATTATTTTAGTACTTAAAGATAATATGTTGAGAAATATACAATGAAAAGTAAAAAAATATTTTAATGGTTCTTGTGAATTTTACGAACCGGGTTGTGGGACCTTTTCAGAAAACCCTTGGACGTTGCTATTTTTAAGTGACTTTGAAGGCTCATTACAATAGTATATGATCGCAGCAGCAACGAGAAGCTAGATTCCAGTGTCAGCTACTTGCATGACAAAAAAAGGAGCGCTGGGATGACATCCTCCCTTGTGGAAATTGCTCTCAAATCACAATGCCCGTACAGCCGTAACCCTAGAGGTACTGTTTCTCACCCACTGCAAATATTGCACGGTACTGTCCACTTGGTCGTCGTGGCGCGTTTCAGGAAACATTAAAATCTCATACTCAAAATCGTTCAGCCATACTGCTTGATGTGGCAGAAAAACTTTGCCAGACTCTATAATCGGAACAATTTGATGAAATCGAGTGAGCTTGTCATCATGTGGCACTATTTCAATAATCGGTAAATCACTGTTTGTCTTTAGCTCTTGCACCAATTGTTGACCACTTGTTTTTGCTTCGATTAAAATTGCGTGTGGCGTCCATCTTGCAGCTAGTGACAAAACCTGTTCTTTAAGCTTTGGATACTCAAGCTTTGCGCGATATACGTCGAGTAAATAGAATTTATTATCTATTTTTGCCCAGGTGGTGCAGACACTAAAGTTGCTCATGTTACTTGTTGAAACCGCAGTATCCCAACTTTGTGTTATATGCGAGAGATTATCAGGAAATTTTTTATAGCGTTTCAACCACTCTGGTTTAATTATACCACTTGAAAGCGGCAGAGGGTTTTGTTGATATTGAGCAGCAAAAGCGTAACTCCCAAGTTCAGCTTTTATTATCTCAACTTCTTCTTTTCCTCCATCGAGGGGATATAACAACTGACCTTCTTCTCTTGAATATAATATCCTTACAGGTGACGCTGGTTTATTATATAATCGCCTGGTCGCACAGTGCTGAGCTACTCGGATGACAGGAACGGGAGGCATTGGCTTTTTGATTGAATAAATAACCTGCTTATTTTCAGAAATCATTGGCAAACAAATATGATGCCATATGTTTTTTGGCTTGGAGAGAAGGTGTCCAGTTAAGTCCTCCTGGTGTAGCCTGTGCATTACAAGAACGATGACTCCTTTTTTTCTATCGTTCAGCCTGGTTACTAAAGTCTGATCAAACCAGTTTGTGGCACGCTTTCTAAGCGTTTCACTCAAAGCTTGAGCAGAACTGAGCGGATCGTCCACAATGATAAAATCACCACCTTCACCAGTTAGTGTTCCACCAACTGATGTTGCGATTCTGTATCCTCTCTGCACTGTTTGAAATTTATATTTGGTATTCTGGTCTTTGGATAGTTCTATCTCTGGAAATAGCGCTCTATACCAACTAGACTGCATCACGCACCTGGTGTCGAGCGAGTGCTTTTCGCTGAGCCGCTGAGAATAACTTGCAACTATTATTCTCGCAGTTGGTTGGTTTCCCAGTATCCATGCGGGCCACGCAACGCTTATGCACATGGACTTCATCGAGCGCGGAGGCATATTGAATATTATTCGTTTCACTTCACCAGCGCTCGCTGCTTCCAGCCTGTCTGCTATGACTTTTATATACTGATAATCGTTATACTCACACCCCGGCACTACCGTTTGAAAGCACAGTTCAATGAATTTTAGAAAGTTCATGATATAATGTTGAAACCAACGCGTGACGCTGGGATGACAAAAAAAGGAGCACTGGAATGACACCCTACTTAACCGTCATACCGCGATTCATTCGCGGTATCTCTTAACATAGATCCCGCTAACACGTAGCGGGATGACGAATTACTTAACCATCATTACACCGTCATACCGCGATTCATTCGCGGTATCTCTTAACATAGATCCCGCTAACACGTAGCGGGATGACGAATTACTTAACCATCATTACACCGTCATACCGCGATTCATTCGCGGTATCTCAAAGCATAGATCCCGCTAACAAGCAGCGGGATACTTAACCATCATTACACCGTCATACCGCGATTCATTCGCGGTATCTCAGCCGCTAACAAGAGATCCCGCTAACAAGCAGCGGGATGACGATTGTCGTTTAGCCATAAATATTAAGAAATTTACCAAATGAAAAAAAGGCAAAAGAAGCCCCTTGGTTATTATCTGCTTTAAAATATTGGCGTTTTTTATGTTTTAAACGCTTGACAAGCGAAATTCAGCTGCTTTTAATTGCAACTAACCTACGCTGCAAATGTTTAAGAAATTTACCAAGCAGAAAAAAAGACAAAGAATCCCCGAGTTAGCTAGTCTTTTACTATCTCTGTCGAGTATTGGCATTTTTTGATGTCTTGTAACGCTTTATAAGCGCGTTCAGCTTATTTAGATAAAAATCTAGATGTAGATGAAGTTTTGTAAAGACATACAGTATCTATATACTGCAAAAAATTGAACATAAGACGCCGATACATTAAGTAATCCTTACCTTTTAATCTGCAGATTGGCGAAAGCAAATACAATAGCTTCACTATCATGATAAGGGCGCTGGCGAAGGGTGTCAAGTAAGTTTCTATATAATATTTTCTAAAATAAATAGACTTCTCGCATCCAATTTTGGCAGCGCGCGACACACAACTGCAATGACAAGGTGTCGCAAGATAAACATCATATTCACACGAAGTACTTGACTTCACTTGTACTAAGAAGCATTTTATATATGTTGTGTGCCCGTAGCTCAGCTGGATAGAGCAACAGCCTTCTAAGCTGTGGGTCGTAGGTTCGAATCCCACCGGGCACACTCTTTTATCAATACTTTCTATAAATCTTCAAGTACTCTGGCACCACATTTTCAATTGCTAATGGTCGAACCTTCATTGTTTCAAGGTCAACTGACTTTTCGATTGAACTATTCATCATAACTTTCACCTGATCTTGAGTAAGCATAGGGTTCGTATCTCCGGTTATTGGTTTTAGCAGCATAGAAATAATTTTATTTTCTAAAAAGAAAGCTATTAACTTTGCCATTGGAAAAGATACATTGATCAACAAACACTTTCTGTTAGTAACATTCAGAATAAACTTCAATAAGCTTTTGAAAGAGTAAACCTTTGGTCCACCCATGTTATAAATTTTCTTGTCTTGCTTATTAAAACTGATAATACGATATACCACTTCAGCTAAGTCTGTTACACATATTGGCTGAAATTTAGTTGTTCCATTGCCAATTAGTGGTAAGAAAGGAAGAATAGTTGCTAATCTTGCAAATTTATTAAAGAAGTTGTCTTCTTTACCAAATACAAGGCTTGGCCTAATTATTATTGCTTTTTGAAATGCTGAAGTTACAGCTTTTTCACCTTCCAATTTACTTTTGGCATATTTTGACAACTTGCTATTTTCTATTCCCATAGCAGAAAAATGTATCATCATAGGTACATTTTTCATTTTTGCAGCTTTTGCTATCCTTTCAGCTATTTTAACGTGAACAGCGTAAAAATCGTGCTTTTTTGCTTCATATAATATTCCCACTAAGTTTATAGCTACATCACATTCTTCCATACCATCCAGAACTGATTTTTCATCAAAAAAATCGCCTTTAAATATTGATATTTGTCCTAAATTGCCACACAATTTTAAACAAGCAGCTTTTTCCTGATTACGAGTGAATATCTTTATTAAATATCCTTCTGCTGCCAAGCGTCTTACGATGTGTTTCCCTATAAACCCCGTTCCACCAAAAATAATTACACGTTTTGTCACAATTAAAGTTCCTAATAATTTGTTACTGTAAATTAATACAATGATTTCGCTTAATATTTTATTACGAATTCCCGTACAATAAGATCCATTTTCATTCCTCGTGAGCCTTTAACTAGAATTGCGTCATTATTCTGAATAATGTTAGCTAAATCACTTTTCAATTGATTAGAATCATTAAAATGCGTGCCTCTTATATTATCTGGCAAAAGCTCATGCAATTCTAACATAAATTTACCAACTGTATAAACTTTATCTATATTATTTTCTGTGATAATCTTAACCAAATCTGTATGAAACTCTATGCTTTCATCACCAAGTTCCAACATATCACCAAGCAAAGCTACTTTTCTCTGATTAGAATATGTACTCAAAGTTTTTATTGCAGTTTTCATCGAAGCAGGGCTGGCGTTATAGGAGTCATCAATTAAATGTATATATTTTTTATTGCATTTGACCTTATGAATATTGCCTCTACCTTTCGCTACACTAAAATTCTTAAGTGCAAGTGGTAATTTTGATAAATCAAGTCCGAGGCTTTGCACAACTGCTGCAACAGCAAGTAGCGAATAAGCAAAATGCTCACCTTGTACACGTAAATTACAGTTTATAATTTGATTATCACTCAGCCTGATTTTTAAACTTAATCTATTAGCAACTCGGTTTGATGTCATTCCAGCGCGTGACGCTGGAATCCAGTCTTTATTATACAACCGTCTGATATGCTCATTTGCAATTGAACTTCCTGGATCCAAGTAGTCAAGCACTGGGATGACAGAAGATAGTGCTGAAATGACAGAAGATTCATCGTTTCTTATTAAGTTTAGTAAACAAACTTCAGCATTTTTATCTTTACCGAAGCTTATTACATTTCTATTGGCGTGTGATGAGAGATAATCATAATATTTATTATCTCTGCTTAAAACCAAAGTACCGTTATTTTTCATACCATACAGAATTTCTAACTTCGCTTGTGCAACGTCAAATAGTGATGAAAAATTTTCAGTATGTGCAGGTTCGATGTTGGTAATAACTGCAATATTCGGATTACTAATTTTTGATAATTCTTTTATTTCACCAGCTTTATTCATTCCCATTTCAAGAATTAAGTACTGGCAGTTTTTTGGAGCTTTCAGAATTGTCAAAGGCAATCCTATATTATTATTTAAGTTACCTTCGTTTGCATGGGACACTCCATATTGCGATAAAACAGTGTGTAGCATATCCTTTGTAGTGGTTTTTCCGACACTGCCTGTAACTGCAATAACTTTAGCATCAATAAGAACATTTCTAATGTAATATGATGCCATATCGTGCAAAGCTTTCAGGGTATCTTGTACAATAATGAGAGGGAAACTTTTATATTTACCCTCACTCACTATTGCAGCGATAGCCCCTTTTAAAAACGCTTCATGCAAAAAATTATGGCCATCAAAATTCTTTCCCTTGAGGGCAATAAATAAATCACCTTTTTTTATGCTTCTTGTGTCCGTTGAAATATTTGAGCTATGTATCCAATTACAACCATTTACGTCTCTTCCGCCAGTTGCATCAATGATATTATTTGTGTTCCATTTAAACATAATTTAGAGTATTCTTTATAATAAATTGAACAATAAAAGTAGCGAAAATACTACATGTTTTAGACAATGTGCAAATAATGGTTGCAATCCCTATAATTCTATCTTATAATGGATATAGAAGTTTAAATTTTTTCGTCTATAATTAAAATGTATTTAGTTGTAGAAAGTACCTTGGAGGTATGTATGTTCACAGGAAAAAATGAAAAATCTACTTCTATACTAGCTAAAGTTGGTAATGCAGCTTCGGGAGTAGGAAGTTTTCTGGGTAGAGGTGTAAAAGTTCTAGTCAAGGGTGCAGTGTACCCTATATGGCCAAAGAATTGGTTTAAGTCCTGGGATGAAATGCGGCACGACATAAAAAATGGCGGACGTTCTATTATTGGCAACCCACTTGAAGAATATGATCCACCTATAGAAACCACACAAGCTAGTGAGGATCTTGGTGTCCAAATAATGGAGCAAAAGAAAGGAACAGGAAAGGTAACTTTTTTAGCATCAAGGACTCTGACAGGGGATATACCCTATTTGACGCCAGAACGATTAGGTGAAATAAAGCAAAACCTGCCAAATGTAACTATCTTTAAAGAAGAAAATAAAATTGTAATTGAAGTTGATGTTAAAAAAATAATTGAAGACATTAAATATAAAGGAAAGAGTCCAGAGGAGATAAAAAAGCTTGCTATTGAAGAAATTAAACAAAAAGTTGACGGTAACCTTAAAGATCTAGCAAAAATTACTGGTGGAGAATTTAAAGTTCACACAGACTTAAAATTGCTGTATGGTATTGCAGAAAAATTGTATAAGGAATATGATAATCAAAAGCAGTCATCAGACAAAGTTGTGAAGTCTGATGTTGGTCAGCCTTCAGAAACTATAGCTTCAGGTGAGAAAAAATGGGCGCAAGAAGCTATAAAAGCAGGTAAGTCGCAAAGTTGTGGAATGCAAAAATAAGTTATAGGGGAGTATTATGAGTGAAGCTAAAAAAATAGAGGAAAGACATCATAGTCTAACTGTTCCTGGGGATATGTATCACTTACAACCAGGAGTTATTACTGGAAAAAGGGTAAGTGGAATAGAACCCTTTTTGAAAGAACAGCAGGACATGGTAAAAGTAAGGGAACTTGTAAGCTCTTTAAATCTTGAAGATGCTTCTGGTGATGCGATAAAACCACTATCTACACCTAATGTAGAGAAAAACGAAGAAAGAGGGAAAGGTCGCTCTTAAAATATGAGCAATGAAGTTTATGATAGCGATAACATCTTTGCTCAAATATTAAGAGGTGAGTTACCTTGTGGGAAGGTACATGAAAATGAAAATGTACTAGCTTTTCATGATAAGTACCCTGACGCACCAGTTCATATTTTAGTTATATCAAAAAATCAATATATTTCATATGATGATTTCATTCTAAAAGCTCCTGAAGAGGAAATAGCGGATTTCTTCAAAACTGTAAGAGAGATAGCACACAAATATAATCTAGAAAAAACAGGATATAGATTAGTCACTAACTACGGTGAAAATGGAGAGCAGGTTGTACCACACTTTCACGTGCATATTTTAGGTGGTAAAAAGTTAGGAAAGCATGTAAACTCATAGTGTTATATGTTTTGTTAAATGAGCGAATATTTAACCATAGTAATCTTTATCTGCGTATCAATTGTAGTATCTTTTGCTTTAGGTATATTGCCTATGTTTCTTGCAGTGAGTAAGCCAGATGGTGAAAAGCTTTCCACATATGAGTGTGGCTTCAATCCACTATCCAGTGCAAGGAAAAATTTTGACATTAAATTTTACCTAGTTTCAATATTATTTATAATATTTGACTTAGAAATTGCTTTTCTTTTTCCTTGGGCTGTTTCTTTATCTAAGATAAGCTATGGTGGATTTTGGTCTATGATGGTATTTCTTGCAATACTCACTATAGGTTTTATCTATGAATGGTGTAAAGGTGCATTAGAGTGGGAGTAGTTTATGACAAATCAAATTCTATCTAATGATGACTGGGGTCGTTATAAAAAAGAAGGGTTTCTTGTCACTAAATTTGGTGATTTAACAGATTATGTAATGAATTGGGCAAGGTCTGGTTCATTGTGGCCAATGACATTTGGTCTTGCATGTTGCGCAGTTGAGATGATGCATACTGCATCCAGCCGTTATGATCTTGATAGATATGGTATAATGTTTCGTGCAAGCCCACGTCAATCAGATGTGATGATTGTTGCTGGCACACTAACTAATAAAATGGCAGCAGCATTGCGCAAGGTTTATGATCAAATGGCAGACCCGAAGTATGTTATTTCCATGGGAAGTTGTGCAAATGGTGGTGGTTATTACCATTACTCTTATTCAGTAGTCCGAGGCTGTGATAGAATTGTGCCAGTTGACGTGTATGTCCCTGGATGCCCACCAACCGCTGAGGCGTTGCTATATGGAATGCTATGCCTACAAAACAAAATAAAACGGACTCGGAATGGATAAAACTGCAAAGTATATACAAAAAAAGACCAAATGCGAGTGCATTCAAAAAGATGATGGTATTATTGTAATATATTCAACTTTAGATGAAATTGAAAAGTACCTATTCTTTCTACGTGATGATGAAAAGTGTAGGTTTGAACTATTAGTTGATATTTTTGGGGTTGACTATCCAAATAGAGAGAAGCGTTTCGAGCTAATATACAATCTACTCAGCATTGTGCATAATATTAGAGTACACATAAAGCTTCAGTTATGTGAAAGCGACATGCCTCCAAGTGTAGCGAAGATATTTAGTACGGCTTTGTGGTTTGAGCGTGAAGTGTTTGATATGTATGGAATAGAGTTTTCTGATCACCCTGATTTGCGTAGGATTCTAACAGACTATGGATTCAAAGGTCATCCAATGTTAAAAGATTTCCCTCTCACTGGTTATGAGGAAGTAAGATATGATATAGAGACAAAAAAGGTTGTGTATAATCCTATAGATTTACCGCAAGATTTTCGTATGTTTGATAGCTTATCGCCTTGGGAAGGTAAAACCATAAAAGTAAATACAAAGGAGTAGAAAATGACAGTACAAAGAAAAAAAATATCTTTAATCGGTGCAGGAAATATCGGTGGAACTCTCACCCATATGATTGCACTAAGGGAACTCGGTGATGTTGTTTTACTTGATATTAGTGATGGAATACCACAAGGTAAAGCACTCGACATAGCAGAATCATCCCCTATTGATGGATTTAATGTCAATATTACTGGCACAAATAGGTATGAAGATATAAAAAACTCCGATGCAATTATAATAACCGCTGGCATCGCTAGAAAACCTGGAATGAGCAGGGATGACCTCCTGCAAACCAATGCTAAAGTAATGAAGGAGGTTGGCGAAAATATTAAAAAATATTCTCCAAACGCGTTTGTAATAGTGGTTACCAACCCTTTGGATGCCATGGTTTCAGTGGTGCATAAATTTTCAAACCTTCCAACTAATATGATTGTTGGCATGGCAGGAGTGCTTGATTCTTCCCGTTTTCGTTACTTTCTTGCAAGTGAGTTAAATATCTCAGTTGAAGATATATCTGCTTTTGTGCTTGGAGGACATGGCGACACTATGGTACCACTAATCAATTGTGCTTCAGTTGCTGGAGTTCCACTTACTCAAATTATCGATATGGGTCTTATCACACAGAAAAAAGTCGATGAAATAGTTGAACGCACTCGCAATGGCGGTAAAGAAATAGTTGATCTGCTTAAGTCTGGATCTGCATACTACGCTCCTGCATCTTCAGCTATATGCATGTTAGAATCATATTTAAAAGATAAGAGGCGCATATTACCATGTGCTGCTTACCTTAATGGTGAATATGGTGTAGAAGAGTTGTTTATTGGTGTTCCTGTAATTATTGGAAAAAACGGAATTGAAAAGATCCTAGAAGTTAAAATGAATGATAGTGAACAAGAAATGTTTAATAAGTCTGTAAACTCGGTGAGAGAGCTGGTGAAATCTTTAGGTTCATAAGCAAATTAATGGTTTTATAGAGCTTCTTTATAGCTCAAACAGCCTAAAAAAGTTGCTTGTGGTTACCTTCGCTACTTGTTCTGGTGACTCATTCCACAACTCTGCCAAACAATCAACAACGTATTTCACCATTGCTGGTTCATTCTTTTTTCCCCTATAAGGCTCAGGTGATAGATATGGTGCATCAGTTTCGACTAAAACACGCTCGCGTGGTACATTTTGTGCAATTTCTCTGAGTAAGCTCGCATTTTTAAAAGTAATAATTCCAGAAAATGAAATATATAACCCCAAATCTATAGATTGATAAGCAAGTTCTTTAGAGGAAGCAAAGCAGTGCATTACTCCACTAAAAGCACCGGCTTTCATTTCTGACCTTAACATATCGATCATCTCATTATCAGCGCTTCTTGTGTGAATAACTAAAGGTAGTCCAGTTATTCTTGACGCTTCTATATGTAATGCAAAACTTTTTTTCTGATTGTCTTTGTTGTCAGATTTATAAAAATCTAACCCGGTTTCACCGATACTAATTACCTTTTGGTTCTTGGTAAATTCAACTAATTCATCAACATGTATACACTCACCGTTTTCTATAGCAGCATCAAGCGGATGTATACCAACAGAGGAGTAGACCTGATCATAGGATGAAGAAATTTTTAATAACTTAGGAACATCGTCAATGCTTACGCATATGTTATGCAAAACCTTTACACCATTTTGCTCTGCCCTTGAAATTACTTTTGGTATTTCATCGTCAGAAAAATAAATCAAGTGGCAATGAGAATCTACTATCATGAGCTTATTGTTGAGGCTTTTATTATAGAAGAAAACTCTTCTATCACTGTTTTATAAACTTCTTTTTTAAATGATATAGCACTGGCTACTAAACTATCTATACCTTGCCAACGCCACTCTTTGAACTCTGGATGACCAGTATAATTAATATCAATGTCCTCATCCTCTCCGCAAAACTTCATTAAGAACCACCTTTGCTTTTGACCAGAATATTTTCCATTCCAGCATATTGGTATAACTTCTTCAGGCAAGTTGTAGTATATCCAATCCTTGCTTTTAGTTATAACCTTTACTTTATTAGTACCAACCTCCTCTAGCAACTCACGTAACGCTGCTTGTTCCAGTTCCTCACCATCATCAACACCTCCTTGTGGCATCTGCCAGTAAGAATCGCTATCAAAGCGTTTTCCAATAAAGGCATGTCCTTGTCTGTTAAATAGCATTATGCCAACACAAGGACGGTACTTATCTTTCTGCTCAACCACGAGTACGCTCTGTTTTTAAATGATTTGTTACAGAAGTTTTAATTAATTTTCCATTTTTTTCTTTCTTCATCTCTTCAACAATTTTCTTTGCAACTTCCTTTGCACTCAAGTTCGAGTTATCAATTTCAAGCGAACCCTCAGGTATAAATAGCCTTTTCCCTTCAATTTTCTTTATAGCAAAATCCGGATCAGTAATTTTATTTTCCTGATATCTCTCTTCTGATTGGACACGTCTTACTAGTTTTTCATTATTACAATGTAATACTACAGAAAAAATTTCCATGTCCATTTTTTTACTTAAATTTACCACTGAGTTATATAATCTTTGGTCATAGGGATCACCCTCTATCAATTCATTTGTAAATATATAATGTTTTGATTTTACGTAGTGTTTTTCCAGTATTGCTAATACATTTTCCCTAACTGCAAAAATTTTTTCCCATAGGTCATCTGGAACTTCAGCGTTTTGTAATTTAACAATATCAAATATAATATTATTGAATAGATTATTGCTTACTATTACTGCACCAATGATTTTACACAGTTCCTTTGCAGTAGTAAACTTACCACTGCCTGGAAAGCCGATTAAGTAGATGAGAGTCTTGCCCATAATGAATACTAGTAAAAAGCTATTTTCAATTATATAAAAAGTATATACATTGTACATGCTAAAAACATGATGATAAAATAGATGCAGGTAATACCTTTAACAAGTAGTTGCGTTGAAAATAGTTCATATTTAGAAATTTTGAGTATATAACTATAAATGAATCATATAACCTGTAAACAATGCTTAGCGATATGGAATCGATAAGAAGTACAATTGAAGAGATAATAGATCAAAATAAAGGTCATGATATAGTAACTTTTGATGTGCAGAATAAAACCGTTATTGCAAAATATATGATTATTGCATCTGGTGATTCAAGCCGTCACGTTAAAGCTTTAGCTGAGCACGTAATAAAAAGCCTCAAGCCACATGATAAAATAGATGTAGAAGGTATGGATGAAGGCAATTGGGTAGTTTTGAATTTTCAAGGCATAATGGTTCACATATTCAGGCCGGAAGTAAGGGAGTATTATAAAATAGAAGAGTTATGGAACTGATTGCCTGGATAGCTGGTGCACAACTGCACAAACGTTGTAATTTTGAAGGCAACTCCTGCACAGGTAGTGGTGTCATGAAAGTAGCTGACACTGGAATCCAGTTTTTCATGCAATTTCATCGGAAACGTTGTATAGTGTGCTTGTTTATAATTAAGTTCCAGTGTCTGGGCACTGGCTTCTCTATTAGGGTTACCTTCGGCATTAATGACAGGATAGACTGGGGTTTATAAAATGAAACACGCATCTGAATTTTTAAATTTCATCCAAGAAAGAGGGTACCTATACCAATGCACAAACATTGAAGGACTAGATCAATTATTATTGCAGAGCAATTATATAGTTGCATACATTGGGTTTGATTGCACAGCACCAAGTCTTCATGCTGGTCACCTAATTCAGATTATGATGCTCTGTCACCTACAAAAATTTGGTTATAAGCCGATAGTCTTACTTGGAGGTGGCACAACAAAAATTGGTGACCCATCCTTCAAAGATAAAGCAAGAAGCATCTTGCCTGTAGAGAACATCAATCAAAATACATCCAGTATAAGGAGAATATTAGAGAAAATGGTGTCTTTTAATGACAGCAAGACTGGTGCAATGATAGTAAATAACGCAGATTGGTTGGATAACATAAAATACATAGATTTTTTGCGTGATATAGGAGCTTATTTTTCTGTAAATCGTATGCTAAGTTTTGATAGTGTGAAAACCAGGCTGGATAGAGAGCAAACCTTAAGCTTTCTAGAATTTAATTACATGCTATTGCAAGCTTACGACTTTATTGAATTAAACAAAAAATATGATTGTCGTCTGCAGATTGGAGGGTCAGACCAGTGGGGAAATATAGTAAACGGAATTGAACTTGGAAAAAAGTTGAATTTACCTGAGCTATTTGGCCTTACCATGCCTCTTTTATTAAATGCACAAGGAAAAAAAATGGGCAAAACTGAAAGTGGAGCAGTGTGGCTTGATGATAATATGCTAAAGCCTTACGACTACTGGCAATATTTTCGCAACGTTGATGATCAAGATGTTGGACGTTTTTTAAGATTGCTCACTGATGTGCCAATTGATGAGATTAGAAAATTAGAGTCTTTAAAGGATCAAGAAATAAATGAAGCAAAAAAGGTCTTGGCAACAGAAGTGACAAAAATATGTCATGGTGACAAAGAAGCGGAACTTGCACAATTTGCTGCAATTTCTGCTTTTGAGAATGAAGATAGCTCACTACTTCCTGATTACATCATAAAAAAAGAACAAGTTGCAAGCGGCATATCCTTAGTAGACCTACTACATGACACCGGTTTTGAACCTTCAAAAGGCGCTGCAAAGCGTTTAATACAGGGCAACGGATGCAAGATTAATGATAATGTTGTAAACAATATTGATCATGTAATAAATTTCGAAAGCTTTAAAGATCAGCCATTTATAAAATTATCTGCAGGAAAGAAACGCCATATAAAAGTTGTGGTAGATTAGGTCTCGAAGTAAGAAAACAAATTTTATACAAGTGAGAAATTAGATATGGAGCAAATTTTCAAAATTCGAGAATTATGTATAAAACAACTGGAAAGATAGTAGAAAGCGAAATTCTATTATATATAGCTAAAGTGGCTTAGGTTTACCTACAATTTGAAAAACAACAAATTCGTCATTCCGCTACTCATTAGCGGAATCTATACCGCGAATGAATCCATAACTGTACGGACATTGCAATTTGGGCCTACCAGGAGGGCAATGCCTCTTATCCAAGTACCCTCTTCTTGTCATCCAAGTAGCCGACACTGGGATGGCTTTGTTGCATAGCAACTGAAAAAATCTGGTGGCTACTGACAAAATTCATTATAAAATAGCCATTTAACCTTGAAAGAAAAAATATGCCACAAAAAATGAGGGTCAGTAACCATAGCGAATATAACAAATTTCTAGAAAAAAGAGGAAATATTTTTCATTATATCAACGAAGCCATAGAAAAGTGGTACGAGAATGGTCCAAAAATACCAGGTGGCAACAATATTTATAGCGATAAAGTTGTAATTTTGGTGCACATAATAACTTGTTTATTTAGAATAGGCCTGAGGCAAACAGTTGGGTTTATAGCAGGATACCTTGAGCAAATTGGGAAAAATTTGCAAGTTATCAGCTATTCACAATCATCAAGAAGGTTTAAGAAACTCAATATTAAGATCAATGATTGCAGAAAATAATATGGAAGATATCGAAATTGCTATAGACAGTACAGGAATTAGTATATACAACAACACTCCTGGTCATAGCAAAGAAAATAGCGAAGATAGAAAGTATCGCAGCTATGAACAGACAAGAAAATTGCATGTAATGTTGAATACAAACAGCAAAAAAGCCATAGCTGTAAAATACAGTAACGGCTGATCACTATGGAGCTTGTGATTTGCTAAAAGAAGTCGATTTTCAGTATGTCATAAAAGTACTATATGCAGATAGGGCATATGACAGAGAAAAGCTCTATAAGCTGTGTAATCAATATGGTATAAAAACGAAAATTCCTCCGAAAAACAACGCAGCAGAGCATCCAAAGTTAGACTATATGGCTGAGAGAAATTCTGCAGTCAAGCTCATAAAGTCATATGATGAAGATGGTATAAAGAAGTGGAAAAAAGAGATGAGTTATGGAAAAAGATCTTATATAGAAAGTTTTTTCTCGCGACTGAAACAAACATTCGGGTTTAGTTTTAGGAATAAATCTGAGACAAATAGAGAGAAGGAACTACTTGTTAAATGCTATTTGCTCAATAAGTTCACTGATATTGGTATGGCTAAATTTGAGATAGCTTCATAAATTTATTGTGCGTTACCTACTATCCGAAGAGCGATGCAACAAAGCCCACGCACTGGGATGACAGCAGTCCTACGTCATACCGCGATTCATTCGCGGTATCTCGGCCGCTAACAAGAGATCCCGCTAACACGTAGCGGGATGACGAGCTTATCGTCACGCTGCCACGAACCGTCATACCGCCGCGGCGCTAACAAGAGATCCCGCTAACACGTAGCGGGATGACGAATTACTATCTACACCGTCATACCGCGATTCATTCGCGGTATCTCTTAACATAGATCCCTTACTTAACCGTCATACCTTAACATAGATCCCGCTAACAAGCAGCGGGATGACGGTTGTCGTTTAGCTACAAACATTAAGAAATTTACCAAATAAAAAAAAGGCAAAAGAAGCCCCGTGGTTGGCTAATTACTTACATTATACTTTCAAGTATGGCGTTTTTTTATTCTAAACGCTTAATAACCACGACTCAGCTGCTTTTAAGCTGCAACTAATCTAAATTATAAACATTAAGAAATTTACTAAACAGAAAAAAAGGCAAAAGAAACCCTAGGGTAGCTAATTATTCACTATCCATTTTTTAAGTTGGCGTTTTTTAATGTTTTAAATGCTTTATAAGCGTATTTCAGCTTGTGTAGGTAAAAACCCAGAAATTTGATAAAGACATAGAGTGCACATAGTGCAAAAAATTAAACATGAGACGCCAGATACGTGAGTTTTTTGTCATTTAATCTGTACAGAGAAGATAAATAAATAGCTTCAGTGTTTATGATAAGGGGGCTGGCGGAGTTTGTCAAGTGGTTTTTTAGCCACGTTTCCCTGTTATAATGTTCGTTTGCTTGACCTAAGATCCAGGAGTATTTAAACTGAACTCTATATAGTGTTAAAAATGATAGGAAATCTAAGCGGAATAGTTGATGAAGTGCGCAGTGATCACATAATCCTGAATGTGAATGATGTTGGCTATATGGTGTATCTTTCAGCCAAAACTTTAAATGCATGTTCCATCGGAAGTAGAGTTAAATTACTTATCGAAACCTATGCAAATAACAGAGAAAATGTCGCTCAGCTATATGGTTTTATAAGCAAAGAAGAACAGCAGTGCTTGAGGTTGCTTGTCAAAGTAAGCGGCGTTAGCTATAAAACTGCAATGTCAATTTTGGGCAAATTAACTCCAGAACAGCTATTTTTGGCAATTATGAATGAAGATAAAGTAGCACTCAAGATGAGCGGACTTGGCCTGAAACTCATAAATCGAATCATCACTGAATTGAGTGGCAAAGTGAGTAAACTAGAAATAAATAACAATAATTTTCATCCAATTAATGAAGATGCCCTTTCAGCATTGATCAATCTTGGGTATGAAAAAATGAAAGCTTATGATACGATAAAAAAATACAGGCCAAATCTGGACACTAAGGATATTATTCGCATGGCGCTTAAGGAGCTTTCAATACTATGAAATCAATATCGTGCGGTAAAGAATATACTGAAGATGTGCGCAATATCAACATCAGGCCTGAACAACTTGATGATTTTGTCGGGCAAAAAGACTTAATACAAAATTTAAAAGTGTTTATAAACGCTGCACAGACGAGAACTGAAGCTTTAGATCACGTTTTATTATATGGTCCTCCAGGGCTTGGCAAAACAACTTTAGCACAAATTGTTTCTAAAGAATTAAGAGTTAGCTTTCGCGCAACTTCTGGTCCTTTACTTAGTAAAGCTGGAGATTTGGCCGCAGTGCTTACCACTTTAAATGCAAAAGATGTTCTATTTATCGACGAAATTCATAGATTAAATCGCAGCATCGAAGAAGTTTTATATACTGCTATGGAAGATTTTTGCCTGGACATATTAGTAGGTGAAGGTCCATCTACTCGCACTTTAAGGATAGATCTACCACCATTTACGCTAATTGGAGCAACAACACGGCTTGGATTACTTTCTGCGCCACTCAGAGATCGTTTTGGCATTCCTTTGCATCTTGAGTTTTATTCCTTTGAGGAGCTGGTTAATATTATAAAAAGAGGCGCAAGAGTTCTTTCTGCTGAAATTGAAGAGGATGCAGCACGGGAAATTGCCTGCCGTGCGCGCGGCACTCCAAGAATTGCTTTGAGGTTACTCAGAAGAATAAGGGATTTTGTTGAAGTGAAAGATGATAAAAAAATTACTTATGAAGTCGCTGATTCTGTATTACTAAAATTGGGTGTAGATAAAATGGGACTCAATAAACTTGATATGAATTATCTAAGATTTTTATTCAACACTTCAGGCCCTGTTGGAATTGACACCATATCTATTGCGCTATCCGAAGATGTTGGCAATATTGAAGAAACAGTAGAACCTTATTTAATCAAAATTAGTTTTGTAAAGCGCACACCAAGAGGGCGCGTTCTAACCGATCAAGCAAAGGAGTATTTGAGCTTTCAACATTAAACATCATAATTTATATTGACTAATTGGCGTGGTATCTATATGCTAACATTTATATATTAAAAATAATGGAGGCATATATGTTAACTAATAGCACTGAAACTGTATCTTTAATTGAAACTTCTTCTAATCTAAATATCAGTCCTTCTGATAATAATTCGATTTCGGATACTAAAAATGTACCTAAATCAACACTAGATGAGAACGTACCTAAATACGTCACTCTTAATAATGCAGAAGAATGGAATGAGTTCTTTATAATGCAGAACAACACTTCTACTAATACCATTAATAAAAAGAAACCAAAACCTTATATTCATAAGGATAGTAATGGTATATGTACATATACTGCTCGGGATGAGAATAAATATGGTGGTAAGAACATTATAGGCAAAATTGCTGAACAAATTAAAGAAGAGATATCTAAAAATATAGAAAATAATGATATAGAATTTATAAAACTTAAAGAAAGCAAAAATGAAGATAATATTATTGAGCCTGCCGTAAGAATTGCGATAGGTAGTAATACAAAAGAAATAAGCATGAGTGACATTCTAAATAACGATTTGTGTAAACAATATGGCGTGAAAGCAATTACATTATTGCTACCTCAAAGTAAAGCAAGGGGGCTACGTTGCCGGGTTGATGAACATGGAACAAGAATTTATGAAGTAGCTAATGGGTCATATCAAATGACTTTAAAGTGGAATGCTCAAGGAAAAGAATGTAATATTAAAATTAATATTCATGATAATGGCTCCGTAGAACTTATTGAGGGTAATGGTGTTACTATGGAGCAATTAGCTGCACATAAAGAAGTAAAAGTAGGAAGGCAATATGAAGCAAAGCCTTTACATGAAGTGTTAGCATCACAATTGCCACAAACACAATTACAACAAAGCTCTGAAGAAGTAAAATTTTTGGAGCAGCATTCAACAAATGTAGAAGACTTGAGCGGCGCATCACAAAAGCATCAAGCTCCTGCTGCTTCAAAATAGGTAAAGTAGTGAAAATTCAGTATAAGTTGCTTGCATCTGCAAGTAACTTATACTTTTATGATGAGCAACACAATACTACCAAGAAATTTCTACGAGCGGCCAACTTTGGTTGTAGCCGGGGAGTTACTAGGAAAGATGCTGAAATTTTCTAACTTTAGTGGAATAATAACCGAAGTTGAAGCCTATATAGGAATGAGTGACCCAGCTTGTCATGCAGCTAAGGGTTATACTAACCGAACCTCAGTAATGTTTGGTATGCCGGGGTTTTCATATGTGTACTTTATATATGGAATGTATTACTGTTTAAATATTGTAACAGAAGCAGAAGGGTTCCCAGCAGCAGTGTTAATACGGGGATTAAAGCTCATTGAACCGCTTGAGGCAAATTTAGGTGGGCCAGGAATATTGTGTAAAAGATTAAATATTACAAAAGAACATAACAAACAGGACCTTACTATAAGCCACGAATTTTGTGTTTATGAATCTCACCTCAAACCAGATTATGTGTGCACTCCGAGAATCGGAATTAGTAAAGGCCAAGAGAAATTTTGGCGGTTTAAAAACTTAAGATCTTGCGTAGACTATTTGCCAATTGGATAATCACCAGTGAAACAAGCATCACAATATTGTGGTGTAGCATTGTTACGCACTTCTCCTTTAACAGCCTGATATAATCCATCAATACTCAAGAAGGCTAGGCTATCTACTCCTATAACTTCCTTAATTTCCTCTACAGATTTATTTGCAGCAATTAAATCTTTGCACTCTGGCGTATCTATTCCATAAAAACAAGAATGCTTAATTGGTGGGCTTGAAATTTTGAGGTGAATCTCTTTTACTCCTGCATCCTTTAGCATAACTATTATATTTGTTAACGTACTACCACGCACTATACTATCATCTATTAAAATTATGTTTTTACCTTTCAAAGTGTGCTTATTAGCATTGAATTTTAATTTTATTCTAACTTTACGTACTTCAGCGGTTGGTTGTATAAAAGTTCTTCCTATGTAATGATTACGAATTATTCCCAGTTCCATAGGTAATCCTGAATGCTTTGCATATCCAATAGCTGCAGGTATTCCAGAATCAGGTATTGGTACAACCATATCTACATTGTTTTTTGGTGGGCTCTCTTCTGCAAGTATTCTTCCTATTTCTTTTCTTGTATCGTATATAGACCTATTCTCCATTATGCTGTCTGGTCTTGAAAAATAAACGTATTCAAAAATACAAAAACTTGATTTTTGCTGTGGGAAAGGAAACATTGAGGCTAGCTTACTACCCGAACTGATGGTAACTAATTCGCCTGGTTCTATTTCTCTAACAAACTCTGCATTTATTATATCAAGAGCACAAGTTTCAGATGCAAGAACGTAAGAACCGTTTAACTTTCCTAAAACAAGAGGCCTGATTCCAGATGAATCACGTACTCCAATAACTACTTCTTGATTGATTGCAACAAAAGAATAAGCACCTTGTATTTGCTTTAATGCATATATAAAACTCTCTAAAAAGCTATCTTTTTCACCGCTTGCTGTCAGATGCACTACTACTTCTGTATCAATATCTGACTGAAAAACGCACTCTTGTTTAATCAATTGTTCGCGTATCGGAGAAATATTAATTAAATTACCATTATGTGCTATGGCGAAATCCCCAAATTTGCCACTTTTGCTAAACATGGGCTGCACTCCAAACTTATTACCACTTGTTGAGTATCGAACATGACCTATTGCACAATCTCCAGGTAAGGATTTCTTTATTTCATCTATATCATCAAATACGCTGCTCACTTGACCTTGAAAGTGATAAGAGTGCAGCTTATCGTTGTTACTGGTTACTACGCCAAAAGACTCTTGACCTCTATGCTGCAAAGCGTGGAGAGCAAGTATAGAGTTAAAAGCAGCACTTTGGTTGCAACTTATGCCAAATACCCCACATTCCTCACGCATTTCATCTAGCATAAAAACTATTAAGTAAAATTTAATTTTACTTTAGCATAGGTAAAATACAAGCATTTTGTTGTTCATCTGCTTTTATTGCCAGCAATAATCCTATGCATATTAAGCTTGCAGCAGTTGTACTTCCTCCATAGGACAGAAATGGCAATGGGTCGCCTATCACAGGTAAGAGGCCCATTGTCATTCCGATGTTTATAAAGAAATGAGCACTAAAAAAGGCGAAAATGCCGATAGATATCGACTTAGAAAAATAATTTTTCGACCTATAAGCGATAGAGAAAATTATGCCAAGTAATGAGGTATAAAGCAAAATTAAAGCCATGCTACCTAAAAATCCCCATTCCTCACTCAGCACTGCAAAAGCAAAATCTGTACGTTTCTCCGGCAAAAATCCAAGTTGAGTTTGACTTCCGTTAACAAAGCCCTTACCAAGCAAACCTCCTGAACCAATAGCTATCTGAGATTGCTGCGCATTATAACCTATTCCAAGTGGATCCACTGATGAATCCAAAAACGACAATATCCTTTGCTTGTGATAAGGACGTAAAAAAGGCCAAATAGCCGGTACTGCAAAAATGCCAAGCGTTCCACATATTACCGAATGAGATCTTTTTATTATTGCTGTGAATATAATTGATATCCCTATAAATAACATTATCACAGCTGTGCCTAAATTAGGTTGCTTTAACACCAAGAACACGGGTAAGAAAATAATTATAAGTGCCTTAAGCAATCTTTTAAATTCCATCATTTTATATACACTCTGCTTATCAAAATAGCGAGCAAGCGCAAGTATTAAGCCTACTTTTGCAAATTCTGATGGTTGCAAACTAATTGATCCAATTCTTATCCACCTTGTTGCACCCATTATGTGTGAGCCAAAAAAATTCACTACTAATAGCGAAATCACTGCTGCTACATAAAAAAAGTAGGCGTGCTTCAAATAAAAATCTAGCTCTATGAATGACATAGCTATAGCAAGTAGGAAAAAGAAGGAGAATATGACCAGTTGGTGAATCGCAAATGGCACCCACTTTCCTCCAGCAGAAGAGTATTGAACAACAATGCCAACGCAAAACAGCGCTATCACGTTAATGACTAACAACCAATGAATCTTCTTCAGTCTATCCACAATAAAGACCTTATAACCTTAAAGTATAGTAAAATATGAAACAAAGATAAAAATCAAAAAACCAACTTCTCAACTACTAACCGAATTGGAGTGCTATATATTCCAGTTACTACTGTTAAAACTGCCATAAACAATAGACAGAAAAGCATAGGAAATGGCACATCATTAATTTTGTCCGGTGTCATTCCAGTGCGTGACGTTGCATCATTTTCAAAATACATTTTCTCTACCATCTTCCACATATATATCAATGCAAGGAAAGAGCCAGCAGCAAATGTTACAAGGGAAATCCACGCATGAGATTCGATAATTGCTTTCATTATATACCACTTGCTTACAAAGCCATTTGTTAAAGGCACACCGATTAATGCTAAACTGAGTAGAGTGAACGCAAGTGCTGTATAAGGCATTGATTTCTTGAGTCCCGATAAATTCTCTATTTTTGTTGTATCAAATTTGTAAGAAATACATCCTGCAGCCATAAATAAAGATGTTTTTATTATGCTGTGGTTTACTATGTGAAGAATTGCTGCAAATACACCTGTTTTTGAGTTAAAACTCAGTGCTAAAATTATATAACCAATTTGGCTAATACTAGAGTGAGCAAGCAGTCTTTTTATGTCTTTTGCGGTTATTGCAAATATCGACCCAAATATAACAGCGCAAAGTGCGAGGATAATTATCACGTTGCTTAGTGATGGTTTAAATAAGAAGAAATTTTGATGAAAAACAGTATAAAAGATTCTGATGAAAACATATATCATCACTTTTGTCACTGTGCCTGAAAAGAATATGCTAATGAAACTTGGCGCCTCACTATATGCATTAACCAGCCACCTGCTTAATGGAAACAGTGCCATTTTGATTGAGAGACCAATAAAAATGAACAACGTGCCAAGTTTTATGATGTTGTTATCGTGTAATGGAACTATTCTTTCAGCCATGTCAGACATATTGAGCGTTCCAGTCATTGAATACAAGAGCCCGATGCCAAATAAATAAAATGTTGCGCCTATTGTTCCACTAATTAGATATTCAAATGCTGCAACCAAGGCTTTTTTATCCCTTCCCATTGAAACTAATACATAAGAAGAAAGAGATGAAATTTCCAAGAAAACGTAAAGGTTAAATATGTCGTTTGTTACTAGAATCCCGAGCAGTCCGCTTAAGCACAGTAGAAATAGAGAGTAAAAACCAGTGATTTTGTTTTTGCTAATTTCTTTTTCGTTAATATAAAAGCTATAAAGCACGCTAATCAGCGCTATAAAATTCACCAAAGTTAGAATCAAGGAGTTTAACACGTCGATTCTTAACTCTATTCCATACGGAGGAGCCCAATTTCCAAGGTGATAAGTTATAATTTCACCTTTATATGTTTTAATGAGTAGTATTGATGAAATGATAAGAGTGATTGTTGTTGCAATAAAAGAAATAAACCAAGATACCTTGTGTTTCTTGGCAAGAAAGCAAAACATTGATGCAATTATTGGTATAATAACTTGTAAGATTGGTAATTGCATTAAATTGTTGTTAATATATCGTTAAAGTATTAGTATATATAATACTTTTTGTTTTAATACCCTTATGTTATCTAAAATTTGTAACGCAATAAAACGCCTATTACGAAGAGAAGATAAATTTGTAGGAAGAGATGAAAATGGAAATTCTTACTATGAATCAAGTAAAGGAAAAAGGTGGGTTATGTATAGCAGTGTCTCTGAGCCTACAACAGTGCCTCCGGAATGGCATATATGGCTTCACTATACTGATAATGTAGTACCAGTTAATAATAAAAAAAGAAAAGTAAAACATACTCCTAATTTAACGGGTACAAAAGATGCATACTATCCAAACCAAAAAGTGAAAAATTACTATAAAAGCTGGAGTCCTGATAACTAAAGATGCGAAGGTCAAATATACTTGAAATAACCGCTGGATTATTTGTATTAATTTTCACTATTTTTCTGATTTTCTTTGCTATTGATAAGCTATCTTACATAAAGAAAAACTATAAGGATTGCAATAAAATATATGGTCTTTTTGCTAACGCTAACGGTATAGGAGTTGGTGATAGTGTCAAGATCTCTGGTGTAGATGTTGGAAGCATAACTGGTGTATCACTTGACAAAGCTACCTACGTAGCACGAATCGATATGTGTATAAGCAAAGACATAAAATTGCCAATTGATAGTTCAGCTCTGATCACTAGCAGTGGAGTTGTTGGCAGTAAATTTGTTAATATATCACCTGGATCAGATATTAAACTAATCTTGCATGGTGGTAAAATAGAGTATACTCAAGCTGAAGCAAATATGGGTGGAATAATGGACAGAATTCTTGGTATGTTTACAAAGTGAAAATGGCAGGATTCCAAGTATATCCGTTCAGGTAAAGCCTCCTGTAGTTCTAAAGTATTTAAGGAGTTTGCCTTATTTCTTGCCTTTTCTACCGCTTGCTTTGGGGTTTATAGTATAGAAAGTGCCTTAATAGTTGCAGTGCATGTCTATCAATGATAAAATGAAAATTAATTTATTTTGATATTATGATTGGTTTACTGTTTGCCGTACTGTTGTTCCTCTGTGGTAGTGATGCACTTGCAAAACAGGAGCCACGTTCAATAGCTGGAGATAATCACATAAAGGTGATAAATTATAACCCACAAGCTATACATAAGTATACGGGTTTTTATGGTTATCAGTCCAGTATATTGTTTGAACCAGGGGAGGTAATACAAAACCTTTCAATGGGTGATTCAACTGGTTGGCAACTCCTTCCTCAAGGTAATAGATTGTTTATTAAGCCTATAGATGATATTGCCGATACTAATGCAACTATAATTACCAATAAAAGAGTTTATTACTTTGAACTTCATGCTGAAGAAGCAACTGGACTAGATGATCCAAGATTAGCATATGAAGTAAGGTTTCTTTATCCACTATTTAGCAGTGATGAGATTTACACAACAAATAACGGTGATATCTTCGAACAAGCTAGTCATACCATTATTCCTGATATCAATGATATTGAAGTTGTAAAGAAGGGATTAAATTTTAATTATTCCATCTCGCACGTCAAAGGTAGTCAGTCAATAATACCAATTAAGGTTTTTGATGACGGAAAATTTACATATCTACAATTCAATAAAATAAACTCTGATTTTCCGGCAGTTTTTATGGTTGATTCTGCAGGATATGAGTCTTTAGTAAATTTCCGTACAGTTGGTAACTACCTGATAATCGAAAGGGTAAGTTCAGTGTTTACCTTAAGGAATGGATCGAGTACAGTTTGCCTATTTAATGAAACCATACCTTTCAAAAAAGGGTAAAGGCTATAATGCCCGAGATATGGGTGCAAAATTTTTTCTATGATGTTCTGTAATTCCATAAAGGCCAATAGCGTTAAGGTGCTCTTTTGTCCCATATCCTTTATTTTTATACCAATTATATTCAGGATGCTTATTATGCAATTCTTGCATAAGCCGATCTCTCGTAACTTTTGCAACGATTGAAGCTGCTGCAATTGATGTACTCAAATTATCACCATTTACTATGGATTTCACTTGCCATTTCACTTCAGGTGGTTGATTACCATCAACTAGTACATAATCTAATTCTAGGTCCAAGTCTATCAACGCACGTTTCATTGAAAGCTTTGTTGCTTGCAAGATATTGTATGAATTTATTTCTTCTACGCTTGCCATTCCTATACCAAATTTTGCAACGGATGTTATTTTTTCATATAGGACTTGCCTACATTGAGGAGTCAACTTTTTCGAGTCGTTGATTCCATCAATAATTGTATTTCTATCAATAAACACTACGGCTGCGGATATTACTGGACCAGCTAGCGGACCTCTTCCAACTTCATCCACTCCTGCTATCACTCCTGATAATTTATTTTCTAATGTAAAGTCTGGGTATTTCATAGGTTTTTATAATAAGAAAGTTATAGTAAAAACTGAACAGATAATAGAAATTATCCAAAATTTCATAACGATTACATTTTCTGACCATCTCTTCTTCTCAAAGTGATGATGTATTGGTGCCATAAGAAAAACTCTTTTTCCTTCTCCATATTTAAACTTTGTATATTTAAAATATGATATCTGAATAATAACAGATAGAGTCTCTATTACAAAGATTATTCCAATAATGGCAAAAAGCATTTCTCTTTTAATTAGGACACTAGTTAACCCTAAAGCCGCACCTACCGACAAGCTACCAACATCACCCATAAATATTTTTGCTGGATGTGTGTTAAACCACAAGAAACTTAGAATAGCTCCTATAAATGCAATGCAGAATAAAGTAATATTCATATCTGCCTGAGTTATATATGCAATTAGCCCCAAAAAAGCAAAGGAAGTGATAACTTGAGTTGCAGCAAGGCCATCCAAACCATCTGTGAGATTCACAGCATTAGAAGAGCCGACAATTACAAACGCAGCAAACGGAACATATAGATAGCCAAAATCTATTATTACTCCTTTAAATAGGGACGTTTTTGTAAAACATTCAGCAGAGTATAGCTTAAGTATAAACACACCAACCAGAGCAACAATAAACTGAATAAGTATTTTGGTTTTTGCACTTAAACCTCGATAGTGATTTGTCTTCAATTTTAAATAATCATCAATAAATCCAAGTAGAGCAAAAAATAGAGTTATCAATATCAGCAGCAAAATTTCTGGTGTTAACTGAGCCCAGAGTAAAATTGGTAATAAAGAAGAAATCAGTATTATTATTCCGCCCATAGGTGGTACATTCTTTTTTGTTATTAAATGACTTTCTGGTCCACATGATCTAATTGGTTGCCCATCTTTGCTTATTTTTTTTAGAAGCTTTATAAAATAGGGAAAAAGAATAAACCCAAAAACAAATGAGGTAAAAAATACTTTTGTAGCTAAGATCATCTGCTTACTTAAATTGACTAAGTGTCATACCACCTATAGCTAATAAAGTCAACTTCTGTCATCCTATAGCCTGACCCGCAACTGTACGAACATTGTGATTTGGGCCCATCAGTAGGGTGTCATCCCAGTCTGGAATCCACAACTGTACGAACGTTGTAGTTTGGACCACCAGTGGGGTGTCATCCCAGTGCCCAGACACTGGTTCTATGCAACTTAATTAAAAACGTTTGTTTTAGTGTAAGACAATTACCTTTAGCTTATCAGCTCAGTTATAAGCAAAATTTCTGGATTCCAGACTGGAATGACACCATTTGCTGTGCAATTTACCTTCAAAAATGAATGTTCGTACAGTTGTGAACCTGTGGCAGGTATTACATAAGAGCATTTCCCTCTTCTAAATTAAAACGCACTTTTGCCTCCTTTGCAGTCTATACTTTAGATGTATTTAATTTACAAATACTAATTATTTATTAATAATGGTGATATGTAAATATAGTTATAAAATAATTGTTACACTTGAATTCCTTCCTGGTTTCTGTTGTTATCAGAACATTTAAAACACTTTAAGAAAGCTGCTTAGTTAAATTAACTTAGACAAGTAAATAGCAGTTTTGCAGCCTGTTTTTATGAATGATGATAAAATGTTGTAGCCAAATGCGCTTTCAGCATTGTGCTGAATTGCAATATCTTTGTGCTCTAACTCCTCGTCGCGAAATTTACTTATAGTTTCTCTTAATTCCCCATCTTCTAAATGTGAAACTTGCTCTTTGTAGTGCTCCCCGATAACTTCTTCAACTGCAGCAGTGCAAGCCATAGCAGCTTTTTTGCCCATAATGGCAGTTGCAACGCCAAGCGACACTCCTAAAACACGCCAAACAGGCAACAAAACAGTAGGACGAACTTTTTGCTCTTTGATTTTCTCATTAAAATAGTGAAAATGCTTTTTTTCCTGCTCTTCCATTTCAATTATTTCATTGATTATAGAAGATTTCTTAAGAATAAATTTTTGACCAGAATAAATGCAAATAGCTCCATATTCTCCAGCGTGATCTACTCTAATTGCCTGTTGCAAGAACTGATTGTTGCTGTACCTTAAATTATTTAGATTTCTTTCTTTCTCCACAATACACCTTACCTGATACGAACAGAGCTACTATGAGATAAATTAGATTCCATGTTGCTAAGGAAACACCTAGAACGTAATGAGGTCTGTCACAAGATGGAGAGTAATTAGGATTTAGTAGATTATTTCTGAGCTCTTCTATACTAACGTTACTACTTGCTTGCTCTGTACAACCTAAAACATCATGAAATAAGTGAAGTTCAAGACCTATATGATAAAAAGATATTACTGCACCTATGAGGTAGCTGCAAAACATTGCATAGATTAGAATTTTGTTGTCTTTAAGCATGCACGCTACTGCAAGTAATCCAGCGATATAGTAAACTATTCGCTCGTATGTACATAACTTGCATGGCAGCATGTTGAAAAAATATTCTAGCACATATGCAAAAATTAGAGCAGCGGCACTCGACAGCAGAAAGATTGCAGGAATTCTGGAATTATTACACATAACTTTAAGTAAATTATCCCTGAAAGTATAAAGCAGAGTATTCATTTTACATAGGGATTTTTATTTTTTTTCAAAAGCAATCTAACTGGCACAGCGTCTGCAAAGAAATTTTTTCTGAGATCGTTAATTAAATAGCGTTTGTAACTTTCATCAACACTTTCAGGTATGTTACATATCAAAGAAAAAGCTGGAGGTTTAGTACCAATTTGAGCGATATACTTCATTTTAACTGCTTTGCCTTTTACAAGAGGGTGAGAATGTTTTCCTACAGCATCTATGAGCCACTTATTCAGTTTTGCAGTGCTGATCTTCTTGTTCAAGGATTCACTCACTTCAAGACACTTATCTATCACATCACCGCAGCGCATGCCTTTTAACGCAGAAATTGTTATAGTTGGCACTTCCAAGAATAACCTGGTTACTTCCTGTTGTTTGACAAATTTTATTAACCTGCTTCTGTCATCCTTACCTATTAAATCCCACTTATTTAAAACAACAATAATCCCTTTCCCTCCCTTAATTGCAGCTTCACCAATTGATAAATCCTGCTGCTCAATACCAACTAGGGAGTCTAGCATTAAAACTACCACATGAGAGCGCTTGATTGATTCCATGCTTTTCTCAACAAATCTTGATTCTAAGCCATCTACAACATTCGCCTTTCTGCGGATTCCGGCAGTGTCAATTAGAGTAATTAACTCTCCATCATGATCATATGTAATATCCACAGAATCACGTGTGGTACCTGGCTCTGAACTTGTTATTAGTCTGTTTTCTGCAAGTAAACCATTTAAAAAAGTTGATTTTCCAACATTCGGACGGCCGATGATCGCGATCCTCAGCCTACTCAGTTCATTGTTAGGTAACTCAGTGTTCTCGTTAAAATTTTCAATAACACCAGCTAATGCATCATAAAGATCAACCATGCCAAGATTATGCTCGGCAGAGATATACACCGGGCCAAGAAAATCAAAAAACTGCAAATAATCAACATTTTCGGATTTATGACTCTCGCATTTATTTGCTACTAGTATTACAGGTTTATTTATTTTTCTCTTCAGCCACTTTGCAAACTCTTCATTTCGCTCATTTTGCACTTTTGCATCAACAAGAAAGAAAATTATGTTTGAATTGGATAAAGAAAATTCGATTTGTTCAATAACTTGTAGTGAAAAATTAGTTTGGTCGTTCCATCCTCCTGTATCTATAACTTTAAACTCCAAATCGCTAATTCTCCCCATTCCCTCTCGCCTATCCCTTGTCACTCCTGGAATGTTACTCACTACTGCTGCTTTTCTTCCTACTAATCTGTTGAATAGGGTCGATTTTCCAGCATTTGGTAGGCCTACTATGGCGATTTTTAGCATAATTCAAGGGCATGTTCTATATGAAGTAAATTATAACCGAAACTTTTCAATTTAACTATTGACTTCGTAGATTATATAAGCATACTACAGTTAGAATTTTTTTATTTCGTTATGTAAAATATGGGGTAGTTATGCTAGTGTCAGAGCAAATAGAGAGTGTAGATAGAGAAGAATTAAAGCAACAAAATCATATACATAAAGATACAGAGTATTCGGAAGAGACGACAATATATGGGCATATTAATCAACATATGGAAAAAAACATCTCAAATACATTGCATGAAATATATGATGCTCTTATGTCATATAACGAATCGGAACAGCCAATGGCGTCAACTTAAGAACTTTCATTAGCAAACTCTCCTAAAGACATGATGGCGTTTAGGCTTATCTACTTTATTGCGGCTGTCCCGGTCGGATTTTAACTTTAGCGCGTATACTTAAAAAGGGCTTGAAAGTTTTTTGGCGCAATAAGTACCTGATAGAGTTTCTGTCTCATTACACTAAATAAAACTGAAAAATTTAAACGATACTCAGTAATTTGATCTGGGTTCCAAGGCCCTTGTGCATCACATATATGAAGCGATAATATATTGCACATGACCAAGTTTGCCCAAAATTCTTGTAATACAGCCTCTCCAGAAAAATTCTCTAACTCTGCTCCTACTTTGAGTCGTTTATAGCACTCCTCTATGTGCCACCTTAACACATAAGCTTTGCTCCAAAGTCTCGGTCAAAAACTCTGTTTCTCAGTTGGCTAATGTCAGCACTATAACTCTTACTTTCTGTCCTTTCATTTTATTTTTTAGCTTTTCATTTTCTAATATAAAATCAAAATCTAATTCGCCAGCGTTCCCATAGCTTACTATAATTTCTTTTTTGCAAGCGAAAAATAAAATCTACTTCCAAATTATAATGCTGCTGAATGAATTTTACTGAAGACGATCATAGATAAATAATAATTTCTCTTGATTTAATAAACGCATTTGAGTGATAACTTCGGGTAATTGCTCTGCCGCCAACGTTTGTTCACCTATATTCCAAGCTGCAAGACGAGCACTGCAAATCAGCGAAGTACACAAATCAACAAACAAATTGCCAATGGTGCCTGTTGTTCCATTTGGTTCAAACTCGGATACAATTTCCCCAGAGCTGGGTAATCTCATACCAGAACCATCTGCTGCAATAAGTCTATAGCCTCTCCAACTCAGGTTCATCCTGATAGGCTGTTTGGATGCTTAAATTCTTGAAAGCCTGTATGGCAAATCTTATATCTTGCTTTAGAAAAAGCTTGCTTTGAGGGTACATGTCAATGGCTCCATAAGTTCACATTCTATTCCCAAACTTTTTTTAACTAACTTTAAAATCATAGAAAATACTGTCGAAAAAGGAAGTTTTCTTGTTCGTGTAAAACTCAACACAATGGATTTTCTGAAAAGTTTTCGAGTATATTATATTTTTAATTTGTAGAATAAGGTTTTTTCCTTTTTGCATATTTCACCTAAAAAGGACACATTTTAGACTTCTTTGTTGAAATAAAACAGAAACAAAAGTGCTGTCCCTTGCACTCTTTGGATAATTTAATGATAAAAAATTTGGAGAGAAATTTTATACACTATCGCTGATATTTTTCCTTAAGTTGACGCCATTGCCTGAACGGATACAACTTAATTTTTAATCTGCAGGAGTCAAGTTGAGAATGTCCAATTTTCCACTTTCTTTATAGCATAACATACTTCAGCGCCTCTTGCTCCTCTTGAAGTCCAATGGGCTCACCACTTATGTGTAAATTAATCGTTAATGTTGTACACGTTCTTTTCTTTTTCTACTCTCTCTTGCTCTTCAATACAATATATAGCAAGCGGATTAGCTTTAAGTCTTTCGACTCCTATTTCTTCTCCTGTTCCATCGCAGTAACCATAAGTGCCTAATTTTATTTTTTCTAACGCCTCCTTAATTTTTTCTTTTCTATCTTTTCGACGCTTGATTAATTCCTCGTTTCCACTATCTTCATCAGAATAGTATGTATCAATACTATTATCTTCTAGTTCTTGTTTCTCTAACTCAGCGAGTATTGATTGTAACTTTAAGCTGAAGTATTCCAGTTGTTTTACGCTCATATATTCTTCATCTTCTGAAGGAGTGTAATCTTCTGGTGACTTTATTTTTGGTAACTTTTCCATAATTGCATTATCAAAAAAATAATAAAACCTATATAATTTATGAACAAAAAATTATACTACCTCAAAGTAAACACTATAATTTATAATAAACATTTAAAAGCCTAGTATGATCGACTCAGTAAAAAAATTAGTAATAGATGATAAGAACTTTACCTATATAGTATGTATTTTTATCATAATGTTAAGTTTATCTTCATTTACACTTAAAAACAACAATAAACAAGAAGTTATGTTAACATTAACATGGATATGTGCTACATTTGTTTTGCAGATTTCTACAAATAATTTGTTTACATCTGATTATCATGATGGAATATTAGAGCAAATCTTTGTACAGCCACTCTCTTCTAGGCTTATAGTTGCTTATAAAATTTTCGCTCACTGGTTATTATTTGGGTTACCGATTTCAGTAATTTCTTCCATATTCAGCTTTGCAATTCTAGGCAATAGTATTGAACACTCAATAGCAGTTGGAGTGTCTTTATTATTTAATACGCTGATAATCACTAATATTTCAGCTACTGGAAATGCATTGATGATTGGTCAAAACAACTTAGCATCAGGAGTATCGCAAATTCTTGTTTTGCCAATGATAATGCCAACCTTTGTGTATTTTAAAATGCTAACTCAATTTGAAAATTTATCCTTGAATATTTATACACTACTAATCACCATCTTAGTTTTTGTTATTTTGATTGTTAACAGCACCATAACTACTCACATGGCACTAAAATTTGCTGTGGAACAGGATTGAAAAATCTTACTGTTATTCAGTAGACTTCTTGCATAACCTAGAAAAAAGGCAAATAGTTATTATAGATTTAGGTTTATCGACAATTTGAAAAACCTTCATTCCAGCATCCTTCCCTGTCATCCAAGTAGCCCTTCGTTGTCATCCCAGTGTCAAAAACTGGGATAACAGCTAACCTGACAACCGTCATCCCGCTACTTGTTAGCGGCTAAGAGATACCGTGACGGTATGACGGTTCGCGGTGGCATGACGATAAGCCTCATCATCCCGCTACGTGTTAGCGCCGCGGCGGTATGACGATTCGCAGCGGCATGACGAGAAAGGGGCTACTTGGATGATACCTTTTTTCTACTTAGTTTGGGTTATGCAAGAAGTCTATTCCTTCATAAGGAGAAGTAGTTAAAGGAATTTACTCTATTTCTCCCTCTTTTTTTATTATTTTTAATCTATAGTTAACGTAAAAGAGATATGCAAAAACTCTATTGATCCATAGTCTGCAAATTATTAATAACACTTACTTTAAAGAACCTCACTTTACGCTGATCTTTGAGCGCTCTTCTGTGGTATTTTGTAAGAGTATAACTTGTGAAATCGTCTTCCCTATAGATTAAAGAGTTACACTGCTTTATATGTGATGCTATCCACTCTGCATAGTCCTGATGATCGGTTGCAATGAATATTTCCCCTGTTATAAGTATTTTTTTTGCTAATAAATTTAAAAATTCCGTATTAATTAATCGTCTTTTATTGTGACTTCTTTTTGGCCATGGATCTGGAAAGAGAATAAAGAATCTTTCAACACTGTTATCAGGAAAATTTGCAATCAATTCTCTTGCATCTTCTGTCCACATTAAAATATTTTTTATGTTCTGTATTTCTATGTTTGTTAGCAAGCGAGAAACCCCATTTAAGTAGGGCTCACATCCTATAAATAATAGATCAGGTTCATTGAGCACCTGGTAAAGCATATTTTCACCGTTGCCAAAGCCTATTTCTACCCATATTCTTTTTTGTGAATTTACAATTTTCTCTATAGATTCCTTGCTGTTTTGAATAGAATATTTTTCCAATATTTCATCAACATCAGGTTTTAGCCTGGACCTTCTGGAGAACGATCTAATCCACTTGCTATTCTTAAATAGCATATTCTTGATACATATATAATTTTCTCACTATATTTTATATAGCTTAAACAATTCTCGAAATGAGTTAATGAAAAATTACTTGTCAATAATTGTTAATATTATATAATATATGAGTTCTAATAAAGTTTAAGTTAAAGGTATGAATAATAATAATCCAGTCGTAAATCTACCGGTTACTATCAGAAAGCTATCATCAAACAAATTTATAGAAGAGATATGTCAAGGCCAATTTGAGGATCAAGATAATACCTTGTTTGAAGATTCTTTTGTTAACAAAATTAAAGAAGGAGATGTGGTAGAAGGTGTAATTACAAGAATAAACCCTAACGACGTTGTGGTTGATATTGGTTTAAAATCTGACGGGAGAATTCTGATCAAGGAACTCGGTTGTAATGATGAGGTCATTATTGGCTCGAAAATCAGAGTTTATGTGGAAAGAATTGAAGATTATCATGGTAATGTTGTTCTTAGTCGTGAAAAAGCAATTAGGGACGAAAAATGGAATAAGTTGGAAGAAGATACAGTTACAAGGGCTGAAGTAAGCGGAGTTATTAAACGCTCAATTAAATGTGGCTTTATTGTTGATCTTGGTGACGGAATAAGCGCTTTTTTACCGCTGAGTCATGTGGATTTGAAGCAAGTAAAAGATGCGAAGCACCTTATTGAAACTGAACAAAAGTTCATCGTGCTTAAAATGGATAAGAAGCAGGGCAATATTGTAGTATCAAGAAAGCTGGTGTTAGAAAAATTGCACGCTGGTGAAAAAATTAAATTTTTAGAATCTTTAAATGAAGGCGATATAATAGAAGGGAAAATAAAAAGTATCACTCATTACGGTGTATTTGTCGGTATTCATGAATCAGATGTAGTGGGAGTTATAGATGGATTGTTACATATTACAGATATCTCTTGGAGTAGGGTAAGTCATCCGTCTGCAGTTTTTACTTGTGGTCAGACTATAAAAGTTAAAATTATAAAAATAGATAAGGAAAATGCTAAAATTTCCTTGGGTGTGAAGCAGCTAGAAGATAGCCCTTGGCAAGATGCAGAGTCAAAATATCCAGTTGATAGTGTGCATAAGGGTTATGTAACAAGCATAGAAGATTATGGATTATTTGTTGAGCTTAGACCTGGAATTGAAGGTTTAGTGCACTCGTCAGAAATAACTTGGGTTAAGAGTAATTTACCAGTTAGTAGTCTCGTAACAAGGGGACAAGAAGTATATGTAAAAATTCTCAGTATTGACATTGCTAAGAGTAGGATGAGTTTAAGCATGAAAAGGTGTGTAGACAACCCTTGGCAAGTATTTATCAATAAATATCCTCCTGGTTCTATTGTTTCTGGTGAAGTGAAGAATAATACCGGCTCATATGTATCTGTTGCTTTCGGTGATTCTGAAATAGATGAGAACGTAGAAGGGACAATATATGTGAAAGATTTTAGTTGGTCTAAAAATGGTTCAGATGAGATAAAGAAGTATAATGTAGGTGATAAAATAGAAGCAAAAGTAATAAGGGCTAACGTGAATCGGGCAAGAATTTATCTTGGAATAAAACAAATAGAGTATGATCCTCTTGAAGAACTGATAAAGAAAGTTAAGGTAGGTGATAAAATACAGGTTATTGTAGATAAGAGAGAAGATAATGGACTAGTCGTTGAAGTTGAGAACGATGTAACCCTTCTAATAGATCAAGAGCATTTACCAGAGAATAAAAAATTCTCTATATCAGAAAAAATAGAAGTTGAAGTATTGGGTGTTGAAGAATATAACATAGCATTATCTGCTAAGTGATAAGGTTTACTTATTTTGGCTTCATATAAATGGCAACAAAGTCTGATATAATAGCGAGGGTAGCAAAAAGACATCCTTTTTTAGATAAGATTGTTATAGCAGCTATAGTTGATAGATTTTTTGGGATACTTTCAAGCACATTGAAACATCATAATAGAGTTGAAATTAGGGGGTTTGGTTCTTTTTCAGTTAGAAGTTATAACTTGAAAGAAACAAGCCATTTAATGTTACAGAAGTTTACAAAGAATCAATACTTTAAAACATATTTTCGTAGCAGTAAAAAATTATCTGATTTGATAAATGAATAAAAATTTATACCATAAATAAGATGAAAGTAGGGGTTTGAGTTTATACTGTACGATAGAAATTTTTAGCACCATATGCAAGTAGTAGAAATAGTTATACGTAATAACACATATAAAATATCTTGCGAAAGTGGGAAGGGGAATCATTTATTACGCCTTGCTAATAGTTTTGACAAGTTAGTTAGTTCTGTATCTCAAAAAACTGGAGGTAAGGGTTCGGATGCATTAAATTTCTTACTTGCAGCACTAATTCTTGAGGATAAAATTTTAGAATTAACAAAGCGATTAGATGAAGTAAATCAAGAGCGCGAAAAGTATAGAAACGAGAAAAGAATAGAATATACTGAGGTACTAGATAAGGTAAATAAGATTATCACTAATCTTGAGTGCATAAAGGATTAGCTTCAATAAAGCAAGCAATTAAATTGACTATCTGACTATTCAAGCCAGGAGGGAGGTTTGTCTTACGAGTTATGTAACAATATAATTCGTAATCATCAAGATCAACTATTTTTTCGTATTCGATTAGTTCGCTTAAGGAAAATTTATCAAGATATTTCAATGCGAAATGCCCTAAAAGTATATCGGTTTCTTTGCAACCCCTATGCCAGCTTCTATATATTAATTTTCTTCTGAGTAGTGAGGTATCTGTCATTACAATTAAACTTTTTTTAATTTAAAAGTTAAACTAAATACTTGTCAAGCGAGGCGCATTTTAATATACTTAACATTTTGTTAAGATCTAAATATACAGGTGGAATTAATTTCTAATCTTATCCATCAATTTAGCGATGGAATATATTATTTTTTATCATTTTCTTTAATAATTTCTGTCATAGTATTCGTGCATGAATATGGGCATTATGTTGTTGCCAAAGCATGCAAAGTTAAAGTTGAATCTTTTTCCATAGGTTTTGGTCCTGAAATTTTTGGTTTTAACGATAAGTCTGGAACTAGATGGAAATTAAGCGTTGTTCCATTGGGTGGTTATGTTAAAATGCTAGGAGATACTAATGCAGCGAGTGTCCCAGCTGATCAACAAGAATTAACGGAAGAAGAAAAATTGTATTCATTTCATACAAAACCGCGTCATAAAAAAGCAGCAGTAGTTTTTGCAGGGCCTTTTGCAAACATGGTATTTGCTGTTATAGCTTTTACAATGTTTTTTAGCATAGCAGGTTATTATCGCACTCCACCGGTGATTGAAAATGTAATCGAAGGTAGTGCAGCTAAGCAAGCTGGTTTGTTGCCAGGTGACACTATTACACAAATCAATGAGCATAAAATAAAATACTTTGAAGATATTTCACGTGTGATAATGTCGAATCCTAAAACAAGAATGGAGATTGAGTATAGCAGAAATAATGAGAAGCACAGGACCAGTTTAACTCCATTAATAATCAAGGACAAAGACGTTTTTGGCAACACAATAGAAAGAGAAACTATAGGGATTATTTCAGTCAATACATTAAAGCAGTCGTCTTTTCTTGGGGCTGTGAGCTTATCAGTAAGTGAAACTTACCACACTATGTGCTTAACGATTAAAGCTATCTTTCAAATTATTGTTGGTAAGAGGAGTGCAAGTGAAATAGGTGGACCAATAAAAATCGCAAAATATTCAGGACAATCAGCTAAAAAGGGATTTATTATGGTTCTATATTTTATGGCAATCATTTCAGCTAATTTAGCTGCAATTAACTTGCTGCCAATACCACTGCTAGATGGTGGGCATTTATTTCATTATATCATAGAAGCGGTTATACGTAGGGATTTAAGCTTGAAATGTCAAAAATATGCAGCTATTTTTGGTGCTTTAGTGTTGTTTTTGCTTATGGCAACTGGAATGTCAAATGATATTAGGGATCTTTTTTGAAATAAAATATGAAAAAGCTATTTTATATACTGGTAGTGGTTTTTATTTCTTTTCCTGCCCTGCTTGTTGCTTTAGGAACTGCGGAAAAAGTGCAGGTGAAAGATGTCAAATGTATTGGTAATGAGAGGGTAAGCAACCAGACAATAGGGTTCTATATAAAACTAAAATCTGGTGATTATATAAACGACGATGATATAGACTCAATTATAAAAGATCTATATAAAACAAAGTTATTTGCTAGTGTTAATGCTTACATAGATGATAAAAAAAATTTAGTAATAAAAATTCAAGAAAATCCACTGATTAACAAGGTAGTGTTAAAAGGCAATAAGTTATTTAACAGCAAAGAGCTGCTAAGTAATGTGATTCAATCAAAGTCGCTAACTATTTTAACTGAAACAAAATTGCAAAACGATTTAGTGAATTTAGTCACTACTTATAGAAATAACGGTAAGATTGGTGTTAAAATTGAATATGACCTGAATAAGCTTGATGGCAATAGAGTCAATCTAATTTTTAAAATAAAAGAAGGCAAAACCTCTAAAATTAAGGATATAAGATTTATAGGCAACAAAAACTTTTCTGAAAATGAGCTAGAGCAAGTTATCAAAAGACATAGTAATGACATATTTAGTAAGTTATTTAGAGCTATTTTTAAAGGCGGAAATCATTATTCACCGCAATATCTATTGATTAACACAGAATTGCTCGATCATTTTTATTCATCTAAAGGATATATTCAAAATAATATTCAACCAATTGTTGAGGTTGATAATAACAATCAAACAGAGTTAACTTTTTTGATTGACGAAGGACAGCAGTATTTATTTGGAAATAATGAGGTTAATATTGAAACTGAAATTCAGGATTTGAGCCTAAAAGAAGAAATATTGGATTTTATAACAGAGGAAAACGATAAGATATTTAATAGAGTTAAAATTAATAATACAGTAGAAAAAATAAACAAATATTTAAATGAGAAAGGATATATATTTGCAAAAGTTAATCCAGAGTATGCACAACGTGACAATGTTGTAGATGTAACCTACAGAGTGCTGCCGGGTAAAAAGATTTATATAAATCAAATTACAATTGATGGTAACGATCGCACTTTAGATAAAGTGATCAGAAGTAAGCTAAGTGTAGCAGAAGGTGATGCGTACAATATATCTGAGATTCAAAAGTCACGTAAAAAACTAATGAGTAGTGATTTTTTTGAAACAGTGAAAGTAAATAGTTATGCAGTTAATGATAATGCAGTAAATCTTGACTTAAGTGTTAAAGAAAAAAACACTACTTCGTTGTATTTGGGAGGAGGTGTGTCTCTTCCTGGTGGAGCATTGATTAAAATTGACCTCAAAGACCGTAATTTATTTGGTACTGGAAAAGAGCTCTCTTTTGCTCTTGAAAAAAGTCAATACGTATTTTCTACTGATTTAGAGTTTGTTGAAAATAATTTTAACGATTCTGATACGTCACTAGGCATGGGTGTATTTTATGAAAAACAAGATAAACCAAACACTACTTTTGATAGTTGCGATATGGGATTTTTTACAAAGTTATCATATAAAGTCACAGAGAACTTAACTAATTCCCTTCGCTATTCTTATAAGTATAATCATATACACATGGATAATAAGGGTGGACAAGACACCGATATCTCTGAAATAATACTGGACCGAAAAGGTAAACATCAGATTTCATCAGTGGGATACACGTTGGCATATAATAAACTGGATAACCTCTATACTCCAAAAGAAGGGTATTTACTGCGCTTAAGTCAGGATATTTCAGGATTGGGAGGAAACGTGAATTTCCTGAAATCTGAATTCTTATCTTTTTATACGCACCCTATATTAAGCAAAATTGACGATGATATAACGCTACGCTTTAAGATGGCGGCAGGTCATATTTTTTCTTATACTGATGAAAATCTAAACATTGGCCAGCACTTTTTTAAAGGGGGTAATGAGATTAGAGGGTTTGACCTTTCCGGTATTGGACCAAGAGCAGAAGACAAAAATAAAAGCTCATTAGGAGGCAAAACTTATTTTAATCTAACACAGCAAGTGGATTTTCCTCTACCAAAACTATATGACTATGCTGGTATCAAAGGCTCACTATTTGTTGACTATGCAACACTTTTTGGCTTAGATGATAAAAATAAGAAGTATGAAGGGAAATACTATGATAGCAAGCTTGTGAGAGTGTCACCAGGTTTTGGCTTTTCAATGCTTTCTCCTTTTGGTAGACTTAGATTGGATTTCGGGTTTCCTTTAGTAAAGGAATCTTATGATATAATACCATCACCAAATGTTAAATTTTCTATTGAAGCGGGGATTTGAATGAAATATATACAGTTATTTATATCAGTTATTGCCTTAATTATTTCCTTATTTGTGGGGTATAAGTTTGTAGGATATCAACCTCAGAACACAAAGGCTGCAATTATCGATAGTGAAAAAGTCATCAATGAATCTCTTGCTCTGCAAAATATACAACAACAAATAAAGGAGCAGAATTCTAGATTACAACAAGAATTTGAAAATGAGTTAGAAAAACTTAAGCCATCAAAAGAAGAATTTGACCTTTTGTCAGAAGAAGCAAAAAAGGAAAAGACAGGACAATTTAATAAGCACACTGTAAATGTTAGAGATAATTATGCTAAAAAAATGTTACATTTAGAAGAAAGCTATAGAGAAGCAGTAGAGAGTGTTTTTAACAAGATAAAAGAAGTCGCTAAAAAAACGGCAGAAAAAAACAACATAGATTTGGTACTATTTATTTCAAAAAAGAACCAAGTTTTATACTCCATGGATGAAGTTGATTTATCAGATGTGGTATTAAACAATATAAACAAGGAAATACCTGAATTTGCTTTAAAAGGCATTGAATAGACTTATGCAATTTAATATCAGTGATATTATAAAAACACTACCACATTCTTATCCGTTTCTCTTAGTAGATAGAGTTATAGAGTGTGATCCTGGTAAAAGTATAAAAGCAATCAAAAATGTGACTTTCAATGAGCCATTTTTTATTGGCCACTTCCCTGGTCATCCGATAATGCCAGGAGTCTTGATAATTGAATCTCTAGCTCAGGCATCTGCTATATGTGTTCTAGGTAAAGAAACAATAGAAAATAAAGTTGTTTACTTGAGATCCATTGAAAATGCAAAATTCAGAAAGCTAGTTACTCCAGGGGACACATTGATTCTTCAAGCTAACATTCAAAGTGTGTGTTTAGGTGTATACAAATTTAGGTGTATTGCATCTGTTAGCGAAGAAAAAGTTGCAGAAGCAACAATCTCAGCAGTATTGCAAAATAAATAAAATCTTCATCTGTAAGAAACAGCATGTACACTTTATAGTATAGCAATGAAGCTGAATTTCAAAATCTCATTTTCGAATCTATATACTCGCAATGGATTAACAAAATTAGATGAGACATTTTTGAATTATATTAAATCATGTGATGAGAGCTTGTTTTGTTCATTAATTGAAGCAAGAGAAAAAGCAGCTTCTTCTTCGATGTCATCCCAGTGTCACCTCCCATCATCCCAGTGTCACCCCCCGTCATCCCAGTGCTTGACACTGGGATCTAGAAAACAAGAAGAACGGTCAGCTACTTGGATGACAGATAGCCAGCTCATTATAGACCTCTCATATTTACTTGATGAATTTATTGCAAAACTTTTTAATGTTGAAAAAGAAATAGAGGAGCTAAAGAAAAAGCACAACGACTTTGCTGTAATATATAAGTGCAAAAGATTATTTGTCCAACGCTATGCATTGAAGAAATACACTAATGTGGCGAATATAGATATTACTAACAAACTAAGTCATTTTCTCACTTTGCCAACAACAGAAAAAAATTTTGCTGAGCAGGTGATGCATTGGTTTGAAGATAAAGAAAATCACAAAGAGGAAATAGAACTTGCGGCACAATATGCAGTGTGGAGAGTAAAAAATAAACAGAGTATATTATTTAGCATACATAAAAAAATTGACCACGAAAACCTCATACCATTTTCTAAAAAAGAAGTAGACAAAGTTGAAGTGCTGTATTCAAATGAAGTAAAAAGACGATACGGTTTTGACCTAACAAGTGAAAAGGCTAGTTTAGATAAAGCATTGGATAATGCTCACTACTGCATATTTTGTCATAAGCAAAGTAAGGATAGCTGCTCAAAGGGGCTAATTAATGATGACAATACTTTCAAAAAGTCTCCACTTAGAGTTGAACTGCACGGCTGCCCACTAGAGCAGAAAATATCAGAAATGAATCTGGTGAAAAGCGAAGGGTACAGCATAGCAAGTCTTGCAATTGTGATGATAGATAACCCATTATGCGCGGCTACTGGACACAGAATATGCAATGACTGCATGAATTCGTGCATATATCAAAAACAAGAACCCGTAAATGTGCCAGCAATTGAAACAAGGATTCTGGATGATGTGCTCAGTTTACCGTACGGATTTGAAATATATTCTCTGCTCAGCCGTTGGAATCCTTTAAATTTTCAGCGTTCATTGCCAAGAGAAAACACCGGAAAAAACGTTCTAGTTGTAGGCCTTGGTCCTGCTGGTTTTAATTTAGCTCATCATTTGTTGAATGATGGGCATAACGTTATCACCATTGATGGACTAAAGATTGAACCTTTGATCGATAATTTCCAGCTAATTAAAGATTTCAAACACGAAAAATTGAGTGAACGCACGGCAGGAGGGTTTGGTGGGGTGGCAGAATATGGCATTACTTCTCGGTGGGATAAGAATTACTTAAAGATTATTAGATTACTGCTGGAAAGACGTGAGAATTTCGTACTTTATGGAGGCATTCGTTTTGGTGGCACGATTAATGCTGATGACGCGTTCAACTTGGGTTTTGATCACATCGCCCTAGCACTTGGCTCTGGTAAGCCACGAATGATCAAAATAAAAAACATACTAGCTCGTGGAGTACGCATGGCATCTGATTTTCTGATGTCGTTACAACTGACTGGCGCTCTTAAATTTGATTCTATAGCAAATCTGCAAGTTCGTATGCCGATAGTTGTCATAGGGGCGGGGCTTACTGCGATTGACACTGCCACTGAAGCTTTAGCGTATTATCCAATTCAAGTAGAAAAATTTCTTCTTCGTTATGAGATATTAGTTGATAAGTATGGAAAGGACTGTGTTGAAAAAGATTGGACAGAAGAAGAGCGCGAAATTGCGAATGAGTTTATATCGCACGCACAATTGATCCGAGAAAAGCAAAAGTTAGCAAAAAAAGAGAATAGAGAAATAAAAATATTAGAGTTAATGCAGAGCCTCGGGGGAGTGAAAGTTATATATAGAAAAGAGCTAAAAGATTCACCAAGTTATCGATTAAATAGCGAAGAGGTGCAAAATGCACTGTCAGAAGGAATTTACTTTATTGAAAACTTAGAGCCAGTTGAAGTTGTGACGGATAAATATAACCATGCTGAATTAATAAAACTGATAGACACAAAATCCGGCGAAATCAAACGTATAAAAGCACGTTCTATTTTTATAGCAGCAGGTACTGAGCCAAATACAGTTATTGCAACAGAAGATAAAAAGCATTTTAAATTAAGTAATGGGTATTTTACTCATTTGAATTCATCAGGAAAAGAAATAGACCCAATATTTTCTCCTAAAATGCAAAATAAAGATAGAATATTAGTGTATAAGCAAGGCAATAAAACAATCAGCTTTTTTGGTGATCTTCACCCTTCGTATAGTGGCAGCGTCGTGAAAGCTATGGCAAGTGCTAAAAACGGCTACCCTATTATTTCTCAGCTTTTGAGTGGAGTTAATAGCTTCGTTTCTGTCATTCCAGTGTGTGATGTTGTGGGCCAGAAAAAAAATGCGTGGTCAAGTGTTGAAGACCTGGCTAATAAAGAATTATTTAATAGAATCAAAGAGCAATTCACTGCAAAGGTTATAAAAGTTCAATATTTAACAGACAAAGTTGTGGAAATAGTGATCAAAGCACCACTTGCGGCAAAGAATTTTAAGCCTGGGCAATTCTTTAGATTGCAAAATTTTGAAACCAATGGCAGAAAAGCCAATAATACAAACCTTGCTATGGAAGGTATAGCCGTAACCGGCACTGAAGTAGACAAAAAAAAAGGAATTATTTCCACTATTGTGCTGGAAATCGGCGGCTCCACTAATTTATGCAGACACTTAAGAGAAGGCGAGCAAATAATTCTTATGGGCCCAACTGGCAGACCTACTGAGGTTTACTAAGTCTCAATATTAAAGTGATGCCAAATTTTATTTCAAAAAGTAAATAATTTACTAACGCTCGTGCACAAATTAAAAATAAATTATGCACGAGTGTAGCGTTATGAATTAGGAGTGCTATATTAAAGCTTACCTCACTATTAAAGCTATCGGTCAGGTTAGATTAAAAACCTAATCTGACCGGTTTCTCTATAACCCTCTAAACTCTGATATAATTATAAGATAATTAGTTTAATTAGTGGTTAATATGCAAATTGATTTTATTCATATATTGAGATAGCATAAACCATATTGGTTTTAATTATTGTGCAACTTTATAAATCGTCACTGTTACTTCTACTGACTGTATTAATAGTTATAGTCCTAAAATTACCTGAAAATTTGAGCATTGCAGTAAATTGGTCTCTCCCAATTCTAGATTTTGATTTATCTTTTCGTACCATACTAATATCTTTTTTATCAGTTGCATTTTTAGCTGTTCTACCAGCACAAAATTTGACTTTTTCAGAGATGCTATCTTTTGCTGCTTACACTATTAGTTCACTTTATGCAGTTTTATCTGAACATATGATATTGGTTATAATATTCTGTGAATTAATGACCATCAGTGCATTTTTTATTATCGCAGCTAGCTGTAGAGATAGTGGACCTGCAATAAGGTACGCTTGTGTACACTTTTTCGTTGGAGTTATATTAATAGCAGGATTGGCACTTCAAAGCACTAACCTGATAATTTTGGGTTTATTGATAAACTGCGCTTGTTTTCCTTTTTCATTTTGGGTTGTTGATGCATATCCTGCTGCATCGCTACATGGCACCACATATCTCTCTTTATTTACCACTAAAGTCTCTTTTTTAGTGATGCTTTTACACACTTATAACCTATGGCAAGATTGTACTGAAATATTAGCGCTTGTAGGCGCCATCACTGCAATTTACAGCATTATATTTGCTTCTCTTGAGCAAAATATTCGCAGATTTTTATGCTATAACGTTGTAGGACAAATGGGCTTGCTGATTATTGCAGGAAGTTTGCTCAGTCCTTCGGAAAAAGCAATACCAATTTTGATACTGCATATAATCTTCTCTCTTGTTTATCAATCATTATTGTTTGTGGTCAGTAATTCGATTATTTCACAAACAAAAACAATTAGTTTTAATGGAGTGGGTAAACTGATGTCAGTGGAAGGCATGTGTGCTATAATCGCAATACTTACAATGGCTGCATTTCCTGGAACCGTTGGATTTATCAGTAAATCATATATCACAGCTGAAATTGAAATGAACACTGTTGCCTTAAAAGGGTATAAAAATTTATATAAGCTTCTAAATTTGCTGCTTCATTTAAGCGTGGGGCTAAAGTTTCTTTATTACTTATTTATTGCAAAAAGTAAGTCAAAACCTTTAGCAGAGAGAGGAAGCAAAATGACTATGATTATTTTAGCATTTATATGCGTAATCGCTGGCAATCCTTACTTACCTATTTACAATAAACCTTCGATTTTCGATTTTGTGTACAACACAAAAAATATTTGGTCGCAATTTAATTTATTACTATGTACCACTTTATTGTTTATTCCTTTACGCAAGTTATTTTACCCGAGAGTAAATTTTAAAATGGATGTTGATTGGATTTTTAGAGCTTTCATACCCTATATTATCTTGCTGTTCAATCAGTTAGTCTCTAAAACTAGAGAAATGTTTGCCAGCGTAGTGCAAAACTTGACTAATCCACTTGTTGGTTTATACTTTAATAATATTACTAAACTTAAAGAAGTGCTGAGTTATAACTCAGTGAGTTTTGTTTCAGCTTCTTCTCTCTTTTTAATGAGTATTCTACTAATGCTATTATGTTTAAATCGTTAACTGAAAGTTTAAATTCTGTATTTAGTAAACTGAGAGGAAAGTCAATCATTTCTGAAGATGATTTTAATCTTGCCATGCGTGAAATACGCATAGCCTTAATTGAAGCTGACGTTTCACTTGAAGTTGCAAAAAAATTCATCAACGACATTAAAGATAAAGTGATTGGGGAAAAAGTCATAAAAAGTGTTTCTCCAGCACAAATGATAATTAAAATTGTACAGGATAATTTAGTTGCAGTTCTCGGATCAGAGAAAAGTGACTTAAATCTAGCAGTTAAACCCCCTGCTGTGATTATGATGGTGGGCTTACAAGGTGCAGGTAAAACAACTACCTCAGGAAAGCTTGCTTTAAAACTAAAAAAGCAAAAGAAAAAAGTGATGCTTGCCTCTTTAGACATTTATAGGCCTGCTGCCCAGAAACAACTTGAAGTGCTAGGTAAACAAATAGATGTGCAAACTTTACCTGTAGTAATAGATGAGAAGCCCATTACAATTACAAAAAGGGCAATAGCAATAGCAAAGAACGATAATTATGATGTATTAATACTAGACACTGCAGGCAGGCTTCATATTGACAATAATATGATGAATGAGTTGAAAGCCGTAAAGGAAATAGCTTCACCTGCAGAAGTTATTTTAGTAGCCGACGCAATGATAGGCCAGGATGCGGTCAACATTGCCAAATCATTCAATGAGGTAATAGGTGTAACCGGCATTATTCTCACCCGTGTTGATGGTGATGCACGTGGTGGTGCTGCTCTTTCTATGAAAATGATCGCCGATTGTCCAATTAAATTTATTGCTTGTGGTGAAAAATTAAGTGACCTCGATGATTTTTATCCCGATAGAATTGCAAAAAGGATACTTAGCATGGGTGATGTTGTCTCATTGGTTGAAAAAGCTGCTGAGATTGTTGGTCAGGAAGAAATTGATAAGTTACAAAAGAAAGTGAAAAAAGGTAAATTCGACCTAAACGACCTAGTGGGAATGTTAAAAACTCTGAGTAAAATGGATGGCATTAGCAACATAATGAAATTCATTCCTAGTTCATTTACAAAAAAGCTAAGTAGCAGTGTGCCAGATGACAATAAAGTGAAAAAATATATAGCCATCATAAACTCAATGACTGAAAAAGAAAGGCAAAATCCAGATATTTTAAATGGCAAAAGAAGACTTAGAATTTCTAAGGGGTCCGGAACAACTGTAACTGACATTAATCTTCTAATTAAGCAGTATAATCAAATGAGCTCTATGGTAAATAAGTTCAGTAAAGTTGACCATAGTAAACTCAAAGAATCTGATTTGATGGATATGCTAAGCAGAAAGTAAGTCAGCAGGTAGTGGAATGAGACAAATCATCAGTAAACCTTTAGCTATATCAAAAGCGGCTTAGGTCTCGCAAAAAAATTTACAGCTTCTTGCTAGCCAAGAAATTTATTATTAATTTTAAGAAATACTATAGCTGACCCAAGCAACACGTCATACCGCCGCGGTATCTCTAGATCCCGCTAACACGTAGCGGGATGACGAGGCTTACCTTATCGGATTGTTTCAACACGTCATACCGCGATTCATTCGCGGTATCTCATCCGCTAACAAGCAGCGGGATACTATCTACACCGTCATACCGCGATTCATTCGCGGTATCTCATCCGCTAACAAGAGATCCCGCTAACAAGCAGCGGGATGACGAGTTACTATACCGCTGCGAACCGTCATACCGCCGCGGTATCTCTAGATACCGCTAACACGTAGCGGGATGACGAGGCTTACCTTATCGGATTGTTTCAACACGTCATACCGCGATTCATTCGCGGTATCTCATCCGCTAACAAGAGATCCCGCTAACAAGCAGCGGGATGACGAGTTACTATACCGCTGCGAACCGTCATACCGCCGCGGTATCTCTAGATACCGCTAACACGTAGCGGGATGACGAGGCTTACCTTATCGGATTGTTTCAACACGTCATACCGCGATTCATTCGCGGTATCTCATCCGCTAACAAGCAGCGGGATACTATCTACACCGTCATACCGCGATTCATTCGCGGTATCTCATCCGCTAACAAGAGATCCCGCTAACAAGCAGCGGGATGACGAGTTACTATACCGCTGCGAACCGTCATACCGCCGTGGTATCTCTAGATCCCGCTAACACGTAGCGGGATGACGAGGCTTACCTTATCGGATTGTTTCAACACGTCATACCGCGATTCATTCGCGGTATCTCAGCCGCTAACAAGAGATCCCGCTAACAAGCAGCGGGATGACGAGTTACTATACCGCTGCGAACCGTCATACCGCCGTGGTATCTCTAGATCCCGCTAACACGTAGCGGGATGACGAGGCTTACCTTATCGGATTGTTTCAACACGTCATACCGCGATTCATTCGCGGTATCTCAGCCGCTAACAAGAGATCCCGCTAACAAGCAGCGGGATGACGAGTTACTATACCGCTGCGAACCGTCATACCGCCGTGGTATCTCTAGATCCCGCTAACACGTAGTGGGATGACGATTGTCAGGGTAGCTGTCATCCCAGTAGCCTCTTTCTCTTGTCATCCTAGTGCCCTGACTACTTGGATCCAGGAAAAAGAATGGTGTCATGAAAGTAGCTGACACTGGTCTCCATCCAAAAGGGTGTCATCCGAGTAGCTTGACTACTTGGATCCAGGAAACTTAATTGCAAGTAATGCATTGGGTTTGGTGAGTATGGGTTTTGCGTTATAGAATGAAGCACTTTTTGCGAATTTGTAAAGAAAACTGGATCCAAGTAGTCAGGGCACTGGGATGACATCATCCTTTTTTTTGGATTCCAGACTGGAATGACAGCAGTCCTACGTCATACCGCGATTCATTCGCGGTATCTCTAGATCCCGCTAACAAGCAGCGGGATGACGGTTGTCGTTTAGCTATAAATATTTAAGAAATTTACTAAACAGAAAAAAAGGCAAAAGAAGCCCCGTAGTTGGCTAATTACTTACATTATACTTTCAAGTATGGCGTTTTTTTATTCTAAACGCTTAATAACCGCGACTCAGCTGCTTTTAAATGCAACTAACCTTAGCTATAAATGTTTAAGAAATTTACTAAACAGAAAAAAAGGCAAAAGAAACCCTAGGGTAGCTAGTTATTCACTATCCATTTTTTTAGTTGGCGTTTTTTTATGTTTTAAACGCTTTATAAGCGCGTTTCAGCTTATGTAGGTAGAAGTTTGATAAAGACATAAGGTGCACATAGTGCAAAAAATTAAACATGAGACGCCAGATACGTGAGTTTTTTTGTCATTTAATCTGTACAGAGAAGATAAATAAATAGCTTCAGTTTCATGATAAGGGGGCTGGCGGAGTTTGTCAAGTAAGTTTTTTCGTTTCTATTGTAATGACAGTTATGGCCTGTGCAAGAAATCTATTGATTTACAGCAGGTTCTTTGTTACAGTCCACAGTTATGCAAAGAAACTTAAAGCCTCATGAGTTTATTTACAGCCAGTGGTTTACATAATTTGGAGCTGTATAGCTGAGTATTGTATATGATAATATTGATAACAAACGATGATGGCTTTGGAAGTGAAGGAATAAAATTACTCAAAGAGGTTGCACGGAATTTTGCGTCAGAAATATGGATAGTGGCACCAGATACTGATAGAAGCGGAGCTGCAAGATCTCTTGATTATCCAGTGAAACAATCTATTGGAATAAAACAACATAGTGAAAGGGAATTTAGTGTGTCTGGTACTCCTGCAGATTGTGTCATTATTGCGCTAAATAAAGTTATGAATAAAAAACCAGACTTAATATTGTCCGGAGTAAATATTGGATCAAATGTCGGGGACGATATTTGTTATTCAGGAACAATTGGTGCTGTAATGGAAGGTGCTGCAAGGTCTATACCTTCTATTGCGCTGAGCCAAGTTTATCATGATAAAATAGACTGGCACAATGCAAAGGTTTTTGCACCAAAGGTTATTGCCAAGCTAGTTAAGGTTGGTTGGCCTAAAAACATAGTGATGAGTGTAAATTTTCCTGCTACGGAAAAAGTAAAAGGAGTAGAATTTGCTGAACAAGGTGAATATAACATTGATGGGGATTTAACTTTTACTGAAAATTCGAATGGCTCTTTTAGCTTAAATTGGTCTCGAGAGCACTCAGGCAGTGGTAGTATAAATAAAATAAAAGAAGGATTTATTACTATTACACCGGTAAAATTAGATTTTACAGATTATGATACTTTGAATACTATGAAAAATTCTTGTGCAGACGAATTTTCTTCTATAGCTGACTGAGAAAAACATTTGCATTGCTCCTAATAGATATTTTCTATTGTGTTATCGCGAGCAATTATTTTTTCTTCACCTGTATCCATGTTTTTAATCTTTAAAGTTTTACTACTCAATTCTTCATCGCCAAAGATTAAAGCAGCTTTAGCATTTGCTTGATTTGCTTTTTTCATTCGGGTTCTGAGCGTTCCGCTATATTCATAGATTACATATAAACCATTTCTGCGCAATTCATTTGCAAGTGTTAAAGCATGTTTTTCAGCCTCTCTACCGATTGGAATTAGGTAAATAGGTCGCTCTTCTTTCGGAGAATAATTGATTAACTCCATTATGCGCTCAATACCCCCTGCAAATCCTATTGCTGGAGTGTGTTTTCCACCTACTGAAGATACTAAATTATCGTATCTTCCACCGGCAAAAACTGCCCCTTGTGCACCTAAATCCTCTGTAACAAACTCAAACACTGTGTGGCAATAATAATCCAAACCTCGAACTAGTTTATTGTTTACGGTATAAGGTATATCAAGAATTGTTAATCCATTTAGTATTTGTTCAAAGAAATCTGAGGACTCTTTCGTATAATAATTGCTGATTTTAGGCGCATCAGAAATTATTGATTTATCTTTCTCATCCTTGGAATCCAGTATTCTGAGTGGATTTTTGATCAACCTATTTTTGCTATCTTCTGATAGATCATTTTGATACTTTGTAAAGTATAAGATCAAAGCTTCTCTATATTTAGTTATTGTTTCACCATCACCTAAAGAGTTGATTTCCAGCTTTACATTTTTATTGATGCCAAATTCAGTTAGTAAGTGCTGAGCGAGTGATATCAATTCAATATCAGCTTTTGGATCTTCTATGCCAAAAACCTCAAAATTTATCTGATGAAATTGCCTTTGTCTTCCCTTTTGCGGTCTTTCATAGCGAAATGCAGGTCCTGTTGAGAATAATTTTATCGGTGTTTGCAGTTTTTTTTCAATGAGTAGCCTGACAATCGCTGCAGTGAACTCAGGACGTAAAGTTATGCTCTTTCCCCCTTTATCATTGAAGCTATACATCTCTTTAGTGATGATGTCTGAGCTATCACCTAAGGTTTTTGTAAAAACCTCCGTGCACTCAAATATTGGAGTTTGGGCGGGCAAAAAGCCGTATAAACTTGAGATTCTGTTTGCTGTTTGCTCTATGTATTTAAACTTGTACCATTCATCAAACAGGAGATCTTTTGTTCCTCTAACCGTTTGATTAGTCATAGTGTGGTCTCTATACCTGCAATCTCTGGTATGTGGTAGCTCAGCATATTTTGCACTCCTTGCTTTAAAGTAATTGCAGCACTTGGGCATCCAGAGCAAGCTCCTTGCAACTCAACATAAACTATTCCATCTTTATAGCCACGAAATTTGATATCGCCACCATCTTGAGCAACTGCAGGTTTGATATGACTTTCCATCAATTCTTTTATTCTATTTACAATTTCTATATCATTTTTATCAAAAAATTCTTCATCTGGATCATTCACTTCTTCTTTATCTAGTGCTTTTCCACCAGAAGTAAAGTGATTCATGATTGTAGTTAAAACTTCTACTTTTAATATATCCCAATTAATTCCATCCAATTTTGTTACTGAAATAAAATCATGACCGAAAAATACTCTTACCACATGCTCTATTTGAAAAAGATTTGCTGCTAGTTTAGAATTTTTTATCTCATTCGCATTTGAAAAATCAGCAGTTTCTCCTTCGTTTAAAATTTCAAATCCAGGAAGGAATTTTAGCGTATTTGGGTTTGGTGTTTCTTCAATCTGGATGAACATGTTATTTACCATGACAATTATAATTGTTACTATTTAATCATAAAATGATAAAAAAATATACATGTCATTCATCTTTTTTCTTTTTTTAGTATTCATAGTAATTACATTTGTCTTGCCTAGCGTTGTTATATTTTTTCTTTTCCTGACAAAAAAAAATAATATGAGTTTCATGATGAACTCTATATTGAGTAAGTTTTTGAACGAATTTAGTAGCAGTAGAAGTTATACTGAAAATTACACTGGTGATAACATGTCCAAGGATGAAGCATTAAAGATACTGGGGCTGAATCCTGAGGCAAGTCAAAATGAAATCAATAAAGCATATCAAAATTTAATGAAATTAGTTCACCCAGATAAGGGAGGCTCGGAATATTTTGCGCAAAAGCTAAATGCGGCACGTGATAAATTGTTAAAAAAGTGATCTTAAAAAAAGTTTTCGTTTAACGAATTTCTTCCTTTGCTTTTTCTAAATACTCCAATATTGCTTCATGTAGTGCAGTCCATGTTATCTGTTCTTCCAGGGAAGGTATAAATTCTTGTCTCCAAGCATTCTTAAACTCCTGAAACCACTGTTTTTCAAAACCCTGAAATTCTAAAGAAATATCTACTTTAAAGCTATCAATTAAACTGGAAACTTCTGCAGCTTTAGAGCTATCTAGTGATTTTAAAGATAACACTCCACTCTTTAAAATCTCTAACTCTTCCAATACATTAAGCTTAAATGGTTTATAGAGTGAAGACCATATGCGATATCTTAAATAAGAATCATAGTATAACTTAATTTTGTACATTAAAGTGGTAGATGCATCAGGAGAAATGTTATTCTCATATTGTGCAAGAGAAGATAATAAATTCTCATAATCTACTTTGCTTAAACATGGTTGTAGAGTCGATTTAATTTTTTCACTAAAGGTTAGATAACTAGAAGAAATGCCATGACTATATTCACTAAAGAATTCAGGAAATATATCTGCTTGTTCTAGTTTAAGAGGTAGATCTTTTCTAATTTCTCTTGGTAAATTATGTATTGAAAACTGATAAATAACCCATACAAAATTCTCATCAAACTCATCTGAGTAATCAGCATTATTATCAGGAAAAATTACATTACCTTTCTTATCATTCCAAGGTTCTATCTTATAGAAAAATCTGTTCAGCCTTTGTTTTAATTTCAAAATACCTTCATTTCTATCACCTGCTTTATACAATGTTTTGCCCATTTTGTGTTTAGCATCTTTAGGGTTTATTCTGTCACTTATGTGCAATCCAATTTCATTTTTCTCTAATAACTCCCAATCAAACAATTTGTGTGGATCTGGTTTACGCATTGTATAGCCAAGCTCTGGATCATACACTATAGTTCCTATTTCAGAATGACTAAATATCATATCCCTTTTAATTTTAAAACGCTCCATAAGGTATAAAATCAGCTCTTTAACAGATCTCATTTGCTCTTCCGGAAAAGGCTCAAGTCCTGTGTTTACAATTTCAATACCTACAGAATAGTTGTTAAGCTTCCGTAACTCTTCAAGCTTACTATCTACCTTAACTCTTGCATAACTAATACCAGCATGCCATGCTTCTTTCTCTAATGGAACCATTAAGGTGATGCTGCCATCCCTATCGACAATAAAATGAACTGACAATCCTCTAGCATTCAGCGTATCTTTTGTACCTTTTAGTGTTGATGTTTCAGTATGGTGAACTATAACCATTAACACTTTTTTACCTGCCCTATCACCATAATTTAAAGCTGAAGCTGGATCTAAAAATAACAAATCCTGATCTTTCAATAATGGTAATTTTTCTTGTAAATCTTGAAAATCATTCTCGATATTGCTTGAACTGGATACTTGCCCAGATATGAGAAATGCTGAGACAGTAATCAGTAAAACTAATAAATATTTGTTGACTTTAGATAGTTGGATTTTCATACCATCTTCATAAACACTTTGTAGATAATTTTTCATTATATAGTTAGAATAGGGTTGTTGAATAAATTTACAAGACAAAATCATACTAGTCTGGTAGTAGTAACATGTTCAGAGATGGAGCATTTAAAGTGCTAGGAATAGATTCTGGAGCGAACCAAAATGAAATCAATAAAGCATATCAAAATTTAATGAAATTAGTTCACCCAGATAAAGGAGGCTCGGAATATTTTGCACAAAAATTAAACGCAGCACGTGACAGGTTGCTGAAGAGGTAATTAATATTGCTTTAAAGTTTTTATTTGTGCGTAAAGGATAAGTTGCTACAATAAAAAAATAAGATAAAAGTAGCAATGGACATGTGTTCAGAAAGGTTTAAGTTATGCAGGAAGATAACAAAAAAGAAACAATAAAAGAAGAAAAAGGCATATTAGGATGGATAGAATATAGATTGCCTATATTTTCTTTTCTAAGACACACTGCTTCTTACCAAGTGCCAAAAAACTTAAATTATGCTTGGAACTTTGGCTCTTTGGCTGGTATAGCGCTGATTTTACAAATAATAACAGGTATATTTCTTGCTATGCACTACACTCCGCATGTTGATTATGCGTTTAATAGTGTAGAGCGCATAATGCGAGATGTGAATTACGGGTGGTTAATACGCTACACTCACGCTGTTGGAGCATCGCTCTTCTTTATGGTAGTCTATGTTCATATAATGCGTGGATTATATTACGGATCTTATAAAAGACCGAGAGAGATGGTGTGGTTTATTGGAATATTTATATTTTTTGCAATGATGGCAACTGCCTTTATGGGATATGTATTGCCTTGGGGACAAATGAGTTTCTGGGGTGCAACAGTTATAACCAACTTATTTTCTGCTATACCTTTAATTGGCAATAAAATAGTTATATGGTTATGGGGTGGTTTTTCAGTGGATAACCCAACACTTAACCGTTTTTTCGCTCTGCATTATCTTCTGCCTTTTGTTATTATTGCTTTAGCTATGCTTCATGTGATAGCTCTGCATAGGTTTGGCTCTGGTAACCCAAGTGGAGTGGAGGTAAAATCAGATAAGGATACCATCCCTCTCTATCCTTATTATATAGTCAAGGATTGCATAACTTTTGGTCTGTTTTTTGTAGTTTTGTTCGCATTTGTTTTCTATGCTCCCAATTATCTTGGGCATCCAGACAATTATATAGAAGCTGATTCTATGGTCACTCCGGTACATATAGTGCCAGAGTGGTATTTTTTACCTTTTTATGCAATGCTACGTTCAATTCCAGATAAACTTACTGGTGTGCTTACCATGTTTGCGTCTATTTTAGTGTGGTTTTTGTTACCTTGGCTTGATAAATCAAAAGTTAAAAGTGGTGCTTATCGCCCGGTGTTTAAGAAATTTTTTTGGGTTTTTGCAATAAATTTTGTACTTCTTGCCTGGCTTGGAGGACAAGAGGTAAAAGAGCCTTACATCACTATGAGTAGGCTATCTACTCTTTATTACTTTGCATACTTTGTGATAGTTTTACCACTGCTTAGTAAGTATGAAAAGCCAAAAGAACCACCAAAAACCTTAAGTGATTCTGTGCCGGAGATGAGGTGATGTCAATTCAAAGCAGATCTCTTACAAAATTCTCTTTCATCCCAGAGCTCTCTTCTGTCATCCCAGAGCCCTCTTTTGTCATCCCAGTGCTTGACACTGGGATCCAGAAAAAAAATAAATGGATTCCAGCATCATGTACACAATTGTATGAACGTTGTATACAACACACAGTGTCATTCCACTATCTTCCGTTGTCATCCCAGTGCTTGACACTGGGATCCAGGTATAAAAATACTTACAAATCATGCAATGGACAACAGATTCTAGGAGTGCATGATAACCATAATGTCAGTGATGAAATAAGCTGGATTCCAGTGTCAGCTACTTGCATGACATCAATTCGAAATTTACTAAAACAGTGGTTATGCATGGGATCTAATGTATTTGCAATCTTCTGCATGTTATTTCTATCTAGTCTTATATCTGCAGAAGAATTTAAATCATCACCAAATAAGAAAATAGACTGGAAATTTGATGGAATTGTCGGATCTTTCGATAGAGAGTCAATTCAGCGTGGCTATAAAGTGTATAAAGAAGTCTGTGCTGCTTGTCATTCAATGAATAGGGTAGCATTTCGTAATTTGCAAGATGTCGGTTTTTCTGAAGAAGATGTAAAACAAATAGCAGCTTCTTATCAAGTTAAAGATGGTCCGAATGATTTGGGTGAAATGTTTGACAGACCTGGAGTACCTTCGGATTATTTTATTGCGCCTTTTGATACAAAAGAAGCAGCTGCAGCAAGCAACAATGGTGCAGTCCCACCAGACTTATCATTAATTATTAAAGCAAGGCATGATGGTGCAAATTATGTCTATTCATTGTTAACAGGCTATCAAAACGGCGAACACGATGAAAATGATTTATATTTTAATTCGTATTTTCCAACAGGCAGATTAGCTATGGCGCCACCACTTTCTGAAGGAATGGTGGAATATGATGGTGCAAGGCAAGCCACAGTTGAAAATATGGCGTATGATGTGATAAATTTTTTACAATGGGCAGCAGAGCCAGAATTAGAGCGCCGGCATAAACTTGGATTAAAAGTAGTGGCGTATTTTATAATTTTAACAGTGTTTTTTGTATTAACTAACAACAAAGTTTGGAGCAAGCTCTATAAAAAGAAGTGATAGTCAATTTTGCCTCAAGCACAATGGTTGTCATCCAAGTAGCTAACACTGGTTCCTTTATGACGGTGTCATCCGAGTAGCTGACACTGGGATGGCTTTGTCGCATCGTACCTTATACGGTAATAATTTACGATAAATTCATGTAGCCATTTCGAATTTAGCCATACCAATGTCAGTAAATTTATTAAGCAAACAGCACTTAATGAGCAGTTCTTTTTCACGATTTATAGCTCTTTTCATAGAAGTCCGGATGTGATAAGGATAGATAATGATAAGGAGGTTGAATGCCAGCAGCATATAGTTATGATTTAAGAAAAAAAGCAATGGAGGCGCTAGACGAAGGAGAAAGCAGAGAAGCAGTGGCAGCAAGATTTAAGATTGGACGAACTACTTTATGGGAGTGGCAGCACTGTAGGCTTGACCATAAATTATGTTAAGATAGAAAATGACTATTTTAGATAGAGCTTGATGTAATGCAGTGCGATACAAAATAACGGTAGAATATAATGGTAGTAATTTCTCTGGTTGGCAAAAACAGCAACACTCTGCTAACTCAATCCAGGAGAAGATAGAAAATGCTATATTTAATTTTAGTGGTGAGAAAGTTACTTTGTACTGTGGTGGCAGGACTGATGCAGGAGTTCATGCTTTAGGACAAGTTGCTCATTTTGATATGGAAAAGGAATTTGAGCTTTATAGAATAAGGAATGCAATAAACTATCATTTAAAATCAATTCCTATAGTCGTGCTTAATGCAGAAGTTGTAGATGATGCTTTTCACGCACGGTTTTCAGCAAAAAAAAGATATTACGAATATAGAATAGTTAATCGCTATGCTCCTGCCGCTCTGGAGACGGGTTATGTATGGCAAGTGTTTAGCCCACTTGATGTAAATATTATGCGTGAAGCTGCTAAACATCTACTTGGAAAACATGACCTTTCAAGTTTCCGTTCAAAAGATTGTCAAGCCGCAAATCCGATAAGAACAATTGATGATATCGATATAATACAAAATGGGAATCATATACACATCAAAATATCTGCTATTTCCTTTTTACATAACCAAGTGAGGATTATTGTGGGTACTTTAGTTGAATTTGGAAAAAATAGAACCAATCCGCAAGAAATGCTAAATATATTAAACCAATGCAAAAGAAGTGCCGCTGGAGTTACTGCACCACCTTTTGGCTTATATTTGGTAAAGATAGATTACTAATTTAATAAAAGCTAGTGAAATAAGTGCCATACCGCCACGGTATCTCCAGATTCCGCTAACAAGCAGCGAGATGACGAGTTTAAGTTCTCATTGGCATTACTACATATAATGCACTTGAATCGTCTTCATCAGTGATAATTGTAGCACTATTACCATCGGCTAAGCTAAACTTACATTTATTTTTTATGCAGGATAGAACATCAAGTAAATAACGCGAGTTGAACCCTATTTCTATAGGGGCTTCATTGTAGTCCACTTCTATGGATTCAGTTGCATCACTGCACTCTTGGGAGTTTGAATGCAGAGTTAGCAGCTTTTCTTGTAGTGAGAATTTAATAGATTTTACTTTATCAGATACAACAACGGAAACTCGATCTATAACGTCTGAAAGTTTTTTACTTTCAATAATCATATGCTTATCTTGAGATGCTGGAATAACTGCTTTATAATTTGGAAAAGTTCCATCTATTAATTTTGATATTAGAATATATTCACCGCATGTAAACTTGATTTTTCTGTCTGAGAGTTTTACTTTAATTTCATTACAATCGTCCAATATTTTTAACAGCTCCATAACAGTTTTACGTGGAATGATCACACCAAATTCGCCATTGATGTTCCCAGGCTTTGGCCTCTTTATACATGATAAACGATGGCCATCAGTTGCAACGCAGTACAGAAATTGCTCATCTGTATGTAGATATATTCCATTTAAATTATACCTTGTATCATCTAGTGATACAGCAAATTTTGTTTTAGTTAATAAGTCTATCAGGTCTGTATTTAGTAGAGTAAAATCATGTTTATAATTGTCTTCTTCAAGAGCAGGAAAGCTGCTTGAAACTACATTCGGTAAAGAAAAGTTTGCATTTCCGCAAGACATCAATAATTTTCCTTGGTTGTTTACTTCAAAATTGACATCCAAATCAGCGGGTAACTTCTTCACTATGTCATGTAAAGTATGCGCTGAAATTTTTACTTCTCCTTCTGTTAATACGGTTGCAGCAAGTGAGGCAAACATTGAAATGTCAAGATCAGTTGCCATTAATTTTATGCTGCCGTGTTGTGCTTTGATATTTATACACGCCAAAACATCTATTGCATTACGCCTTTCAACCACTCCACTTACTCTGGATAATGTATTTAAAAGACTTGTGCGGCTCACGCTAAAACGCATCTGCTCGCACACAGAATTTTGCTTTTTGATTTCTGTATCTACACCTGCAACCTCTGACATTGCTAACTCTCAAAAATATATTTTAAATGATATCCACATCCCATATAAAGTAAAGTGCTATTTATATTTCCATTGAAAGAGTAGTCTAGTTTATACTATAGCTGGGTATTCTGTTACAATAATTTACTTTGTATGGCATAAATCATGCATTTTTTGATACGCTTTTTGAAAACCAAGTAGGGAATAAGTATCATCAATGGTCACTGTTTTTGTTTTTCCATTAACTACCATTGATAATCCCTGCTTCATTTTTAGAATGAGATCTTGATCTATTTTTGTATGCTCTGCCCACGCAAAACTTCCCTGTATTATGGGCAGTGTATATTTAATTTTTTTGTCGATATTGAGAGCTACAGGCTCCTTATCATACTGAAAACCAGAGGTAACGCTTACCTCATCTGCTTTTTTATCAACATAACTAACCATTACATACGGCTTGCGATTGGTTGTATAATATTCGCTTTTTTTTTTAGGATAGGATACAATATAACATACTTTCTCTCCATCTTCCAATGCAGTATACACGAGCCAATCTTTATATTTTTCCTTCAATTGTACATCACTAACCGATGCAAAAGCGCCTATCGAAAAAAATATTAGAAATATAAAAAAACTACGCATGCAAACCAAATTTCAAACTTTCAGATTGTATATATTGTTTTACCTTAGCCATCGCCTGCTCAGCCAACTGCCTTATTCTTTCTCTTGAAACACAATATTTTTTACTAAGTTCATCCAGAGTTTGAATGTTTTCAGACAAATATCTACTGATAAAAATGTCTCTTCCCCTTTCGTTGAGACTCGCTAGTGCATTGTTTAAAATTGTTTCTTTTAATTCTTTTTCTTCATGATTCTGATAGGTTACTTCTTGACTGACCAAGTTACATGGGATCATATCTTGCAACTCCCTTTTAGAGTCATCACCTATTTTTATGCAATCGTTTAGCGACTGATCCTTACAAGCCATACGGTAATTCATCTGCAGAACGTCTCCTTCGGATACAGAAAGCTCATTAGATATTGCTTTTATTTCTTCATTATTTAAAGTTTCCCTGTTTGTATACTGTAAAATTCTTTTTTTTATTTTACGTAAACTAAAAAACAATCTTCTTTGTGCTTGCGTTGTGCCTATTTTCACAAACGACCAAGATTTCAATATAAAGTCTTTTATTGAAGCTTCAATCCACCACACTGCATAAGTTGAAAAACGAAACCCTAAATCAGGATTAAACTTTTTCACTGCGTGCATTAAACCCATATTTCCTTCCATAACCAGGTCCATCAACAATAGCCCATAATTTTTGAATTTCATTGCAATTTTCACTACCAAATTCAAATGGCTGGTAATCAATTTATGAGCAGAAGAAACATCCTTATATTGGTTCCAATTTTTTGCTAATCGTACCTCTTCCTCTTGAGACAGCATAGGAAATTTTTGCACCCTAGCAATATATTGCATGAGATTGGTTCTGCTATCGACACATAAGTTTGCCATTGAGGTCAACATAACAACTTAAATCAAAACTTCATGCATATAATATATTGATTTTCCAGCAAAAATTCAAGCTTTGATTTGAAAAAAGTACAAATTTTCCATCTCATTTCTTGGAGACAGTAGGCCGCAGTGTTAGCTAATTGGATAACATTATGTAACCTTAGATGATATTCTACCAGTACAATGGTAAACGTTATAGCTTAAACACATAGCAAATAGTGTTATTCCAGTGCCTTGACACTGGAATCCACATTTCTTTTTTCTAGATCCCAGTGTCATGCCACTTAGATGGCAAGAAAAAACTCACTGGGATAACAAGACTGAGATAGACTAGAAATTAAACGCTACTCCAGCTTCTGCACCAACAGTGCTGTAAAGAACTTTGTATGCGCCTGCATCAGTAACCTGTCTGGTTGAATCTTTAGGATCTGTTTTTTTTCCATCAAAATTAGCACCATAAGAACCGAAATAACGAGCTCCAGCATAAAGTTTGACTTCTGGAGTTACATCATAACTAACACCAGCTTTTACTTGACCAGCAAAACCAAATTTACTTTTTTGATCATTCACAGCGGGTTCCAAAGGAGTGCTAATATACGCTGCACCAACACCAACACCAATGTATGGAGTGATAGGCATATCTTCAATTGCTATATCGTAATACACGTTCACTAATCCTGAAATTGCTGTTACACTGTCTGCAATAGTATTTGCTGGGTCAAATGTTACATCTTTAACATCATTTTTGTTTAGGTATGAATAAACTCCTTCAACATCAACCCTGATGTCGTCCATTTTGTAACCAAATGCACCACCACCAGCTATAAAAGATGGTTTTAATGGACTGTAATCACTCTTGTCTTTCTTATAGGTAATACCATCAACTTTTGTGAAAAGAGGTAAAAATTCACCGTTGTATTGCAAACGAACGTAGTAGCTAGTTTCTTCATCACTTATTGGACCAACAGGATCTGAAAAAGCAGAGTTTGATAAACTTAGCAACGTTGCTAAAGCGGCTGCTGAAAAAAACTTTTTATAATGCATAATTGTCCTCGTAAAAAAATTAAAATTCCACTTTAGCAGTCTAAGTAACAACTAAAGTTAAGTCAAGTGCTAACTTAATAACACAAAATATTCTACATTTTAACTAATTTTTAGGAGAAGACAAAGATTTTATTAATGAATAAATACGACTTTTGATTTTTTGGTATAGCTAACACAGGTAAGATTTACTATCGAAAGACCTCGTCATTCCGCTGCTTGTTAGCGGATGAGAAATCCACAACTGTACGAACATTGCAATTTGGGCCTACCAGGAGGGCAATGCCTCTTATCCAAGTACCATCTTCTTGTCATCCCAGTCTGGGATCCAGGAATTTTATTAAGTTGGTAAGCATAAAAGTAGCCGTTTTATGTTAAAACACAATGTTCTTGATGAGATTACGGCAAGGCTGGATTCCAGACTGGAATGACATCGTTTACTATGTGCCATATTGCAATGTTTGTACAGTTGTGGAATGAATCACGGTATGACGTAGGGCTATGCTAGTATAGGTACATTATATGAAGAAGTACTAGCGTTGGGAATATTAGAAAAAAAATACTTACACTAAAAGAAACTTCAGTAGTAAATTCAAAAAGGAAGTTTAAACCCAGATGGTAAACCCATCATACCTGCAAGATCAGAAGTTGCATTCGCCATATCTTCTTCTGCTTTTTTAACGGCATCATTAAACGCTGCTGTTACTAAATCCTCTACTATATCTTTTTCCTCATTTCTCATAAGTTCTAAGTCTATGTTCACCTTTTTAGCTTTATAGCTACCTATTTTTATGACTTCCACTAATACAGAAACTTTGCCACCACCAGAAATACCTTGAAACTCTTTTCCAACATATTTTTCTTGAGCTTCTGCAAGCTTTTTTTGCATCTCTTGCGCTTGTTTCATTATTTGACTAAAATCCACAACTTACTCCTTATTTTCTATATTAACTACTTTTGCACCTTTAAACGTGTCAAGGATATCCTTAACTGCAGGTGCATAATTTAAATTACTCACTTCCCTGTTTATATAACCTGTATCAACTGCAACAACCCACTCTTGCTGAGTCACCTGGTTTAAGTAATTTTTTAAATCATTGCAAAAATTACTATCCAACTTAGATACAGCTTTTAATTTTAAATATCCAGGTTTACAATCTATTAATTGTAGATTATTACACAGTTGTTTGTAAAGATAAATTTGGTTACTTCGCCTTAATAGTTGCAAAATCTTATCAAAATCGTAATTTTGTTGTTTATTTTCCACATGGATCCCAGTGTCACGCACTGGGATGACAGAGTGGGGTTGTTGTTTACTTTCCACATATTTTTTTGGATCCGAGTAGTCAGCTACTTGGATGACAGAGGGGGAAGGTGCAACAGGTCTGCCCTGTCTATTTCCTTGCTCTACATTCTGCGAAAGAACTTTTTTGATCACCTGTTCCGGAGAAGGCAGATCAGAAAGATAACAGAGGCTAATTAACATCATTTCAGCAGCAACATCGTTGCATGTTGAAGTTTTTATATCTTGAATACCTTTAAGCAACATCTTCCACAATCTCGAAAAAAATATTAAAGATCTCTTTATACTTAAATCTTTTATCCTATTCTTTTCATGCTCTGTAACTGCATTATCAATCTCTTTTGTAATCAAAAAACGGCATACTAACTGAATTGTTTGCAATAGACCTTCAAAAATACTAAGTGGGTTTGCTGTTTTTACCGCCTTGTCAAACACTGATAGAGCTTTCTGTAAATCACCTTCTAATATTGCCCCTAATAGATCGAATATAATATCTTTATCCACTAGGCCAAGTATGTCTGTCACATTTTTAGTGGATATTGCACCATCTTTGCTATATAGCACTGCTTGATTCATCAAAAACAAGGCGTTACGCATTGAATTTCCAGAGTGTCGTGCAATTAATTCTAATGCTCCCTTTTCAATGGAATAACTCTCTTTTTGTGCAACATCATTTAAACGTTCCACTATTTTAGCTACAGGAATGTTGTGTAAATCAAATCTTTGACAACGTGCAATAATAGTTATTGGTATCTTTTTTATTTCCGTAGTTGCTAAAATGAACTTTACACTAGATGGTGGCTCTTCTAGGGTTTTAAGTAATGCGTTAAATGCACTGCTAGATAGCATGTGTACTTCATCTATAATGTAGACTTTGAATTTAGAGCTTATAGGTGAATAGCAAATATCTCCCAGGATTACTTTAATATCGTCAATGCTAGTGTGACTTGCTGCATCGATTTCAATTACATCTGGATGGCTTGAATTTTTTATTGCTAGACAATTTTCACATGATCCGCAAGGTTCAAAAATTGGCCCCAGGGAACAATTCAAACATAAAGCTATTATCCTTGCAGTGGTGGTTTTACCAACTCCACTACTACCAGAGAGCAGTATAGATTGTGGGATTTTGTTTAAAATAAAAGCATTTTCTAATACACGCACTAATATATCTTGACCTACTAGATCTTTGAAGCTACTAGGACGATGTTTTAATGCTATATTCATAGCCTCGGATAAAACAAATAATGAAATAGGTATGCAACCCAAAAAGGTTCTGATATGGCTGCTTCATTTCTGATCTGACCAAATTACAGAGTTTTTGCCTGCATACCTTATAAAATATTATACTTTTTTTTTTATTTAGCAAGGTATATCCTATATTAGCTCTATAATTTGATATGTTAAATTTTTTACAGTGCTATTTTGAAGTAAACAAAAAGTTAGTTGTCATGCAAGTCACTACAAGATTGTCACTCCAATGTTTATTTATGTCATTTCAGCGCTTATTTATGTCATCCCAGTGCCTAGGCATACAGCTGTATGAATGTTGTGATATAAGAGCAATTTTTACCGAAAAGGATGTCATCCCAGTGCTTGACTACTTGGATCCAGAAAACTTAACTGTAAATGAGCGCACTAGGCAATTGTATAACAAGAACTGGATTCCAGTGTCAGCTACTTGCATGACACTACCTGCTACGCAAACTTCTGTGGACTACAAAGAAAGTTCGTACAGTTGTAGGTCAAGCCATAGAGTAACAAAAAAAGGATATTGGTATAACAAAAGAGGAACATTATGATTTTATATCATTTTCCTCTTTGTCCATTTTCACGAAAAGTTAGAGCTTTTCTAAAAGAAAAAAAATTAGGCTGTGATCTAGTGTATGAAAATCCGTGGGAAAAGCGGAATGAATTTATGGAGATCAATCCAACCGGGCAAGTACCAGTGTTAATAGATAATAACTTTGTAATAGCGGATAGTAATGCCATTTGTGAATATATAGAAGAGACTTACAATAGCGACGTCAAATTACTTGGTTCATCCACTATTATTAAGTCTAAAATACGCGCTCTAATCAATTGGTTCGATAACAAATTTTACAATGAAGTTACTAAGTATATTATGAATGAAAAAGTAATTACTAACCGCAGCCCTGACTCTAGATTTCTTCATGCAGCTCAGCATAACCTGCCTTGCCATATGGAATACACCGAACACTTAATTAACAAGAACGTTTGGCTTGCAACTGATAAGTTCACTTTAGCTGATATTACTTTAGCATCGCATATTTCCGTAATGGATTATGTAAGTAGTTTTCCATGGGAAAAAAGTAAAATTTTAAAAGAATGGTACTCCATTGTTAAATCAAAGCCTTGTTTTCGTGAGATATTATTAGAGAGGATTTCTGGTTTAATCCCTCCTAAACATTATGCTGACCTTGATTTTTAACTTATGTTAGCTTTAAAGCTACAGTCATTCCTTCATCAGTTGGAATCAATATAGAGAAATATTTTTTTTCATCTGATAATCTATTATTAAACTCCCTCATGGCATGCCATGATTTTTCTGATACTTCTTTTGGAGGCGATTCTAAAAATACTGTGTTAAACAGTAGAGTGTTATCTGCAACGATTAGCCCATCTTGTTTAATGTATGACTCTGCCCAATCTAAATACTTAGGATAACTACTTTTGTCAGCATCAATAAATATCATGTCAAATGGTGCTTTTGCTGATAATTCATTAATTTTTTCCAGTGCATCGCCTTCTATTAGAGTAATTTTATCACTTAGATTAAAAGCACTAAAATTTTTTTTTGCTATTCTTGAGTGTTGAGGATTATTTTCTATTGTATATATATGACCGTCTTTTAGTAGAGCTTTTGCCATGCAAATCGACGAGTAACCGTATAACGTGCCAATCTCAACAATACTTTTGATTTTTTGGATTTTTATAAATAAACTTAATAGCTTTCCTTCTTCAGGGCCAATTTGAATATGTTGCTTTTTTTCAAGAATACAATATTCTTCTATTTTTTTATATTCTTTTGCAAATAGATTTCTTATGTATGACAATTTTATACTAAAATTATTACGCATATATTATAAATTAGGGAGACTTAATTCATACACAATTTATAAATATAATAATATAGTAATAATAAAAACATTTATTTTAAGTTATTATTTCATAGTATAAAATTTTAAGTGACAAAAATTATTATATATCGTACTATAGTTAACTAGTATAATAAACAGTCGATTATTATGCTAGAATTAAAGGGATTGTTTATGCGCATTTCTCTTTTTAAAATATAATTTTTATAATCAATTAGAGGGGGTTATATGTCTTATACTATTGCTGGTGAAGTTGAAACGTTAAACAAAAAATCTAACAAGAATGAAGGGGTTATGTTACTACATAATCCAGCTTATCGTGAAAAGTATAAAGAACGTTTTGATGAAGCTCAGAGAAAAGTTATGGATATGGTTCAGTTTTATGATGGGACAATAGTATTAATAGAGAATAAAATCGCTATGTATTACTACACTTGGCACAGTAAAAAAAGAGAGTTTGAGCGTAAAAAACAACAAACAGTAGTGAAAAACAATGACTCAGCATAGAGTCTTTTATATGGTAAGCTACAGTGGTATTACTTCACTATAGCTTTTCCATATAATTTATCTATCACATTAGTGAAATATTTCAGCTCTTTATACCCTCCATGTTTAACTTTATTATGCTCTATATATGATTTATCATCGTTAAGCTTGATGAAAAATATTGGAGTGGCTGTGATACCAAGTTTATTAATTGCCAGTGATTTATCATTTACGATTTTATCCATTATTTTCTTATCATTAATGCATTGGTTAAATGCATCTTGCTTTAAGTTGCTTAGTGCAGCAATTCTTTGTAGTAAAGTCAAATCACTTAAATTGTAGTAATTCCACGAATCTATTGAGTTAAAAACAGCTTTGTTAAAATTAAAGTAGTCTTCTTGTTTTTCGTAGCAATGACTTAGCATTGCAGCCTTTAGCCCTCTGTAATCCAAAGGAAAATGACGAAATATATATAACATCTTACCTGTGTCTATATATTTCTCTTTAATTTTAGGAAAAACATTCCTATGAAAAAGAGAGCAGTGATAACAAGTTAATGAAGCATATTCTATCATTAGAATTGGTGCTTTTGGATCTCCTAATAATTTATCATTAGGTAATGGCGATAATAGCTCATTTGATGTTATTTCATTGGGTTTTTTTTGAATGTATTGGTTATCGGATAAATCTTGCTTAACAACTGCATAAGAATTAACACTTATGAAAATTAATAAAAACAATAGTCTAAAAATCATTACAATATAAACACTTAACTTACTAAAAAAAATTATACATTTATATTAATAATGTCAAGATAACTTTTGTTTAGCAAGGCTTTCAGCCCTATCTTTAAATGCAGCAATTATTTTACTTTGTGTATACTTATATACTGAGTTTAATAAAGTGGAAAATGAGTTGGACTTAAACTTAAACTCTATATAAAACTTTACCATAGTTTTATTTTCATCTATGGGAATGAATTGCCATTCATTGTATAGATGTTTAAATATTCCATTTGATGATACAGCTTTTATCCAACCTTCATTTGTTCCACTTGGAGAAAGAGAAGTAACTTCTGATGTATATCTACCTTTAATTCCATGAAAAGCTGCGAGGAGATCCACAACCATTTGGTTGTTAATTTTTTCTTTTATATAAACGGCTTTGCACCAAGGAACAAAATCAGGATACCTTTCAACATCAATTACAATTTGGAATACTTCATTAGGCAAACATAGGAAAACACCCTGTTCTTTGTATTGATGAAGCATAAATGTTAAACCAATCAAAATAGGATCCGTATCTACCGTCAGCCTTAGTAGATTCCTGAGACTAAAGTTAAGGTGGGCATCGCGTATCAATTTCAACGAAATTAACAGAGGCAATTCCCTTGACTAGAAATTATCGCTCGGGAAATTTAACTTAACTCATAACGCATAGAACAGACCCTTAATTAATTGTAGATGATTTATACAAGGTGTGTCTATAGATATATTAAAGCTAGCGATTATTATTTAATCTTTATTAAACTTTGCATTCTAAGTATCATAGCTAATAAATATATCTTATGAACATTACTAAAGTTTTAACTATCATTGTTTTTATTGTAATTTCTTCAAGTGCTTACACTAATTGTACAGATCACAAAATTTTTGTGCATACTATGAAGCAACAAGTGGATGGTATATCTACAAAGGAGAATAAAAAAAACCGGGAATGTGTGCAAAAAAAGCTTCAGGAGGTCATTCAAAACAATGTTAACCTCAAAGGAATATCGCAATTCGTCATAGGAAAACATTGGGCTTTAGTTAAACAAAAAGAAGATTTTTTAAGAGAGTATGAAGTGTATCTTACGCGTTTGTGCGTTAAAATTTTATATAAATACATGCATGATAGTGAAATGATCATAATGAGTACAAAAGCAGTTGACGATGAAACTTGCTTAATTGGTACAAGATTTTCTTACGGTGATGAAGAATTTACAAATATTGATTTTAAAGTTACTAAAAATAACAGTTCTTTCTTGATAAGTGATGTTGTAATGAGTGGAATAAGTATTGCTATTAATCAACGTTATCAATTTAGTGAAAAAATCGACACGCATGGCATAGCAAGCGTTATAGCTGAATTAAAATGCAATAACAATCCATGATATATATGCCTCATTGGCCTAAGCCACTTGGTAGCAGGCCGAATGATTTTTCTCTTGATCGCATAAAAGGCTTTCTTAGCAAACTAGATAACCCCGAGAAAAAAGTGCCTCCCGTAATTCATATAGCTGGAACTAATGGGAAAGGCTCAACACTAGCATTTATAAGATATATAATGCAAGCAGCAGGGTATAAGGTACACGCATACACTTCTCCACATTTAGTGAGTTTTAATGAGAGGATAGTGATAGCCGGCAGCTATATCGACGATAATGAATTATATAGCTTATTAGAAGAATGTCGTGCAGTAATTGCAGAACAACCTATCACTCTGTTTGAAGCTGCAACTATTGCAGCTTTTTTAGCTTTTTCTCGTCATAAAGCCGATATAACTTTAGTTGAAGTGGGTATGGGTGGAAGGCTTGATGCAACAAATGTTATAGATAATCCGATTTTAACAATAATTACTTCCATTGCACTTGATCATACGGAATATCTTGGCCCTACTGTAGAAATTATAGCAGGTGAAAAGGCTGGAATAATGAAACCTAATGTTCCTTGCGTAATAGCACCGCAAGAAAAATCTATAGTGAACACGCTAGAACACCACGCAATAAATAAGAAATCTCCCTTGTATAGAGGAGGTCTTGAATGGAATTGCAAAAAAAAGAACAACAAAATGGTTTTTCAATCAGCTATTCAATCAATAGAATTTCCTTTGCCATCTTTAAAGGGTGATCATCAGGTGATTAATGCAGGCAATGCTATTGCAGCATGTAGTATTTTAAGTGGAAAGTATGAATTTGATATTGGAGAAGAGGATATCACTTCAGGTTTACAGTGCACTTATTGGCCTGCACGGCTAGAGTCTATAAAAGAAGGTAATTTAATTTTCCTACTACCGAAAGATTGGCAATTATTTTTAGATGGTGCACACAATAATGATGGTGCTAGAGTACTATCTCAGTGGGTAAAAGATAATTTTGCTGAAGGTATTTATATGGTTTTTGGTGTTACTAGTAACAGAAATGTGGAAGAGTTCTTAGAGCACTTAAAGCCATATATCAAGCTACTATGTGCGGTTTGTGTTAAGTCTGAACCTAAAGCAACAAATACAAATTTGATTAGGGAAAAAGCCAATAACATAGGAATAAAAGCAGTTGAATGTGAATCAATTGGCGATGCAATATCAAATCACATATTAAAAGCCTCTACCCAAAACGTCAAAACCATACTAATCTGTGGCTCATTGTTCCTAGCTAGAGACTTCGCTATGGAGAATAGCTAACTTTGATGATATTAACTGATCGATGGGGAAATAACTTTGATTGCTCATAGTACTGCTTGGCTTTTCGTTATCGACTTCTATAAACTGATCATCACCTTTAAATTGCTCCTCAATTGAATTTATAGCTGTCTTTTTGAGAATATAATTACTTGCAGCATTTAAAATAGGTGAAGTAACAATTAAAAGCGTGAATGGTAATGAAAGTAATAAGCCGGATAACATCATAGAGTTAGTTATACCAAAGCCGTTGGCAACTAAATCTAATCCCATACCGAAAAACATTAAAGATGTACAGATTGTGTTGCTCAAAATAACTGAATTTTTTAGCCACTTTAATTTAGTCCTATCACTCTTTGAAAAATTTTCGCATTCTTGGTCAAAGTTAAACAATAATAAAATATTAGTCTGATGATTAAACTCTTTCCCATTTCTAGTATAAATGCTCTTAACAGCTAGATTTAAAATAGATCCTGCTAACAAGGGAGCAAGAAAATCTACTGCTATTGGTACATTAGAAGAAATACCATTAATTATTAAAAATGCAATTGATGTGAAGGATACTAAAAGAACTCCTAAGAGATTTGAATAAGAAGAATATTTTACATAAGCAGTTACATTATTGTTAATTGACTGCTGCTTATTATAGAGTTTATTTCTGCACTTATCATCTAAGTATTTTTGCAATTCTTCATAACTGCGACTCCACAACTTACCGCGTAATTCTTTTATTAAATTATTTCTTTTATTGAGACCTTTCTCCAATGGCTCTATTATAAATTCTTCAAAAAATGGCTTATTTAATGCAATAACCTTAAATTTCTCCTCCGCTTCTTTATTGTTTGGGTTTTTATCTGAGTGATATTTTAACGATAATTTACGGTATTGTTGACTAAGCTTTTTCTTAATATTCTTAATGTCAGAATTTACCACATCCTCCTTTTGAATATTAAATGTTAAAAACAACTGCTTTAAAGCGTGGTACTCATTTTCATTCAAAACATTTCTAGCCACATTACACCTACAAATTAACTAACTATTAATGTTCTATAATATACATATTTCCAAACTATGTCAATTATTTCATAAATATCTTTGGTAAAAATTATTTCTGTTATGACTAGCATGATAAGTGTATGAAGCGACTAAAATTGTCATTACAGCGCTTAGTGTACGACAGTGCTCCAACATTTAGGGTTGCAGTTTTCATGGCAGATCTGAGTAGCTGACCCATCTAAGAGGTGTCATTCAAGTAGCTGACACTGGAATGGCTTTGTTGCATCGCACCTTATACGGTAGTAATTTACAATAAATTCATGTAGCCATTTCGAATTTAGTCATTTCAGTGTTGGCTACTTGGATGACACCACCTGCTATGCTGCAAATTGCAACGTTCGTACACTAAAGTATAGTGTGTTACTAACGAAGGCAAACAAATATCTGCTTTATGAAAACGTTAATATTTTTCATTGAAATAATACATAAATACTAGAAAAACCTTGGCAGGTTATTCGCGTTTGATTATCATAGAGAATTATATAAATTAATAAATGATCTATGGCAAGTAACCCAGAAGAAAGAAATAGTGATAAACAAAAAGCGCTAGATAACGCAATAAGCCAGATTGAAAAAGCATTCGGTAAAGGTGCAATAATGAAGTTGAAGCAAAACCCTGTAGAAAAAATAGACACAATATCCACAGGATCAATTGCGCTTGATTCGGCTCTAGGTGTTGGAGGTCTGCCAAAAGGGCGTATAATTGAAATATTTGGCCCCGAGAGTTCTGGTAAAACCACTCTTGCCTTGCACGTGATTGCTGAAGCACAAAAAAAAGGAGGATCATGCGCATTTATCGATGCAGAACATGCATTGGATGTCTTATATGCTCGTAAACTTGGGGTAAGCACTGATGATTTAGTGATTTCACAACCAGACACTGGAGAGCAGGCGTTGCATATTGTTGAGTATTTAGTGTGTTCTGGTGCGGTTGATGTGATAGTTATTGACTCTGTCGCAGCATTAACTCCAAGAGCTGAAATTGAAGGTGATATGGGTGATCAACATATGGGGCTGCAAGCAAGGCTTCTAAGTCATGGGCTACGGAAACTAACCTCTGCCGTTTCAAAAGCGAACTGTATATTGATATTTATTAATCAAATTCGTATGAAAATAGGAGTAGTGTATGGAAATCCTGAAACTACCACGGGTGGAAATGCATTAAAATTCTATACTTCTGTAAGGCTTGATATAAGAAAAGTTGGTGTAATAAAAGACAAAGAAAATATTACAGGTAATGAAACAAGAGTTAAAGTTGTAAAAAATAAAGTTGCTCCTCCATTTAGAGAAGCGAAATTTGATATAATGTACAATGAAGGTATATCAAAACTCGGAGAAATAATAGATATGGGAGCAAAGCTTGGTGTGCTTGAAAAAGCAGGCGCTTACTATTCATATAACAACACACGTCTTGGGCAAGGAAGAGAGAATGTAAAAACTTACCTAAAAACAAACAAAGAAGTCGCAAATGAAATAGAAACGAAAATCAGAGATTTACTCAGAAATCATGATAATTCTATCATAATAGACGAGGATAGTGAGCAACTTTTAGAAGAATCAGTTTTCTGATCTAAACTTAGGCATTAGATTTTGTGTTGGACGGGTTGTTACAGTATGACGGTAATTCTATGTGCTAATATAACAATCTGTAATGTTACCTTGTATCAAAAAGACTTTGCTGAAGCAGTTAAAAAAAGCTTTTCATGAGAAATTATAAATGATAAATTGTTAACAATAGGTTATTGTTAATAAGATTATGTGTTTTGGTTTACCTAATATACACAGGGAAGGTTATTCATTTATAGTAGTTTCCTTTATAGTAACGTGTATAGCATTCTCTATATCTTGGGGGTTTGGCGTTACGTGCTTGTTTCCGACATTATTGTGTACTTATTTCTTTCGTGATCCAGCAAGAGCTGTGCCAAACAATAAGAATCTTATATTAAGTCCTGCTGATGGTGTGATTTCAAAAATTGAAGAAGTTAATTATCCTTTATCAGCAGAAAACGGAGAGGAGAAGAAGTTTACGCTTGTTAGCATATTTTTAAGTGTTTTGAACGTCCATGTGAACCGTATACCAATATCTGGTACGATAAAGGAAATGAGTTATAAAAAAGGCAAGTTTGTATCCGCAATGAGCAATAGGTCTAGTAATGAAAATGAAAAGCAGGTTATTGTAATTGAATACGAAAAGGGGAAAGAAATTATTGTGGAGCAAATAGCTGGATTAATTGCACGTCGTATCGTTTGTAATTTAGGAATATCCCAGAACGTAAAAGCAGGTGAAAGGTTTGGAATTATAAGGTTTGGCAGTAGAGTGAATATCTATGTTCCTGCTGATACAGAAGTCAGAGTTTCAGAAGGGCAAACTGTTATTGGTGGTGAAACAATTATAGCAAACTTAAATAAGGAAAACGTTCAAGAGAAGCTTACTTTTGACGTTATATGAATAACGAGGGAAGTAACAGTAGATTCTTACCTATTACTAAATTATTCCCAAACTTTATAACTTTATTGGGTTTATGTTCTGGTCTCACTTCACTTAAATTTACATTTAATGAACAATGGGAATTCTCAGTAATTTTTATCATCATTGCAGCAATAATAGATGGAATGGATGGCAGAATAGCTAGAATTCTAAAATCAACTAGCGATTTTGGAGCCCAGCTTGATTCTTTTGCAGATTTTCTAAATTTTGGTGCAGCGCCTGCATTTCTTTTGTATTTTTGGAAGCTAAACGAAATCAAAGTCATAGGTTGGATTTTAGTAATGATATACGTAATCTGCATATCAATAAGACTTGCAAGATTTAATGTTTCGCTACACTCAGAACAACCATACTGGGAAAAATTTTTCTTTTCTGGTGTTCCAGCTCCAGTGTGTGCTTTACTTTCTTTGTTACCAATAATTATTACCTTTCAATCTCATGAGAGTGAATACTTACTTCTCATAGAGCGATTTTTTAACACAAGAAACGTAGCTTGTTACTTTCTGGCCATTTCATTTTTTTCGATAAGTCACATTCCAACTTTCTCTGCAAAATATATTTATATTCCCAAAAGCCTATCCTATATATTTGTGTCATTTTTTGGAGTACTTATTGTATTTTTCATCAGTAAGCCCTGGATGACTCTACCAATTTTAGGTATAGTGTATACACTTACTATTCCAATAAGCATCGGGTTTTACATATATTTTACATATAAAACTCGTTAGCTAACAAAAAATAGAAAACTGCATGATTTTGAAGATAAGTGAACTATTAAATTCATTTCTGTATATAAAGATATTCAACATTCCATTTATAATTATTTGGGTAATTGCAACTGGAATCTTTTGTACTGCCCAGTTCAAATTCATTAACTTTAGGTTACTTAAATATGGAATACAGACGCTATTCAATCTAAAGTGTAATAACAGCAACAATGGCATAATCACTCATATTCAAGCGTTTGCAACAGTAATTTCAGGAACAGTTGGTCTTGGAACAATATCAGGAGTTGCAATAGCTATCACAATAGGGGGCCCAAGTGCAGTTTTTTGGATGGTAATTACCGGAATACTTGGTATGTCGATAAAGTTTGCCGAGGTGGTGCTTGCATTTACTTATCGCTCTGAAAATACAACTGGCGGGGCTTTTTATTACATGAAGTACGGGCTTGCAAAAATTGGATTTGCAAAAACTGGTAGATTTCTTGCCTTCACTTATGCGATTATGCTACTTATTGCAATGATTTTGGGCGGTATACCATTTCAAGCAAATCAAATAGCAGCACTATCAAATAACCTCCTAGAATACAACGCATCCATTATTATATCCCTGCTTGTCTTTATTGTAATATTGGGAGGAATAAAGCGCATTGCTTTCGTTTCAACGAGCTTAGCACCAATTATGATAGTGCTATATGTGGGTATGTGTATATATTTAATTTATGTAAACGGAAGTAATTTGCTGAATGCTCTATCCATAATATTCCAAGATATCTTCAATAAATCAGCTATAGGAAGCGGAGTATTGAGCGGATTAATAGCCGGAGTGAGAAGATCAGTGTTTGCTAACGAAGCAGGTACCGGAACAGCAGCTATAGCACATTCAGCTGTAAAAGAAGAAGATCCAATTAAAGTTGGGTGCGTTGCAATGATTGCACCACTTATAGACACAATATTAATCTCATTTTTGACTGGTATTGTGATAATTATCACTGGTATGCATAGCACTGATAACGTGGGTGATATTACACTAATTAGTTCGATATTTTCAACAGCTTTGCCCTTGTTCAGCAAGTTAGTTTTTCCGCTAATGATGTTTTCCTTTGCATTTTCCACAATAATAGCTTATTGTTACTACTGTGAAGTTGCTTTGCTGTATTTATTTGGTAGTAAAAAAATACTGATACCGTTCCAAATTCTTATAGTGGTTTCAGTGTATATCAGCTGTATGTCAAAGAATATAGAATTTATATCTTATCTAGGTGACAGTTTGTTTATGTGCCTTATGATTCCAAATGCTGTTGCAATATATCTACTAAGAAGGGAAGTTTTGAATACAATAGATTCTTATTACAATTCTAAAGGGTATTAACATGATTTATAGATTGCTTTGTATGGTATTATTTTGCCTATTGTTTAATGATGTGTACGCTGCTTCAGGTTTTTACGAAAGTTATGACGCTGTGTTGAATGGAATAAATAACTTCATGAATGAAGTACTGTTTTTCAAGATCCTTTACGTGCCATTTATAATCCTTCTACTAGTTTTTGGTTATGTGTTTCTAACATTACGTTTTGGATTTCTCAACATAAGAATGTTTAAGCATGCGTTTGCTATTTTATGTGGAAAATATGACACGAATCACCATGATGGTCATATTACGCATTTTCAGGCATTTATGACTGCACTTTCAAGCACAGTAGGCCTTGGAACTGTTGCTGGAGTCGCAATTGCAGTTTCAATGGGTGGACCAGGAGCGGTGCCTTGGATGATGATTACAGGTTTTTTTGGTATGTCAGCAAAATTTGCTGAGGTAACGTTGGCGTTTAGACATAGAACAGAAGATCAGGACCAATTGTTTAGTGGTCCCTTTCAGTATATAAGGAATGGTCTGGAGGAATTTGGATTTAAAAAACTTGGTATTGTGCTGGCTGCCATGTATGCAGTATTCTTTGTATTATCAGGTCTTGGTGGAAGTGTAGCGTTTCAAACCAACCAAATGGTTTCAATATTATCTGGCTATTCAAGTTGGGTAGATGGTCACTCTTGGTTTCTTTCTTCCATAATTTCTGCGCTGCTTGCTCTAGTGATTATTGGCGGAATTAAAAGGATAGCTAGAGTATCTTCTGCAATAGTGCCTATTATGTCACTTATATATATCTTGAGTTGTATTATTATTATTGCATTTAATATTCATAACCTTGGTTATACGTTGAAAATATTATTTTCCACTATGATAGATTTCAATGCTGTTGGCGGAGGGATGGTAGGAGCATTTGTTGCTGGAATTCAAAGGGCAATCTTTGCCAGCGAAGCAGGTGTTGGTTCTGCTTCAATTACTCATGCAACAACTAAAGATGAAGAACCAGTAAGAACTGGACTAGTCGCTATGATAGAACCATGCTTTGACACAATGTTAATTTGCTGTTTAACAGGAATAACAATAGTAATAACAGGTGCATACCAAACAGGTGTTGGTGAGGGAATATTAATTACTCACAAAGCATTTGAGACAGTTTCTCCATGGTTTCCTATCCTTCTAACAGTAGCTGCTCCTTTGTTTGCATTTTCTTCAGTAATTTCGTTTGTATATTGTTGTGAAATGGGGTGGCTATATTTATTCGGTGCAAAAAGTATAGTGATATACCGCATAGCGGTAATAATTGTGGCGTTTTTCTCTGGTCTTTCTAAAGATATAATGGCTATTGCCAATATCGGTGGAACTTTATTCTCTTGTTTAGCTCTCATCAACATGACAGCGCTTATACTGTTTAGTAATCAGATTAACGATGAAGTTCAGTGCTACCTAAAAAGGCTGAGGAATAATAAAATTAATTAGGTTCTTGGTATAATGGAAAAGTATGTAGTCCTTATACTGTCCTACATACTCGGTTCAATACCGTTTAGCTTAATCATTACAAGAATAAAAGGGATAAACTTAAGAGAAGTAGGTTCAGGAAACATTGGTGCTACAAACGTTGCAAGGACGGGAAATAAATTTCTTGCTGCTTTGGCATTATTTCTGGATTCCTTTAAGGGATTTATTGCCGTTTATATAGCACAACAATTTTGTGATAATAACGATTTTTATATATATGTATCTGCAATTTTAGCAGTTTTAGGACACATGTTTCCTATTTGGCTAAAATTCAGTGGAGGAAAGGGCGTTGCAACCACTCTAGGGATACTGATAGCATTTAACATCGATATTACTTTAGTATTCGTAATAATTTGGATAATAGTCTTTCTTGCCTTTAGATACTCTTCCCTTGCTTCACTCAGTGCTACTTCAACGGCTGTAGCATGGTCCTTTTTTTTTCAGAGGAATTTGTTCTTAACATTACTAATTATAGGAGCACTGGTCTTCCTAAAACACCACAGAAATATTGTGAATCTTCTGCAAGGTAAAGAGTATAAATTTTATAGATAATGTACTGCCAAATTATTGACACTTAAACTACGAGACAAATTGCTTGACGGTATGATTTTGTCCTCTTTGTTTAAGTCTATGATTTTTGCTTTTGTTATATTCTCTACTTCTTGAGGTGTTAAAAGACCATCTTCAATGAATTCCTTTTTTGTTTCTCTTATTTTTTCATAAAGTTGAGTAACGTGATCTTTATTTCCTTCATATACACTTTCAATTTCTAACTCTAGCTTATGTGAAGCTCCTTTTTTTAACATTTCATCCATTGCTGCTTTTGTTACTTTTAACCTTTCTTGCAAAATTTTCGTTATTTTTACTGAGTTCTACATATACCCTATAACATCTTTTTTCTCTTGGGAGCATTCTTAACCCATCTAACATGCTAATTATCTGACCTTCAATAGTCTTCTCAGCCTTTAATTTAAATTCTGCTACTTCTTCTTCTATTATCTTATTAGCTATTCTCTTAGCTCCATCCAAAGATGAATCCTTGAGAGAAAAATCTGTCTCGAGTAGATCTCGATTTAATAGCTCTAAGAATACTTTTTTTCCGATGTTTTCGAGTAAACTTTCTTGGTCATCTAAATCATGCTTCCTGCAGTTTATTTCTCATGTGCTGAACCAGCTCACAACATTGTAATTTATTTAACTTTATAGAGCTAATATTTTTCATTAACGTCAGCACAATTTGTTCACTATACTGAGAAGTAATACTCAATAATTTTCTCATTAAAGGAATACTTACTTCTGAAATAAAATCATCAACTATTTTTTGACTTTCATCGTCTTCATAACCATTTTGAACGTCATACCAAGCCTTAAGAATTTCTTTATTGTTTTTCTTGTTTTTTAACCTGTCTAACATAAACTCACGTGCTTTATTTTGTGCTTCTGAGAGCAACATTTCCCTTGGGGGAGTAAATCTAATTTCTGGATCAGGATGAATACCCTCTAGCGTGCTTAACATTCTATAGATAATACCGGTGAAGCAAGTGTTAGGAATTCGCTCTTTTCTAGAGAAAGTTTGGCTATCAATTAAATTAGAAATCAATGCATCCTTTTTACTCTTAACGGCTTCTCCGTCTCCATCATTGCAAGCCCTTAAAACTAAAAGCAGAACCTGCCCACCTGTAAAGCCGGAGCTATGCTTTTGATCATCTTTGCAAAAGTCATCTAAAAATGCAATTACTCTTCCTTTATCCTCATCACTAAACTCATATGAATTGTTTATATATCCAATGAATTGAATATATTCATCATTTTTGATTACGTCTTCAGGTACTTGTTCACTATACTTACCTTTTAATTTATCAATATTTTTAATGATATCATCATTTAATTGATGGGGCAGTAAATGTTCAAGCTTAACATCAAAACTATTAACCATACCACGTAAATTCTCTTTTATACCTTCCAAAAAGAAATTTATAGAAGCTTTAAGCAGCGTAAATGGGTTAAAATCTTTTGGCCTTAGTTCACTCTGCAATAAAATTAATAGCATTGTAAGTGGTATAGTTCCCAGTAACGAAATAAGCAAGAAAGTGGTAGTGAAAGTTAGATATGTTATGAAAGCAGAAAACAAGAGGAAGGCTGCTACCTTGATTGTATTGTTTTTAAAAAATATTTCCCAATATTCCCTTTTGCTCATTTTTTGCTGTTTTGCCGTTTTTATTTCTTTGTAGATATAAAGAGTTTTAATTTCAGACCTGAAGAACATAGTACCAAGAGAAAAAAGAACATTAACAGGATTAGTGATAATGCTTAACGAGACAAAAGCTCCAAAGTAGCTAACAAATTTTAGCTTACTAGAATCCTTTGAAGGAAATTGTATTTGAGAAATACCTATCATAGCTTACCTTCAACATCATTACACTCTAGTAATAGCATAATAATTTAAAACGTCAATGTTTAAGTATCTTATTATCCGCACACTCATCGTATTCGATCTCGACTGTAGAGTGTGCTATCTCGAACTTATCTAGCAATATTTTTTTTATTTCATATAAAACATTGGTGTGCTGCACATTTTGCTTTATTTTAGCATGCATGGTAATTATAAAATAATTATCAGACAGCGACCATGTATGTATGTGGTGCACATCTATCACTTCAGGTAATTCTGATGTGATCTTACTTTTTATCTCTTCAGCAGATATACCCTCAGGCGTACCTTCAAGGAGTATATGGCAAGAATTTTTGAGAATTTTATAGCCGCTATTTAGAATTATCACACTAACAAATACTGATAAGATTGGATCTACTATTTGCCATCCAGTAAGCATGATAATTATAGATGCAAGTATAGCAGCTACAGAACCTAAAATATCTCCTATAACGTGTAGTACAGCACTTTTTATGTTTATATTGCTCTCGCATTTACTATGTAATATAAAAAAGACTATTATGTTAGAGACAAGACCGAGTGTAGCAATTATTAACATTACTTTCCACTCAACATTGACTGGAAAAATAAACCTCTTTATTGACTCAATTATAATGATTACTGCAATGAGGAATAGAGTTAAACCATTAACAAATGCTGCAATTATCTGCAACCGATGATATCCGTATGATCTCTGCAAATCGGATTTCTTAGCTGAAAACCTATGTGCTAACCAGCTTAAAACCAAGGCAAAGAGGTCAGTGAGCATATGCCCTGCATCTGATAATAGAGCAAGCGAATGTGAAATTATTCCACCTACTATTTCCATAAACATTGTTATCGCAACTATTATTATGGAATAGATTAAGCGCTTGGACTGCGCTGCTGAGTGTTTACCGTTATGCACTGCTGTCATATAAAATCTTTTCATAAACAAAAACGTGGGTAACACTGGGTTCGAACCAGCGACCGCTTGCACGTCAAGCAAGTGCTCTACCAACTGAGCTAATTACCCATCGTGGTTTTAGTATAGTGCTTTGGTGGAATGAAAGTCAATAAACCACTTTGCTTTTGTCCTTGTCCAATGTGATTCCGGAATATAGCTGTATAGAATTTCAGCCATATTCTAAATTTTACATATTAAGTTAACTATCTATACTTTATTTATTAAGATATAAATTATATTAATACAGGGATTTACGTTTTTTTTAGGGAAATTACTTTATGCTTGATATTGAAAGATCAGCAAATTAGAGGTTAAAATTATGACAATTAGTCAACAAGTAAATAAAAATATAACTAAAGCAGAATATTTCAACAATAACGGCAAAGGGTTTAATTCGCCACATGTTATAGAAGTTGAAGATTTAAATATTAAAGTAGAGGTTTATTCTCACAATTTAAGAGCAAGTAAAGTTGCTAACATTGAAAGTGAGATAAGAGAAACAGCTACTAATTTTAAAAACGCATTCGAGTTAGAACGCGGCAGTTCAGAACAAACATTTAAAATTTACATGTTTGATGACAAGGATGATTACACTCACCTTGGCGGAAGCGAGCGTTTCGGTTCTTACCTTGGAGACGAAGGTGGTAAATGTTACTACAAAGGGAAAGCTGACGTTTTTGCTGAAATGTACGTCTACCAGCAAGGTGGCATTCATAACCTTCAGCATGAATTTGCACATGGTTTAACTTACTTGGCTACAGGAGGCAAATCTTTACCTACAGTATTAATGGAAGGAATTGCAGACTACTTTGAGCATCATTCAGATCATAAATTCAATTCTCAAGGATCAAGTATCGACAAAACTGAAGCTGCAAATTTGGATTTAGATAAAATTTTAAGTTTAGAATACTCAAAGGACAGCGAAGCAAATAGCTTGGTTTATAAAACAGGTCATGCGTTGATAATGTACTTACAGGAAAAAGATCCTAGTTTATTAAGAGACTACCTAGATGCTTTACGTCAAGGTAACTCAGATGAGTCAAAAAGTTTCTTGAAAGACATAAAAGGACACGATACTGACTTCAAAAGTTGGCTTGCTGAGAATGATACAGAAACTGCAATGGAACATCTCAACGCTTTGCAAGTTACAAAAGGAGATTTCATAGCAATTGGTCAAGAAATAGTGGGTGGAGAAATTAAAAACGTATCCTACTATAAAGCAAATATAGAAAAAATGGATGGAGAAAACGTTGGAAGTTTTTCTCCTGTAGAACACGTTGCATTTTATGATGTTGCTCGTGCTATAAATAGGGCAACAAATGATACACTTGATATATCAAAGGAATATCATTTCCTCAAGGTAGTAAAAACTTCCGATGGACAGGATAAACTAACTTACTCTGACCAACAAGGTAATGAGTACCGAAACAGTCTAGAGTATAAAAATCAGGCTTTTAGAATGCTATCAAAGTATGATGAAAATTTAAAGAAAGCTTATGATGATGCATTAAAAAATCTGGATGAGCAGAGGCAAATGGAATATCCCAAGATAAATAAAGAATATAGCGAAGGGAAGATTTCTTACGAAGAGTATTCAGACAAATATTATTCAATTCCCTCCAAATATGAGGAATTAAAAAGTACCTTACTTGATAAAACCATAAACACTGGCTTAGAACAAGTAAAAGCGACTAAGAACATCGACGTAGAAAAGATGTTAGGAGAGATGATCAACATCGATTCAAACTTGATAAGAGGTACAAATCATATTGATCTACAAGAAGGTAAGATTTTTTCTATGCAAGCTCATGGTCAAGGAGATATGGGTGCACTGTCTATATATGACGGAAATACAAAGCTTGGAGAATTATTGAGCGAATCAGGATTTTTTAAGCAAGTTGAAGGCCAAACTAAAGAAACTTTCGTTTTTGAGGATATATTGCACAACTTAAATGTTTCATACGAAGGCGGTGCTTACATGGCAGTTACAAAAGAAAATGGTCATTATAAAGCTTCCCTAATAGATGGCAGAACAGTTGAACGCGATGAATACTTTGATGAAGCGCATTTACATGAAAATGAATTGTTGCATCCTAGCACTGGACACATCCAAAAAGATTTAGATTCTCTGCTTCTTAGAGGTACCAAAATTTTGAATCATCAGGATTCAGAACATGCACAATATTCTGATGAGCAAAAGGCAAATGGAGTAATCGTGGAAAAAGGAAAATTACTGGATAATAAGGGAACAGATAGGACAGACGATGATGTATATGAAGCTGTCGTAAAGCAAGGAGACGAGCGCTTACATGAATTTAAAAATATGGGCTTTTATATTACCGAGAAAGGTGATCTATTTATTCATGACCATGGAGCAAACGTAAGGTTTCAACTACCACAAAGTATTACTCACCTAAAATTAGTGGAAAAAGATGGAGCATATAAGCTTGTTCCGGTGACGAAAGATGGGAATGAACATCCAGTAGGTATGCCAAATATATCAGACGAATATAGATATATAGATCCAATATTTGCACATGAATATGAAAAGAGAGATTATTCCCATAAACATGTAAATGTGGGCCTTATAAACTTAGAGAAATATGGCTCTGGCAAACTTTTTGCTATAAAGTACGACCCAAATGATTATCACATACAAAGAAACTCCAGCGGTGAAATAGTTAGAATAAAAGATCAAACATATTTCACTAAAGTAAAATTGTTTGATGGTGATGAAGAAATTGGAATGTTGTCTAATAACTTTCACAATTTCAAAGGGAAAATATTCTTTTCTGCTGACTACAACTACAGTTATAACGATTTCCTAGCATCTGTTTCTCCTCAAGTTGAAATTGAAGATATGGGAAATGGAAGTAAAAAAATAACTTTTGATCAAGGCAGTGGCGATATCGGTGATACTAATAGAGGCTACACGGACTATCAGAGAATATTTACAAAAGAGAAACAAACCGAAAGTCCAAAAGGGCAAGTAAGTGAAACTAAGACAGAAGTTCATAGTACTACTAATGTTGTTGCACAAGCTGCTGAAGAGAAAACTGCATCAAACGACAATAGTGAAATGCAGTCTGATCAGCCACAAATTCCAACAAGGGCAAAAAGGTCAGCTTCAGTGGAGGAGAAAGAGCAAGAACAGGTAGTATTAAAAGACACAATTCTCAAAATAGAAAAGAGCTACGAGCAGGACTCAGAAGGGAAGCATAAGGCAAATGTAACGATAAATTATAATGATGTGAAAGCCTTGTATGATAGAGCGGAAGGAGCAGAAAAGCAATCTGTGTTAGATTTTTGGAACAAACTGCACACATCAGATTATAAGGTTGGTGCTTTGCCGGAAGACAAATACTATTTTGAAAAAGGCAAATTCGTAATCCACGATAGTGGCACAAAGAAGCTTATAGTGTTACCTGAAGATAAGGTGTCCATCAAGATAATGAAGGATGGTGATAGTTATAGTTTAGCTATATCAAGTGGTAATGGCAAAGTAATAAACAGCATTAGTAAAATAGATAATCCAAATTACGAATTGCTGTCAGATTCAAGTCATTTCAATTCAGGGGAGCAAGATAATATTGTATTATCAGATCAACATCACGAATATAATCTTTATCTAGAGAATGGTTTTGTGAAAATGTTCGATTGCGCAAGCGATCACATTTATCACGACCACAACTCGGCCTATATCTAATACATACAAGGAGGGCAGTGCCCTCTTCTTGTCATTCCAGTGTCAAGCACTGCCGTCTTGGATGGAAACCAGCGTCACGCCATGGAATGACAGGGTTTGTCATCCGAGTAGCCCCTTCGGTGTCATCCCAGTGCCCAGACACTGGGATGGCTTTGTTGCATCGCTACTTATGAAAGGCTAACTATAATTAGGATTATAAGCAACCTATTGAAAATCTTGTTTTTTTGCAATCAATCTGATCAAATTTAAGAATAGTAATTTATTATTTATATTAATAAATTTAATTCTATTGAAAATAGCTAAAGCATTGAAATTCTTGAATTTTAGCCGGATTAGTGAGTGGTAGTGAAATTTCTTTTACTCAAATTTAGGTATTCACTGACCGTTCTTGTTATAAATACCAGAATAATAAGCTACTGATATTCTCCACCTTTTTTATCTTTAATCCATCATAGCTAGCGATGCAACAAAGCCCACTGGGATCCAGAAAACTTAACTTTAAATAAGTGGCTGCATAATAAAGGCTGGATTCCAGACTGGAATGACATCATCTGCTACACACTTGAATGACAAGAGAAGAATTCTGAAACAACAAGTTTCAAGGAAATCTTATGTAAAATCTAACATTAACGAAAATTATACTATTTTCATGCATGCTATGGTTTTTGTAATTAATGGAGGGTGATATGGCGTTGAGTGAAAAATTGAGTACAATAGATACAATAGAAAACCTTGCAACTAACAAAAATTTTTTAGGAAAATTGATAGTGGAACTCAATAAAGGTGCTAATGATAAAGGTATATATACTAAAAAAGGTGTGGATGATGAGTTGAGAAAGAAAGCTAATACTGCAGATGTTTACACTAAAAGAAATGTAAATGATGAGTTGGCAAAAAAAGCTGACAAGAATTACGTCGATGCTGAGCTAGGAGAGAAAGCTGGTGCAGCTGATCTAGCCAACAAAGCTAATACTGCAGATGTTTACACTAAAACTGATGCAGACACTGCTTTTGTCAAAGCTACAGAGCTTAAAACAAAAGCTGCAGCGAAAGATGTCGTGGATGCTATAATTGCTTCTACTGATTTTACCGATAAAGTATACACTAAAAATGATGCAGATACTGCGTTTGTTAAAACTGCAGATCTTGCAACAAAAGTTGCAAAAAAAGCTGTTGTGGATGCTTTAATACCAGAATTAGCAAAAGGTGATGATGATAATGGTATCTATACTAAAAAAGGTGTTGATGACACGTTTCTTAAAACTGCAGATCTTGGAACAAAAGTTGCAGAAAAAGCTGTTGTGGATGCTTTAATACCAGAATTAGCAAAAGGTGCTGATGATAATGGTATCTATACCAAAAAAGGTGTTGATGATGCATTTGTTAAAACTTTAGGACTTACAGATACGCTAAAAACAGAAGTAGTAAAACAGCCTGTTGTGGATGCTTTAATACCAGAATTAGCAAAAGGTGCTGATGATAATGGTATCTATACCAAAAAAGGTGTTGATGATGCATTTGTTAAAACTTTAGGACTTACAGATACGCTAAAAACAGAAGTAGTAAAACAGCCTGTTGTGGATGCTATAACTGCTTCTCCTGATTTTACAAATAAGGTATATATTAAAGCTGCTCCAGCCGATGAAGTTTACACTAAAACTGCTGCAGAGACTGCTTTTGTTAAAGCTACAGAGCTTAAAACAAAAGCTGCAGCGAAAGATGTCGTGAATGCTATATTTGATGCAAAAGACGGCGACAAATCAATTTTAGTGGATAAATTAGGAGGATTTCTTGATGCTACTGACACAGCGTATGGTGACAAAAATGATCAAACAGCAAAGGTGTTCTTAGGAGGTAAAGGGCTAAAAGGGGAGACAGGAGCCACTGGTCCTAAAGGAGCAGATGGTAAAGATGGAGCTCAAGGCCCACAAGGGGAGACAGGGGAGACAGGAGCAGATGGTAAAAGTCCAACAGCTGCTGAAATAGCTACTGAGAAAGCCTTACAAGAGCATGTAACAAAGATAAGCATACAAAGTCCAGAATTTAAAAGAGCTGTGCAAGAGGAAATGTCACAACCGTATTTTGAGCCTCCAACAAGTGATGATGCTGCACTTAATTGGACTTGGTAATACAGCTTAGATCCAAGTAGTCACGCTACTTGGATGACGTCATATGGTCCTCTGATGACGGAAAAAGGACTCGGATAACACCCTACAATGTCATTCCAGCGCGTGACGCTGGAATGGCTTTGTTGCATCGCTACTTATGAAAGGCTAACTATAGTTAGAATTATAAGCAACCTATTGAAAATCTTGTTTTTTTGCAATCAATCTGATCAAATTTAAGAATAGTAATTTATTATTTATATTAATAAATTTAATTCTATTGAAAATAGCTAAAGCATTGAAATTCTTGAATTTTAGCCAGATTAGTGAGTGGTAGTGAAATTTCTTTTACTCAAATTTAGGTATTCACTGACCGTTCTTATTATAAATACCAGAATAATAAGCTACTGATATTCTCCATCTTTTTTATCTTTAATCCATCATAGCTCGCGATGCAACAAAGCCCGCTGGAATCCAGCCTTTTCATAATCATTAAAATGTTGTATTTTAACATAAAACGGCTACTTTTATGCTTACTAACTTAATAAAATTCCTGGATCCCAGTGTCTGGGCACTGGGATGACACCCTACTAGCAGAAGTTACTCTCAAATGTTTGTTCATGTTAGCTACAAACATTAAGAAATTTACCAAACGAAAAAAAGGCAAAAGAAGCCCCAGTCATTGTCTATTTTCAGTATTGGCGTTTTTTAAGTCTTAAACACTGCAATTTAGCTGCTTTTAAATGCAACTCATCTTAGTTTAAATGTTTAAGAAATTTACTAAGCAGAAAAAAAGGCAAAAGAAATCCCGTATTAGCTAGTTGTCATTCTCTAATCCTGCAAATTGGCGTGCTATACTGTCTTAAACGCTTTATAAGCGCGTTTCAGCTTATATAGGTAAAAACCCAGAAATGTTGTGAAGACGTAGGGTGCGCATAGTGCAAAAAATTAAAAATAAGACGCCAATTACGTAATACTGTTGTCGTTTAATCTGCACAGATTGAAGATAAATGAATACCTTCAGTTTCATGATAAGAGGGCTGGCGAAGGGTGTCAAGTAAGTTTTTTCGTTTCTACCAGCTACTTGGATGACACCACATAAATTAATAAATAGGAAAATTACTACAAATCCTTTCAACTTTAGCTTTTACTGCTTTTTCGACACTTGAGCTATTTCCGCTGATTAATCCTTGAATTACTTCATTTATTAGACCAGCTATCTCTTTAAAATTTTCTGCCTCAAGTCCGCGTGTTGTCTCAGCAGCGGTGCCAAAACGGAGCCCTGAAGTGATGGTCGGCTTTGCTGTATCAAATGGTACAGAGTTTTTATTACAGGTAATACCGGCTCTCTCAAGGCTATCTACAACGTCTTTTCCAGTTAATTTCTGCGATCTTAAGTCAACTAGCACTATATGAGAGTCAGTGCCACCGGTTATAATGTCAAGTCCATGCTTTTGCAATTCTTGAGCCAGCACTTTCGCATTTTCCACGACTTTCTTGCTATAAGTCTTAAACTCTGGTGCTAATGCTTCTTTAAATGCAACAGCTTTTGCAGCTATCACATGCATAAGTGGCCCGCCCTGCAATCCTGGAAAAACTGCGGATTGAATTTTTTTGTGTAATGCTTCATCATTGGTCATCACTATTCCACCACGAGGACCACGCAAAGTTTTGTGAGTCGTGGAAGTCATAACATGTGCATATTCAGCAGGGGATGGATATTCGCCCGCTGCAATAAGCCCTGCATAGTGAGCAATGTCTGCAAGCAAATAAGCACCAACTTTATCTGCAATCTCGCGAAAGCGTTTGAAGTCCATTTTTCTTGGATAAGCAGAAGCACCAGCTATGATCAATTTCGGTTTATGCTCCAGCGCCAGCTTTTCTATCTCATCCATATTGAGCAGATAAGTGTCTTTATTCACTGTATATTGAATTGACTTAAACCATTTACCAGAAAGGCTTGGTGCCGCACCATGAGTTAGATGCCCACCGCAACTCAGTGATAATCCAAGTATTGTATCGCCTGGAGTAAGCAGTGAAGCAAATACCGCCTGGTTTGCCTGAGAACCAGAATGAGGTTGAACGTTTGCAAATTTAACACCAAACAACTTACAAAGTCTTTCTATAGCCAGACTTTCAATTTTGTCCACATGCTCACAACCACAGTAATATCTTTTACCTGGATAACCTTCTGCGTATTTATTAGTCAGAAAAGAGCCTTGTGCCTCCATTACCGCTTTGCTTGCAAAATTTTCTGATGCAATTAATTGCAATTGTGATTTTTGGCGTTGTAATTCTTTTTCTATAGACTGATAAACCTCGTTATCAAAAGACTTTAAACTATTTTTAGAGCCACAGATTTTTTTTAAAACACTCATCATAGATCAAACCTCGCTTTAATTTTAAGATGCACAAGCAATTTTAAGACTGCTTATCCTGCTTTTTTAACCATAAGAGCCCAAAAACAGCTATCAGCAAACATACAGGAATAATAGATGTTGCTTTTATCAGCAATTCAGCACTATACACAGGATTTCCTTGTATCACTGTCCTATCCCAACACAAATCTATTATTTTTGCGATCCCAGTGTGAAAAAAATAGCCAAAAACCATGACTATCATATTTGACACAGCTGTAGTTAATCCTATTAAGTTATTATTTACATAACTTAATGCTTTGTACAGTGTTACTATTTGATATCCAGAAGCGAAACCTATAACAAGAAGTGCAGGCAATACAATATACAATCCGCCAGCCTGTGTAAAAAGTAAAAGGAAACTAGCAATCATTGCAAAGGAACAGACAATAATAACTTCATAATGTCTATTTGGATATTTTTCTAATATGTGAGCAAAAGAGAGCAATCCAGCTGCAAATCCTACATATATAACAGAAGAAATTGAAGACGCTAGATCACCGGCCATTTGATATACCTCACATAAAAAAGCTTTTGTCCAAGCATCAGCAAAACCTTCTAGTGGACCTACCATTAAGCCACCAAAAAAACTAATTAGAATGATATATTTATTGAAAAGCACAGTTTTTAGATCCTTCATGCTAATTTTTTCTTTTCGAAAGTCGTAAGCATTGTAAGGAATAACTAAAAATAAAGATAAAGCGAGTAAGAAACCAAACCCTGAAAGAATATAAATTACGTAATTCCAACCAAACTCATCAAGCAAAAGTTCTATTGGTAGACCACCATATATTGCCCCTAATAGCCCTATAATAACAGATATGCTTGCCATTTTTGCTGATTTTTCTCGCGGAAAATACATACTGGCAACTTTAAATACTCCTATTACTGACGCAGACGAGCCAATCCCAACAATTATTCTACCTAATACTGAATAATACCACTCATCAAAGCACACAAGAGGTAATGTTCCAATAGATACCAAGACAGCACAAATAGGTAAAACAATTTTTGGACCGAATCTATCAAAACAAAGACCAACAGGGATATGAACTAGTGTAAATCCCACATAGTAGAGACCATTAAATTGCCCTAAATCTGCAATGCTTATATTAAATTTTGTTATTAATACAGGCGCAATTATGTTTGGCATGACACGTAACACATACTGGTATGCATAGAAAAGAGATACTATCAACCATACAAAAAAATTACTTTTCGACATACCTACCACCTAATAAAACCCAATTACAATTAAAACAAAAATATCAAAGTAAAATAAAGTATTATATTTCATAATAACAAGAGCCTTAAATTAGTACATCTAACGATTTTATCATACGAGCCTTCGATAAATTATCTACTTATTACAATCAACTTCTCTAAAATCTTTATTTTTTAACCATAAGAGCCCAAAAACAGCCACCAGCAAACATACAGGAATAACTGATGTTGCTTTTATCAGCAATTCAGCACCATACACAGGATTTCCTTGTATTATTGTTCTATCCCAACACAAATCTACTATTTTTGCGATCCCAGTGTGAAAAAAATAGCCAAAAACCATAACTATCATGTTTGACACAGCTGTAGCCAGGCCTACTAAGTTATTATTTACATAACTTATCGCTTTGTAAATGGTAACCACCTGATATCCAGATGTGAAGCCAATAATAAAAAGCGTAGGTAATACAACATACAAGCCACCAATCTGAGTAAAAAGCAAAAGAAAACTAGCGATCATTGCAAATGAGCATGCAATTATTACTTCATAATGCTTATTTTTATATTTTTCCAATAAATAAGCCAAAGAGAATGATCCTGTTAACATTCCTATCAATATTACGGAAGAGAGAGAAGATGCCAAGTCTTCATTCATTTTATATACTTCAAAAAAGAATGCTTTCACCCAACCATCGGCAAAACCTTGCATTGGAGCGACCATGAGTCCACCAAAAAAGCTAATTAGAATAATATGCTTGTTGAAAAGTATGTTTTTTAAGTCTCTAATGCTAACTTTTTCCTGTTGAGCATTGCTTTCAGGCGTTACTAAGAACAGCAACAGAGCAAGTAAACACCCAAATGCTGAGAATGTATAGATAACATAATTCCAGCCAAATTTATCGAGTAAGAAGTCTAAAGGTAACCCGCCACATATCCCTCCCAAAATTCCTATAATTATAGATAAGCTGGCCATTCTTGCTGATTTTTCTTGCGCAAAATACATGCTTGCAACTTTAAAGATTCCAATTGCCGAAGCGGATGACCCAATTCCCACAATTATTCTTCCAATTATTGAATAACTCCACTCATCAAAGCATATAAGCGGTAGTGTTCCGGTAAATGTCAAAACGGTACAAGCAGGTAAAACAAACTTTGGTCCAAATCTATCAAGGAAAAGACCAATAGGTATATGAGCTAGCGTATAGCCTACATAGTATAACCCACCAAACTGGCCAACATCTGCAATACTTATGTTAAATTTTGTTATTAATTCAGGCGCAATTATGTTTGGAATTACGCGTAATATATATTGGTATGCATAAAACAGTGACGTCAACAACCAGATTAAAAAATTCCTCTGCAACATGAATCTCAGCTAAAATTTAGGATTATAGATACTTTAGTTATAAAAAACAATACTATATTAATCATCTAAATCTGCTTAGCTCTTTTTACAGCTTATAACTTTAAGTAACCAAAAGCCTATCATTCCTATTAGTAGGCATATAGGTATTATTAACATAGACTTAACCATTACATCAGTTCCATAAAATGGCTTTCCATCGATAATTTCACCGTTCCAATAAAAATTCATTATATTTGCAATAATGACGTGAAAAAAATAACCAAAACTCATAACTATGGAATTACCTACAGATCCTGCACTTGCTACTGCTTCGTTTTTTACACAACTTACAACTTTAGCAGTAAAAACAATTTGGTATGCAGAAGCAAGACCAATAATGAATAGTAATATACATGCCAGGAGTTCACTAATATTGCATATAAAAAGTAATAAGAACACAATTATCATGGCCATAGCACAAGAAATTATTATTTCATAGTGCTTGGTTGGATTTTTTGCTAATATGTAAGGAAGTAATAAATGCCCAAAGCCAAAGCCTATTAGTATCCATTTTGAAATGCTATATGCAATGTGTCTATCTATAGCGTAAATCTCATGCAAGAATGTTGCGGACCACGCATCTGCAAAGCCTTCTAATGGTCCAACCATAAAACCGCCAAACAAACCTATCAATAAAATATCTTTATTAAATATAACTTTGCTTAAATTTTTAATATTTAATTCTTCGTCTGAGGTGCCAACTTTAGGTATAGATATAAAGGTAGTTAAAGCAAGCAATAATCCAAGCATTATACACACAGTAAATAAATAATCCCACCCAAACTTATCAAGTAAGACATGTAATGGTTTGGTGGCAAATACACCACCTGAAATGCCAATAATAACCGATATGCTGAACATCATGGCAAATTTTTCTCTATGGTAATAGATTCTTATTATTTTAAAGAGTCCAAGTACTGAAGCAGAGGATCCAATACCAGTAATTATTCTTCCAATAATAGAATAACTCCAATCATTAGAACTGACTAAAGGTAAAGCACCTAAAGATGTTAATGCAATACAAATCGGTATAACAACTTTAGAACCAAATCTATCTAAAAGAATACCTACAGGAATATGTGCTAACACATAACCTACATAATACAGTCCACAAAATTGTCCTATTTCTGTTGTTCCTATATTAAACCTTACTACCAATTCAGGAATTATAATATTTGGAATTACGCGTAATATATATTGGTATGCATAAAACAGTGACGCCAACAACCAGATTAAAAAATTCCTCTGCAATACTTTACCCCAAAGCTAGCATTATAGATACTCTGTTTATAGAAAACAATATTTTTATGAATACTTATTTTAATTTACCGGAATTTTATACAGTTGAACTCATAGCCAACATAAGTAGTTTATGCATTAACTAAATTTTCCAGGTTCAAGTTTGGATGATGGAAAAAGTTCACTTTTTCTATTTTTAAAAGAGACCTTTTATTTTACTTATAATTTTTTCTACCATATCTACAACTGGCTCATGAATAAGGTATATGAAAAAAATTACACCACAAATGATAAGTATATTTATGATTTTACCCTTATTCATCTTTATCTTGAGCTTCACTTTTGTTACAAGATCCATTTTATTTATGTTTTTATTTCATGCTGACAATTATATCTTAAATACCATAATTTTCAGTAAAATTTGACTTCAGAAGTATTCTATTAATTCAATATTAACCTTTTTATGTGTAAAATAGTTAATATAATATTAAAGCAGGCTGATGAATATAAGCACGATAGATAATACGCTGCAAAATTACATAACAAAATACATTGAACAAACATTCGCTACACACGTGCTAGGCAATAGATACGACAAATTGTATAGGAAACTTCTAAGTGGTATAGAAGAGATAATAAAGCTTGCTGTAAATGAAGCAAAACACTACGATGAAAATTTAGAAGATCTATATAACGATTCAAGATTTAATAAGAAATTTATTCAAGCTGTTGCTAAACATCAGGTGTCGGAATTTTTAAATACTTATCCGAAAAGAAAAGAAATTGTTGCAGAATTTTACAATGAACATCACATTAACGAAAGTGATTTAAAGACTCTGGAAAAGGGGAAAGATTTAGTAAATAAAATAAATAACATTAACTTACTGCAACAAAATGAAAAAAATGAGGAATTCAATATTAGAAAGACACTTGCTCAATCAATAAAAATGCCTTCCATAGAAAAACACAAGTTAGAACATTCAAAATAACCTTGGCGAAGTATGGCAAAATATACAACTTATGGATAGTCTATTTCATTTTAACTCCTGGCACGCTTTAGTAATACTATCACATCCAATTTCTAATTGTTCCTGAGAGGTTGCATAAGAAATTCTGATAAAATTTTCTAGACCAAATGCAATTCCTGGAACCACAGCAACCAAATGATCTCCCAGTAAGTATTCAGTAAAATCTAAATCATTATTTATTATCTTACCACTTTTTGTGCTTTTACTGAGCAATCCTTCACATGAGACAAATAAATAAAACGCACCTTGTGGAACAGACGCTGATAATCCCGGGGCAGAATTTAGCTCTTTCACCATAAAATCTCTACGACTCTTAAAAATCCTTGTTCTTTCTTTCAAAAAACTATGATCACCGTTTAATGCTGCTGCTGCTGCTGCTTGTGCTATCGAATTTGGATTAGAAGTGCTTTGAGACTGCAGCGTAGAGATAGCTTTTACCACATCACTTCTACCTGCAATATACCCTATTCTCCAGCCTGTCATTGCATAGGCTTTTGATACTCCATTGACTACAAAAACTCTATCATAAAGCTTCGGCTCAACCTGAGCAATAGTAAAAAACTTTTCGTCGTATATTATATGCTCATAAATATCATCTGTAACGACATTCATATGTGGATATTCAAGCAATATTTGTGCTATGTCTTTCAATTCATCACATGTGTACACAGCTCCTGCAGGGTTGTTCGGTGAGTTAAGAATTAACCATTTAGTTTTTTTAGTTATCCTGCTTTTCAATAATTCCGCTGTCAGTTTAAAATTTTGTTTGCATTCTACTACAACTGGCAAGCCGCCAAAAAGACTTACCATATCAACATATGAAACCCAATAAGGAGCTGGAATAATAACTTCATCTCCAGAGTTAATTGTTGCCATGAACAAATTGAATAACACCTGCTTAGCACCTGTACCAACACAGATTTGGTTAAGCGTGTACTCGAGGTTATTATCCTTTCTTAACTTATTAATTATTGCTTCTTTCAGCTCACGCGTTCCATCAACAGCAGTATATTTAGTCTTACCTTCACTTATTGCTTGAATAGCTGCTTTTTTTATATGATCTGGAGTATCAAAATCCGGTTCTCCTGCAGCTAAAACACAGATCTTTTTTCCTTCATTTTTCAACTTATTTGCCTTATCAGTTACAGCAATCGTAGGTGATGGTTTTATTAGGGACATTCTTTTTGCAAGGTCTGACATATCTTACTGAAGCTAAATTCAAATGATAAACCCCGTACAACAAAAAAGCTAGAATTTTGTGTATTGTATTAGTAGCTTTTTACCAGGTTTACCAATGCAGCAATATTTTCAACTGGAGTATCAGGGAGTACTCCATGTCCGAGATTAAATATGAAGGGTAAATCTCTAAAGCAATCTATTATACGTTTTGCTTCTTTGATTGCTTCCGTTTTATTATAGGCTAAAAGATTAGGATCAAGGTTTCCTTGTAGAGGGATGTTTAGATTCGCTTTCGCCCATTTTATTGGAACATTATAATCTATACTTACTGCAGATACACCTGTTTGTTCGCAGTAATCTTTATAAAGATTTCCAGCAGACCTTGGAAAACCTATTATTGGAAAATCAGAAAATCTATCCTTTATTGCCAAGATAATTCTCTTTGTTGGTTCGATAACATATTCTTTAAACAATGGTTCCGATAACGCACCAGCATTACTGTCAAATAGCTGAATAACATCTGCTCCAAATTCTATCTGTTTAATTAGATAAATAATCGTTACTTCCGTTATTCGTTCAATTATTTCCTTCAAACACGAAGGATAAAAATTTAATACTTTGGAAAAAGTTTTGCTGCTCCTACCTTCTATGATGTATGAGGCTACTGTCCATGGTCCACCAGCAAATCCTATGAGAGATTTTTCTTTTGGTAATTGGCTTCTGACTTTTTTTATAGCGTTTAGAATTGGTAAGGTTTTAGTTTCAATTTCTTGTGGACCCTTCAATTCCTTAGGACTTTCCACGGGTTTTATTATTGGACCTACACCGCGTACGAAATTCACGTCACAACCCAAAACATCAGCTATTATTAAAATGTCTGAAAAAATTATCGCCGCATCCATGTCAAATCTTGTCACCGGCTGTAACGTCAATTCTGTCATTAAATCTGTGTTGTAGCATATCTCCATAAAATTATTCATATTTTCTACTGCTTTGCGGTACTCAGGAAGAGACCTGCCAGCCTGACGCATTAGCCAGATAGGCACTCTTCCACCCGGCTCATTTCTCTTAATAATTTTCGCTATTGTTGTTTTGCCGCTTTCCAATCTATTCTATTTATTCTTTTGTATATTAAAGTATAGTAATAATAATAGTTCTATCAATAACTTGTTACTAACTTAAAATTTAGTAAAAATTGGCGTTGTTCAACTTGTGGATAAATATGTGAGTAACTTTCGTATATTATTGATTTTCTGTTATGATTTATGTGTATAAGTAAGGTGTTTAGAGTGTTAGTAATTTTCTTTTATGGAAAATACTTTACCATCATGCATTGTTACACAACTATGTATATGTTGTTGAAAAAGTTGTTGATCAATTGTTGGTATTTTATATCAACAAATAATTCACAAATTAATTTGACATTATTCACATGCTTATTAAACATTTAATAACAGTTTTCTTGATAAATCTAATCTGAAAACGTTTTTGCCATTACAGGGAATAAATTGAGTAAAAAAAGAACCTTAGTAGAAAAAATAGCATATAGAATTTTTCTCTTCCTTTTCAAAAAAGCTTCTGTGTTGAAAAAGTGTGCGACTGAGGCATTAATGAAAGATCTGCCAGACCTTAATATATTTAATGGTCTATTAAAATTCCGCGATTGTGGTATAATGGATATAATGACTCCACGTACAGAGATATGCGCAGTAGACATTGAGTCAAGCGAGCGTGAAATAATAAAGAAGATAAAAAACACTTGCCACACTAAAATACCAATTTATAAAAATAACTTTGATAACGTAATAGGCTTTTTTTATGTAAAAGATGTTATTTTTAATAGGGATAAAAATTTTAATCTGAAACATATTATACAAAGCGTAATATTTGTTCCACCCTCGATGAAGACAACTAATCTTTTTGTTAGGATGAACTCTTCTAAATCATGCTTAGCTATCGTATTGGATGAATATGGTGGAACTGATGGTTTAATTTCAATGACTGATCTTATAGAGGAACTAATACCAAACATTGATAGTGAAAACGAAATAAATTCAGAATATACCATTACTGAATTGTCTCAAAATAAGTTTGAAGTATCAGCAAGGGCTCTTATAAAAGATATAGAAGAGGATCTAAAAATAGAATTACGTGACCCTGAAGAAGACTATGTTACACTTGGTGGTTTGATTCTTTCGATTGCTGGTAAAGTGCCTTCTGTAGATGAAGTCATTAAATATAAAAATGGTATGAAGTTTATCATCAAAGATGCAAATGAGCGCTACATTAATAAAATAGTACTAAACTTAAGTGATTACAAAAATTAGATTTGGTACCCCTTGTCGGGGAATGCCTTGACACGAAGAAAAAGTTGTAATAACCAAATATGCAACTCAAGTTATAGTTAAACCTATTTCCAGCAAATTATTTTCGCAAGTATAATGCATTTCAGTGTTATAGTACTCTAATAATAAAGAGGTCATATAGATATTAATATCTTTTGTATTTAAATTAGTGTCATTTTTTTTGATTAATTTGTCTACTAATGATTTGCTTATTGGTTTGTGTTCATTTAGAATTTTTATAGTTAATAGCATTTTATCTTCTGTTTGACTCAGTAAAACAGATACTAGTTCAACTTCCGCCACTGCACTGACTATAGTTAGCACCATATTAGAAATTATCTTATTTATCTTTTCAATTAAATCTTCCTTATTTTTTGCAGAGTATGCGTCTATTTTCCACGTAAGCTTTACTTTTTTTTTAATAAATAATTTTCGATATTAGATTTGGTCTTATCAAAGCTATAATTATCCATTGAAGAAGAATATGCCTGCTTCATAACTTTATGTTTATATATTAAATCATCGGAGCTTTCTTTAAGAAACAACAACGCTTCCTTCTGCGCATCAGCATCATTCTTATCTATTACTTCAAGCTCTTCTACGCCAAACGTTATTCCATTCATAGAGTTAGCAAAGTCATGAAGCAGCCGTCCTGATAGCAGTTCCGTTATTAACAGTATGTTTTTGGTATTTTCGTTCATTGGATAATTATAAATGATTTAAGTTACCCTATATTGGTAAGTATATAATAGTCAATTAAGAGAAAGTTTCGTTGCACTTTTTATATCAAGGCATTAATATAGTATTAACAATTTTAAAATTTATAAAAGGATTATGAATACTTATACCAGATCAGGAATAGATATTGAACTATATAATAAGTTAATAAAAGAAGTCAAGCCTATTGCTCAAGAAACTACTAGAGAAGAAGTAATCAGCGAAATAGGTTCATTTTCTGCGTTATTTGATTTTGCTGCACTAAGTAAGAAGTATGACCATCCAGTACTCGTTTCCTCAACTGATGGAGTAGGTACGAAACTGTTGATAGCTCAAGAAGTGAATAAACATGATACTATAGGTATAGATTTAGTTGCAATGTGTGTAAATGACTTACTTGCACAAGGAGCAACGCCTTTGTTTTTCCTTGATTACTTTGCAACAGGCGTTTTGACCAAAGATGTTTTATTATCTGTGGTTAAGGGCATTGCAGAGGGGTGCAAGCAAGCTAAAATAGCATTGGTTGGTGGGGAAACTGCAGAAATGCCTGGAATGTATGGTAATAATCACTATGACCTTGCAGGGTTTGTGGTTGGTGTAGTTGATCGAAAGCAAATTCTTCCAAACTGTAGTATGATGAAAGCAGGTGATTATATAGTTGGCTTAGAGTCAAGTGGAATTCACTCAAATGGGTTTTCTTTAGTGCGCCATGTTTTCAAAAGCTTAGGTATAAATTATAACGATACATCTCTATGGAATAATAAATCTTGGAGTGAAATACTACTTGAACCAACAAAAATATATGTTGATTCTTTGCTGCCTATCATGTCACAAGTAAAAGGTATTGCGCACATCACGGGTGGTGGTTTGGTAGACAATATTCCGCGAATTCTTCCAAAAAACTTATTTGCAAACATAGACATTAATTCCTGGAAATGGCCAGATATATTTTTATGGCTAACAAAGGAGGGTAAAATAGAGAAGAAAGAAATGCTAAAAACATTTAATTGTGGTATTGGTATGGTATTGATCGTAAGTTCTGAGAATATGCAAAACGTGAAAAATCATTTCCAAAAACGTGGAGAAAAAATTGAAATTATTGGAAAACTTGATGAGGCATGTAACCCTCCACTTGATAGAGTAGTATTTAGTTAACCTAACTTTACTGACAGTCTTTTTGCAACTTCTAGGTATGCTTCCTTTAAATCTCCTAAATTCAAACGAAAGACATCTTTATCTAGCTTTTTATAAGTATTTTTATCCCATAATCTGCAGTTATCAGGGCTAATTTCATCAGCTAAAACGATTTTAGTACTGTCATTTATTAATCTGCCAAATTCTAACTTGAGATCAACTAAATATATACTTGCATTTGAAAATAGGTGAACTAATATTTCGTTGATTTTTAAAGTTGTAGTTTTAACTTCATCCATTTCTTTGCTAGATAGCCAATCAAAATACAGTATGTGATTTTCACTTACCATTGGGTCGGCTAGGTCATCATTTTTGTAAAAAAAATCGATTATAGGAGATGCAAGCCTCTCACCTTCTTTGATATTAAAACGTTTGCAAAAGCTGCCAGCTGCGACATTTCTAACTACTACCTCAAGAGGTATTATCTTGAGTTTTTTGACTAGCTGTTCTCTTTCGTTTAGAGTTTTTATAAAGTGTGTGCTAATTTCTGCTTTCTCAAGCTTTTCCATGATAAAAGCACTAATATGATTATTAATTATTCCTTTACCATCGATTATTTCATATTTTTCCTTATTGAATGCTGTAACATCATCTTTAAAGTGCTGTATGACAATTGATAAGTCTTCAGTTTCAATAATGGCTTTCGCTTTACCTTCGTATATCGTTTTATTCAGTGACATGTTTAATTTAACTATATATTATATCAATTTACTATTCTTAGAGTATAGCCCCAAATAACTTAAAATAAACCTTAATGGCATTCAATGTTACAATATTAACCATATTCCCAGAAATGTTCCCGGGGTTTTTGAACTATTCTCTTGCCGGAAAAGCGTTAGAAAAAAAAATATGGAACCTTGAAGTAATAAATATTCGTTCTTTTGCGAAAGATAAACATTCAACTGTGGATGATGTTCCATATGGAGGTGGAGCAGGAATGGTTATGCGTTCTGATGTAGTTGGTGATGCAGTAGATAGTATGCTCTCTGTTCATAAAAACACTAAGTTTATTTACATGACTCCATCTGGAACTAAGTTTAATCAGAATATTGCCAGAGAATTATTAGAGTTTCCTCATATAACAATATTGTGTGGTCGATTTGAAGGTATTGACCAAAGGATAATTGATGCGTATACTCCTTATGAGTTAAGTATTGGAGATTATATACTTTCAGGAGGTGAGCCAGCTGCAATGGTGGTTCTTGATGCATGCATTAGACTTCTTCCAGGTGTAGTAAATAATACCGATAGTATTACTGAAGAAAGTTTTAATTATGGTGGTGGTGTACTTGAATATCCTCAATATACTAGACCTGAGCAGTGGAAGGGATATAAAGTACCTGAGGTTTTGTTATCTGGCAATCACAAAAAAATAAGTGATTGGAGGCAGAAGCAGTCTCATGTTATAACAAAAAAGCGTAGGCCTGAATTATTGAGTGGAGAGATAAATGACAAATTTACTTAAAAAATTTAACGAACAGCAAATGCAAGTGTTAGCTAAAGAAATACCAGAATTTCGTCCTGGCGATGATTTGAAGGTCACTTTTAAAGTAGTTGACGGTACAAGTGAACGTATACAGATATTTGAAGGTGTATGTATATCAAAAAGGAACCGCGGGTTACATTCTTCTTTTGCAGTCAGAAAAGTGAGCCATGGAGAAAGTATAGTGTCTCAGTTTTTTGTTTATTCTCCTGCACTGGTTTCAGTGCAAGTGACAAGAAAAGGAAAGGTTCGTAGAGCAAAACTGTATTATCTGTGCAAACTATTTGGAAAAGCTGCAAGGATCAAAGAGCGTACTACTTATGTTAAAAAGAAATCTAAGTAGATACAATAGGGAGTGATGTCAATTGTGTCATCTCAGAACTCTCTCTTGTCATCCCAGTGCGTGACACACAACTGTACGAACATTGTGTTTGCCTCCCGCTGTGGTGTCATCCCAGTGCTCCGACACTGGGATCCAGCATTCATTATTCTCCTTTTGGTTTGTGCTTTCATGGAAAATGTAAAAATTATTTGCAGGCAAAGCCTGCTGGATCCCAGTGTCAGCTACTTGCATGACAAAAAAGGGGAAAGTTTTTTCAAATCCTCGTGTAAAGAAAAGTAAATGAGTATAAAGAAAAAATTCCTTAAATTACTTCAGTCAAGGCGTGTACATGCTTGTATAAAAAGGAAAAATAAAAAGAACAGAGCGCTACGCTTTTGTTCTTTCACGGCACTAGTTATCTCACTTGGCTGTCCTGTGTGTATATTGCTCAGTATATTGGTTAACTCTTACAGTGCCTTAACAGTAACGAAAATTTTATTGCCAGTTGAAATAAATGCTGATCTTGCTTTGGCGAGTAATCCTAGTGATTTGCGGTATAAGTCCATTGGCTTACTCAACGATTCTTTACGTAAGGTGTTTGGAGGAACTGATTTTAAAGACGGTGACGAAATTTTAAGTCGTAATTCTTACAAAGAACTAGAGAAATTTTTTCGTAAGAAAGTAAAAGATAGTGGTGAATATGAGATCTGGTTTACCGCGTCAAGTATAATTAATTCAATAAATAAAGATAAATATTTGAATGATCGTTATGCTAAATTACTTGATTGGCTAAAAGAAAAGAGGAGAGTGAAAAAATTTTTTAATAAGTCTTTATTCCTTAAATCTGACTCTCGTGAACCTGAAAATGCAGGGATTTTAGGAGCGTTTATCGGTTCATTAATGACAATTATAGTGTGCCTAGCATTAGCATTACCAATAGGAATTATGTCGGGCATCTGTCTTTACGAATTTATGCCTAAAAATAGGCTAATGACTAATATTGTAGAAATTAGCATAAATAATCTTGCTGCAGTGCCTTCAATAATATTTGGTGTAGTGGGCTTAACTCTCTATCTTGGCATATTTGGGCTACCACGCTCTTCACCACTTGTTGGTGGAATGACTCTTTCATTTATGATGTTACCTAATATTATAATTGCAACAAAAAATGCCTTTGCGAATGTTCCTATTACGATAAAAGATGCAGCGTTTGCGCTCGGTGCACCTCACATCAAGGTGATATTAGATCACTCTTTACCGATTGCGTTACCAAGAATAATACATGGTACTGTGCTTGCAATTGCAAGGATTTTAGGTGAATCTTCTCCTTTACTTATGATGGGTATGGTGGCATTTATTGCTGATACACCTACGTCCTTTTTCGATCCGGCGACTGTTCTACCTGTGCAAATATACATATGGTCAAGCAATCCTGAAATTGCATTTGTTGAACTTGCTGCTATCGCAATTATAGCTTTATTATTGGTGTTATTTGCGTTAAATTTAGTAGCAAATTTTGTAAAAAGGAAATTCGAATTTTTTAATTTTTAGCAATTCATGAAAATCACAGTCCTATCTGGTTATGGCTTAAATTGCGAAAAAGAAACTGCATTTGCATTTATGGAATGCAGCAGAAAACTTGGTATTGGTAATATTGAAGTAAAAATCGTTCACATTAACGATATCATAGATAATCCAGGTGAACTGAAATTAAGCAATATACTTGCAATTCCAGGGGGTTTTTCCTATGGTGATGACACTGGTGCTGGTAATGCGTTTGCTTTACGTATTAAAAACAACTTGTTGGATGAGTTTCAAGAGTTTTTATCTCAGGACAAGCTGATTATAGGAATATGTAATGGTTGTCAGATATTAGTAAAATTAATTCCAGAATTCTCTAGTCTAGCTTTAATCCATAATGATATAGGCAATTATCAATGCCGTTGGATTAGAGTGAGAGTTAATTCAAAGAGTAATTCTGTTTGGCTACGGGGTCTGAGTGAACTATATCTCCCTATTGCTCATGGGGAAGGCAAATTTTTTATGGATCAAGATATTTTGAACCAATTGATTGAGAGCAATTCCACCGCATTACGTTACATTGATAAAAATGGCAACTATGCTAACCTACAATTTCCTTACAATCCGAATGGATCTACATACGACCTAGCAGCTTTATCAGATAAAAGTGGAAGAGTGCTAGCTTTAATGCCCCATCCAGAAAGGGGAATATTTTTTACCCAGCAAGATAATTGGCCCCTTGAAAAAGAAAAGAGCAAGCGTTTAGGTGTTGCTGTGCCAAAATATGGCGATGGAATGCTTATATTTGAAAATGCACTAAAGTATTTTTGTTAAAATTTATTGATAGGGATTTATGGTCGAAATTATCCCCTGATATTGCAAAAAACTTGCTTGACAAGCCTTGCCAGTCCCCTTATCATGAAACTGAAGCTATTTATTTATCTTCTCTGTACAGATTAAATGACAAAAAAACTCACGTATCTGGCGTCCCATGTTTAATTTTTTGCACTATGTGCATCTTATGTCTTTATAAAATTTCTAGGTTTTTACCTAATATAAGCTGAAATGCGCTTATAAAGCATTTAAAATATCAAAAAACGCCAACTTAAAAAATGGATAGTGAATAATTAGCTACCCTAGGGTTTCTTTTGCCTTTTTTTCTGTTTAGTAAATTTCTTAAACATTTATGACTAAAGGTTAGTTGCATTAAAAAGCAGCTAAATCGCGGTTATTAAGCGTTTAGAATAAAAAAACGCCATACTTGAAAGTATAATGTAAGTAATTAGCCAACCACGGGGCTTCTTTTGCCTTTTTTTTATTTGGTAAATTTCTTAATATTTATAGCTAAACGACAACCGTCATCCCGCTACTTGTTAGCGGGATCTATGCTTTGAGATACCGCGAATGAATCGCGGTATGACGGTGTAATGATGGTTAAGTAATTCGTCATTCCGCTACTTGTTAGCGGCTGAGATACCGCGAATGAATCGCGGTATGACGGTGTAGATGATGGTTAAGTAATTCGTCATCCCGCTGCTTGTTAGCGGGATCTAGAGATACCGCAACGTCTCACCTATAGCCTTCAGTGCTCCTTTTTTTGTCATCCCAGCGTCACGCGTTGGTTTCAACATTATATCATGAACTTTCTAAAATTCATTGAACTGTGTTTTCAAACGGTAGTGCCGGGGTGTGAGTATAATGATTATCAGTATATAAAAGTCATAGCAGACAGACTTGAAGCGGCAAATGTTGGCAAAATGAGGCGAATAATATTCAATATGCCTCCGCGTTCAATGAAGTCCCTGTGCGCTAGTGTTGCGTGGCCCGCATGGATACTGGGAAATCAGCCAACTGCAAGAATAATAGTTGCAAGCTACTCTCGGCTGCTTAGCGAAAAGCACTCGCTCGATACAAGATGCATAATGCAGTCTAGTTGGTATAGAGAGCTGTTTCCAGAGGTAGAACTATCCAAAGATCAGAATACCAAATACAAATTTCAAACAGTGCAGAGAGGATACAGAATCGCAACGTCAGTTGGAGGGACGTTAACAGGTGAAGGTGGTGATTTCATCATCGTGGATGATCCACTGAGTCCCGCCCAAGCTTTGAGTGAAACGTTTAGAAAGCGTGCTACAAATTGGTTTGACCAGACTTTAGTAGCCAGGCTCAACAATAGAAAAAAAGGAGTAATTGTTCTTGTGATGCATAGGCTACATCAAGAAGATTTAACCGGGCACCTTCTCTCCAAACCGAAAAACATATGGAACCATACTTGTTTACCGATGATATCTGAAAATAAGGAGATTATCTATTCAATCAAAAAGCCAGCGCCTCCTTTTCTTGTTCCTGTCACCCGAGTAACTACAAATGAGTACAAAAGCTGGATTACAGCATCAAGTGCTAGAATGACACCACCCGTAATATTATACTCAAGAGAAGAAGGTCAGTTGCTATATCCCCTCGATGGAGGAAAAGAAGAAGTTGAGATGATAAAGGTTGAACTTGGAAGTTACGCTTTTGCTGCACAATATCAACAAAACCCTCTGCCACTTTCAAGTGGTATAATTAAACGAGAGTGGCTGAAGCGCTATAGAAATTTTTCTGATAGTCTCTCATATGTCACTCAGAGCTGGGACACTGCAGTTTCAACAAGCAGCATGAGCAACTTTAGCGTCTGCACCACCTGGACAAAAGTGGGCAATAAATTCTATTTACTCGATGTATATCGCGCAAAGCTTGAGTATCCAAAGCTTAAAGAGCAAGTTCTGTCACTAGCTGCAAGATGGACACCGCACGCAATTTTAATCGAAGCAAAAACAAGTGGTCAGCAATTGGTGCAAGAGCTAAAGACAAACAGTGATTTACCAATTATCGAAATAGTACCACATGATGACAAACTCACTCGATTTTATCAAATTGTTCCGATTATAGAGTCTGGCAAGGTTTTTCTGCCGCACCAAGCAGTATGGCTGAACGATTTTGAGTATGAGATTTTAATGTTTCCTGAAACTCGACACGATGATCAAGTGGATAGTACCGTGCAATATTTGCAGTGGGTGAGAGATAGTAGCTCTAGGGTCGCAGCTTTACGGGCATTGTGATTTAAGCCTACCAGATCCAAGTAGTCAGCTACTTGCATGACACCCTGACAACCGTCATCCCGCTACGTGTTAGCGGGATCTAGAGATACCGCGAATGAATCGCGGTATGACGGTTCGTGGTGGTATGACAGTTCGTGGCGGTATGACGGTTCGCAGCAGCATGACGATAAGCTCGTCATCCCGCTACGTGTTAGCGGGATCTATGCTAAAAGATACCACGGCGGTATGACGTAGAACTGCTGCTTGTTAGCGGATGAGATACCGCGAATGAATCGCGGTATGACGGTTAAGTACGTGTTAGCGGCTAAGAGATACTGCGGCGGTATGACGTAGAGCTCGCGTTAGCTATAAGATTAGCTAACATTCTGCACGTCCATAAAAAACAAACCTTCTTTTTCGTCTTGAACGCTAATAATAGCGTGAGTGTTAAAAGGTAAAGGATCATTTGTATGTCCATGGCCTACCCCTTTCATAGTAAATACAGGAAAGTTAACACTTTTTGCAAACCTTTCTTTTACAACTTCAACAAGGTTATCGTTATAGCAGTTAACGAAATCCCCAAAGATTACTGCATGTACTCCATCAAAGATGTGAGCTTGTTTTAGGTGATCTAAACTGCGCTCTATTGCGTATGGGTAGACTCTTATGTCCTCTAAAAATAGAATTTTACCTTTCGCATTTATTTGCCAAACAGTTCCTATACTGTTTTCAACTAAAGTCATATTACCACCGATGATTTTAGACTTTAATCTGCCATCTTTTAGTCTAATGCCATTATTTATCATCTTTAGCTTATCAAATCTGATAGAATCCCGCTTGTTAAGAATTAACTCTTTCAATTTTTCAACAGAGCTTTCAGAAACGGAGTTATTTACTATCATTTCCAACATGGTGCCGTGAAGAGTTTGCCAATCATATTTAGCTTGTAGATGGATGTGCAAGGCAGTTATATCGCTATAGCCTATGAGGATCTTTTTGTTTTGAGCAATCCTTTCTTTTTTATCATTGGGTAACTTTTCTAGATAGGGAATTAACCGAGAAGCCCCTTCTCCTCCTCTGATACACCAGATTATTTTACTATCACCGGTTAGTGCACTAACCAAATCATTTGCTCTGAATTCATCAGAGTTGGAATAAAATGGGTTATCATTACTATATATTTTCTCCGAAATATGGGGATTAAAATCCAAAGCTTCTACATATTCTTTTATAGTAGTCAGATCTGATTCTTTTCCCTTGGAGGAAGGAGCAATAATATCAACTTGGTCCATTGCATGAATACCTGTGTTAGCACATAAAGTGAGAATGAAATATAAAAGGTAAACAATCATTAAAATATCTTATAAAACTCTTTTTTTAGTATATCATCCAATTCAGAGAGTGGAACTTTCACTCCTAGTTCTTCCATTGACGTGACGCCATAACCTTGCAACCCACAAGGAATAATACCCTTATAGTGAGAGAGGTCTGGAAAGACGTTAAGCGCTATGCCATGATAAGTTACCCATTTTCTTAAGCGAATACCAAAAGCTGCAATTTTTTTTTCTACTCCGTTATGGTTTACCCAAATGCCTATTCTATCTTCTCTAAACTCTCCAAGTATATTAAATTGCTTTAAAACATTTATGATCCACTTACTTAGATCTCTAATATATAGCTTTATATCGCATTTGTTTCTTTTTTTAAGGTTTAACATTAAATATATAATGCGCTGTCCTGGACCATGATATGTGTGTTTACCACCCCTTCCTGTTTTATATATGGGAAATAGTTTTTCAACAATATCATCAGCTGTTGCACTGATTCCTGCAGTATAAAGTGGAGGGTGCTGGAGTAGCCATACCAATTCGTCTGCTGAATTATTGTGAATTTGTTGAATTTTCTCTTCCATGGATTTTACAGCACAGTTATAATCAATAAGCTGATTAGATATTAGCCATTCTGTCATATTCTATTTCTTTTTTTTTAGTATAGCAGTTCATTTTTTCCTGTTATTCCAGTGTGTGACACTGGGCGCAGCCTTTCTTATTCCTAATATACTTAATACTAACTTCTGTGCTATTTCTCCTTAACAAACATAGTACATGACAAATGTTTAATTATTTGTCAACACAGGTCCTCTTTACGTATAGGCAACTTTTTTTATTGAAAAATTCAGAAAAATGTTGTATAATTATTAGTAGATTTTAGGTAAAATATATGGCAAACTCAAAATTTAGCATAACTTTCAACAACGAAATTTCAGAGTGTCTTGCTGGACTGGCTAAAATAAGAAATAAGTCCATTAAAGAACTAACAGAGAAGCTAATACAAGAAGCAATTGAAAATGAGGAAGATAAAATACTAATTGAGCGTGCTGCTAAACGTAATGTTTCAGGTGTAAAGAAAATTAGAAGTGAGGATGTAGACTGGAATACAATATTATCTTCATAGAAAGCGTTCTTGAGAAAGACCTTCCAGCTCTTCCAAAAACAATAAGATTAAGGATCATAAATGCGATAAATAAGCGCCTTACAGTTGATCCCATTAACCTTGGTGAGCCATTATATTACAGATTTAAAGGACAAAGAAGATTAAGGGTAGGTGATTATCGCGTTATCTATTCCGTAAATATTATAAAATATGAAGTGGTTATCACAGAGATAGGACACAGAAAAGATATTTATAAGTAAGTACATCATATAAATATTAAATATATTTTTACTCCTTCCTGATTCATTTTCTACCTTAGGTGGCTTCGCTCAGCTCAAAAAAAAAGCTCATTCTTTTTGCTACCCCCTATTGTGCCTGCCATTTAACTACTGTGTAGAGATTGCTCTCAAACATAATGTTCGTACGTTAGTATATCCTTCCTGTGACACCAATTGATATAATTCTACCACAAATTCAATTTTTTAGGAGGCATATATGAATCTCAATATTTTTCAAAGAAAAAAAAGCGCAGTATTTACTAAATATTCTGCTTTGCAGCTAATAATGGAGCCAAGTTGGAGTAAGCGTGATTATGTAAGTTTTGCTGAGGAAGGTTACATAAAAAATGTTATTGCCTTTCGAGCAATTAATATGATTGCAAGTGCTGCATCTTCGGTACCTTTTACTCTCTGCCAGCTTACTGAACAGGGAAAATCGCAATTAAAAGCCCATCCATTACTGAAATTACTTTATTCTCCTAATCCAATGACATCAAAATCGGAATTTATTGAGGGGATTGTAACTTATCGGTTAGTTAACGGCAATTCTTATATATTGATGGTTGAGTCACAGAATAGTAGAAAACCACCAACAGAGCTTTATCTTCTGCGCCCCGATAGGGTTGAAATTGTTCCAGGGAGAAATAACGTTCCTTATATCTATCGTTATACCATAAATAACAACAGTTATGACTTTAAAGTTGATAAACTAACTGGATGTTCAGCAGTGTTGCACTTAAAGACCTTTAATCCTTTGAATGATTGGTATGGGTTATCACCAATTGAGGCAGCTGCATATAGCATAGATCAACATAATCAGGCGGGTGCTTGGAATCAAGCGATGTTGCAAAATGGGGCAAGACCAAGTGGTGCAATAGTTGTAAAATCAGCAAAAGATGGAAGTGGTGGAAGTTTAAGTCAAGAGCAGTACCAACGCTTAAAAGCGCAGATAAATGATCATTATTCAGGTTCTATAAACGCTGGAAGACCGATATTGCTTGAAGGAGGCTTGGAGTGGAAAGAAATGAGCTTATCGCCAAGGGATATGGATTTTATTGAGTCCAAACACAGCTCAGCTCGTGATATTGCGCTAGCTTTTGGCGTTCCACCGCAATTGCTTGGCATACCGGGTGATAACACTTATAGCAATTTAGTCGAAGCACGCTTATCCCTCTGGGAGCAGACGGTTTTACCAACGCTAGAAAATATTATCTGTCACCTGAATTCTTGGCTGACACCAAGATTTGGTGAAGATCTGTGCTTGTCGTATGACAAAGATGCAATAGAAATTCTCATGGAAAAAAGACAAAAGTTGTGGAAATACGTAGAAAACGCAAGCTTCATGACGCTCAACGAAAAGAGAGAAGCATTTGGCTTGCCACCACTGCCAGGTGGTGATGAGTTAGGTTAAGTTTGTATCCGTTCAGATGAGTTTATTGTCCCCTAAACCGTACACCTAAGTAAATTAACTATTTTTCTTGCCAACCAGAGCGATGAAGATTTGGTCTACATCAAAACTCATCTTAGGACGCCAAATAGGGCCATCCAAATGCATATCGATATAGATTGGATTACTATAATTTGGTGGTATGAAAAAGAACCTGAATATAGAAGCTAAAGCGAAGTTAGATAAGGTTAAATTAGAAGAGATCGATCCTGATGCTTGATCAATCCCGAACTGTAAACTAGTTGAACATATACCACTCTTAATACTTGCTTTTCCGCTAATATTTTCAAAAAATGTCTTGCCATTATATATATCAACATAAGCAAGTGTGGAAATTTCAGATTTATTCTTACTGCTTAACAAATTAGTGATAAATGAATTGAAATCTACATTAGTAACTTCTATTCCTTGCGCTTGTAAGTTTACATCTCCTGATAAGTTACTAGCCCAATCATGAAAACTTTTTCCTTGAGTTTTGATTTCACCATTTAAGCTTACCTGACCATTTACATTGTCAATTCCTATAACCTTACCAATCTTTTTAGTGTCCAAATTTACAATAGAAAATCTTGTATTTATTGAGTCTGATCTTAAATAACCCTGAAAAAACACTTGCCCGCGTTCTAATACGTAACTTGCCTGCCTGATAGTGATAGTGTTGTTTCTCATTACCGCATCCAAATTAAAATCTTTTAAAACATTCTGCTCGGTTTTAAATTCTGCAGTATTGATTTGCACATTTGCATCAAAGCCTTCTTTATCATCCAAAAAATCAAGCTGCTTTGTTGACCATTGAATTTGATCTATCTCATTTCTTGAATTTCTTTTCGTCTCTACTAAATTTGGTAATGTAATAATTTTTCCATTAAATTTACTGCCCGTAAGGTTAACATCTAATAAAGGTTTGGCGTATTTTTGATCTGCTAATATTTTTGCATTACCGGTAATATCGAAATCTTCTCCAGATAGTTTTATTTTATCTGCAACTAGCTTACCTTTTTCCATTTTCAGCAAAAAATCCAAATTTTTAATTTTCGTATCATTCAATGTAAGGTTATTAACACGGGCCTTTATATTTGTATCATACTGAAAATTTTTCAGCCATTGCATTTTAGGTAAACTGCTAAATAATGAATGATCATATTTATCTGCATCAAGATTATGCATGCTAAATTCACCATCGATCACACTGCGTTTTTTTGTGTGGCTTACTCTAATTGATCCTTGCAAGGATTCCTTATTATTTAGCAGTCTAATGTCTGAGATAGATAATATTCTTGGTGCAAGGTGCAGTTTAGAACTTAGTGTAAATTGATTTTTCTGGTTTTCTTTCATCTTTATAGAAGGGAAAAAACATGAAATGAATGACTCAAAATCATTTCCTTCGACTAATAAATCACCGTTGAATTCAGATAGGACATTATTGTTTGAGATCTCTCCTGATAAGTAAGATATATTATTGATTCCAGGAAATTTAAGAAGCGTATTAACTTTTACTTTGCCATCAGTGGATTTTAGTACAGCACGGAAATTGTCCAATATTTTGTTTTGATATTGAATGTTAGAAGCTTCCATATTAAAATTTAAGCTCAAGTTCTTTGGCACAACTGCTCTAAAACATTCCAGAAGATCCTTCATATTCATTGTTCTTTGTGAATCATTTTGTATGGAATCTAAATCAACTTTACTGAAGCTAATATTGAAATTAGTGTGATTGCCTTTTCTATCATTTTGTATTGTACCGCTGGCTTGCATGCTTTTGGAATCAATTTTTAAGTCAGTTGCCGTAAACTCACTTTCATTAAGACTTATATTGGATGATATCTTGATATTTTCGCTAGGAATAACACAAGAGAGAAAGCTAAGATTAATGATTTTTGCTAAATCACTCACAGAACCGGAACTGTTATTAATTGTTAATGTTAAATTACCCTGGAGTTCTTCTTGATTTCTATTACCTGTAAATAGCAAATTTACAAAATTTGATTCAACACTAATGTGTACATTCCTTTTTGTGATATTAACCTTTCCTGAAAAATCGTAATTATTATCACCTACCTTTACTTTACCAAAAAAAAAAAACTGCTTATTTTTTTTTACAGCAACTTCCTTTATGTTAACAATATCAGCGAAATCATTCTTGAAACTTACTTGGCTGTCTTTTATTACTATATCGACTGTGTTACCACTGGCGTTTGTATTTATAATATTAAGTAAATTTTCTTTGTTGCTTTTCATGCCAAACAATGTGATTGACTTTGGTTGCAACGAAAATAAAAACAACGATAGGAATGATGGCCTTATTTCAATTTTTCTTACACTAATTAAATCTGACAACTTTTGCTCTTTATTTTCGTTGTATTGTACGTATACATTATAAATAGTGAGCTTTGGGGTAATCAACGAAACTTTAATTTTTCCCCCAATATGCACTTTAGCATCATACGTCTTCTCTAACTCTTTTATGATATATTTCCTGTAGCCACTCCAATCCTTAAAAGTTGCAGCAACATGCATGAGAATTAATAGCAGTGAGATTGATAATATAGCATATAAAGAAAGTCTCATAATTTACACATGCTTAAAGTTTCCCTTAAATATTAAATAGAGAATACCAAAATAAACAATAACACTCAAAGCTATTAAAGTCGTTAAATAAACAATACGAGCCAACATTTTATCAAAAAATAATCCTGCCAACAAAGAATTAAAAATATAAAGGGCTATTGACATGACTGCCGTTGCTACAAAAATTTTCATGACATTTAACAATAACGCTTGGCTAACCTTATACATTTTATTTATTGTTAAATAACTAATTAATAGAATAGAGTTTATCCAAGTGGAAACGGAAGTAGCAATAGCAATCCCCGTATGCTGATACTCGTTCATTAACAAAAGGTTTAGCACTACATTAATTCCAAGACACATTAGCGAAAATATGGTTGGTATTTTCAGATTGCCTTTAGCAAAAAATGTAGGTAGCAATACTTTATTTATAATAAATGCAGGTAAAGAAAGAGAAAATGCTATTAAAGTGGGAACAGTTTGCTGCACTGCATAATGATCAAACCGGCCGTAAGAAAAAAGCGTAAGTAAAATTATGTCGGGAATAATGATAAAGGCAGCAGTTGTTGGCATAATTAACATTAATCCTATGTTGAGAGCCTTGTTCTGTATTTTGACTATATTTTCAGTATTATCCACCTGTTTTGAAATTAAAGGAAGAAGCACTGTACCAATTGCAGTACCGATTATTCCCTGCGGTAGTTGATTTAGTCTATCGGCATAATATATATAGGACACCGCATTTGGTATAAAACTCGCCATGATTGTATCAATCCATAAGCTTATTTGAGTTACACAATTGTTGATAATTGCAGGTATCACACGCTTAAAAAATAACCTTACTTCATTGATTAATTCAAGGCTAAAAGAAAAAGCTGCCTTTAACTTGTATGCACTAAATAGTATCAAAAGTAGCTGGAAAATTCCTCCTATAAGGACAGCTATAGAAAGGTTGTGCGCTGGAGTTTTTACGTAAGGCACAAACAAACTGATGATTAAACAGAGATTCAAAACGATTGGTGCAATAGCTGTTGAAGCAAAATGCTGCTTTACTTGCAGCATTCCACCAATAAGTGATGCAATTGAAACAAAGATTATGTAGGGCATCATAATTCTTGATAAAGTAACAGTAAGGGTAAACTTACTTTGGTCAAATCCAGGAGCAAAAATTTGAATCATATAAGGGGAGAAAGTTTGCATGATAAGGCAAAAAATTACTAAGATAATAAACGTAATGGATATTACACTACTTGCAAAATTAAATGCCTTTTTATTATCATATGATTCTGTCGAATATAATGGTATGAATGAGGTAGTGAACGCTCCTTCTGCAAAAAATGCTCGAAATAGATTGGCAAAACGAAACGAAGAAAAAAATATGTCTGCAAGAGAGTTCGCACCAATAACCGTAGCAATCAATACATCTCTTATTAACCCTGAGATCCTTGAAATAGCCGTAAAAAAACTAAATGTGAAAATACTTTTAAACATACCACTACTTCATTAGTGTCAATACAATTAACTATAATGGTAAAAGTATCAATGAAAATATTTATTGGCTAAACTTAAAACCCTCTGCAAAAGGAGAGTTAAATAATCAATTGACTATTTGCGCTCTTATGTTAGAAATTTTATATCTTGGCGGGCGTAGCTCAGTTGGTAGAGCGTCAGTTTGTGGTACTGAATGTCGCCAGTTCGATCCTGGTCGCTCGCCCCACTAAAACCCGATAATTTGAAAAACCGTCATCCCGCTGCTTGTTAGCGGGATCTAGAGATACCGTGACGGTATGACGTGAGTTAGCTATACATTGGCCACTGATGATTGAAATAGTTAATTACTGTAAAATTTGACATTAACCGCTAATAGTTAGAATATTAGTAGAGTAAGAATTACTCAAGAAGGCATGCATAAATATGATGTAGTAGTAGTAGGTGGTGGTCATGCAGGGTGCGAAGCTGCTGCTGCTGCAGCTCGCCTTGGTGCAAACACGCTGCTTATAACTCATAAAATTTCAACTATAGGGGAAATGTCCTGCAATCCAGCAATCGGAGGAGTTGCAAAGGGCGTTGTAGTCAGGGAAGTTGACGCTCTTGATGGAATAATGGGAAGAGCAATCGATCAAGCAAGTATACACTCAGTCATTTTAAATAGCAGCAGAGGTGCAGCAGTATGGGGCCCGCGTGCACAGGCAGACCGAAAATTATACAAGCAAGCAATACAGGAAATTATTCTAAATTATAATAATTTGACGGTAAAAGAAGAGTCGGTTGACGATTTTCTTATAGAGAGTAATAACAATGGAGAATTGTGCATTAAAGCTGTAATAACAAGCTCAGGGGAGCATATACTGACAAGTAAAGTCGTTCTAACTACAGGGACTTTTCTGCGGGGTGTGATTCATATAGGAGAGCAGGTAACTCCTTCAGGGAGAATGGGAGATAAGCCTGCAGTAGAACTTGCAAATACGTTGAAGAAATATAATTTTAAATTAGGTAGATTGCGTACTGGAACTCCACCGAGGCTTGATCGTGGCACTATAAACTGGTCAATATTGCAAGAACAAGTGGGTGATAATCCACCTGTGCCGTTTTCTTATCTCACAGAAAAAATTAACCAACCTCAGGTATCATGCTTTATTACCCATACTAATGAAAACACGCATAAAATAATTAGAGAGAATCTGCACAGGTCAGCTTCTTCGTATTTGGATGATATTATAGCACCAAGATACTGCCCATCAATTGAAGTTAAAGTTAATAAATTTGCAGAAAAAAGTAGTCATCAAATATTTCTAGAGCCAGAAGGCCTGGATGATGATACTGTATACCCGAACGGAATTTCAAATTCATTGCCTATTGAAGTGCAGCGTGAAATGATAAAGAGTATCAAAGGACTTGAAAACGCAGAAATACTAAGGCCTGGATATGCAGTTGAGTATGACTATATTGACCCACGAGAGCTGTTTCATACTCTTGAAACTAAGAAAATTAAAGGCCTATATTTTGCTGGCCAAATTAATGGCACCACTGGATATGAAGAAGCAGCAGGGCAAGGAATTATTGCCGGGATCAATGCAGCACTTTCTGCATCTGAAAAAAAAGAAAGCTTTGTTCTTCATCGCACAGACTCATATATCGGCGTAATGATAGATGATCTAGTCATCAAAGGGGTGATCGAACCTTATAGATTATTTACCTCGCGTGCAGAATATAGGCTAGCTATCAGGTCAGACAATGCAGATAGAAGATTAACACAAAAAGGTTATGATATTTCCCTTGTTTCGCATGAGAGATACTCTGTTTTACAGAATAAACTTGAATCCATTAAGCAGCTTGAAGAGAAGTTAGGGAGTCTGACGATTACTCCTGAGCAGCTTAGGTCTTATGGTATCAAAATATCTTATGATGGGATAAGAAAAACGGCACTAGATTTACTTAGCTATCCAAACATCGACTGGAATAAATTACAAGAAATATGGCCGGAGTTAAGCAGCGTCACGCGCTGGAATGGCAAAATGGGACACACCAAAGCGGATAATAGAGCTAAGAATGAAATATGCGAAGCGGTTGAAATTGAAGCAAAATATAAACCCTACCTAATAAGACAAGAAGCAGATATGAAGTTTTTACGAGAGGAAATTAACACTCAAATTCCAATCAACTTCAACTATTCACAAGTTAAAGGCTTGTCAAGTGAGGTAATAGAAAAGCTACAAACAATAAAACCAGCGACGATTGGCATTGCAAAGCAAATACAAGGCATCACTCCCGCAGCGATAGTGAGCATATTAGTGTATTTGAGAAACAGGAAAACGAAAGTAGCTGCTAGTTTTGCGTGAGGCATTCCATGTCAAAAATCAAAGAATTTCGTTCTTTTATGCACGAAATAAACGTTGATGCATTTGTGTTACATACTAAAGACGAATATTTAAATGAGTATTCAGAGGAGCTAACAAAGCTGTGTGGCTTCACAGGAACAAATGGGCTGCTTATTGTCACAAAAAACAACAAGTGCCAATTTTTTACAGATGGACGCTATATCACACAAGCTCACAATCAGCTCGATCAGGGCAATTTTCAAGTATATAATATACAAGAAGAGGATCCACGCGAATGGATAAAAGCAAACTTAACATCGACTGCCTCACTAGGTTATTATTTGCAATATTTTACCATGGAAGATATAAGAAAGTATGAGAATATCTGTAAATTAATACCCTGTTTAGCTGGAAAAAAAAGTGACTATCGAAAACAAGCAGTGGTTTTACATTCTATTAAATATGCTGGTGAAAGTAGTAAGGACAAATGTGAAAAAGTCGCTAAAAGTATAGATAAAGAAGCTGAAGCAGTGCTTTTAACTGATCCAAATTCAATTTCATGGTTATTAAATTTAAGAAACGAAAATGCTAAATATACTCCATGTATATTGGGTCGTGCTATATTGTATAAAAGCGGTAATGTTGATTTGTTTATTCAAGATAAAGAACATTCAACTATAGAAGCAAATTTAGGCAATCATATAAATATTTTTGATATCAGTGAGCTAGAAAATTCGCTGGACAAGCTAAATTCAATAGTTATAGATCCAAACACAACTCCAATGAGTATCATGGCTGTAATAAAAGATAAACAGGTAGCTGAAAGAGAGGATCCTTGTTTAATTTATAAAGCAGTAAAAAATCAAACTGAAATAGCTGGGGCTATAAATGCGCACATCAGAGATGGAGTGGCAGTTACAAATTTTCTACATTGGCTTGAAAGTAATGTTGGTACAGAGCTTGAAGCTGAAGAAAGGATTTTAGAATACAGAAAAGAGCAGAATTTGTTTAAACAATTGAGCTTTCCAACAATTTCTGCATTTAATGAGAATGGGGCAATAATTCACTATCGTGCAAGCAGTAAGACGAATAAAGTAATTCAGAAAGATGGACTGTATTTGATTGACTCTGGTGGCCAGTACCTTGACGGCACAACTGATGTGACAAGAACTGTAGTAGTTGGTAATCCGACCAATGAGCAAATAACCCACTATACAATAGTACTCAAAGCTCACATTGCTATAGCAAGTGTCGTCTTTCCCCCCGGCACTACTGGTGGAGAATTGGATATATTGGCACGTACGCATTTATGGAAATTTGGAATGGACTATATGCATGGTACAGGGCATGGAGTAGGAAGTTACCTATCAGTACACGAAGGACCACAAGCAATATCAAAAAGTAATAAAGTGAAACTCACGCCAGGGATGATACTTTCCAACGAACCTGGCTATTACATTCCGGGAGAGTATGGAATAAGGATTGAAAATCTGATGTATGTCAACAGACAAGAAAACGGCTTCTTAAACTTTAAACAACTGACCTCTATTCCATATGATAGAAGACTAATAAATGTGCAAATGCTTACTAAGGATGAAATTGAATGGATAAATGGCTACCATCAATTTGTCTATAAAAACTTAGAAAATAGCGTCAAAGATAAGGAGTGGTTAAAGAAAGTATGTGACCCTTTATAAGCAAAGGAGCATTTTTTATTATTTAAAAAGTATTAATGCAATTGTGATGAGTATTTTGTATTGTTTTTAATTTAAAAACAATATATAATAAAGAATCGATATTTTCAAGTAGGTGTAATTATGACAGGTAAAGTGCAAGAAGATGAATTTATGAAGCAGTATATGGATACTTGCAAAGAGCAAATAGAAAAATTAGTCAAGGATCCTGAATTGCTTAATCAGACTTTAAAACCATTTATGCAAATGTCTCAGCAGCTTATGGCTGGCGGTATGTTAGAAGGCGCTATGCCTAACATGATACCTGATTTGGACAGCATGGATGCTAACAAGATGATTGCTCAGATGAAGGAAATGATTGACTACATAAGAGGTAACTATAAGGAACTAATGAAAGAGCGCAGCTCGCAAATTCAAGAGCTTGATGAATCCAGTAAGAAGCTAAGAGGTTTAGTTAAAAAATTGATAGAAAAGATCGAAAGTAAGTAAATAACATCTGGATTTCTGTCATTCTATATACAACTTTCTAGTTGGACGGTAAGTCGAGGTCAATTGTTGATGTCATGCAAGTAGTGTAGCTACTTGCATAGCATTTATACCAGTTTTCGTAAATAAATAAGGTACGTTGCTTAAGGCTGCAGTTATAGTGAGGTATTTTTTCTAGTTTGTTTTCTTATTTCTGAGGTTTATAGCTAAGGTTTTCCCTACGTCATACCGCGATTCATTCGCGGTATCTCAGCCGCTAACGAGTAGCGGAATGACGGTTTTTCAAATCGTCGATGAACCTAAGTCACTTTATCTGTAGTATCGGGAACGTAATTGCACATTGGTTTTACAAATTTGAAAATTAGTGTTAAATAAAAATATAAACGCAAAAGGAAAAGAAATGATTGAACTTAAAGGCCCAGAAATTTGTGCAGGCGGAAATAAGAAAAATTTGATTATTTTTTTACATGGTTGGGGCTCAAGTGGCGATAATTTCATTCACCTTGCTAAAGTTATGAGCAAGTTTTTACTGGGTTCATATTTTACAGTACCCAATGCTCCGTTTGAAAGAGAAATAGGTGATGGTTATCAGTGGTTCAGCTTGGAAGATCGTAGTGAGGAAGCGCTATATAATGGAGTAAAAAATGCTACATCAATTGTAAATCATTTCATTGATACAAAATTAAAGGAGCTTAATTTAAAAGATACGCAACTTTCTTTAGTTGGATTTTCTCAAGGAGCAATGCTTGCAATACATACAGCTCTCACCCGCTCTCAATCCTGTGCATCAGTTGTTGCATACTCTGGTAGGTTTCTTTCACCTTCAAAAACTGCACCAGAGATCAAATCAAAACCTAACATATGTGTTATCCATGGTGATGCTGACGACGTGGTACCTTTTTCGTCCCTCGACTTAGCGGTTAAAGCTCTGAAAGAAAATGGAGTAAATGTTGAAGGACACCCAATTCATGCATTAGGGCATATTATTAATGAAGAGGGAATAAAATTAGGAGTAGAATTTATCAAGAAGAATTTTAAAAATTAATTTTCATGCACTTGTTTTGCTTTGGTTATGGATATGTAGCTAAATTTTTATCGAAAAAATTACTGAACTTAGGTTGGAAAGTCAGTGGCACATCAAGAAGTAAAAATATACAAGATGTAATCCTCTTTAATTATGAGAAAGTTAGTCAAGATCTGCTTAAAAGCGCAACGCACGTTTTAATTTCTATTCCTCCAGATGGCGATGATGTTGTGGAGAGATACGGTGATTGCCTGCAAAATGTAAAATGGTTCGGTTATTTGTCTGCAACTAGCGTCTATGGTGATCACTCTGGTAATTGGGTGAATGAGGAATCTGAAACAAAACCTATAGAAATCAGAGGAGAAAAGCGCCTTAGATCTGAAAAGAGGTGGCTGAATAGCAGATTGCCTGTACATATTTTTCGTTTAGCTGGAATATACGGTCCTGGTAGGAACGTGTTAATTGACTTGCAGCTTGGCAAAGCAAGGAATGTGAAAAAAGAAGGGCATTTTTTTTCTCGTATTCACGTTGAAGATATATCAAATATTTTATTTTCTTCCATGCAAAACATAAAACCTGGTGAAATATACAATTGTGCAGACGATTTACCCACTACACAATCTGAAGTGGTAATATATGCGACCAAACTTCTCAATGTTAGCCCTCCAGAACCAATTGAGTTACCAGATTATGCACAGAGTTTTTATTTAGGATCAAAGAGAGTAAGTAATGTTAAAATTAAAAAAGATCTTAATGTCTCTCTAATTTATCCTAACTACAAGGTGGGATTAGAGAGTTTGCACGTAAACAAAACTGAAATCACATCAGAATGATAGATAGGCTTATTGTCACTGCCATTAAGTTAAGGAAAGAATGGTTAAAAACTGAACTAAAAAGTCAGAAATAATTAAGGATTTATGACAAATGCTGAAACAGAATAGAGTAAACTTTAAAGCAGATAAACTCTGAAGTGTAAATTACTTAAGAAATAGTGACCTTACCCAGAAAAAGTGGAGAGAAAGAAAAGAGTTTTTTTGGGTAAAATAAAATTTTGGAGGATTAGAAATGGTAAGAGAATATACAGCAGAATTCAAATTGGAAGCTGTTAAACTGGCAAATGAACAAAGAAAGGCAGGTCAAACAATTACAAAAACAGCAAAGGATTTAGGAATAAAGGGTGGTTTATTAGGAAAATGGATAAAGAAACACAACGAAAAAAAGTCGGCAGCAGATGCATTTCCAGGTAGAGGTAACATGGCTCCTTACGACAAAGAGAGGTTTGATTTACAAAGCAAGAGTAACAAGGGAAAGAGACATTTAAAAAAAAGCCCTGGCCAGTCAAAAAGAGTAAAATATTTTTTTATATAGTAACTGCTATAAAGTACAGGAATTATGTAGGATTTTCTGCTAGTGGCTACTATAAGTGGACCACAAGAAAAATAAGCAGTAGAGAATCAGCAAATAAAGAGCTACTCGAAGCTATTCAAAAAATATATCAAGTTTCTAAATGTAGATATGGAGCTCCTAAAATTCATGCTGAATTGAAGGCTTTGGGTAAAAGTTGCAATTTGAAAACGGTGCAAAGTATTATGCAGAAAAATGACATCAGGGCTATACTGAGAAGAAAGTTTAAAATTAAAAAACAACAAACAGATAATAGAGCTGTAGCTCCCAATATACTAGATCAAAACTTTATTGTTGATCAACCAAATAAAGTATGGGATTACTTACATCAAAACCAAGGAGGGATGGCTATATTTGGCAGCAATAATTCTCACGTATGGTAGTTAATGAGTAGTGCAATAAATAAACAATTGGTTATGAACTCTTTATTAATGGCCATTAATAGGCGTAAACCTGTTAAAAATCTACTGCTGCACAGTGACCAAGGTTCACAATATACTGCGCAAGGGTATCAATATCTCTTAGCTGTAAAGAATATAGATGAGTAATAAAGGCTGTTGTTACGACAATTCTGTTGCAGAAAGCTTCTTTAGCTCATTGAAAAGAGAAATACTTATTGATACTTCACAACACTCTGCTCAACAAACTAGAACTGCAATATTTGAATACATAGAAATTTTTTATAACAAACAACGTCACTATTAACTATTGCATTCCAGAACAATTTGATGCATCATTCTTTTTGTAAAAAACATTCCACACTTTCTCTCCACTTTTTCTGGGTAAGGTCATATGTGTACACCCCCATCATGAATGCTATTTTCGGTAAAATCTCTTACAACGCTCAAAAGCAGAAAAACAAAAACTTGATTTTCTCAGCTAAATAGTGGACCATCAAAAGCACGCATAAATATCTACAATGAAAGAAAAAACTTTCACAATCATCGATGGCTATGGTTTTCTTTTCAGAGCTTACTATGTACTACCTCACTTAATTACCACAACAGGAATGCCAATAGGTGGTGTATATGGCTTTCTGAATATGGTTCTTAAGTACATTGCCCATTCGGACTACTTAACTATAGCACTTGATGCAGGGAAAAAGAATTTTAGGCACAATTTATATCCTGAGTACAAAGCGAACAGAGTAACGCCTCCTGAGGATCTAACTCCACAGTTCACCATACTGAGGGAAGCGGTAGAAGCTTTTAACCTCAGCTATGAAGAGATTGAAGGTTATGAAGCAGATGATATAATTGCAACACTAGCTGCAAAATACGCCAACCACCAAGACTTTAAAGTGGTAGTCGTTTCATCAGATAAAGATTTATTTCAACTCTTGAACCACAATATTTTAATATTCGACCCCATTAAAAATATATATATAGATGAAAAACAAGTAATAGAAAAATTTGGCGTAAACTCACACAAGCTTCTTGATTTATTTTCTCTAACTGGTGATGCATCTGACAACATTCCAGGCGTTCCGGGAATAGGTCCGAAGACTGCAGCTAAATTACTAGATGAATTTGATTCATTGAATAATATTATAGAGAACATTGATAACATCGAGCAAACGAGGATTCGTAATATTCTTGCTGAACATAAGGAAAAAGCGCTAATTTCAAGAGAACTTTTATCACTATGCGAAAAAGTAGACCTTCAACATGATATTGCAAAATGTGAAGTTCGCCCTCCAAATATGGAAAAACTATTATCCTTTTTAAAGAAGTATGAATTCAATTCCTTGATAGGGAAAGTGGAAAAGCTTTTTTCCTATAGTGGGTCTAGCACAGAAGAAAAAATAGAGTATAGTAGTGAAGAGTTAGAGAAATTTTTAGAGCATTGTAGATATGAAGGCAAAATTGCAATTCATTACCACCTTGAAAACGATGTATTAAGTCTATCTTATAGCGAAAGTAATATTTTTTATATAGAGCAAGACAGCATACAAGATGCACTCATTATAATTAACTTAACTTTGCTCTCAAATGGAGTGCTTAAAATAATACATAACATTAAAGAGATCAGGAAAATCTTCCCTGCAATAGAGAAGATGTTAGATTCAGTTGATGATTTGATGATAATGTCGTATAGCTTGGATACAGGAAAGCATGATCACAGTATTCCAAACATAGTTGCGCATAATTTGAGTGAAAATGCAGAAATTTTCTCGGCAAAAACTTTAATAGCAATTCATGAAAAGCTAAAGCAAAGGTTATTTCAGGAAAAATTGCTCACAATTTACGAGCGCTTCGATAAGCCACTTATGAAAGTAATATTTGATATGGAGAAAAATGGGATATTACTGAACATACAAAAATTACAGGAGCTGTCCGATAAATTTCAGCAGGTAATTGCCGTGCTTGAAGATGAGATATATAATTTGGCAGGAGAAAGATTTAATATTGCTTCGCCAAAACAATTAAGTGATGTTTTATTCAACAAAATGGGGCTTAATAAAAAGAAAAAGTCAAAAAAATCTGGATCGTATAGCACCAATTATGAAGTTCTAGAGGCACTCGAAGAAGAAGGGGTAGAAATCGCAAGTAAAATCTTAAATTGGCGACATTTAAGTAAATTAAAAGGCACCTACACTGATGCATTAATAAAGCAAGTTGATCCACTTGATGGTAGAATACACACAAGCTTTTCAACGACTGCAACTGCAACTGGAAGGCTGAGCTCCAGCAATCCTAATTTACAGAATATTCCTATCAGAAGCGAAGAGGGAAATCTTATCAGACAAGCATTTATTGCGCCAAAAGGGCATAAGATAATTTCTGCTGACTATTCGCAAATAGAATTAAGACTCCTGGCACACGTTGCAAACGTTGCAGCATTTAAAGAAGCTTTTGCAAACGGACAAGATATTCATGAGATCACCGCAAGGCAAGTTTTTGGAGTGCAAGAAATAGATGAGCAATTAAGACGCAAAGCAAAATCCATCAATTTTGGAATTATATATGGCATTAGCCCATTTGGTCTTGCAAAGCGGCTTGGAATTACCATTGCGGAAGCTGCTGAATACATTAATTACTATTTTTCCTGTTACCCAGAAATAAAGGCCTATATGGAAAAAGCAGTGTCTATCGCAAGATTGCATGGTTATGTAGAAACTTTGTTTGGCAGGAGATGCTTTGTAAGAGACATAAACAATACAATTCCTTATATAAGACAATTTGCAGAAAGGGCAGCAATAAACGCACCACTGCAAGGAACCGCTGCTGATATAATAAAACGTGCGACAATTCAGCTTTTTGACCAATTGAAAGTAGGTAAAATAATCCTCCAGGTTCACGATGAACTACTGGTTGAAGTAGAAGACGAAAAGGTGCAAGAAACAGCAAAACTTATAAAAGATATAATGGAAAATGCAATAGAAATTTCTATACCACTTGAAGTAGAAATAAAAATTGGCGACAACTGGGGTCTAAATTCCCTTAATTATGACTTAAACATCGTGAATTCTAGGAGTATAGATTATTTGAATTAATATGAAAAATATACTACAATTGAAGTATAGTAAATGTGAGTAACTCAGTTATGACAAAAATATTAACTCCACAAACAAAGAATTTGGAACCTTCAAATCAGGTAACTAACAAAGATGAGAAAATTTTTGAAAAAGAGGAACATCAGGTAATCTATGATTACTTTGTAAAAGTATTAGAAGGTAAAGCCGAATTAAAGGAGAACAAAGAAATAACTGATTATTTTATATCAGCTTATAAGGACATACTACTTAATAATGTCAATCCAAAAGATATAAAACCACTCAGTGAAGAGAATTTTTCTCAGTTTTTACTTTCTATGTTTAAAGAAATTAGAGAGCAAGGCTTAGCTAGAGAAGAGAAATTAAATAATGATAAAATACAACAAATAATAACCAAGTGTGTAGCTGATATACGTGGTACAGAAGCTAAAGATTCATCCATAAAGTTTGTATTGGAAATGCTGCTGCTGCTAATTGGAGGGATCAAAATAGACCCGAAAAATATTTCTGGCTCCTTTATGGATGGGATGAAAGAAAAAATACCATTCTTAGGTAAAGACAAGAAAGAAGAGGATGAACCACCACTCAGTGATGAAGAGATGGTAACAACGTTCTTAAGCAAGATCTTTTTTCCTGTCCTTCTTTCCACTATTCCAATGTTAATTTTTGGTCCTACTACACTCGGAGTAGTTCTTACTGCTATCGGCACAATATTTGCCATAAAAGGAGGAGTGGAGGTTCTTTTTTCAAATAACAAAAAAGGTACTTTGTATGACCCTAGCTCACAAGATAAAGATGATACAGAAAAGAGAGCAAAACTGAATGGAAAAATTCTCGAGGGCATTGATGATATTTTAAAAACCCCAGTTACAGAAGTTGAGAAAGGCACCTCTGTTTCTGAACAAATTTCCCAAGGAAAAGAAAAGAGTGAACAACAGCCTGTTCCTGAGCAAATTTCCCAGGTAGGAAACGAAAAAAGTGAGCAGCACGATCAATCTTGGACAGGAAAGGAAAACAAACGAAGGGAAAAACCACAGAGCAGCAAAGGTAAGACTACTCAGGTTTGCTAAAAGTGAATTGTGTAAGAGATCTGCTATTATTCTATAGCACATACAACAGGAGTATGGTCAGACGGATTTTCTAGCTTACGCAATCTATCATCTATGTAGCATGTTTCCAATTTATCTACAGCTTGTGGTGATAACAGCATATAATCTATTCGCATTCCTTGATTATTTCTGAGTGAATTGCCTTGATAATGCCACCAAGTGAATTGTTGCAAATTTGGGTGAGATATTCTAAACGCATCTTTAAACCCAAGATTCAAGATCGCTCTTAACTTCTCACGTTCTCTTATATGAAAGCACACTTGGCCATTCAATAAGTTTGAATCAAAAACATCAATTTCATCCGGTGCAATATTATAATCGCCAGCTATAATAGTTAACTCTTCATTCTTCAACAAAGTGCTCATCCTTTCATATAGGTTATCAAAAAACTTGAGTTTATATTCAAATGCGTGAGAGTCCGGGCTTTGACCGTTTGGCACGTATACACTTCCTACCCTTATCTTACTATTGGTATACTTTATCACGCACTCTATATAACGTGCTTCTTGATGACTTTCCACAATGTCAATTTTAAACTTCTCCAGTATCGGATATTTAGATAAAACACAAACGCCATTTCTTGCAACTTGTCCATAGATAGCATATTCATATCCTAACTTTTCTATCTCCGCATAAGGAAATTGCTCTTCCGTACATTTTATCTCTTGCAGCAAAACTATATCTATCTGACTATCAACTATAAAACTACAAAGTTGGTTAACTCTTTTACGTATGGAGTTTACATTCCAAGTTGCAATCTTTAGCATCAGCAATCCTTATTAATTATATCAATTAAACTCTCCCCAGTAGGCAACCTCGATGTTATAATTTTTTTCCACTTGATTAACTTTAAACTATCAGCAATGTTTTTACTCATGGTATATGCAACTGTATTATTCATCACATGAGATAGCCCACTTTTTAGAACTAATGAACAAAATACCCTTGCTGTCTGTGAGGAAAAAAAAGCAACACTACCAATTTTACCATCCAACAGTAAATTTTTACACCTATTAGTTAGACTCCTTTTAATGATTGTTTTATAGAGTACAACTTCTCTTACGTTAAAATCTTCTTCAGATAATCTCTTTTTTAGGTCACATGATACTTCTTGTCCTCTTATATATAAGAACTTTATTGCACTTGAATAGTGAGCTTTTATGAATGATATCAGACCATCAACGTTGCTGTCTGCTGAGATTATATCAGAAAATCCCAAATTTTTTGCAGCCTGCATGGTTGAATTACCAACTGTAATAATCGGAAAGTCATCCACTTTGCATATTTGACTAAAAGCCTTTACACTGTTTTTACTTGTGGATATTACAACGTCAAATTCGTGTGCAGATATATCAGGATTTAAGTACTTTATTGTGAATACTGGTTCTATATAAACTTTGTATCCATACTTTCTCAATATATTTCTTGTATTGAACGAATCCAATAAAGGCCTCGTTAATAAAATAGACTTCATTCTGATTTATTTCACTACTAGTAAAATAGTACCCTTTATACACAAATTACTGAATAAAAACTTTTATTTTGATAGCTTGAGCAATTATTCAAGTAATTTATGTGGAAGTAGGAGTACTAAGCGCTCCTACCCCAATAAGCCCACAATTTCTGCTTACACTTTTTTGACGCTAATTACATCGAACTCTTTTGAATGGCTTCCTTCAGTGGAATTATATAGCTAATATTCCTGTATAAGTTAAATAAGTTAATACTTAAGCTTGTACTCTTGCAGTATTTGAAGAGAGATTCTCAAGGACGTTTTTTGTCTGTGGTTCACTAATCATAGTTTGAACGATATTAGCTGCCATAATAACACAGCCTAGAATAAAAAAAGGCGTAGAAACAAAATAAATAACAGAAGACTCAAAAAGCGACATAGATGCAATACCTCCTATTAGAAATGAAGCACTGGATGCTATATCAAGATAGATCTTTGTTAACTTTTTTTGTCCTGGAGTGTTTTTTATGCCAGATTTCTTATTAAGATTCTGTTGTCGGGAATGATCATTTAGTGACCATATATTTAAAGCAAACGAAAGTGCACTGAATATAGTGCCGGCAATACTAAAATACAGACTTAAGACAGGAATATTCAAGACCAATGCCGCTATGTATCCAATGAAAGAGATAGTAGATAGTGTAGTAACTAAGCGTTTCGAGTAAGTTCGTACCTTCTTTCTGTAGGCTAACTTATCTTTTTCACCATACATAGCATAAATATTACCTAATATGTTATATTATAACATTAATTAATTCAATAAGCAATATGGAAGCTAAGAGTGCCCGAGAGAAGACTTGAACTTCCACAACTTAAAAAGTTACTAGCACCTGAAGCTAGCGCGTCTACCAATTCCGCCACCCGGGCTTTTTATAGTTTACTATGTTAAAGTTAAATAATATACTTAAACAATTTTTAGTTCAAAGGTAATGCCAAATCTAGATCAAATATTTTTTGCTCAAAACAATGTTAATATTAATAACGTATATAAAATAGTCAATAACGCTTTGAGCAATAGCGATGGTGGTGAGCTGTTTCTAGAATTTTGCCAGTCGGAGTCCCTGGTTTTTGAGGATAACATATTAAAACACATGGACTTGAATACTAGAAGGGGATTTGGTTTAAGGTCTTTTTGTGAAGATAGTACATCTTTCGTTTGTTCTTCTGAGATCAGCGAAAAAGAAATTAGTAATGCTGCTTCTATGGTAAAAAGCTCAGTGTCTTTAAACAAGACAAATTCAATAAATTTAAACGAAGAGACAAAAAGCCTATATTCGAGGATTAACCCTATAAATGAAATGGATCTGAATTCAAAGATTAAGCTACTCAATGAGGTTAATGAGTATGTAAGGTCCAAAAATAACTGCGTGAAGCAAGTAAAAATAACTCTAAGTGGAGAATGGCAAGTTGTACAAATAATAAAGGGTGATCACAGATTAAGCGATATCAGGCCTCTGGTACGTTTTAATGTGCTAGTCATTGTAGAAAAAGATGGCCGTACCGAAAGAGGTTCTGCAGGGCATGGTGGAAGGGACTCTTATAGTAAGTTTATTTCTGAGAAAAAGTGGAAAGAAGTTGCAAACCAAGCGTTAGAACAAGCACTGGTAAATCTTGAAGCAATTCCAACTCCAGCCGGAGAAATGACAGTCGTTTTAGGTCCAGGCTGGCCAGGAATATTGTTACACGAAGCCGTGGGTCATGGACTTGAGGGCGACTTCAATCGCAAAAAAGTCTCAGCATTTTCAAATTCTGTGGGTAAACAAGTAGCAGCTAGTGACATCACAGTAGTTGATGACGGAACTCTGCCCAATTTGCGCGGCTCTATCAGCGTAGACGATGAAGGCACTCCACCCAGTTATAATATATTGATAGAGGATGGGATCCTAAAAGGATACATGCAGGATCATATGAACGCTAAACTCATGGGTGTAAGCCCAACTGGTAATGGTAGAAGAGAAAGTTATAAAGAAGTTATTATGCCGCGCATGACAAACACCTATATGTTGCCCGGAAAGTATACACCGAAGGAAATAATATCTAGCGTAAAGAAAGGTCTATATGCAGTAAATTTCGGTGGTGGGCAGGTTGATATAACGTCAGGAAAATTTGTTTTTTCATCTTCGGAAGCTTACCTAATAGAAAATGGCAAAATTACACAGCCAGTAAAAGGAGCAACACTAATTGGTGACGGTCCAACAGTGTTGAAAAAAGTATCTATGGTTGGTAATGACTTAAAGTTAGATCCTGGTGTTGGCACATGCTCGAAAGATGGACAAAATGTGCCCGTTGGAGTTGGTCAGCCGACACTCAAAGTCGACGCAATAACTGTTGGTGGAACTGAGATATAGATAAGGGCTAAAACGGATTCCAGCGCACGGCGCACAGCTGTACAAACATTATGATTTGGAAGCAATTGCCACCAATAGGGTGTCATCCCAGTGTCTGGGCACTGCCTTTGTGTTTGAGGCAAAACTGGCTATAACATTTAACACACTGCTTTCGCAAATAAATGTTCGTACAGTTATGTGTCAGCTACTTGGATGACACTTTTGTACTTGATGCAAGATTATATCTTGAAAAAATTAAGTTTTAATGCTATAAAATAATTGTAAATTTTGTCTCCGTGGTAGCTTTATGAATGTTGAAAGTAAAAAAATACACGATGCTAAAATAAAATTACCAATATTTCTTGATTATCAATCTACTACTAAAGTAGATCCCCGTGTTTTAGAGGTGATGATACCTTACTTTGGTGAGTTCAGCAATGCACACTCTCGCAGCCATTCATTTGGTTGGACTGCTGAAGAAGCAGTGGAAAAAGCAAGGAAACACATCGCTGATCTGGTGAACGCAGATAGCAAAGAAATTATCTTTACCTCAGGTGCAACTGAGTCAAATAATACGGCAATCAAGGGCGTTGCTCACTTTTATAAAAATAAAGGAAATCATATAATCACTGTCTGCACGGAGCATAAGTGTGTTCTGGATTCTTGTCGGCATCTGGAAAATGAAGGCTTTAAAGTTACATATTTGCCTGTTAAGCAAAACGGAATTATAGATTTATCAAAGCTTGAGGAAGCAATTACTGATAAAACAATTTTGATTTCAGTAATGATGGTAAATAATGAAATCGGAGTAATTCAGCCTGTAAAGGAGATTGGTAAAATATGCAGAAAGCATAATATATTTTTCCATACAGATGCAGCTCAAAGCTTTGGAAAAGTTCCAATTGATGTTAATGAGATGTGCATTGATCTTATGAGTCTCTCTAGCCACAAAATTTATGGACCTATGGGAATAGGCGCATTATATGTACGTAGAAAGAATCCTCGTGTTAGGCTGATACCACTAATTAGTGGTGGTGGACAGGAAAGAGGCATGCGTTCTGGAACAGTTCCAACACCTCTTGCAGTTGGTTTTGGTGAAGCGGCACGTATTGCTAGAGAAGAAATGAAAAAAGAAACAACTAGAGTGGAAGAATTAAGGGATATTTTGTATAACAAGATAAAAGAAGCGTTTCCTGATATCGTTTTAAATGGTGATTATGAAAATAGAATTCCTGGCAACCTAAACTTGAGCTTTCCCTATGTTGAGGGTGAGTCTCTCATCATGGCAATCAAGGATTTAGCAGTAAGTTCTGGTTCTGCGTGCACGTCTGCGTCTCTTGAGCCTTCCTATGTAGTACGGTCGCTAAATAATGGCCATGACCTTGAGCATTCATCAATTAGATTTGGCCTAGGCCGATTTACAACTAGAGAAGAAGTTTTGTATGCAGCAGATCTTGTTGCTAAAAATGTTGGCCGACTGAGAGAAATGAGCCCACTTTGGGAGATGGTACAAGAAGGAGTAGATTTGAACACCGTGAAATGGGACTCTCATTAAATGTATCCGTTCCAACTGCAAATGCACTTTGAAATTACTCTGTACCGTTCACACTTAATTCTTCAATCTCACTAATAGAAAGGCCAGTAAATTTGACAATAGTGTTGACATCAACATTGTTAGCCAGCATTGCTTTTGCGACTTCGATTTTTCCTTCAATTTTCCCTTCCTCTTTACCGATTTTGATGCCTCTTTCTTCGCCAATTTGGATGCCTTTTTCAGTAGCAAGGTCAAGTCTGTATTCAAGAATGGCTTCTTCTTTCCGTAGATCCATTATTCTTTCTTCATAAGCTACTAAATCTTTTTCATTCCAGCTAAACCTGTCTAATTCATCGTAGGCTAACTTTATTATTGGTGCTTTTTCTGCTATTTTCCTTAAGTCTTCTTCCGTAGTTTCATCTGCATATTTGAAGAAAAATAACCAACGATCCACTATGCTTTCTAGCTGTTCTTCCTTATTCTTAGGAAATTTAGGTAGTTCAATAAATACAAATTGAAAATCTTTTAAGTCATGCTCATTGGTTTTCTCATCTCTTATAGTGTGGCTGGATATATAATCAAGCTTATCAGGAAATAAATTACAATTAGAGATAGCAATAAAGAAAACCTTCTTTAAATCAATGTACTTACCAGATTTATCAGCTTGCCTTGAGTAAGCCTTAGCAGCATATAGTTGAGCTCGTTTTTCGAAGCCTTTATCGCGAGTGAGCTGGTTAGGTAAGGAAGTAGTATTGCTACTACTCCCTCCCTTAGAAACGCAGCATGCAGGTTTCCCCACACTACGCTTGAGCCCCTTATCTAAGTCCTTCTTTTCTCGAACCGGCTTGTCCTTCATGATTCCTCAGAAAACATCATTCTTAATGGTGACACCAACAGTAGAGAACCTTCTCTTGAGAAAGAGCTTGCTAACATTTTTGTTTGTTTCACTCTTTCATCAAAATACTTTTTCCATTTTAAGTCAAGTGGATTTGCATCCGCCCTGATTTTAACATGTCGTCTGATAGGTATATCAATCAACCTAAGCAGTCTTAAATACCTTATCTCTTTCGGTTTGTTCTTGCATATGGGTGCAGCAAAGACCCATTGGCGTTGTTTCATTACCTTGAAGTAACGATTCTTTATCCAACGTAATCCTTTACGAGGATGTCTTTTCTTTGCCCATTTCCATAGAGCACACATAATTTCATGGTCTATTTTGTTAAAAGCTCTTTTCGCACACACATGGCTGTAGTAATTTCCCCATCCCCTTAATAGGGAATTGAGCAACTTGATTAGTACGGCCTGAGTGTTCGCTATGTTTGCCTTTATCAATGTACGTGCTTTATTAAGAAGTTTCTTAATACTTTCTTTTGAAGGTTTTATAATTAACTTCTTATTATACCTGCGTACATTACAACCAAGAAAGTCAAACCCTGTTGTAATAGATGTAATTTTTGTTTTCTCTTCGGAAAGGATAAGACCTCTCTCCTGAAGAAAGGACGATACTAGAGGTTTTACTTCATTTTCCAGTACTTCACGTGTGATTCCTGAAATGATAAAGTCATCTGCGTACCTGATTACATTTACTCCACTTCTGATTTTGCTTCTTCTTTTACTGCCAAGTTTACCAAATTGACTTTCCAATGATTTTTCAAGTCCATTTAGGGCTAGATTTGCTAGTATTGGAGAGATGATACTACCTTGTGGGGTACCTGCAGTTGTGGAATACAGAGTTTTGATTCTAGGAAGCCAGCTTTTAACCAGCTATGAAGAATTTTCTTCTCCATAGGAATATGCTTCATGAGCCATTCATGGTTAATGTTATCAAAACACCCTTTAATATCACCTTCGAGTATCCATTGTAGTTGGTTACGGCTTGCCAGTAACAAGTGACAAGCCACAGTAGCGTCTGCGCAGGATCTTTTTGGTCTAAAACCATAAGAGTGACGATCACTGATCGTTTCAGCTATCGGTTCCAAAGCAAACAAGTATAATGCTTGCATGGCTCTATCTTTTATCGTAGGGATTCCAAGAGGTCTTCTTTTGCCATTAGACTTACTGATGTATATCCGTTTTAGCGGAGAAGGTTTGTATCCTCTTTGTTTTAATAGCTTTATTCCTTGAAATTTTGTGTTGCAAGTTGACCATATTTGACGATCTACACCTGCTGTGTTTTTTCCTTGGTTTTCAGTTACTCTCTTAACCGCCAAAGCTTTGCCGCTAAAAGAGCGTGTGAGAAGGTGTTGTAAAGTTTTCACCTTACCCCATCTGCCTTGTTGGACAGCCTTAACAATACGCCTCTGTAGCCTCATAACAACTTTTTGGCATTTCTTCCAGGGTAACTGGTTCCATGCTTCGGAGTTATTGGTAGGTGCACTTACAGTTGTACTTGTAATCATCTGCTTTCCTACCTTAAGTGGTTAACAAAGTTTCTTGTCATGAGGGACCAAATGGAAGTCTGCTCGTTTTCACGCGAATTAATGTTACAAATTCTATCCATTTCGTTACAAAATGGCATTCGCTTTCTCCATTATCCTTTACCTGCACATCCATCAGCATTCCTTGCGGGTTGCCTGCCATATAGGCGAAAATACAGGCTTATCCTGTTCCTTTTGTCATACAATAGTGGGTTAGGTGGCTTCTCTATACCGGTGGAATTATTATTTGCGTACATCCAGAAATGAAAAATGTAACTCATCCACATTACCTTTTGGTCGGAGCTTATCAGCATCTTTAGCTCTTTAATCGTTACGATACTTATGAAGCTTCACTTACGTTCACCATACCACTAAGCCTAGCCCTCCAACCACATGATGCTTGTAGTTTATGCTTTCTCTCACGATTGAGCATCTTCTTTATCAAGAGGAGGTTCATTGTCCGCGTCGCTCGGCACCAACTGGTTACCCAATTCGCACTGATGCGTAGACTCAGATGGCAAAACATCTGGTTCAATAAGCTTTAGAATCCTTTCAGTTTCTTTCTGAATGAATTCCTCTCCTTTTAAACAATATGACCGAAGGCTTTCAGGTCGCACCATTTCTGCTATATATCTATTTCCGTGAGAATCCTTGCAGAGAACATCAACAATACTTTGTTTATCAGAGGCAACTTCGGGATCCATAATAGTGCTAAGAAACTCAACTTCTTGTATTGCATTTATCTCAGTAAACCCTAAAATATCGTTCAAAAAGTGGATCAGGATATTCTTATTTTTTTCCGTTCCAAAGATTTTTTTGAAACACAAATCATTGCGAGGATCGAGAAATTTTGAAAGAGCCATAGCCAAAGTGCTTAAAAATATTAATAATTATACACTATTATTAACAATTATTCAACCATATTTTTGAAGATAGCTATAGCTAACACGTCATAACCGCCACGAACCGTCATACCGCGATTCATTCGCGGTATCTTAGCATAGATCCCGCTAACAAGTAGCGGGATGACGAGCTTATCGTCATGCCGCCGCGAACCGTCATACCGCGATTCATTCGCGGTATCTTAGCATAGATCCCGCTAACAAGTAGCGGGATGACGATTGTGTATCGTGCTTTGCTAAAAATCACAGAATGCAGTCTGGTTACAAATAAACTATTTTGACAGTTAATGGGGTCTAGTTTTGATGTATGGACTATCCAAAGAAAAGGGTGGTATCATAACTTCAAAAACTTTTATGCTTTCTTCATTCAGAAATTCATACTTACCCTGCATTATTCCTGACGGTACATTTAAGTATGTTCCACTTGTGTATTTAAATACCTCTCCAGATTTTATCACAGGTTGTTCTCCGATAACACCAACTCCGGCAATTTCATTTACTTTTCCCTTATAATCTATTATTTGCCAATGACGACTTAACAATTGAATAGTTGATTGGCTTTTGTTTTTTATCTTAACGTTATACATCCATACATAGCAATTTTCATAAGGAATGGATTGCTCTTCAATATAAATTGGTAAAACTGTAACTTCAACAAAGTTGGTAGTTAGTGTGTATTCTATCATTATAAAATATTCATGATAAGAAAATAGTATTTTAATTATATACTTTTTTCATAGATTTTTCAAGTATACTTTAATTAGGAAATATCAATTTATAGTATGAATGAACCAGATGCGCTGAGCAAAAAAGTAATAGGAATAATAGGTGGTGGACAATTAGGTAAAATGACTGCTATCGCTGCAACAAAACTTGGACAAAAAATACATGTTTTTGCCAGTGCTAAAGACGATCCAGCTTGTTCTATTGCTGATGATTTCACAATAGCAGATTTCTCTGATAAGAAAGCGCTTGAATCTTTTGCACAGAGTGTGGATTTGGTCACTATTGAGTCTGAAAATATTCCATGTAGTGCAATTGATATCGATGTAAATTTTTATCCGGGTAAAAAAGCGTTACACATTGCGCAAAATAGGCTTAGAGAGAAAGATTTCATTAGAAGCTTGAGTATAAAAACTGCTGAATACAAAAGTATACAAAATTATAATGAGCTACTGAAAAGCAGTAGAGCTTTTGGCTATCCAACAAGGCTGAAAACAACAGAAATGGGTTATGATGGAAAAGGGCAATATGTGCTTGAGAATGATTCTGAAGTGAAGCAATTTGCTTCCTTTGATTGGAATACAGAGTACATTCTTGAAGCAAGTGTTGATTTACTGAAAGAGGTTTCAATAGTCGTTGCAAGAGATAAAAACGGTAAAGTAGCTTTTTTTCCTATAGCAGAAAATTACCACGTTGATGGAATACTTGATACTTCAACAGTGCCAGCTAAAATAGATAGTAAATTAACTCAAGAGGTACAACGAGCTGCAAAGAAAATAGCAAATGCGCTTGATGTAATAGGAATTCTGGCTATTGAATTTTTTGTTACTAAGGATAACGAATTGTTAGTTAATGAACTAGCTCCAAGACCTCACAATTCTTGCCACTGGAGCTTGGATGCATGTAACGTTAGTCAATTTGAACAGCTAGTTAGGATAATATGCGGGCTACCTATGCAGGAAGTAGTATTACGCTTTCCTTGTATGACGAAAAATATAATAGGTAATGATATATATGATTCTCATAAGTATTTGAGCAACGAAAAAGCTAGTTTAACCATATATGGGAAAAAAGAGGTTAGGGATAAGCGTAAAATGGGACATGTCAATATAGATTTAAGTTAACAGTTTTTCTACGTCATACCGCCACAACTGTACGAACATTGTGATATGATGAGATGTTACATAGTAAACGGTGTCATTCTAGCACCTCTTTTCCCGTCATCCCGCTGCTTGTTAGCGGGATCTCATTTCACTTTGTGAAGGTGTCATCCCAGCACCTCTTTTCCCGTCATTCCGCTGCTTGTTAGCGGGATCTCATTTTACTTTATGAGGGTATCATCCGAGTAGCCCCTTTCTCGTCATCCCGCTGCTTGTTAGCGGGATCTCATTTCACTTTATGAAGGTGTCATTCGAGTAGCCTGACTACTTGGATCCAGGAATTTTATTAAGTTGGTAAGCATAAAAGTGGCTGATCTTATGTTAAAACACAACGTTCTTGATGAGATTACAGCAAGGCTGGATTCCAGCGTCAGCTACTTGAATGACAGCAGTCCTACGTCATGCCGCCGCGGTATCTCTAGATCCCGCTAACAAGTAGCGGGATGACGATTGTCGTTTAGCCATAAATGTTTAAGAAATTTACCAAACGAAAAAAAAGGCAAAAGAAGCCCCGTGGTTGGCTAGTTACTTACATTATACTTTCAAGTATGGCGTTTTTTTATTCTAAACGTTTAATAACCGCGATTCATCTGCTTTTAAGCCGCAACTAATCTAAATTATAAACATTAAGAAATTTACTAAACAGAAAAAAAGGCAAAGAAAACCTAGGGTAGCTAATTACTCACTATCCATTTTTTAAGTTGGCGTTTTTTGATGTTTTAAATGCTTTATAAGCGCATTTTAGCTTGTATAGCTAGAAATTTGATAAAGACATAAGGTGCACATAGTGCAAAAAATTAAACATGAGACGCCAAATACGTTGAGTTTTTTTGTCATTTAATCTGTACAGAGAAGATAAATAAATAGCTTCAGTTTCATGATAAGGGGGCTGGCGAAGGGTGTCAAGTAAGTTTTTTCGTTTCTATTTCCAATAAAAGTTTGTATGCAATAACACAGAAGCATGCACTGCTATTCCTTCATTTCTTCCAATATAACCTAATTTCTCTGCAGTGGTTGCTTTGATATTTACAAATTCATCATCAATTTCTAATGCTTTTGATATGAATTTCTTCATTTCTACTTTGTAAGGCGATATTTTAGGCTCTTCACAAACTATAGTAATATCTAAATTAGACACGCTGTACCCTTTTTCTTTTGCTTTTTTAGCAGCAAAGTCAAGAAAGTGAGATGAATTGCAATCTTTCCATTCAGAGGAACTAGGAGGAAAGTGCTCTCCTATGTCGCCACATCCCAGTGCTCCGAGTATTGCATCAACGATTGCATGTATTGCAACATCACCATCAGAGTGCGCTTCTATTGCCATGTTGTGTTCAATTTTCACACCGCAAATTTTTATAAAGCTTTCAGCACCATTTTGAACTTTAATGAACTTATGTATATCATAACCGGCTCCGACACGAAATTTTGGCTCTTCAAAAAGAAGCTTTGCCATATTGATATCCTCTTTTGTGGTTAACTTAAAATTGCTTTTCTCACCTTTAATAATCGCAACATGTTTTTTGTGTTCTACCATTAGTGATGAATCGTCAGTAAATTCTTTGACTGATTGATGGCATGATAATAATTCTTTGAAATTAAAAATTTGAGGGGTTTGTATGGCTCTGAGCTTTCCTCTTGAAATCGTAGATTCAATAAAACTATTACTCACCAATGACATAGTGTCTTCAACTTCTATTGCTGGAACTACTCCTGTATATTGATCATTAATCATAGATTCAACCAAGTTATCTATCAGAACATCTGACACAAAAGGCCTACAAGCATCGTGTATAACTACAAAATCTGGGTTAATTTTTTGTAAGCTTTCAAGCCCTAGTTTAACTGAACTTTGCCTGTTTTCTCCTCCGTATACAGGGCTTAGTAATTTAGTGTCTGTAATTAGTGATATAGCTTTCTCATAGAAACTTTCATGGTCTCTATTAATTGCTATTCTTATGTAATCTATATATTGGTTAGCCAGAAATCTTTTAATTGTATGAAATAAAACAGATTTACCTGCCAGTTTTATATATTGCTTAGGAATCGTAGAATTGCATCTACTGCCTACTCCCGCTGCAACTATTAATGCTGCTATTTTGTATTTCTTAGCGCACATATTTCTTTTTGTAGAAGCTTTCCTCTCTATCCAAGATTCTTTCCGAAAAATAAAATTTCTGACATCATATAAAAGTTACTTCCCCTATTAACTAGCATAATTATAATAGCAAAAGAGATATTTAGAGAGCTCAAAATCTATCTTTGCCTGCGGATTAAACAACTAAATTTTAGTAAAAAATGATAGTATTACAAATCGTAAAATACTTTCAACATAGAAAAAATAAATTGCATATTTTTCAGTAAATTAGCTATGCTAAACACATGCAAAAACGTCATATAACTATTTGTTTCATACTGCTTTTTATAATAGGGATGTTATTCCTGATGCGTCCTATGATTTTTCCATGTTTAATATCTATTATTATTGCATATTTGTTTAATCCGCTAGTAGTCAAGTTTGAAAAGTATAGAATACCACGTTCATGTTCTGTAATTTTTATAATACTTATTTTATTAATAGCTTTTATACTAGTCATAACATTTGTTTTACCTATTATATATGTTCAAATTACTTCAATATTAAATTTCTTAGTGAGTAAAGTGCCTTCATTAAAGTTTAAAGTAATCCCCTCTGTATTAGAATTTCTTAATATGAAAATCGAGGATAGCTTATTTGATCATTTATCTAAAAATCTAGCAGAAAATTACAGCAACTATGTATCTTATTTCATGAATGCTCTTGATATTGCTAGTAACTTTATAATCCAAGTGTTAAGTTCAAGCTTTAACACGGTATCATTAATGGTGATTACTCCTGTAGTGTTTTTCTATATATTACGTGATTGGCCTTTAATTATAGAAAAAGCTAGTAAATTAATCCCTATTCCTTACAGAGGAAAAATTGCAGATTATTTTTCCAAAGTGGATTTCATTATATCTAATTATCTAAAGGGGCAGGTAAATGTATGTATTGTCATGATGGTCTTTTACTCTGTGAGTCTGAGCATAATTGGATTGGAACACTCTATTGTTATTGGAATTTTATCAGGAATGTTAACGTTCATACCTTACGTAGGGCCATTATTATATACCATTATTGGGTTTTTGAGCGCTATCACTCAATTTAGTGGATGGTTTGAAAGTGCTGCTGTTTTGCTATTATTTGGTGTTGGACAATTAATAGATTCAAATATATTAGTTCCTTTATTAATAGGAAAAAAAGTTCATATACATCCAACTGTAATTATTCTGGGAATTACTATATGCGCTTCATATTTTGGATTTACAGGTATATTACTTTTTATTCCAATAATAGCAATGTTCAATGTATCAGTAGAATATGCAATCAATAAATATTTTAAAAGTGAGCTTTATAAAAACGGCTAACAGACCTTTTGCATAATCAATTTATGGTAAGAGGAGAAATGAGCCCAGAATACCTGACACATTTGAGGAGCGTAAGTAAATTTCTGCGCAAAAATTACTACCAGAAAGAGGTTACGTAAGAGGTTCAACGTGCAATTAAATTTATTTAACAACAATCAAGCTGATTATAGCCGGCAAAATTACATCATCTTAGATGAAAATAAGCACGTATATAATTCGGTAGTTAATGATTTATCTTGGAAATGTCTGATTCTTTTTGGACCTAAAAGCTCCGGTAAAACTCATCTTGCTCATATTTGGCAATCAATAAACGATGCAATCTTTATCAATGTGAATAACTTCGTAAGCGAGATTAGGTATAGCGATGCTTTTATTTTAGAAGACGTACAAAACATTAAAGATGAAGCCATGTTATTACATTGTTACAATTACATGAAAGAAAACGACAAGAGGCTGCTAATCACTTCTTCAATTTCACCAAAAAAGCTTAACTTCAAACTAAGAGATTTAAGTTCTCGAATATTATCAACTATCAGCGTAAAAATTTTGCCTGCAAGCGAGGAATTATTAAGAATTATGCTAATAAAACGATTTTCAGATAAACAGTTAAAAATTGATTTAAAAGTGATTAATTATATTTTAGCAAGAATAGAACGTTCTTTCTATAGCATTGATAAAATTATAGAAAAGATAGATAATGAATCTATAGGGTCAAATGTGACCGTTCCTTTTATTAGCACTTTATTAAAAAAAGATGCCATTTGATTTCTTCTTTTGTAAAGGTGTATATTAAAAATTTATTAACACCCATAACACTAACGTAATTGGAATCTCTACCTGTCCATGTTAGAATTATAATCAATGTTATGTTATAATAAATATAGATAGATACAGCTAAGAAGTATTCTATATTTATAGTAGAGCTCACTTTATAAGGTGTTTTTTATAGATTTAACGTTATAATTTAACTATGATAAGAGTAAGATTAAATTTAAGAAAAAGGTTAAAGCAAAAGTTTGTGATGTTCACTCTATTGATAAATGCTTTATTTGTCTCATATTTTCTCATAAGAAACACAGGGAACACTTCTAATCAAATTATAGCCAAAGAAATAAATATAGGAACTGATAATGAAAAATAAACAGTCGCAAAATAAAAAAGAAAATCTTTACATAACATATTACATAGATGCTTTAGCTTCAGAGAGGTCCGCTGCACAAAATACTCTGGAAAGTTATCGTTCGGATTTACACCAGTTTGAAGAATTTTTATTGGAAAGCGGCACTACCTTGGTTGGTGTAAACAAAACCAATATTAAAGATTATGTGAAATCTTTATGTACACAAAAAAAATATAAAAGTAGCTCTATATCAAGAAAAATATCCGCTATGAAAAATTTTTACAAGTGTCTATTTAATGACGGAATAATAGATTTTAATCCAGCGCCGGCTAATGATGCTGAATTAAAGAATCCAAAAGTTTCTCGTCCTTTGCCTAAGTATTTAAGTGTCGAAGAAATATTTTTGCTAATGGACACAGTGAGAAAATCAGCAAGCGAATCGAATAAAGAGATAAGCAGTAAAAGGCTATGTGCGATTTTAGATATCCTTTACTCTTCTGGAATGCGTGTTTCTGAACTAATTAGTATGAAATTATGTGAAGTGTCACATTTAATAAACAGTAATAACAAAGAATGCTATATAATAATAAAAGGAAAAAGTGGTAGAGAGAGGCAAATTCTTTTTAATGAACAAGCATTGCAGAGCCTTAGAAATTATTTATCAGTTCGTGATAATCTGATCTCTAAAGAAAAGGAATCCGATTGGCTATTCCCAGGTGATAAACCTAATAAACCAATTACAAGGCAGAGGGTCGGTCAATTAATGAAGGAGTTGGCAAGAAAATGCAATATTGATGAAAATAAGATCTCTCCACACGTGGTTAGGCATTCTTTTGCTACCCATCTACTAAATAGCGGAGCAAATATTGTGTTGATACAGAAAGTTCTTGGCCATACTAACCTTTCTACAACACAAATATATACTCATATTGCTAACGAAAAGTTAAAGGACAAATTAGCTGATTCGCATCCTATTACTCAGATGATCAATAATTAAATTTATTGTTTTTAATTTGTAATAAAGTTAAATTTAAATAAATTTATGTGAGTTTGTGATTTCAAGTTTATTGTTTAATTTCTTTCTTATATTATGGGAGGTATTCTATACTTTCATTACTCTCCCTGTAATTTTCTTTTCTGAGTGTGTAATAACCATTTTCCTCGTCTGTTCGGTGAGAGTTGTATTATTCATGCTGCGTTTATTATGTGGCATTAAATATGAAGTGAGGGGAATGGAAAACATCCCTAAGCAACCTTTTATCATTGCATCTAAACACCAATCTCCATTTGAAACATTTATTTTTATACTACTATTTAGAAAAGCGGTTTTTATTTTAAAACGTGAATTGAAATGGATTCCATTCATTGGTTTGCATCTTATAGCGCTGAAAATGATTTTTATTAACCGTTCAGATGGTATCAGTTCTATACGCCATATAATCAAACTAGCAAAAATGCGTATAAAAGAAAATAGAAGCATAATAATATTTCCTGAAGGTACAAGAACAACTATAAACCAAAATATAAAATATCAACCAGGTATTGCTGCTTTATATAGCGTATTATCTGTTCCTGTGTTACCGGTTGCTTTAAACACTGGTTTGTTTTGGCCAAAAAGCATACTTTCTCTGAGAAAGAATCCCGGAAAGGCAGTAATAGAAATATTGCCCCCAATATATCCTGAGTTAAACAAAAATGAATTCTTGCAAAGTTTAGAAAAAATTATTGAAGAGAGAAGCAGTAGATTAACCATAGGAAAAACTGATATTGCAAATTAACAAAAAAACTTTATAATTAAAAGAAAAGTACAGTATTTTAGGTATTAATATATGGCAAATCATAAGAGTGCTAAAAAAATGATAAAGGTAATAGCAAAGCGCACTTTAATAAATAAGATGCGGAAAAGTAAAACTCGCACTGCTATTAGAAATTTGGTTGATATAATCAAGTCTGGCGACAAAGAAAATGTTGTTCTGGCATTTCGGAATGCTGAATCTAATTTACACAAGTGTGTGAATAAAGGTGTTATTCATAGGAATACCGCTGCGCGTAAAATAAGTCGCTTAAATGCAAAAGTAAAAGCATTGATGACCGCTTAATACGGTTAATGTAAAGTTAACTGTATTAATATATACTCCTCAGTTTGTATATTCTGTATAAAATTTAAGTAGCTTAAGTGATGGATAAAAAAGTGCTATTAGAACTAAGTAATGGATTAAAAATCGAGCTACCTGTATTAAGCGGAACAACAGGTCCTGATGTGTTAAATATCAAGGATTTATATAAGATGACAGGATTATTCACTTACGATCCAGGGTTTGTTTCTACAGCTTCATGCTCTTCTACAATTACATTCATTGATGGAGATGAAGGAGTTCTTAAATATAGGGGACATAGTATAGCTGATTTGGCAGAGAATAATAATTTTACTGCTGTGATTTATTTATTGCTCTATGGTGAATTACCCAGTTCAGAGCAACACAAAAAATTTCTTCTCAAAATACAAGAATCATCCAAAGTATCAGAGCAAGTTACAAATGTAATTAAAGCATTTCCAAAAACTGCTCACCCTATGTCAATCTTAGTTGCATGTTTTGCAAGTTTGTCAGCATCTTATCATGAAAAGCATGGCAACAATGTCAATGGTGAAGACCTAGATTTTGGAATTTCTGCAATAGCGCAAGTTTCCACAATTATTGCAATGATTTATAGGCATATCAACAATCAGGAATTCATAAATGCTAACAATGAATTAAGTTACAGTGAAAATTTCTTAAAGATGATATTTGGCGATGCTGTTGATAATGATAAAAGCGCCCTTTTTGCAAAAGCTCTGGATAAAATATTTACTCTCCATGCTGATCATGAACAGAATGCTTCTACGGCGGCTGTCAGATTGGTGGGATCGGCTGGTTCTAATCTGTTTGCAAGCCTCTCTGCAGGAGTTGCTACACTTTGGGGACCAGCACATGGTGGAGCTAATGAGGCAGTTATAAATATGCTAAAAGAGATAGAGCAAAGTGGAGATATAGATAAATTCATCGAAAAAGCTAAAGATGATAAAGATCCATTTAAATTGATGGGATTTGGACATCGTGTTTATAAAAATTATGATCCGCGCGCGCGTATATTGGAAGGCGCTTGCCATGAGGTTCTAAGTAAACTAGAACAAAATAATGAACTGCTTAAAATTGCAAAAAAACTTGAAGAAATAGCTTTAAAGGATGAATATTTTATCGTGCGTAAGTTATATCCAAATGTTGATTTTTACTCAGGTATAATAATGAATGCTATTGATATCCCCTCAAATATGTTCACGCCTATTTTTGCACTTGCAAGAACCACTGGTTGGGTTACTCAGTGGTATGAAATGATAAATGATAAAGAAACTAAGATCTGTAGACCAAGGCAACTCTATTTTGGTAAATAAATTTATTTTCACTTCATTAGACTTCTTGCATAACCCAAACTAAGTAGAAAAAAGGTGTCATCCGAGTAGCTGACACTGGTTCCTTTACGACGGAAGTGTCCAGAGGTGTCATTCCAGTCTGGAATCCAGAAAAAAGGATGGTGTCATTCCGTATCCGTTCAGCCAATGGCGTCAACTTAAGAACTTTCATTAGCAAACTCTCCTAAAGACATGATGGCGTTTAGGCTTATCTACTTTATTGCGGCTGTCCCGGTCGGATTTTAACTTTAGCGCGTATACTTAAAAAGGGCTTGAAAGTTTTTTGGCGCAATAAGTACCTGATAGAGTTTCTGCCTCATTACACCAAATAAAACTGAAAAATTTAAACGATACTCATACCAATTCTCATTATTAGTGAATCAAATAAGCGATATTGTAGAGTTATTTAATTGTGGAGTGAGAAAGAAAGGCAATAGTATGGCTTTTTTTCCATTGTTATCTATCCGTTTATTGTGCAGTGGGAATTGGTATCAGTAATTTGATCTGGGTTCCAAGGCCCTTGTGCATCACACATATGAAGCGATAATATATTGCACATGACCAAGTTTGCCCAAAATTCTTGTAATACAGCCTCTCCAGAAAAATTCTCTAACTCTGCTCCTACTTTGAGTCGTTTATAGCACTCCTCTATGTGCCACCTTAACACATAAGCTTTGCTCCAAAGTCTCGGTCAAAAACTCTGTTTCTCAGTTGGCTAATGTCAGCACTATAACTCTTACTTTCTGTCCTTTCATTTTATTTTTTAGCTTTTCATTTTCTAATATAAAATCAAAATCTAATTCGCCAGCGTTCCCATAGCTTACTATAATTTCTTTTTTGCAAGCGAAAAATAAAATCTACTTCCAAATTATAATGCTGCTGAATGAATTTTACTGAAGACGATCATAGATAAATAATAATTTCTCTTGATTTAATAAACGCATTTGAGTGATAACTTCGGGTAATTGCTCTGCCGCCAACGTTTGTTCACCTATATTCCAAGCTGCAAGACGAGCACTGCAAATCAATGAAGTACACAAATCAACAAACAAATTGCCAATGGTGCCTGTTGTTCCATTTGGTTCAAACTCGGATACAATTTCCCCAGAGCTGGGTAATCTCATACCAGAACCATCTGCTGCAATAAGTCTATAGCCTCTCCAACTCAGGTTCATCCTGATAGGCTGTTTGGATGCTTAGATTCTTGAAAGCCTGTATGGCAAATCTTATACCTTGCTTTAGAAAAAGCTTGCTTTGAGGGTACATGTCAATGGCTCCATAAGTTCACATTCTATTCCCAAACTTTTTTTAACTAACTTTAAAATCATAGAAAATACTGTCGAAAAAGGAAGTTTTCTTGTTCGTGTAAAACTCAACACAATGGATTTTCTGAAAAGTTTTCGAGTATATTGCATTTTTAATTTGTAAGATAAGATCTTTTCCTTTTTGCATGCCTCACCTAAAAAAGACACATTTTAAACTTTTTTGTTGCAATAAAATAGAAACAAAAGTGCTGTCCCTTGCACTCTTTGGATAATTTAATGATAAAAAATTTAGAGAGAAATTTTATATACTATCGCTGATATTTTTCCTTAAGTTGACGCCATTGCCTGAACACTTACCTAATGATGAAGCTATCGAAAACATAGCAAAGAGACTTCAAAAATCTATAGACGATGCAAAAAAGCACAAGGTCATGTTTAGTGTTGATGTATTCCAAGGAGAAAAAAGTCATCAATAATAGATTATTCGATACTGATCTTATACCACCTCATGGAGCAAGATAAAAATGTTACTGAGACTGGAAAAGAAAAACTACGGCCTCTTATGTTAGAAATGTTTAATCTAGTTTCAACAGGCACTGATGTGAGCCAAGAAGTTCGGAGATTATTGCCAGAAGATATACTGAAAGAACGCGGCGAATATTTGTCACGTCTAAAACAAATTGTAAGTGATAGTATTGAAAATGACAAAAAAAAAGGAATTGTAGTAGAAAGAGATAATAAATTTTATTATGTACAGTGTCCAGAAAAAAGTGTGATCACTCCTGCAAAATTTATGAACTCCCCGGAATTTAAGGACTTAGAATATGGTGCATTGCGAATAGGAGAAGGAGATAATCTAATCTGAATAAAAAGCTGGCAATATCATGATATGCAAGGCAAAGTAAAAATGACCTTTAGGGTAGGCGATGAAAAGATCGAAATGATTTTATCTTCTGAAAAAGCTGAAAGTTTTGGTAAAATAATGGTACATATGGATGACAAAAGTTGTGAAATCTTCTCAAAGTACCTAAAAGAGCTAGAAAAAGAACCTCGTATAAGCAAGGTTGTTGAAGCTGCTAAAAGTTTTGCACAAACGAAAAGCAGTGCAGTTAGTCCACCTCTTTCTAATATGAAAAGAGTTGACACATCGCAACATTTTCAAAGTAGTGACCATGAATCACCAGAGCATTAACAATTATCATACATACATTGTTGCATATAGCAATAGTGTATGTGTATAGTTAGTAGGGTTTGTAAACTTAATAAAGTCTACAACTAATTTGAAAACTACTTTATTGTATGCAAGACTTTAAAATACTAGAAAATCTAAAAACCAAAGCACTAGAAGCTGAAAAAGGAGGCGGTTCTGACAGGATTACCAAACAACATGAAAAAGGGAAATTAACTGCTAGAGAAAGGCTCAGTATATTGCTCGATGAAAGTTCTTTTGCAGAATACGATAAATTCGTAAAACATCATGCAAATGATTTTGGCATGCAAAATGCTAATTTTTTAGGTGATGGGGTAGTGATTGGTCATGGTACTATTTATGGCAGAAAAGTTTTTGTTTATTCTCAGGATTTTACTGTCTTTGGTGGTTCACTTGGTGCGTCACATGCAAAAAAAATATGCAAAATTATGGATATGGCAATTAATGCCAGAGTTCCAATTATCGGACTAAATAATTCTGGTGGAGCCAGAATTCAGGAAGGAGTAAATTCTCTTGCTGGTTATGGAGAAATTTTTCAAAGAAACGTAAATGCATCGGGTGTTATACCACAAATTTCTTTAATTATGGGCCCATGTGCAGGAGGTGCAGTTTATTCCCCAGCATTAACTGACTTTACTTTCATGGTGAAAAACAGTTCATATATGTTTATAACCGGGCCAGATGTAGTAAAAAAGGTTACCTACGAAGATGTAAGTTTCGAAGACCTCGGTGGAGCAAAAATTCATACAAGCAAAACAGGAGTAGCGGATTTTGCATTCAATAATGATGTTGAAATGCTGCTAAAAATGCGTGAATTCTTTACTTTCTTACCAGCAAATAATCAAGAATCACCAAAATCTGCACCAATCTGTAATGATGTTGACGACATTGATGAATCCTTAAACACTCTAATTCCTACCAATCCTAATACTCCTTATGATATGTATGAACTCATTGAAAAAGTTTGTGATGAAAGGAATTTCTTTGAACTGAAACCTGATTTTGCTCGTAATATCATAACTGGTTTTGGTAGAATTGGAGGAAATACTGTCGGTATTGTTGCAAATCAACCTATGCACCTTGCAGGATGTTTGGATATTGATTCTTCAAGAAAAGCTGCGAGGTTTGTAAGGTTTTGTGACGCATTTAACATTCCGATCATCACACTTATTGATGTTCCAGGATTTTTGCCGGGTACAAATCAAGAATACAATAATATAATACAACACGGAGCGAAACTGCTTTACGCTTACGCTGAAGCGACCGTGCCGAAAATTAGCCTTATCACTAGAAAAGCGTATGGTGGTGCATACATTGTTATGAATTCGAAACATCTAAAAGGTGATATAAATTATGCCTGGCCAACTGCTGAAATAGCTGTGATGGGCCCTGAAAGTGCAGTTGAGATTATATTTCGACACGAAAAAGATCAGCAAACGTTAATTAAAGAATATAAAGAAAAATTTGCTAACCCATTTTTTGCTGCATCATATGGATACATTGATGACATTATAGTGCCAAGTAAAACAAGGTATCACTTTTGTAAAGCATTAGAGCTACTCAAAAACAAGAAGGTAGAAAGGATATGGAAAAAGCATGACAACTTACCTCTGTAACTTTCTTCTAAGCCTTGCTTACAAGTTATGCAATATTATAAGTATAATCAGTGTGCCGTTACCAAGACTCGAACTTGGGACCTCGTCATTACCAATGACGTACTCTACCACCTGAGCTACAACGGCAAGTTTATATATTATGATAATGAATAACACAAAAAAGAATAAGGAAAAAGAAGAGGAGAAAAAAAGATTAGCGAAAGCTTTAAAGCAAAATATTTTGAAAAGAAAAAAGCAGCAACAGAGTAGACAGAGAACCCTTTCAAAACTCGTTTGTGGTGAGGAATTTTTAGGAGAAAGCACCGCAGAATACTCGAATGTATTTGAGAACGACAAAATTACCATCAGAAACTTAAGTTTTGAAGGAGGTATCATGCCAGAACTACCGGAAGTGGAAGTAATCTCTAATTTTTTGCTTGATAAAATTAAAAACAAGCAAATCAGTAATGTTATAGTGAATAATTGGAATTTACGTGCCCCAATAACAAAAAATATTGATGATATGCTAAAGGGCAAAGTCATACGCAACATCAAGCGTAGAGGTAAGTATACCATCTGGAATACAGATGGTAGTGTGGCTGTAATCATACATCTTGGCATGAGCGGAAAGCTTATATATGCTGACCACGATCAAATGCGGAATAAGCATGATCACGTGGTATTTTTATTTTCTGACAATACTTCAATAATTTTTAATGACCCAAGAAGATTTGGATTAGTTATCGTTTTAAATAAAGAACAAGAAACGGATTTTTTTAGCGATTTTGGAATAGAGCCCCTCACGGATGAATTCAGTGGAGACTATTTACAGGAGTTGCTGAAAAACAAAAAAGTGAATATCAAATCAGCGTTAATGGACAATAAATCAATAGTTGGCGTAGGCAACATATATGCTTCTGAGAGCTTGTTTAGAGCCCGTATATCACCACTCAGGTCAGCAAAAAACTTGACCTATAGAGAGTGCGAAAAACTTGCTGCTGAAATAAAAAATACTCTGAGTGATGCAATTGCTGCAGGTGGTTCAACACTGAAAGATTATGCACAGCCATCTGGATCTGCTGGATACTTTCAAAATAACTTTTACGTATATGGTAAAGTTCAAAAACCTTGCAAGATTTGCAATAATATCATAACACTTATACGACAAAATGGCCGTAGCACTTATTTTTGCAACGCGTGCCAGAATTAAGATTTTATTTTTTGATATGATATTTTCACTTGAAAAAGATCCATTTGATTTGTTTTCAAAGTGGTACAAAGCAGTACTTAATTCTCCGTGTGAACAACCAACTGCAATGACGCTAGCAACTTGTAGCAAAGACTGTATTCCATCTGCAAGAGTGGTATTACTAAAGGAATATAGCAAAGAAGGTTTTGTGTTTTTCACTAACGTAAACAGTAAAAAAGGGAAAGAATTGACTGAGAACCCCAAAGCTGCGTTAGTGTTTCATTGGATAGAATTTGCTAGGCAAGTGCGAATTGAAGGAGAGGTTAAACTTCTAAACGATGAAAGAACTGACAAATACTTCTCTTCTCGAGCGCTGGGTAGTCAAATTAGCGCATGGTGCTCAAAACAATCGAGCATTCTGAAAGATTGGCAAGATTTTGAGCAAGCTATAAAATTGAAGGAAAAAGAATTTCACAATACACAAGTTTCTCGTCCTGATTTTTGGGTGGGATTTTGCGTAATCCCAAAAGTAATTGAATTTTGGCAAGAAGGTGAATATAGGAAGCATATTAGATTTAGATACACTCTTGTTGAGGGAAGCGATTGGAAAGTGGAACAACTATATCCTTAAAAATGGTTGCGGGAGTAGGATTTGAACCTACGACCTTCAGGTTATGAGCCTGACGAGCTACCGAGCTGCTCCATCCCGCGTCGTTGCTTATTTAGTTATTATATATACAAATAATGAAAAAAGAAAAATAAAATTTCACCACATGCAAATATCGACACACTTATTAACTTTTCTTGACATAATAGTTAGTTATATACGTAACAATCTGCGCAATGAACAATATAACTTGATACTGTGGTTTCCTGTTCTTCAGTGTGCAGGAATTTTAACATATTTTTCCCTAAGTTTTGAACCAAGCTGCATATCTATTTTTCTTTTGCTTTTACCCACACTAATTTTGATTGCAATATTATACAGAAAGTACGCAATATTATGCATTGCTTTAATTGCAGTGCTCATAGGATTTACAGCCAGTAAATTAAGAACAGCTTTAGTTGATACTCAAATTCTTGATAAAGAGAGGTATGTAAAAAATATCGTTGCCACAGTGAAGGATATTAACGACAGGGGCTCATATAAACAATTTCTGCTTTCTGTTGAAAAATCCCCTACTATCTCAAAATCCTCTCCTGTCATCCCAGCGCCCCCTTTTGTCATCCCAGTGCCCCCTTTTGTCATCCCAGTACTTGATACTGGGATCCAGAAAAAAAAGATATGGATTCCAGCGTCACGCGCTGGAATGACACCGGATAGAGCTCTAGATAACATCAGAATATCAGTTAGAACCAAAGTGGAAAAAGGCATTAAAATAGGCGATCAAGTAAAATTATCAGCAAAACTCTTCCCTCTAAAGATTGCACCTTCGGAGTATGCATACGATTTTGCAAGAATAGCATATTACCAGAAAATAAGTGCAACAGGTTTTGCAACAAGCAAAATAGCCCTACACAAAAAGGCTGAAGCAAGGCAATTTCTAGAGTATATAGAATCTTTCCGTCAATACATTTATGAAAACCTGCAGCAAAATATCAAAAAACCACATGCGGATATAATCTCTGCATTACTGATCGGTAAAAAAGATGGCATAGATCAAAAAACTATGGACGCGATACGAGATTCAGGTATAGCACATTTGTTTGCCATATCTGGTTTGCATTTATCATTTGTTGCTGGTCTGTTTTTTGTAGTGTTTCGTAATTTATTCGCAATATCTGAAACTTTGACTCTTAAGTATAACACCAAGAAAATATCTGCATTCCTTACTATCTTGCCAACCACGTTTTATTTATTGATTACCGGTATGCAAATTTCTGCTCAGCGTGCCTACATTATGGTGATTTTAGTACTCGTTGCAATAATGATAGAGAGAAAATATCGAGGGTTAATAGCAATTGCGTTTGCTGCTTCAGTGATACTCTCAGTAGAACCAGAAGCAATTTTAAAGCCTGGCTTTCAGATGTCATTTTCTGCTGTTTTGGCACTGGTTGCCAGTTATCAAATTAATGCTAATAAGTTGTTCAAAATAAAAATAATGAAATATTTTGTGTCGATAATGATCAGCTCAGTAATAGCAAGTTTAGCAACTGTTCCGTATACGATATATAATTTTAATTATTTTTCAATTAGTGGCATTATCACAAATTTAGTTGCTATACCAATAGTTACATTAATTATTATTCCACTTGGAATAATCTATGTTTTGTTGATTCCTTTGGGTGTTGAATGGATTATAGCGCCATTTATAGAGCGCCCAATTGACAGCATTTTGTATATAACAAATGCAATCGCTAGTCTTCAGTATTTGGTTATTCCCATTCGTACTTTTCCTGCCTCATCAATTATTATAATAACATTTGGGTTATTGTGGCTGTGCTTGTGGGAAAGAAATTGGCGTTTCTTCGGAATTTTCTTTATTGTGCTGGGTATTTTCTCTAGTGCTATGTATAGAACTCCTGATATCTTGATAAATGCTGATAATGTTGCTGCAAAGGAGAGTGATAACTTACTATATTCTCTCACCAGAAAAAATAGGAACTTTGTTGTCAAAACATGGGCGAAGCAAAATGGGCAGAACCAAATTTTGAATCATAAAAAATACAATAACTCAGATAAAAGGCTAAAGTGTAACGATTATGGCTGCATATATAATAAAGGAAATAATAAATTAGTGCTGCTAGCTTATAAAAAAGAAGATATTTCAGAAAATTGTGATAAAGTTGATTTAACAATTCAATTAAGTGAATTCGACTATTCAGCTTGCAACGCTAAAATTATTAAACATGCTGATCTAGAAACGTATGGCACACATTCTGTTTGGTTAACAAATCGTTACGTAAAGATTAATACAGTGCGCTCCAATAGGCCTTGGCACATGTTGAAAAATTAAGAAACTTGATTTTAAGGTTTGGTTAACGTATACCTAAATAAGTTTAAACTAGAAAAATGTTATGGTTACAGACACTCAAGATCCTTTCAAAGACTATTTTGATTTTTTAGGATTTAGAAAACTTTCTGACCAGCCCAGTAGAATTTTGAGCTCTATAAGAAAGTATTCTGGTACTATATCGATAGCAAGTACCATTGCTACTCTTATAGCATTTACTGCCTTTTCTATTCAGCCTGTTACAGTAAGTATTGCTGGGTTTGCGTTCACGCCAGCACCTCTTGCCTTTATTCCTCTTATAGTTCTCTTATTTACTGCTGTTATAAACTTTATAAATACACAAAAAATAAAAGAGAATGAAATAGATAAAAAAATAGGAAACTATCAAGTTGATGAACAGTACAGCCAGATTGCTCAAGAAGCTAAAAAAATTGAAATTGTAACAAATTTAGATAAAAAGGGGGAAAAGCTTTCAATAGTTTTACCAATTTCTAAGACGCAGAGAGAAATACTAGAAGATATAGAAGCAGAAAATAGAAATAGGATTCTCTTGTTTACTGGATCATATGTATTTGGTACTATTATAGTAGTTTCAGCAATATCACAATCCATTAATGCTCCAATAATATTAATAGCTTTATTAGTCGCTATTCTTTTATGCATCATATCAACACTTAGCAATCTAATAAGTAATAGCGTGGATCATGAAAATCATACTATTAGAAAACACAGTTCTTTAGGTCTTCTATTTCCATACTGGTCTGGAAAGGGCATGGTTGTATCAGTAGTAGAAAATAAGCTTGGTAAAAGGGAAAATGAACTAATATCTCTAATGAAAAAACTACTTAGTCCGCTTTGCAACTCATTTGACAGTAACCTTAAAAAAGCTTGCGATTTACTTGATAATAGTCTTTTAAAGCCTGCAAATATTAACATTAAAGAAACGCTTGATCACCTAAAAAAAATCAGAGAAGACATCAAAAAAGATTTAGATTGGCTACATGCAGAAATTTCAGAAGTTTTAAACAACACTAAAGAATTGACAAAAAAAGCACATTCACTAGATATTGAAGGTACTTTTTCTAGGTTAGAGAATGCTATTAAAATTGCTGAAGATAAAATTGAACGATTTGAACCAAGCCGCTTTGTAGGCTGGCTTCAATCAACTACGCAGTCTAATAATAACGAGTTCCTTAGCATGCTAAAAAAGTTAAAAGAGGATACAGAAGAGGAAAAAACGGAATTGAAGGAGCAATTAAACGTAGTAAGGAATGAATTAGAAGAAATAAAAAAGAAGCAAGCTCAACCAAGTACGCCTGATTTAGAAGCTAACAATGGAAATAATACTAATAAATTATTAGTATTAGAAAATAAAGTCAAAGAACTACGTGACACAGTTAGAAAGTTAGAGCTGGAAGCAGAACAAAATAAGCTGCAGCAAAAGAAGGAAAAGTTAGAGCAAAAAAAATCTGAACAAGAAAAAACAGATGAATGGAAAGAAAAAATCAACGGCAAACCAAGTGAATTCTTATATTATTTATTAGAATCTATTAAGCTGGAAGAAAAAGATAATAAAGAAAAAAAGGTTGAGGCAACATTACGAGATTTTGATAATAAAGTTACAATCTACTGGAAAGATGGCTCTCAAACAATTTGCCATATTAAAAAACAAGGTGATCTGCAAATTGAGTCTAGTGCAACAATGTTTACAGACCCAAATGTTCAAGCAGCATGGGAAATGGCGCGGGGTAAATCACTATAGATTACTCAATAATAACCTTAAGTGTTAATAATGATAAAGAGAAATTAAGGTTAGACACCTATATAGCTGAAAAATGCAACATATCACGCAGCAAAGCGCAAAGATTGATACAAAATGAGCAGGTGAAATTACTTGGCACACCGATAATTAATAATGACTACATAGTAAAACCAGATGAAGAGTATGTGGTGCATCTCGTTCAACCTGACATATCCACATCAATTGAGCCTAATTATGACATAAAACTTAATATCGTCTATGAAGATGAGGACATTATAGTTCTGAGTAAACAAAGTGGATTAACAGTGCACCCAGGTGCTGGGACAAACAATGATACGCTTTTGAACGCAGTTATCGCTCACCTTAATGTAAGACCAGGAATTGTTCATAGACTCGATAAAGATACTAGTGGGCTAATGGTAATTGCAAAAAATGAAGCAGCCCATAGTTTTTTGTCTGAATTGTTATCGAATCGCAAAATAAAGCGGGAATACTTAGCAGTAGTTTGGGGAACATTATCTTCTCAGCAAGGCACGATAAAAACTAACATTGCTCCCAAACGCGGTAATAAAGAAATGATGTGTGTAACAAAAATCACAGGCAAATTAGCAATCACTCACTATTTAGTGCAAAAAGTTATAGGACAAGTAAGCCTCGTTAAATGCACTTTAGAGACAGGCAGAACACACCAAATTCGAGTCCACATGAGCCACATAGGACATTCCATAGTTGGTGATCAAGTTTATGGAAAAAATAGTAGTAAAAGCACAAAATATGCTAAAAACTCTAGTTTCATTCGTAATTTCAATAGACAAGCACTACATGCTTATACACTGGGCTTATACCACCCAAAAAGTAAGGAATACATGGAATTTGTCTCTGATTTACCGCAAGATATAAAAACTTTAATTGGTGAGTTTGACAACATATCTTAATAACATTCGTATTAACCTATCAATATTATCATCCATGTTATCAGGAAGTTAATTAATGAAAGAAAAACTGCTGCACTACCTAGATCTTTCACCTTTTTTGAAAGTATGTGTTGTTCACTGGAAATACGCTCAATTGTCGTTTCAAAAGCAGTGTTAACAATTTCCACAATTAACACCAGGAATAGGCTGCTTATCATTACTGCACGTTCTAGATTACTTACATCCAAAACAAACAAAATTGAGACACATACTATAAAAAGCAGTAACTCCTGTCTGAACGCAATTTCTGATATAAAAGCTGATTTTATTCCTTCACAAGAGTATTGAATTGCTTTTATTAGACGAATAATGCCCTTCTTCATTATTATTCACAAAACCCTTTAATCAAAATTTTAACTCATTTAGATTTGCTACACCCTATAGCATTTTTATCATTTGTTCACCCTATTGGTTTTGAAATTAAGATTTACCGCAACTACAATAAGTACTCTTATCATCACATTTTGGTGTTAAGTCAGGATAGAACGTGAGTATAGCATCATTCTTTCTTACAAACACTGATTGATAATTGTCATCTTCCATTTCATATAGACACATTCCATCTTTTCCTAATTCCTTAAACGCCTTAGTTGCAGAAATTATCGGCATGAAGGTTATATGCGTATCCATTTGGGCATTTAACTTTCACTTCCCCATCCTTACCCAAATATTTCATTCCAAATGTATAAACCGGCGGCTTAATATCTGATTCATTGCACAGGATTCCAACTGCCCATTTATCCTCTTGAGCTTCAACATATCTACCTACAAAATGCATACCACCTAATTTATCGTTTGGCTCACCACAAAAAATATGTCCAAACCCTATAGTTTCTTTTTCACTTCCACTATTTGTAAACCAAATGTTAGCCAGTTCATCTTTAAGTAACTCCAAATCCGCATCTGGCGTAATCACTTATATATTCCTTTCACTACTTCTTGATGCTGCGGACAACTAAGTAAAATTTTGAAATCTTCTTTATCTGGATGTGCTCCCCAATCTCCACAAACTTTCAACACTCCTCTATCGAAGTCAGTTAATTCTGAAACGGTGGCTGGTTGTGAACTGAAAAATGGTTCAAAATTGACTTCAACATTTTCTTCTACATAGCCGGTGTGAAAATAATGATCCTTAATATAAAAAATAAATCCTATTATTGGTATTATTAAACACAAAATTAGTTTAACTGTCTTCGACATAATCACGTTCACAAAAAAGCTAGCCTATAAGAAATAATTTAAAAAAGTTTTAATCTAATCGTTTTTGCAGAGCAGCAACTCCCGGCATTTCATCGCCACTTAACCAATCTAAAAATGCTCCTCCACCAGTGGAAACATATGTAAAATCCTTATCGGCAAGGCCTGCAGCGCTTATTGCAGATAGACTATCGCCTCCCCCTATTATGCTGGTTAACTTTCCTTTGTGCGTTAAGTCACTTACGATTTTCATTACCCCTATTGTACCGCTTGCAAAAGCTGAATGTTCAAAAACACCAATAGGTCCATTCCACAGCAGAGTCTTACTGCTTGCTATTATACTGCTTATTGTACTCAAAGTTTGTGGTCCGATATCCAAAATTATATCACCGTCCAAAATGGACTCAGTTCTTCTTGAAATACTAGTGCTGTAATCAGAGTTTACTGCAATCAGAACGTCTTCTGGCACAACTATTTTGCAATTGTTTTTATTTGCTGTTTCAAGAATATTATGCAGAAGGTCGTCAACACCATTTTGAAAGAAAGATTTCCCTATATTTACTTTGCTAAATGACAAAAAATTATTGGCTATTGCACCACCTAGAACTAGGTAATTAACCTTTTCTGTTAGCTTCATAAGCACTTTTATTTTAGTTGATATTTTAGCTCCCCCAACTATCGCAGTAATAGGTTTAGCTTTAAACGATACAGCTTTTTCAAGATACTTTAGCTCATCTTGCAAGCAAAACCCTGCATAAGAGGGTAAAAATTCTGTAATGCGTGAAATAGAAGCGTGAGCTCTGTGAGAGCAAGAAAATGCATCATTTACATATATATCCGCTAGAGATGCTAGTTGTTTGGCAAAATTTGAGTCACTTTGCTCTTCCTCTTTATAAAATCTTAGATTCTCTAGTAATATTATATCTCCTGCATCCATAACACTTACTGCTCTTTGTACTTTTTCACCAAAGCAATCGTCAATGAATTTCACTTTTTTATTTAGTAACTGCGATAAAGTGTCAATTACATTTTTTAGCGACAGATTATTGTCTCTGGCCTTTGGGCGTCCAAAATGTGATATAATAATAATCTTTGCACTCGCATTCACTAAATACTGAATAGTAGGCAATGCTCTCAAAATACGAGTGACGTCACGAATTTCTCCATCTTTTATAGGAACATTGAAGTCAACTCTGAGTAAGACGGTTTTATTGTGAAGATCACAATTTTCTATACTAGGTATATTCATTACAAAATTGAAGCTATAAAGTCACTATACAGCAGTTTGATCTAAAGTAAAGTTTTAAGCTTACGAACGTTTAAGGAAATTTGCATGCCAAACGCTTGACACTGGAACCTTATCGTCATGCCATCACGAACCGTCATACCGCCGGGTATCTCTTAGCCGCTAACACGTAGCGGGATACTTGACCTTTACAGGGATGACGATTGTCGTTTAGCCATAAATATTTAAGAAATTTACTAAACAGAAAAAAAGGCAAAAGAAGCCCCGTGGTTGGCTAATTACTTACATTATACTTTCAAGTATGGCGTTTTTTTATTCTAAACGCTTAATAACCGCGATTTAGCTGCTTTTTAATGCAACTAACCTTTAGTCATAAATATTTAAGAAATTTACTAAACAGAAAAAAAGGCAAAAGAAACCCTAGGGTAGCTAATTATTCACTATCCATTTTTTAAGTTGGCGTTTTTTGATGTTTTAAATGCTTTATAAGCGTATTTCAGCTTGTATAGGTAAAAACCTAGAAATTTGATAAAGACATAGAGTGCACACAGTGCAAAAAATTAAACATGAGACGCCAGATACGTTGAGTTTTTTTGTCATTTAATCTGTACAGAGAAGATAAATAGCTTCAGTTTCATGATAAGGAGGCTGGCGGAGTTTGTCAAGTAAGTTTTTCGTTTAATCCGTTTCTTGATTTAGGTGCCCTTGACTTCCGGCTGGGTCGAATTTGTATAGCTACATTGTCGGTAAATCTAAATTGCTTTAATGATTTTGATTGAAAAATAGTTTTTCTATTATATAAATGCTACTTTAGGGTAATCAAAATGGAAGACGATAAATATAGCCTAGGTTTAAGAGTTATCCATTGGTTGATGGCTGTTTTTATTATCGGTATGCTTTGTTCTGGACTTTATATGAAAAGCCTGCCACTTAGCAATGAAATTAAGTTCAACATATACGCTATTCATAAGGCTTGCGGTATCACTATTCTTGGATTAATCATAGTACGCATATTTTTTCGCGTCTTTACTTATGTTCCACCACTTCCAGCAAATTTTTCTCGGTTTGTAATCAATATAAGTAAAGCAGTACACTTTGGTTTATATTCTTTGATGGTGCTAATGCCACTATCTGGCTATGTCATGTCTTCTGCTTCTGGCAAACAGATCAAATATTTTTTTCATATCCCTTTGTTGATTAATCAAAACAAGGATCTAGCTAACACGGCTAACGAGCTACATTCGATGCTTGCATATTTTATGGTACTCTTTATAATCTTACATATACTTGGCGCCTTAAAACACACATTTATAGATAAACAAAACATTTTTAAACGTATGATATAGGTTATATGTTAAGTAGCCTCTGGAAAAAAGGAACAGATTTTCTTAGCAGTGAGTTTGCTATAATGGGTGGTGCTATGAGCTGGGTTTCAGAGAGAAACTTGGTCTCAGCAATCTCAAACGCTGGTGGTTTTGGTGTGATTGCATGTGGTGCAATGTTTCCAGACTTGCTAAAAAAAGAAATCATAGAGACGCAGCAATTAACTAACAAGCCATTTGGTGTAAATCTAATTACTATGCACCCAAAGTTGAGTGAGTTGATAGATGTGTGTATTGAAACGAAAGTGAGCCATATAGTGCTTGCCGGTGGACTGCCAACAAAGCCTAATATAGAAAAAATCAAGGGTGCAGGCATTAAAGTTATGTGCTTTGCACCAGCATTAAGCCTTGCGAAAAGGTTAGTAAAAATGGGAGTAGATGCATTAATAATAGAAGGAATGGAAGCAGGTGGGCATATAGGTCCAGTTAGCACTTCTGTTCTTGCACAAGAGATATTGCCTCATTTTAAAAATGAACAAATACCAGTGTTTGTTGCAGGTGGAATAGGAAGAGGTGAAATGATAGTTAATTACCTGGAAATGGGAGCAAGTGGCTGTCAAATAGGTACATTATTTGTCTGCACTAATGAGTCAATTGCCCACAAAAATTTTAAGGAAGTGTTTATTAAATCGGCCGCACGTAATGCAATACCTTCTGTACAGATAAGTGCTGATTTTCCTGTAATTCCAGTAAGAGCTATAGCCAACAAAGCAAGCGATGACTTTATGAAGCGTCAAAAAGAAGTTATTGATGAATACCAAAAGGGACAGATCTCAAAAGAAGATGGGCAGCTTGAAATAGAAAAATTCTGGGCTGGAGCTTTAAGAAGAGCAGTAATTGATGGAGATGTTGAAACGGGATCTTTAATGGCTGGCCAAAGTGTTGGCATGGTTGATAAGGAAAAGCCTGTAAAAGAAGTAGTGGATATGTTAGTTCAACAAGCAAAGAATCATATTAATAGCAAATCTGTAGAAGTAGAAAGCCCAGAAAGCAAATAGTTAAGCGACCTTCCAATAAGCAAGTTGCCGCAATTATTTATAATATGGCATAATTGCCCAGTTTTAATGTAAAATTAACGCTAAAGAGGTATCTATACATTTTGTTATGTATGGAGGAGTCTATGCTAAGTTCTAAAAAAGATATTAACCAACAATTGCACGACACTATATACAAAAAGGTAACAAAAGAAAATCATAAATATGGAAGCCCACAAAAGGGAGATGGAACTATCAAAAAATGCATAGAGTTGTTCAAGGAAGGAGCTAGTCCTGAGGTATTAACTGAATTAGAAAAATCGCTGAGAGAACAATTAGAAAAATCACCAGAAAAACAAGAGGAATATCAAAAACATTATAAGTATTATATCGAAAACTTTCTTCCTGCATTGAAAGATGAAGTAATAAAATCAGAAGAACTAGCTGTACCTACAGTATTTAACAATGAAAGAGAACAATCACAAAGACCACAAACAATAAGAGGAAAAATAGTAAAAACAATTTTGGATATTACTAACAGGAGCAGCAGTGTAAGCTCAATACCAAATGCTGTTGAAGAAAATATTGAAGATCAAATGCAGCTAAAACATATTGAAGAGCAAAACAACACACAAGAAACACCCTTGAATGTAGCTGAGAAAAAAAGTGGTGATAATAAAATACTTAGTAATTCAGATGTTGCAGAGGAAGTGTTTGAAAAATATAGCAAGGTTGTGAAAGAAATAGAGGAGAAGAAAACTTCTAAACTCAGTAGTGGCAATGACTCAGATAGTGGAATAGACTCACCTAGAACGAGTAAAGAAAGTTTGAAATCACCAGTAAGTAGCAGAAGGAGCAGTTTAACTTTAGTAACAAGCACTTCATCTGAGGAAAGTTTAAACTCAACATTGAGCTCTGTTGAAGGAGATAATGGCTTACAACCAGAGGGTGGAGAAAAAACTGAGTTATTAGAATCAAATTTGGAATCCCCAAAAGAAAACGAGACTCAAGTGCAGCCAGAGCAGACTGTAAAAAAAGAGCCAAAAATGCAAGAAAATGAAAACTCAGATGGTCAAGCAAATCCAGATCAAGTTAAGAAAGATATCCTACTTAAAAACCAACCCAATAACAGAAATCTTCACGTTGCACTTGTAGCAGGTTGTGCTCTCTCCACAATAGGGTGCATTGTTGCAGGAGCAATGACATCAGGATTGATAGGAGCAGGACTACTTGCTATGGCTGCAGTGTTTGCTATAGCAGCAGTAGCTGAATTGCATTCAAACTTCCTATCAAGTAAATTAACATCCATTAATGTGAGTCCTCTTGTTGATGATAAAGAGCTTACAGCATGTTCACGTCTGTAAAAATTAAATATGTGTTACTTGTAGTGGATAAGTGAATTCAGTTCTTGCCTATTGATATAAAAGTTGTTATATTTAAGAAATGTTTAAAAGGTATTTAGTTGATGCGCATTCAATTGAATAAAGTTTTGGTTTTTATAGCCTTATTAAGTTTCATTTTTGCATCATATTCTAGCGAAGCAAGTTCGGCGAGTGATGAATTAAAGGGTATACAAGAAACGGTAAAAAATTTTATTTCTTCATTTTCAGTTAAAGATACTGTAGAAAATATGAGTCCTTCAACAATCATAGGGTTGTGTATAGCTGCAGTGATACTTGCAGTAGTGTTCAGAGGTCTAATCTTTTTTATGATAATGTTTGGTGTACTGGTCCTGATGTTCGGTAGTACAGAAAAGGCAACAGACTACTTAAAAGAAAAATTTAACTTTGCAAAAGATATAAAATTACAATCCGATAGCGAAAAAAAAGATAAAAATTAAGATAGTATTTTTATCTTTTTTAATTATCTTTATTGAATACGCATATGCAGTTAAAAGTACCAACAGTTAACTCTAAGCTTAAAAAAAAGAACAACTTAGCATTACTAGAAAGCATTGATTTAGATTTTGTTCCTTATGCTTGTCATTACGATGAAGAAACCATACTAACAAAACAGGGAGAATTGTTAAAAATAATCAAGTTAGAAGATTATTCTTCTGTTGATAACTACAGCGACCTCAGAACTGAAATTAGAAAAAGCATATCAAAAAATATTAATAGCCTGTGTTTTACCGTTTGGATTCATACCGTTAGAAAGCGCAATAAACTGAGCTTGAAATGGAATAAAACTGAAGACTTCTCTGACAACCTACATTCAACGTGGTTTAATAAACTAACTGATAGTAAATTACAGTATATAAATGAACTATACATTGTAATATTGTTTAGCGATTTTGGCAAGCATACTAATAATTCGTTTTTTTTCAATAGAATAAAGAATAAGCATAAGTTGTCTTTACAAGAAAGCCATCAGGAGTTGCAAAAGATAACTGACGTAATTCAAAATGATTTAGGACCTTTTGGAGCTAAAAAACTGAGTCTAAGGTTTAGTGAAGGTAAAATATATTCTGAAATGATAGAATTTCTCCACTATATTGTTACATTAACGCACAAAGATTATCCAATACATGAAAGGGACCTGTCGCAATATATTAGAAATTTTAAAATAGCTTTTGGTTTCAATACGTTTCAAACAATATTTGAAAATCAACAGAAATTTGGCTCTATTTTCAGCATAAAAGAATACCGGGAAATCTCTTTAGGTAATATAGATAGATGCTTGCAGCTTGAATCTGAATTTATCATTACAGAAATAATGATATTTACTAGTAATAACAAAGCAATAAAAGAATTTAAAAAACAAATCAACATGCTGCAAATTAGTGAGGATAATACCTTACTTAAAAGCTCAGGAATTGAAGAAATAATAGAGCTTGAAAAGACCTCTAGTATAGACTTCTGCCAACAGAAAATTATTTTTACAATATTTGCAGATGATAGGAATAAGTTAGCTGAAAGTATTAGTGATTTATCTTCTATAATGTCATTAGTTGGCTTCATGATGTTTAGAGCTGATTTACATATGGAAAGTCATTTTTGGGCACAACTTCCAGGCAATTTTGCTTTTATTACGCAACCGAAAAATATCTTAACAAAATACGCTTGCAGCTTTGCTATGCTGCACGATTTTACGTCAGGTACATTAAAAGGAAGAAGGTGGAAAGAAGCGGTAATGATTTTTTTTTCAAAAAAAGGAAATCCTTACTTCTTTAATTTTCATGGAAAAAGAAATAATGGCCATACTACGATACTCGGAGCTCCAAATTCAGGCAGAACTTCACTCATTAATTTTCTATTATCAGAATCAAGAAAGTTTAACCCAAGAATTGTCATATTGGATAACACTGGAAAATCAATAATTTTTACTAAAGCAGTGAGTGGTAAATATTACATAATCGATCCAAAATATAAGGACAAAAGCCTAAAATTTAATCCACTAAACATTGAAGATAGTGCTTCCAATCGCAATATGTTGGTTGAACTGATCAGAAGAATGGTAGCCGATACGAGCTTGGTGGACGTAGAAGAAAAGATAAGAAAAATTGTGGATTCTATATTTGCTATACCCAAGGAATCACGTTCTATTTCACAAATTTCTGAGGTGCTCTTGCTCCTTGGGGGTAAGATAAGTAGATGGTGTGACGATGGTGACTTTGCTTACTTATTTCAAGATGGTGATGAATCAGATATTGACTGGGAAACAAAAATTATATCTCTCAACACCGCAAACCTTACAAAACAAAAGGAATGTATGTCCGTGATACTTTACTATTTTTTATATTCTTTTGAGGCAAAATGTGATGGCTCGCCTGCAATACTTGTTTTGGATGAAGCATGGGAGATAAGTAATATTTTTCCTACAGAGAAAGAGTTTGATAACTGGATGCAAAGAATGACGGAACTAAATGTTGTAGTAATCCTAAGTACTGAGAATTTAAATCTCGCATTTGCTAGCAAATTTACTCAATATTTAGATAAACATGTTGATACAAGAATCTTGATGCCGAACGTCAATGCAAATAGATTATACATGAAGGCATTTTCTCTATCGAAAGAGGAGCTGAATATAATTCTGCAGACGCCAACACAGGAAGGTTTATTTTTGATAAAACAGTACAAAGGATTAGTAACCTTAAATCTGGATTTGAAGGATATGCAAGAAATACATGTACTTTCAGCTAACAAAGAGACTATAAAGTATATGTATGAGGCAATAAAAGAAAAAGGAGAAGAAGTTAATGAGTGGTTACCGGTATTTTATGAGAAGTGTAAGGCTTAATTTCTTATTGATATTTTTTTTGATACTTGGTCTTTCGTATCAAGGATATGCTGATTGTCCAACATTTGTAGAAAGTAATACTTGGTGGGAAGCAATAGTTGGTGGAGATTGGGTAAAGGAAATTAAGGTGCAAGCAATAAAAGATCAAGGAGTTGATGGTTACTTTAATCCCAAAATTAGAGTATGTGCTTATGATGGACAAAGTTATTGTTATGACTTACAAAGTGGGGAATCCTGCCGCCAGATATATGGAACGCAAGGTACAGGAGCTGGAGTTTCTGCTGCAGCTTTTATCGACTGGGAAGGAGATAAAACAAAAGCTGGAGGAGAAATTGCTCGGGGTCTTAAATGGGAATGGGCAGACGGTGTTACTGATGAGGAAAAAAGAAGATTCGCTAACTCTCCTAAAATATGTGCTTGCAGTCAAAAAGGGGCTTGTATGTCAGGAATTTCTTCATCGGGTTCTAGAGTATTTTCGGGTGAGAATATTTTCCGTCCTGGGGAGATGGAAAAAGTCTGTGATACCTGCTACCAAACGGCAGTAAAATGTGCTCCTGTTCCACTTGCACCTGGCCCCCCTCCATTTTGTGAACAACTTGCAATGTCGCTTCCACAAGTTAGAATTGTTCCTATAACAGATAAAGACAATGATTACTTTAATCCTAAGGTTAAGGTAATCATTGGTGATCTGAAAGGAAGAGACGGAGAGATTGGAGAAAAATTAGATTTCCCTAAAGGGTATGGAGAAAATAAAGCTGAGTGGCGCTCTATTTTAGACAAAGATGGCATCACGTACTACTTCAAAACTTATAGAGAAAAAGATAAGCTCTGCGCTGAATACCTTGGAACTCAAAGTATAGATGAAAACAATCCACAGTTCATCCGCTGTTTTCCTGCACCACCTGCTCCAGAACCTGAGATAGTGGAGATAGTAAATGCAAATACATTGAAAGTAGAAATGAAGATGAGTGAGAGCACTTGTGCTAAAGCACATGGAACCTATAGTAATGGTTCCTGTACTTTTAATGTTAATACTGACCTCAACCATCCTATAAACATTGGCCCCCTATCTTTAAAAGTAGTAAAACCAGCAATAGTAGCAAAAACAACTGATAGTAATATTGATAATATTATAGAAGGTATATTAGAAAGTAATCCGCAACAATTTAAAGTTCTGAAAGAATATGGCTATGTTCCTGATGTGCAAATTAAATGTTCTAAAGGCGGAAGTTTTTATAGTTTTAATGATTTTGAGAAAAAGTTAAAAGACAAATCTATTCAATGTGAATTTAATAACTCTGGGCAGCCGGAAATAGAAGTAAAGTATAAAGGAAATTCTAACAGTAAAATGCTTTGTCTTTCTGGATGGCAGCCAGAACCAGAGGAGTTTGTTCTTAAAAGAGAAAATAAAATAATACCACTAAAATTAATGGGAACAAGATATACTAAATACAATGCTGTTTACTCCAAGGAATCAAATCAGTTCTATTATCTTCCAAGCAAGGAAATAGTTTACCCTTTGAAAGAAACTCAAGAGAGGTTGGATAAAATAATATTTAATAAGCAAGAGTATGTTTTCTTCCCTGATGAAAATGAGCAGAAGAAGGAAGAATGCAGTTATTGTGTGAAGAAAGATAGCAAAATAGACGAAAAATTAAAATCTGGTGAAGGACTGAAAGTAGTATACAAATTGACGGATGTAGAGCATAAAGAAGGATGTGAGCAAGGTGATGATGGTTGCATCTGCTTTGATGGAAAGTGTAGCCGTTCAAAACAATATTTGAATAAAAATGAAGATGATAAGCCATTCTACTTAAGGTATGAGGAAGTGGATTGTAAAGATAAGGATGGTAAAGTATTAAGAGATGAAAAAAATGAAGTACGAAAGTGTACACAATTAAAAGATCAACTGATTAAAGCAAACAGAACAGAGGTTTTTTACGCTGATAAATTGTGTAGGTTCGATTTAGAAGGTCTCAAAAAGAAATTAAAAGAAAAATTAAAAGAGATAATCAAGGAACATCTGAAAAATAAGAAACCAGATCTTGAAAAAAATAATGAAAAATCCTATGATCATAAAAATAAAGATGTTTATACAGATGACTTATCAATAAAATTTGATCGTATTAAAATAGAAGCGTGGGGAAGTGGTGAAGCAGGTCATATACAAGGTAGTGGCTGTGACAATCAAAAATGCCATTCTACTGAAAGCAGAGTAGGGATGCCAGGAGATTATATTAAAGCTAAACTGAAAATCGATCCTAATTATCCTATAATTAAGGTGCAAGTCACAGAGGGAGGGGGTAACCAGGAAAGTAACTTCTCAGATAAGGACGGGGGACCTGTTTTCATAGAAATGTGCAATTCGCAGAAGCAACATTGCCAGCAACTGATTACTGTTGCAGGTGGAGGTGAGTATAGAACATACGGTGGTAAGGGTTATGAGGAAACAGTAATTCATAAGCAAGATTTAAAGCTAGAGGAGAAAATTGTAAAGGCAGATAAACTGAAGTCTACACAAGACAATCAAATAGCATATATAGAAAATGGTGAAATCAAGTATGAAACAGTAGAGTGTGGAAGTGGTTTGAGAAGCAGTAGATCTGGTGCAGGTGGCTGCATTAATAAAAGCAAAGGAATTTATGGTAAAGGCTTTCCAGGGTATGTGAAGATTAGACCTATTATAAAGGAATTTGACGAAGAAGAAATAAATGCTGCTATTAAAAAAGTAATAGAGGATCTATACGATCTTGAAACTATGACTGATTTTTGGGTAGGGGATCTTAACGTGAATATAAGTGGGATAATTAAAGAGGAAGTCAAAAAAGAATTATCAAGGTAAAAAGATATAGCTCTGGAAATGATGCTCTTGTTTTAATAATTAATTAAAGTAAAGCATGTAGTAAATGGTGTAATTGCTGTATCTTAACAAAAAGGTATAACGAATGTAGGAGGGTGCTTTATGTCTCTAAAGAATAAAATTTCTGAGTTAATAGAACAACAATTTAGCATTAAATACCATGACAATTATTTGGCTTACACTATACATAATTGGGCTGCAAGCGAAATATCTGATTCTATTACTTTTTGCATAATTGGTTGTGGAAATTGCAAGATTGGATATCAAGATGTTGCAAAGTCATTCAACATAACAAAAGAAGAAATTGACCAAGGTAATATTGCAAGCATAGAAAGTAAAATAAAAAGTGAAGCTGAAAAATCAGGTAGCGAGTTTTCTGAGTTGATTTCTAGAGTGGATCAATCGCTAAAAGAGCAGAGTGAAAAGTCTATTGTACAAATTTTAGATTCATCCGCTGAGGAGATGTTAAGGAGTTTCTGTGATAGCCCTGTACAGTCTCCAGAGCCTCAAGAACCCTCTGCTTCATCTGAAGAGCATGCTACAGAAGGCCCAGAAACTAGTGTTAATTCAGATCTTTTGTCAACCTAATCAACCCCATATATATGTTTTTTTTGTACCCATGCTTTGCGTTTTGGGGTGGAAAGAAAGCACCATTCTTCGTTGCATTTTTCTATCTTCATCACAACAAACTTGTCTATTTTCATAGTAATCTTGCTGTCTACACTCTGTTTTTGATATCCATAAGTATCTTCTTTTACAATCGCGTAGCGCTTATCACTAAGAAGATTGCCTTTTATCCATCCGCAGTCTTCATCTATATCGCAGACCTTTTTCCAACTCTCAAACTCTTCTATCACTTTCAGGGGCAGATTTTTGCAAGTGTATATCCATTTTACAGGATAGTGAAACCCTGGCCCCGTTCTCATGTTGATCTTCTTTGATTTGGTTGAAACAAAGTTGTTAGCAAACAAGCTATGGCTAAATAATAAAAACAATAGGATAATAGTACTGAACCAAGATCCCAGTGTCACGCACTGGGATAACGTGAGGGATAGTGTAACAGACTTATTCATCATAATTCACGATTAGGTTGACATAAGATAAAGAGTAAATTAAAAATTGAATAGATCTTTAAATGCAAAATCAATGCCTATAGAAATATTAATGCCTGCTCTTTCACCAACAATGAGCAAAGCTGGAGGAAAAATTGTAAAGTGGCATAAAAAAGAACAAGACAAAGTTGAAGTAGGCGACGTAATTGCTGAGATAGAGACTGATAAAGCCATAATGGAGTTTGAATCTATAGATGAAGGAGTTTTAGCAAAAATTTTAGTAACAGAAGGAACAAGTGGCGTGCCTGTAAATCAACCAATAGCTTTAATGCTGGAAGAAGGAGAAGATGAAAGTGCACTTAACAACTATACTTCAACTTCCATCAATAGTGCAGTTAAAAAGGAAGTGACAAAAAGTGCTGTTGATAATCAAAAATCAGAACACCAAGATTTAAACGGAAAGCCAATAAGTCATTCTTCGGTGTCATTCCAGCGCGTGACGCTGGAATCCAACCCCTCAATGTCATCCCAGTGCTTGACACTGGGATCTAGAAAAGAAGAATGGATCCCAGTGTCAGCTACTCAGATGACAGAGGGTTATGCAGAAGGTAGAACAAAAATAAGCCCATTAGCTAAGAAAATAGCTCAAAATGAAGGGGTTAATGTGCAGCAATTAAAAGGTACAGGACCATATGGTCGCATAATTAAGGCTGATGTGTTGGAGTTTTTAGGCAGTGGTATACATACTGAAAGTCCTGAGAAAGATACCATAGTTGAAGTAAGCAACATGCGCCAAGTGATAGCACAGCGCCTGACTGAATCAAAACAGAATGTTCCACATTTTTATTTAACTGTAGACTGCCAGGTTGATAAGTTAATATCGTTAAAAAACGAGATTAACTCAGCAGATGAAAACAATAAAGTAACAATTAATGATCTAATCATAAAAGCTGCAGCTTTCAGCATGAAAAAATTTCCTGATATAAATTCTTCGTGGATAGATAATAAAATACTGAGATATTCAAATATAGATATTTCAATCGCTGTGGCACTTGAAGATGGGCTAATTACTCCTATAGTAAAAAATGCTGATAAAAAGGGTATTTTATCTATATCAAAAGAAGTGAAAGATTTAGTAAGCAGAGCAAGATCTGGAAAATTGAAACCTGAAGAGTTTCAAGGAGGAGGGTTTACTATCTCCAACTTAGGGATGTTTGGTATAAAAGCCTTCAGTGCTATAATCAATCCGCCGCAATCTTGCATTATGGCAGTTGGTGCATCTAAAAAACAACCAATTGTTATGAATGAGAAAATAGAAATAGCAGAAATAATGACAGTAACGCTCTCTGTTGACCATAGAGCAGTTGATGGGGCACTCGGAGCAAAGTTTTTAAATGCCTTTAAGCATTATATAGAGAATCCTCTGGTGATGCTTATTGAAACTGCGGTAATCTATTAGCATTGTTATTACAAAATTAATACCTCTAAGTTTATACTTTTATTAGTTAATAGGTTTAGAGGTAAAAAAATGAATACTACAGTAGAAAAAAATAATCCAAAAATTTTTCCTCAAAATGAAGGAAAGATTAACTCAAAAGGCATGGTTGCCCCACCTGTTCCTCCGAAATCTTCCCAAGCTAAATTTGCTGGAATAAAAGCAATTTTTGAGCGAAATGTACCTCATTCTCAAGCAAATGATAGTAATAAAACAGTGAGTAGCAATCTTGGAAGAACATTTGGCCCAACAATGCAAAAACTCATGGAAGACAACATTCATAGCACTCCTAACAAACAACGCCGCAATTCAGGGGATAGTGGTATCAGTGATATTAGTAGCAGCACTTCTGATGATGAGGATAGAACAATAAAAGATAAAATGATGGAAAATGTTAAGCAGGATAACCATCAAAAAAGCTTTGATTTACATAAAGTACAAGCAACTGATGAATTAGAAACCGTAAAATTTCTCAAAACGCTAAGCAAGAAAGAAAGAGAAAAACTTGGTTTTTCTCCTAAACAGCAAAATAACCAAAAGGTTGAGACTAGCAAAAAAACTTATAATCCACTTGATTGGAATCCAATCTATCAAGGTAAAAAGCTCTTTAGCTTAGGCAATATGTCGAGTAATTCGTCTTCATGTAGTGAAAAAAGCAATATTTCAGATGTAAGCGATAAGTCTAATAATTCAAACATTGTTAGATGTAATATTACTAGGAGTAACAGTAAGGAAGACCTTCGTAAACCTGATGCTTCACATAATGACAAATCTGCAGGTAAAAAATTATCTAATGTCAATGTAAGCGAATTAATCAGAAAGTTTGAACAAGGTAATGACATAGTAAAAGGGCGTTAATCAAATGTTACCCTATCTTTGTATATGTAAAGGTAGGGTATCTTTTCAAAATAGTATATCCTTTATAGCTTTGTTAATTTTTGACTCCCTCTCTGCAAAAGCAGTTTCTAGAGAGGTTTTAAGTTTTTCCCATTCTTCTTGACCATTTAGAACTAAAGATTTATATTCATTTTCAATTTTTTCCAATGCTCTTTGATATGAAAAACCTAATTCCTCATATATATCAATATTTATCGATTGCAGTATTACCAAAAATGAAAACAAATTCGGATCAGGTAATTCTTCTCTTGTGTGATTCAGAAGACACAGCTTTATTTTTTTTACGCAGTATTCTATTGTTTTTAACGATAGTGACAGGCTTTCTGCATAAAATATAAAACTATCTACAATCAAATTTTTTGACTTTTTCGGTAATTTAATATTTTCAAATAGTTCTTTTGTAAATTTTTCTATCGGTTGTTTTGGCAAATGTAAAGAGAGATCAGTAAAAGATTTTAGGTCAAAATTTGGTCCAAGTATTGTGCTGATTGCTCTTTGTACATTACTCTTATCTTTACTTACAGAAATAATGAAAACCAGCCCCTCCACATCAAGCATATACTTTATAGATTCCAAAAAATCGACAACGAATTTAGGACGGCACACATCAAGATTATCCACCATTATATAAATGTTTTTGTCTTTTCTGATTTTATTAACCACATCCGCTAACTGTGTTTTAAAATCTCTAGTACTCTCTTTTCTTCTTTGGAGAAGACTTAATTCACTCAAGACAAAACCTATGTCTTTTTTATCAGCCTCTTTTGCAGCATCAAGAAATACTGAAAGCATAGCAAGTGGAGATTTACTGATCAGCTTTCCTAGTGTGTTTAGAGAAAATAGCTCTTGGTTTATGTTCTTGAACTGTTGTATAACACTTCTTTTTACTTTATACGATACAAATAAATCTTCAAATAGGAAATTTAAAAAAGAAGGCAGTGGTTGGTCCAATGCATTGATATCCCATGCACTATAATAAGCTGCAATTTCATTTTGCTGTTTTAACTCTTTTACCCATTCTTTCAAAAAAAACGTCTTGCCCCATCCATCATATCCTTCCAAAGATATTATTGCAAAAGACTGATCAATTGTTTTAATTATAGTGTTGAATTTACCTGAAAATTGCTTATAGTTTAGGTGGTTATTTTCCCAAGCCACCACTTTAAGTGGTGGCACTATTTTTTTCTTTTTGAATGTTATTAGCGATATAAGTTTTTTTAAGCACATGTCTTATTTTATATTTAACTCATATTCTTGTCTTGAAGTAAGTGCTATCCTCAGCGTTCCTTCATCAAGATAGTCAATTTCTCCGCCCATTGGTATGCCGCAAGCAAGGCGTGATATTTTCACATCCAAATTTTTTAGCAATTCAATTATATATTGTGCAGTAACTTGGCCCTCTAATGTCGGATTAATTGCGATAATTATCTCTTCAATTTTAGACTCTGTCACTCTTTTCAGAATAGTGTCAAGGTTGAGTTCTTTTGGACCTATGCCATTTATTGCAGACAATCTGCCACCCAAAACATGGTATAAACCTGAATATATATTTCCTTTTTCAAACGCCCATAGATCACCTAATTCTTCTACTACACACAGTAACTTAGTGTCACGTTTTGGGTTAGTACAAATAGAACAAGGTGACTTAGTATCTAGATTTCCGCAAACTTCACACTCTATTATAAGATCTGCTAGCTCTTTAATCAAAGATGCAAGTGGTAGCATAACTTTTTCTTTGTTTTGGAGTAAATGTATAACTAACCTGCGTGATGATGATGGCCCTAAACTTGGCAATTTAGAGAAAGCATGAACTAGATTCTTTATGTTAACGTTCATTCAATAAATTCAGAATAGGCAGTCAAATGGTAACATCAAACCCTTTGTAAAGAAAGTGGTAAGTTTCTCTTGATCCCACTTTGATTAGCTATAGAAAAAATTTTTAACTCTAACGCAAAAAATTACTTCCGCACACTTAAAGCCTGATTATAATAGACTTCTTGCATAATCCAAACTAAGTAGAAAAAAGGTATCATCCGAGTAGCTCTCCTTTGTCATCCTAGTGCCTCCTTTTTTGTCATCCCAGTGCCCAGACACTGGGATGGCTTTGTTGCATCGCTAGCTATGATGGATTAAAGATAAAAAAGGTGGAGAATATCAGTAGCTTATTATTCTGGTATTTATAACAAGAACGGTCAGTGAATACCTAATTTTGAGTAAAAGAAATTTCACTACCACTCACTAATCCGGCTAAAATTCAAGAATTTCAATGCTTTAGCTATTTTCAATAGAATTAAATTTATTAATATAAATAACAAGTTACTATTCTTAAATTTTATCAGATTGATTGCAAAAAAAACAAGATTTTCAATAAGTTGCTTATAATCCTAATTATAGTTAGCCTTTCATAAGTAGCGATGCAACAAAGCCCACTGGGATCCAGGAATTTTATTAAGTTTGTAAGCATAAAAGTATAGCTAACGTGAGCTCTACGTCATACTGCCGCGAACCGTCATACCGCGATTCATTCGCGGTATCTCTTAGCCGCTAACACGTAGCGGGATGACGGTTGTCAGGCTAGCTGTCATCCCAGTGCCCAGACACTGGGATCCAGAAATTTTAATTGTAAGTAAGCATACTGGGTTGATAAGTATAAAAGTAGCTAGAAAATAAACATTTTTGATGAGATTATATGGAAAACTGGATGCCAGTGTCAAGCACTGGCATGACACCCTTCACGGACTTTTAAATTACTTTAGCTATAAATATTAAGAAATTTACCAAATGAAAAAAAAGGCAAAAGAAGCCCTGGGGTTATTATCCGCTTTAAAATATTGGCGTTTTTTATGTTTTAAACGCTTGACAAGCGAGATTCAGCCGCTTTTAATTGCAACTAACTTACGCTGCAAATGTTTAAGAAATTTACTAAGCAGAAAAAAAGACAAAGAATCCCCGAGTTAGCTAGTCTTTTACTATCTCTGTCGAGTATTGGCATTTTTTGATGTCTTGTAACGCTTTATAAGCGCGTTCAGCTTATTTAGATAAAAATCTAGATGTAGATGAAGTTTTGTAAAGACATGCAGTATCTATATACTGCAAAAAATTGAACATAAGACGCCGATACATTAAGTAATCCTTACCTTTTAATCTGCAGATTGGCGAAAGCAAATACAATAGCTTCAGTTTCATGATAAGGGGGCTGGCGAGGTTTGTCAAGGAAGTTTTTTCGTTTCTATGTTGTCAGCTACTTGGATGACGCCAATCTGAGTTGACTACACCAACTCACATTCAGCAAAAAAGAAAGCTATCTCCTTACGAGCATTTTCTAGACTATCTGAGCCGTGAACTCTATTTTCACTAATATCATCAGCAAAATCACCCCTGATTGTGCCTTTATCTGCCTGCTTTGGATCGGTAGCTCCCATGATTTGTCTGTATTTACTTACTGCATTTTCACCAACTAAAACTTGAACTACCACAGAACCAGAGGTCATAAACTCTACTAATTCCCCAAAAAAAGGCCTATCTTTATGAATTTCATAAAACAGCTCTGCTTGTTTTTTTGTTAGTAACATCATTTTTTGTGCTGTGATTTTCAGCCCAGATTGTTCGATGTAGGAATTTATATTGCCTGTAATATTATTTTTTACTGCATCAGGTTTTAATATCGAAAGTGTTCTCTCAATTGCCATATTATTTCCTTATATAAAATAGTATATTTATAGATTTATTTTATTGTAAATTTTGATTTGATAAAAGCAGTTTTTTATTTATAGTTAAGAATAAACCATCAAGGAGGTATTGTATGGGTGAATGTTGTAAAAATAACACTACTAAACAAGCTGAGCCTACCACTAAAAAACAAGCTAAATCTACTACTAAAAAATTAGTAAGTAACTTTAAGTCATCACTTTTTTGTGGAACAAAAGGGTTTTTGACTTTTAGTCTGGCATTTTTAAGTTATTTGGAATATAGTTCACATCATAATACAAAATTAAAAGAAGGTGCTGCCTTTGCAATGAAAAGAAACACTATTCCATTTCTTGAAATGACAATCATAGCACCGCTTGTTTGTTTTGCACTGCCAGCTATGCTAGGCAGTATGAGCCTCATGCAATGCGCACTTTTATGTGCTTCCTTAATGATTGCCACATGTTTTATTGTCAGAACTTTTCATCTGCGTGAGAAGTTAATGGAAAAAATCACTAACCATAGTAGAAAAGAAATAGACGCGGAATTTAAGAAAGATACTATAAAATTTCCTATCTTTGATCAAAATAGAAAACACACCGAGTATAATTCGCCTAACTCAGGGCGACTACTGGATGAAACAAGTAGCACCTCTCTTTTCGTTAAAGTTTTACTTTTTCCCCTCAAGGTTCTTCTGAATGTCCTGCAAAGTTGTATAATGCTATCTTTAGCTGCTGTTGAACTTCTTGAAACGGTACCAAGTCTTTTTGTCGATACATTTTTCGATTGGAACTTCACATCCACCAAGAGTAACCTGAAGAGATCAGGCCACTTATTGTATGCCAGTGTAAGAAATTTAGTGCCTATAACTAAATTTGATGAGTGTGTAGCTAATTTTATAGGCACCCCAGAAGTAACTTGTTGTAGTAGTGCGTAGGTGAAAAAGGCAGTTATCTTATTTAATCTTGGCGGGCCTGATTCACTAAATGCGGTCCGTCCTTTTTTATTCAACCTTTTTTATGACAGGAGAATAATCAATCTACCGAATCCCTTTCGGTTTCTTTTAGCAAAGTTTATATCTGCGAAACGAGAAAATACTGCACGAAAAATATACGAGGAAATTGGAGGTAAATCGCCAATTCTAGAGAATACAAAAATGCAAGCTAATGCTTCAGAACTAAAATTAAACGAAAATAGAAACCATGTACACAAGGTATTCATCTGCATGCGCTATTGGCGTCCATTTGCTGACGAAGTTATTGAAAGTGTAAAACAGTTTGATCCTGACGAAGTAATTCTGCTGCCACTGTATCCACAATATTCAACTACCACAACTCTGTCATCCATCGAGAATTGGCAAAAAAATGCTAAACGGTATGGCCTAAAATGCAATACAAAAATGATTCACCGTTATTATGATAACCAAGATTTTATTGAAGCTCACGCTAATCTGATAGCTAAGTACTATAAATTGGCTAGAAAAATCGGTAAACCAAGAGTCCTATTTTCAGCCCATAGCTTACCTCTTAGTATCATTAAAAAGGGCGACCCTTACGCTTCACAGGTAGAAAGAAGCGTAGAGTTAATAGTAGAAAAGTTAGCTATCAATAACTTAGATTGGTCAATATGTTATCAGAGTAAGATTGGTCCTGTAAAATGGCTAGAGCCAAGCACTGAAAGTGAGCTATTACGCGCAAAAGCTGATGGTGTACCTGTAGTTCTATCACCTATATCTTTTGTTTCTGAGCATTCAGAAACTCTAGTTGAACTTGATATAGAATATAAAGCAATTATCAAGGATGGATATTACTTTCGTGTGCCAACTCTCAGTACCGATCCCTTGTTTATAAAATGCTTAGCCGATTTGTGCATAAATCTCCCTTAAAGTCCTGATTCATAGGGCTTTTCTTTTAGGATTTTATGTGATAGAATAACAGGAAGTTATTAACTATTTCATGCCAAACAAGCTAAAAAAGAAATCTAACATACTCGCACAAAGGGTGCATGATATTTATGATCATGATTTCAGGAAGGTAATCTGCATCACAACAGGTTTAACAGCCCTATTGTGTAAGATTTCACTGCAATTTTGCTGCGAGTTCATTGACAATAATAGATCCAATATCTTTCTTATACGGAATGTTGCTCGACTAGTAAAGTTTCCGACATCTATTCTATACATTGCCCATTCTGCATTTACTCTACAGGATCTAATTAAGGATTACAGAAACCCTGAGAGTAAAAAAGAGCTGGCAAAAATTGTGGGTAAATCGGCTAATCTTGCAAGCAGCACCATAGAAGCATTGATGATGTTGAAAGTCATCCATTTTTTGGCTAGAGGTAATGCAGATGTAACAAGTTATATTAGTTCAACATCAACGATCCTATTTTTGTTCATTTCAGAACCTATAAGCTATTATTATACATGCAAGAAATATCTGGATAATAAGGATCCTGAAAAGTCTGCTAAGTGTAAGAAGGACCTTATTATCAGCACATTAACTTTGTCGTTAGGTTTATTAAACTTCATATTAAGAAGGATAGAAACTCCAACTATACCAATAAACTTGGGTAGTGGTATAATCTATAATTTCAACTTAAGCGTAACAGTCAGCATAATATATAGTGCAGTATTTCTTGCAGTTCAACTTGATAAGTTGTTTAATCAACCTGTCAATGATGATCCTTCCACTGAACTTGATGATGTTCATAATATAAACGGTCATTCTAATGACAGCACTGTAGAGGTATAAGAATTAGGGATGAAAAGATTTTATTTCTACTGCCAACGCTAGTACTGCTAATTTGCTAACAATACTCCAAAGTGATAGAATTTTACCTTCTACAACCTGGCTAACATCATGAAACTCACAGTCAGTGGCATTCAAGCTAGAATATACATCTTTTCTGCTATTACATCGGTATAAGTAACATGTTGAAGTATCTCCTATATAGTATATTAGCGGTTCTGCAGAACTGCTTTTAAACATGTCAATGGTTGGTACACCTTCTTGTATAATAACGCTATTGATTGCTATTCCTTCTTTTATCTTTTTCATTTTATGACGCTTTTTTTTATTGAGGTTTAATATTTCCTCTCCACTTGTTGCTGTTATAATGCCCATCCCATATGTGCCATTGCTTGCTTTGATAAAAACGTAAGGTTGTGTTTTTATTTTATATTCTTCGTATTTTTTTTGCACTAGAGATAATATTTGGTCAACTTTAGTTGCTACTGCTCCTAGTGACAAATCATCATCAAAATCAACTCCATCACAGCTCTCTGTAAGCACAGAAATTAGCCATGGGTCTATTTTAAATTTGCCACAAAACTCAGATGCTAATTCTTGATAGATTTCAAAATACTTAAATTTCTGCCTGCTATGCCAACCGTATAGTGGGCTTGGTACTATATCTTGCTTTACGTCTTTCAGCGTGTCTGGAATGTGGCTCGTCATATCACGGTTCAGTATAATAACATCAGGCACAAATCCTGAAGTTGTCTTTAGCAGAGAGTTTTCTTTCACAACAGTTTCATACTGTTCTATTAAATTGTATACTTCATTATATAAAAGGCCAATTCTAGTCTCAAAACCTGCGAGTTGTAGTATTTTCTCTATAACAAATACGTTTTCTATATACATTTTATTGCGTGTATAATTTTCCGGTATTATAAGAACCTTTTTGTATTGATGTCTTTTAAAATAGCTTTTTATCAATCTTGCTGCCATCGTTCTTGATTCTTCACTTAAGTTATTGAACCCCGCAGGAAATAAATTAGCGTCTACTGGAACGATTTTATAGCCAGAGTTTCTAAGATCTATAGAGCTATAAAATGGCGATGTAAGGCCATTAAATTTTGCTTCGAACCAATTATTTATACTTTTTTCCAAATCTGGGTGAATTATGTTTTGCATCTGCACTTTAAATGTTATAAGGAAGGTATTATATTATAAGCTATAGTTGAACATATTTAGTAAATTTGACTAAAGATTAAAGTATAATGAGATTCTTATTTAAAGTGATAGAAAAATGATTCAACACGATAACAATAAAATGTATGGCACTACTATATTATCAATTAGAAAAGATAAAAGTGTAGTAGTAATAGGTGACGGACAAGTTTCACTGGGCCACACTGTTATAAAATCTGGAGCAAAAAAAGTTAGGCGTCTTTCTGGTGATTCCGTAATTGCTGGATTTGCCGGGGCAACAGCCGACGCATTTACTCTTTTTGAAAGATTAGAATCTAAACTTGACAAGCACCCAGGGCAATTAATGAGAGCATGTGTTGAACTTGCAAAAGACTGGAGAATGGATAAATATCTGAGGAAATTAGAAGCTATGATGATCGTTGCAGATAAATCTATTTCATTAGTAATTACGGGAACAGGTGATGTTCTTGAACCTGAAGATGGAGTCGCAGCTATTGGCTCTGGGGGAAATTTTGCTCTATCTGCAGCAAGAGCTTTAATTGACATTAAAGGAATATCAATAGAGGAAATTGCGAAAAAGGCTATGAAGATAGCTGGCGATATATGTGTTTATACAAATCATAATGTAGTTATTGAAAAGATAGAGGAGTGATATGTCTTCCAAGCAAAAAACTTTATGCACCAATTTTTCCAATCAGCCCATAACCCTTTCAGAAGGGCGGTCTTGTAGTAGTGACACCTACGATGAAAAAGATAACCTCTATAAAGATACTAAGAGTGGTTTTGATTCAAATGACAGCGATGTTCAAGTTAATGACAGCACTCAAGTTTTGTTAGATGACCTGCCACCACAGAAGATAGTTAAAGAATTGGACAGATTCATAATCGGACAGGATGATGCAAAGCGTGCTGTTGCTATTGCGCTCAGAAATCGTTGGCGTCGCAATCAGGTTCCATTTCCATTGCGTGATGAAATCATACCTAAGAATATATTGATGATCGGTCATACAGGGGTTGGTAAAACTGAAATAGCTCGTCGCTTAGCAAAACTTGCCGGTGCACCGTTCATAAAAATTGAGGCAACGAAGTTTACTGAAATAGGGTACGTTGGACGTGACGTTGATTCGATAATACGCGATTTAGTTGATGCAGCAATAGTTTTAGTTAAAGAGAAAGCCCGTAAAGCCTTAGCTAAAAAGGCTTTAATTTTAGCTGAGAAAACAATAGTAAACTCTATGGTAGGCGAAAATGCAACCGAAGAGAGTAAAAAAATTTTTAGAGAAAGGTTGAGGAATAAAGAGTTTGAGGACGGAGAAGTTTCTATTAACGTCAGAGAGAGCAAGAGTATGTTACCTACTTTCGATATACCAGGCATGCCAGGTGGGCAAGTTGGTGTGATGAATGTAACAGAAATAATGGGCAAGATGTTTAACGGGAGCAAAAAAACAAAAACTATTACGGTGAAGGTAAAAGAAGCGCGTGAAATATTAATTAATGAAGAAAGTGAAAGGCTAATGGATGAAGATAAGATAATCAAAGAAGCCATTGATCTTGTTAGTAATGACGGTATAGTATTTTTGGATGAAATAGACAAAATTGCAGCGCGTACAGAAGTAAAAGGTGAAGTAAACAGAGAAGGAGTGCAACGCGATCTGTTACCATTACTTGAAGGAACAACTGTTACAACTAAGTATGGCCATGTAAAAACAGACTATATATTATTTATTGCATCTGGTGCTTTTCATCAGTCTAAACCATCTGACCTCTTACCGGAATTGCAGGGCAGATTACCGATCAGGGTAGAACTTAAGGCACTTACTCAAGAGGATTTAATAAGAATATTAAAGGAACCAGAATCTAGTTTGTTAAAGCAGTACATAGCTTTAATGAAAACAGAAAATGTGACACTTGAGTTCACTGATGATGGTATAAAAACCATAGCTGAAATAGCGTTTACAGTTAATAGGCAAGTGGAAAATATAGGCGCAAGAAGGCTTCACACTGTCATGGAGAAGCTTTTAGATGAAATAAGTTTCATTGCTTCTGAGAAAAATAGCGAAAAATTCATTATAGACAGCAAGTATGTAAAAGATAAACTTGAGTCAATTTCGAAGCAGCTTGATTTATCTAAGTTTATACTTTAGGAAAAACGAAAAGCCTACTTTAAGTAGTATAGAGAGTGTTCAGAAGATTAGCCAGTAGACCTAAAATTTCAGCTATATTCTTTAGGCTGTTTTTCAACAGTAGAATGGTGTGCTGCGACCTCTTGCTTAACATCTAAGCTTAAGTCAATTATTGAGATATTTTCTTCATCATAATCTATGTCTTTTATTAACATATCGTCAGTAATAGTCAAAAGGTCAGGCGGAGAAAGAATAGTTCTTTTATTACCAGCTCTCATTCCCACAACTCCAAGCTCTATAGCAAGTGGTATTTTTTTATCGCCAACCCTAAATTGCACTGTTTGATCTTTGACTATATATTCCCCATTATGCTCCTTTACGCTATATTTAACCGATATCTCATCACCGCACCTTACTTGTTTTCCAGTCTTGTTAATTAAGTCATTAAAAACCATCAGATTATTTACTGAGTCGGGATATTTATCCTTTACTTCGATCAGTTTGACGTAATAAGAATTAAAATTCATTTTGTTCTCGTTGGCAATAGTAACTACACGCTCTCCGCCTTCTTTCATACCTATTACCCCTAAACTCACTTCTTTTAGGTCATCTTGACCTATTTTCAAAGTAACATCAGAAACTTTGCTAGGGAGTGTTGCTGAGTTATTATTAGAAATTTTATATATTTGCAATAGGACTTCCAGGCCACAAAAAGCCTTGCTGCCACTGCCTTCAGTAATTTCATAAAAATTTATTGAATCTTCTTCCTTTTGCTGCGTTATTTCTTCTAAATATTCTGTCAGCCCATGCTTTTCAATATAGCGGTCAAGTGCTGATTCAAGTATTGGCTTCACTAGGTAATGTGCTATCGTCTGTATCAAACCACCATGCGTGGCATTTATCTCATAAAGCTTGTCCTTTTTTTCCGGTTTACCTTTGTTTATATAGACAATAGTAAACACAAAAGCAGAAGTTAAAGTGAGAATCATTACTACGGAAATAAGCATTTGTAATATAATTTTTCTAACCATCTTTCTTTACTTGATTCAATAAATCATATAAATAATTAGTATCCCCTGAAAGCGCACTCAAATTATCCAAGCCTTGTTTAAAGAGGCCGTCTATATAGTCCTCTACTTCACTTTTACCAAGCACAGACATAAGATTATTTGTTTTATCTTGTTCGTAGTCTTCAATATCATCCTTAGCTTGAAAGATAAGCCCTAGATTTATTCCATAGTTATATAACGCTTTACGTTGCTTGTCTGTAGCACCCCCTATTATAGCACCTATTTCACATGAAGCTGCAAATAGTTTTGCGGTTTTCATCAAATGAATTTCTTTTATTTTATCAGCTTGGCCCGACGTCATTCCAGCGTCATACATACAGCCGTACGAATGTTGTAGTTTTAAGGTAGAAAGGGTGTCATGCAAGTAGCTGACACTGGAATCCATTTCATGTTCAGCTCCACTATCGCATGGCTTTTTGCACGAAATGCTTGTAGGCAAAGCCTTCTGGATCCCAGTGTCCGCTACTTGAATGACAGAGGGTTGGGGGCTAAAATCTATATGCTCACTGTTAATATCTAAAGCCTGTCCTCCCACCATTCCCCTAATTCCTATTGCCTGAGAAAGAACTTTTATGATCTCACAGCGTTTCTCATTTAACGAAGATAATACCTCAAAAGCCAGAGTAAGTAGTGCATCTCCGGCAAGCACTGCTGTTGCTTCATCAAATTTTTTATGGCAGCTTAGCTGGCTTCTGCGAGTATCACTGTTGTCCATGCACGGTAAATCATCGTGAATTAGAGAGTAAGCATGAACAAATTCAATTGCTGCAGCAACTGATATTACTTTTTTAGCTTCCGCGTTAAACACTCGCGATGAAGCTACGACTAAAAAGGAGCGTATATGTTTTGCAGGAGCAAGGAGTATATAACGCATAGCTGATATAAGCTTATTCTCGCTATTTTCGGGTAAGAGTTTATTTACTTCTACAATAAGCAAATTTTTTGTTGTTTCGTCTAGCATTTTTGAATTGTTAATTGTTTAGCACGTAACGCTAGCCAGCTAGGGCAGTAGAAAACTTTACTGTAGTTTACCAGTTATAAAAGATATTGCAAACATAAAAATTTTTTATAACATCAAAGAATAGGTTATTTTTTTGGTAAGAAATGTGAATAGCGAACTAGCAAAGAGCACTAGAGAAGACATAGAAGAAAAAGTGAAAAAGATTATACTAGAGCATATTAGTAAGGATGTAGAGAAATTCAACAGCTCTTCAAAGCTTTCGGAGCATGGTACAGACAGCTTAGATGCAGTTGAAATCATCATGGCAGCAGAAGAAGAGTTTGGAATAGAAATTCCAGATGAAGACGCACAAAAAATGGAAACTATGGAGCAAATAGTTGAGTACATTAATAATAAAAAAGGCTAATAGTTAGTGTTAAATGAGCAGAAGAGTAGTAGTCACTGGTGTTGGTTTAATCACTCCACTAGCGGCAGATGTTGACAACACTTGGTCAAGGCTAATAAAAAGTGAGTCTGGCATAAAAGCAATCAATACGGATAGATTTGACTCTTCTGATCTTGCTTGCAAAATTGCAGGGCAGGTGCCGTTGCAATCAGACAACATTGAGCACCATTTCAATCCACTAGATTATATTTCTGAGAAAGACTCAAAAAGGACAGATCGTTTTATCCATTACGGTATTGCAGCAGCTATTCAGGCAGTAGATGATTCATTAATTTTGGAAAGCCAAAATATCAATCGGGAACGTGTTGGTGTGACTATTGGCTCTGGTATAGGTGGTCTTCCGTCAATTCAGGAAAATGTTATTACCATGCAGGAAAAAGGGCCCAGACGTGTCAGTCCATTTTTTGTCCCTGCAAGTCTAATAAATTTGATATCTGGCCATATTTCTATTAAATACGAATTTACAGGTCCAAACGATTCAGCAGTAACCGCATGTGCAACAGGTGCGCATGCAATCATAAACTCAGCAAGAACTATAAAACTTGGTGAAGCGGATGTTATGATTGCAGGTGGAGCAGAAAGTGCACTGTGTAGAGTTGGAATTGCAGGTTTTGCATCTATGAAGGCGTTATCAACTAAATTTAACGATAAACCGGAAGAAGCTTCAAGGCCATGGGATGAAGAACGCGATGGTTTTGTTATGGGTGAAGGAGCAGGTATATTGGTGCTGGAGGAATACGAACATGCGAAAAAAAGGGGGGCAAAAATACATGCTGAACTGGTTGGGTACGGACTCACAGGAGATGCGCACCACATTACAGCACCACATCCAGAAGGAAGAGGCGCATTTAAGGCAATGCAGCTTGCTTTAAAGAGCGCACAAATTAATCCCAATCAAGTAGGGTATATCAATGCACATGGAACTTCAACGCCACTTGGAGATAAAATTGAAGTAATAGCAATGAAACAGTTATTCGGTGACTACGTTTATAAAATACCTGTTTCTTCAACTAAATCTTCTATAGGACATTTACTTGGTGCTGCAGGGAGCGTTGAAGCAATATTCAGTATTCTTGCGTTAAATAATGGAATTATTCCGCCAACCTTAAATTTACACAAGCCTTCAGAAGGATGTGATTTAAATTTTGTACCGTTTAAAGCTCAGGAGCATAAAATTCAATATGCACTTTCTAATTCGTTTGGTTTTGGTGGCACTAATGCATCGCTCATATTTGGACAAGTTTAGTTGATGTCACCCCAGTGTCTTCCTCTTGTCATTCCAGTACCCTCCTCTTGTCATGCAAGCAGCTCTCCTACTGTCATCCCAGCACGTGACACTGGGATGACAAACGGTTGTGAAAGGGAATACATATAAAAATTAAACTATCAATAGCAATTCAAAAAGAAAAAATATTCTATTCATCCCTGAAGAAGTATTTTATTGACAATTTATGAATAAAGATCAATAATGCAGAAAAGGAATTGATGGGCGTATGCATGAATTTAACCACTATTAATTGTACATTATTTGTTGTAATTACATATTTTTTGACGTGCATTATAGCTTGGTGCTTACCTTTCAAAGACATAACATCATTAACAACATTTGTTCCGGCTTCAGTTGCAATTTTGCTAACCATTTATAATAAACAGAAGGTAAGGGATCTTTTTAAACTTAGTTCGCCAAAAAACTGTCTATTAGGGTTTATACTTATTCTGGTAAGTATGCTAATTTCCAATGGTCTTTTGTCAATTTATTGCGGTTTTTCATTTTTCCGAGAGTCTTTTACGTTAGACCGTGTAAAGGATTTGAGTGCAGTTTTGAGTCCATTAGTGATGTTATTTGTTTTATTATCAACCTTTGTGATGTGGATCATTATGTCTCTTGGTGAAGAGATCGGTTGGCGTGGCTATCTTTTGAAAAATCTTAAAAGCAAAATATCAAATTTTTATATCAGAGCAATTATTGTCGGTATTATTTGGTCAGTATGGCACATACCAACTTATGTGGTTGCTGGCTCAGCTTTGTGGAAGGATGGCTTTACATTCCCGACTATTTGTGCTTATACCCTTTATATTTGTGCAATGTCTATAATGTTTACCTGGTTGTTTGAAAAAGACAACTCGATTTGGCCAGTAACTATTGCTCATGCAACAAATAATCTTGTGTATAGTGTTTTGAGCATTCTAATGCCGTCTCCTCCTCTGTCAACTTTCGATGCAGTAATTCGCCTTACATTAGGAGCAGCTGGTTATTTCATTGTTGCAATTGGTGTTATTTGGTTTGATAAAGCTCGAGAGCGTCATTTGAGTAATTCATAGTATAAAATTTCGGGGGCAATTCGCATCAGGTGTCATGCAGGTAGCATGACACTGGGATGATGAGGAAGAAAAAGCAAATTTTGCCTTTTACGGTCAATCTATTATACTTAGTAAGACTTCAATAAACTAATGAATTATACTTTATATCTAATTAAATGCACAAGATATTAATAAGAAATAACTACAAACCTTTGGTCGGAAAAATCAAGATTAATGGCTCAAAAAATGCTGTTTTACCAATAATGGCAGCAAGTCTATTAAGTAGCTCCCCGGTAATTTTGCATAATGTACCTGATTTAATTGATGTGCATCTAATGTCTAAGTTGCTTGAAAGTCTTGGAGCAGAAGTGAACTTTATGCACAATAAAAATTATAAAGCGAACCATACTTTGAAAATTGACTGCAGCAATATCAACAATCACGTGATGCCATATAAAACCGCAAGTAAGCTAAGAACTTCTTTTCTAATATTGGGTCCAATGCTTAGCAGATTTGGCAAAGCGAGAACAGCATTTCCTGGTGGATGCAACATTGGAAAGCGTCCCGTTGATATGCATATTAAAGCATTAGAAGAAATGGGAGCTAAAATTGAAATTGACGGCTATAATATAATTGCAACAGTGAAAGGAAAGCTACAAGGAAAAGAAATCACATTTGAGAAAATAAGTGTTGGCGCAACAGAAAATGTAATAATGGCAGCAACATTTGCAGAAGGAGTGACAACAATAAACAATGCTGCAACTGAGCCGGAAGTTCTTGATTTAATAGATTTTCTGAAGAAAATGGGTGCTGATATTGAAATTGATAATACAAAGGTCATAATAACAGGAGTTGAAGCACTAAATGGATGTGTTCATAAAATAATACCAGATCGCATAGAAGCAGGCACCTATGCACTAGCTGCTATAATAACCGGTGGTAAGTTGGAGTTGGAAGGAATAAATCTATCTGATATAAGGTGTATTACAAATGAGTTGGAGACTATAGGAGCTATGGTTGAACTGTATGATGGAGGCATTGTTATTTCCAGAAAAAATGGCTCTATTAAGTCTGCTAACGTTGCGACAGATCCATATCCCAATTTTCCCAGTGATATGCAACCACAACTGATGTCTGCAATGTGCATCGCTGATGGGATATCAGTAATTGAAGAGAACATTTTTGAAAACAGATTTACACATGCAGATGAATTGAGAAAGTTAGGTGCTAATATCAGCATCGAGAAAAGCAAAGCTACTATAAGTGGAATAAAAAGCTTATCTGGAGCTAATCTATATGCTACTGACTTAAGATCAACAGCAGCTTTGGTGCTTGCTTCTTTGGTAGCCGGTGGAGAAACTATAATAAACAATTCACATCATTTATGGAGAGGATATGAAGCAATGCATGAAAAACTCAATTCATGTGGAGCTGATATCTCCATTTCGTCTTGAGGATATTTTATGAATGAAGCAACCAAACGAACTATAGTAAAAGAAATAGATGCAATCTTATATGAAGAACATAAGGTATTAGACCATGGATTTATTCGAGTAGTGGATTATATGGGCTCTGATAGCGCTATAGTTCAAGCTGCTCGTGTTTCTTATGGCAAGGGAACAAAACAGATAAGTCAGGATGAAGCACTTATAAAGTATTTAATGAGACATCATCATACAACTCCATTTGAAATGTGTGAAATTAAGTTTCACGTGAAACTTCCAATTTTTGTTGCAAGGCAATGGATAAGGCATAGAACTGCAAATGTGAATGAATATTCAGCAAGGTATTCAATACTTGATAATGAATTTTATACACCTAAACCAGAACAAGTTGCAAAACAATCTGACAATAATAAACAAGGTAGCGGGGAAGCTTTTGATCCAGATACCTCAAAGGAAATAATAGATTCTCTAATAAATGACTCTAATTTAGTATATTCTCATTATGAAAAATTTATTGAGCAGGGGCTTGCAAGAGAAATTGCCAGAACTAACCTAATGCTTAATTACTACACGCAATTTTATTGGAAAATAGATCTGCATAATCTCCTTCATTTTTTGAAGCTTAGAGCTGATAAGCATGCCCAATATGAAATCAGAGTTTATGCAGAAGTTATGCTGGATATAATAAAAAAATGGGTTCCACTGGCCTACAATGCCTTTGTTGAATATTGCCTAGAATCAGCCTGTATTTCAAGAACTGGTCTAGAAATAATTCGCAAATTAATTAAAGGGGAAAACGTTACTAGAGAAGAAAGTAATATTGGTAAAAGAGAATGGGGCGAGCTGATGTCTATACTTGATAAACAATCTTAAAGATAAAGGCATACGTGTCAATCTCCTCTGTCAGTTAACTCTCGTTCACCAGATTGAATCTTGCTTTTTACATCACATTAACTCATCACTTTTATAGAACATCTCATTAAAATCATTTAGAGTTCCAAAATCCTGACCCTTGATAAACAGGTGATCATTAGCAACATGTGCTTCATCAAGAGTAAACAGCTCGTAATGATGATTGTGAGCGGGCCTAACAATTTCATTATATAAAACCATTACTTGTTCGTAGTTATATCCATCGCCAGCATGATATTTACCACGTACGGTATCATAAAAATTCTTTACATCATCATATGTCACTTGCAGCTCCACCTTATACTTTCCCACTTCAAGAGGACTTCCTGTCTTTATTTTTAAGGGATGTTGTGAATTTGCAACACTGTTAGAAGTTTCTGCTTCAATATCAGAATTTTTATCCATATTTTCTATCACACTTGCCATAACAGTTTCTTGTTCATCTTCTGTTGGTTTTGTTTGTTTTTCAGTCTTATTACTGCTACTGTCAGTTTCCACAGTTACTTTTTTTACTTCTATATCTTTTTGAGCTTTCTCATTACTTTGCTTGTGTATTTCATCTCCATGCAATTTTTCCTGCAGAGCTTTTTTCGTATCAGCATAATCATCACGATTGCTTTGCAAAGCTGGTTTATAACTGCTGCTATCATCCGCTTGCATTTGATCTATATAGTTAGATTCTTCTTCCTGTATAGTATTTTTTGCGTTATCCTCACCAACCGTTCCTTTCTCCCCAGACTTGGCTTCACTCTCTACCACAACTTCTTCGTCTACTTGCTCATCATCAATTGTAAATTCAGTACCTATCTGATTGCTATCTTCCTCCAATTCATTAGATAATTTTTCAGATAGCTGGTCACCACTCAAATATGGTTCCTTTGAATATTTAGCATAATTATGGGGATCGGTTCTGTTTTCTGAATAAAACCCACTTTCAAAGTCTGAGTAGGAGCTTTGATTGAGCACAAAAAATAAGTTTTCATAATTAACCAGCATATCACTATCAGGGCTAACAAAATTTAAATATTCATCGCCTTCCCATTCTGGGTGGTGTCTATACTCTGCTATGTAGTATTTACTAGAGTCGAGAGGTATCTTGTCACCTTCTTCCCCATCAAGTTGTAAAACTACTGCTGAATGCCCATTACCTAAATCATTACCTTTTACCACTTTGAATATTTTAATCTCATCCTTTTCTACAAGTTCTTTTAACTCCTCGTTCTTTTCATTTAACTCTTCCTCCCTTTGTCTTTCTGCTTCTCTCTCTCTTGCCAATCTTTCTGCTTCTTCATCAGCTTTCTTCTGCAGTTGTGAGAATACATTTTGTAATATATCTTGTGTGGTTAAGCTATTTGTGTTGCTTAAAAAATTATCTAACACATTTGATGCAATTGGTGACAATTCACCGTGATCATCAAATACTTTTTCCTTTGCTTTATCATAGTGATTTGGGTTATAGATTGCATACAGAGGATAAAAACCATAATCTGCAATTGACGCTCCGTCAGGTGATAGTTCCATTGAGAATCCATAGTAATTAAGTGGAAGATTGGAGGTTAAATATTTACCGTTATCATCCCTAACGTGTAGCTCACTTCTACCATTGTGCTCACTATATTTGTTGTAGTAGATATAAAAATTCTCATGGTTAAGATTGAAGTGATCATCTAGATTATCGAATTGAATTGTACTGCCAAGCTTCTCGCGCAAAAGATTTTTGCTTTCATCTGTAAGCTTTATATGTGCAGAAAAGTAGTATCGATCTATAGGTTCGCCTTTTTCTATTTCAAAGTTCAAAGTAATCTTGTCGTTGACCATTGGTAGCCTCCACAAATTCTATAAATCATTTTATTTATCAATCATACGGTCTGTACTATGAAAAATGTGTTAAACGTTAAGATTTTCTCTGTACCGATTCATCTATATTGCCAAGCTTAATAAAGTTACAAGCTCTTTAAAACAATGTTAAACTCAATCACTATGGCAAAAACAGTTGACGTATTACTACCACTTCCAATTGATCAGTTATTTTCATATGCAATTGAGGAAAATACTGAGATTTTACTTGGAGATTACGTAGTGGTGCCATTTGGCAAAAAACGCTTAATCGGAATAGTTTGGAAATACAGTGATAAAAGTAACCGAGAATTAAAATTTATTGAGCAAAAAATTGATTTACCAAATATTAGACCAAAATTGATCGCATTTGCAGAGTGGGTTGCGCAGTATAACTTAATACCTGTTGGTATGCTTGCCAAAGTGATAATGGGAGGAGTGTTAAAAGTAAATCACATAGATAAATTGGTTTGTGCTAAGCAGAAGCAGGAAATAAGTGAAATAAGTTGCCAATTAAGCCCTGAACAGCAGGTAGCTAGTGATAAAATAATCAGCAGTTTGAATGAGTATTCAGTGACTTTGCTTGATGGTGAGACAGGATCTGGAAAAACGGAAGTTTATCTCTCTGTGATTGCACAATTGATTAAGAATTACACTGCCGTTCCAAATGCTGCTCAGACTTTACCATCCCAGTGCCCAGAGACACAACTGTACGAACATTGTGATTTGGGTCTACCAAGAGGGTGTTATCCGAGTAGCCTGACACTGGGATCCAGTTTTTCATATAACCTCATTACAAATGTTTATTTTAACTTAAAACCAATACCTAATTTACAATCAAAATTCCTGGATTCCAGTGTCAAGCGCTGGAATGACACCTTTATACTCAAGGCAAAACCCACTGTAACATTTAGCATACCGTCTTTGCCACGTACTAGTATGACACCAGAATATGTTGAAATGACATCAGGAGAAGGTAATACACAAATTTTAATCCTCCTACCTGAAATTGTTTTAACTTCACAATTGGTAAATCGTGTTCGCGGTCAGATATCAAAAAACTTAGTTGAATGGCACTCAGGACTCACTCCAAAAACTCGCCGGAATAATTGGCTCAATATAGCAAGTGGAAATGCGCAGATAATTATTGGTGCACGATCAGCACTTTTTTTGCCTTATAAAAACCTAAAATTGATTATCGTTGATGAAGAGCACGACTCATCTTTTAAACAAGAACAGGGAATTATATATAATGCTCGAGATATGGCGATAATCTTAGCCAAATTTGAAAATATTCCGATTATTTTATCATCAGCTACTCCACTGCTTGAAACGATTCATCATGTTAAAAACGGGAATTACAATCATGTAAAGCTAACTAAACGATTTGGTGGTGCAGAATTGCCACTCATTAAAGTAGTAGATATGAGGAACAACAAGCAATGGATCTCCTCTGAGCTTTTTGAAAGCATCAAACAAACCATAGAGAAAAAACAGCAGGTTATGCTTTTTCTAAACCGCAGAGGGTATGCACAACTGGCAATTTGTAAAAAGTGTGGATATAAAATTTCCTGCTTAAATTGTGCTGTTTGGCTTACATATCACAAGAAAAAAAATGCTCTTTTGTGCCATCATTGCTCTTATCAATTAAAACTTCCAGAGAAATGCTCTAATTGCCAAAGTGAACAGCCATTGTCCCTCTACGGCATAGGAATTGAAAGGTTGCTTGAAGAAATGGTGAAATTAATACCAAACGCAAAAACTGCGATGATAAGCAGCGATCAGAAGTCGGTTAGTAACGTAATTGACTTGATATTGAAAGAAGAGGTGAACATTATAATCGGCACACAAATAATTGCTAAAGGGCACAATTTTCCCAAATTAACTTTGGTTGGAGTAATGAATGCAGATTTGAGTCTCGAAAATTCTGATTTGAGAGCAGCGGAAAAGACGTATCAATTATTGCACCAAGTTGCAGGCAGATCAGGAAGGTTTAATGAAAAAGGAATGGTAATAGTGCAAACCAATAATCCTGAAAGTTCAATAATAAAAGCATTGCTGCATCAAAAAAGAGACTCATTTTATGAAATCGAACTTAAGTCAAGACGCGAAGCCAAAATGCCACCATTTAGCAGATTAATAGCGCTTATAATCTGTGGTAAGAATCAGATTGCAACACAAAAAGCAGCGAATGAAATAGTAAAATCTCTTCTCTGTCATTCAAGTAGCTCAACTATTTGTATCCAGGAAAAAAATGTAGGTGTAGACAAAAAGGAATTTGAAATTCTTGGCCCATCACCAGCAGCGATAAATTTTTTAAATAATAAGTATCGGTATAGGGTATTATTAAAAATACACAATAAGCATAGTCTATCCATACAAAAAAAGCTGAAATATTGGATTAAAAATTGTAACTTGAATTCGAGTATTGCAGTGATAATAGATGTTGATCCTGTGAGTTTTTTTTAACGAGTTTATTTATATTCGTTAAGCCTTCTTGCCAATTACCACAACATTCTCACTGGGAAAAAAATAATCAGGTACAGCCATATTTTTCGGTGCAGGACCCCCAATTACTCGACCTGATGTATCATAATATGAACCGTGGCAAGGACAGAACCAACCATTACCATCTCTTGTAGCGTGGTCAACCGGTACACACCCAAGATGTGTACATATTCCAAGCATAATTAACCATTCGTCTTTTCCTTCGTATACTCTCTGCTCATCTAATTGAGGATCCCTCAAGCTCTTCACATTCACAGCTCTTGCAGCCTCAATTTCTTGCTTTGTGCGTCTACGAATGAATACTGGTTTACCTTGCCACTTTACTTTTACTCCGTGTCCTTCCTGAATTCCAGACAAATTCACCTCCACTGTGGAAGTTGCTAGAACTTCAGCAGAAGGATTCATAGATTTAACCAGTGGCCAAAGTCCGCTTGCAGCTCCTATACCTGCCATAGCGCATGTAGTTAATGTTATAAAATCTCTCCTACTCTTATTTTTAGTAAGATCTTTAACAGGAGGTGTTTTTTTATCCTCTTTGTCTGCCAGTGGTTTTTTATTTTTAGTTAATTTTTTGTCCATTGATCTTTACTTAGCCATAAGTATATATTTTAATTTAAATACTGCGTATTAATCAACAAAAACCTGCGCTTTTTGTTTAACCTATACTACGGTTAAGAAGCGATAGAGTTTTCAACTTCAAAAATACTATCTTCAGTGGAATCAGGATCTTCAATTTTCGCTACTGACACCACTTTTTCTCTACTTTCTGTTTTAAACAGAGTGACTCCTTGAGTGCTGCGTCCTGCAATTCTAATCTCATTGACCGAAATGCGAATTAACTTTCCTTTATCTGTAATAAGCATTATATTATCACCCTGCTCAACTGGAAAACTAGCAACAACATTACCGTTTCTGCTAGTAGTAAGAATATTGGTGATACCAACACCACCCCTGTTAGTTACTCTATACTCATACGCAGAAGTTCTTTTACCAAAGCCATTTTCAGTAATAGTTAATATAAACTCCTCATTCACTGCAAGTTTTAAGAATAATTCGTTATCTATTCCTAAATCATTCAAAGTCTTTTCCAATTTAGAATCAATGGAGTTATTAATTGCAGTCCCCAGTCTTTTTGCAAGTGGAACTTTTAAGTAAAGTTCTTTTGTTTCTGTTGCTACACCTATCCCATTTAATATGGTCATGGATATCACGCTGTCATTCTTTACAAGTTTGATACCTCTTACGCCATCTGAATTGCGACTCTTAAATTGACGCACATCACTTACAACAAATCTGATACTTTTTCCAAGCGTTGTTGAAAGTAAAACATGGTCAATTTCATTACATACCTTAACCGATACTAATTTGTCTCCTTCATCGAGCTTTATTGCTATTTTTCCATTGCTTGGAATATAGTGAAAGTCCGCTAAGGAGTTACGCCTTATGTTTCCATAGGCAGTAGCAAAAACTATGTTTTGATTTTCGTCATTTTCACTTGGCAATGGCATGATATTAGTTATAGTTTCACCATCGCTAAGCGGAAATATGTTAACAAGTGCTCTTCCACGTGCGGTTGGCTCTGCAAGAGGTAACTTATAAACTTTTAATCTATAAACTCGACCAATGTTAGAAAAGAATAAAAAGCTAGTATGGGTATTTCCAACAAATAATTCTGTGATTACATCCTCTTCTTTTAATCCCTGTCCTAGCTTTCCTTTTCCACCACGACGCTGAGTTCTGTAGTGAGAAAGTTTTACACGCTTGATATAACCATTCATAGTTACGGTTATCACCATATCCTCTTGTGGAATTAGATCTTCAGCTTCAATGTCCGCGTCTGACTCTTCTATTGAAGTTTTTCGCGGCACAGCAAATCTGTTCTTTATTTCTTGTAGATTGTTTTTTATTTCTTTCATCAACTTCTCTCCTGAGCCAAGAAAAGCGATATATTCTTTTATCAGGTTGATCATTGAACTTAGCTCAGCTTCTAATTTGTCTTTTTCAAGGCCTGTTAAACGCTGCAGTTTCATATCAAGGATAGCTTTAATTTGTAGTTCAGTTAATCTATACACTCCATCTTTCAAAAAGCTTGCGCTATCTGAAATCAACTCGATAATAGTATTGATTTCATTCGAAGTTTTCCATTCTTTATTTAAAAGTTCTCTACTTGCTTCCGCAGGATCTTTTGCACCGCGGATGATTTTTATCACTTCATCTATGCTGAGGACCGCAATGTAGAGCCCTATATATATATGAGCTTTTTCCCTCGTTTTTCTTAGACGAAATTCTGTTCTCCTGATTAATACTTCTTTTCTAAAATCAACAAAAGCAGTTATGATTTCTTTCAATGACATCAAAGCAGGCCTGTTGTTATTGAGCACTAAAGTGTTAACACTAAAACTACTTCTTAGTGGAGTTAGCCCCAATATTTGATTAAGTATAAAACTTGCTTCAGCATTTCTTTTGAGGTCAATTACTACTCTAATACCAGACTTATCGGACTCATCCCTAATTTCTGTTATACCATCAATTCTTTTTTCTTTTACAAGCTCACCTATCTTCTCAATTAATTTTACTTTATTTACCTGGTAAGGTATTTCATCAATCACTATTGCTTGCCTATCTTGTGGCAGATCTTCTATATGAGTCTTGCCTTGCACAACAATTGATCCACGACCAGTTGCAAATGCTGATCTTATTCCAGACCTTCCAAGAATTGTTCCCCCAGTTGGAAAATCCGGCCCTGGCATCACTTCAAGTAACTCATCCAAAGTAACTTCAGGATTATTTACATATAATATACAAGCATCTATTATTTCTCCAAGATTATGAGAAGGAATATTGGTTGCCATACCAACTGCAACACCACTTGCACCGTTTACCAATAGATTCGGAAACTCTGCAGGCAGCACAACTGGTTCTGTTTCATTTCCATCGTAGTTTGGCCTAAAATTAACTGTATCTTCATCAATATCATTCAGTAAAAAGTGCGACACTTTTTGAAGTCTTGCTTCTGTGTATCGCATTGAAGCTGGTGGATCTCCATCTATCGAACCAAAGTTACCTTGCCCATCAACAAGTGGTAAAAGAAGAGAGAAATCTTGGGCCATTCTAACCAAGGAATCGTAAATAGCTGCATCACCATGTGGGTGATATTTCCCCATTACATCCCCAACTATACGAGCTGCCTTTTTATATGGCTTACCGGCATCGAATCCAGCTCTTGACATTGCATATAATATGCGCCTGTGAACAGGTTTAAATCCATCCCGCACGTCAGGTATAGCCCGGCTTATGATAACGCTCATTGCGTAGGAAAGATAAGAATCTTCCAGCTCTTTTACTATTGAGATTGGTACTATATTATCCTGCATTTTCTATACTTTAATTGAAGTAATTAATAATACTAACATTCAGTTAAGCAAATGGGCAATGACAGACTTGAACTGCCGACCTCCTCGGTGTAAACGAGATGCTCTACCAGCTGAGCTAATTGCCCCTTTAGATCTAATTCTATAGCTCAATATTATTATTGTAAACAAAAATAGCAATAAATTGTATCCGTTCAGCAGAGTGGCAAAATAGGTAGACAAGGTGATCTAAAAAGATAATCATAGAGTAAATGTGAGGTAAGTCCTTACAATAAATGGTGTCATCCAAGTAGCCGACACTGGGATCCAGAAAAAAGAATGGTGTCATTCCAGTGCTTGACACTGGAATCCAGCTTTTTCATAATCATTAAAACGTTGTATTTTTACATAAAACAGCTATTTTTATGCTCGCCAACTTAATAAAATTCCTGGATCCCAGTGTCAAGCACTGGGATGACACCCTCCTGATAGGCCAAAATCACAATGTTCGTACAGTTATGCATTTGTTGTGTAAATTACCTTTGCAAACAAATGTTCGTACATCTGTGTTTCACACACTTTGCTTCAATATTTGCACATTAGCCACTCCCTTGAACAGATACGATAAATTAGATTTAGGTGAGCTATAAGCTTTTATGAAATCTTTGAGTGCGTGCTGTGAAGTTTTATAAATTTTAGTCTTGCTGTCACTTTGTATAAAGGTATTTTTTCACTCACATCTTTCGAAGTTGTAGCCATGTTCAACAATTTTAAGTAGAATATTGTAGCATTTTGAAAATCTGAAAGTTTATCTAGAATAACAGCTAAATTATAAGTATAAAAAATATTGTTTTCATCGAGGGAAATAGCAGTTATCATATACTCTTTACCTTTTACATAATCCTCCTTTTTCATATAGATCATACCTAAATTTGCTAATAAAGGAGCATAATTTTTATGTATATCATACAATTTTAACATTTCACTCAACGCCAGATCAGGATTATATTGTGAGATTATCGTCAGAAAATTTTTTAATATGTAAGGGTTACTAGGGTGTTCTTTTAACAGTCTTGTGTAAATCTCTACAGCTTTTTTGTATTCTTTATTAGCGTAATAAATATTTCCCAATCCAATTAAAGCATTTTTATGATAAGGAAACTTTGCAATGATCTGATTAAGGAGAGAAATAGCTGTTTCATTATCTCCTGATTCAAAGGAATCTTTTGCTTTTTTTAAAGTAGAGTATATGTCAAAACTCTTGCCAGAATTCTGCGCAATTTTGATGTTAAATTTATCACTTTTTCTCTCAATAACATCAAGATCTTTATATTTTTTATCAGCTTTTATATGCTTGACAACACTATCAAAGGCCTTCTGTATCTCCAAATTTTCACTAGCATAGGTAACAGAAGACCTCCATAAAATCACAACGCAAATTAACATGCAGATAAACATAGGTCCTAGTGTTGTGGCATTGGCTGCAGCGTGTAACCAGTAAACCTTATTTCTTTGAGCTATATGCAACACATTACAAATTCATAAATGCTAAATTACCTATCTCATACAATAATAAAGATATTATTAATTAGCGGGACGAACATGCTGTGTAGCCTTTCAGAATGCATTTATCTTTTGTCTTCCATATTTCGCTTTATTTCCACAAAAATGCTTCAATTTATCTTAACATTTTGTCAACTACCTTTGTAGATTTAAAAGGGCATTTTTACATATTCCATATGGCTGCCAGTTGCACCCCTCACATGCGTACTCGAATTTCTCTAAAGACATTTTCTCCCTAATCTTTTCTACCGCTTCACTCCAGGTCAAAGTCTCGCCAATTTTAATTCCTAAAATTTCCATATGCCTTCTATCTAGCTCTAAAACTTTAGCTTGTTCGGTGCATTTACCTTGTTTAGTCTGGTTTGGGCAAGCACTACAAATACTATCAAGGTTACCAACTACTTCGATTTGAGTACTAACCACTTCACTTGCTATCTTCCTATAATTTTCTACAAAACCCTGAGAATACCCATATCCCCGAAACGCGAGGGTGCACATAAAATGATGAGGGCGAAATTTTATCATTTTTTCAAATATTGCAAAGCTGCTACAAGTAGAAAAATTTTTATCAAACCAGGAAGGATAAATGGTAAAACACCCACCATTATTGCTTGTCCCAGACCCAAGTAAACAGCAAGCCAACTAACACCACAAATAAAGATTACAACTGTACCAGCCAGACAACTTAAAGAATTACACACAAATGATTTATATTTAGAGTTCAGTAATTCATTTACTTTGCTCATTACCATAACAGCAGCTAAACAGCCAATTAAATATCCACCTGTTGGTCCAAGGAGAGCGTGATAACCACCAGAAAAATTTGCAAGAACAGGCAATCCTGCTGCACCAAGTGATAGATATGTAAGCACAGAATAGAATGCTGTTCTGCGGTTAAATTTAAGCCCAATAAGCATTACTCCTAAAGTTTGCAATGTGATAGGCACAGGCTGCAATGGTATACTTATTTGAGCCATCAAGAATAAAAGTAAAACGCAAGACAATATTTCAGCCAGTGTTGATCTGCTGCTAGATTGTGTTATAAACATACCTTCCCAATAAAAATAACTTATTAAATGTAATATATGTGTATGAGAGGTTTTGCAATTTAAATTTTGCTTATATTGTGCTACAATGAATTATTTATGCACTATTAAATTAAAAATGATGAGTAAACAAGATCTATTATCGTTGATGAAAGCAAGACACAGCGGACGTTCATACGATCCTACAAGAGCAATATCTCAGGAAGACATGGATATTTTAATGGAAGCTGTAAGGCTGACTTCCTCATGTTTTGGTGATGAACCCTGGAGATACGTAATATGCAACAAACAGAACAATCAAAGCGCATGGGAAAAGCTGCTAAATTGCCTTGATGAATCTAATCAAAAATGGGCAAAAGATGCACAAGTGTTAATCATATCTTTAAGCGCTAAGAATTTCCGCAAATCTGATAAAGGTGAAAATTTTTGGGCTAATCACGATACTGGTGCAGCGAATTATGGACTTATGTTACAAGCTGCAGTTATGAACTTAATGGCCCATCAAATGGGTGGATTTGATAGAGATAAAATAGTGAAAGAGTTCAATATACCCAATGACTTTAACGTAATGTCAGTGATAGCGGTTGGTTACGAAGAAGAGGGTGCTGAAACAAGTAAGAAGAAAAGAAGACCAATAGAAGAAATATTTTTTTATGATGAGTGGCCAAAATTCTGAAAATTTTATCAAAATGCACGGCACTGGTAACAATTTCGTTATCATAGACTCACGTTCAACAAACAATTTAGACTGGAACCATAGACAAATTGCTGATCAAAGCAGTTGTGATCAAGTGATAATTATAACAATGTCTAATGCTGCAGACTGTTTTATGCATATCTATAATGCTGATGGCAGTCGAGCTGAAATGTGCGGAAACGCAGCACGCTGTGTTGGATATTTGATAATGTCAGAAAAAGGTGCTGAATACTCCATTATTGAGCTAACAAGCAAACGCATTTTAGAGTGTTTTAAAGTGGGTGATAAATCCATAAAGGTTAACATGGGTAAACCTTTGCTAAAATGGCATGAAATTCCCTTATCTACTGAGTGTGACACTCTTCACTTACCTATAGAGCTTGAAATGCTAAAAGATCCTGTTGCAGTAAATATTGGCAATCCTCACATAGTTTTTTTTGTTGATAACATAAGTGAAATACCATTGCGAAATTTAGGACCAAAGCTAGAAAATCACGCATTATTTCCTCGGAAAATTAATGTTAGTATTGCACAAGTTGAAAAGTCTGGAGAAATAGCTTTAAGAGTTTGGGAAAGAGGTACAGGCATTACTGCATCATGCGGTAGTGCAGCCTGTGCAGCACTTGTTGCATCCACACTACGTGGATATCTGGTTGCCCAACAGACTTCAGTAAATTTACCAGGAGGCAAGTTATTAATCGAATGGGCAAATAACGTATTCATGACCGGTGATATAGGGTTTTTGTGACCCTAATTCTAGTGATGCATTACTTCCAATACCTTCTTACCAATTACTGCAGGGGTTTCAGCAATTGCAATTCCAGCGCTCCGCATAACTTCTAGTTTTGCACCAGCACTTCCACCGCTGGAAGAGATGATTGCTCCAGCGTGTCCCATACGTCTTCCTGGAGGTGCCGTTTGGCCTGCTACAAAACCAACGATTGGCTTTTTAGTTTTTTCTGTTTTCACAAAATGTGATACATCTTCTTCTTCGTTTCCACCTATTTCACCAATAACTACAATACCATGAGTATCGTTATCTTTTAAAAAGAGCTCCATACAGTCGACAAATGTTATACCATGAACTGGATCCCCCCCAATTCCGATACACGTGGATTGACCAAGACCAACAGCGGTTGTTTGTGCTACTGCCTCGTAAGTTAAAGTTCCGGAGCGAGACATAATTCCTATGTGTCCACGCTTATGGATATGGCCAGGCATAATTCCTATTTTGCATTCTTCAGGGGTAATAATTCCCGGGCAGTTGGGACCAATCAATCGACTTTTTGAGCCGATAAGCGCACGCTTAACTTTCACCATATCAAGTATAGGAATGCCCTCTGTAATACAAATTATCAATTCTATTTTTGCATCTATTGCTTCAAGTATTGCAGCAGCAGCAAATTTAGCAGGTACATATATAACTGTAGCATTTGCACCGGTTTTTTCTTTGGCTTCTGCTACAGTATTAAAAACCGGTAAATTAAGGTGAGTGCTCCCACCCTTTCCAGGAGTTACACCTCCCACCATTTTCGTTCCGTAATCAATTGCTTGCTCTGAATGAAATGTGCCTTGTGCGCCAGTAAAACCCTGGCATATTAATCTTGTATCTTTGTTTACTAAAACGGACATGCTTTATTTTACCTCTTTTACTATCTTTTGCGCAGCTTCATCTAGCTCATCTGCAGCAATAATATTTAATCCTGACTCTTCTAAAATTTTTTTTCCTTCTTCAAAATTAGTACCTGATAATCTAACCACTAGAGGAACTTTAATGCTCATTTCTTTTGCAGCCGCAACAATTCCACTTGCGATAATATCGCAACGCATTATACCACCAAATATGTTAACCAGAATTCCTTTTACGTTGCTATCAGACAATATGATTTTAAATGCTTCAGTTACAGTTTCTTTACTCGCTCCACCACCAACATCCAAAAAGTTAGCAGGCTCTGCTCCGTAGTATTTTATTATATCCATTGTTGCCATAGCAAGACCTGCACCATTTACCATGCAACCAATACTGCCATCCATTTTGATGTAACTGAGCCCATACTTTGAAGCCTCTATCTCTTCTTTCACTTCCTCATCATAATCACGAAGTTCCATAATTTCTGGGTGACGATATAAAGCATTATCATCGAAATTAATTTTTGCATCGAGCGCAATAAAATCTCCAGAATTTGTTTCAACCAGTGGATTAATTTCAATTTGGCTCGCATCAGTTGCAATAAACGCATCATATATTTTTTTTGCAATGTTCGATATCTTTTCTATTTGTTCTGGACTCAAATGAAAACTGCTGCTTAACTTGCTGCTATCAAAACTTGTAGCAGGATCAATATCAAATTTCACAATTTTTGCAGGAGAATTTTTTGCCACTTCTTCGATGTCCATTCCACCTTCTGAGGAAAATATGAATATTGGCCTACTGAGCTTCGGGTCGATTACCAGGCTTAAATAATACTCTTTCTTAATGCTTGAGCCTTCTTCAACGTACACTTTTCTTACTTGCTGCCCGCTTGGCCCTGTTTGATGAGTAACTAAAGTCATACCAATCATGTCCTTTACAAACTGTTGAGCTTCTTCAACTGACTTTGCTAGCTTTACGCCACCGGCTTTACCCCTACCACCTGCATGAATTTGAGCTTTAACTACAAACACGTCAGATTTTAATTGACTTACTTGAGTCTTTACTTCTTCTGCAGATGTAGCAACAAAACCTTTTGGCACTGGGACATTAAATTTATGCAAAACTTCTTTCGCTTGATATTCGTGAATATTCATAAAATAACCAATGATAAACTATTAACTTGAGTACAAACTACCAACCATAACGTTGCCTTCTGCACTCTTGTTGGTACCTCTTTTTTTTAGCTTCAGCTTTCTTTTTAGCTCTTTTTTCTGATTTTTTTTCATGATATTGTTTTTTCATTTTCAACCCTCTTCCTTCCTTTTGAATTGTTTTTTTCAATACTGGAAGAGCTCTGTCTACATCACCATAATGGACTGATACTTCTATCAAACTCTATACCTCCTTCGGTAATCATTTCAAAATCTATTTATAAATTAGAAAATTAACATTGTCAATTATTTTATAAACTTGAGCGTTAAAATGTAATATGCCATAATTTACATGGTAAATAATGTCATTCCAGTGTCAGCTACTTGCTTACTGATGGAGATTGCTCTTATGTTACAGCGTTCTTACAATTATACTAACATCGGGGCGGAGAGATTTGAACTCCCGACCCTTTGGTCCCAAACCAAATGCGCTACCAGGCTGCGCTACGCCCCGACTTCTTTACTCAGAGTATCAATAACTCAGGCAAAATGCAAGATTCATTTGTTTACTTTAGAAAAAATATAATATGAGATTTAATATTATCTTAGAATATGTTTTTTATTAGCTCCTCTTTAACAACAGACTGCTTCGTAGAAAGTCTACAGGGTTTTTGTGCGCGCAACACTGAACCAGATTTCTTTATGACCCAAACCTTAGTCATATTTAAAAATCTAGCTACACCAATTGGTGAAAGTGAGTGCAGCAACTACAGCAGTATCGACCCTTAAAATTCTTTTTCCTAGACTCAATTTTTGACAAAACTTATCGGCAAGATCAAGTTCATAAGATGAAAAACCACCTTCAGGGCCAACAATAATAGCAACATTTTTTTTGCCTTTCAGCACTTTGTCAGCTTTACCTGTTTCATCACACAAAACAAAATTTTTACTCTGGGAATCAGGTAACTCACAAAAGTTAATAGGAGGCAAAATCTCTGGTATACTTATCCTACCTGATTGTTCCGCTGCTTCGATTGCTTGTAATTTTGCTCTACTTAGGTTAATATTTTTTACCACTGTACGTTCCGTTGAAATAAATTGAATGCAGATTACTCCCATTTCAGTTGCCTGTCTTACTATGTTGTTCAAAGCAGCACTTTTTACCATGGCACAATACAGGTATAAATTTTCCTCATATTGCTGTTGTTTAGTGCATTCTTTGGGTGTAACTTCTGTCAATTTACGCGATATATTAACTACTTCTCCTAACCATTCTCCATCTTTTCCATTAAAAAGAGAGAGATTATCATACTTCTTAAGCCGCATTACATTGCAAATATAGTGACTTTGTTGTGGATTAAGTGCTAAACTCACGCCTTGTGATAAAGCTTCTTCAACATAGAGCCTAATTTTTCCCATTCAAAACTTTAATTATATCCTACTTGAGTGACTCTTACGGGATTTGAACCCGTGTTACCACCGTGAAAGGGTGGTGTCCTAACCACTAGACGAAAGAGTCAACTTGAATCTAACTAGGTTATATCGATTACATATATAAAGTCAATTCAATTATTTTGAATCACATAGTTAGAGGGATATATCAGTAATCTTATATCGACAGCCTCCTATTACTCCATGCTCAATACTCACTGAACCTATCTCAGATTTAGGAGCTAATTCTAATTGTTGTTCAACTTTTGTATCGGAATCATAGCCAGAATCGTAGCCAGAATCTCTACGCTCATATTTCTGCCTTATTTCTTCTACACTAAAGCCAGCCTTGGTCTTAATTTTTTGATCATTAGTCTGTTGCTGACTTATCGACTTATTAGCACTTAGCTCATTTAGCTTCACTTGCCAATCATTCACTTTATCTTGCACTAACCCATGGCAAGTTCCAGAATTAGCTTTTATGTCTTTTGCTTTTCTTTCTGCTCTTTTCTTGGACAAATCTACCCTAGCATAAATAGGTTCTGACGACTGTTCTGGCTCTTTCTGTTTTAGGCTAGTAGGCTTTTTTTGTTCTGAAAGATCATCTATAGTGCAATAAATAGGTTCTTCTGATATACTCAAATAACCACTATCTTCCAATGATAAATTTTCAGTGGATTTTTTATGTGAATCATATATTTCAGCATAAATAGATTCTTCTGATACACTCAAATAACCATTCTCCCCTAATGAGTTACTAACCTTAGCATCATACACCTCAGCGTAAATTGGCTCTTTTGAAGGCAAAGCATCATAATTAGTGCTCTTTGGCTTATACTCAAAAGTTCTAGAAGGTTTTTGAGGTGGTATTACATTGTTGTTCACCTCAGCGTACATAGTTATTGGCTCATATTCAGAGGTTCTAGGAGGTTTTTGTTGTATAGCTTCAACATTCAAATCATCTGTAGAATAATACTCTGCGCCTTTTCCTAGTAAAAAGGAAACTGTGGGGTGAAGAATTATCTCTGCTGGTAAGTTTTTCTCACTATCCAATTTTAGATTTTTTGATTCTGCTAAACTCTAAATAACACGAATTATAACATTCTTTCCATTCTCATCTATTGAGTGGATATCAGCTCCACGATTAATCAGCAATTCCATTATTTTGTGATCTGTAGCATGTCCTAAAGCCTGATTTAAAGCTTGATTATTATTTATATCAAATGATCCTGTATTCTTGAGAGACATAGTCTTTGAAAAGAATTTTCTAAAACTATTTAATGCATCATAGAGAATTAGAGTCAGTTTAACACCTTTTATGTCATTGTTTTTGACAGATTTAATTAAAAAATTATCTATTATGCCCATGATTATACCCCCTATATAAAAGCTCACTACCATGGTACAATTTTAAACTATGATGATTTATTTTCTACTAATAGCAGCTCTCTATAACCACTTAACAAGTGGTGGCATTGACATCATAATTGCATCTGGATTGCCGTCAGTCATTAAACCAAACCTTGTGCCACGATCGTATAACAGATTGAATTCTACATATCTGCCACGTTTTATTAATTGATTTTCTCGTTGTTCTTTTGTCCAAGATTTTTGTATATGTTTACGTATGATGTGCAAATAAATTTCCAAAAAGGCTTCACCTACTGCTTTTGTGAACTCAAAATCGTTTTCCCAGTTGCTAGAACTCAGATTATCATAGAAAATGCCACCAATACCACGCGGCTCTTTTCTGTGTTGTAAGAAAAAATAGTTGTCACATTGCTCTTTAAATTTTGGATAATATCCGGTGTCAAATCTATCACATGTCATTTTGATTGATTCATGAATATACTTGCAATCTTCTTCATTTTTATATATTGGCGTAAAATCCATTCCTCCACCAAACCATTGTTTTGAAGTATATATCAGCCTTGTGTTCATATGTGCTGCAGGGATAAGGGGCGATTGCATATGAGACACTAAAGATATACCGCTTGCCCAGAACTCTCCGTTACTTTCACTTGCACCAGGAATTTCATTAATGGCTGAATCTGCAAATTTTCCGTGTACTTTTGAAACGTTTACTCCAACTTTTTCAAAAACATTACCAAAAATAATTGTAGATTCACCACCTCCACCACCTGGGCGATCCCACTTTCTCTTTTCGATTTTTGGCTCTGCGGATGATTGTTTTTCAATTAATAAGAAAGATTCTATAATCTTATCTCTTAGTGCACAGAACCATTTAAATGCTTGTGTTTTTTGTTTTTCCATAATATCCTCTTGCTAGCTTATTAACATTGTTATATCTGATATTTAAGGAACTTAATTAGATTTGGATGATAATTATCTATCAAAGACGTTAATAAATCTATAATAATTAAATCAATATAATAGAACATTTTCGTATGTACAACAATGCCAAGTAACAATAATGAATAAAAGATACATAGATAACAAAAAAGAGAACAGGGTTGACTTCATACTAAGAAATTATGGAATGTCAATTGTTGTGATGGCAGTTATTATGCTCTTACCTCCAGTAGCAATATCGATACTCTACTTTTTTGATATATATAGTCAGCATATTAATATAGAGATTAATTTATTAGTTAGCATTCTAACAACTCTCTTTATGATGTATAATGTAAAACGCTACAGATACCTACTTAATACTATAGAATTTCAAAATGCAATATTTGCAAATGCACTAAATCATAATACAGAATTTTGCCTTATTTTACATAAAGATGAAGGTATTATTTATGCTGATGCAAGGTTCTACGAAAGGTTTAAAGATCATATAGATGATGACATTACGTTAGACAAGATTCTTGAAATAGGAGATGTTTCAGAAGCAGACAAAAAAGTACTCTATCATGCACTAAAAAATAACTCTTCTGTACAGGTATGCATTTCCTTAAACAAGAAGAATAGAGTATCTAACTTTCTTTTGCTCTTTGAGCCGATACCAGATAATCCCCAAATTGCTATAAATAGTAATAAGATTTTAAATTTATCATTAGTGCCAATAGCAAGGCCAGATGGGTATTTTGTATTAAAAGCAACACAGATAAACAAGGAGCAGATATATGAAGAGTTAATAGAAAAACACAGCATAGGAACTTACATTGCAAATGCCAAAGGGGTGATTTTATCTGTAAATAAAAGATTTTTAGACATATTTGAACTAAAAAAACTGGAAAAAGGTAGCTCAATCAGTGATTTTATATCTCAATCTAAATATAACAATACAACAACCGATAATGAAATTTTGTTTTTTACTATAAGTGGTATTCCATTCAAGGCTTATATGAGCACTGCTATATTTTGTGATAAATACAACCATAGCTATATATATGGCTTTATAACACCAACCGAATCAAATATTGTTGATTATCAATTACACCCTTGTTTTGCAAATTCATCAATTGCTATTGCACAATGTGACATAAACGGCAACTTTGTAAAGAAAAATACGGCACTAATAAAGCTTGCAGGGTCAGATAATAATTCAATCTTTACGTTGATATTGGATAGTTATCATGTGAAAATACGTGAATATTTTTCGAGTAATAGAATAAATAATGCGTCTTTTGATGTACAGCTCAACGGCGGTAATAACATAAAAATATATTTCAATAAGTTTCTTCATAATAAAATGATCTTCATACTTTGTTATTTTATTGACAATACTGAACACAAAAACCTAGAGATAAAGCTTGAGCATTATCAAAAGATGCAAGCTATAGGGCAGTTAGCAGGTGGTATTGCGCATGATTTCAACAATATATTGACTGGGATAATAGGATTTTGCGATTTGCTTTTACTCCAACACTCAGCTGGTGACCCATCTTTTGGAGATATAATACAGATACAGCAAAATGCAAAGCGTGGATCAAATTTAGTAAGACAATTGCTTGCTTTCTCAAGAAGACAGACCTTGCAGCCAAAAATTATTGATGTAAATAATACTATAGCTAATCTTTATGAAATGATAAAAAGATTAATAGGTGAAAATATAAAATTTAATATTTATTATGGTAGAGACTTGGGTGCTGTTAGGGCTGATCAAGGGCAATTAGAGCAAGTTATACTTAACTTAGCAGTCAATGCTAGTGCTGCTATGGAAAAGGGCGGAGAATTAACTATACGAACCTTTAATCAAAAGATTGACTCATTAAATTCTACACCTCAGGATATGTTTTCTCCAGACAAGGAAGCGATTGAACATGGAAATTATGTTGTGATTGAAGTAATTGATACTGGATGTGGAATGACGAGTGATACAACTGAAAAGATCTTTGATCCATTTTTTTCTACCAAAGATATTACCTCTGGTACAGGTCTTGGCCTCTCTACTGTATATGGCATTATTAAACAAACTGAAGGATACATCTATGTTGCTAGCAAAGTAAATCATGGAACTAAATTTAGCATATTTTTGCCCATGGTTTACATATCAGATGAAAATGATAGAGAGGAAGATAGTGAAGAAACAGAAAAACCGGTAGTAAGTGAAATTAAAGGTAATGGTATAATTTTATTAATCGAAGATGAAGATTCAGTAAGGGAATTCATCTCTAAAGCACTCAAAAGAAAAGGATTTGATGTAATAGAAGCAAGCATAGGCAGCGAGGCGCCAGAAATAATCAGTAAAAAAAGTCAACATATAGATCTTATAATCACTGATGTAATCATGCCAGAGGTGAGCGGCCCAGAAATAGTTAAAGAAGCATTGATCCATAGGCCAAATATCAACGTTATTTTTATTTCTGGGTATGCAGAAGATGCTTTTTTAAAGAGTGATGACATCAATATAGAAGATTTTCACTTTTTGCCAAAACCATTCACTCTGAATGAATTAGGAAACAAGGTTCAAAGTGTGTTACACAAAGCAAAAAAGACAGTCTAATTTTAGTGTGGTTAGCAACAAAAAAATTTTCTAATGCAAAAGTTTCTTGCATATATACAATAGAATTATTTTATACATAAGATAAAAGGCGTGAGCAAGATTATTGCAATAGTAAATCAAAAGGGTGGAGTTGGCAAAACCACAACTAGTATAAATTTGTCGACAGCCTTTGCTGCTGTGGGAAAAAGCACTTTATTGGTAGATCTTGATCCTCAAGGAAATGCTAGCACCGGACTCGGGATTTCTTATCGTAGTAGGGAAGAAAAAAACATATACAAAATACTACTAAGCAGCGAAAATAAATTGATAGAATCGGCAATTTTCAATATAAAGGAAATTCCGAATTTATCGCTAATTTCGTCAGTAGTTGATTTGTCAGCTGCAGAAATTGAATTATCGCAACTTGAGCGAGGAAAATTCGTACTAAAAAGCGCATTGGAGAAGATACGCGATAATTATGAGTATATAATCATCGATTGCCCTCCATCACTTGGGCTTCTGACCATAAATGCTTTGACTGCTGCTAATTCTATTATTGTTCCTCTTCAGTGTGAATTTTTTGCTCTGGAAGGATTAAGCCATTTAGTTAAAACTGTGGAGCTAATAAAAAGGAATAACCTAAACCCTTTTTTGGCAATAGAAGGGATAGTGTTAACAATGTATGACAGGCGCAACAAACTCAGTGAACAGATTAAAAACGATATTTGCCAGTATTTAAATGATAAAGTATACAAAACTATCATCCCATTGTATGAGACTGTTATTCCACGTAACGTACGGTTATCAGAAGCGCCTTCTCATGGAAAACCCGCTATTGTGTATGATCTTAAGTGTCCTGGTGCACAAGCATATATAAGTTTGGCAAGGGAAATTTTAAAAAAGCACGCGAGCAGTTGTAAGGAGAAGAAACTAGTAAGCGAGGGCGTAGTATGAAGGATGATAGACGCCTCGGCAGAGGTCTTGCCGGCCTCATAGGCGATAATTATGATAATAAAGAAGATCGACAAGAGCATTTGCCTATTTCATTACTGCACCCAAGCAAATTTCAACCGAGGAAACATTTTGACGAGGAGTCATTAAGAGAACTTGCAAATTCGATAAAGAAAAGTGGCATTATACAGCCTATCGTGGTACGCAAAGATTCAAATGATGATGGTTATGAAATAATAGCTGGAGAACGTCGTTGGCGAGCAAGCAAGATTGCAAATCTTGATAGTGCACCGGTTATCATAAAAGATCTGAGCGACAAGGAATGCTTGGAAGTATCCATTATTGAAAACATACAAAGGCAAGATATTAATCCAATAGAGGAAGGTGAAGCTTACAGAAAACTGATAGATGAGTTTTTCTATACACATGAGGAATTAGCTTCAGCTATAGGCAAAAGCCGCAGCCACATAACCAATATGATTCGGATGTTGTTGCTCCCTGATAGGGTGAAAACAATGATCAATGAGAAAAAATTGTCTATGGGTCATGCAAGAGCGTTGATTAATGTTGAAAATGCGGAAAGTATTGCAGAAAAAATAGTTTCTCAGGGCTTAAGCGTTAGACAAACTGAAAAACTGATAAAGGACCTACATCAAAACAACAATCAAAAAGAGCAGAGATATACTAGAAATCAAGATATGACAGTAATAGAAGGCGCTATATCTTCTCAACTTGGTTTAAAGATCAAAATTAATGACAACAATTCTAAGGGTAAAGTTATGATACGGTATGATAATCCAAATGAATTGGATTTGATATTGAAAATTTTGAATAGGAAACTTGAGGCATAGCTAGTAGTTGGCTAGCAAAGCAACAAACCAATATCAACTGTTGGTGTCATGAAAGTAGCTGACACTGGAATCCAGGAATTTTATTAAGTTGGTAAGCATAAAAGTATAACTTCTACGTCATACCGCCGCGGTATCCGCTAACAAGCAGCGGGATGACGATTGTCAGGGTAGCTGTCATCCCAGTGCCCTGACTACTTGGATCCAGGAAAAAGAATGGTGTCATCCAAGTAGCTGACACTGGGATCCAGAAGACTTAATTTCAACCAAGTGGCTGCATAATAAAGGCTGGATTCCAGTGTCACGCACTGGGATGACACCCTAGTAGAAATCGTTTTTGTAATTGCAACATTCGTGCAATCTTTAGCCATAAATATTAAGAAATTTACCAAATGAAAAAAAAGGCAAAAGAAGCCCTGGGGTTATTATCCGCTTTAAAATATTGGCGTTTTTTATGTTTTAAACGCTTGACAAGCAAGATTAAGCTGCTTTTAATTGCAACTAACTTACGCTGCAAATGTTTAAGAAGTTTACTAAGCAGAAAAAAAGACAAAGAACCCCCGAGTTAGCTAGTCTTTTACTATCTCTGTCGAGTATTGGCATTTTTTGATGTCTTGTAACGCTTTATAAGCGCGTTCAGCTTATTTAGATAAAAATCTAGATGTAGATGAAGTTTTGTAAAGACATACAGTATCTATATACTGCAAAAAATTGAACATAAGACGCCGATACATTAAGTAATCCTTACCTTTTAATCTGCAGATTGGCGAAAGCAAATACAATAGCTTCACTATCATGATAAGGGCGCTGGCGAAGGGTGTCAAGTAAGTTTTTTCGTTTCATCCGATGCGCTGCCAAAAGCTATGCAAAAAGTCCAATGAGTTAACTCCCATATATCCTGAGTAATTCTTGTGCATTAGCTTTGATTAGGATAGGGCATTTTCTATCATTTAATAGGGAACGCAATATTTCAGTTGCACCTTTAATGTCGTTATTATGTATCTTTACTACAGCGATAGCTTCTTGGCTTGAATAAGGATACACTGTGCTTGATTCTAAATTATCAATTTTGTCTTTATTTATTTTTTCACCGTTGGAGTGAAGTAAGCTCATTACTTCTAAATATTGTGCTAACTCACGCAAAACATTAGGAGCATCTTTATCATCTGCCAAATCATTATAAATAGATGCTGTGTCTGTTGGCATTGAATCTGAGATATGATTGAATGCGCGTTCAAAATTTGCTAAATACTCCCAATTTGAATCTATTTCTTCTAGCAGCGGCTTATTATCTTTTTTTAAGAATAATACTTCGTAAAACTTGTCACCTGCAGTTATAGATTGTTTTGTGTTATCAATGTTGCGCAATAAGTATAATGTGATGCCAACTAACATTGGCGCGAGTGCAAGCAGAAAGATGTATTTTTTCATGGTAATATTCTGAATAGTTATATATTTATACATTAATGCTTTTGATTTGCAAAAACATATTGACATAGTGATTATATCACATAATAATATTCTTAAAGTTGTTTGAATAGTTGGAGATTAAAATATTTCTAAAGTAGAAATAAAGACAGCAGTATTAAGCTAAATTATTTTTTGTCGGATTTATCCGATGTACCCTCAACCTTTTATAGGTTGAAGTCTAAATTTGAGAGTTTGATCCTAGCTCAGAATGAACGCTGGCGGCAGGCCTAACACATGCAAGTCGAACGGAGTTATATTGTAGCTTGCTATGGTATAACTTAGTGGCAGACGGGTGAGTAATGTATAGGAATCTACCTAGTAGTACGGAATAATTGTTGGAAACGGCAACTAATACCGTATACGCCCTACGGGGGAAAAATTTATTGCTATTAGATGAGCCTATATTAGATTAGCTAGTTGGTGGAGTAATAGCCTACCAAGGCAATGATCTATAGCTGATCTGAGAGGATGATCAGCCACACTGGAACTGAGATACGGTCCAGACTCCTACGGGAGGCAGCAGTGGGGAATATTGGACAATGGGCGAAAGCCTGATCCAGCCATGCCGCATGAGTGAAGAAGGCCTTTGGGTTGTAAAGCTCTTTTAGTGAGGAAGATAATGACGGTACTCACAGAAGAAGTCCTGGCTAACTCCGTGCCAGCAGCCGCGGTAATACGGAGAGGGCTAGCGTTATTCGGAATTATTGGGCGTAAAGGGCGCGTAGGCGGATTAGTAAGTTAAAAGTGAAATCCCAAGGCTCAACCTTGGAATTGCTTTTAAAACTGCTAATCTAGAGATTGAAAGAGGATAGAGGAATTCCTAGTGTAGAGGTGAAATTCGTAAATATTAGGAGGAACACCAGTGGCGAAGGCGTCTATCTGGTTCAAATCTGACGCTGAGGCGCGAAGGCGTGGGGAGCAAACAGGATTAGATACCCTGGTAGTCCACGCTGTAAACGATGAATGTTAAATATGGGAAGTTTTACTTTCTGTATTACAGCTAACGCGTTAAACATTCCGCCTGGGGACTACGGTCGCAAGATTAAAACTCAAAGGAATTGACGGGGACCCGCACAAGCGGTGGAGCATGTGGTTTAATTCGATGCAACGCGAAAAACCTTACCACTCCTTGACATGGAAATTATACTTATTCGAAGGGATAGGGTCGGTTCGGCCGGGTTTCACACAGGTGTTGCATGGCTGTCGTCAGCTCGTGTCGTGAGATGTTGGGTTAAGTCCCGCAACGAGCGCAACCCTCATCCTTAGTTACCATCAGGTAATGCTGGGGACTTTAAGGAAACTGCCAGTGATAAACTGGAGGAAGGTGGGGATGATGTCAAGTCATCATGGCCCTTATGGAGTGGGCTACACACGTGCTACAATGGTGGCTACAATGGGCTGCAAAGTCGCGAGGCTAAGCTAATCCCTTAAAAGCCATCTCAGTTCGGATTGTACTCTGCAACTCGAGTGCATGAAGTTGGAATCGCTAGTAATCGTGGATCAGCACGCCACGGTGAATACGTTCTCGGGTCTTGTACACACTGCCCGTCACGCCATGGGAATTGGTTTCACTCGAAGCTAACGACCTAACCGCAAGGAGGGAGTTATTTAAAGTGGGATCGGTGACTGGGGTGAAGTCGTAACAAGGTAGCAGTAGGGGAATCTGCAGCTGGATTACCTCCTTAGGCTTTGCACATAATTTACCATTTTTAATGATGGTGTTGTTATGTGCTATACTGCTGTCTTTACTTCTACTTTATTTTAATTTCCCGATAACGGAATTTTATGAGTGATAGACCTCTTTCTCCACATTTACAAATATATAAAGTACAAGTTACTAGTTTTTTCTCTATTATGCATAGATTGACTGGTATCTTGCTATTCCTTTTATTAATGATACTTTCTTGGTATTTCATATTACATGTTTACTTTCCTGAGTTACTTATAGTAAGGTACTTAAATGCATTATTATTCACTCCTGTTGCTAAATTAGCTTATGTCTTATGTTTTATAAGTTTTGTATATCATTTTCTTAATGGTATTCGTCATTTATTGTGGGATGTTGGGCTTAATTTAGAAATTACTGGCGTTTCAAGGAGTGCTATACTGCTGACAGTAACGCTACTTCTTTCTACTATGGCTTTTTTATTTATGTTTATATGAGTCAGTCTGGAAATTCAGTACATCATTGGTGGGTTCAGCGTGTTTCTGCGGTAATTTTACTGTTCCTGTTTCCTTGGTTTATCTATTCATTTTCTTGCACATTTTATACTGATAGCTCTTTGTCTTTTAGTGAAAAATTTATTAATCACCCTCTAGAGCTTTTATTTTTTGTTGTATTGTTGTTTTGCATTTTTTGGCACGCAGTTCTTGGAATGCAGGTAGTATGCGAAGATTATATACACAGCGTACCTTTGAGGATTTTTACAATTACATGCATAAAGTACTTATCAAGCATTACTTATATAACCCTCGCTTTTACAATCTTTATCTTCTACAGGCATATTTTCTTGTAAAATCACCGGTGCTGTGTTAATATATTATTAGTGTACTAGTTTTATTATTGAACTATAGCATTATAGCGATTTTGGTTTGACAATATGTTTGAAGCATTAAAAAAGGGAGCAATAGATCTTACACTTAAAGCAAAAGGTCTGCTTACTTCACCTGAATCTCAAGTTTACGTCGAAGACCTTAGAAAGGTAATGATGTATGATGGAAGGAAATGCCAGTATCCAAAAAATTATGATCAAATTGTACAGTCTGCTAAAATCATAGAAAACAGGGATATGCATGGAAATGCTATACTAGATAAAGATAAAAATCCAACCTATAAACTTTTGTATGGTCAAAAAGATGAGAATGGAGAACAACCAAGTTTCAGATTATCTTTAGTTACCAAAGATAAAGATAATGATAGATCTTATTTTACTATCAATTATATAGACAATCAGGGTAAGCAAATTCCGATAAATGAGTTGCATAAGTCATATTTTGAGCCATTAGGCTTTTCGAGAATGGATTTGAAAAAACACGTGCCAATTTTTGAAGCTGAAAAAACTAAGGATCCTCAATATCCATTTGAATTAACTAATTCTTCTGTGCTAACTAAAGAGGTAAAAAATAAAGAAGGTAAAGTTCAGGAAGTTGTTGATGAAAAAGGAAGAAATGGAGAATTATTATACACTAGTGATTACAAGAAGCTAAGCACCCATTTTTCAGAAATTAGAGATCAGAATGGTAATCTAGAGCTAGATAAAAGTCTTATATCTGTTCCTATCGTTTTTGCTACAAGTTTAGCTAAAGTTTGTACTAAATTGTTGACTTCTCTTCCTATAAAGTTAGGGGAGCATTTAATAAGCGAACAAAACCCAATTGCAAAGTCTTTTGGTTATCTTTTATTTACTCCTGCAATGGCAGTAAAAAATTTAGTGGATATGGGAGCTACCATACTTAAGGCTCCAATTTTATTGTTTGTAGCAAATGAGAAAAAATATGGTGATGCTTACTACACCATGTGGAAACACCAACTGAAAGGATGTTTGGAAGAAGCAAAAAGTGACTTTAATGTTATTAAAGGTGAAGAAAGGCTAAAGCCGGATCATGGGAATCGTGATTCACTAGTGGGCACATGGGATGAGCTTAACGCTAGAAGGCCAAAGAAACAAGGGGATGATAAAGAAGTTAGCAAGAGTAATGAAATACTAAAGAGTCCTGAGGAAGAACAAAATAAGGGTAATGAAATATTAAGTGATAAAAGAAAAGGTCATGTTGAGGAATTACAAAATAGAAGAAATTCACAGCAAGGGCAAGGCGCTACACATGATCACTCTCATTAGCAATTACTTTAAATCAACATTTACTTTCTTTATTAACTATTCCACAACAAAAACTTGCATGTATTTTGCCCTCAGTATAAGATATTAATTATTTAATTAATATCTTAACTAAATGCGCCCTGTAATATTGTGTGGTGGTAGTGGTAGCAGACTTTGGCCTTTATCTAAGCCAAAGCAATTTCAGAAAATATTTAGTCAGAACACTATGTTTCACAACACTTTGTTGAGGCTAAAAAGCGATTATATGCCGCCCATAATTGCTACAAATATACAGTACGAGTCATTAGTGATGGAGGAATTGCATGCACTGCAAGAATATAAAGTGATTTTCGAACCAGTGAAAATTGGAACAGCAGCGGCAATATTAATTGCTGCACTTCTCTGCAATGAAAACGAGACAATGTTAATTCTGCCTTCAGACCATTTTATAGGTGATTTGAATAGTTTTTATGCTTCTACTCAAAAAGCGTCTAAGTTAGCCTCTGAAACTAACTCTATAGTCACTTTTGGGGTTAAGCCTCATGAATTCAATTCTGAATACGGCTATATAAATGCAGTATATGATCAGAAAGAAAAATGTCATATAGTGAAAGATTTTACAGAAAAGCCCGAGCGTAAGTTAAGTAACGATCATTATTGGAACTCTGGAATATTTGTGTTTAGAGGTTGTCCGGAAACAAGTAAAAGGCTATAATATCTGAAATTTTAGTACGGGGTAAAGATGAGAAAAAAGTATCCAACAGATCTAAGCGAAAGGGAATGGGCAAGAATAGAAAAACACTTCAGAGTATCATACAAGAAAGGAGGAAGGCCGCCAAAGTATAGCAAAAGAGAAATATTAGAAGCAATTTTCTATGTATTGCGTACAGGGTGTCAATGGCGGTATTTACCAAATGATTTTCCGCTATGGAAGACTGTGTATGAGCAGTTCAGGCAATGGAAGAAGCAGGGAATTTTTGAGAAAATGAATTATGAAATTACAAAATATAGTAGAAGAAAAATAGGAAGGAATGAGCAGCCGAGTGCCTGTATAGTAGATAGTCAATCTGTAAAGACTACAGAAAAGGGGGGATCAAAGGCTATGATGGAAGTAAAAAAGTAAAGGGTAGAAAAAGGCATATAATTACAGACACTCAGGGTTTTATACTAGGTTGTTACGTAGGCGCTGCTAACGAAAATGATAGAGATGGTATTAAAATAGCATTAAACAATATGAGAACAAAATATACTAAAGTTAAAAAAATGTGGGCTGACATGGGATACCAAGGAAGAAATTTAAAGAATCACATAAAGGAAGAATATGACATAGATATTGAAATTGTTAAAAGGCCTCCATGTAGATTTTGGGTGCACAAAGATACGCCACCTGAGCTACTACCAACAAGAGAACAAGGGTTTAAAGTACAGCCAAGAAGATGGGTTGTAGAAAGGACTTTTGCTTGGGTTAATAGGAATAGAAGGCTATCGAAGGAGTATGATTTACTCACAACATCCACTGAGAATTTCATATACCTAGCTATGAGTAGGGTTATGTTAAAGAGGGAATATGCTTGAATTTACTAGTTTCCGGACAACCTCTTAAAGCAAAACGCTACATAGATGAGATTAAAAAATCTGCCCCGAATCTTTACAATTTATGTTTTAAATATTTCACACCGCAAGAGAGATTTCTGTATTTAAAACAACGAGATTTTGCAGGAATTGAAGGCATATCCATTGATTACTTGGTGATGGAGAAAGCAAAAAACGTTGCAATGATAGAAGCTAATTTCGATTGGTTGGATGTTGGAACTTGGAATTCAGTTTTAGAATTGAGTGAGAAGTTTAGTAAAGAACCGGCATCATTTCAGCATGTGATTAGAGAAAAAGAACCAGTTTCAACGACAGAAAGTAATAAAAATTTATTGAGTGGAGCTTGTAAGCAACCAAACAAAAGTCTAATTTCATTTATTCATAAAGTTAAGAAAGTAAAGGTGATAAGGAAAGAAGTTAAACCATGGGGATTTTGTAGTATAATTTTAATGAGCGAAAATTTTCTTATAAAATATCTTTTTATCAATCCATTAAGCTGCACTTCTAAGCAATTCCATCACTATAGAGATGAATACCATATAGTGCTATCAGGAGTTGGATATGTTAGTTTAGAAGACAAAGAATATGCTATAGCAAAGGACCATATGATAGAAATCCCAAGGGAAGTTTCCCATAGGATTGAAAATAGAAGCACAAGCTTTCCACTTGAAATAGTTGAATTTCAGATAGGAGAGCATTTATCTGATAATGATATAGTGAGATTGGATGATGTATATGGAAGAATATGGTAACGCCATAAATGCATTTGTTGGCAATTTATAATATGGGTATAGCTGCTTTATGTAAAAAATAATATTTACTAAATCTTAATATTTTAAACCTATACCCATATTTTAATAAATAATGAGTTGTAATTAATATGAAGGATCCATTTAAAAGTGACAATTATAGAGAAAATCTCGGTTTCCTTAAAGAAGCTATAAAAGCAAGAGATGAGTTAGTAACTATTAGACATTATAATAAAACGGTAAGGGATTTATCTCAGGCATTAAAGCGTTTTACAGATAAGGCAGAAGATGTAGCTAAGTTTGTTATACGTAGTGACTCAATTGATTATGTAAAATCGATGAATGGAAAGCCATCAGGTCTTAAGATATTAAAGGAAATATTGAATAGAATCTCGGGAAGAAATGTTCCAGTTAAGAATATAAGTAGTTTTATTGATAAATTACCTCCTCCTACTTCAATGACAATCTTTGAATATCTAGAGGCTTATCGTAAAATTTCAGGTTTGGAGCAAGTTGAAAGAGGAAATATTGCAATAGCTCCAGAAAAGCCAGAACGCAGTTTTCTAAAAGAAGATAGACAAGTAGAAGTTAATTATAATGATTCAGGCCATGGAAATTCATTAGATGAAAAGCCTGGATACAAAGAGATATCAAATTATCAAGAGAAGAAGAGTAAAATTTTAACAGAAAATTCACAAAGTTCAAAATCGCCTAGAGAAGAGCTAATTTATGTAACAGTTCCTAAAGAACATATGGAAGCAAAAAGAGAACTTAAACAAAAACAACAATCTAAACCTCCAATATTGCCAAAACCATCAATAGCACCCCCATTGCCAAAAAAAATGTTTACTGCTGGTCAAGAAGTTAGACAAAAACCAAAAGTAGTAGGAACTGTTCCTAAATCAACTAAAGATAAACCTGAATTACCACTAAAACTTAAAAAGTTAGGTCATACTGATCAAAAATCAAGCACAAAGCTAGAAATGGTAGTATCTTCTATGGAAAAAGAAATTAATTATAATATCGATATTAAAGTACAAGAGATAAGAAAAAAATTCAAACAAAATCAAGCAAAAGAAAGTCCTAATGCGCAAACTATTGAAAGCAGGACCCCTCCTGTTGCACAAGTGAATATAGATGTGGAGAAAAAAACTAGGCCATCACCAAAAGTTGCTTCCCAATCTCGCTTATTTCCAATGAGGGATGAAATATCTCAGATGAATCCCTTATCAGCAAAATCTGATCCGAGACCTCATGTTAGCAAAAATGCTCTTCTCACAGATGTAAATGTAAAGCAACTAGTTGTACAATTTGAAAATTATGGAAGGAAAGAATTATAACTTATTGAATAAACCCAATAATATTCTTGATTTTTTCTATGTTATAAAAGCACAAGCTCTCCACTTGAAATAGTTGAATTTCAGATAGGAGAGCATTTATCTGATAATGATATAGTGAGGTTGGATGATGTATATGGAAGATTTTGAAATTCTAATGTTAAAGATACTCTATAAGTCTGCTAAATTTAAGGAAGCAAAAATCTCTAGTTTTTAAATAAAGAAAAGTCTACAATTATACGAAGTTTCAAAAATATAATGTCTAACCTCAAAATATTTTGTAATGTCCATTGCCTTTGAAATTACTATGGCTGCTTGCTATTTGCGAGCAAGAAATGCCAGATTTTGCTCTATAATGACTTTGTTCTCTATTATCGGCATTGCCCTTGGAGTTGCAACACTAATAGTGGTGATGTCTGTGATGAACGGATTCAGAGCAAAGTTGCTTGACTCAATACTTGGCATTGATGGCCATATTAACGTTTATTTTGATAGGAACATAAATTCAGATTACTACGCAGTTTCAAAATCTATTGAGAGAATTCCTGGTATATTAAAAGCTACTCCTATGACCAATGATCAAGTTATTATTGTAGCAAATGGTAAAATTGCAGGTAGCGTAGTGCGAGGTGTGTCAACTAAAGATTTGCTTGATAGTACTGCCGTTACAAATAATGTAATTATAGGTGATGTAAAAAAATTTGATGAAGGGATAATAATAGGAGCACGCTTAGCAGAAGTTTTGAACATTGACTATGGCGACGAAATTACGTTTATATCATCTGAAGAATTTGATGCATTACTTGGTGAAATGCCGCGAATGAAAAAATATAAAGTTATAGCAATATTTGATATGGGTATGTTTGAGTATGATAATACCTTGATATATATGCCTCTAAAATCAGCACAAGCCTTTTTTAATTATAAAAATAGCATAAAAAATATAGAAGTACTTGTAGACGACGTTACTAGAGCTGATAAGCTGGCAGATGCTATAGAAAAAGAAATAGGAATGGAAGCTGAAAGTTGGCAATCACAGCAAAGCCATTATTTTAGTGCTTTAAAAACTGAAAGAAATGTGATGTTTTTAATTCTCACTTTGATTATAGTTGTAGCAGCGTTTAATATTATCTCAAATTTAATGATGATAGTGCAAGAAAAGAAATCCGCGATTGCAATTATGCGTACATTTGGTGCAACAAGTGGAAGCATTATGCGTATATTTTGCGCTTGTGGTCTATTAATCGGTTTTACGGGAACTTGTCTTGGCTGTATTATAGGTGTCGTTTTTTCTCTCAATATCGAAAGCATTAGAGTGTTTTTAGAAAACATTACTAACGTCAAGCTGTTTGATCCTATGATATACTTTTTTTCAAGTTTGCCAGTGATATTAGTACCCCAAGACGTAGTAAATATTTCTGCACTTGCGTTACTCTTATCATTTTTAGCGACAATTGCTCCTGCGTTGCAGGCAGCTGCACAAGATCCTGCGGAGATACTACGTTATGAATGATACTCAGCAAAAGTACATAGGTTGGTTCTTAATTGTATTGTTATTTACCGGTTACATCACAATAAATAACATAATCTTTTTAAAAATAAATCAGCAAGAGAGTGAAAACAATGTGAAAGCTTTAACGGAAAACATGGATGAATTTAGAATGTTGCTTGAAGTTAATCAATCTAGAATAGAAAAAAAGATATTTGACCTCAAGAGAAGTCAGCATACTCAATGTGAGCAAGGTGATAATAACTCAAGATGTAAGAACCTTGCAAAATTGCTATTACTTGTGGTTAAAATGAAGAATTCGTTATTGCGAGAAGCAAAATTTGATAACCATATAAATTCAATAAAGCCTTTGATATCAGAGCTTGACGATCCAGAGATAGAAAATGCAGTAGATGAATTAGAAAATTTGAAAGAGATAAATACCTTACACGAATTGAAGTTATCTTTTGAAAAAACTATTGATACTATCGATTACAACAAAAGTACATTGTCTAAAAAAATCATTTCAAACTGGATAAAGGTAGACGACCGAAATGATCCATTAAGAGTAAAATTCGCAGAAATTGAGGAGTCAATAAATGATAATGATTGGCAAAATATAACTGTTACAGTAAGCAATTTAACGCATTCAGAATTCAAGCTATGGCTGAATAAATTGAATGGTTTTATTGTAGCTTCTAAGAATATTTCAACAATATATCATCACTTATTACAATATATCTCATGATTTATTTTATAATTTTCGCTTTTTCGTTTTTATTTGGTATATGGGTCAAGGTAAGTGGTGAAGTAATAAAATTGGAATTAGGCAATTACACTATAAGTATTGATCTATATTTCATTATTTTTACTTGTGTAGTTTTATTATTTTTATTAATTACACTTGTACGCTTTTTTTCCTCCATTTCATCAACATTTGCCAACATAAGAAATAGAAGAAGGGATAGGGAAGAATTGCTTCTCTTTGAAGCTTTCTTTAGCATAGACTTAGACAATATAGAGAATGCCCAAAAGCTAGTTAAAGTCTGAGTGAGGAGAGCGATAGGTTGTCTTTAATAAAGCTCTTTAACTCAGGTAAGACGGGAAATTACAGCTTTTTCAGTAACGGTTTAACAAATATTGCAAATAAAAATCGTAACTTAGCTCTACTTCTAGCCAATAAGCTGATTGTCCACCTCAAACAAGAAAAAGTAGTCTTTCAAAAATTTATAGAATATTGCTCTAGTTCAATTAACGATAAAATGCTATCTATTCCCTTTCAAATAGAGCATTGCATATTGAAAGAAGATTGGATTAATGCAATTTTGAGGTTGAAGGAAGCAGTTAAGTCCAATATTTTTCTCCCCTTTGATCATAAAGAAATGTTTGCAGTGTTTTATTGCGCTTTAGCAAAGCAATATGAAAGTAAAGGAAATTTTAAGGAGGCTATAAAGTCTTTATTTAGAGCACAACGTTATAGTGCAATTTTTCAGCCCATCAATTATTTAAAGGCAGAATTATATATTAAACTTGGAAAAATCAGAAAAGCTTCTGCAGTGCTAGAGGCAGAGTATACAGTAAATCCTACTCCTCAGTCGGCTAAAATGTACATCAATTTAAATAGTAAAGGTGCTGAAAGACTATACAACTTACGCCCTGATTATTATTTTAGTTACTGTTTACTTGCTTTGTCCTCAATGAGTTCAGGTAAATATGATCTTGCAAGTCAATATTTAGATACTGCTATGAAAAAAGCTAATTACATGTCAATCTACTTTATTGTAATACAACTCAAGGTTACATTGCAAGAACACGACAAGGTAATTTATTGGCTAAACAAGATGGGCTCAGAAGCTTTGCCTGATCCAGGCTGGAAATGTAAAAATTGTAACAGGGAACTAGAACAATGGGATCATAAGTGTTCAAGTTGTAATAGTTTTAATTGTGTTTATTATATATTATAAAATTCCACAAAGTGTAGAAATTACCATTAGGCTACTTTCACATTGATATTGCTGAAGTTAGAGCACTTTCTTAATATAATCCTTATCTCCAAACAATAAACCTGCAAGTTTCTTAGCTAGACTTGGTTTTAATGTCAAAAAAACTTGCTTTTAGACACTAACAGTTATATATTTTAATAAATCAGGGTTGTATACAAAATGAAGAGCTTAAAGGAATTATCCTTAAGAATTAAGAATATTAGGTCTGTACAGAAAACCACGAAAATAATGCAAATGGTTTCTGCAGCAAAGTTGTTACAAAGCCAAAAGAAGTTATTAAATTCAAAATTATATGTATCTAAGCTGCATAACATTATTTTTTCATTAATGCTATCAGTTGATCAAGAATTACTGGCAAAAATTCTAAATGTCAGTAACGACGGTTCTTACCTAGTATTCATTATTGCGTCTGATCGTGGCTTGTGCGGCAACTTTAACTCTTCTATTGTCAAATTTAGTCAAGAGCGTGTAAATAAGTCAATCGCAAATGGCAAAAAAGTAGATATTGTATTTCTTGGTAAAAAAGCTTTTGATGTAGGTAAAAATAGATTTGACTCTAAAAGTATCTTAAAAATTGAAAATAGTAAGGGAATCACGTTAAAGCACGTAGAAGCTTTGGTTGATGGTATAGATTTAAGTAAATACGATAAAGTTAAAGTTTTTTATAGTAAATTCTATAATACCTTCACGCAAAAACCAATGTTGGAAACAATAAAACCATGGAGTAAAGACTCATCCTTGATTGATAGCTCTCTGGCTGGTCCAACAACAGATTACGGCTATGAGTATGAACCACAAAATATTGAATTTATTTTAAAATCTTTGGTTCAAGATTACGTTGTAATTGCTCTTTACTCTGCTTTACTTGAAAGTGCAACGAGTGAGAATAGTGCTAGAATGGTTGCTATGGAATCAGCAAACAGAAACACTAAAGAGATACTGAACAAATTAGCATTGCTTTATAATCGTTCTCGTCAAGCAGCGATTACGACTGATTTAATTGAAGTTATAGGTGGTGCAGAATCTTTATAGAAATCTAAGGAATAGAAAATGAATATATTAAATATTGCAGCAGATATTACTAAACTAATAAAAAAGCAAAATCAAGATGCGGAAGTTACAATATATGAAACTAATAAGACTTCAGTTTCTCAGCGTCTATTAAAAATTGAGCAAATATCACAATCTAAAAATTGCACTGTAGGAATCAGAGCTATAGCAGGTAAAAACAAAGCTGCGTATATTTCTACAAACGATTTGAATAATCTGAGTGATACAGTAAGCCAAGTGGTAGAAATGGCAAAGAATGCGCCAGAAGATCCTTGCATTAATTTTGCTGTAAATGGTAGTAATTATATCTCTTCTGCAGATTTAAGTATCTCAGATAATAATGTTGTAACCGTTGATAACCTAAAAGAAATTGCTGAAGCTGCAGAAAATTCAGCCCTTGCACATAAGAGTATCACTAATTCTGAAGGAGCCTCTTCTTCATACGCTTTAGTGAATACAGTATTATCGACTGTTTCTGGTTTTATTGGCTCGTTTAGTAAATCAACCTTTGCTAATCAGGTCTCTGTTGTTGCTGGAAGAGAAAGTGAAATGAAGGTTGGTTACGATTATGATATAGCATGTAATTTTAGTGATTTAAAGTTGCCAGAGTTAATGGGAAAAGAAGCAGCAAAAAGAGCAGTTGATCAATTGAATTCACGTACAATGAAAACTGGTAAATTTCCAGTTATTTTTGAAAAAAGAGCAGCAAAAGGGCTAGTAAAAAGTTTTGCTTCTGCTATAAATGGGAGCAGTATTATAAGCAACAGTTCTTTCTTGAGGGGTAGTTTAAACGCTCAGATTTTCAACGATAGAATTAATATTATCGATGATCCATTGTTGCCAAGAGGCATAGCATCGAGACCATTTGATGGAGAAGGGATAACTAGCAAGAAAAATATATTTGTAAAAAACGGAATATTACAAAATTGGATTTTAGACTTATACTCGGCTAGAAAATTAGACTCAGAAACAACCGGAAGTGCAACTCGTGCAAGTAATGCTGCAGTTATTCCTGCAGCTAGTAACCTCTACATTGAGAATGGTGATGTATCGTTTGAAGAATTAATTCAGGAAGTGAAAGAGGGAATATATGTAACTGATTTATTTGGTTTTGGTGTCAATTTAATCAATGGCGATTACAGCCAAGGCGCTTCCGGATTTTTTATAGAAAATGGAAAAATAACGTATCCAATACATGAGATTACCATTGCTAGCAATTTGAAGGATATGTTTAGCAATTTAGTCGTTGCAGATGATCTAACTTTTTGTGGGCAATTTAATTCACCAACGATTAAAGTTAGCGAAATGACGGTTGCAGGTTCGCTTAACGATTAAAAAATTTATTTGCATCAAGTACAACAATTGTGTATTATTGTCATGTAATGTTAAGAATAGACTATGGAGTATAAAGGTTTAGTTTCAATAGCTAAGCTTAAAGCATTCTCAATCGTAATTTCAAAGTTTTTCATCACATTAGTAATGTTAGTTAATAATTTAGGAGTTGTTTAAATGGAATTTGGTAATGTAAAATGGTTTAATGCCGAAAAAGGCTATGGTTTCATCAAGCCAGAAGGTAAAGGGGGTGACGTTTTTGTACATATTAGCACATTGGAACGTTCGGGAATAAGACCTGAGGCACTTAAAGGAGAGAATAAAGAGAAGGGAATAAAAGGAGAAAGGGTGAGTTATGAGGTTAAAGAGGAGCGCGGTAGAAACGGAGAAGATAAAAAATCTGCAATAAATTTAAGATTGGAAGATTAATCTATTATGAAGTCTTTTAACAGGATTAACGTATTGTGAATAATTTTCATGAGATGGGTCTCCCAGCTTCGCTTAGACAAGCTCTAGATAAAAATAATCTTTTCGTCCCAACTCCGATTCAAATACAAGCGATTCCCTTAGCGCTACAAGGTAAAGATATTCTCGGATCTGCTCAAACGGGGACTGGAAAAACTTTAGCATTTGCTATTCCGTTGGTTGCTAAGTTGCTGAATGAGCCTAACACTGGTTCAGCTTTAGTCATCGTGCCAACCAGAGAGCTTGCGCATCAGGTAACAAATGAGATAAGAAAACTCTTATCTCAAAATTCTGCACTAAGGGTCGCTTTGTTGATTGGTGGTGAGCCTATTTTTAGGCAGCTAAATCAGCTTCAGAAAAAACCACAAATTGTAATAGGTACTCCTGGTCGTATTATAGACCATATTGAGCGTAAAACTTTGATTACTCGCAATGTTAGCGTTCTTGTGCTTGATGAAACGGATCGTATGTTTGATATGGGCTTTGGAGTTCAGATTGAAGAAATTATGAAGCATTTGCCTAAAATAAGGCAAACTCTTATGTTTTCTGCAACTCTTCCTGGAGATATAGTAAAACTTGCTGAGAAGTACCTTAATCGACCAGAACGTATTTCTGTTGATTGTGAGGTTACAACTTCTGTAAAAATTAAGCAAGAAATTGTTTATGCATCAGAATCAGAAAAATATGAAAAGCTTGTTACACAACTATGTCAGCGCGAAGGATCAATCATTATCTTTGTCAAAACAAAGCGAGGAGCGGATCAGCTAGCTAACAGATTGCACAAAGATGACTATAGCGCTTTAGCAATTCATGGTGATTTAAGGCAGCACAAGCGCGAAAGGGTCATTAATTCTTTTCGTCGTGGCCGTAATCAAATCATGGTTGCAACAGATGTTGCTTCTCGCGGCCTTGATATTCCCCACATTCAACATGTTATCAATTATGATGCACCACAATCGCAAGCTGACTATATTCATCGTATAGGTAGAACTGCACGCGCTGGAGCTGAAGGGTATGCGCTATCTTTTGTTACACCTCAAGATAAGAGAAGACTGCCTGCACTGGCAGACAAAGAAGGAGAGCTAAATTTTGATTGTAGTGTGCAATTTAAAAAACGTAACAGCAAAAAGGTCTTTAAAAGGCCAAGTACGTTAAAGACTAAATACGGTAGAAAAAAGATCAATGCATTTAAGAAGAAAAGCAGAGTACTAGAAAAAGCGTATTAGATAGGATTTACCTACAATTTGATAAGCGTAAAACTCGTCATTCCGCTACTCATTAGCGGAATCTATGCTGAGATATTGCGGTGCTATGACGTAGATCCAGAGTGGGATTCAAATTGGCTACAGCGAACTGCTGGATTTCAATTTTTTTAATAATTGTGTGCTATTCATTATATATGAGTTCCCACTTTTAAAGAGAATAGGAGATGATTTCCAAAAACTTAGAGGCAAGTTTGAATAGAGCACTATTCATTGCTTCTAATTTTAATCTTAAATATGCGAAAGTAGAACATTTATTGCTGGCGTTAACTAAAGACGTGGATGTAAATTACGTTTTATCAAGATGTAATATCAGAGCCGATGAAATCATCAGTATGGATAACATTCTATCAAGATGCAATATTAAGGCTAATGATTATAATAATAATATAAAAGGGTTTTTACAAAGCAGTTCTGAATTGATTATCAGTGGAGTTAAACCTAGCTCAATGTTTCAATGCATAATACACAGAGCAATAATACGGGCTCATAGCTTGGGGAAAAAAGAAATAAATGGAGCAAGTGTTCTAGTAGAAATTTTGTCTGGGCAAGATTTATACGTTGAAGATCTATTGCAGAAACAAAGTGCGAAAGATTCCAATTTGATTTACCACATATCTAACATGAAATACTCTAACGATATAGATGAATACACCACTAATCATAAAGTAAAACTTGATAAAAATAATGATGCTCCTACTACAGTAAATAAAGGTGAGCTACTAAAAGATGAGGAAATTCTACAAAGTTATTGTAAAAATTTAAATGACTATGCAAGAAGCAAAAAAATAGATTATGTTATTGGTCGTGATTATGAATTAAATCGCACTATAGAAATATTATTGAGGCGTAGAAAAAACAACCCTTTATATGTTGGAGATCCAGGTGTTGGCAAAACCACAATAGTTGAGGGTTTGGTACTCAAAATCATTGAAAACAGTGTTCCAAGTGCGCTCAGGTCCAGTATAATTTATGCTTTGGATTTAGGGTCACTCCTTGCAGGGACACGCTATAGAGGTGATTTTGAAGAGAGAATAAAATCTATAATAAAAGCGATTGAGGCAAAACCAGGTGCTATCCTTTTTATTGACGAAATACACACTATCATTGGAGCAGGTTCTACAAGTGGTAGCTTTCTTGATGCAGGTAACCTACTCAAACCTGCGCTTGCAAGAGGTACACTGCGTTGTATAGGTGCAACTACATATAGAGAATACAGCAATAGTTTTGAAAAAGATAAAGCATTAGCGAGGAGGTTTCAAAAAATTAATGTTAAGGAATCTTCTGTTAACGAAACGATAAAGATACTAGATGGTATAAAGCACTACTATGAAGGGTATCATGGAGTATATTATACAAAGAATGCCATTAGGTCTGCGGCTGAACTTTCGCATAAGTATATTACTGGGCGAATATTACCTGATAAAGCGGTTGATGTTATTGATGAGGCAGGGGCATATTGTAAATTGCTAAGAAACAGGGGTAAAATTGTAAATAGTAGAGATATTAAGAATACCATTACTAGAATTACAAATGTGCCTTGCGGATCTGAATCTGATGATTTGCAGAAAGTAAAGTCTTTAAAAGCTAATCTAGAGAAGGTGATTTTTGGCCAAGAGCAGGCAATAGAATCTCTTGTTAATTCTATTAAAATTGCTAAATCTGGGTTGAGAAATTACAATAAGCCTTTAGCAAATTATCTTTTTGCAGGGCCAACCGGTGTTGGTAAAACCGAGCTAGCAAAACAATTAGCAGAAAGCATGGGCATGAATCTTATACGCTTTGATATGTCCGAATATATTGAGTCTCATACGATATCAAGGATGATTGGTTCTCCTCCTGGATATGTAGGTTATGATCAGGGTGGATTACTCACAGAGTCTGTATCTAATAATCAATATAGTGTTGTGCTGCTTGATGAAATTGAAAAGGCTCATAGCGATATCTATAATATATTGCTACAAATTATGGATTATGGTTGCGTTACAGACACTTACGGACGTAAAGTTAACTTTTCCAATATAATCTTAATTATGACAACTAATGCAGGAGCAGCTGAACGCAGCAAAAGTTTTGTTGGCTTTGGGCATAAAAAATTTAACACTGGTGATAGTGAAAAAGCGATAGAACAGGTTTTTAGCCCTGAATTTCGTAATCGTCTTGATGCGATTATTTCTTTTTCTGACTTAAATGCGGATATAATTCTGCATATTGTAGATAAATTTATTCAGGAACTGAAAAAGCAGCTGACGCAAAAAGGCATAAACTGCTTGGTAGAAGATGAAGTGAAATCTTATCTTGCACAAACAGGTTATAGTAAGGAAATGGGAGCACGTCCGATAGAGAGACTTATTGAAAAAGAGATAAAAAGTTACTTAGCGGAAGAAATACTGAATCGTAAATTAATAAAAGGAAAGAAATTAAGAATCTATATGAATAAAGTAGAAAATAAAATTGCTTTTGATATAGTTTAAAATCCTTGTATTGAACTTCATCTTTGTTACAATCTATAACTTAAATTCAATTTGAATTATAGTGATAAGTGATAAAGTAAAACAAGTCCTAAGCTACTACGAAAGTGAAAACCCTGGGGTAAAAGCAAATCTTACTCGTATTCTCATGCATGGAAAGCTTGGCGGCACTGGCAAGTTAGTGATTCTGCCAGTAGATCAAGGATTTGAGCATGGTCCAATTAAAAGTTTTGAAGTTAACCCTGATGCTTATGACCCACATTATCATTTTCAGCTTGCGGTTGATTCGGGAGTAAGTGCATATGCTGCTCCACTTGGTATGATTGAAGCTGGTGCTGCAACTTATGCTGGAATGCTCCCACTTATTTTGAAACTTAATAGTTCCAACTCTTTACATTCAAAGGATCTAACCTCTGATCAGGCAATAACCTCTTCTGTGAAAGATGCGCTGCGTTTGGGATGCTTAGCTGTCGGATTTACTATATATCCTGGTTCTGCTAAGTGTTTCGATATGATGGAGGAAGCCCGTGGAATCATAGCTGAAGCCAAATCTTATGGACTTGCAGTAGTGCTATGGTCTTATCCACGCGGTGAAGGGATTTCCAAAGAAGGTGAAACAGCAGTTGATGTTATTGCCTATGCTGCGCACATGGCAGCTTTGCTTGGCGCTAATATAATAAAAGTAAAACTTCCAACTAAATATTTGGAAAGGGAGAAAATAGAAACAGAAAATATTGAATCATTATCTAAAAGAATTGAATATGTTAAAAGGTCTTGTTTTGCAGGGAAAAGAATAGTAGTTTTTTCTGGTGGTGAATCGAAGGAAGTAGATAACATATACAATGAAGCGAAAGAAATTAAGCAGGGTGGCGGTAATGGTTCAATCATTGGACGTAACACTTTTCAACGCAAAAGGGAGGAGGCTTTATCTATGCTAAAAGATATAATGGATATCTACACATAAAAAACGGCTGGGTGGCAGAATGGCTTATGCGGAGGACTGCAAATCCTTTTATACCGGTTCAATTCCGGTCCCGGCCTCTTTCATTCTCTATATCTTGTAAAAGTTAACAGTAGCTTTAAGTGTGTAACCTATAGAGAAAGCTTGTCCATAGTAAAATCAATTTCTTTTCAAGTTATGGTTATACTCTTATAGCGTTTCATGGTAAAAAATAAACTAAAAATAAGCAAAGTGTTTTACAAACGTAATTTACTATTTTTACTACCGCCCGAAGTTGCTCACTCTTTGGCAATTATGGCATTAAAGAAAATGCCTTATAAGAATCCTATAGAGCTACCAGAATCTTTGAGTGTGAATTTTTTTGGTAATAAGCTCAGAAGCCCCGTAGGTCTGGCTGCAGGTTTTGACAAGAATGCAGAAGTTATAAGGCCTATGCTCTCATTTGGTTTTGGGTTTATTGAAACTGGTACTGTAACTCGTAATCCACAATATGGAAACAAAAAGCCAAGAATTTTTCGGTTAATTAAAGATCAAGGGGTAATTAACAGATTGGGATTTAACAATAAAGGAATAGACTATTTTCTTAAACAAATAGGTGAAACCAAGCTTGATGACTGCATTTTTGGCATCAACATAGGAAAAAACAGTACATCAAAGGACCAAATCAGCGATTATGTTGACTTAATAAAGATAGTATATGGAAAGAGCAATTATATAGTGCTGAACATCTCATCCCCAAACACGCCTAATTTACGCAATCTGCACAATAAGCAAGAATTATCGGAATTGTTGAAATCCGTAACTCTAACCCGAAAATCAATTGATAATTCTAAATCCATACCAATAATATTAAAAATCTCACCAGATGTAGATCAGCAAACGAAAGAAAATATCGCTGAGCTTGCGTTGGAATATAAGATTGACGGATTAACAGTAAGCAACACTACGGTAAGTAGAGATAATCTGCATTCTCACCATAATGAGAGTGGTGGGTTGAGTGGCAAACCGCTGTTTAAACTTTCAACCGAGTTATTGGGCGATATGTACAAATTTACTAAGGGCAAAATATTATTGATAGGGTGCGGAGGAATCTCAAGTGGTGCTGATGCATATAAAAAAATAAAGGCAGGAGCTTCTTTGGTGCAGTTGTACACTGCTCTCATATACCACGGACCTCAAGTTGTAAACAAAATTAATCTAGAACTTGCAGAACTAATAAGGAGAGATGGATTTAGTAACATTAATGAGGTGGTGGGTTGTATACATTAATTTTGAAAGTTGGTGGTATTATTTTAATAAAATAAAACTAATTCTCTGGTATAAAGGTGGTAGAAAGTGCTTTTCTTTTAAATAATGGGTATGAAGAGTTTGAATGATGCAATATCTAAGATCATTGATTATAAATTTACAAATTATGCAATATTAGAAGAGGCACTAACTCACCCAAGCGTAAATAAAAGGAATAGCAAAAACCAGATTGTAAGCTACGAAAGACTAGAGTTTTTGGGCGATAGTGTTTTGAATATGGTTGTATCTGCCACACTGTTTAAACTATTTCCTGAAGAAAAAGAAGGAGCATTGGCAAAAAGAAAGACGGATTTAGTTTGTGGCAACACCATTGCTAATGTTGCTAAAGAAATAAAATTAGGCAGCTTTATCATCATGAATAATAGTGAACGCTGCAATGGAGGGAGATGTAACTTAAAAAATTTAGAAAACTCGCTTGAAGCACTAATAGGTGCAATTTATATTGATGGCGGGCTTGAAAATGTTGAAAAATTTATTATCCAATATTGGGAAAAGCTAGCTAAAGGCATGCTTGACCCCCCTCAAGATCCTAAAACCTCACTGCAAGAGTGGACTCAGAAAAACAAATTGCCTTTACCAGAGTATGAGCTTGTAAAACAAACTGGACCAGCGCACAATCCTGAATTTACTATATCAGTTTGCATAGAAGATTATGGTAAAGTTTCTGCATGCGCTTCTAGTAAAAAGATTGCTGAACAAAAAGCTGCTGAGTTGATGCTAGAAAAAATTGGAAAAGACGCTTCAGTTTAGGCAAAATAGGCATTAATGTAAATTTTAAGGAAGCTAATAGCGTTTAGGGTAAATGGTCAATTTAAGGAGAAGCATAGTATTATTCATAAAAAAGTTGATTTACCAAAAATCAAGCCTTATGTAGTGGAATATCAATGGCTGTTGTCGGAGATGCGGAAAAAAAGAAGTAGCAAGTTACCAAAAGGTGTTATGCCAGATACATTTGGTCCAAGAGTTGTTTTGTGAAGTTGACAGAGTCAATGAGAATGAAAGTTTTAAAAAATAGCATATTTTTTAATTATAAAAATTTGATATTAACTGTTGTTGGTTGATTGAGTAAAAACCAGTGAATGGTCACGTTAAAACATATTTTTAAATTTCTGCCAAAATCCTGGTTTATTATCATTAACCTTTGTAAATGTTATATTTAAACTGTATTTCGGATCATTTGGCACGTCGTATTTTATGCTAAATGTTGAAACTTTATCGTTATTGTAAATATGTACATCATCATATGATAGCTTTGTTGTGTAACACTTTACATACTTTTGCTTATCATGCACTAAATCACCTGACTCCCTTTCTAGTTCCACAAATTTCGTTTTTTTCTGACATTCCTTCATTTTTATTAAATCCTTATCTAGTGATATTGAAACTGGCAACGTATTTCCAGCATATTCTTTAGCTAAAAGTTCACTTTGAGGATACATTTTTATTTCCCTGCCAAAATGTGAGTCTATGAAATTATTACTCCAAAATTTACCGCCAGAATGCACGTACTCATCAGTAGCATACGGCACCCCACCATAATTGCATTGAACTTTGTAATCTCCAACACCGTTGTTTTGAAAAAAATCATGAATAGCAGTGTAGCTACCGGCAGCATCATTTATATAATCCATTACTTTATTCCTTAAATTTTTAGTTCATTATATCATAATCATTATGCCAATCAATCAAAAAAGCTCTCCCTTGCTGTTTTTAAAACTGATTTTGAGCAAGCGCTCTCGATTAGTTGGGAGCGTATTTGTAAGATTGTGACATTCGTGCCTCCCAGTTTTTCACATACTGCTGAATCGATTCAGGATAATCTGTAATAATTAATAAATTTTCAGCATTTCCTTTTTTAGCTGTCTTACTAAGGTTAAATGACCCTGTGATGACTTTTTGATTGTCAGCAATCATTATCTTATTATGAGCAATCTTTGGCTTATCATCGATCCAAATTGGTACTCCACCTGAAAATAATTCATTTATAACACTATATTTTGAGTAGAGTTGCGATTTATCTAAGATGACTTTAACATCAACACCGCGTTCTTTAGCATTAATCAAAGATTTTGCAACTGTTCCAAGAGTAAATGTATATTCTTGAACTAAGATAGATTTTTTAGACTGATCTATTACGTTGATTATCGGTACAGCACAATCTTCTCCAGGTGAAAAGCAAACCGTAGCTTTTGGGCAGGGCGAAAATATAAAACCCGCATAGTAATACAGAGAAAAACACATTAACAAGAATAAAAAGTGAAAAAGCCTCACAACAACCCACCCCCGGATATACGGCGATAGGCTACATTATAATTTAATCACCTGTCAATAGACTTCTTGCATAGTTTTTGGCAACAACCGTTAGAAACGAAAAAACTTACTTGACAAACTCCGCCAGCCCCCTTATCATGAAACTGAAGGTATTCAGTTATCTTCATCTGTACAGATTAAACAGCAAGAAAACAACGTAGTTGGCGTCTTATTTTTAATTTTTTGCACTATGTGCACCTTATGTCTTCACAATATTTCTAGGTTTTTACCTACACAAGCTGAAACGCGCTTATAAGTCGTTTAAGACAGTATAGTACGCCAATTTGCAGGATTAGGGAGTGACAACTAGCTAACACGGGGTTTCTTTTGCCTTTTTTTCTGCTTAGTAAATTTCTTAAACATTTAAACTAAGGTGAGTTGCATTTAAAAGCAGCTAAATTGCAGTGTTTAAGACTTAAAAAACGCCAATGTTCTAAAATAGATATTAGCTGGGGCTTCTTTTGCCTTTTTTTTCGCTTGGTAAATTTCTTAATGTTTATAGCTAACATGAAGCTAAGTACGAACTTTGTTAAATACAACAAATGGTGTCATCCCAGTGCTCCTTTTTTTGTCATCCGAGTAGCTGACACTGGGATCTATTTTGCATGTAACTCCAATTGTGTTTTGGCATAAAACGCGACGCGTATTAGACTTATTTGCAAGCAAAGCTTGCTAGATCCAAGTAGTCAGGGCACTGGGATGACATCATAGGGACACTGGGATGACACCCTGACAATCGTCATCCCGCTACTTGTTAGCGGATGAGATACCGCGGCGGTATGACGGTTTGTGGCGGTATAATGAAGCTTGAAAGCGGATCACCTTTCACGACCCGTGTTTACTTCATTCACTTTAGGAGTATTAACAGGCGTTATTGCCGGGTTTTCAAGCTTTGTTGCCTGCTTCAAACCCTCGCTTACACTTTTGTCCTTTAAAATTTCATCAAGCTGCTTACTCTTTTGTTGCTCTTCGTTATTTGACGTATCTCTTTGAGCATCTTCTTTCATGCCACGAGCATTCTCTACATCCTTTTCACCTTCACCTAAAAATTTTTCTAATATTTTCTTAACAAAGCGCTTCAGAAGACTCAAAAACCCTTCTTCTTTTTGATTTTCTTGTGGTTGAGGCGTGTTATCTTTTTTGTCCGGCTCAGTGTTGAGCTTCTCTTTTACAGAACTCTTGCTTACTGAGGGATTAACGGTTTGTGAATCGTGCTCTGATGCTGTTTGCACAGAAGCTTCAGTAGTCTTTTTTTGTGTATTATGTTCAAGGTCTTTAACTGCTGTTGTAGTTTTTCTCGGAGTGTCTTGGAGTTTTTTGTCACTTTTTGGCTCTGCAACTTTTTCACTTGTGAAGATGCCCTTCCCTTTATATTGTTGGTCAAGCTCAGCAATTCTTTCAAAATCTTGACGTACTTTTTCATCTGCACGTCCTTTTTGACTTTCAAATTTCTGACTCAATTCTGCAACGTTTTTCATTTTGTTCTCAAGCTCCTTACTTTTCACAGCTTTTAGAGCCTCTGTTCCTTTTGCGATATAATTAACCTTCTTTTCTAATGAGGTACCTTCTGGAAAAGCACCTGGAGAACGTTCAAAAACATCTTTAAACTTTTTTTCAACACTTTCTTTAGATGTCTGGGCCATACCTGTTACCTATTAAAACATATCATATAATCAGTATATTAGCTAATTATATAAAAAACAGTTAACATAACTTGTGGTAAAAAGTGTTTATCAAGGGCGTCCTATTTATATCTTTTTCATTAAAATGCTATTTACTTATTAAGTTAAAATGTATAATTATATAAGAGATGAAAGATAGCTCATTAGCAGTAGTATTCGATTGGGATAATACCTTAGTTGACACTCAAGATAATATTTTTAATGCTATTAAGCATACCATAAACTCAATGGGGTATAGTAATAAAGCTGCTGATAGAAATTCCCATGAGTCGAGAAAGAGCTATATGGTCAATTTATTTGGCGATCAGTGGAAAAAAGCGAATCAGATATATCAACAATATTTAGATGATGCACTATTGCAAAACATTGCTTTGAATCAAGGAGTAGAGAAAATGTTGCAGACACTGAAAAGCCACAATATTTATCTAGCAATAGTAAGTAATAAGAAAAATACTAATTTACGTAAAGAAGTTGCCTATTTTAAACTAGATTCCTACTTTGAAAGAGTGGTTGGGTCATGCGATACTGCAGAAGATAAACCATCTGCAACCCCACTGCTATTTGCACTAGAAGAGAGTACGTTGCCTATAAATAGAGAAAATGTGTTTTTCGTTGGTGATAGCATCACAGATGTTCTGTGTGCACAAAATGCCAATTGTTTACCTATTATATACGGTCAATCAATAAGCGGTTATGAAGATTTGTTATGTTTTCAACATTTTGATAAACTTACAGATTTTATAATAAAGTATTTAGAAGATAGGTAATGACCACTGTTACAGAGATTGCCAGTATAATAAGACGCTTTTGCGCATATTTGATAGATAGAGCAATTTTATTAATTCCAAACTTATTAATCAGACTATTGTTAAAGAATTTTCCGTTAATTTCATCTATGTGTATAGATTGCAGTTACTTCACATATTTTATATCTTCAAAAGCCCAAGCAACTCCTGGTCAGCAATTAATGAACATACATACCATAAGCTTGGACGGTTCTAAAATAGATTTGAGTTTAGCATTTGATAGAAGCATTTCTCAGTTTTTTCTTTCTCTATTATATAACATAATAGTTATCCTCATCGAGCTTTTCCAAGAACAGGACGTGTTAATAAACGCTTTCGATATATTAATAGTGCTACTCACTATATTAACGGTGCTGCTCACTCTTTGCTGGTATCTAGTTGCTTGCTTCTCTAAGAAAAAACAGACATACCACGACATGCTATTTAATACGGTTGTTATCAAAGGAAATATTAAATGAGTTGCTATAACTATCGTTATCATATAAATTATGCTGATGAATTGAACTAAGGGAAGATTATGAATGAAGAGATAGTAAAACATTTGAACAAATTATTGACCAATGAGCTAACTTCTGTACGCCAGTATCTTTTGCATTTTGCGATTCTCAAAAACAATGGAATTAATAGATTTGCAGAAAAAGTAAAAAATGAGCTTAACGAAGAACTTGAACATGCAAACAAGTTGGCAGAAAGAATTTTGTTATTCAAAGGAGTTCCAAATTTTCAGGATACAAACGAAATATCAAAGCATGATGGAAAGTTGACAAAAGACACAATACGGAAAATCTTAGAAGCTAATTTGAAATTAGAGGGAAAAGGTATTAAGGATATCAAAGAAACGATTTCTATCGCTGAGAAAGAAAAAGATTTTGTTAGTGTAATGTTATTAGAAGAGATGTTAAAAAATGAAGAAGAGCACTTCCATTGGATTGAAAAACAGATTGACCTTATTGAACTAATGGGTGTTGAAAACTATTTAAGAACACAAATATAGAGTGTTAAAAAAAATAGTATTTATTTTAATTGTACCTTGCTTGCTCCTTTTTTTATTAGGATTATGGCAAGTATTCAGATTGAACTGGAAGAATAATATTATCAAAAATATGAGTCTTCCTGTTGTTCATCTGTTGCCCAATAACGACCTTGAAAAATTTAACTATAGGCATGTCAAGATTGATGGGATTCTAAGTGACATAGAACTATATGTTTTTGCAGGGCAACACGGCTATCACGTGCTGTCTCCTATGTTGCTCACCACTGGACGTTACATGTTGGTGAATAAAGGAGTAGTCGGAGAAAAAAAGGAGAAAAAAGTAAAAATTGAAAAAGTAGTTGCAGATGGAATTTTATATTGCGATAGCAATAAAAGTAAAAATTGGTTTATCAAGAACGATACTGCTTCGAATACATGGTTTACCCTGAGTACAGAAGAAATTTCCAATGAGTTAGGTATTAAGCTAGAGAAGTGTGTATTGTGGCCGAACAATTTTGGCAGCAAAGTAGCTATACAGCCAATGAAGCATTTGGAATATGCAATCACTTGGTTTGCACTTTCCTTAATTTGGTTGATTATGTGCGTAATTTACTATAGGCAAAACCTCAATAAAGCTTGAAGCTTTCTGTACATAAAATTAGAGAAGTAGTTATTCATCTTTATCACTACCAAGGTCTTTTAACATACTGTAATTGCCTTTTCTGAATCTACTTTTTAAAGACGTAACTCCACTTTCGCTAATACCACTAAGGCTCAGTGCAGCTCCACCTAGCTGCAATCCTATCTCAGATGTTTCAGGAATAATTTTACTAGCTCCTAGATCTCTATAAACCTCCACATTACTCAGATCTGGTAAGCGTATTACAATATTTACATGCGGAAAATTTGCTGCAACTAAAGAAACAACTTTTTTTATAGTAACTTCATTCTTTATTGAAATAACGAGAGCTTGAGCTCTTTCTATTCCTACCGATTTTAAAATTTCACATCTTGTAACATCTCCAAGATATATAGGAAAACTATCACTTTTTCCTTCTTTGACTATTTTCGATTGAATATCTACAACAACGTAACTTAAATGCTCTGCCGTAAGCATTTTTGTTACCATATATCCCACTCTACCAAATCCAGCAACTATCACATGGTTATAAAGATCTTGTGTATCTGTTTCAACAGCTTCATCATCTAATATTGTTTTCTCAGTGCTAAATGAGTTTGCTATCCAATCTCCAAGCCCCGATAAAAGAGGAGTGAAAGCCATGGTTACTGTAGTTACCATCATAAGTACTTGAGCGATTTCACTTGGTAGCACATTTAGCTCATCTGCTAAGCGAAACAAAATAAACGCAAATTCACCGCCTTGTGAAAGCAGTAACCCAGCTTGTATAGCAGGTGCACTCTTAAACCCAAAAAATCTACACAATATATATATAATAGATGTTTTTAAAACGATAAGGATAATCGATAATAAAGTAATTAGTGGTAACTTATTGAGTAAAAGTTCGGTATTGATGGACATACCAACAGTCATGAAAAATAAGCCAAGAAACAAATCTTTAAATGGCAATACTGCGTGTTCTACTGAGTGTCTATATTCTGTTTCTGCAACTAACAATCCAGCAACAAATGCACCTAATGCTAACGATAAATGGAATTGCTCAGTAATAAATGCTGCTCCTAATACTATTAAAAGCGTTGTTGATATAAAGATCTCATTACTTTCCATTTTAGCAATAACCGAAAATAAAGGTCTAAGCAATAATCTACCAGTTATAAATATCAGCACTAATGCAATAGCTGCTTGCACCAATGAACCTGCCAATGAGCTTATCAGGCTGTGCTCAGAATTGCCAGTAAGTAAAGGTACCAATACTATTAATGGTACCACTGCAAAATCTTGCATTAATAGCACTGCTATCGACAACCTACCAACCTGACTTGCTTGAGAACCTTTTTCTTGCAGAACCTGCAACACTATTGCTGTTGAGGATAGCGCAAGCCCACCACCAATAACTGTTGCTATATTCGTATTCACTCCGAAAGCAAGAGCGATGCACCATATTGCTACCATGGTAACTATAACTTGAAGAGAACCGAACCCAAATACATGAATACGCATAGCGATCAGGCGTTCAAATGTCAATTCAAGGCCTATAATGAATAATAGAAAAACTACACCAAATTCTGCAAGATTATCCATTGCTTCAGCTGAGTGTATCAGATTAAATCCGTGAGAACCAATAACTGCACCTGCAACGAAGTAACCAAGCACTGGACTAATATTCATTTTCCAAAATGCTATGACTATAAACACAGCAGCAGAAAGCAAAATTATAATATCAAACAAATGCTGAGAGCCACTGTGCATGATATTTAACCTGTAGAATTAGACCATTTAATTGAGCAGCCAATACTTGATTTTTGGTCAATTGGAGAATTACCAGTTTCTGCAATAAATTTCATAGCTTGAAATAAGTCACTACTTCCTACTTCATAGCTTTGAACCTTTTCTTTTTTTGTGTCGTTAAAACGTCCACGATAGCAAAGGTTTAAATTGGAATTAAAGCCGAAAAAGTCAGGAGTGCAAACAGCCCCGTATTCTTTAGCTATTTTCTGTGTACTATCAATTAAATATGGAAATATAAACTTATTTTCCTTGGCAAAATTAATCATATTTTCAAAGGAATCTTCTGGATATTCATTTACATCATTTGGCATTATTGCAATGGTGTTTACCTGATAATCTTTTTTCAATTGATCAACATCGCTTACCAGATTGCTAATAATTGACTGAACGTAAGGACAGTGATTGCATATAAACATTATAATAAGACCATTTTTTCCACAACAGTCACTTAATGCATAATATTTATTGTCTACTCCCAAAAGATTAAAATCTTTTGCAGTAAAACTAAAATCGACTTTAGGAGTATTCAGAGCAACCATAGACTATTATTATACCACATGTAATTTACGGTCTTATTATTTAAATGTCAAACGGTTTCTATGTATACTGTTTGCATATTCTTTTTTAGTATTATAATTATAAAACTTATGTTCATAACTTTCGAAGGAATAGACGGCTCTGGTAAAACAACACAATCTAAGCTACTTGCAAATCATTTTAAGCAAATTCGCGGCGAAAATAATGTGGTATTGACTCGAGAACCAGGTGGCACTAACTTTGCAGAGAAGGTAAGAGGAGTATTGTTAACGAATAATATTGATTCTATTTCTGAACTCTTGCTACTTATCTCGATGAGGCGCGAACATATGAAAAAATTAATATTACCAGCTCTTGCAGAAGGAAAAATAGTGATTTGTGATCGGTTTATTGATTCAACTATTGCATATCAAGGATATGGCTTTGGAGTTGACTTAGGGCTAATAAGGGACTTACATAAGCTAGTGGAAATTAAATATCCAGATATTACATTCATTCTAGATATTGATGTTAAAGTTGGGTTAAATAGAGCAAAAGACAAGAATAAATATGAAGAAATGGATGTTAATTTTTACAATAAGGTCAGAAAAGGATTTCAGGAAATAGCCATAAAAGAGCCCGTTAGGTGCAGTGTTATCACTGGAATTGAAACAAAAAATGATAATCACGTACACAATGAAATTATTGATAAAATCACCTAGCTTGTGATAGAAAATTATCAATTTCAGGTAACATTATTTCATATGAATAACTTTTTGTTTGAGTAGCTAAAAAATCCTGTATTTTGTCTGGATCTTCTTCACTTATCATCTTATATGCCCTTGCGAGGTTCATTAATTCACTTCTATTTTTTTTATTGCTTACTTCAGTAATAGTAAAAAATTGATCAAAATGGTCTAAGAGGTCTTTATTTTTTATTGAAGACACAATATCGTCAATTTCTTTCACATATAATGCAAGTTTGTGTGCTTTACTACGATCTTCAAAACAAAGATTAACAAGCACGTTACGAAACCTATCTTTCGTAGTACTTCTCACTTCTGCTAATAAGGACTTAATATTTTCTTGGCAATGCACTCTCTTTACCGATTCAGCCGGTTCAACCATACCAAGAACATTCTTTACCAAAGATTTTTCTTCACAACTAAATATGAACATGTAATAACCCATCGATAAAGTGAAGAGCAAGAACATAGCCGGAAGTAAAAACGGAGCTAATACATTTTGTGACGCAGGGAAAATAAACCAGGTAACAGTTGCTATTGACACAGTTACAAATAATCCTGATAAACATAATTGTGCTTTTCTTCTATAATTCTGATCAATAACTGTACTTACACCAATAGAAGCTATATCAATCATCACTCACACCTCATTAAACATTAATACTAACTGAATGATAGCATTATTGTGATGAAAATGCAATATTATGAATATTTTAATACAATTTATATTGACAGTTACAATTCTGAATGTTTTATTGCAGCGTTAGCTGATTAGCATTTTTAAGATGAGGTCAACTCTCATAGAGAGAGGATTTTTTTACTTTCTCATTCTTCTCATTTTCTTCTCTAACAATTTTTTTTCCGTTTAGTATATCCTTTATTTCATCTCCTGTTAAAGTTTCAAACTCCAGTAGATTTTCAGCAATAAGCTCTAAGCCTTTCTTATGCTTGGTCAAAATGTCTTTTGCTTTTTCATAGCAAGAAGATATGATTTTTTTCACTTCTTCATCTATGAGCTTTAGCGTATCTTCAGATGTCATATGAGGATGTTGTGGATCTTGCTGCTCACGATTGTGATACACTAGCCCTATCTCATCATTCATTCCACATTTTTTTACCATAGCACGTGCTATGTTAGATGCTTGTCGTATATCAGAAGACGCGCCACTTGTAACTTTATCGTAGCCAAAAATTAACTCTTCTGCTGCCCTGCCACCCATGGCAACAGTTATATCTGCTATCAGCTTTTCTCTTGTGTGGGACACTCTCTCTGTTTCCGGTAGTCTCATAACTAAACCTAAGGCCATACCTCTTGGAATGATTGTTGCCTTGTGTATAGGATCAGAAGCAGGCATATTAACCGCAATTATCGCATGACCAGCTTCATGGTATGCAGTCAGTCTCTTTTCCTCTTCTGTCATAATTAGGGATCGTCTTTCTACGCCCATCATTACTTTATCACGTGCATATTCAAAATCATCCATGGTAATAATTTTCTTGTTTCTTCTTGCAGCGATAAGTGCAGATTCATTCACCAAATTTGCTAGATCAGCCCCTGAAAAACCTGGTGTTCCTCTTGCAACTGTTTTCACGTTTACATCTGGTGCTATTGATATTTTCTTTATATGAGTATTTAATATCTTTTCACGCCCATTTATATCGGGTAAAGAAATAGTAATCTGTCGGTCAAAACGACCAGGTCTAAGCAGTGCTGGATCTAAGACATCCGGACGGTTAGTCGCAGCAATTATTATTACACCTTCATTAGACTCAAAGCCATCCATCTCAACTAATAACTGATTTAATGTTTGTTCTCTTTCATCATTGCCGCCACCAAGACCAATGCCACGATGTCTACCCACCGCATCTATCTCATCTATAAAAATTATACAAGGAGCATTTTTCTTGCCTTGATCAAACATATCACGAACACGGCTCGCACCAACACCAACAAACATTTCAACAAAATCAGATCCAGAAATGCTAAAGAATGGCACATTAGCTTCTCCTGCAATTGCACGAGCAAGTAAAGTTTTACCAGTTCCAGGAGAGCCAATTAAAAGGCACCCTTTTGGTATTTTTCCACCTAATATTTGAAATTTTTGCCTTTGTTTAAGGAAATCAACGATCTCTACTAGCTCTTCTTTTGCTTCATCAATTCCAGCAACATCATCAAATGTTACTTTTTTTCCACTAGTCATGAGTCTAGCCCTTGACTTGCCAAAGCTTATAGTGCTGTTGCCTCCCGCTTGTGTTCGTTTAAGAAAGAATAGCAAAAAGCCAATAAAGATAAATGTTGGGACCCATGAGATAAGTAATCCACCAATTACGTTCATGGCAGAATCTCCAGTTGAAAAGGAGAATCTCACTTTTCTATCATGTAAATTTTTTATTAGGTTGCTATATATGACACCGCTTGAATTGAAACTTGAACCGTCCCTGAACTTGCCTTCAATGCTCTGGTTTTTTATGACAATATTTTCTACATCATTGTCTTCTAGTCTAGTTAAAAATTCCGAAAAAGGTATAATTGTTTTACTTTTACCTACATTTCCGCTGAATTGAATAAAAGCAACTGAAATAAGAACAATAATTATTAACCAGATCAATAAGCCTTCTAAAAATTTTTTCATTTCTATTTCTAACTAAATACTAATCAAGCTTACCAAATTTTGTTTTATCGTGCTATTAATAATGCATTGAACCTTATCGTCATTGGTATTTTTTCCGTTATAATTTACATCAGGATAAGCAAGCACCTTGCTATCTTTTTGTACTGTAGGCAAAGAGTAGAAAACTTCAGGGCAGCAGTTGTAATCCTTCAGAAATTCAGGAACTTTTTGTGTTTTTTTTAATGGAGCGATGATAACTGAACACCCTTGATTTCCGAGTATTGTGCAGCTAAATCTGTTATCCCATTGGGTAGGTTCATTTAAAGGTAGGTTTACGGTAATTTCTTGTATCCTTGACGATTCTCTAATTATTAAGATATTTTCTCCATACTTTCTTATTTTACACCCAGAAAGTGTACAGTTAACATTACTATCCTTTTGCAATATTCTATTAAATATTGCAATGAGGCTGCTGTACCTTGGTTTATAATGTTTACTGGCAATTGCCATTATAGAGTAAAGAAGAAGCCTCAAGGCTATTTCCTCTGGCAATTGATAAAATTCACTTAGTTTAATTTCAATATAACCAAGATCATGCACATTAACGCAGTCATTAAACGCAAGGCGTGTGTAGTGCATCAACGCTTTTGCAGCTCTTTTCATATGAAGGGCTGTGAGGCATATTCGCTCTGTTAAAATCTCTTGATTATCACTTGCTTTAAGTAAGTTACGGTATAAAGTTCGTCTGTATTTTAAGTCATGATTGCTTCTATCTTCGATCCATTTTAACCGATAAAGCTTAGCGTACTTTTCTATTTCACTACGACTAAAATTTAACAATGGCCTAAATATATAAATACCATTTAGGAAAGACTTGTAGTCCATTGATGATAATCCATCTACGCCACTACCTCGCTCTAATCTTAACAAGAACGTTTCTGCTTGATCATCTTTGTGATGAGCAACAAGTAAATATTTAACATTATTATTTTTACACCACTCTGCTAGTAACTTATACCGTGCTTTTCGTGCCTGTAACTGAATATTGCCTTTAATATTTTGCTTCTCCCAATTTAATATGAACGATTCCTTTGCTCCAAGTTCCTTTGCATAACTTACAACAAAATCAGCTTCTTTTTGAGACTCTGGACGTAATCCATGATTTACTGTTAATGCTATAGGAAGTGAAAGCTTGTTTTTTTTTGCCCAGTTAGTCATTAAGTGCAGTAAGACTATACTATCTACACCACCTGATACTGCAACTGCAACTTGATTGTTATAGAAAGCAAAACTATTAACCACATTTTGAAATAATAACTCTAATTCCATTATGTCTCTTGATGGCCAGAAAGGTCAGATCTCTTACGTCATACCGCGACTTATTTGTGGTATATATAGATCCCGCTAACAAGCAACGAAATATGACAAGTTTGTCCTTTTTTGTCTACCCCAGTGCCCTTTCTTTATGTCATCCCAGTGTTTGACACTGGGATCCAGGTTTTAATGCAAGAAACTATTTCTTTATTCCAGAAAATGAAAATTCCACTCTACGATTTTTAGCATGCTCTTTTTCATATTTAGAATTTCTAGAATCATCTTTTACATTAACCAAAGGCTCAGTTTCACCTTTAGAAGCAGTTTTTATTCTGTTTTCTATGTAGGGTGTACAACTAACCATAAATTTTTTAGCTGCATCAGCCCTTCTAGCGCCTAGCGCAAGATTATATTCATGAGAACCACGGTTGTCAGTGTGACCAGTTAAAGTAACCTTCGCGTCAGGGTTATCTTGTAACACCTCCATTACGTCAAGTAATGCATCTGCACTTACTTCAGCAATACTAGATTCATCATAACCAAAGAAAACTCTTTTATCACCTATCTGCTTAACAACAGAATTTATTTTATTTGTTGTATTTGCTCCTTTTTTTGGGCAAGAACTTACACCAGTAAGTAATAAACAAAAACAGCACATTATAACCAGTCTACTCCACATTACTAAACCTCCATAAATTTTAAATAGTGCGTAACTTTAATTTCAGTAGCTAATATCTCTCCATATTGTAATATAGTCAAGAGAAATAAAATACTAAATACTTTTTCTACAACCTTACAATTAATTTTCCTATAATATGCTGGACTCTGAGTAGAAAAATCCAATAAAAGAATAAAAAGTACAATTTTTTATTGTACTTTAAGCAAATATACTTTTAACTTTATTATTAATCTATTACGGTATTAAACAGATGTTTTCTAAAATAATGAACAAATATGCAATCTTATAAGTTTTTAGAGGAAGTATTATATAGGGTAAAGAATATCGAAAATACGCTAAAAGTACTAAACCAAAGCCAATTGAATATAGAGGACAAAGTTGAACAAATGAGTCTTCTAGAAGAAATCAGACATGAAATTATCTCTCATGACGCAATAAAGGAATCATTAGCAGATGCTCTTGGTAACAAAAAAAGTGCAAATACTCAGCAGCTAAAGTTAATAGAGAGAATACATAAAAGCAACAGTGCTGTTCCTATTGATTTAGTAAAGTCTTTATCCAAAGCTAAGGTTGAATGCCAAAATTTATGGAAGCTATCTCATTCTGAAACCAGTAACTTAGAAAAACTAAAAGAACGTTTTACTGATTTAATCACACTCATTCGCGAAGTAGCTTCTATAAAATCGCAGCAATTAAAATGCTCAAAATACGACTCACTGCTTGCTGACTATGACTCTGATATCACAGAAAAGAATATAAGGGAAGTATTCCCCAAGGTAGGCAAATTTTTTAGCGAAAATGTAGATAAAATAATTGAAAAGCAGAAAAAGGATAAGGTTACTAATATACAAAAAGTTGCTACTCAGAAACAGATTGAACTTGGCTCATTATGTTTACAGCAAATGGGTATTGCACTAAATGAGATTCGTACTTCTTATTACTACCCTATAGATTATGATGAATCTGATTTTTGTTATGGTTTATTTTCACTTTTACGGCATAGTGGTTATGCAATTTATCAAAAATGTTTAGCGCAAAATTCTATAAGTAGTCCAATTACGAGACATGTTATGTATGAAACTCAAGGGTTATTCATGGAAAGGATGATTGGAACATCCAGAGAATTTATTGAGTTTATTCAACCACACATAAAAGAGAAATTTGCTATAAAAGGCAAAACTAACGAGAAAGTTAGCAGTGTTGAAAATTTGTACTTGATTTTCAATGAAATAAACCTTTCTTCTTTTTTAAAAAATGCAGATGAATTTAGTCTGTTAGCTCATATTATGTTGAGAACTAGGTTAGAACAAGATATAATAAATGGTACATTGGAAGTCAAAGACCTGCATGATGCGTGGCTGGAAGGTATGAAGCACTATAAAATTCCAGTAAAAGCTGAAAATGAGCTAAACACTTATTTTCAAGATGAATATTGGGCAAGCGGTGTTATGGGCTACTTTCCTATAAAAATTATTGCTTTAATTGCTGCTGTGCAGATTTTCTCTTGCGTTAAAAAGAATCATTACGAATCATTAAGTGCTATAATAAAAGGAGATTTTAGTTTACTTATCAGTTGGTTATCTCAAAATATATACAGTGCAAAGTGTGGCCTGGAACTGCTAAAAAAAGTAACAGGTAAGGGTTTAGACGTTGAGTGTGTTACTTACTACTTATCTGAAAAGTATAATTTGTCTTAATAAATGGTTTTCTTGAGTTATGTATGAATTTTGTTCGAAAATTAACCGGAAAGTTTTATAGCCTTTTTACTTTCAAAGGTTTGTTTGCTAGCGATATTGCTATAGACCTTGGTACTGCAAACACTTTAGTTTATCAGAAAAATCAGGGAATAGTGCTTGATGAGCCTTCAGTTGTAGCAAGAATAAAAGAAAAAGGAAGTTACGTTCCTTATGCTTTTGGTAAAAAAGCTAAAATGATGCTTGGGAAAACGCCTGGAGAAATAGAGGCGATAAGGCCCTTAAAGGATGGAGTTATTGCTGATTTTAAAAGTGCGGAAGAAATGCTAAAATATTTCATACGCAGTGCAAACACAAAATTCACTGTTAATAAACCTAATATTATCATATGCGTTCCATCTGGATCCACGCCAGTTGAAAGGCGTGCTATACAAGATGCAGCAGAAAGTGCTGGTGCAAATGAAGTATTTTTAATTGAAGAACCAATGGCTGCAGCAATCGGAGCTGGGCTCCCGGTTACTGAACCTGAGGGTTCTATGATTGTTGATATAGGAGGCGGTACAACTGAAGTTGCAATTATTTCTTTAGGCGGAATTGTTTATTCACGTTCTGCCAGAGTAGGTGGCGATATTATGGATGAGGCAATAAAGTCATATATTCGTGAAAATCATAAATTATTAATCGGTGAAACAACCGCTGAGAAAATTAAGAAAAGCATAGGTTCAGCCAGTCTGCCAGGTGAAAATAACAAAGAGGGAATGATAATTAAGGGCAGGGATTTAGTGAGTGGCATGCCAAAAGAAATGCTTTTATCAGAATACCAAGTTGCAGAGAGTTTAATAGAGCCTGTACATCAGATAATTTCTGCTATTAAGACTGCGCTGGAGAGCACTCCACCTGAACTTTCTTCTGATATAGTCGATAGAGGAATAGTTTTATCCGGTGGTGGTGGATTATTACGTAATCTAGGTAAAGTTATCAGTGAAACAACAAAATTACCGGTTCGTGTTGCAGATGACCCACTTTGTTGTGTTGCTCTGGGTAGCGGAAAAGTGCTTGAAAACATGGATTATTTTGGCCATGTTTTATTTAAGCAGGATTAAATTATTTTTAAAGGTAGTTCATCGAATTTTATAGCAAATTTTACCTCAAGCATAAAGATGTCATCCAAGTAGCCAACACTGGGATCCAGAAAAATTGACTATAAACAAGTATGCTGTTTCGATGAAATTGTGTAATAGAAACTAGATTCCAGTGTCAGCTACTTGCATGACACCAAGTTTGTGTTTATAAATTAAGGCGATTATGCTAAAAGAATTTGAAATAGAACCTCTGCTAAAAGATAAAGCTCCGCACCAGACCAAGGCTGTTGTTGCAATGTCCGGGGGAGTTGATAGCTCCGTTGCTGCAGCACTGCTACATAACCTTGGGTACAAAGTGGTAGGTGTGACTCTTCAACTCTATGGCACCGACGGTAATGCTAACGCAAGAAAGGGCGCATGCTGCGCTGAACAGGATATTTATGACGCTAAGCGTGTAGCTGAAAGTGTTGGCTTTCCTCACTATATTTTAAACTATGAGGAAATATTCAAAAAGGAAGTAATAGAGGATTTTGCGAGTACCTATATGCGTGGGGAAACTCCCATACCATGCGTGAGATGTAACCAAACGGTAAAATTTCGTGATCTATTGCAAGTTACAAAAAATCTTGGTGCGGATGTGCTCGTAACAGGACATTACGTGAGAAGGTTAGAAAAAAATGGTGAGGTAAAGTTGTGCAGAAGCATTGATAAAAGTAAAGATCAAAGTTATTTTTTGTTTGCTACAACTCAAGAGCAATTGAAGCTTTTGCGATTTCCACTAGGTGGGTTCTATAAAAGTGATATAAGAAAATTAGCAAAGTATTTCAGCTTACAAATTTCTGAAAAGCAGGACAGTCAAGATATATGCTTTGTTTCCGAAAGCTATAGTAAAACAATAGCTAAATTAGCTCCACAATCTGTACAGAAAGGTAAAATAGTGGATGTTAATGGAAAAGTGCTAGGCGAGCACAGTGGCATAGTAAATTTTACAGTGGGGCAAAGAAAGGGCTTGGGTATCGCACACAATGAACCTCTTTATGTGATAAAAATTAATACAGAAAATAATGAGGTTATAGTAGGTCCGATCAACGTATTAATGCAAAAAAAAATATTGATCAAGGAGTTAAATTGGTTAGAACAACCAAAGGAAGGTATGGAAGTAACTGTGAAGCTGAGATCATCACATGTGGGAAGTTTAGCAACAATACATTCAACTGACGAAAAAAATAAAGCCTGTGTCATTTTAAACGACGATTACTTTGGCATCAGTCCAGGTCAAGCCTGTGTAGCGTATAAAGATGAGCAAGTTATCGGCGGTGGATGGATATGCTCTTAACTAAAAGCTTTAATGCAGAGTGTAAACATACAATAGACTTCTTGCATAACCATATAACAGAAACGAAAAAACTTGCTTGACAAACTCCGCCAGCCCCCTTATCATGAAACTGAAGCTATTTATTTATCTTCTCTGTACAGATTAAATGACAAAAAAACTCACGTATCTGGCGTCTCATGTTTAATTTTTTGCACTATGTGCACTCTATGTCTTTATCAAATTTCTGGGTTTTTACCTACACAAGCTGAAATACGCTTATAAAGCATTTAAAACATTAAAAAACGCCAACTTAAAAAATGGATAGTGAATAACTAGCTACCCTAGGGTTTCTTTTGCCTTTTTTTCTGTTTAGTAAATTTCTTAACGTTTATAATTTAGATTAGTTGCGGCTTAAAAGCAGCTAAATCGCGGTTATTAAGTGTTTAGAATAAAAAAACGCCATACTTGAAAGTATAATGTAAGTAATTAGCCAACCACGGGGCTTCTTTTGCCTTTTTTTTCGTTTGGTAAATTTCTTAATGTTTGTAGCTAAACGACAACCGTCATCCCGCTAGCGGGATCTCTTGTTAGTGGCTGAGAGATACCGCGAATGAATCGCGGTATGACGGTTCGCGGCAGCATAAAGATAAGTCTCGTCATCCCACTGCTTGTTAGCGGGATCTGGAGATACCGCGGCGGTATGACGGTTCGTGGCAGCATAAAGATAAGTCTCGTCATCCCGCTACGTGTTAGCGGGATCTATGTTGAGAGATACCGCGAATGAATCGCGGTATGACGGTGTAGATAGTATCCCGCTGCGTGTTAGCGGGATCTCTTGTTAGTGCCGCGGCGGTATAGCTATACCTTTTTCTACTTAGTTTGGGTTATGCAAGAAGTCTAATAACATTTATTGCTATTTTGCCATGTATCCCTTATACTATAAAGTAGAACATTATAGGTTTCAGCAATGATAAAAGAAATTGAAGAACTAATAAAAATTGTTGGTAAGGGTAATTTATTAGAGACGTTATTTATTTTTTTAGGTAGCTTTCAACATGCTGACTTAGGTCGTTTTATGGATCACAGAAATCATTTTGGTTTGTCTGAATTCATTAGAAAAAAAGAGGAACCATTAGATAAATATTTTAACTTAAAATTTAGTCTACAAGGGCTGTTTTTAATTTATGCTCAAGCTTATCAAATTCTAAGTGAAAACAATAACCTGAATACTAAAGATGTCATAGATAAAATATATGAAGTTATTAAAGGATCTGAGTTAAATGAATATATAAATGAAGTAGTAGATGGAAGAAAATTAGATTTACTTAACATCTTAGCAAATCCAAAGAGAGAACCAATATTTAAAACAGAAGAAGATTTTGAAAATAAAGTACTCATTGGTCTTAGAAAGTTACTAAGTGAAGGAAATACATTAAACAAATATGACAGAGAATTTGCATTAAATAAGTGCGTTATCAGCAGCTATTATTCCATTCATGACATAAAAGCAGATAAAGATATAGCATTGTTCTTTTCTTTGGGTGGTCACTATAAAGAACTTTCGTCATCTAACAAAACAGTAAAAAGAGAAGTATTAGAGATATGTGAGAATCAGTTAATAGAGAGCTATATAATGTTCTTAGCTGGCAAACTACACATGATCGGATTATTAAGTAGAGATAAATATACAATCGACCATGAGAATGTGGATCGGCAAGAGAAAGCATTGAAAATGGATGGATTAATATATCCTATAAATACAAAAAACACCCTAGAGCAACTGTTAAAAAACCAAAATAGTGATGAATTTGAACAATTAATAACGAGCCCTGATAATATATACTACTCAGTGCTGCAAGAAGAGAATGAATGTAGGCCAAATCCTATCACCAGCAAGAAAAAAGAAAAAGACCATAAAAACACAGTCTGTAAACTTATTTTAGGTATGTTTGTATTATCTGTTGGGTTATATGTTGCTGATTATTTCTTTATGGAGCAAAAATTATTTAATCCAATAAAAGGTGTCCTACCACAGGATAATTTTGCTAATCTAGTAATTGCTGCAGTGCTTACTATCGTAATAGTATATGCTTTATTTCAATTATCACAGGAACCACCACTTTCAACAGTCAATAAGATGACGAATGAAAATTTAGGACAGCCCGTGCAAAATAAGTTTAGAATTACATAAATGTAGCAACTTAAAAGCATATATTGTATAATGCTTATTCTTAAGTTAAGAGGTAATTTATGGATTTAAGTAAAATAACAGCAGGACCAAATGCGGTGAATGTGGTAATTGAAATAAGTGCGAATGCTGAGCCTGTAAAGTATGAATTTAATAAAGAGTTTAGGTTGTTACAAGTTGACAGATTTTTATCTACCTCAATGACTTATCCTTGCAATTATGGGTTTGTACCAAATACCTGCGCAGGTGATGGTGATCCTGTGGATGTTTTGGTGCTAACTCAATTTCCCTTAGCATCTAGTGTTTTAATATCGGTGCGTCCAATAGGCGCATTACTCACTAAAGATGAAAAAGGAGAAGATGAGAAAATATTAGCAGTGCCTGTTTCCAGTGTTGATAGCTATTATGACAATATAAAGGACTATTCTGACTTATCTAAAAGCCTACTAGATAAAATTACTCATTTCTTTTCTCATTATAAAGATCTGGAAAAGGGAAAAACGGTAGCAGTTGGAGAATGGGTTGGTGTGGAAGAAGCAAAGAAAATCATTGAAAAAAGCAGAAATTAGTTTTTATTGATTTATAGCTAAAGTGGCTTAGGTTTGCCCACAATTTGAAAAACAACAAATTCGTCATTCCGCTACTTGTTAGCGGAATCTATACCGCGCACAACTGTACGAACATTGCAATATGGCACATAGTAAACGATGTCATTCCAGTGCGTGACACTGGGATCCAGACTTTCCGTAAAAACGTTATATTTTAACATAACACTTATATGCTCACCAACTTAGTGCTAATCAAAATCCTGGATCCCAGTGTCTGGGCACTGGGATGACAAGAAAGGGAGCACTGGAATTTTTGTTTCAGCATTAGCCATGCATCTGAACAGATACAAATATTGCAATTAAAAGCATTAGACAGGTGGTAGAGGTCTTGGTATTATATAATCTTTAGGTTCTAAATTTGGAAGGGTGGCCGAGCGGCTGAAGGCGGCGGTTTGCTAAACCGTTATACGACCCAAAAGTCGTATCGAGGGTTCGAATCCCTCTCCTTCCGTATACTGTTTTTAGCACGGTTTAAATTCGCTATATTAGCATGTTTTTAGCCTATTTACCAGCGTACCTGATTTTGTTGCAATGGTTTTTATTTCCATTGTCACTGAGATCACTATTAAAAAGTTGGCTAGCATTGACTCAGTATTTATTATAGAATTGGTTATTAACTTTACTTGTATGTATAAAATACTAATTTTACTGTTGATAGTGTTGCCACTTAGGTTGCTTGCAACCGAGATTGAAATTGTTGCAGATGTAAATGGTGAACCAATTTCAAATTTAGATATCGAAAAACGCATCAACTTTATAAATTCATTGTTTGGCACTCAAAGTGTTAATCAAAAAGAAGCAAAGCCTCAAGTGCTTAGGGAGCTAATAGACGAAATTATCATTATCAATGAAGCACAGAGGCTGAATATAAAATTGAGCAACGAGGAGTTAGATAATGCTATTATGTTATTTTTAACCCAAAGTTTTAAACTTAAGGCTAATGAAGTTGATCAATACATAGAGAAGCATAATATAGATCTTGGTATTTTAAGAAAACAAATAAAATGTCAGTTACTGTGGAGCAAAATTATTGAAGTAAGAATTGTGCCATTTATTAATATAAGCGATAAAGAAGTAGATGATGTAAAAAGGCAAACAGAAAAGCCGGATTATCTTATCACGTTCCAAGAGTTTATAATTCCTGAACAAAAAGACAAGGACGTTTATGGTATAGCTGAAGATTTAGTAAAAAAATTACGCAACAGTGATAACCCAGAATCTCCAATAAAGATGCGTAAAGCAACAGTTAATTTAAGTCAGCTAAAAGGAAAACTCAAGAGCGTTTTAGAAGGATTAGAAACCAGCGACATAGCAGGTCCATTCAGTTTCAGTGAAGGTTACTCCGTTATAAAAGTAATAGATAAAGTACAACTTAATCATGCACTGCTGGAAAGCACTTTAAAATTAAAACAGATTGTGGTTGAAGGTTCAGAAAGTTTATTAGATAATCTCAAGGAGCAAAAGGTCAGTTGTTTAAATTTTGATAAATTGGCAGATAATTTTAAGCTGCCAAACGCAAAAGAATTTGAAATAAAAATGCGAGATTTAAATCCTGATTTACAGATTTTATTTAGTAAAACAAGTGTGAATGAAATAGTAGAATTGAGAGAAAATGGCACTGCAAAGTTGATGATGTTGTGTGATATCAAGAGTAATGTAGCGGGTATAGAAGCAATCAAACAGAAAATGTACCAACAAAAGATTATGATACAAAGCAACTTGTTATTAGATGATATGCGTAAAAATGCAGCTATCAGTTATCGGTATAGTTGAAGTCAGAGAGTGTTCTTGTCTTTGTGTATAGAACTATATAAATTACTTTGTTCTATAAAATTTCAAAAAATTTGAACAAATGCAGTTAAAATAGCACATGAAGAATATAATGCTAATTGGTGGTGGAGTTGGAAATGCAGTGTTATTTTCGATAGGGAAGGCATGTCTTGAAAATAATAACAAGGTTTTGTACTTTGCTGGCTATAAGAAGTTAAGTGATGTATTTAAACGAGCACTGATAGAGCGTGCATCAAATGCAGTAGTTTGGGCATGTGAAGAAGGATTGATAGAAACAAGCAGAGATCAAGATAAATCCTTTCATGGTAATATAGTTGATGCAATAGTCTCTTATCAACAAGGAAGATTAGGTATTAATTTGAACGTTATAGATAAAATTATCACTATTGGTTCTGACAAAATGATGAAAGCTGTGAATGAAGCTAGAAAAACAATTTTAAAGCCATATCTGAAATCAGGCCACATAGCGATATCATCAGTTAATTCTCCTATGCAGTGTATGATGAAAGAAATCTGCGCTCAGTGTGTGCAGCAACATATAAATGCGAAAACAGGAGAAAGGAGTTTTGTTTATAGTTGCAGTAATCAAGACCAGGATATGGGGTGTGTTGACTTTGACTTTTTAAGTGAGCGCTTGAAGCAAAATAGTTTACAAGAAAAACTTACTGCAAAATGGATAGATCATGTTCAAAGATATTAAACAGCACAAAAAGGAAATAAGAGAGCAATATAGAGCTATAAGAAAAGATATTGATGAAAGTTATTCCAGTTATGCGGCAAATTCCCTTATTAATCTCTTTAATCAGAACTTAAGCTACGTTAAAGGCAAAACAATAGCAGCTTACATTCCAATGGATGAGGAAATAGATGTTGTGCCTTTGATGCATAGTTTACTCGATTTAGATTATAAAGTAGCAATTCCTAATAAAAATAAGTTACTAAAATTTGAGGAATGGAACAAAACAAATGAAGACGTAATTCCCGACACAATCATTACTCCTGTTATTGCTTTTGATGATCATTTTAATAGATTGGGTTTTGGCGGTGGTTGGTATGATACAATGATAGAAAAACTGCGGCCACTTGGAAAAATATTTATAGGTGTAGCCTATGAGAAACAATATTGTAAAGATTTACCTGTAGAAAAACATGATCAAAAATTGGATATTATAATCACTGAGATGTGTGTTAGATGTGGAAGTGGATTGCTCAAAAAAGTGGATAAAAAAGAATAGATCTCTACCTTTTCCATTCCCTCCCTCTCCAAGCCATCAGAGGGTTTTGGTTTCTCCTGTACTCGCTTGTTCAGAACTTGGACTATCTAATTGAGGAACTGGTGACTTCATTTGGTTAACTTTATCATTAACCATTTTTTCTACCTCCTCTATTTTACCCTCACCAATGGCCATAATTTTAGATTGAAATTTCTCCATAAGTTCCTCAAGTGCTTCCTTATCACTTTCATAAGTACTAGTACCTTTTTCTCTAAGCTTTTTCATGTCATCTTCTGAAAAATTTTGAATAGTTCCATTCTTTACTAACTCTTGTATAGCAGATCGCTGCCCTTCATTTTGAAGCATGCCTATGACCTTTGCTTTACTCTGGGCGTTTTTTATTTTTTCACCTTCTTCGGACATATTATAGCCTATAATCTCTTGAGCCAAACTGTTGTATAATTTACTAAAGTTATCTTTTTTTGGCCCAACCTCAGGCAATTTATCCCCTAAATTTTTAGATAAACTTTTCACTGCTTTTCCTGCATCAATCGCACCTTCTTTTATTTTTTCCCCTGCCTTTACTATACCTATTCCTGCATAACGTGCTCCAATACCTACAAGTGCTATTAATGTAGCAAGCACAATAAGTGGAGAAAATGCTGCTCCTAATACCATTACGGCAGAAGCTATTCCAATTTTTTTATTTGCAGATGCTGATTTAAAATAATTGACTAGATTGTCCAGTGGACCTTTATTATTATTTATAACATTACTTATTGCTTGCTGATTAACAGATTTTAACGCCTCTTCTATTATTTTTGAGTCAACATTTTCAGAAGTTAAACCTTCAAGCGCTTCTTCAATGAATTTTATAAATAATTCTTTGTTGACCTCCTTTTGCAAGCCTTGGTCATTAATCGCTAAACCTAAATCTTTGAGGTTCATCCCTTTAACTTGTTCTGATAGGGTTGTAAATAACTCTTTTTTCCCCTCTTGTGAGGATTGTGCAATACTTTCTATTATATCTGAAATAGCTTTTCTTAGTTCTGGATAGTCAGTGTCAAAAAACATACTATTGCTAGATTCCATATTCAGCTTCGTTGATTATAAATATGCCTAATTATACATACTAATCATTAATTATATTATAATTGATATAACATACCCCTTTCCAAATATAGAATTTGTATTAAAATATCTAGATTATATGAAATCAAGGTACTTTATGGGTGAAAAAAAATTAAAAGCTGCTGTGGTCTTATCAGGGTGTGGTCACCTTGACGGTGCAGAGGTAAGAGAAGCGGTTTTAAGTTTGCTTGTGCTTGATCAGCAGGAAGTGGATGTTAAATGCTTTGCACCTGATATCAATATCACACAAGTTATGAATCATAGAACAAAAGAGGCAACAAAAGAAAAAAGGAATGTACTTGTGGAAGCAGCAAGAATCGCAAGAGGCGAAATATATGACTTAAAAGAAGCCAAAGCTGAAAATTTTGACATGCTAGTTGTACCTGGTGGATACGGGGTTGCGAAAAATTTATCTGACTTAGCTGAAAGTAAAGACATGGTGACAGTAATGCCTGAATTTGAAAGATTAGTTTCAGAATTTTTTGTTACAAAAAAGCCAATAGGAGCGATATGCATATCTCCAGCCATCATTGTTTCAATTTTAAGTAGCAAGATAGGTAAAGAAGAAAGTAAGGTTAAGGTAACTATAGGAGATGACAGAGAACAGTTGATAGAAAGGCTTGGCGGCGAGCACATAAAATGCGATACAGAGTTATCAATAGAAGACGAAGAACATAATGTATTTTCCTGTTCTGCTTATATGCGTAGCGACGAAAGTACATACTCTGTATATCAAGGGATAAAGCATATGATTGACAGCATGGTAAAAAAGATTAACAAAAAAACTAAACAGCCATTCCTATAAGGTGTACTAAATAAGACTTCTCTATTAATCACACAATTAACTGTTGAATTTTACATTTCTAGCTGTATTATGGCTACGTAGCTAAAGTAACTTAGGTTTATCGACGCTTTACTACTTGTTAGCGGTGTGGTGTAGTGGCCATATATGTTTAGTTCTTTTTTTTAAGGTATTTTGTATGTCAGATCTTTTCTATATTGAAACTACGTGTTGTGTGGACGGTCAGTGTGATGTCTATACAGGGGAAGTGAGTTTTAATGATGTCATGTTAGGCAAGTTCAGTCTAAATTCGTGCAGCGGGAAAGAAGCTATGATAAATCTAGACATTATTACATTCGATATTAATATCGCTATTGATGGTCAAAATGGAAAGACAATAAAAAAAGACCTTAAAGGTCTTGAATTTGTAACTAAAGATGATGGTTCTTGGTATATTAATAAGGATTTTGGTGATGATAAATTTGAAGTTGTAGTAAAGCAATCATAATTTTACATCTCAGGTGTAACATTTAGTATAGGCGCTATTCTATTTATAATGTTCTTTACTATAGGCGCAGCAATTATTCCCCCGGTATGGTGCATCCCTTGAGGCTCATCAATAGCAATTAGCACTATGTACCTTGGGTCAAGCATAGTTAGCACTCCTATAAATGATGCTATGTTTGCATCTTTGCTATATTTACCATCTACAACTTTTTCCGCCGATCCAGTTTTTCCTCCTATTGAATATGCCTTTATTTTTGCTTTTCTGCCAGTGCCATCTGTTACTGCTGCACGTAATAATTTTCTCATTTCCCTGGAAGTTCTTCTTGAGATAATTTGCTCTCCTATACTTCTTTTATTCAACATCAAGGTTGCGTTATGAAATATCCCATTGTTGATTAATGCTGCTGCAGTTTGTGCAAGATGTATAGGAGTTACAGCTATGCCATAACCATAAGATGCTGTTATTAAAGTGGTTTCACTCCATTTATCCGGGATTATCGGTGTGGATTTTTCTGGTATTTCTATTTTCAAAGGAGAAAATAGCTTCATAGCTTTAAAGTATTCTACCTGTTTTTCAATACCTAGTTTGACTGCAATTTTTGCTGCACCAATGTTGGATGATTTTACAAATATATCTTGCACAGTAATTTTTGGAATTTTAGATTTATGAAAATCCTGAATTTTATACTTTCCGATGGTGATTGGTGTTGATACGTCATATAAATCGCTAGTTTTTGTAGCGTTCGCATCAAGCGCTGCGGCTATTGTAAAGTATTTTAATACCGACCCCATCTCATATACCCCAAGACTGGCGCGATTAAACTTTTGTACGTCTTCTGCCTTATTCTGTAAGTTGGGATTAAAATCAGGTAGGCTGACCATCGAGATAACTTCACTATTTCTCACATTTAAAACAATTCCTACTCCGCCAAGTGCCTGATATCTGCTTACAGCTTTAGTTAGCTCTTCATGCACTATGCTTTGCACTCGTGTATCTAAGGATAGTATTATGGGCTTTTCTTGCTCATTGTTTTTACTTATATACGCCTCAACTCCTGCAATACCATTGCCATCTATGTCAGTGTAACCAAGCACGTGTGAAAATAAATTACTGTGAGGATATATACGCTTTATGTCGTCATCAAAATTTACTCCTGGTACACCAGCGTTTTTGATCGCTAGTAATTCTTTTGGAGTCAAGTGCCGCTTTATCCAAGCAAATTTCTTTTCTGAAGTAAGTACTCTATATAAGTTCTTGTATTCGAGGTCATGCAAAGTAGAACACAGTTGTGCTGCTATACTTTCCGGATTCTTTACTTTGGTTGCATCTATATATAGTGATGTTGTGGGCACATTTGTTGCTATTACCACTCCATTTCTATCTAAAATATCAGGTTGTTTATGTACTATATTATCTTTTCTAAAATTTTCTGAAGTAGTAAGTTGATCAAATGTTAAAGAGAATATGCGAAAAATAATTATTATATAAAATATAAATAATGGTACTATAAAACACAGTGAGCGGAGCTTATTTTTAAGTAATGCTTGCATATTTACTTGATTTGACAAAAATGGAAATCATCTTAGCTGAACCACGAGGTTTTTGTGCCGGGGTAAAAAGAGCTGTGGACATATTAGCTATTACTTTAGAAAAATACAAAAACGAGCGCCAAGTTTATGTGCTACACGAAATTGTTCACAATAAATATATAGTAGAGGACTTTAAGAAACAAGGAGTGGTTTTTGTAAGCAGTATCGAGGAAATTGAAGATAATGAAGGAATACTGATCTTCAGCGCGCACGGAGTATCAAAAAATATAGAAGATGAGGCAAAAAGAAAGGGTATTCAAGTGATTGATGCAACATGTCCTTTAGTCAACAAAGTGCATAAAGAAGCAAAAAGGTATGAAAACAGTGGTAAAGAATTAATTCTCATTGGGCATGAAAACCATCCAGAAGTTAAGGGAATTAGGGGAAGAGTAAACAATCCTATCACTTTAGTGCAAACTTTGCAGGATGTATATGATTTAAAGGTTAAAGATCCAGATAATTTGTCTTATGTTACACAAACTACGTTAAGCATCGACGATACCCGTGACATTATTGCTGCCTTGAAATTAAGGTTTCCAGGCATAACAGGTCCAGATTCAAAGGACATATGCTATGCAACGCAAAACAGACAAAATGCTGTTAAAAAGCTAGCTGAAATTGTAGACATGGTATTAGTTGTAGGAAGTAAAAATAGCTCAAATTCAAACCGCTTATTAGATCTGTGCACTGCCAGAGGAAAAAGAGCCTACTTGATTGATAATTACAGCTGTGTGAATAAAAGCTGGTTTCAGGGCGTAGAAAAGATAGGAATCACCGCAGGTGCTTCCGCTCCTGACATATTAGTTGATGAATTAATAGACTACCTAAAAGTAAACCTGAGTGTAAAAATTTCAGTTATGCCAGGTGGTATTACTGAAAATGTTCAGTTTAAAATACCGAATCTGGTTTAAAACACAACTTATCTACTAAACTTCTCTTGAAATCACACAAACCAGCATCTATAGCTAAGACGTCATACCGCGATTCATTAGACTTCTTGCATAACCATATAACAAACTTTTATTGGGAATAGAAACGAAAAAACTTGCTTGACAAACTCCGCCAGCCCTCTTATCATGAAACTGAAGCTATTGTATTTGCTTTCGCCAATCTGCAGATTAAAAGGTAAGGATTACTTAATGTATCGGCGTCTTATGTTCAATTTTTTGCAGTATATAGATACTGTATGTCTTTACAAAACTTCATCTACATCTAGATTTTTATCTAAATAAGCTGAACGCGCTTATAAAGCGTTACAAGACATCAAAAAATGCCAATACTCGACAGAGATAGTAAAAGACTAGCTAACTCGGGGATTCTTTGTCTTTTTTTCTGCTTAGTAAATTTCTTAAACATTTGCAGCGTAGGTTAGTTGCAATTAAAAGCGGCTGAATCTCGCTTGTCAAGCGTTTAAAACATAAAAAACGCCAATATTTTAAAGCGGATAATAACCCCAGGGCTTCTTTTGCCTTTTTTTTCGTTTGGTAAATTTCTTAATGTTTGTGGCTGAACGACAACCGTCATCCCGCTACTTGTTAGCGGGATCTCTTGTTAGCGGCTGAGATACCGCGAATGAATCGCGGTATGACGGTTCGCGGCGGCATGACGATAAGGTTTATACCTTGTCATCCCAGTGCCCAAACACTGGGATCCAGTTTTCTTTACAAATTCACCAAAAGTGTTTCATTCTATAACATAAAACCCATACTCACCAAATCCAATGCATTACTTGCAATTAAGTTTCCTGGATCCCAGTGTCTGGGCACTGGGATAACAAAGGAGGACGTTATTCCAGTGCCAAGCACTGACCATTTCTGGTCTCTTAAATTGCAACTAATCTAAGTATTAAAAAATTTACCAAACGAAAAAAAAGGCAAAAAAAGCCCGATGGTTGGCTAGTTACTTACATTATACTTTCAAGTATGGCGTTTTTTTATTCTAAACGCTTAATAACCGTGACTCAGCCGCTTTTAAGCCGCAACTAATCTAAATTATAAACGTTAAGAAATTTACTAAACAGAAAAAAAGGCAAAGAAACCCTAGGGTAGCTAATTATTCACTATCCATTTTTTAAGTTGGCGTTTTTTGATGTTTTAAATAGCGTATTTCAGCTTGTGTAGCTAGAAATTTGATAAAGACATGAGGTGCACATAGTGCAAAAAATTAAGCATGATTTACGCCAAATACATTAAGTTTTTTTGTCATTAATCCACTGCAGAGATTGCGAAGATAAATAAATAGCTTCAGTTTCATGATAAGGGGGCTGGCGAAGGGTGTCAAGGAAGTTTTTCGTTTCATCCAATGCGCTGCCAAAAGTTTGTTATGCAAGAGATCCCATAAATTGGGTGTCATAATAACTACACCCACATTAATTTTGGTGTACGTGACCTTGAAAGATCGTGATTCAATACTTAAATTATTAGGGTAGTAGGCAAATAATGGAGCTCAAAATGCATAATGTACAAGAAACTGAAAATTTAAAATTTGACGCTGAGGTAGGGAAAGTACTGAATATAGTGATTCATTCACTTTACACCAATAAAGACATTTTTCTGCGTGAATTAATATCAAATGCATCAGATGCATGTGATAAGTTGCGCTATGAATCTCAACTAAACCCTAATTTGCTAGATTTGAGTGACGAATTAAAAATCACTATCAGCTCCAATAAAGATAAGAACGAGCTATATATCACTGATAATGGCATTGGAATGAATAGACAGGATTTAATAGACAATCTTGGTACAATTGCAAGCTCTGGTACGCAAAAGTTCTTGGATGCGATTAAGAATAGCAAGGATTCAAGCCAAACTGTGGAGCTGATTGGGAAGTTTGGTGTTGGTTTTTACTCAAGCTTTATGGTTGCATCAGAAGTAATAGTAGAATCGAGAAAAGCTGGAGAAGAGGAGTCTTGGATCTGGCAATCCAAAGGAGATGGGGAATATTCAATCAGCAAGTCAGATAATCAAGTCCCTCGCGGAACCAAAATTACGCTCATTATGCATCCTGAAGAAAACGAGTTTTTAGATAAATTTCGTGTTGAAAATATTGTCACTACTTACTCTGATCACATAAATTTTCCTGTTGAATTTATAGACGAAGAAGGAAAAAGTGAAAAGTTAAACAGTAAGGCTGCAATTTGGACTAAGCCAAAAAATGACGTTACTCAAGAGGAGCACAACGATTTTTTCCGCAGTGTTGCCCACGTTGGCGGGGAGCCCTGGATGATATTGCATAATAAAAATGAAGGTGCAATAGAATATACAAATTTGCTTTATGTTCCTTCTATAAAACCTTTTGATTTATTCCATCCAGATAGACGTTGCTCTGTTAAGTTATATGTAAATAAAGTATTTATCACTGAAGATAATGTACAGATCATACCGCAGTATTTACGTTTCTTGAAAGGTATTGTTGATTCACCGGACTTACCTCTTAATATCAGCAGAGAAACGTTGCAGAATAATCGTGTTGTTGAGCAAATCAGGAAATCCCTCACTAAACGCGCGATATCAGAGCTCGGTAAAAAGGCAAAAGAGAATTTAGAGGAGTACACAAAATTCTGGACCAATTTTGGTGCAGTATTAAAAGAGGGTCTTTGTGAAGCTATGCCAACTGATGAGAGAGAAGCGCTGCTCTCGATTTGCAGATTTCATAGCACTGGTGATGAGAAATTAGTCAGCATTGATGACTATATAAGCAGAATGAAGCCTGAGCAGGAGCATATCTATTATCTCACTGGAAATAGCTTGGATTCAGTGAAAAACAGTCCGCAACTTGAGGGATTCGTCAGTAAAGGACTAGAAGTGCTCCTATTTGTTGATCCAGTTGATGACTTTTGGACTAGTGTAATTCATGAATACAAAGATCAGAAAATCAAGTCTGTAACCCGTGCAGATGTTGATTTGGAAAAATTCTCTTCAGAAGAAGATAAGACAGATGAAGAAAATAAATCGAATGAAGAAAAAACTGAGGAAACTATACTGCAATATTTTACCACAGTGCTTGGAGATTCAGTAAAAAGCGTAAAAATTTCCAAAAAATTGACTGATAGTCCCGTATGCCTAGCGGTTGATGAAGGTGCTATGGATCTTCGCATGGAGCGTTTTTTGCGTGAACAAAAGCAGCTAAATTACCGCACGCCAAAGGTGCTTGAAATTAATACTAAGCATCCTGTAATAAAGAGTATAATGAAATCTTATGCTGAAAGTGGTGAAAACCCAACATTGGAAGACATGATTCATTTATTATTTTACCAAGCTTGCATCGTGGAAGGTGAAGAGATGGATGATGTAAGTCTGTTTGCTAAGAGATTGAATAATTTGCTTGGCAAGATTTCTGTTTAATGCTATACTTAGCTTAGCTGCTAGTTAGGAGGTAAAACATGTTTGGTTCCAATTTTAGAGACTTTGTATCACAGGATACAACTTCACAGGGCCAATCAAATTCTGAAAGATTAATCAAAAGTTGGCATGGTTTTGAAAAACCAGATTCTGAAGATTCAGGTATTGAAGAAGAGTTTGAAGTTTTAGATAGCGAAAGTCAAGAGATACCAGCTACTCCATGTAGCACACCCTCTGAAGATCTAAGTTTAGAGAATGCAATACTTGCAAACTTTCCTGATGGTTGTGATAGGTCGTTTACCGTAGAATCAAAAGATGAAGGTTCATTTGATACCATTCCTAAAAGTTTAACTTTCGCTGAAATAACAAATATCCTAAATCAAGCTATACAAGAAGATAATTGTGAAGAACTAGACAAGGTTGTACAAAATATTGAAGATTATGAAGGCAGGTCTATTACGCTGGATAATGTAAATTTAAAGAGTTTTTGTGAGCAACAACTTAACTTAGATTTACAAGATAGAAGCGATCATCAACATATATACTCAAATGTACTATCACAGTATAAATTTGATCAGGAGAATTTTGAGTGTGATTATTCAGTAAAAGAATTGGTATTATTGGCAATTGCAGCTAATGACAAGCTAGTAGAGCAATATCAGGATTTTCTTTTTGCTGAAGAAAATTTAAGTCTTTTACCTGTACTTGTTGGTGGTCAAAAATATATTGAAGCTTTTATAGAAAAATTCCATGGTACTGATGGAGTTTATGGAAGATTAAAAGGTCAAGCTATACAACTTGTCGAACCTAATAAGATTGACTTTTTCTCAGTTATAGCACTAAGAAAAGAGCAAGAATTACTAGAGACAGTTTTTGTCGAATACGTTTTAAGAGATTTTGGACAGGTGTTAAAAACAAGTAAACCTAATCCTTTGTATGGTGCGCTTGAAACAGCATCTCTGATCAAAAATGAAGAATTCATCACGATAGTGCTAGATGCATTTGAAAGATATATTAATGAGCTAACTAAAAAAGCCTCAACAGAAGAGTTATTAAAAAAGAGCTTTGCTACCTTGTTAGAAACTGCGATAAGCCAGGAACACACATCTGTCATTGAATACCTGTGCAAACGATACACTAATAGTGCAGATCGTGCCATTTACGATGTATATGAACAAGCATTTGCAGATGATAAAGTTATTACAATACTAAGGCAACAAATCCTGAAAAACATAGGAGCTCGTGGCAGAAAAGAAATTTATGATTTAATTCTGAAAACTGCATTGGATGCTGGTAATATTGCATTTATCGAGCACTTGTGTGAAAAATGTGCTAAATGCAGCAATGATGTTATTAATTATCTTGATCATAAATCTAAAAACAACGAGTTTGATGAAATATATGAATCAATTCTGATTGCATTGTCTAATACTGAAAGTCAAGACATTATAGTCAGTGTTCTAGCTCATGTTCAAATTTATCAAAGCATACTCAATAATAAACAGCAAGTAGTCAGGCAAACCATACAAAATATACTGAGAAATGCAATAAAAGAAGCTAGTTATGGAGTTGTTGTACCCTTATGTCAGCATGTTGACCTAAAATTCGCAGCTCTTCAGGCAATATGCAAGGAAGAATTTGAGAAAGCTTTACCAGTAATTGCAGAACAGCTTGAAAAAATAAGTATGGAACTTTTTCCAAGTATGACTCGTAATGAGTATCAAAAAAATAGAGATACTTTGAGTCATCTATATCTAATTAGAAATTTGTTAGAAAGTAGTAAATTAATCAATACTTCCAGTAAAGCAAATATACAGACACAAGCGAATACACAAGTTAATAAAAGAAGCAGCAGTGATAATGCAGTATCACCTGTTATAAAAGGCGATACGGCTGTAGTAAATGAAGAGAATAACAATCAACCAAGCAGTCAAAGAAACCCAAAATCCAAAAGTGCTGGCAGTCAACAGACAGAAAAAAATGTTCTTGCAGGGGAGGAAGAAAATGCTATCTTAAATAACACAGGGGTTTCAACGCAGGAGCCTTTAATTAATAATTTTGAGGAGGGTGAAATCAAAAAAGGCAGCGGAAAAAAAGGTGTTAAGCAACTTGCCAGTCCTGTTAAGAAAAAGATTGATGGACTTATAAGCAAAACCAGTACTAACTCAAGAGAAGAACTCGAAAATATTCTAAAAAGTAACTCTCCTACTCTTGTACTACAATATGTAAAAAATAAAGACGGTCCCTTTAAGGGTAAAGTAGAAGAAATTAAAAAAGAAATTAAAAACCATAATACAAAACAAGGTAATGTTAATATTTCACTGAACAACGATTTGCCAAATTCAGGAGACCAATCTACAAGTTCTAATAATACCGGAAGCAATAGTACACTTACCACAACTCCAAAAATTACGGGTTGTGAAAAGAAGTTGGGGGTAAGTGAAGTTTCTTCGAATGCTGACAATGTGTCTACAATTGGAGGTGTTATTAACAGTAAGGAAAAGCCTGCAGCAGTAGAAAAAACTAGTGCTATAAACAATCAATCAACCTCTATTACTGCAACACAAAATACGCAAAAGAGTAAGTGGCCTACCATAGCTACATGGACGTTAGCAGTAGCTGGAGTTGTTTCAGGAGTAGCTATTGCAGTTTATTTGGAAATGCTAGCTGCAGGAATAGCAGTTGGAGCTTGTTGTCTGGTTGCCGCTGCAATTATATACTGCTGTACACCTAAAAGCCAAGTTGAAAACAACAAGGTTGACAAACCTTTCAACACGGGGAAAGTACCTACTGCCGTACATGTATAATAAATATAGTAGTTTACCATTTAATAATTTATTATAATTATGTTAATTATCGGTAAATAAGGACTTGGTAAACTACGAAGAAATATTCTTGAATAAAATAAAAGATATAAAAGATGAGGGGCGCTACCGTGAATTTACGCACTTTGCGTCATTACCAGGTAGGCTCCCCCACATTATGGACTATGAAAGAAATAGGGAAGTAATAGTCTGGTGCAGTAATAACTATTTGGGAATGTCACAAAATGAGAGTGTAATTGCCGCTATCCAAAATTCATCTGTTGGTGCTGGAGGAACAAGAAATATATCTGGTACAACAAAAGAGGTTGTTGAACTTGAAAAATCCTTAGCTTGTTTGCATAAAAAAGAGGCTGCTTTAACTTTTGCTTGTGGCTACCTCGCTAACCAGACAACACTTAGCACTTTATCGTCTGTTATTCCGGGCGTAGTAATTTTTTCAGACGAGAAGAACCATTCTTCGATGATAGAAGGCATAAAATCAGGAAAAAGGCCAAAACATATATTTAAACACAATGATGTTAATCATCTAGAGCAGTTACTCAAGTCTATAGACAAAAAGACACCAAAAATAATAGCACTTGAATCCGTATATTCAATGGATGGTGATGTAGCTCCGCTTAAAGAAATATGCGACCTGGCAGATCAACATAATGCAATTACCTATTTGGATGAGGTGCACGCAGTTGGCATGTATGGTTCACATGGTGGCGGAATTGCAGAAAGAGAAGGTCTGATGGATAGAATAACCGTTATTCAAGGTACACTATCAAAGGCTTTTGGAGTGATGGGTGGGTATATAGCGTCTTCAAAGAGCTTGGTAGATGTAATAAGAAGTTCCGCTCCAGGATTTATTTTTACCACTGCTATGTCGCCTGTTTTAGCAGCGGCAGCAAAGGCAAGCGTTGAGCACCTAAAATCGAGCAACATTGAAAGGGAAAAGCAAAAGCAAGTCGTTGAAAAAGTAAAAAACTCACTGAGAAATGCAGGAATTAACTTCATTCCAACAGAAACTCATATAATTCCAATAATAATTGGCAACTCAGAGTTATCCAAAGAAGCATCAAAATTATTATTTGATGAGTATGGAATATATGTTCAACATATAAATTACCCGACAGTTCCAAGAGGAACTGAGCGTTTCCGTATTACCCCTACACCTTATCATACCGATGAAATGATAGAGCATTTAACAGAATCTCTTGTAAAAGTTTTCGAAAAGTTGTCTATCTCTGTAGCCTGTTTATGCTATAGCTAGTACAGCCCTACGTCATACCGCGATTTATTCGCGGTATCTCAGCATGGATTCCGCTAACAAGTAGCGGAATGACGAGTTTTACGCTTATCAAATTGTAGGTAAACATAAATTACTTTAGCTATAGTTTTATATCTCCAGCAATGATTAGCCCGTTGTCTTCCGTTAGCCTTCCACCGCTTTCTTGCAGAAAAAGTCTACCGAGCAAGGCTTTATATTTGTTAACTCCAGAGTAAATTATTCCACTGTGCCTTCCTGCCGCAAGGTATGCAAAGCCTAAAATTGTTGAACCTATGGAGCGTACATTACTATTGCCAGGCAGCAATTTATTTAACAAATTACCACTTACATCTATTAGACCCCCTTCACGGCTTTTCACTCGCATTTTTACATGACGAGATCTAAAATCCTCAAGAAAAGCACCTTTCTTTTCTTCTGCCCAAAAAGTTTCTCTAAGAGCCGGAGCATCAATTACAGCTGCCACAACTTTATTTTTATGAATGAGACAGACTGATACTGCAAAATAAACCATGCAACTAGAAAAGTTCTCCCTGCCCTCTATAGGCATAATAAACCAGGTATAAGTGTTATCTTTTACTTCTTGATCAGTATCATCTTCAAAAATAAAACCATAGTCTCGTTTGTAGTCGTGCAAGCAATCGTATATGGTTTGCTTGGATTTTGAATAAGTTTTATTAATAAAGTCTGCTGATTTAACATTAGAAATTTGCAATTCATTAAAATCGCGCATAAGCTGCTTGGAAGCATTACGCACAGAATCAAGCATCACATTAATTCGTGGTGATGAGAGGGACATTCTTCCTTTTACTCTTTCACTCTTTCATAATAGCTGTCACCTGGAGTATATACTACAATTTTATCCTCTTCTTTTATAAATTGAGGCACGTTAACGCGCATTCCGTTTTCCAAAATTGCAGGCTTATAAGAAGCAGTAGCAGTTTGTCCTTTAATAACAGACTCTGTTTCTTTCACAGCAAGTGTAACATAATCAGGCACATGCGCAGAAATTATTTTGTCTTGATAAGCTACAACTTTAATTTTCATGTTATCCTGTAAATAAATTTTTTTTTCTCCCAATAAGTCCAAATTTATAGTGATTTGCTCGTAATTACTTGGATGCATAAGATTTACAATGTTTCCTTCAGTGAAAAGGTAAACATATTCCTCTTCATCTAAAATTGCCCTTCTGATTGTTGCATCAGAACGAAATCTTTCATACTGTTTTGCTCCGGTTTTGATGTTTTTCATTTCGGCTTGTATGTATGCACCACCTTTACCAGGTTGAGTATGCATAATACCTACAACCAAAAATAATCCGCCGTTATGTTCCAACACCTGACCTGGTCTGATATCGTTAGCTCTTTCTGCCATAATTACATTTTCAATTTGATCTTATAATTATAAATAGCTTTATATAAATATCAAAGTCTTTATTAGTCAATAAATTCTGGTATATTTAATACTATATACCTCCCCTTTATATTTATATGTGGAAATATCTCTTTAGTGAAAGACAGCATAATACGTTTTTTTGTGCTGATAACTAAAATTTCTAATATATCCCCTGAGCCGAAATTATACACAGATTTTACATAGCCATATAATTCATTACTTTTCAGCCTTACTTCCATATCTACAAGGTCACTTTGGTAAAATTCATCCTCATCATTTAGCTCTGGTAACTTGCTTCTTTCTATATATAGCTTCTTATTCCTTAAAAGCTCTGCTTCATTACGGGAATTTACTCCGCTTATTGTAGCTATTACTAAATTATCACCTATGACGGATACTGAGTCTATTTTATAATTCTCATCACCACTTATTAGCTTACCATATAAGGAGATATTTTCAGGCTTTTCAGTAAAGGTTTTTACTTTAACAGCTCCTTTAATTCCGTGAGGAGAGGTAATAATTCCTAAGCATACCAGATTGTCGTTCATATTAATGCAAGTATCTAATCAGAAGATTTCTCAGATAAATATTGAGTCAAAATCTCGATGCCTTCATCAATCTCTTTTTCAGTGATAATGAGTGGAGGTAAAATTCTCACAACGTTATCTGATGTTACCCCAACAGTAAGCAAGCCGCGATGACTTAACTCTTCTGCAAACTTTTGATTGTCTGCTTTCACTTTTATTCCAAGCATTAACCCTTTCCCTCTTACTTCCTCTATTATTGGAAATTTACTTGCTAAGTCTTCTAGTTTATTTTTTAAGTATTTACCTCTAATTTCAACATTTTTCAAAAAGCCGGGGCTGAGCAATTCTTCGAGCACAGCATTACCTACTGAGGTTGCAAGCGGATTGCCACCAAAAGTGGAACCGTGCATACCGACCGCCATATATTTAGCAGCATTTTCAGTTGCAAGACAAGCCCCCAGCGGAAACCCCCCGCCTATTCCCTTTGCAAGAGCACATATATCAGGTTCCACTCCTATATGTTCGTATGCGAATAATTTTCCTGTCCTACCAGCACCGCATTGTACGCAATCAAAAAATAACAATATGTCATTTTCATCACACAGCCTTCTTAGTTCTTTCATAAAGACTTCATTCATTACTTTGATACCACCTTGCCCTTGTATTGGTTCTATTAATATAACGCCTATACCACTTGAAATTGCTTTCTTTACGCTCTCAATATTGGGCTCGATGTTATCACACCAATCAATGTAGGGATTTAGTAATTCAGAAAATTTCTGTTTATCGTTTGTAGCACAAGTTAAAAAGGTTCTTCCATGAAATTCACCATGAAATGTTAAAATTCTGTGACGATTTTTATTGCCTTTTCCATTTTGATAGATCCTAGCAATCTTAAGTCCACATTCTACTGCCTCTGATCCAGAATTTGAGAAAAATACAGTGTCAGCGAAACTATTGTTTATTAATTTTTCTGCAAAATTATTGGCAGCAGGTATATTATAGGTATTTGATATATGCCATAATTTTTCTCCTTGCAATTTAAGAGCACTAATTAATCGCGAATTAGTGTGACCTAAGCTACTAACGGCTATTCCGGAGTGAAAATCTACGTAGCGCTCACCATCAACATCATATAGGTAGATACCTTTGCCATGAGAAAAATTTATATTAACAGGAGAATAAACTGGCAAAATAGGAGAAATTGTCATAAAATATTATATGCTAAATTTTATTATTAATAACATAAAAACCGTTGTTTCACAATAAGAAGGATATGTATAAGCTAGGTAAATTGATGTTTTCTGCGTTGAAGAAAAACAAATACACAAAAGTTATTGTATTACTCTCATCGATCTTTATGATTTTATTCAGTGTGATATATTGTAATCATTTACTAAGGAGTAATTTCCTTTCTTCTTACCGTGATTCAAGTGTAAACTTAAAAAGCGTACTGGAAAATGGCATAATAAAAAAATACCATTATTTACTAATAGAAAAGCATCACATTAAATACAAAAATTTTGACTACATAAACCAACTAGTAAAACTACGTGCTGAATTATTACAATCAGTGAGCAAAGTAAAGGATTTCAGCTTAATACTGTATGATCAAAACGGCAGAATAATATTCAGTAATTTTAACACTCAAGATTATGATTATGAACAGTTACTTACAAACGATGAAATTGATAAACTATTAAGTAACCAAGAAATATTTTATACTACAGGAAATACATTAACTTCTATTTTCCCTATATTCCATGAAAATAGCGTTAAACCGTCGTTTTTTTTGAAGATTCTTCGAAACTACAATAATTCTTATGTTATAGCATATGGCCTGTTTTTAACATTTTTGGGCCTATTATTAATAATCTTAATATTAATAATGTTCTATTTGCACTTTTCTAATACCCAAATGCTAGCCAAGCAACATAAAACTAACATTGAATTACAGCAGATAAAAGAGACATTAGAGCAAGAAAATGCAAACAAGCTAAAGTTTTTTGCAAGCGTTACACATGAATTACGCACACCTCTTAATGCTATTATTGGATTTGCAGAGTTGATCAAAAATGAAACTTTAGGTTCAATGGATAACTCTCAATACAAGGAGTATGCAGACGATATATATAATGCAGGGACACACTTACTTGCCTTAATTAATGATGTGTTAGATTTTTCAAAAGCTGAATCAAGTAGTTTAACAGTAGAAAAAGTGAAGTTTAACCTGAACAAAATAATAGATTCATGTGTAAATATGCTATTGCCTAAATTAAAAGAAGCCGGGATTAATTTAAAAAAAGAGATGACTAATAAACAATTATTAGTCATTGCAGATCCCAAGAGAATGAAACAAGTTATAATAAATTTATTATCAAACTCAATCAAGTTTACTCCCAAAGATGGTTTAATAAGAATGGTGATAAAAGAAAATATAGAAAAAAACTTATTAACTATTGAGTTTCATGACAATGGAATAGGAATAATGCAGCAGGACATATATAAAGTTATGTCTGTTTTTGGCCAAGCAGATTCGGGGTATAGAAACGAAGGTACGGGCATCGGATTGCCGCTAAGCAAGAAATTAGTAGAGTTAATGGGTGGAACTTTTGACATTAAAAGTGAAGCAAAACTTGGTACTACGATAACATTGAACTTCTTTTATGAAGAACAAACATGTGAAGATTCGATTGATTTTTAATAGGATCTATTTGATATGGCCTTACATCAGACGAAAACCACACTTTATCAAGAGCGGCAAGCCGAGAAGGTAGGCAGAAATTCATCAATAAGCCCCCATCAAGAATCTTATCTGTTAGCTATATATAAAATTTGATACTCTGACTACAATATACTACTATAGATGGAAGTGTTATTAATGGAGCAAGGTATGGAATTAGCAGTAGGAAATAATGCACCCGATTTTAGCTTGCCAGCAGATTCTGGTGAAAATTTATCACTGAGTGAATTTTTTGATAAAAAAAATGTAGTTCTTTATTTTTATCCTAAAGACGATACTCCGGGTTGTACAATGGAGGCAAAAGGCTTTAGAGATAAAATAGATGATTTTTCTTTCCTTGACACAGTGATAATTGGTGTATCAAAAGATAGTGTTAAGTGTCACACTAACTTCAAAGCAAAATATTCTCTGCCGTTTTCTTTAGTTTCTGATGAGAATGCTGAAATGTTGGGAAAATATGGTGTTTGGGTAGAGAAAAGTATGTTTGGCAAAAAGTATATGGGAATAGAACGCACTACTTTTTTAATAGATAAAAAAGGTAAAATAGTGAAGATCTGGAAAAATGTAAAAGTTAGTGGACATGTTGATGAGGTTCTGGAAGAAGTAAAGAGAATATAAACTAAAGAATAGGTTAATGGCTACCCATTGCTACATAAAAAAGCTGAAATTACATAATTTTCGTAGCCACTCAAACTTTGAACTGGATTCAGATGATAGCTCAGTTGTAATAACTGGCAAAAACGGTATTGGTAAAACTAATATACTTGAAGCAATCTCGTTGCTTGCTAAAAGCAATGGAATGAAAAAAGCAAAAGCCAGTGAGATACAAAATAGATTCAGTAATGAAGATTGGGTAGTGCACTATGATTTTTTTAATGGAATGGATTTTAATTCAATTGGTATCGCAAAGAGTTTTGATAAGAAACTAATACAAATTGATGGAAAAACGCAATCGAGTTATTCATCTTTGTATAAGATATCCAATGTAATATGGCTGATTCCACAAATGGACTATGTTCTTCTTAATTCTCCAAGTGACAGATTAAAATTTTTAGACCGTATAGTCTCACTGTTTGAGGAAAATTACACTTGCTGCTACATGAAACACAGAAAAGCTAAACGTGAGCGAAGTAAACTGTTGAGAGAGAACACCTTGGACGAAAATTGGCTCTCTAGTCTTGAAAACATAATGGCCGTTAATGCAGTTAGTATTTTACGTATGCGATCGTCTGTTTTAAAGACACTACAAGACACAATTGATAACCATTCCAGTGAGTTTTTTCCGAAGGCAAGTTTGAAATTCAGCAGCCAGCTAACTTTGGACGATACTGCAGAATATTTTCAGAATCGTCTAAAGGAAAACAGAGAAAAAGATTCATTGACTGGTAGAGTAACCTTTGGTGTGCATAACGATAATTTTCGGGTTTTTTGTCAAAAAAGAAACGTACCAATAAATCTGTGCTCCACTGGAGAACAAAAGTTATTACTGCTTTCTATTATTTTATCCAGTGTAAAAGCAAGGTGTATTCATTACAATAAGGCACCACTTCTTCTACTTGATGATATAATGTCTCATCTGGATAAACATTACAGAAAGGCGTTAATGGAGGAAGTGTTAAGTATTCAATGTCAAACTTGGATAACTGATGTAAATCAAGATAATTTCAATAGCTATCTTTATTCTTTCAAGTTTTTTGAATTATCAAATGAATTAAATGCAAAACTTCCTTGACAAACCTCGCCAGCCCCCTTATCATGATACTGAAGGTATTCAGTTATCTTCATCTGTGCAGATTAAACAGCAAGAAAACAACGTAGTTGGCGTCTTATTTTTAATTTTTTGCACTATGTGCACCTTATGTCTTCACAACATTTCTGGGTTTTTACCTATATAAGCTGAAACGCGCTTATAAGTCGTTTAAGACAGTATAGTACGCCGATTTTGCAGGATTAGAGAGTGACAACTAGCTAACACGGGGTTTCTTTTGCCTTTTTTTCTGCTTAGTAAATTTCTTAAACATTCAAACTAAGGTGAGTTGCATTCAAAAGCAGCTAAATTGCAGTGTTTAAGACTTAAAAAACGCCAATACTGAAAATAGACAATGACCAGGGCTTCTTTTGCCTTTTTTTTCGTTTGGTAAATTTCTTAAATATTTATGGCTAAACGACAACCGTCATCCCGCTACTTGTTAGCGGCTGAGATACCGCGAATGAATCGCGGTATGACGGTTCGCGGTGACATGACGATCAGCCTTGTCATTCTAGCGCGTGGCGCTGGAATCCAGACTTTAACTGATATGATTACAGAAAGAGAATTTATTAGGTAGTTATAGACACTGAAAGTGGTAAAACTTACCACTTTCAAGTAAAGAAAACTACGTTTACGCCTTCTATAATTTCTATGGATTATTCACTACTGCACCGTCTTCACAAATCACACCTCCTGGTGTTATTTTTGAAACGACTACAGGAGCGCCAAAAAACACAGCAGTAAATGCACCGAGTGCAAAAAGCGCTGGCCATGGCATTCTGCCAAATATCGCAAGCAAAGCTGCACCTATTATCACTATTGTGATCATCGGCCCACCTATGCCGTGAGTATAGCCTATTATCTTGCATATCACTGATGATGTTATATCACTTTCATCAACAAAAACGGTGTTGGTGGTGCCACCACTAGTATTAGCATTTGCATCAAACGCAAAGGAGAGAATTAACGCCACAAGTAGAAGAAAATTTTTCATTACGCCTCCTATAATTTCTGTTTCATGTTTGATTATCTATCGCTTTGATTAAATTTAAGTAAATGGTGAGGGTTCTAGTAAATTTGTCATCCTATCAGTTTATAAAAATTCCCGGATCTCAGTGTTATTCACTTGGACAACATTTATACAATTGTGGAATAATGGTGCTCCTTTAAGGAGCACCATTTAGCTAATGTTTTTCTGAAATTTTAGTGCCTAGTTGCATGTATTTGTTGTTGCATTCCATACTTTACCATCAGGGCAAGCAGTTGCACCATTTTTACAAATCACACCGCCTGGTACTATTTTTGAAACAACTACAGGCGCACCAAAAAACACAGCAGTAAATGCACCGAGTGCAAAAAGCGCTGGCCACGGCATTCTGCCAAATATTGCAAGCAATGCTGCACCAATTATTACTATTGTGATCATCGGTCCACCTATGCCGTGAGTATAGCCTACTATTTTGCATATTGTATTTGACGTTGCGTCATCAGTAACACTGCTAGCAAAAGCATTATCAAATGCAAAGAAGAGAATTAACGCCACAAGTAGAAGAAAATTTTTCATTATGCCTCCAATAATTTCTATGGCTTATTCGCTACTGCACCGTTTTGACAAATCACACCTCCTGGTGTTATTTTTGAAACGACTACAGGAGCGCCAAAAAACACAGCAGTAAATGCACCGAGTGCAAAAAGCGCTGGCCACGGCATTCTGCCGAATATTGCAAGCAACGCTGCACCTATTATCACTATTGTGATCATTGGTCCACCTATGCCATGAGTATAGCCTATTATCTTGCATATCACCGATGATGTTGTATCATTTGTATCAACAAAAGTAGTAGGAGGAGCATTTGCATCAAATGCAAAGGAGAGAATTAATGCCACAAGTAGAAGAAAATTTTTCATTATGCCTCCGATAATTTCTATTTAATGCTGGATTATCTACCATTTTGATTAAATTTAAGTAAATGGTGAGGATTTTTTTGCTTAAAAGTATCCTTTATTTCATTTAGAATACTTTTCTTGGTTCGTTTATATTACAGTGCCACAGAAATTTTACAGCATCGTTTATTGTCTTTATCGTGCTTTGATTGACACAATTTATAATGATGGAGTGGAGCATGCAGGGTATTTATCATTTTTAATTCTGTTATCAATATTTCCTTTTCTCATCGTTTTAATGGCTGTGGCGTCAACATTTGCAAATTTTTTAGACCAGTACAACATTGGCTGGGTATTTATCATTGATAACATGCCACAGGATATTTTATCATCTTTGATGCCGCGTATTAGGGAGATAATATCAGGCCCGCCGCAAAGCTTACTAACTTTAGCAATTGTAGGTGCTGTTTGGACCGCTTCATCGACAATTGAAGGGCTTAGAACAATACTCAATAAGGCCTATAAAGTTCCGGTTTCGCCGCCTTATATATTAAGAAGAGTACTAAGTATATTACAATTTTTAGTAATCACGCTTATTATAACTCTAACTATAGTGTTTTCTACACTAGTACCAATGCTAATTGATTTTTCCTATCAGGGACTAAGTTATACTAGGTATTTACTTATTGAATTTGTACTTTTCACAGTAGTCTCTTGGCTATATTTTATGTTGCCAAACATAAAACAAAATTTATCAGACGTATTTCCTGGATCTTGTGTAGCTGTTATTCTTTGGACGATTTCTGCTTCAGCTTTTAAGCAATACTTAAAAGCTTCCTTTGACCAACTGGATTTGATATATGGAAGTTTAGGTGGTGTGGTAGTGTCATTACTATTTTTTTATATGCTAAGTTTGATTTTTATATATGGAGCAAAATTCAATTTTCAGCTAAAATATTTCAATGAATCTCGCTAAGGAGAAAGAAATGGGTAAGTTAGAAGGTAAAGTAGCTTTAATCACCGGAGCTTCAGGTGGAGTAGGCTCTGCTGTTGCAAAAAGGTTTATAAGAGAAGGTGCATGTGTGATTCTGATTTCAAGATCTCTTGATAATCTCAAGCCACTATATAATGAAATTGAAGAGCTTGAAGAATTTAAAGAAGGCTCTGTGAAACTAATTCAGCTTGATCTTTTAGACTTTGAGAATGTAAAGATACTGACAAACATGATAGAAAGCCTGAAATTATCAGAATCTGGAGCACTTGATATATTAGTTGCGTGTGCTGGAATTTTAGGCAAACTGAACCCCATTCATGACTGTGAGATTGAAGAGCTACAGAACGTAATGAATACAAATTTTACTGCCAATTGGTACTTACTAAAAAACTTAGATCCAATGCTAAAAAAGTCTAATGCTGGAAGAGCGATATTCATGACCTCAGAAGTGACACTTTCTCCTTCCTCTTATCCATATTGGATGCCGTATGCTGCAAGTAAAGTTGCACTAGAAATAATGGTGCAGATATATGCATCTGAGACAAAACATACAAAATTATGTGTAAATGCTGTATACACGGAAGGACCTGTGGGTAGTGAGCAGGCATTTCCTGGATCTGAATTGGTGTCACCTGATAAACTAACAGATAAATTTGTGGAATTAGCTTCTGAAGACTGCAGCATATCAGGAAAAATCTTACCGCTCAGCAAATCTCCCGAATAAATTACCATAGTATCTGCAAAGATACCGTTAAGCCCACAATTGTATGAACATTGTGATTTGAGAGTAATCTCCACTAGGAAGGATGTCATCCCAGTGCCTCTATGGTGTCATTCCAGTCTGGAATCTAGTCTTTATTATGCAGCCACTTATTTAAAGTTAAGTTTTCTGGATCCCAGACTGGGATGACACCTCTGGGCACTGCCGTCATAAAGGAACCAGTGTCAGCTACTTGAATGACATCATTTGCTGTGCAATTTACCTTCAAAAATGAATGTTTGTACAGCTGTGTGTCAAGCACTGGAATCTGCCACGCAAATTGCAATGTTCGTACAGTTATGCGTCAAGCCTAAAAGTAATTAGCTAATAGGTTTAATAAAAATTCACATATACAGGAAAGATTGGTAACATTACTTGAATAGAGACCGTTATTGTAATTATGCCGAAACGCACAGATATAGAATCTATATTAGTAATAGGAGCAGGCCCAATAGTTATAGGTCAGGCATGCGAGTTTGATTATTCCGGAACGCAAAGCTGTAAAGTATTAAAAAGCGAAGGTTATAAAGTCATTTTGGTTAACTCCAACCCCGCAACTATAATGACAGATCCTGAGTTTTCTGATGCGACGTATATTGAGCCGGTACTGCCTGAAATCATAGAGAAAATTATAATTAAGGAGAGGCCAGACGCAATATTGCCAACAATGGGCGGGCAAACAGCGCTCAATTGTGCAATAAAACTTGCAGATGATGGAGTGTTAGACAAATACAACGTAGAATTAATAGGGGTAAATAGAGAAGCAATAAAAAAAGCAGAGGATAGAGAGTTATTCCGTCAGTCCATGGATAGAATAGGACTGAAATACCCCAAAAGTATCATTATAAAAAATCAAGAACAAATAAAAAAGGCTTTGGATTACGTTGGATTACCAGCAATCATTCGTTCATCATTCACTCTTGGTGGTGCAGGTAGTGGCATAGCATATAATAAAGAGGAGTTTTTCAATATCGCAGAAAGTGCTCTCAAAATTTCGCCAATAAATGAAGTTCAGATAGATGAATCAATTATCGGCTGGAAAGAGTATGAAATGGAAGTTATCCGCGATTGTAAAGATAACTGCATAATAGTCTGTTCGATAGAAAATGTTGATCCGATGGGAGTGCACACCGGAGATAGTATTACGGTTGCTCCTGCTTTGACTCTGCGTGACGTAGAATACCAACAGATGAGAAATGCATCTATAGCAGTGCTGAGAGAAATTGATGTTAGTGCCGGTGGTGCAAATGTTCAATTTGCAGTGAATCCTAAAGAAGATGGAAGCCTCGTTGTGATTGAGATGAATCCAAGGGTTTCTCGCTCTTCTGCACTTGCTTCGAAAGCAACAGGCTATCCTATTGCAAAAGTTGTAACTAAACTTGCTATTGGCTATTCGCTCGACGAAATACGTAACGACTGTGCTCCAATAATACCAGCAGCATTCGAACCAGTGATTGATTATATCGTCACTAAAATTCCTCGATTTGAGTTTGAGAAATTTAAGGGGACGAATTGTGAATTATCAACCTCCATGAAATCAGTGGGAGAAGTGATGTCTATAGGCCGCACTTTTAATGAGTCACTACAGAAAGCTTTCCGTTCACTTGAAACTGATTTTACAGGACTTGATGAAGTATTTCCTGAGAACATTGATATTGATCACATAAAATCTCAATTAGCAAAATTGCTACCAAACAGATTACTGATTGCTGCTGACGCAATGCGCCACGGAATTAGCATAGAAGAAATAAATTCGATTACAGGATATGACTTATGGTTTCTGCAAAATATACAGCAAATTATATTAACTGAACAAAAAATCAAGGAAAATGGATTTCCTGGAACTGCGTACGAAATGTTAGAGCTGAAAAAAATGGGATTTTCAGATGCAAGATTAGCAAAGTTAAGTAATAGACCTACCTCTGTCATTCCAGTACCCTCTAATGTCATCCCAGTGCGTGACACTGGGATCCAGCCAGCGTTACACGCTGGAGATCGAGTAAAACAAATCGAAGAAATAAGAAAAAAATTTGGCATTAAACAAGTTTATAAACGCGTAGACACCTGTGCAGCTGAATTTGAATCGAGCACTGCTTATATGTATGGCTGCTATGAGGGTGATGTTGAAAATAAAACGGAATGTGAGGCGAATATTTCTGACCGAGAAAAGGTTGTCATTTTAGGAAGTGGTCCAAATCGCATTGGTCAAGGTATTGAGTTTGATTATGCATGCGTACATGCAGCTTCTGCCGCCAAAGAAATGGGGTATGAAACAATAATGATCAACTGTAATCCCGAAACTGTCTCAACTGACTACGATACCGCTGATCGTTTATATTTTGCACCACTCATTGCAGAGGATGTGCTTGAAATACTAAGTAAAGAGCAAGAAAATGGCACACTGGTTGGTGTAATAGTTCAAATAGGCGGTCAAACACCTTTAAAGTTAGCCAAAGTGCTTAACGAGAGAGGTTTCAAAATTCTGGGAACTTCGTTTGATTCTATTGACCTTGCAGAAGATCGCATGAGGTTTAAAAACCTTGCTTTGCAACTTAATTTAAAACAACCTGAAAATTCTATCTGCCATTCAGTAGAAGAAGCGTTAACCAACGCAGAAAAGGTGGGGTTTCCACTAGTAGTCAGGCCATCATATGTCCTCGGCGGTCAGTCTATGTCGATTAGACACGATACTCAGAGCTTTAAAGAGTACGTCTTAGATCAAACTAAAATCTTTGAGCATGGTTCGCTGCTTCTTGATAAATTTTTAGTCAATGCAGTTGAGGTTGACGTTGATGCTGTATGTGATGGGGAAAAAGTTTTCATTGCAGCGGTCATGGAGCATATTGAAGAAGCTGGTATCCACTCTGGTGATTCAACATGCTCAATACCGACAAATACATTGAGTGACGAAGTAATAAAAGAGATCGAGCTCCAAACTGAGAGAATAGCATTAGCATTAAAAGTGAAAGGTCTGATAAACATTCAGTTTGCTGTTCAAGAGAATAGACCTCTTGCAGAACCTGTTTGTGATGAGAAATCTTTAGGAAAAGTGCAGATGAGCACCACAGAATACTCGAATGTATTTGAGGAGCGCAGACAAGCTTTGACGACAAAATTGCCTTCAGAAATCGAGTTATGCAAGAGGTCTAGTGATGTATACATACTTGAAGTGAATTTAAGGGCTAGTCGAACCGTTCCTTTTATTTCCAAGGTAATCAATATTCCTATTGCAAAGCTTGCCACTCAGGTTATTTTGGGTAAAAAATTGAATCAGGAAAACAAGCCTTTCAATCATTTTGCAGTTAAAGCTGCTGTTTTTCCATTTACCCGCTTTGCAGGAGTTGATACTTTACTTGGTCCTGAAATGAAATCAACAGGAGAAGTGATGGGAATTGACTCATCATTTGAAGCTGCACTTGCAAAAACGCACATGGCTGCAGGATACAAGTTACCAACAGAAGGAACAGCTCTGGTTTCAGTAAAAGATGATGATAAAAAGTATATATTGCCAGTTGCACGAATGTTGAAAGAACTGAGTTTTGAAATATATGCCACCAAAGGCACAGCTTCGTATCTGAACAATAACGGCATTGCTGCACAAGCTGTAAATAAAGTAAGAGAAGGCAGACCCCACATAGTTGATATGCTCAAAGATGGAAAAATAAATCTAGTGATTAATACTTCAAAAGGTGTAAAGTCAGTCTCAGACAGCAAAGATATCAGGAGAACTGCTATTTTGCAAAATATAGCTTACAGCACCACAGCTTCCGGAAGTAAAGCGTTAGTGCTTGCAATTCAATATGTAAAGAATAGCAAACTGGAAGTGAAATCATTACAGCAGATACAAAACGTTTAAATATCAAAACTAGAATAATTCACTCTCAAAATGCTAAAGAGAACATAATAAAAAGATGGAAATTTTGAAGGAAATAGTATACCTAAAGAATCAACTAGCGTAATTGAACAGCCAAATGCTGCAACGAATGCTCCACAATCTCACCTAGAGGACACTTCCCTTATATGTTAAGAACAAGTCTTTATAAATATCAAAGTAGTGAGATTAAAGACACACAGAGAAGAGGAATCGTCACGCCCCTTGATTATAAGAATCGTTGTTCAGCAAGGTTCTCTTCTCTGGTTTATTATACTGAAAGTTCCGAACAACTGATTGAGCTTTTAGGCTCGTATATAAGGCTGGAAAATGCAGTATATGTTATTATTACGGAGGAATTATGAATTCATCAAACATTATTGCTGGCATTGATGTTAGCAAAAGTAAATTAGATCTCCACATTCACCCACTTGAGCATTATAAAATATTTGAAAACAATGTACAATCCATTGATGAAATGCTGGACTTTTTACGTTTGCATAATGTAACCAAAATTGGTCTTGAGGCAACTGGTGGATACGAAAAATTATGTGCCTATACTTTACTAAGCAATGGTTTTGAGGTGTACGTCATTCAACCAAGGTGGGAGAGACTATGCTAAAAGCCTTGGTATTACTACAAAAACTGATAAAATAGACTGCAGTATCATCTCACGTTATATTAATAATACAGATATGCGTGTTACTCCTTTAACAGTTAGTAATGGTAATATTGATTGCTTGAAACAAAAATTATCTCGTAGAAACCAACTTGTAGAAATAGCAAAAATACAAAAAACCCAAATCCAACAGGTAACTGATACATCTATAATCAAACAAATAGAGGAACTTCTTGCAATTTTACGTAATCAAATTAAAACTTTAGAAGATGAAATGATTACATTTATCGATCAAAACCAAGAGCTTAAAAGAAAATATATATCAATAACTATATAGTAGCGGGATGACGGTTTTTCAAATTATCGGTAAATCTAAGTCAGTTTAGCTATAGGCAGCAATTTTCTGTATTTATTTTAAATTGAAGAAAGCTCAAATGAAAGATCGTGTTTTGCTAAAAATCACAGAATGCAGTCTGGTTACTATTTAAAAGGATATGTTCAAAAAACTGTGTCAAATCAACTCATACACTTCATTACCAACTTCATGATGAAGTTCCGCAGTTGGATGGAAATAATCAAAAAAGAAATAATCCTTTAGTGTTTCTTTGCTACACCCAGGGTTATAGTGAACGTCAAGTTCCCCTTTAAATATCAACTTTAAGAGTATTTTTATATTTTCTTTAAATCTCCCAACTTGGTCTGCAATGTTCGATGTGCATGCATCTTGACAATTTAAACCTTTGCTCTTGTATTCGCTAAACATACTTCTCATTTTAGAGTTAAGATCAAATGCTTTTATTTCAAGATTTGTACTTTTCTTCATATAATCTAAGCCTTTAGCCAGTTTTGCATTGAAACTCTCCGTGAGCTTTGTAGCTAGTTCCCTTGCTTCTTCATCTCTATTAAAAGCTGGTATTGAGCCAACTTCAGGTGCATTTGCAACAACTACATGCTTAACACCATGTTCATTTAGAACCTTAAGTGCATTACATATTTCACTCACTGCTTGTTCCAACACTTCTTCCGCTTTAGTATCGTCATAAGCAGTGGCAACCATAACATCATTTCCGCCGATTATGATGCAAAATAAATCTTCTTTACCTATATCTGGATGATGTTTAATTACCGCATCTAGCTGGTTAGCTAAACGAAATTTATTGAAGAAATAAGAAAAAATAGGGTCAAAAATTTCAGATGCTGTTGCATATGAAACTGCGTAATTCTGACCTTGCTGTTCGTGGCATCTCCCAAAAAATGAATAACTCCACCCAGGTTTAAATTCATCTAAATCTAAATATTTTGCTATATATTCAACAGCAGTAGGGCCATTGCTAAAAGATCTTCCTTGATAAAAAGGATCATCAAATTTTACGCTTTTTGCAAAGGATAAATTATTTAAAATTCCAATGATTGCGCCATTATCGGATAAGCTATCACCCAGAACATAAAAATTTCTATACTTTGAATTAGAATTGTCATTTTTGTTTGTCATAATATTTACCGTAGATTAGCATGTTGTTTCATTAGATTCATAGAAAAAGAAAAATAGCGGTGAAATTATACAACTTTGGCCTAACTTGCTCTCCACTTTTTCCGGGCAAAATCAGCTTCTTCTTAACTTGACACGTATACTTAAAAGAACCCTCTAAGTTTTCTAGCACGGCTTGGATGTTTCAACTTGCGCAGTGCTTTTGCCTCTATTTGCCTAATTCTCTCACGTGTTACATTAAAAATTTTTCCTACTTCTTCTAAGGTATGTTCCTTCCCATCTTTACCAAGGCCAAAACGCATTCTTAAAATTCTTTCTTCCTTTGGTGTTAAAGTTGCAAGAACATTGGTTGTAATGCCACGCAAGTCAGCAAGTATTGCAGCATCCTCTGGCCTGGAGACTCGCTTGTCTTCTATACAATCACCAAAGGTACTACTATCATCTTTTCCTGTTGGAGCTTCAAGACTTACTGGATCCCTTGCTATTTTCATAACTTTGCGTATTCTTTCCAGTGGCATTGTCAGTTCTACACTCAATTCCTCTAACGTCGGCTCTCTTCCCATCTCATGAGTCATCTTTCTTAATGCTCTGTTGATTTTACTGATAATTTCCACCATATGAACTGGTATTCTAACTACTTTAGACTGCTCAGGTATTGCTCTAGTGATTGATTGTCTTACCCACCAAGTGCCATAAGTTGAAAATTTATATCCACGTTTGTAATCAAACTTATCCACGGCCTTCATAAGACCAATATTGCCTTCTTGTATCAAATCAAGCAGATCAAGGCCTCTTTTTGAATACTTCTTAGCAATGGAAACTACTAGCCTTAAGTTAGCCTTAATCATTTCTTGCTTTGCTTCAGAGACTTCTCGTTCGTGTTTTTGTATTCTCTTGATTAGCTCCTTAAATTCTTGTACGTTATCTTCCTGTATATGCTGCTTAATACCGTTCAAGGTACTAGCTATATGTTCAGAGTTATCGTCTATAAACCTTAAAAATTTGTTTTTTAATTCACCTGTAAAAGAGGACTGATTTTCATTGATCTTTAAAAGACTTATCTTTTTCAATTCGTGCTTTAAAAGCACGTCATCATAAACTTTATAGAAACTTTCTCTATCGATATCGTATTTTCTAGCCTCAGCAATAAGATTAGCCTCTTCAAGCGTAATGGATCTATTTATCTTATAAAGTTCTTGTGTAATTCTGGCAACAGCAGCATCACTTAACTTAATTTGTAATGCTATAGACCATATTTGATTATACAAATTTTCTAGCTCATTAGAGAAATTTTTAGAATTTTTTCTTAATATCAACGCTTCATTTGTTAAAGTAATTATCTCATCCAATGCAACTATGACCTTTGGCAATAAGTCACTTTCCATTTCAAGAATAGAAACATTTAAATTGACTGAACTTATATCTTCATTATTACCGTCTTTCTCATCATCACTTTTTTTACTATCTTTCTCATCATCACTACAGTACTCAGCATCTTCAGAAACATCCTCAGAATCCTCAACATCTTCAGCACTTTCTTCACTCTCTTCACTTTCTTCTTTGGGTACCACATTAAAATCAGAGTTATAAATTGCATCCAGATCTATAATTTCTCTCAGTAAGAGAGCTCCATTACTTAAATCATCACGCCATACTTTTATCACCTTTAATGTTACTGATGTTTCAATTATTGCACGTAACATGTTATGCTTTTCAGATTCAATTTTTTTTGCTATCTCGATTTCATCTGCCCTTGATAAAAGCTTTACGGAGCTCATGTCTTGTAAATAAATCCTCACTGGATCATCATTTTGTACTAAAGTTGCAGTAACATTTGGCGATGTGTCATCATCATCAAGTTTACTATCATCACTGTTGGAAGGAATATCTTCTTCATCTTCGCTACTTTCAAGCACATTAATTCCGGAATCCTGCAATAAAGATATAGCATCATCTATAAAGTCAGACGAAAAATTTTCATCTGATAATTTATCATTTATATCATCAAAGGTGATAAAACCACCCTTTTTTATACTCTTAGTTACCAGATCTTTGATAATTTTTTTCTTATCTTCTGCATCATTAATAGTTGACATCATTACCTTTATAGTTTATAATTTTATTTCTTATTAACAAACAAACTTACAACGAGCAAGTCTATAATTTTACTTTTAACTTGTGGCTATTTGTTACTTCATATAGTTTAAGATACTGTTAATTTATGTACACTTGTCTTAATCAATTGTTCCATACTTTTCTTCCATTTTTACTGCTATGGATAATCCAACTGAAAATGTTGCAATTCCAACCACTATAGCAGTAAGCATTAAAACATGGGGTATAGGATTGCTATATGAATAAAAATTTGAAACCAATATAGGAGGCAAGGAACTTTTTATATATCCTAGAGATATGTAAAATAACAAAACAGATGCTTGGAAGACGCTTACCCCTATCATTTTCTTGATTAAATTTTTATCGTTTATAATAATATATAAACCTAGCACCATTAATATAATAATAATCGTATAATTATATAAAGTCATTGTTTTTTCCTACGAGCAAAATTTATATATATAATTAACATAGAGGAGCAGACAGTAAATGCTACACCTAATTCCACCAAAAAAATACCTAATTTTTGACCGGTTCTATTATTGGTTAACAAGATATCATAAGATAAAAAATTTTGGCCAAGTAAAGTTGTTGCAACGCCCGTTCCTCCATAAATTAAAATACCTAACACGTTAGTCAATCTAATCACAGAATAAGGTATTGCTTTTAGAGTTGTAGATACACCAAATAGCATTGAATATAATATTATCCCGGAGGCAATAATTATTCCTGCTTGAAAACCTCCACCCGGAGTGTAATCACCGTGAAATTGTATGTATAAACCAAATAAAATGATAAAAGGTATCATCAAAAATGTTACTGCATTTAATATCGGATCTTTAATCATTTTCTTTTTCTTCTTTTAATATCAACGTTATACAAAGCGCAGCAGTAAAAACTACTATAGTTTCTCCAAACGTGTCATAACCACGAAAGCTTGCCAAAATAGCTGTCACTATATTAGGAATACCGGTAGCTTTTTCGGTATTTTCCACATAATAAGGAGCAACATGCAAGTGGATCGGAGCATTGTGGCTGCCAAAATCTGGCAATTGAATCATAAAATATGACAAACATACAGCCAGAAATAACATAAAAAAAAGCGTTATAGGGTTATGAGATAGATTTACTTTATGATTCTTTATCAAGGAGAGTGCTGCAAACGTAAAAACTGTACTGAGCCCCGCACCAACAGAAGCTTCAGTAATTGCAACATCAGGTGCATTCATAATTAAGTATATAAGCGCAATCAGTGAACTAAATACACACATTAGAACAGCACTTACGACTAAATGTCGCGAGAAAACTATAAAAACCGTAACTGTTAGTAACAACAAAAGTAACACTACATTTAATATTTCTAACACCTTAGCCTTCTTTAACAGTTTTTTTCTTAACTTTATAATGAGTGCGCGCTAAAATATAGCTATTAGTTGAGTTAGCTACCCATATTATAAAAATTAATAATACTATTTTAACAGTATTGATTGAAAATCCATTCTGCAAAGCAAAACCAATTAACAATAACGTTGCACCGCTAGAATCTGTAATACCTGCTGCATGTAACCTAGTATAGAAATCAGGAAATCTGATCACCCCTATATTTGAAATAATTATCAAACAAATACCTAAAAATATGAAAATGGATCCTATCATAAATTATCAAAACAACATTAATCTCATTAGTGCTATAGTTGATATAAAGCTAACGCTAGCATACAACAATGCTATATCAATTAAAAAAAAATTATTCAGAATGATTGATATTGCTGTTATAAGTACAACTACTTGCGTTGAGAAATTATTGAACGCTAAAACCTTATTGTACACATCATTTGACTTAGACACTATGCAACACAACATTACACTCATACAGAACAACAGTGTATAGATAGCAATGCAAATCATTTAAAGACTATGTGACTTCAGTAGATTTCTAAACGGATACTTCTTCATCGCCATCTTGATCATTTATTTCATCATCTATTTCACCATCCACTTCATAATCTTGGCTTTCTTGACTTGCATCAAGATCTGTGTTATCAGAAAAATTTAATAAATTCGCTAGCTTACTTGTATTACTGCTGTAAACATTATTCATATTTCCTTTCATGTATTCCTTGCATCTACCTACCAAAAGGCTAAACAGCTCATGAGTATCCACCTGTTTTCCTGCTATTTCATGTAAGGAAACTATGGTATTTTTATGACCTTTAAACTTAGCTGCTTGAATTGGATTACTTGCCCCTGTATTTAAATCATGTGTTCTTTGACTTGCCAACAGAACCAATTTGAAACGGTTACTTACCCGTTCTATACACTTTTCTACAATAGACTCAGCCATAAGATACTACCTTAATAAGTTTTATACTATATCACAAAAAACAAGTTGTCAACTTTGTATCTATTGCGATTCAACTTCATGTTTTACTTTTTCTGCCTCAGATTTTATTTCTTGGCTTTCTGTCATCGTGATTGTTATCTCATGATCAAGTTTTTTTAGAAATCCTAACAATCGCTCTAAAGAAAAACCATCTATTTTACCATTTTTAATTTGCGATACCTTTGGCTGATCAATACCAAGTTTCTCAGCTGCAAAAGCCTGAGTCCAAGCATTTTTTTCTATAATTTTATTTATTATATAAAGCAACTTTGTTTTTATTCCTGCACTGTCTAAGTTATTTAACGATATTATTTCCATAATTCTTACACTCACATATCAATTAACTTTATTAAATATTATAACATAATATTTAATATACCAAGATATTAATATCATGTAACTTGTCAATAATCATATGATATCAATATTTAAAACTTTAAGTTGATTATATATTAATATTTTTATCAAATTTCTAGTAATTTTAAATTACCATTTTACCATCAGTCTATCTGAAAAAACCATTTATAGAAAGAACAAGCTAAGATTACAAAGCTTGAAATACAAAAATAATTATTTTATAAATTTATCTTACATAAGAAGTTTATATCTCTATATCTTAATATAAATATTTATTTAAATTTTTAAAATTTCTATTTTAACGAGAATTCTATATATTATATTTATAATATAATTTAAATATTTGTTGCTTTTTAGCTGGAACATTATTTAGTTAGTAAGTAAAATTGTGTTGAATATGACAAAAATAAAAAAAGATGTTGCTGTTATTATGGGAAGTGAGTCAGATTACACCACTATGGTCCATACTGTTGATATGTTAAAAGCATTAGAAGTTTCACATGATATATTCATAATATCTGCACATAGAACACCAGAAAGGCTCTTCAATTTTGCTAAATCTGCACAAGAAGAAGGTTTTAAGGTTATTATAGCTGGTGCAGGAGGTGCAGCTCATTTACCTGGTATGGTTGCGTCACTAACTTGTTTACCAGTTATCGGCGTTCCTGTGCATAGTAAACAATTAAATGGGCTGGACAGCCTACTCTCTATAGTTCAAATGCCAAAGGGTGTTCCAGTTGCAACCATGTCTATAGGGGAAAATGGAGCACATAATGCTGCCATTACCGCCGTATCTATATTGTCAATTTCTAACAGTGAAATTGCAGGTAGGTTAAAAAAGTGGAGAGAGAAGCAGACCAAAGAAGTAAAAGAAAAACCAGTTTCATAATAAATCTATGGCAATAATTCTTTTAGACACAAAAACCATAAACCGTATAGCAGCGGGGGAGGTGATAGAAAGGCCAGCAAGTGTAGTAAAGGAATTAGTGGAAAATGCAATAGATGCTGGAAGTTTAGAAATAGAGATTAAAATAGAAAGTGGTGGGCGTAACCTTATTATTGTGACAGATGATGGTAACGGAGTAGAAAAAAACGATTTAGAACTTGCGTTTATGCGCCATGCTACTTCAAAATTGAGCGACAATGAGTTGATAGAAATCAAGCATCTTGGCTTTAGAGGAGAAGCTCTGCCTTCAATAGCAGCAGTAAGTAGGATAAAATTATCGTCTAAGGCAAGAGAAGCAAATGAAGCATGGTCTATAAGTTATGAGGGTGGAGAGAAAATAGGGGAGCAAACTCCTTACTCTTTATCACAAGGCACACATATTGAAGTACGAGATTTATTTTTTGCCACTCCAAATAGACTAAAATTTCTAAAAACTGAAAGAGCAGAAACTCAAAGCATTGTTGATATTGTAAACAACCTAGCAATGATTAACTATCATATAGGGTTTACTCTCACTTCAGGTAATAAAAAGCTCTTAAAATACGCTAAGCAGACTTCGTTATTTCATAGATTGTGTGAAGTAGAAGAAGAATTTCAGGGCAATTCTTTGGAGATCAATGAAGAAGAAGACGGCATTAAACTTACGGGACACATCTGTAAGCCGACCGTCAATCGTGGTAAGTCCACTCAGATCTATACGTTTGTTAATGGAAGGCCAATTAAAGATAATTTACTTATTGGCGCAGTTAGGTATGCATATCATGATTTTATTCCAAGCGATAGGTATCCTTTTGCAGCGTTACATTTAGAGATACCTTATGATCAAGTAGATGTAAATGTGCATCCAAATAAGTCAGAAGTAAGGTTTCAGAATAAGAAGCTCATATATGAGATAATGACAAGAGGATTAATTAAAGCATTGTCAAGAAGGATAGGCACTTTTCCAGCGCATGAACAGAAAATGGATTCAACATTGCCGGATCCTTTTGATAAACCTAATGTTCAAAAAGAATTTTATGAAAAAAGACCAAGTCCTTTTAAAAATCAACTAATAAAAGAATTTGCTTCTCCAAATGAAAAAGCAAAAGGCTTATCAGAACAGTCAAAATCGTTTGATTATACCGGCATACAGAAATTTCCATCACAAGCGGAGACTATGGTTCTAGAAAAAAAGGTGTTAGAGCAAGTTGATTTGATAGAGAGCCACCCGCTCGGGTTTGCACGCTGTCAGGTCTATAATACTTACATTATTGCCGAGGTAAGAGACAAATTGATTATAGTCGACCAGCATGCAGCCCACGAAAGGCTAGTATATGAATGCTTAAAACAAAAATCAAGTGTAAAAAGACAAAAACTACTTCTTCCTGAAACGGTTGAAATCAAAAATCAAGCCGGAATGGAGATGATTGAAATCTATAAAGATAAGTTATTTGAAATGGGTTTTGATATTGAGATCAAACCAGAAAATAAAGTGATAGTAAAAGAAATCCCTGCAATTTTGGGAGCAATAGATGTGAAAGAGATGCTAATTAATATAGTCGATAGATTAACGGAAATAGAAGATACATTGCCAGTAGAAGATAAAGTGAACAAAATATTGGCCACTATCGCTTGTTATGGATCAATTAGAGCGGGTAGAAAAATGAGATTAGAAGAAATGAATGTGCTGCTTAGACAAATGGAAAAAACCCCATATTCCGGGCAATGCAACCACGGAAGACCAACTTATATAGAAATGAAACTCAGTGATATTGAAAAACTTTTTGAGCGTAGGTAATGAGGTTGCCATAAATATGTAAGTGCTCCTTTCTCGTCATCCAAGTAGCTCATAGAAACGAAAAAACTTCCTTGACAAACTCCTCCAGCGCCCTTATTATAGTATTAAGGGTATTTATGACTCAAAACTTGTTTTTGACCTGCAGGCTCAATGACAAAATTCAGTAAAAAACTCAGGGTATTTTTTGGCGGATTACATAAAATTATAGCGGCTGCATGTCTTTTAAATTTTTTCTACATTCAGCCAAACCGCGCTTAAACTAAGCGTCAGCACATTATTACAGCGCCACTTACAGTAATATAGAGTCAAAACTCGCTACTCGGGGCTTCTTTTGCCTTTTTTTCGTTTGGTAAATTTCTTAAATATTTATGGCTAAAGTAACTTAAGTTCACCGACAATCGTCATCCCGCTACGTGTTAGCGGGATCTATGCTTTGAGATACCGCGAATGAATCGCGGTATGACGGTTCGCGGCGGCGTGACGATAAGCTCGTCATCCCGCTGCTTGTTAGCGGGATCTATGTTAAGGTATAGTAGGGGATCTATGTTAAGAGATACCGCGAATGAATCGCGGTATGACGGTGTAGATGATGGTTAAGTAATTCGTCATCCCGCTGCTTGTTAGCGGCTAAGAGATACCGCGGCATGACGTAGGATTGTTGTCATCCCGCTGCTTGTTAGCGGGATCTATGTGAGATACCGTGAATAAATCACGGTATGACGGTTCGCGGCGGTATGACGTAGAAGCTATACTTTTATACTCACCAACTCAGTATCCAATCTGGATCCCAGTGTCGGCTACTCGGATGACACCATAATAAAGTGAAACTAGATTCCACCTTCACGCGCTGGAATGACACCCTGACAATCGTCATCCCGCTACGTGTTAGCGGCTAAGAGATACCGCGGCATGACGTAGGATTGCTGTCATCCCGCTGCTTGTTAGCGGGATCTATGTGAGATACCGTGAATAAATCACGGTATGACGTAGAAGCTATACTTTTATACTCACCAACTCAGTATCCAATCTGGATCCCAGTGTCGGCTACTCGGATGACATTATAGGGGCGCTGGCCTGACAATCGTCATCCCGCTACGTGTTAGCGGCTAAGAGATACCGCGGCATGACGTAGGATTGTTGTCATCCCGCTGCTTGTTAGCGGGATCTCTTGTTAGCGGCTGAGATACCGCGAATGAATCGCGGTATGACGGTTCGTGGCGGCGTGACGATAAGGTTTATACCTTGTCATCCCAGTGCGTGACACTGGGATCTAGCCTTTATTATGCAGCCACTTGGTTGAAATTAAGTCTTCTGGATCCCAGTGTCAGCTACTCGGATGACACCATTCTTTTTTCTGGATCCAAGTAGTCTGGGCACTGGGATGACACCATAGGGGCGCTGCCATTATAGAGTGAACCAGTGTCACGCACTGGGATGACACCCTGACAATCGTCATCCCGCTACGTGTTAGCGGGATCTATGTTAAGAGATACCGCGGCGGTATGACGTATAGAAACTAAAAAAGTTCTTTTTTAAAAAACTTAAGTTATACTTATAAGTATTTGATACTTTTTATAGTGATTATGTCGAGTTTAAGCTGCCTTTATGGTGATAATGCAGAATTTGTGGAAGAAATGTATAGCCGTTATTTGCAGGGTGATAAATCAATCGGGGAGGATTGGTATAGAATTTTTTCAAGCAATTTAGAAGTTAATAAAGCGGAGACCTGCGGTGCACAACATGTAACTAAGGTGGATGATTCAGTTTCTAGTTTAGCAAATTTTTTCAGATCTTACGGTCATTTTTTTGCGGATCTTAATCCGTTATTACCCAATGTGAATAAGGAAGTAGATTATCAGAAATATTCGAATCTATATCCGGCAAGTGACGCTGGAATCTATAGAGATATTTACTGCAAGAACATCGGTTTTGAATTTATGCATATCTCCTCTTATGAGGAGAGGATGTGGCTGCAGGAAAAGATCGAAAATCAAACCTATACGCTGAGTTCACAAGATAAAAAGGAAATACTGAGGCACTTGATCGAATCTGAGATGTTCGAGCAATTTCTCCATATGAAATTTCCTGGATATAAACGCTTTTCTATTGAAGGTGGAGAATCAGCTATCGTTGCAATTGAAAAAATCATTAGTGATTCTACGGTTTTTGGTATTGAAGAAATAGTCCTTGGCATGGCTCACCGCGGACGACTCAATGTTCTAACCAAAGTGATGGGGAAAGAATATGCGGCAATGCTGTCTGAATTTCAAGGCAATCTTGCATACCCAAGTGGTCTTGAGGTGTCCGGTGATGTTAAATATCACCTTGGTTACTCTTCTGATCGAGCACTTTCAGGTGGCAAAAAAATACATTTAAGTTTATGCCCTAATCCATCTCACCTTGAAGCGGTAAATCCGGTTTTGGCTGGAAGAATAAGAGCAAAACAGAATATAAGATCTGTGCTTGGCATATCAATTCATGGTGATGCGGCTTTCATCGGTCAAGGAGTGGTTGCTGAAACTTTAACCTTAAGCAATATTGAAGGCTATAAAGTGGATGGCATTGTGCACATTGTCATTAATAACCAAGTTGGTTTTACTGCTAACCCATGTTGCGCACGATCCTCTTTTTATTGCACTGATATAGCAAAATCAATAGAAGCTCCAGTGTTTCACGTCAATGGAGATAACCCGGAAGCTGTGAGTTTTGCTACAAGTCTGGCGATGGAATATAGGCAGAAATTTAAAAAGGACGTAGTAATTGACATAATGTGCTACCGCAAATATGGCCATAATGAAGGTGATGAACCGAATTTCACTCAGCCACTTATGTATAAGGCGATATCAAAGCATAAAACTCCTGGAACATTGTATGAAGAAAAATTGACTGCAGAGAAAGTATTAGATGGCGATGAAGTAAATAAATTGCGCAGTGAATTCAGGGCAGAATTAGATAAAAGTCTTGCTGAATCAGCGGCTTACACTCCAAAAAAAGCTGACTGGTTCGGTGGAGTGTGGTCAAAATTAAGAAGAGCAAAGCTGAACGATTTGAGCGAATACTACACGGATTCTGGTGTTCCGCCAGATGAGCTGAAAAAATTAGGTGTGCGTATAAATAGCAATATCCCAAGTAACTTTAACATTAACAATAAGGTTAGAAAAATACTCGATGGCAGAATAGACAGCATAAATTTTGGTAGTAATATAGACTGGGCAACTGCCGAAAGTCTTGCGTTTGCATCACTGCTCACAGAAAGAATAGGAGTGCGTTTATCAGGACAAGACTCTGGTCGTGGAACTTTCTCGCACCGTCATTCAAGGCTTGTTGATCAGGTAACAGAAGAAGCATTTATTCCGCTAAACAATATAAATGAAAAGCAAGCTCACTTTGAGGTCATAGATAGCGCACTATCTGAGTATGCTGTAATGGGCTTTGAATATGGATATAGTCTTGATTCTCCGTATTCACTGGTGCTCTGGGAAGGACAATTTGGTGATTTTGCAAACGGTGCGCAAATTATGATCGACCAGTTTATCGCATCTGCAGAAACAAAGTGGTTGCGATCAAGCGGTCTAGTTTTATTGCTGCCTCATGGTTATGAAGGACAGGGACCTGAGCATAGCTCCGCACGTATAGAGAGATTTTTGCAACTCTGCGCAGAGGATAATATGCAGGTAGTTAATTGTTCCACTCCGGCGAATTACTTCCATGTCTTACGCAGACAAATGCATAGAGACTTTCGTAAGCCTCTGGTAGTGTTTACACCTAAATCGCTACTGCGCCACAAAAGAGCAGTATCTAACCTATCTGATTTTGAAGGAAAATTCCTCACAGTAATTCCAGAATGTAGAACAGGTTTAGTTTCGAATGATAAAATACGTAAAGTTGTAATATGCAGTGGTAAAGTTTATTACGACATATGTGAAGCACAAAAAATAAACGATATAGCAGTAATACGTTTGGAGCAATTCTATCCTTTTCCTGCAGATAAACTAAGTAATGAACTTGAAAAGTACAAAAACGCTGAAATTATATGGTGTCAAGAAGAACCAAAAAATATGGGAGGATGGTTTTTTGTCAACCCATTGATAGAAGAAGTGTTATCTAATCTCGATATCCAAGCAAAAAGACCTAAGTGTATCGCAAGACCTGCTGCTGCATCTCCTGCATGTGGTTATGTTAGTGTTCACACTCAGCAGCAGGAGGAGATTTTAAAGCAGGTTATGCAGGGGATCTAGCACAATTGTGCAAATATTGAAGCGAAAGCTGGCAAGCGAACATTGTTCATCAGATCTTGACGCTGGGCACTGCAGCCAGGCGCAATAGAAAACGCATTACACCAATAAAGCCCTTTTGGTACTCAAGCAAATATAAAAGATTTTTATTCTATTAAAAAAAAATTAATTTTTATTAAAATTTTCATTTATTTTTATTTAAAAAGTAAACATTATTAATATTTACTTTAATTAATATAGGATATATATGAATACAAAAATATTTGAGATGTTAATAAGGAGAACTGGTCTACGCAGAGATAGCAAAGCTGAGATCATACAGTTAAATAGAAATGAAAAAGCTTTTGTAGATGAGGATAAAGAATCTATCGAATTAGCTGAGGCCATTTTTGAAGAGAATAATATGTTTCGTTTCCGCAAATCAGGTCCTGCTATGGATTACATTTTGCACAAATTAATAAATGATAGGAAGCTTTTCGAGGAAATGAAAGATAGAGGTACAAGTATAATACGTCTTTTTTCTTTGTTATCAATGTATCATGGTCGTCTCAATTGCTGTGTTATAAGAAAAGGAGGGTGTATTACTGAGTGTGGCATACTTGATTACGCTGGCACCTATCCAGAACTAGTGCCTTTAGAGGACTTTATACTTATTGAGCCTTCCTCGTACCTCGAGTACATTGTGTTTGACAATGAGAATATCAGAAATAGGTTAGCTGAAGACTTAACTGAAGATAAAACAAAATTAGATATCTTTTTGAATGGAATTTTAGCAACAAAGAATTCGGATTTAGTATTATCTTGTATTAACAAGATAGAGGTTCTTAATGAGGAAGATAGATATTTTGTTAATCTCTTACAGAAAAACGGCATGCTAGACTACATCTTAAACAAAGATGATACAACACTTGCAAAATCAACTCTAAAGGAGTTGTTGAAGCTTTCTATTTTGCAGGAAGAAAAAAGCACTGAGTTAGAATCTCCCCAAGCTTCAAGTGTAAATGTTAGCAAAGCTCAGCAACATTGTAGTATATAGCTGGTGATAAAGTTTAAAATAATTGCATATACTGAGGCTCATTTAGGTATAGAGCCTCAGTGGTGCTTAATTTTTCAATTTATGGTAGACTAGTAGCCCTACTATGATGTGGATCTATGCTCGCTTATAACTAAAATTTCACTTCCACCAAGGGGATATTATTCCAGCTATTGCTTCCATAGTCATCAATAGAAGCGTTTAAGTAATCTGTATCAAAGCGCACGGGCACATCAAATTCGAAGCTCGCAGTGATTATTGCATCTTTTACTGGCGGTTTCATGAATGTTATTTCTCCCGTTGAATAATTTACTGAATATTCACTCTCTTCTTTACCATTTAAATAAATCTTTACTGTCCCATGCACTGGCTTTTTGATCATACGTATATGCTTATCTTCCCCACTTACATAAGTTTTGATTAGCTGAAAAGTCGTTTTTTTGTTATCTCCTATACCAATCTCTTGGTTGATGGCTATAAAATCCGACCAATCCTTAAAACGAAACCCTATTGCTTTACCTTTTCGTGCATGAAAAAATGTTATTAGTTCTAGTAGCTGCTCGTTTGATCTGACCCCGTGAGCTATGTTGTATCTAGTGCGTGCATGAGACCAATTGATGTTGCGCTGTTCACAACCATTGTGAGTTGTTACAACGTCAGTGGAAAATTCCGGTCCTCCAGTGGAACCATAAGATATATTTTCTGGAAATCTAATTTCTGTGAATGACATATGTCCTCCTGTGAAAGTAAAATAGTTTGGTTGAAGAAAATGTTGTAATTTGAAAGCGTTTCACATAGTAAATGACGCTATGGAAAGTGGATGAGACTACTGAGTTAAACTGCTGTCACACCCACAATTACTATACTCAGGTTCATTTGAGTTGTCAAGCAAAAAAATAAAATTTTATGGCAAACTGTAACTAGCCTTGCTTGTGACTTAATTCATCTACTTTTTTGCGTAATACATTCAAATCAGTTGCTCCTACAAACAGGCTATCTCCAATTATTAAAAAAGGTGTACCACCTACTCCCAAATCTCTTACTAGAAGCCTACTGTTGTTTATCATTTGCTCAATTTTGTCCGCGTTATCTTTTATGGAATCATTAAAATCGTCCTCATCAATCCCTATGTTTTTCACTATATCCAATATGCTTTCGTCTGAAAATTCTCCTTTGTGACTTAAAGCAGCATGGTGAAAATCGAAATATTTTTCTTTATCGAGAAAATAGACAGCTAAAGCACTTTTTGCTGCCTTTAAAGAAGCGTTACCAAGTATTGGAGCATCCCTAAAGATATACTTAATTTTGCCGTCGTTAATTAACTGCTTTATATCATTCTTTATAGCTTTGCAATGTCCACAAGAATAGTCAAGGAAGCCTACAGCTATAACACTACTATTTTCATTTCCGGAGTAAGGATAAGTAAGGTCAAATATTTGATCCTTGTATTGTGAAATTTTACTTTTGGTTACATTATCTCGAGCAGCGTAACTACTTTTAATCGACTCCTCTTTGAGAGTTTTTACGATCTTATCAAAATTTCTGCTTATATAATTATCTAATTTCTCACCTATATAATCATCGTTTAGCATTTGGCTGCGATTTGAAAGCCAATTGTTTATTATCGGCAAGCTTGCTATTGCTATTATTAAAATTAATAAAAACGATATTCTAGACATACAATTTATTTAAAAACCTACAATATAAAACTTTTAGTACACATTTATCTATATATTAAAAGAAGCATCTAATGTTAATATATAAAAACATTTATATCAAGTGTATTTTATAACCAGTTTTGCCTCAAATGCAAACTTTACACAATAAAACTCAAGCACATTACCACAAAGTTCATCAGAAGACTTGGTAGCAGAGGCGCGCGGAGCGTAGATTTAAGTTGTTTCCGCTGTGTATAATTTTCCGCGGAATAGACATATGAACGAGCCAATAATTGGTAGAGAAAAAGAAATAGCTATTCTACAAGACAAACTTCTTTCTCAATCAGCCGAATTTATTGCTGTTTATGGTCGGCGTCGTGTAAATGTTGTATTATCTGCATTTTATCAGCATAATATAGAAGTAATGTAATGCAGATATTATGCCGATGCCAAATTATACGATTACTTCTAAAATTGCTAGTTGTCTTATAAGGATTGAAGCAGCAAAAGAAAAAGTGTTACATTTGCCGCTCACTGTATCAATGCTTTTGTCTCTTCGTGAAACTGCACGGCTTTATACCACACACTATTCTACTATGATTGAAGGAAATCGACTTGAACCTAAACAGATTGAAGAGGTTTTAAGTGGTAAAAGCCACTTTCCAAAATATAGGAGAGATGAAAATGAGGTTAAAGGATATTATGCAGCTTTAACTCAAGTTGAACAATGGGCAGCAAGGAGAATACCCATTACTGAGAAAGCTGTTCAAACACTACATGCTCTAGTAATAGCAAGTGGAAAATCTAAAATAAAATCAACACCTTATCGTGATGGTCAAAATGTTATCCGCGATAGTCTTACACGTGAAATAATTTATATGCCACCTGAAGCAAAGGATGTACCAAAGCTCATGAGCAGTATGATTGATTGGATTCGTAACAGTGAGCAAGTGCCTTGCCCAATTATTGCAGGTATTGCGCATTATCAATTTGTAACAATTCACCCTTACTATGACGGTAATGGTCGTACTGCAAGATTGTTGACTACATTAATTTTACACCTTGGTGGGTATGACCTAAAAGGACTTTATTCATTGGAAGAATATTATGCTAAGAATCTAGGAGCTTATTATGAGGCAATCAGTGTAGGTCCATCGCACAATTATTATATGGGACGAGCTGAAGCAGATATCACTAAGTGGGTGGAGTATTTCGTAGAAGGTATGGCAAATTCATTTGAGAACGTTTTACAACGTATAAATGAAGAAGAATACCACACTGATCAGACTGATCTTATACGTAAGCTTGATCCTAAACAACGCAAAGCTCTTGAGCTCTTCCAGGAGTTTTCCGCTATTACAGCTAGTCAGGTTGGCGAACTATTTAATTTTAAGCCTCGTACCAGTGCGCAACTTTGTAAAAAGTGGGTGGAAATGGGGTTTATCAAGATTGTAGATTTTTCCAATAGAGGAAGGAAATACAAACTTAGTAAGCAATATGAAGATTTGATCTCAAATTAACTGAAAGCTCGCTAGACAGTGCATAGGTCAAATTTCAATAAAGTGCTTGAAAACTAGATATAAACTTAAAATTTTAAAAACTGGAATATGTACAACAACTTACGCGACTTCATCAAAGCCTTAGAAGAAAAAAAAGATCTGATTAGGATTAAGGAGGAAGTTTCAACAGTTCTTGAAATGACAGAAATTCATCGCAGAGTTTTGTCAAGCAAAGGGCCAGCGATCATTTTTGAAAATGTTATCACAGAAAATGGCAAAAATTCGATTCCAGTTTTGGTGAATTTATTTGGTACTATTAAGAGGATTGCATTGGGGTTGAACATAAATCCTGATGAACTAAGAGATCTTGGTAAACTTTTAGCATTTTTGCAATCACCTGAGCCGCCAAAAAACTTTAAGGATGCTATAAAAATGTTTCCTTTGTTGAAAGTCGTGTTATCGATGCGAAGTAAAGTCGTGAGCAAGGCTCCATGTCAAGAGGTAGTGCTAACCGGAGATGAAGTGGACCTAAGTCTACTGCCCATTCAAACATGCTGGCCAAATGAACCTGCACCACTTATCACCTGGCCGATTGTGGTAACAAAAGGACCCACGAAAGAAAAGCAAGATAATTTTAATCTTGGAATATATCGTATGCAGGTTATAGATAAAAAAACAACACTAATGCGTTGGCTTGCACAAAGAGGTGGCGCAACTCACCATAAGCGTTGGAAGGAAGAAGGCAGAGATATGAAATTTCCTGCTGCTGCTGTGATCGGTAGTGATCCTGCAACGATTATTGCTGCGGTAACTCCAGTGCCAGAAACATTGTCAGAATACCAATTTGCTGGACTACTGCGAAAGAAGCCGCTTGAGCTTGTAAATTGTAAGACTATTCCACTTCAAGTGCCAGCTCACGCAGAAATCGTTCTGGAAGGCTATGTGAGTTTGGATAGCTATCAAGACGAAGGGCCATACGGAGACCACACTGGCTACTATAATTCTGTTGAGCAATTTCCTGAATTTAATATTACTGCAATTACTATGCGCAAAAATCCAATTTATCTCAGCACTTTCACTGGCAAGCCACCTGATGAACCATCGATTCTTGGTGAAGCACTCAACGAAATTTTTGTGCCCATTCTTATCAATCAATTTCCAGAGATAGTGGACTTTTATCTGCCACCGGAAGGTTGCTCATATAGAATAGCGGTAGTGTCGATAAAAAAATCCTATCCAGGGCAGGCAAAAAGAATTGTTATGGGCATACTTTCCTTTCTAAAGCAATTTTTATACACGAAGTTTATTATCGTTGTTGATGATGATATAAATGTACGTGATTGGAAGGAAGTGATGTGGGCAATGTCAACAAGGATGGACCCTGTGCGTGATACAATCATGATAGAAAATGCACCTATTGATTATTTAGACTTTGCTTCCCCTGAAAGTGGACTTGGAGGTAAGATGGGATTTGATGCGACAAATAAAATCCCGCCTGAAACCAAACGAGAGTGGGGAAAGAAAATTGAGATGAGTGAGGAAATAGTAAGGAAAGTCGCGGAGAAGTGGGAGGAATATATGGACTAGACTTCTTGCATAAAAGCAGAAAAAAGTTTGGCGTTTTTTATAATGCCGCATTAACTGATAATTGTGATTTAAGTTCGTCACAGTGCCCTTTTTTTGTCATCCTATAGCTATACCGCCGCGGTATCTCTTAGCCGCTAACAAGTAGTGGGATGACGAGCTTATCGTCATCCTGCCGCGAACCGTCATACCGCGATTCATTCGCGGTATCTCAGCCGCTAACAAGCAGCGGGATACTTAGGGATGACGGTTGTTGTTTAGCTGTAAATATTAAGAAATTTACCAAATGAAAAAAAAGGCAAAAGAAGCCCTGGGGTTATTATCCGCTTTAAAATATTGGCGTTTTTTATGTTTTAAACGCTTGACAAGCGAGATTCAGCCGCTTTTAATTGCAACTAACTTACGCTGCAAATGTTTAAGAAATTTACTAAGCAGAAAAAAAGACAAAGAATCCCCGAGTTAGCTAGTCTTTTACTATCTCTGTCGAGTATTGGCATTTTTTGATGTCTTGTAACGCTTTATAAGCGCGTTCAGCTTATTTAGATAAAAATCTAGATGTAGATGAAGTTTTGTAAAGACATACAGTATCTATATACTGCAAAAAATTGAACATAAGACGCCGATACATTAAGTAATCCTTACCTTTTAATCTGCAGATTGGCGAAAGCAAATACAATAGCTTCAGTTTCATGATAAGAGGGCTGGCGGAGTTTGTCAAGCAATTTTCGTTTCTGCGAGTACCTGAGTTTATTGACTTCATTAGAGCCAAAACTCTTGAGACCTAGGTGATAATTCTATCTAAAAGGATGCCAAAAAAGAGAAGCAACCCTACGTAGGAATTATTTTTAAATATGGACATGCATTGACTGGGATCGTCAGGATTGAAATTTTTGTATTGGCGGTGAAATATGAACCCTACGGCAAGTAGAGCAATATAAAAAATGTTATTTAATGATGATAAGATACCAGCATATAGCCACGTCATAAGAGATATTAAATAAAATCTTTTCAACCAAGATTTTGTTGTATCACCAAAATATAATGCGGTAGATTTCATCCCGAGTTTTTCATCATCTTTTTTATCTTGATGGGCGTATATGGTGTCATAGCTAAGTGTCCAAAAGACGCATCCTATATAAAACAGCAAGGATTCTATACTGATCTGGTTTGTTATTGCTGCTGAGCCCATGAGCGATCCCATATTGAAGGTAAACCCTAAGAACAATTGTGGCCACCAAACATACCGCTTTAATAAAGGGTAAGTAGCTATCATACACATTGAGATTATTCCAAGTATGAGTGTAGTTTTATTAGTTAATAATAAGATTACCAGGGCAATAGACAGTAACAGTGAAAGTAAAGCTAAAGCCTGCTTTATGTTTAATGCACCACTTGCAAGTGGCCTATATTTTGTTCGTTCAACGTGCGCATCTATTTTTCTATCGAAGATATCATTGATTATGCACCCTGCGGGTCTCATTAAAAATGCACCTATAGTAAACAAAACAAGGAGAAAAAGAACCTGATACGATAGAGAAGTTGAGGCTAAAAGAATACCGCTCAAACTGGGAAATAGCACAAGCCACAAACCTGTTAAACTGTGCAACCTCATTAATGAAAAGTAATGGTTGAAATACATTAATTAAGTGTGATTATGTAATATTTTGCTTACATTAACAAAATTATCGAACGCTAAATCAGGCTTGAAAACTAACTCAGGTATAAATCGCAAATCAACATAACACAATATAGATTTACGTATTGACCATGCAGACTGGTTCATTTCATTAACAACAGTGTTAATATCACAATTATTCTCAGAAGGATCTCCAGTGCGTCTTTTTTCTGGATCTAAGTAGTCAGCTACTTGAATATTCAATGAAGATAACACAATATATACATCTGCTTTTTTCAAATCTTTACTTAATTTTACGTCAGATACCGCTACATTTTTATTGAACACCTTACCTTCCATTAGAACTCTTGATATTGCTCTATGCAATACCGATGCTATCTTTAGGTTTCTAATTTCCTTTTTCATATCCAGCTACTATAACACCCTTTCTTCTTGCACTAATTGATAAGCTTCCAAAATATCTCCAACTTTAATATCGACATTACCCTCTAGTGATACTCCGCATTCAAAGTTTACACCTACTTCTTTAACATCATCTTTAAATCTACGTAGTGCTTTTAACTTTCCTTCATGCACCAATTTGCCACCACGCATTACCTTAATTAAAGAATCTTTTCTTATGACTCCATCACTTACGTAACATCCAATGATATTACCAGCTTTAGATACGTTAAATATTTGCCTCACAGATGCAAAGCCAACACGAACCTCTCGTGTAACAGGCTTTAACATTTTAGTTAAATACATTCTCATGTCGTCAATGAGCTCGTATATTATGTTATAAGTATGTATTTCTATACCTTTTTGTTTTGCCAAGTCCCTTATTTTTGAGTCCACTTTTACATTAAAAGCTAAAATTACTGCACTTGATGCTTCTGCAAGCAGCACATCTGAATCTGTTATCCCTCCTACTGCTTTGTGTAGGATATTTAATTTCACTTGGTCTTTACCGAGTTTATCAATTGAACTTGATATTGCTTCAATAGAACCAGTTACATCGCACTTTAAAACTACAGATAGTTCTTCTGTTTCGCTGTTATTACGACTGAATATATCTAAATTATTGTCGCCCAAATCTTCTTTCTTTTTCTTGATTAACTCTAGCCTGTATTCAACAATTTCACGCGCCTGCTTTTCAGAATTTACAACAACAAATTTATCTCCAGCATTTGGTACACCATTTAGACCAGTAATTTCAATTGGAGCGGAGGGTAGTGCTGCTTTTTCTCTTTGACCGAGGTGATTAACCATACTACGTACTTTGCTGTATGTTGTACCAACTACCAATATATCACCAACCTTTAACGTTCCTTCCTCAACTATCAATGTGGCTGATATTCCTTTCGCTTTATCTATTTTGGATTCTATTACCCATCCAAGTGCTCGACAATCTTCTATTGCTTCTAGCTTCATTAATTCAGCGATTAACAAAATCGCCTCTTCTAGTTTATCTAAATTAGTTTTCTTTTTTGCTGATACTGGCATAATCATAACATCACCACCAAGCCCTTCAGGGATGAGATCATATTGAGGCAAACTATTAATTATTTTTTCTACATCACCAGGCTCAGATTTATCAATTTTATTAATAGCAACTATAATGGAAACATTTGCTGCTTTTGCATGATTTATTGCTTCAACTGTTTGTTTCATGATTCCATCGTCAGCTGCAACTACTATTACAACTATATTAGTAATATTGGCACCACGTGCACGCATCGCAGTGAACGCTTCATGTCCTGGTGTATCAATAAAGGTAATTTTTTGCTTATCTTTTGTCGTTATTTGATAAGCACCTATGTGTTGAGTTATGCCACCTGACTCTCTTTCTGCAACATTAGATTCACGAAATGCATCGAGCAATGAGGTTTTACCATGATCGACGTGTCCCATAAAAGTGACGATTGGTGGTTTAGGTTTTTTAGGCAGGCTTTCTCTGCCTTCTATAAAAAATAAATCTTTTTCTCTGTTGGTATCGCTCACTCGTTTAGCCGTATGATTAAATTTTTCCACTATTTCACATGCTATATCTGGATCCACCAGATCATCTACTCTATAACTCTCACCGACTTCTTCTTTGAACATTTTTAGCACACTCTTGCTATCTTCTGCCATGCGAATAGATAACTCCCTGATAGTTATTTTGTCTGGTATAATAACTTCTCTTGATATATTTTTACCCTTAGTAAACTTTGACTTTCTACCTCTTATACCAAACCTTTGCTTAAATACAGGGGGTTGTTCAGTTTTTTCATCTATTGCCTGTGCAATTACCAGTTTAGAATGCTTAGAATATATATCTTTGTTGACTTTAAAAGACTTTTTATCGTTGTCCTCATGGTCAATACTATCTTCTTTTGGTTCAACTAAGTGGGTATTACTTAAAACTTGCTTATTTATTTCCTTAGATAAAGCGTCCGCTTCATTTTTCTCGTCAATCTCTTTATTGCTGTCTTCTTTTGCTGTTTTCTCTTTTTCTTCTCTCTGATTTCTTTCTTTCAGCAAAGCAGCATTCTGCACAGCATTAATGCGAAAAATTTGTTCTTTCTCTGTTAAAGAACATAATTTACTCTCGTCAAATAAATTATGTTCTTCTGCATCATGAGATTTTTTTCTTCTTTTTTTTACTACTGTAGCTCCAGTACTTGGGCTAGCTGAAGAGTTTAAATTGAGGTCTAATTTAAGCTTGCTTAAACCTTGGAGCGTTAATTTTTTATCACTGATATCTTCATTATTCATATTATTTTATTATATTAATCCAAGCTTTTTACGTGCTTCTATGATTATTGAATCTACTGTATCTTTTAGATCTTCTTTGCTATCGGATGAGGAAGAGAGTATGCTGCAAAACTCATAACTTGATAAATCTGCTATGTCCTCTAAAGTCTTAATATCATGCTTACTAAGAGCAATTTTATTGTCTATTGATAAAGTTAAATTGATTACATCATCCTCCATACCTAAACTTTTTAGCTCTTCTATTTTTCTATCATTTTCTGCTTTCAGGTACTTATTTGCTCTATTGTGAAGTTCGTTTGCAATATCTTCATTAAAGCCCTCTATTGAAGCAAGCTCTTTAATTGAAGCGCTAGATATGTCTTCTACACTTGAAAAACCTTCTGTTACCAATAGCTGACCCATAATCTCTTCTAAGTTTAAAGCTTCAGCAAATAAAGCTGAACATTGACTAAGTTCTTTACTTCGCCTTTCTGATTCTTGCTGAGTGCTTAATATCTCAATTTTCCATCCAACAAGCTCTGAAGCTAATCTTACATTCTGGCCCTTTTTTCCTATCGCTAAACTCAATTGATCTTCAGCAACTATTAACTCTATGCAATTTTCATTTTCATCAATAATAACCTTCGATACTTCTGCAGGAGCAATGGCTTTAATAACGAATTGACCCAAATCTGAGGAGTAATTTATAACGTCAATTTTTTCACCATTTAATTCGTGTATAATAGTTTTTATTCTATCTCCCTTAACTCCAACACAAGCACCTACTGGATCAATGTTCTTGTCGGGAGAGAAAACGGCAACCTTAGACCTTGAACCAGCATCTCTAGCTATACCTTTAATTGTCACTAATCCGTCAGCAATTTCTGGTATTTCTTGATTTAATAATGCCTCCAAAAAGCCTTCATGAGTCCTAGAAAGAATAATTTGACGTCCATCATCAGAGCGCTTAACAGTCTGTATGTAAGCTTTAACCTTATCACCTTCACGAAATGATTCACCACCAGTTAAATTTCGCAATGGAAGATATGCCCTAGTGCCATTTATGTCTATAATAAGATCTGAATATTCTACTTGTTTAACAATACCATACCTTATTTCTCCCACTTTATCTTTAAACTCCTCATATTGCTTTTTTGACTCTTCATCTTTAATTACTTGAGCAATCTTTTGCTGGGCAATTCTTGCTGAAGCAAGATCAGTGTTAAGAGAGAGCAATTCACTAACAGTATCTCCAACTTTTGCATCTCCTTTTATTAATTTAGCTTGTGTAAGCGTAATTGATTCACACTCAGTATTCTCTTTTTCATTTGATTCATCATCAATAACTTTTAGTTTTCTATATGAAGTAACTTTGCCTGTGTTTCTATCTATATCAACTACAATTTTACTTTTGCTACCATATTTTTGATGAGCCACTGCTTCTATAGCACTTTCTAGTGCCTTTATTACAACATCAAAATCTAAACCTTTTTGAAGTGAAAGCTCTCCTGCTGTTTTTATTACATCAAGGCTTCCAACTATGTTATTCTTGTTACTTTTCTGCTTAACACTGCTTTTACGATTAGCAATCATAATAAATAAATCCAATGTAATTAGTTATAATTATAGCTCCAACGGGCAAAGAACACTATCTTAAATGTTAAATGATTGCTAATTTAAGTCAAGTTTTTTCATGTTTTTGTATAACAAGCAACGCAGGAGTAAAGAATAAAGTTAAAACCGTTGCAGCCAATATTCCACTTGCTATGGTTGTTGAAATGTCAACCCACCACTGGCTTGATGGAGCATCATATGTGATTTGTAGCGTAAAAAAATTGATATTTAACCTGGTAATCATCGGTATTAAACCAAGAACTGTGGTTGCAACGGTAAGCAATATTGGCCTAACGCGAGAAATTGCAGCGTTTATTACACATCGCTTGATGTCATTTTTGTGTACCTTAATTTGATGATGAAAGGCATCAAGCAATAGTATGTTATTATTCACTATAATTCCTGCCAAAGCAATTATCCCCACTCCACACATAACAACTACGAAAACTTGTTGGATAAGAAAGAAAACAAAAAACACACATGTTGTGGATAAAAACACTGCTGTCATTACGATAAATGTATGGTATACATTATTAAACTGTGTCACTAATACCAATATCATTAGTGTAATCGCTAATATAAAAGCCTTTAACAAAAATGCTCCTGATTTTTGTTGATCTTCTTTGTCGCCTTTAAAATCAATTTTTACTCCCTTGTCCCAATCCTGGGCAATAGAATTCTGAATGAACTTTACTCTTTCATCAACAAGATAGCCAGTATCAACGTCAGCAGAGATTGTCACTGTGCGTAATCCATCAATCCTGTTTAGTTTGTTTACCTTTTTTTCGGGAGCATATTTTACTATGTTGCTCATAGGATACGGGCCATTAACTGTATTGATAAAAAGATTGTCTATAGTCTTCATATTGCGGTCCTTTCTGGGGAAACGGAGTACAATATCGATTTCTTCATCCGTGTTATTTGGTCTATATTTTCCAATCAATACTCCATTTGTAACCATCTTTATAAAATCGCCAATGGTTGCAACACTTACTTCAGAGCTTGTAGCCTTACTCTTATCAACACTCATATTCCACTCTATTTCAGGTGCTGATCTGCTATCTTGAATATTTATAAACCCGGATGAAGGTTGGTTCATAATTTCTAGAATTTTCTCTGCTGCTAAATTCAAACTGGATACACTCCCGCTGAGGTTAATTTGTATTGGCTTGTCAGCCGACGGTCCTGGCTTTTCCTCTTGAACATTAATTATTATTCCTTTCATGTCTTGCACACTGCTCCTTATATCATTTAGTATGTGCTTAGCTTTGCGCCTGAAGCGCCAATCCATAAGTTCTAGTTGTATTCTGGCGATAACGTTGTCTGAAAATGCTCCTGATCTAGCATAAGAAACATGAATTTCTTTTTCAATGCTCAAAATGCGTTCTTCCACTTCTTTGAGTATCAGATCTCGTTCTTTGGCTGATAAGCTTTCTTTTGCTTTAACACTGATTAAAATATTATCTGAATCCACTTTCGGAAAAAACTTTACTCCAGGACCAAAAGTAAAGTACAGCACACTAAATGAAAACAAAACGAATACAGTAGCACATACGAATTTTTTAGGATGATCCAAAACCTTCTCTAGCATGCGTACGTAAGCTCTTATTATAGGCCCAGCATTTTTTATTTCACCACTTTCTATAGCACTCATTTTTTTTATTTCTTTTTTTGAAGTTATCGAAGGCTTACCAAATATTGCACCAAGTGTTGGTATAAAAACCAAAGCCATAATGAGCGATCCAGTCAAAGTTAGGATTATTGTAATTGGTGTGTACTGCATGAATTTACCAACAGTATCAGGCCAGAATAATAGAGGAAAAAACACTGCTAATTTAGTTAACGTTGATGATAGAACCGGATAAAACATATCACGAACTGAAGTGTAAAAAGCTTCTACTTTGTCCATTCCGCAGATCATCTTTCTATCGGCATATTCGCTGATCACAATTGCATCATCAACCAGCATGCCAACAGCCATAATTAAACTGAAGAGCACAACGATATTTAAGGTTATACCCATAAAGTAAAGAGCTATTATCCCAATGAGAAAGGAACCGGGTATCGAGAGTGCCACAAGAATAGCAATCCTTGTTCCCATAGAAAGCATCATTATGATCAATATTAACAACACAGCAAATATTATGCCGTTTTCCAAGTCATCAAGCACATCGCGGACGTTTTTTGACTGGTCGTTTAAGTACACCACTTTTAAATTTTCAGGTAATTGATCTTTTGCCTTATCCATTAAGTATTTTACTTGATTTACTGTGTCTATTATGTTTTTTCCGTTACGTTTTGAAATTCCTAGCACGACACTAGGTAATCCATTAATGCGAGCAAATCCTTGGTGATCCTCAAACCTAGGGTATACTTTTGCTATATCTTTGATTCTCAAAACTGCATCGCCTTGAGATCTAATAGGAATATTCATAATATCTTCTATATCTTTTAATAACCCTGATATTTTAATCGAATATTTACCGGTATCATTTTCCAGTGACCCAGCTCCCACTAGTCTGTTATTGCTTGATATAGCTTGGAATATTTCGTTTGATTGAATGTTATATTTTGTTAGAACTGTGGGCTCAACTATCACTTCCACTGTTTCTTTACGCATACCTGCCACTTCAACTTTGAGAACATTTGGCAGAGATTCTATTTCTTTCTTTAGCTTGCGTGCTATTTCAGTTAAGGCTCTTTCTGGCAAATTACCAATTAAGCCGACATTGAGTATCGGAAATAAGCTCAAGTTTATTTCATTGATTATCGGAGATTCCGCTTCAACAGGTAACTTCGATTTTATGTTTGAAAGCTTTGAACGGACATTATCGAGCACTTCTTTATTATCATACTCTGTTCCAAATTCGAGTATCATGTGAGCACCATCATTAGTTGCAAAAGCTCTCAATTCTCTTACACCTTCGATGGATCTTAGTTCATTTTCTATAGGAAGCACTAATAGCTTTTCACTATCTTGAGCAGAAATCCCAGGAAGTCCAACAAACACGCTGATTATAGGAATCTGTATACCAGGATTGCTTTCCCTTGGCATTTTTACATAAACGTATGAACCGAAGATAAAAATTACTTTAAGTAATAATACCACCGCCCTGTTTCGCTCTATGAGTAAGCTCTGCATGTTGAATGTTAGCTGAATATGTGCGTTTGTACAATATTATAGTCGAGATACATTGCATATTAATTAATCCTTGTGTAGCTTTAAAACTTTACGCAAATAATTAAAATTTTTGCAAAATTGCAAGTATAAGAAAATTTCTGTATAATAATTCTAGAGCAGTATTTGAGAGGTTATTATGGTGGCAATTCTAAATATAACAAAAGGCAAAAATAAAGTTATTGTGTCTGGATTAGCTGGAGCTTTATCAGCTTTAATATTTTTAACAGCAATCCACATTGCCGCAAAGATAGCCATTATCGTTTCTGCTGCTGCAGTTACTTACTTATTACTTTCGCTGATTCATAAAATAAGAACTAAAAAAGAACAGCCTGCTGAAATTACTGGTGTTTCAGGAGATGAAGGTGAAGAAAAAGGTACCGTAAAAGAACCAAAAAGAACTGAAACTGAGCTAGCAGAAGAAATAATAAGGAAAAGAGCAGAAGAGCGCATGGAGAAAGGATCACTTGGTGGCCCTATAAATGCGTTTGGCGAACCAATTCTTGATGAATTTAAGAACACTGAAGGCAGTCATTCTGCTGATTATACAAAAACTATGGTAGTACCTGAGAAAATTATTCTTGACATGTCAGATGATAGAAATCCTGCACAAAATAACTCTAGCTCTATAAAGAATCAGATGAAATCTCTCCCTGAACACATGGATGTATCTGGTAATCCACTTCCTGAGCAGCCACCGAGCAACCTTACCAATATAGGGCTTGGATCATCTAAAAGTACGCAGAAACTATCTGCTGCAGACTTGCTATTACAGTATGGGAATGTAAATAATGATGTGAGGAAAGTGCTAGAATGGCCAATTACCTCAAAGGAGTTTAATGGGTTAGGGTTTAACAGGTAGTTGCTATATCAAACTCTCCATCTTATATTGAGGATCAGATGCAATGCCATACACTCTATTTGGCGGAGCAATTTTGTTCTCTATACCAAAAACTATACCTTCAATTATTGCTGTGAGTACTTTTTCAAGGTTACAATCTGTTCCAGGAACACGGTGCTCTAGGCGGCATCTTTTGGAATCGTTGCCAAAATAGGGAATTCTTATCGCAGCAGTTCTGTTATTTACTCCCCAACTAATCGTAGTTGGAGTGTGAATATCCGGATACTGAAATCTTAAATATGAATCATCATTTGGAGCAAAAAACAACATATGTTTTTTCATCATTGCACATAATCCACCAATACTATGAATCAGATAGTCACTGTACTTTTGCTCATTGATATAAAATAAGTTACCGTTATTTGAATTCACGAGATTAACATGCACATTTAATGCACTGCCTGCTCTATCCAAATAAGGCTTTGCTTTAAAAGAAACATTCCCACCTAGTTTTTGTGCTGTTTCAGTAAGTGATTGTTTTGCTAACTCAAAATGCTTAATTAAATTGTAGGAGTTCGTATAACAACCACTTTTTATCTCATACTGATGTGTAGAATTCTCCTTCTCGCAAGAAAATTCAAGAGATGCTATTTTATTTTTGATGCTATTCAGAAATAAGTATTCTTTTTCTATTCCTTCAATGTAAAACTCTAGTTCAATACCGAATACAGCATAACAACTCAAATTACTTAATATAATCATAAATTTGCTTCAGTAAATCTATATTAGGTTAGCTATATTTATATGAATACTTTACTTATTTGCCAGTAAATTTAACATCTTATTTATACATAATGTATTACTGTTTTTAATAGCATGCTTCTAATCCTCGATACAAGCGACATTTACAAATTTTTCATTTTTTTGAAATAAAAATGATCAATTTTAATGTTTTTATACCCTTTACAACCCATCAAAAAATCACCATAATTTTTAGTATGTATTAAGTAGTATTAGCTTTTCATTTTGCAGTAAGCTATTGATTATCTTATATTTTTCTAATTATTGCTTTTTTCTTGGTGTGGTAT